>NZ_CP122379.1:0-1443750 GCF_029814825.1 Aequorivita marisscotiae | reverse complement strand
TAAGTTGTTCGCTTAAACGCTCTACTTCTTCCTTATTAGAAAGAATACGGGCGGTGATAGACTCTAATTCCTCTTCTGTTGGGTTTGTTTGCCCAAACTGCGCCATTTGTGCTTTTATCATATTTTTTGAATGGTCTTTTAACTCATCAAAAGTAACTTGCAAATTATTTTCAGTGCGAAGTTTGCCTTCGATTAACTGATAGCGAAGCCCTTTTTCACTTCTTTCAAATTCGGCTTTTGCCTCTTCTTCGGAAAGTCTCTTTTCGCCGGTCATTGCAATCCAACGTTGTAGAAACTCTTTTGGAAGATCAAATTTTGTATTTTCAATTAACGAATCAACTACATCATTCAACAATTTTTGGTCGCTTTGTTGTGCAAATTGTCCTTCGGCATCTTCCTTAATTTTAGCCTTTAATTCGGCTTCGGAAGTAACAACGCCTTCACCAAATAATTTATCGAAAAGATCTTGGTTCAATTCGGCCATTTCGCGCTTATTTACCTCTTCTATTTTTAGAGAAACTTCAATATCCAACCCGTGGGCCTCATCGTGCGCAACACCCAAAAATTTCTGATTGTCGTGATCATCGGCAAACATTCCTTTTGTTTTCAAGGTTACCGTGTCGCCAACCTTGGCGCCAAGTAGGCTTTCCAATTGTTTTTTACCTGCGATATCTTCAGTGGTAATGGTTGTTTTCTTTTCAATTTCCTTTTCTTCGGAAGTAAAAGTCCCGGTGATTTCATCGCCTTTTTCAACTTCGTTTTTTGAAATTAATTTACCGTACTGCTTGCGGATTGTTTTTACTTGATTGTTTAGCAATTCGTCGTCTGCTACAATTTTATAGTGAACAATTTCCTTGTTGTTTACATCTACGGTAAATTCGGGTGCAAGGCCCAATTCAAATTCAAAGGAATAGTTATCTGCATTCCAATCAATTTCTGCTTCGTTCTTTGGAAGTGGATTTCCGAGAACGTCTAATTTTTCTTCGTTAAGATATTTGTGAAGCGCATCTTGAAGTAATTTGTTTACTTCTTCTACCAAAACCGCCTTTCCGTATTGTTTTTTCACCATTCCCATTGGGATGTGGCCTTTTCTAAAACCAGGGATATTCGCGGTTTTTCTGTAATTATTGAGTACTTTTTCTACGTTGGCAGAATAGTCTTCCTTTGCAACTTCAACTGTAAGAACAGCATTTAGTTTATCAATGTCTTTTTTTGTAATGTTCATTTTTCTCCTGAATTTCGGGATGCAAAAGTACGGCTTTTTGCACAACCCAACAAACATTTATAAACTGTTGTTCTACAAATTGCTAGTCCTCCTTTATGAGCGAAAACAACACAGCTTGAAAAAGTGAAAGCAACAGGCTAAAAAGTAGTGCCCACCAAATAGATGCAACTGCAAAACTATCTATAAAATAAGCCGCCATTAGAATAATAACCGCATTTATAATAAGCAAAAACAGTCCGAAAGTTACAATTGTTATTGGCAGCGTTAATACTACTAAAATTGGTTTAACCAGCAATCGCAATAAAGCTATAACAATAGCAACGATTATTGCCGATCCGTAGCCAGCTACCGCAACACCCGGAAGAATTTTTGCCAGAACAACAACTGCTAGCGCGGTAAGAAGTAATTTAATGATGAGTTTCATTTTTGAAGAAATTAAATTAGTTTACGTAAATATACTAAAAAACCGCCCTCAGGCGAGAGCGGTTTACAAACTAACTAAATTTAAAAAATACTAATTATTCGTAGCGGTTATGGTACCGTAATCGCCAATGTGTACTGTTGGGATTGTTGCATCGTACGTATTGTTAATTGCTCTAATAATAAGGTTGGCTGTGTAGGCATAACCTCTAGGCGTTGGGTGAACTCCATCTAAAGAGAACGCGCCACCTGTTACAAATTGTGATGTAAGAACTCCACCATCATAAGCAATTCCGCCATTGGCAAGACTAGCCAATGCCGATTTGGCATCTACAAAAGCCAAGCCTTTTGCCCCAGCCAACGCTTGGATAGTTGCGTTATATGCTGTACTTGCCGCAGTAATGCGAGCCTGTTCTGAAACGGCCAAAACATATTGGTCGCTTAACGGAATGGAAACCCCAATTACTCCTTGTGGATTGTTTGGATCTGGCGTAGTCCCTAATATCGAAGAAGCGGTTAGTACGATTAGATCGTCAGATTTAACTTGACGTAATTGCCCTAATAAAACAGCCAATTCCTGCGGTAAACTAAAGGGAGCTCCTTGTAAAATAACCGTTAGATCTGTAAGATCATCATCGGTCATAATTGGGAAGTTTTGACCTGCAGAAAAGTTTATCATTCGCATGGCAGCTTCTTCGGGCGTTATTACGCCCATGGCCGCTAAGCCAGGCAAAATCTGCGTATTATAACCGGCAAACTGCGCGTTTAGTGCACCGGCAGTAGCTGCATCTAAAGGAATTGCGTTAGTAGGCACAGTTGTAAAGTATGGAATAGATGTAACTTCAGGAATATTCACCAAAACACCTTTAGCGCCATTTGCGGTTAAGGCATCAACTTGTTGGCTGTAAACAGATGCAAACACATTTGGATCTGTAATATCGTTACCTCCGTAGGTAGCTGGATCAAAATTACCTGTTTGATCAACCCCAGAACCACCAGAAGTTGCATAACTTAAAATATCGTTATTACCAATCCACAAACTGAAAAAAGTTGCATTTTGAGTAGCAGCATCGCTAATAACCGTAGCACTCTCACTACTTGCAAAACGCGCATAATAAGGGTTTGCCGCACCTGTTGGTACTCCCGCAGCATTTCCGTAACCTGGTGCTACCAAATGAAAACTTTTTGCACCGGGAACCCCCATGTTATTAAACGGACCAGTTAATTTGTTTGTTATTTCGGTTGTTGGCGTTCCGGCCAAACGCACGGGTCCTGGATTTCCATTGGCATCTACGGCAAGCACTAATCTATTTTCAGTAATCTGAGTTCCGCCTAATAGCAACCCGCCCAAATTATCATTCATTAATGGTTGATTAAATTCACCTCCACCGGCAAAAGAAAACTGCTGAGCCATAATATTTGGGTAGCTATTTTCCTGCCCGGTAATATAAAGTGCACCGTCCGCATAACCCGCAGTTAACGAGTTTCCGACAGAAACATATTTTGAAAGATCTGCCATTCCGCTCGTGTAAAAACCTTCGTCTGTTACAGGCGTATCAAATTCTGGTTCGCAGCTTACGAAGCCTACGGCCAAAACTGCGAATGTATATTTAAGTATATTTTTCATCTTTAAGATTTTTTTCGATTATAATTTATATGTAAGCCCTAATCCCGGAACAAAAGCATTGGTTTTGTACGTTCCTTTAAATGGAACCGCCTGACCATTTTCGAAATAATAGTTGTACGAAGCATCTATTTCCTTAAAGTGTGAATATAGGAATGAGGCATCTATCTGTAAGTGCTCGCCAAGATTTACGGTAAGTCCGGCAGTAAAGTTGTTGCTATCGTTTCGAGGTGTTTCGGGTGCGAAATAACCCTCGCGAACTGGAGATTCATCAAAGTAGTACCCTGCTCTTAGCGTGAACATTTTAGTAGCTTCGTACTGCATACCGAAACGATATACTGAAGCGTTTTTATAATTACGTGCATTCTTGGAATCTGGAATAGCCGGATTTTCAAAATTGATATCTAATGATTCATAGGCATCCCAAAAAGTTCGATTAAAATCAAAAGCAAAGAGCCATTTCTCACAGAAATTGTATGACATACCCACAGTCATTTCAGCAGGTAATGGCATAGCAGCATCGATAGCTGTATTTTGAAAAGGAGTTAAGGGCGAATTAGGAATATTTTCAAATTCTGCGGTACCTTCTTCGGCTTCTAAAATAATTTCTGAGCGGTAAGTTGCACCAATTCTAAGGTTGTCTGTAAATTTAAACATTGAGCTTGCAACCCATCCCCAGCTTGTTACTCCGCTGGCATCAATAGTTACATTCGCACGATTTCCGTCTATATCTGTAAGAGTGCGGTTAAGGTTTCTATTAAAATTTACAGAACCCGTAACATAAATAGGACCACCTCCAAAACTCAATTTATCGTTTATTTTAAACGATACGGTTGGCTGAATATAGATTGCCTGCAAATCAATTGTATTAACTAAATGCGAACCTTCCCAATCTTTTTCATACTCCACCGAACTTCCGTACGGCGTGTAAACTCCAAGACCAAAGGCCAACCAATCTGTAGCTTGGTACGAAGCGTATAAATAAAGCGGCGTTCCTACTGGACTATCGGTGCGAGCATTGGCCCCAGTTTGGGTATCCTGATAGGCAATGTTTGAAAATACACCATGCACCCCAACAGAGATATTAAATTTATCTTCCAAATACACCATAGCGGCAGGATTAAAAAATACCGATTCGCTGCTATTTATTACCGCGACCCCGGTGTGGCCCATCGCTAAGGCTTTATTGCCCTGCAAGCTTACACGGTAACCGCCTGCATAAGTCACCGCACTTGCAAGTGCAAAAACGGCGAGTACTAATACTTTCTTCATAGTTTACTTCTTTAGAGTTAATTTCAGATATTAAGGATATTTATGTCTTTTACACAAAATTTATTATGCGCGCATAAGATACTTTCCTACAATATTATAAAAAAATCATAACATTATCATAAAATTCTTCGGGATTTTCGGCGTGTAGCCAATGGCCGGCTCCGGAAATAATTTCAATTTTTGCTTTCGGAAAATGTTTTTCAATTAAAATAGCGTCCATTGGCTCGATATAGCCACTTTTTTCGCCACTTAAAAACAACGTATCGCCTTTATACATGGTGTCTTCAGGAAGCGGGACACCAATTTCTTCAATTTTTTTGGAAAGTACAGGAAGGTTTATACGAAGGGCAAATTCATTTTTATTTTTTCGATATAAATTTTTTAAAAGAAATAGCCGCGTACCTTTATCTTTAATAAATTCTGAAAGAACAGCCTCCGCATCACCGCGCGAATCTATTTTTTTAAAATCTAAAGAGGATAGTGCTTTTAAAATATCTTGGTGGTGCGACGGATATGCTTTTGGGCCAATATCTGCAACAATCAACTTCGAAACCATTTCGGGGTAGGTAACCGCAAACTGCATCGCCACTTTTCCGCCCATGGAATGGCCTAGCAGTATTATTTCTGTAAGGTTGTATTCTTCGCAATAATTCACTAAATCCTGAGCCATGATATTATACGAGAATTCTTCGCTATGAAAACTGCGCCCGTGGTTGCGTTGGTCTATTAGATGAACTTCATATCCCGATTCCGCCCATTGATTTCCGAGGGTTTTCCAGTTATCGCTCATACCTAGAAAACCGTGAAGAATCACGAAGGGTTTGCCGGAGCCGAGTATTTGTGAGTGTAAAATCATGAACTAAGTTTTTTTAAATAGCCTGCAATTACCTTTTCCAATCCGTAATATAACGATTCGCTAATAAGCGCGTGCCCTATACTAACTTCCAAAAGATTTGGAATGTTTTCTTTAAAAAACTCAATATTATCCAGCGAAAGATCGTGACCCGCATTAATGCCGAGGCCAAGTTTATTTGCAAGGATGGCGCATTCGGTATATGGCTTAATGGCTTCTTTGTTTCCTAAGGTAAATTGATCGGCAAATTCTTCGGTGTAAAGCTCAATTCTATCTGTTCCCGTTTCGGCGGCGCCTTCAATCATCTTTAAAGTTGGATCTACAAATATTGAAGTGCGGATATCGTTTCGTTTAAATTCGGCAATAATTTCCTTTAAATAATCTTTGTGTTTCACGGTATCCCACCCAGCGTTTGAAGTAATTGCATCAACAGCATCGGGCACAAGCGTAACTTGCGTAGGTTTAATCTGCAAAACCATTTTAGTGAAATTATCCATTGGGTTACCTTCAATATTATATTCGGTAGTAACAATAGCTTTTAAATCGTATGCATCTTGGTAACGAATGTGGCGCTCATCTGGCCTTGGATGAATTGTGATTCCTTGCGCCCCAAAATTTTGAATATCCTTCGCCATCTTTAAAAGATCCGGCACATTGCCACCACGTGCATTGCGCAAAGTGGCTATTTTATTAATGTTTACGCTTAGTTTTGTCATTATTTTTTGTTTATTCGGAAATCGCAACAGTACGATAAATCCATTCGTTACTACGGCAAAAAATGTAATCCAATTGCATCTATGGAAGCAAGAGCGGCTATATTTTTAACAAAAATACAAACCTTCATGATGCAAATGAACCTTTATTTTAAGTAATTTGCGATAAAAATAATTTGCTATGCAAACTCTTAATTACATCATAAACGATATTGAACCCTTTGATATTTCGGCTAAAGTAAAGGATGTGCAAACCGTTTTCAACCAGCTTACCTACTCGCACGTACCCGTTAAAAAAGAAGGCCATTATATAGGCTGTGTTTCCGAAAACGATTCGTATTGTTTTGACAACACAAAATTGTTGGTAGATTTTCAATATGCCTTGGAGCCATTTCACGTTCTCGAAGACACCAATTGGCTGGATATTTTGGAAGCCTTTGCCCTAAACAACAGTAATATTATGCCGGTATTAGGTGCCGAAAACAAGTATTTAGGGTATTATGAATTGGGCGATATTATGAGCCTTTTCAACAATACACCTTTTTTAAATGAAGCGGGTGGTATAATAGTAGTTGAAAAAGACATTCAAGATTATTCTTTTAGTGAAGTATGCCAAATAGTAGAATCTAACGGTTCGCGAATTTTCGGGATTTTTATTTCAAAAATTGAAAAGGAAATCGTGCAAATAACCTTAAAAATTGGGCATAGTGCTTTAAATAGTATTGTTCAAACTTTTAGAAGGTATAATTATAATGTGATAAGCCACCACGAGGAAGATAAATTTATGGAAGATTTAAAAGACCGATCGGAATATTTAGATAAGTACCTTAATATTTAAAAAATAACTCCCTGCCGCTCGCTTTCATTTTAACTATTCAACATTAGAGAAACAACAACTATGAAAATAGGAATCTACGGACAGTTTTATCACGAAAATGCAGAAATCTATATTCAGATGTTGTTGGACGCGCTTCAAAAACGCGAGGCCGAAGTTTTAATAGAAAAAAATTTTCTGGAAATTATTAACAGAAATCAAGACATCACAAAAAACTTTTCTGGCTGTTCTACCTTTACCACATTAGATAAAAGCTTTGATCTATTTTTCAGCATAGGAGGCGATGGAACCATTTTAAAGTCTGTAACATTTGTAGGAGACTTGGGTATTCCTATTGTTGGCATTAATACGGGGCGACTCGGTTTTTTGGCAACAATTCAAAAAGAAGAAATTACCGAAAGCCTAAATCAAATTTTAGAAGGTGCATACACTATTTCTGAAAGAAGCTTGCTTACCGTAGAAACAACTCCGCACAGCGAAGAAATTCAGCCTTTAAATTTTGCATTGAATGAAGTTGCCGTAAACCGTCGGAATACTACTTCTATGATAAAAGTAGAAACACACGTAAACGATAAATACCTTACCTCCTACTGGTCCGACGGCCTTATTGTTGCAACACCTACGGGTTCTACCGGGTATTCCTTAAGTTGTGGCGGACCTGTGATAGATCCAGCAACCAACAGCATTTTACTCACCCCGATTGCACCGCACAACCTAAATGCACGCCCTTTGGTAATACCAGATTCCAGTACTGTAACACTAAAAGTTTCGGGTAGGGAAAATACGTTTTTAGTGTCTATGGATTCGCGTATTGCCACTTTAGAAAACGAAACCGAAATAATTATAAAGAAAGCTCCTTTTACCATAAAACTACTTCAGCTGCACGATGACAGCTTTATTAAAACGCTTCGCAAAAAACTATTGTGGGGTGAAGACAAGCGGAACTAAACAATAAATCTACTTAAATTTTGTTAATCAACTGAGACAAATTACCATCTCACAATGTCAAGCCAAGTTTATTGTTATATTTGCAAACTTTAAAATTATATGAAGTATTTCGCGACCGTATTTCTTATACTCTCCACAGCGTACTACGCGCATTCACAAACCTATGAAATAGGCGGAATGCTTGGGGGAACTAATTATATTGGCGATATCGGAAAAACCAATTATATTAACCCAAACAGCCTTTCACTAGGCGGCGTTATAAAGTGGAACCGAAGCACGCGCCACGCTTTTAGAGGCTCCGTGATGATTGCTAGGATAAAAGGAGACGACGCAAAAAGCAACAACAGCCGCAGACAGCAACGCGGTTATTCTTTTGAGAATACTATTAAAGAAATCTCACTCGGAATAGAATACACCTTTTGGGAGTTTAATGTTCATAGCCAAAGATCTATTTCTACGCCTTATTTATATACCGGTCTTACTTACTTTTGGTACGATGCACTCTATAAAAGAGGTGATAGAATTACCGATTACGATGGCGCCGGCTCTGTGGCAATACCAATGGTAGTAGGGTATAAGGCAAATTTGGGCGTAAACGCAATGGTAGGTTTTGAAATTGGCGCACGCTATACGTTTACAGATAATCTAGACGGTAGCAACCCAGTAAAAGATCTAGCCGACGACCAAAGCCTTAAGTTTGGCAACACAAATAGCGACGATTGGTATGTATTCACTGGCATAACTGTTACTTTTGCATTTGGAAGAAAGCCATGCTACTGCAATTTTTAAATTACAAATGGATTACAAAAACCAAATAGACCCAAACAAACTGCCGCAACATTTGGCCATTATTATGGATGGCAATGGACGCTGGGCAAAACAAAAAGGTCTATTTAGGTACAAGGGTCATGAAAATGGATCGAAATCGGTTCGTGAAATAATTGAAGGCTGTGCCGAGATTGGCATTCCATTTTTAACTCTTTATGCTTTTTCAACCGAAAACTGGAACAGACCAAAATTAGAGGTAGACCTATTAATGAAGCTTTTAGTTTCGGCATTAAAACAAGAAATAAAAACGTTGCAGGACAACGATATAAAACTCAACGCCATTGGCAACATAGAAGCTTTACCCAAAAAAGCGCAAAAAGAATTGCACCATGTTATAGACGCTTCAAAAAACAACAAGCGCATGACCGTTACCCTTGCACTTAGTTATGGTTCAAGGGAAGAAATCATAAAAACAATAAAAGAGATTAGTCTTAAAGTTAAAAATAACCTAATTTCGCCGCACGATATTGATGAAACGGTAATAAATAATCATCTTTACACGCAAAATTTACCAGATGTAGATTTATTGATCCGCACCAGTGGCGAGCAGCGCATTAGTAATTTTCTACTTTGGCAAATAGCTTACGCCGAATTGTATTTTACTGAAACACTTTGGCCGGATTATACTAAAAACCATCTTTTTGAAGCAATAATAAATTATCAAAACAGAGAAAGAAGATTTGGAAAAACCAGTGAACAACTTAAACAATAGTTTCCTATTGCAACTTTACAGAAAATCTTGTTGTATTTTTTTAATTACAATACTTTCCGTCTTTACAATACAAGCGCAGCAAAAAGAACTTGATAGCGGTAAAAAATACACCATAAACCAAATAACCGTTACCGGAGCTCAAAACTTTAATGAGCAAACGGTTATTGCTTTTACCGGCTTAAAAAAAGGAGACCGAATCTATATTCCCGGCGAAAAACTCAGCCAAGTAACAAAGAAACTTTGGGAACAGAACCTATTTAGCGATATCGCTTTCTATGTTACAAATATAGAGGGAGACAATGTAGATTTAGAGCTTTATATAGTTGAATTGCCCAAACTTAACGAAGTTACCTTAAAAGGCGATAAGATTAGAAAATCTAAAAGAAAAGAAATAATTAAGGACAACGACCTTAAAACTGGTACGAAAATCACCAAGAACCTGATTGCAACCACTAAAAATTACATTAAAAACAAGTATAAAAAAGATGGGTTTTTTAATACAGATGTAATTATAAGCACCACACCCGTTACCGATTCGCTGGGAACCGAGATATCCAGAGATATGACCATTACCATCAATAAAGGGAATAGAGTAAAGGTGAAGGAAATAAATTTTACTGGAAACGAACATTTTGCCGATAGCAAATTGCGCCGCGCCATGAAAAAAACCAAACGAAAAAACTTCATTCGCTTCTGGAAACGCTCTAAATACACTGAAGAAGGAATAGAAGAAGACAGAGAGTCTATTTTAACGAAATACAAAGCTAATGGCTTTAGAGATGCGCGCATCATTGAAGATACCCTCCGTGTTTTAGACGATCAAAATGTGGCGCTTAATATAACACTTGAAGAAGGCGATAAATATTACTTTGGCGATATTAAATTTATTGGAAATAGTGTATTTACCGATAGTCAATTACGTCAAATTCTCGGTATTAAAAGTGGGGAAGTTTACAACGGCATCTTACTTGAGGAACGTATTGCAGACGAAACCGACCCCGAAGCGAACGATCTTACAAACTTGTACCAAAATAACGGATACCTTGCTGCACGTATAAACCCCGTAGAAGTAGCTGTTCGCAACGACACCATAGATTTTGAAATACGAATCATGGAGCGCAACCTTTTCTATTTTGATCATGTTACCGTAGTAGGAAACGACCGTACGAACGACCACGTTATATATCGCGAATTACGAACACGTCCCGGACAAAAGTACAGCAAAAGAGATGTGGTAAGAACCATCCGCGAATTAGGACAACTGGGCTTCTTTGACCCAGAACAACTATCGCCAAATTTTAAAACCGTAGACGAAAATAACGGCTTGGTAGATTTGGAATACTCCGTTGTGGAAAAAGGTTCCAGCCAGATTGAGCTACAAGGAGGTTATGGCGGCGGTGGCTTCGTGGGAACATTGGGTCTTTCCTTCAATAATTTTTCACTTCGAAATATTTTTAATTTAGATTCTTACAAACCATTACCTATGGGCGATGGCCAAAAACTATCTATTCGTGCCCAAGCAAGTAGCTATTATCAAACGTATAGCTTATCGCTTACTGAACCTTGGTTGGGAGGTAAAAAGCCTGTTCAATTTTCAACTTCTTTTTCGCATACAATTCAAAATTTCTACGATTATAGAAATAGACGGGCAGATAAATCAAGAAGTTTTACAATTACGGGAGGATCTATAGGTCTTGCCAAAAAAGTTAAGTGGCCGGACGATTATTTTATATGGTCTAATGCCATTAGTTTTCAACATTACAACTTAAATAATTATAACACGGGCCTGTTTACTTTCGGAGATGGCTATTCCAACAACTTGGCATACACTATTGGCATTAGCAGAAACAATACAGCAACTAACCCAATCTATCCAACCCAAGGTTCAGAATTTAGCCTTACCGCAAAAATGACACTGCCCTACTCTGCTTTTAATAGTGTAAACTACAAAGGATTAGCTGAGGAAAGAGCAGAATTAATGCAAACACTTCCCGACGATCCCGAATATATAGATAACAACAAGCGAATTTCAGCAATAGATCAAGAACGTTTTGGATGGCTAGAATACTACAAAGTAAAATTTAAAGGCACCTGGTACACCAGACTTATTGGAAAAATGGTACTTCGCACCAATACCGAATTCGGATTTCTTGGAGCATACAACCAAGACCGTGGCGTACCGCCGTTTGAGAGGTTTTTTGTTGGAGGTGATGGTCTTGGCGCGTATAGTTTAGATGGCCGTGAAGTAATCCAAATGCGTGGGTACCCCAATCAATCGCTTTCAGATCAAGACGGAAATACGATTTACAATAAATTTTCGTTAGAGGTAAGATATCCCGTAACTTTGGCACAAATGGCATCTATTTATGTACTGGGCTTTGCAGAAGGTGGAGCATCTTATGATGGATTTAGAAACTATAATCCTTTTGAATTAAAACGTTCGGCTGGCGCAGGATTACGTATATTTATGCCAGCATTCGGACTTCTAGGTATAGACTTTGGATATGGCTTTGATCCTGTTTTGGGTGGAACTACTAAGAACGGATGGGAAACTCATTTTATAATTGGACAACAATTTTAAAGATTGGCACGATATTTTCTTAAACAACAACCAACTAATATGAAGACAAAAAAAATACTATTTTTTACCCTTTCCCTTTTTTGCTTCACCTTTATGGCTGAAGCGCAAAGAGGCGTTCGAATTGGATATATAGACATGGAATATATCCTGGAAAGTGTACCTGAATACAAAGAAGCTTCCATACAATTGGAAGGCAAAGTACAACGTTGGAAGCAGGACATCGAAAAAAAGCAGAAGGAGATAGATCAGATGAAATTAAACCTCGCTAACGAAAGAGTACTTCTTACAAAAGAACTTATAGATGAAAGGGAAGAGGAAATAAAAATTAAAGAAGACGAAATGCTTCAATACCAACAAGACCGTTTTGGTCCCAATGGCGATTTAATAATTCAAAGAAGACAGTTGGTGCAGCCTATTCAAGATCAAGTTTTCAATATTGTACAAGAAGTTGCAGAAAACAAAAAATACGATTTCATTTTTGATAAATCTGCAGACGTGGTTATGCTTTTCGCCGCAAAAAGAAACGACATCAGCGATATTGTTCTAAGAAGTATTGAGCGCGCCGGCAGAAGAGTGCAAGCCGCAGATAAGAAAGAAAAACGCGAAATTGAAAAACGCGAAAGTCTTTCAATGGAAGAAGAAGGAGCTATTACAGAAAGAGAAAAAGCAATAGAGGAAAAGAAGGAAGAGCGCGAAAAAATAGTAGAAGCCAAAAAAACGGAACGAGAAGAAATGATGGCACAACGTCAAAAAGAACGCGACTCCATCCGTGCAGTTAAAAAAGCTGAATTCGAAGCTCGCAGACAACGTTTAATAGAAGAAAGAGAGCGCAGAAGAGATTCGATAATGAACGCACGCCAAAACAGAAATAACCAACCTGAAGGCGAAGAAGGCAACGGACAATAATACCATACTTTAATAAATAATAATGCTTAAAAGAATAACACTTAAATTAAATACACTTACAATGAAAAAAATGAAAATAGTTTTAGTTGCAATGGCGCTTTTCGTAGGAGCTACAAGTTTCGTAAACGCACAGTCTAAAATTGCACATATTAACGCACAAGAATTAATTGAAGCAATGCCAGAATACAAAGCGGCACAAAGCCAATTAGAAAAAGTGCAGAAAACGTATGACACTGAAATTAAGGCAATGGCAAAAGAGCTAGAAACCAAAATGAAATTATACGACAGTGAAGCTCCAAGTAAAACAAACGAAGAAAACCAAAAGAGATTTACTGAAGTTGAAGGAATGCAGAACAACATTCAGGCATACAGACAACAAGCGCTTCAGGATTTAGACAAGAAAAGAACAGATATCTTTAAACCTATTCTTGAAAAAGCACAAAATACAATCCAGAGAGTGGCCAAAGCCCAAGGTTACCAATATGTTTTAGATTCTACTATGGGTAGCGGTGTAATCCTTGCCGACGGTAAAGATCTAATGGCAGATGTAAAAAAAGAATTAGGAATGTAATTCTTTAAAAACAAATTATCTAAAAACTGCTCGTTAACACGAGCAGTTTTTTTTTACCCTAATTTCAAGTATTTGGCTACATTTACGTGATGAAAAAAAACAATCCCATAGGTATTTTTGACTCTGGTGTTGGCGGTTCTTCCATTTGGCAAGAAATCCACAAACATTTACCCCACGAACACACTATCTATTTAGCCGATAGCAAAAACGCTCCCTATGGCAATAAATCTGCCGAAGAAATTACCGCGCTCAGTATAAAAAACACTCAAAAACTTTTAGATTTTGGAGCCAAATTAATTGTAGTAGCTTGCAATACCGCTACTACAAATGCCATAGCTATCCTACGGCAAAACTACAATATTCCCATTATAGGTATCGAGCCCGCTATTAAACCTGCAGCCTTAAAAACCATCTCCAAAAGCATCGGTATTTTAGCGACAAAAGGAACGTTGAGCAGCACACTTTTTAGTGCTACAGCAAGAGAATTTACTAAAGATATAAGTGTGGTAGAAATTATTGGTGAAGGACTCGTTCCTTTAATTGAAGAAGGAAACTTGGATGGCCCCGAAATTACTTCACTTTTAAAAAAACACACCAAACCCATGCTCGAAGCGAATATAGATTATCTGGTTTTGGGCTGTAGCCATTACCCGTACATAATTCCGCAATTGCGAAAAATACTCCCGGAAAATGTAACAATTATAGATTCTGGCGAAGCAGTAGCCCGACAAACTAGAACGGTACTACAAAGTTTAGATTTATTGCGTGAAGAAAACACCCAACCTAAACTTCAATTTTATACAAATTCAAAAACCGATACATTAAAATTTCTTTTGAAAAAATACAGTGCAAATATCGTAGTTGAATATTGTGATTTTTGAAGTATTTACCAAAATTCAAACATGTAAAACCCCTATAATCTGTTTTAAATTTATTTAAACCAAGAAGAATACATTACGTAGTTATTCGCAATGCGTTCAATTTCGCCCTTTGTGAGTTCGGGACTGATGTCTTTTATTTTTTTCGCCGGAATGCCCGCATATATACTTCCACTTTCAACACGGGTGTTTTTTGCAACTACGGCGCCCGCGGCAATAATTGAATTGCTTTCCACAACACAGTCGTCCATAACAATGCTTCCCATACCTATTAAAACGCTGTCTTGTATTGTACAGCCGTGCACAATTGCATTATGACCAATAGACACATTATTGCCAATAGTGGTAGGAGAAGTTTTATAAGTTGCGTGAATTACAGCTCCATCCTGCACATTTACCCTATTGCCCATTTTTATAAAATGAACGTCGCCTCTAATTACCGCATTGTACCAAACACTACATTCGTTGCCCATTACCACATCGCCTACGATGGTAGCATTTTCGGCAACAAAGCAATTTTCGGGAATCTGCGGATGTTTTCCATTTACAGCTTTTATAATCATAGTTTGTTTTTTCAGGTTTCTTGTTTCAAGGTTTAGAATTAAAATTTAGTAAGGGCTCATATCTAAAATTTCACGTCTAATGTCTCATATTTTATAATCACCCAAAATAAGCCAATAATTCCTTTTTTCGCGAAGGGCTAACCATTATTTCCTTTCCGCTGGAAAGCACGATACTACCTCCCTTTCCCTTTTTGTATTCGGTAATTTCGTTCACATTTACCAAATACGATTTATGCACGCGCGCAAAGCCGTATTCCGAAAGGGAATCTTCAAAATATTTTAAGGTTTTACTCACCAAACGCTTTCCTTTTTTTAAGTAAATCTGCGTATAATTATCATCTGCTTGACAATACAGGATAGCGTCCATTTCAAGCACCTCAAATCCATTTTGAAGCGGAATGGTAATTTTTCCAGCTACTTGAGTCTGCAAGGGTTTTAAAATTGAATTTTGAAGCGAATTTTCCTTTTCCTTTATTTCGGTAACATAGGCTACAGCCTCAATAAGTTTATCTATTGAAATTGGTTTTAATAAATAATACGAAGCATGGGCATTTAGCGCATCGATCGCATAATGGTTATATGCCGTTACAAAAATAGTTTCAAATTGTCTGTCGCCCACTTTATCAAGCAAATCGAAGGCATTGCCATAAGGCATTTCAACATCGAGAAAAACTACGTCTAAATTAGTATTTTGTATTAATAGCAATGCTTCGTCAACATTTGCCGCTTCTCCTTTTAAAAGAATATTCGGACAATATTTGGCCAAATATGTTCGTAGAATTTCTCGGCTTGTTTCTTCATCTTCAACAATTATTGCGTTTAGTTTCATCAGTCTCTTTTCAAAATTAGTTCTACTTTGGTGCCTTCATTATTTTCAAAAACATCCTTCACTGTTACAGTTATTTTGTCGTTATACATAGCATTTAATATACCAATGCGCCGTTGGGTGTTACCCATCCCTTTTGATTTTTGTTTCTTTTGGTTTTCGGTTTTAAACTGTTTTGACTTTTCGCGGCCAATTCCATTATCGATAATTGAAATTTTAATTGTTTTTGAATCTATTTTTTCAAAATTAATCTCAAGCAAACCTTTTTCTTTCTTGTAGCGAAGCCCGTGCCAAACTGCGTTTTCAACATACGGCTGAAGCAACATGGGCGGAATTACAAAATTGTTCAAATTTATATTTTCATCTACTGAAATAGTATAATCAAATTTGTCCTTGAACCGAAAATGTTCAAGATTTGTATAAAGCTCCAGCAACTCTATTTCCTTTTCCAGTGGAATAAAATCTTCTTCGCTATTTTCTAAAACGGAACGCATTAAAAGTGAAAAATCGGTTAAATATTTATTCGCGGCACGTTCGTCATTCACTGCTATAAAGCTGTTTACAGAATTTAAAGCATTAAAAATAAAATGTGGATTCATTTGCGACCGCAGCGATTTTAGCGCCAAAACATTATTGGCAAACTTTTGCTGCTTTACACTTTTGTACTGCGAATAAGCAGCAAAAATTAGCAGTAAAACTATCACGCCCAATGAAATAATTACCCCTTTTTGAATTTGGCTATTTCTTTCTATTAGCTCTTGATTTTCGAAAGCAAGCTTGTATCTGCTCTCGTTTAGTTTTCGATCGTTCTCAAGACTTACAATACGATTTTGTTTTTGGGTAATTTCTTTACTAAAACGGGCCGCCTGACTTATTTCCTGCTCTTTTTTTACATAGAGCTCATCTACTACCTCTACATAGCGTTGATAGCTTTCGGTAGCTTTATCGAACTCACCAATGTCGCGATAAATTTCTGAAAGCTTTCGCACCGCATCTTTTTTTACTACTAAATCTTCGGCTTTATTGGCTTCAGCAATACTTTTTTCAAGATAGGGAATGGCTTGTTTGTATTTTTCCTGCGCTACAAAAGCATTGGCAATTTTATAGTTTTGTCGTTGTGAAGTCAAGGCTTCGTCTTCTACAGTAACCACTTTTCCCATGGCGTTCAACTCTTTCAACGTTTCTTCGCGAAGCTTAATTTCCTTTTCGTATTCGCGATTTTGATTGTAAAAATCTGCAACTTTATTTTTTTCTGAAACAGCGCGTTTTTTATTTTCCTTTTTGGCAAGTTTAAGCGAATTGTCAAAATACACTTCGGCTTCAACTAGCGCCCCACTTTGCGCGTATGCCTCGCCAATTTTCGAATTTAGATTAGTTATTTTTGGTGTGATTTTATTCTCCTTGGCAACATCTAACCCTTTTTGATAATTATACACACTTTTAACGCCATCGCCAATGGCTTTGTAAGTATCTCCCAAACCTTCATAAACAGCTACTTTTTGATACGGCGACAGCCTGCCCTGCAGCAAATTAAGATAGGCTGCAATACTTTCTTGATAGCTTTTATTTTGCGCAAAAGCCTTGGCCAATTTAATTGAAATATTAGGATTTGATGCATTTTGAAGACTGCGTTTGTAATTGTCTATAGCCAGATCGGGCTGGTTCCAAAATAAATTTATATCGCCCAGCGTTTCAAAAGCCAAACTATTTTCACTTTTAGAAATGTTTTTATTATGTCCTGGCTCCAATGCACGGGTTACAAATTCAATACTTTTTTGGGCGTCCTTTTTCAAAAAGAATTTTGCCGAATCTAAATAAGTTTTGAAGTTATTAGGTTCGCTTTTTTGTGCGTTTTTAGATAGTGGCACTGCAGTTTGTCCAGGTGCTTTTTCAACCCTAACCGTTACAAAATCAGTTTTTAAAACAGTATAATAAACCGTTACAAAATCATCGCTTTTTATAACAAGTTCGTCACCCATTTGGGCGGTAATTGCAAATCTTCCGGACAAGTTTGTAGTGGTGTATTGGCCGCCTAAAATTTCAACATTTACCTTTGGAATAGGCATATTTGTTTCGCCGTCAATTACTTCACCGCGTAACATAAATGTGGTGCTTTCCGACTGCCGTCTTACTTGTGAAAAGCTATTTGCTGAACATAAAAAAGCAACTGCTAAAAATAAAAAGAAAAGGTTTTTCATTTTGTATTTTAAAACCGTAAACATACGCACTTTGAGGCGAAGCTAAAATTACGTTTTTCTGAAATAGGTTTCAAAAAAAGCGCAAAATTAATAGTTGGCTCATCCAAAAGTAACCTTAACTAACTGAAACGTAGCGATTACTTAATCAAGGTTTTATTTAAAAAAAGTTGGTCATAGGTTTACATAAAAATAAAGCCATGAAAACTTTTAAAATATTGTTACTAGCAATTATTCTTACTTCCACCTTCGCTTGTAAAGCAGACAATAAAAAGCACACTAATAAATTTTTGGCGACCGTAGATGCGTCCAATATTAAAGCCGAGTATTTTATAAAAGTAGCGTTACTATTGGACACCAGCAATAGCATGGACGGCTTAATTAATCAAGCAAAGGCGCAGCTTTGGGAAATTGTAAATGAGCTTAGCTACGCCAAATGCCAAAACGAGCGCCCGAAACTGCAAATTGCTCTATATGAATACGGCAATGACAATTTGAGCGCCGGCGATAATTACATTCGGAAAATCCTAGGGTTTACCGAAGATTTAGACGATGTTTCCAAAGAGCTTTTTTCACTTACAACCAATGGGGGAAGCGAATATTGCGGTGCCGTTATTCAGGAATCGCTAAACAAATTAGATTGGGGAAATGAAGACCGCTATTTAAAAATAATATTTATTGCTGGCAACGAACCCTTCAACCAGGGTGCAATTAATTACAAAGATGCTGCCGCAAATGCTCTGGAGAACGGCGTAGTGGTAAATACTATTTTCTGTGGTAATTATAGTCACGGTATAGATAGCTATTGGAAAGACGGCGCCCAACTAACCAAGGGCGATTATATGGCAATAAATCAAAACCAACAAACCTTATATGTTTCTTCGCCGTACGACGACGTTATAATCCAATTAAACAGTAAGCTAAATAAAACCTATGTACCCTACGGAAGCAACGGAATTGCGAAAAGACATATTCAACAAACTCAGGACAATAATGCCGCAGAATACAGTAAAGCAAATGCCGTTAGCCGAACCGTTTCAAAAGGAAGCCACCTTTACAATAACAGTACTTGGGATTTGGTAGATGCTGAAGAAGATGCCAATTTTAGTTTTAAGCAGTTGAAAAAAGACGACCTACCCCAAGAGTTAAAAGGCAAAACAACTACGCAGATAAAGAAGTATCTCGAAGCCAAACGCAATGAAAGAGCGGCAATTCAAAGTGAAATTAAAGCATTAAACGAACAACGCCGAAAGTATCTTGCAGAAAACACAAAAGAAGCACCTAATGAATTGGAGAATGCCATGATACAAGCCATAAAAAAACAGGCTGAAAAAAAGAATTATACTTGGCAGTAAATCCAAATTTAAAAAAGAAGACTGTTTAAAAAATTTAGCGCCATTGCTAAACTACACCTTTTAAACAGTCTCTATTTTTATTCTTTGTAACGCATTAATTAATTGCTGGGCAATTACAATCGTACGGTTCTTTTCTACCGCCCAAAAAGTCGTAACCCAAAGTAATTTGGTGAAACCCACCGCTTTCAAATTTTACATTTCCAGCTTGATAGGAGTATGTATAAGCAAACATAAAATTATTGTAATTTATTCCCAAAACCGGAGTAACATATTGCAGTTTTTGCACTTTAATTTCTTGTCCGTTAAGAAATTCGGCTCCATCTAAACTTCTTCTATAGGACAACCCACCCCATAATTTACCGAATTCCATATTTCTATAAGCCTTAAAATTTATATCCACTGCTTGTTCTCCCGTACGCTCGCTCCATTGAAAGAGGAACGATGGTTCATAACTCCAGTCCTGCCCATATTGTCCAATTGCATATGCAGCCGAAAGCAAATACTTCCGTTGGTTATTAGATTCAAACTCTTCACTATAAATAGATCTATTCTGAAATATTACATTTTTAACGGTGAAATGTCCTGAAAAGTCTAAAAAGTTATAAGACAGACCAACATCTACATTAAAATATGAAGTACTTTGAATAATCCCCCCTATTACTGGATCAAAATCCGAAAGATCAAACTGGGTTTCATCTAAACGCGATTGAGTTAAACCAGCGCTTAAACCGAAAGACAGCTGATTTAAATCTGCTTCACTTCTTGAAAACATAATGTGGTGAGCATATGTAAGATAACCACCTGTTTGGGAATGATATCCATTTTTATCATTATATACAATTACCCCAACGCCAGATTGTTCGCCCAGACGAGCATTAAAATTGAGCGTTTGAAGATTTGGTGCTTCATTTTGATCAAACCATTGTTGGCGCGCCGTTAAACGTATTTGATTATGCGTAGCTGCCCCAGCCATTGAAGGGTGCAGCAAATACAAATTATCTGAAAAATAATCTGAATATATAGGTATTCCGTCTTGTGAATATCCATATATGGATGAAAACAAAAGTAGGATGAGGGAGATTTGTTTAATGTTCATAATTTCTATTTATCGTTTTAGGGTAAAATGTCCTTTGAATTCCTTTGGGATCTCGTTCTCGGTGTACTCCACTCGGAACCAGTAATCGCTCGATGGCATGGGCCTGCCCCCGAAGGTACCGTCCCAGCCCTGGCCCAACGGGCTGAGCTGCTTGAGCAGTTTTCCGAAGCGGTCAAAGATATATATTTTTGCCGTAGGGTCGCCACTGGCTATGCCGATGATGTTCCAGGTGTCGTGGTAGCCGTCCCCGTTGGGGGTAAAGTACAGCGGGTAGTCTATGACCCCCACATCGAAGGTCACGCTGCCACAGCCGTTGGCATCACGGATGGTTATCGTATGGTTGCCCGGGGACACGTCCTCGAATATGTTGCTGTCCTGGAAGGGGCCGTCGTCCAATTGGTACTGGTAGGTCCCCTGCCCGGTGGCGGTCACCTCGATGGTGTGGTCCTCCGCAAAGGCGCCGTTCACAAGGACCGCCCCATAGGTCTCGGGCGGCGAGGAAACGATCACCGTGGTGGTGGCCGTGCTCTGGCAGCCAGAGGACAGTTCGGTGATGGTCACCGTATAGGTGCCCGGTACCAGCGCTATGATCGATGGGCCCGTCTGCCCCGCGACGATCACCCCGTCAAGCTCCCATTGGAAGGTAAAGAGCGCCGGGTCAAGGCCCGTGTCTATGACCGGTGGCGAGGGCCCGCCCTCCTCAGCCGCTATCGGGTTGCCGTTCCCGTCCACGCAGAGACGGTATTGGTCGGCCAGCACCACATCGGGAAGCTGCTCTACCTTCAATATCATTTCCACTACAGAATAACAGCTCGGCTCATAGATGTTCGTCTGGTTGGTCACGCGCACATAAATGCGCTGCGGGTTGATGATGTTCACGTACGGGAACACAATGGCCCCCGTGCCCGCCTCAGCGCCCTCCAATGTCTCGTGGAAGGTAATGCCGAAGTCCGCCGGGTCCTGCCCAGCCAAGATCCCCGCGCGAAGGTCAACGACCTGTTGGTCGCTCATATCTTCCAGGTCAAACTCAGCAAAGCCGTCGCTGGGCATCAGGTTGTCGCATATCACAAAGGGTTCCGCAGGCGCTACCGCAACGGCTCCCGGCTGGACGATCAACTCAAAGCTCTGCACCCCGCCGATATAGCATCCGGTCTCGGTATTGGTGATGCCCGTGAAGATGGTCTGTGGGTTTATCGGGTTGTTGCCCGCATCCATATTGCGGTGGCCCGTAACATTGGTGATGGCATTGGTGCTGTTCTCAGCATCGATCGCGGTCAGGTAAAAGCTCACCTCCATCGGCGGGGCCGGCTGGCCGCCCAATATCTCGCCGATCTTGGTGGTAAGGTCAAAGACCCCTATCTCGGTGCCATCGGTCGAACAGTACACATAAGGTTCCACTGTCGCACTGTCGTCCGGCAATGGCTCCACAATCAATTCCAGTTCCACTATCTCAAAACAGCCTGTCGTAGGGCTCGTGGCGCGTACGTACACAACCTGTGGATTGCCCGTGTTCTGGTAGGCGGTAACATCCGCTGCCGGAATGGCATCCGTTTGCGTTACCGCATCGCCATAGCTCTCATAATAATCCAGGGTCCAGTTGTTCCCGTTGCGTATCTGTGCCTCGCGGACCGTAAGGTCGAACAGCTCCACTTCGTCATAGGGCCCCGGGGGTACTATTACATTATAGTCGCACAGTACAATAGGGTCCGGCGTTACCGGGTTCGGATTGCTGATCACCCTTATGGTAAGGGTGGTAAAGGAAACACAGGCACTGTTGCCGTCCTCCACGCGTACGTAAAGCACCTGCGGATTAACAGGGTTGCCATTGGGGTCCACATTCACATAAGCGGTATCGGGATCGATACGGTTTTCGTTGTTTTGCGCGTCTTCTTCGGTTAAAAAGTAGGTTACGCCCTGGGTAAGCACGCCGTTGGTTATCTCCGAGTTTTTCTGGGTAAGATCAAAAGCAGTCATCCCATCGTTTTCCTCACCTAAATCATCACATAACTCCAATGGCGTGGGATCGGTTATCGGAAGGCCACTGTTCACCACCAGGTCAAAGCTTCCAACGGCATAGCATTCCGTAGCGTTGTCGTCCAAACGGACCCAGATGGTCTGTGGGTTGCTGATATTGGTATAGGCTTCCGGCCGTACAATAAAGTTCAGTCCCGTATTGGCATCATTTTGGTTCAGGTGGTAGGTAAGGGTATAGTCCGCTGGAGACTGGTTGCCATAAATTAGGGTTTCTTGCTGGGTAAGGTCGAACTCCGCAAAACCACTGTCGTCACAGGCTACTAAATCTGGTAGGTCTTGTGGTACTACTGGAGACTCTCTTACCAGTAGCTCCAAGGTTACAATCGTGTAACATCCTGTTCCATTTGGTGGGCTATCGTATGCTGCACGTACATAGAGTGTCTGGTTAAAGGCAACTATATTCTCATACGGACTGGCCAATGGAAAATTGCCCGTTCTGGCATCCAATAGGTTTTCGTGGTAGGTAATTATAAGTGTTGGATCGCCTCCTTGAATCTCTGCCGTCTTACTTTCCAAATCAAAAGAAGAATATCCGTTGTTGTCCACATCGCAGGCTACCAATGGGGTAGGCTCCACGGGCTCCGGGTTCGGGTTAACGGTTATAAAGAAACTCAATGCCGCCCCACAACTGTTCTGCCCGCTTATGCCCACAAAAATCTCCTGCTGTGGGCTGATGATATTCTGGTACGCTGAAGGGTTGGCTATACGGATATCGTTATCCAAGTCGTCCTGCGATGCGTAATAGTACACCGTTAACGTGGGATCGCCTCCTGTAATTACAGGGGTGTTCACCGTCAGGTCGAAGGTTGAGAGACCATCGTCATTGGTGCTGCCGTTCACTTCATCATCACAAAGAACCAGGTCGTCTGCAGTACCCGTTCCCGGGAAGTCGCCCATCTCTATCTCAAAGGAGCTTACCCTCGCGCATCCCGTTCCAAGGCTCTCCAAACGGACCCAGATGGTCTGTCCGGAACTCTGGAAGGCATCCGCTGGATCTATTTCATTGATACCGAGGTCCGCATCTGCTTGGCTCTCGTAATAGGTGACCGGCTCAAAGTCCGCCGGGTCCTGTACGCCATAAACTGCATCATTCTGCACGGTAAGGTCGAAAATGGCTGTGCCATCGCCGTCTTCATCACAGGCAAAGAGTGGGTCTTGGAAGGTAGCGTCTGGCGCATCTGGCAAGGCTACTACAACAAGTTCCAGCTCTACAATAGTATAGCACGGTAGTTGCTCTGGCGGTACTTGGTTGGTAACGCGGGCAAACACAATCTGGTTGTAAGGTACTATGTTTGTATACGGGCTTACAATTTCGGTTCCTGGTGCAGCATCAATCGCCGCTTGCATGGTTTCGTAATAGAAAATGGTAACGTCCGTCTCGCCATTTAATATCTCAACATCGCGATCCGTTAAATCGAAGGTGCTCACGATTCCGTCATCATCGTCATCACAGATAACGATCGGTTCCGGGTCCGGGTTCGCGTTGGGGTTTGGAAGTACCGTTAGGGTCAGGGTAATTGTATTGGAACAGCCAAATTCTGAAGTCACTCTTCCGATCACCGTCTGCGGGGTCGCAAAGTTCTGGTACGTTGTCGGATTCGGGATCGGGTTGCCCGCCGCTTCATCCGCCGGGGTCTCGAACCAAAGTACGCTTAAGGTAAGGTCGCCGCCGGTGACCAAAATGTCCTGGGTGGTAAGATCGAAGGTCGAGATTTCATCGGTCGGGGTACTGCCCTGCAGTTCGTCGTCGCACAATACCATTTCAAAAGGCCCAAGGTCCAGCGGAATTGGATCTACTATCAAGGTTAATGTAACAATATCGTAACAGCCCTCTGCCCCGTTGGGGTTCGGCGGGATGCTACTGTTGGCATTCCCTACCACAAGCACGTAAATATCCTGTGGGTTGGCGGTATTGGTATACGCCGCCGCGTTTTGGATGGCAGCTGAATAATCCGGTGCGGTCAGCGCAAGGTCGCCCGCCAATTGCGCATCGGCAAGGTCCTCATAGTAATAGAGGTCAAATCCGTTCGGGTCCAAGGTGCCCAATATCTCCGCCTCCTTTTCGGTCAGATCGAAAAGGGTGAAGCCATCGGCAACCGCATCGTCGCACTTCCTAAAGGGCTCGGGCTCGGTGGCCACCGGGGAAGCATGCACTTCCAGCGCAAAGGACACGACGGTCTCGCAGACATTGGCCGTAGAGGTTACCCGTGCCCAAACGCCGCCCGTACCATAGGCCGGGTCCGCGGGATCGGTGATCGGCACGTCGAGATAGATCTGGTCGTTGGTGTACAGGTTGGGCAATTGGATGCCGTTGTTCTGCGCCTCGGTCAACGTTGGGTGGTAGGTTACCGAAAGGTTCGGATCCCCCCCCGTGATGATCGGGGTCTGGGTGCTCAGGTCAAACTGTGCAAAACCGTCGTTGTTCGCATCGCAGGCGATAAATGGGTCCGGCGATATCGCCACCGGCAATGGCTCCACGATGATAAAGAAGCTACCGGTCGCCCTACAGCCGTTCTCGCTGTAGACGGTCACGAATATTTCTTGCTGTGGGCTGATCACGTTCTGATAGGCCGCAGGGTTTGCAATCGGGTTGTTGTTTACCTGATCTGCTGCCGAAGCGTAGTAAAATATATCAAGGCCCGGGTCGCCAAGGGTGATCAAGGGCGTGTTTACCGTAAGGTCGAACGTGGATAGCCCGTCGGTAGGCGTACTGCCGTTTATTTCATCATCGCACTTGGACAGATCGTTTCCTGCACCAATGGTTGGGAACAGTTCCAGTTCCAGTTCAAATGGTGTAACCCTCGCACAACCGGTGATGCGGCTCTCCAGGCGTACCCAGATCGTTGTGCCGCCCCCGCTTATATAGGTGGCCGGATTGGGTATGAAGTTGGCATTGCCCGCATCGGCATCGGCCTCAAGCTCATAATATCTAATGGGCAAAAAGTCCGCAGCGTTCTGGGTGCCAAGCACACCGTCGTCCTGAAGGGTCAGGTCGAAGATGGCCGTACCGCTGCCGCTCTCGTCGCAACCTATAAAGGGGTCCGCGAACGGCGGCATAAGGGGCATATCGGGAAGGTCTATTACGTGGAGCTCTAACTCAACGACAGTAAAGCATCCTACCGTAGATGGGGGGACGTTCTTCTCTACTCGGGCATATACCGTTTGAACAAAGGGTATTATATTGGTGTAGGGCATCGTTATCTCCGTGCCCGGAATTCCCGCTATGGCATCGCCCATATCTTCGTAATAGGTCACGGATACGTCTGGCTCCCCCGCTATGATATCGCTATCGGCAAGGGTCAGGTCCCATCCGCCAACGATACCGTCGTCGTCGTCGTCACAAAGTTCCAACGGGTCCGGGGCCGTGTTCGGGTTCGGGTTCGGCAATACCGTTAATGTTAAAGTGACCAATGTACTGCATCCAAACTCCGAGGTCGCACGCCCTATCACCGTTTGTGGGGTGGCCGTGTTCTGGAAGGTGGTCGGGTTCGGGATCGGGATGCCCGCGGCCTCATCGGCCGGATTTAAAAACCACTCCACCGTAATGGTGGGATCGCCGCCGCTCACCAGAATGTCCTGGCTGGTAAGGTCAAAAGTGGAGATCTCATCGGTCGGGGTACTGCCCTGCAGCTCATCATCGCAGAGCATCATCTCAAAGGGGCCCAGGTCCGCAGGGCGCGGGTCCACGATAAGGGTCAGGGTCACGATGTCGTAACAGCCCTCGCTGATGTTCGGGTTCGGGGGGATGGTGCCCGTGCCGTTGCCCACTATCAGTATGTAAATGTCCTGTGGGTTGGTGCTGTTCAAAAAGTTCGTCGGGTCCGGGATGGCCTGCGAGAAGTCCGGGGCGTCCATCGCATTGTCGCCAGCAATGGTAGCGTCCAAAAGGCTTTCGTAATAATAAAGATCAAAACCGGCCGGGTCCAAAGTGCCCAGTACTTCCGCCGCGACTACCGTAAGGTCGAAGAACGTAAATCCGTCCGCCGTTGCATCGTCGCACAGGCGCAGGGGCTCCGCTGGCTCCGTGCCCACGGGCGAAAAACGCACCTCCA
Organism: Aequorivita marisscotiae; assembly: GCF_029814825.1. Lineage (NCBI taxonomy): Bacteria > Pseudomonadati > Bacteroidota > Flavobacteriia > Flavobacteriales > Flavobacteriaceae > Aequorivita > Aequorivita marisscotiae. The sequence goes on along the minus strand of NZ_CP122379.1, from coordinate 1,417,263 downwards.
GGGCAAAGGGGACCACGACCGTACAGCTATTGGTGCTGCTGGAAACGCGCGCCCAAACACCGCCGGTACCATAGTTAGGGTCCAAGGGATCGGTAATGGGGGCGTCCAGATAGATCTGGTCGTTCACATAGGGGTTGGGCAAGGGCAGTACACCGTTCTGGGCATCCAACAACGTGCCGTGGTAGGTGACCGTCAATGTGGGATCGCCAAGGGTGATCACCAGGTCCTGCTGGGTCAGGTCAAAGGCCGCGAAGCCGTCGTTGTTCACATCGCACTCTACAAGGTTTTCCGGTGCCGCATTAACTGTCGGCGGGGTGTCTATGATCAGGTCTATACTGCGGCGGGTGTCAAAACAGCTGGCGTCATGGCGGTTCTCCAAACGGATATAGACCGTCTCGCCCGGTGCGGTTACAAAATACGGGTTCGGGTGCGGGTTGGCATCGTTGTCCGCATCGGCCTGGCTGCCGTGGTAGGTAATGTTGTAGCGCGAGGAGGGCTCGCCGTCAAGGACAAGGGAATTGAACTCCGTGGCAAGGTCCACGAACTCCCCGCCATCGCCATCGGAATCGCAATAACTGGCCGTGGCGGGCACCAGACCGGCAATGGCGCGGCTGAAGTAGATCTCAAAATCGGTCAGGTCAAAACAGCTCCCGCTGTTGTCCTCGATACGGGCATAGATCGTCTGAGGCGAAGGGGGAACTATAATATGTACCCCGCCAAGGATCTCGTTGGTGTCGTCAAAACTGTCCTGGTAGCTCTGGTAGTACTTTATCGTGAACTGCGCCGGGTCCTGCGCCCCCAATATGTTCGCGTCGTTGTCCGTTAAATTGAAAACGCCTGCCGTGGTGCCATCGTCGCACTGGTAGAGATCTACCGGGGGGTTGGCCGTGGGCTGGGGTCTAAAAGTAATTACCACTGAATTACTATCCACCCTACAGATACCATCTACCGCTTCCACTCTATAAATACCATCTGTAGTAACCACCAATGTTGAGTTTGTAGCACCAGGAATAGCAATATTATTTCTAAACCACTGTATATTAAATGGTGGATCTGTAACCCCAGAATCTAAAATAACCGGTCTCCCCAAACAGGCTGGGCCTGGGTTAAGTAAAATACCAGCTGCACTAAGATCAACGGGGTAAACGTCTTCATTATTACTCTCGTTGGTTTCTGAAACAATACCAGTTCCATTCCCAATATCATCAACTACAGCTCTTAAATTAAAGTTATTCGGGGTGGCAACGGGAATATTAAGTGTAATAGTACCGCTTTCAGAGCCACCTATCGGTATAATGTTGTTTGTAGTGGTTTGGCCAATCAATACTGCATCGGCATAAAATGCGATAGGTACATTGGCAGGTAACGGACTCGTACTATTTACATTGTAAACTGTATATTCAACATCAATATCATTGTTTTCACAAAGTACGCCAAGATCATCAATTTCTATGGTAGCATCTGGTAATTCAGAATTTACGCTGGTGATAATATTATTCACCATTATAAAATCTTGGTGAGATTCCAATTCAATGAGAATACTCGTATCTCCTTGGGCTACGATTCCTGTTAAATCGTAAAAATCCAAATCCATATTATAGTTTTGGGCATTACCTGGCGGTCCTATGTAAGAATTTGTACCATTAAATGCATTGGTTGGAGGATTTAAAGCATTTGAAATTAAAGTTCCATTTATGAACAGACTTTCACCATTTGCAATTTCTTCCTCGCCTTCCCAAGCCAAAAATCCGATCTTTGACAAAACATCGGAACTTACTTCAATATTGGTTAAAGTTATATTTAAATTATTGTTATTAGCCGAAACACTTTCCAAACCATCAAAAAGACTTATCTGATTTAATCTAAGCGATGGATCTTCAAAAATTACATAGATAGCCCAACCACCAAAATTAGTACCACAATACTGAGGAAGCAATGCCTGCACATCCATATCAGAAAAGGTATAGGTGCCGTTTCCAGTAGCACCCACCAAGGCAGTTACATCCGCATAGGCAGAAAAATATGGATTGCCGTTAAAGGTATGGCTAAAAATTCGCTGGGCAGAAATAGCAGTTCCGTTTAAAGCAACATCAAAATCGCCAGTTCCAATAGACCCCCAATAGAGATGTGCAGAAACAAACGTTTGTCCCGGATTCAGATTTAACGTGGCACTGCTCTGTAACAACTGCCCACAATAAACATTACCATTGTTATCCGGAAAGTTTGGGAATTCATTTAAGGTATTTCCTACAGCTGTAAAATCATACCTCCCATTAAATTGCTGAAATAGATCAATGGGTTGTGAAAAAACAAAAAGGGGAAAAATTATAGTAAAGAAAAGTATTAATTTTTTCATAAATCTGGGTATTACAGTGCCAAATATATTGAATACATTGTTTTTCTTTTTATATTTTCGCAAAAAAAACAGCTTAATGTCCCAATTTAACATAGATATTTCAGAAACCTCGAATCCAAATATCATAAAATTTGTTGCAAATTCCTTCTTAACCCGCTCTACCAGCTACGAATTTAAAAATATAGACGAGGCAAAACCGAGCCCTTTGGCCCAACAGCTATTTTACTTGCCCTTTGTAAAAACTGTTTATATTTCGCAAAATTTCGTCGCAATTGAAAAATATAATATTATTGAGTGGCAAGATGTGCAAGAAGAGGTTGCCGACTCTATTTTGGAATACCTCAATACGGGAAAATCAGTAATTGTTGAAGATAGCACTCCCAAAAAAGTTGCCGTTGCAATCTACGCCGAAAGCACTCCAAATCCTTCGGTAATGAAATTTGTAGCAAATAAATCTTTATCATCTGAAATTTTAGAGTTTAAAAACATAGACGAAGCAGCAAATTCGCCCTTGGCAAAATCGTTATTTAACTTCCCTTTTGTAAAAGAAGTTTTTATTAGCGGCAATTATATTTCAGTAATGAAATACAATATGGTTGAGTGGCAAGACATCGTTTCAGAAATGCGCGACTTTATTAGAGTTTACCTCTACGAAGGGAAACCAGTTTTAAACGAAGAAACCGCAGCCACTGCAAATCCCGCAGTAAATAATGATTTATCTGAAAACTATTCAGAAAACAGCACACATAGCTATTCAGCACTTGAAAAGGAAATAATTTCAATCTTAGACGAGTACGTAAAACCGGCTGTTGCCAAAGACGGAGGAAACATTCGCTTTGAATCGTTTAACAGCGAAACCAAGACGGTTAAGGTAATTTTGCAAGGTGCTTGCAGCGGCTGCCCATCGTCTACCATTACCTTGAAAAACGGCATTGAAACTATGTTAAAGCAAATGATTCCAGATCAAATAAACGAGGTAGTTGCAATTAATGGATAAACTGTTCAGAACACACATCAATAATTCCTTTTAACTTAATTTTCAGAAAATTGACCGTTAATAGTTGTACTTTGAGGGTTAATCATTTTTTTAATTTAAAATCTAAAAATTATGGCAGTATTAAAAGTTATTGAAGTACTCTCAAGCTCACCTAAAAGCTGGGAAGACGCCACCAGAAACGCAGTTAAAGAAGCATCTAAAAGTGTGAAAAATATTCGTTCAGTATATGTTAACGAGCAGAGTTGCGTTGTAGATGGCGGCGATAATATTACCCAATTTCGCGTAAATGTAAAAATCACTTTTGAAGTGAACTAATAATTAAGAATGTACAATAAATACGCTTTTGGCACCTCAAAAGCGTATTTTTGTTTTCCGGAAGCCTAACTATGCGATTATTAATTACACTTTTTACATTACAAATTTTAATATGTTGTAATTCTTCAACAAAAAATACTTTGGAAACACACAGCTTCACCAACGATTTAATCACTGAATCCAGCCCGTATTTATTGCAGCACGCCCACAATCCAGTTAATTGGAAACCTTATAACGAGGCTGCCCTTCAGCAGGCTAAGAAAGAAAAAAAACTTGTAATTATAAGTATTGGCTATGCTGCATGCCATTGGTGCCACGTTATGGAACACGAAAGTTTTGAAGACAGCACCGTTGCAGCGGTAATGAACAAAAATTTTATCTCAATAAAAGTAGATCGCGAAGAAAGACCCGATGTAGATCAAACTTATATAAATGCCGTACAGTTAATGACAGGTAGTGCGGGTTGGCCATTAAATGTAGTAACGCTTCCCGATGGGCGCCCAGTTTGGGGCGGCACCTATTTTAGAAAAAACGATTGGATAAATGCTTTGGAACAAATTCAGGAAGTTTACAGCTCCGAGCCAGAAAAATTAATTGCTTACGCTAACCGATTGGAAGAAGGAATTAAAAGCATGGATTTAATTAATCTAAACACCGAAGATATAAGCTTTAAAGATTTTCCTACTGAAAAAATCGTCGCAGCGTGGGCGCGGAAATTCGATACAGAAAATGGCGGTTTTAGTGGCGCTCCAAAATTTATGATGCCCAATAACTTGCAGTTTCTATTACGAAAAGCAGTGGTAGAAAACGACACCGAACTGCTAAAGTTTGTAACCTTAACCTTAGATAAAATGGCCTATGGAGGGCTTTACGATCAAATTGGCGGTGGTTTTTCTCGCTATAGTACAGACGAAAAATGGCACGTGCCACATTTTGAAAAAATGCTTTACGATAACGCGCAACTGGTTAGTCTGTACAGCAACGCTTTTCTAATTACAAAAAATCCACTTTATAAAGAAGTAGTAGAAGAAACCTTAAATTTTATAGCAACAGATTTAACCAATGAAGAAGGCGGTTTTTACTCGTCGCTCGATGCCGATAGCCTAGATGAAAACGGCAAACTTGAGGAAGGAGCGTTTTATATTTTTACTTTGGAAGAGTTGCAGGAATTATTACAAGACGACTTTAATATTTTTAAGGAATATTTCAATATAAACAGCTACGGAAAGTGGGAAAACAACCACTATGTTTTAATTCGGAAGAAAACGGATGCTGAAATTGAAAAAGAATTCAATCTTACTACTGAAACGTTACGGCAGAAAAAAGAAGGTTGGAAAAAAACACTGCTTACCTATCGCAATAAAAGAGATAAACCTAGGCTTGATGACAAGACCCTAACCTCGTGGAATGCGCTAATGCTAAAAGGGTATGCCGATGCTTATAAAGCATTTGGCACTCGCAAATATTTAGATGCGGCCGTAAAAAATGCAACGTTTATTGCTAATAAACAACTTCAAAAAAACGGAGCATTATTTCACAATTATAAAAACGAAAAAAGCAGCATTAACGGCTTTTTGGAAGATTACGCCTTCACTATTGAAGCATTTATAGATTTATACCAAATAACACTGGATGAAAAATGGTTGCTTCTGTCTAAAAAAATGACAGAATATACAATTAACAACTTTTTCGATTCGGAAAAACACATGTTTTATTTTACATCCAAAAAAGATCCGGCCATCGTTTCCCGAAATTTTGAATACCGCGACAATGTAATTCCCGCTTCAAATTCTGTAATGGCAAAAAATTTATTTCTGCTTTCAAAATATTTTGAAGAAACGGGCTATGCTGAAATTTCGCATCAAATGTTGAAAAACGTTTCTGGAGAAATAGAACAGTATCCTAGCGGATTTTCAAATTGGTTAGATTTGTTGCTCAACTTTAAAAACAGCTTTTATGAAGTTGTGGTTGTGGGCGCAGATGCACCAAAAATAGTAACAGAGCTCAACACCAACTATTTGCCAAATTGTATTATAGCTGGCACCAAAACCGAAAAAAACAACCCGCTTTTCACAAACAGATTTGTGTCCGGCGAAACCCTTATTTACGTTTGCGAGAATAACACTTGCAAATTACCCGTAACAGAATCAAAAATTGCAATTGAATTAATAAACAAAAAAGAATAAGTTTTTATGGATAAATTTAGTGACTTAGATATTTATATTGAAGAATATGGTCAAAAATTAATAGATTTTCTACCAAGCGTAATTGCCGCAGTTTTAATGTTGGTACTTGGTTGGTGGTTAATTAAAATCATAAATAGATATACAAGAAAGTTTTTCGACAAAAAAGATTACGATCCCACTTTAGAAAATTTTGTTGCGAGCCTTATAAACTGGGGATTAAAAATCGTGCTCTTTGTATTGGTAATTACCCAACTTGGCGTAGAATCTGCTTCGTTGGTTGCGATTATTGGTGCAGCTGGTTTAGCGGTGGGCTTGGCTTTGCAGGGTTCGCTTGCAAATTTTGCAGGAGGTATTTTAATCTTACTCATTAAACCATTTAAAGTTGGCGATTTTATCAGTGCCCAAGGCGTAGATGGAACTGTAAAGGATATTTCAATCTTTAATACAAAACTCACCACTTTTGGCAATCAGCTGGCTATTATTCCCAATGGGAAATTGAGTAACGACAATATTATTAATTATACAGTTGAAGGCATTCGCCGAGAAAATTTAACTTTCGGCATAGGGTATGATGATGATATTAAGCTGGCAAAAGATATACTCTTAAATTTAGTGAATGAACAGGAACCAGTACTTAAAATTGAAGATAAGCTCCCAATGATTGTCGTTGCCGAATTGGGCGACAGTTCGGTAAACCTCAGCCTGCGTTATTGGGCCAAAAATGAAGATTTTTGGACGCTCCGATGGTTAATTTTGGAAGAAGGGAAAGCAAGGCTTGAAGCTGCAGGTATTTCAATACCATTTCCACAGCGTGATGTTCACCATTTCAATTTGGAAAAACTCCAAAAATAATTTCTTAAATTTGTAGAAATTATAATTATTTTAACAAAAAAATAAATGCGATGAAAAAATTAATATTTACAGCGGCATTTGCCCTAATAACGGTTTCGCTATTTTCTCAGGAGCGACAAAGCTCTTATACCAGTATTTACGACCGTACCATAGATTTAAACCAAAAATCTTTGGCATTCGGACTTACGGAAGCACAATTTGAATCTATTAAGGATGAAGCTTATGCAAACCCTAATTTTGTACAAGGAAAGATTTTTCAGGACGATCAATTAATAAAAGACGACGTTCCAATGCGGTATAATGCCTTTGCAGATGAAATAGAAATAAAGAAATCTGCATCCGATGTAAGCTATGGCGCCTTGATGAAATCTCCAGACATTTATGTGAAAATGTTTAGAGATATTTACGTTTTTATCCCTTTTGAAGGAAGCAATGCAAAAGGCGGCTATTTTAATGTACTCACCGATGGAAAAACATACGACCTGTACAAGAAAACGAAAGCGGTTTTTAGAGAACCACAAAAAGCAAAGACTAGCTATCAACGAGATTCTCCGCCATCGTTTCCAAAAACCGTAACTTACTACTTAGTTCAGAATGGTGCTTTTTTAGAAATGCCAAGCAGCAAGTCTAAAATTTTAAAGATGATGGATAAGAAGAAAAGCGAAATGAAACGTTTTATTAAAGACAATGATATTGATTTAGACAAAGAAGCCGATTTAATAAAAACGATTAGCTATTTTGACTCAATTCTGTAATTATCCCAACATAAATTCCTTTAAATAAAAAGGTTCAAAATAAGCGACATTTTCTGTGTCGCTTATTTTGTATTTGGCTTCTGCCAAACTTGCCATTCCAGCAGCCGAAGGATAATTATTCTCTAAAAAAAATGCATTTTTATGGCTCGTTAGTTCTTTAAACTTAGTAGCGCCATCGCCGAGAAAAATGGTTTTGCGCTCTTCCAAATATTCACTAAAAGAATTTTCATTTACAATTTCAGCCTTTATATCCCTTATTTGTTTTTTTTCAGAATTAAATACCGCGGCATACACTTCCATCCGTCGTGCATCTAATAGCGGAATTATATAGCAATCTGATTGTTTTACTTGTCGCGCCAGTATTTCTAATGTTGAAATTGAAAGCAACGGAATGTCTAAAGCAAAGCACAGTCCTTTTGCAGCCGAAACGCCAATTCGGAGCCCAGTATATGACCCCGGTCCTTTGCTAACGGCTATAACGTCTAATGTGTTTTTATCTATTTTGGCTTCTGCTAAAACTTCTTCAATAAATACGTGAAGCTTTTCGGCGTGTGAAAACTTTTTATTGTTCTCTTCGCGAATAGCCTTTACCTCCCCATTAACTGCAATAGCAACAGAACAGTTGGTGGTAGCCGTTTCAAGGCAAAGAATTACAGCCATTGTCTTATTTTTTATCTGTTTTAGGTTCGATAACTTCTACTTTATCGCCCTGTTTAAGCTGTTTTGTTACAGTGTTGTAAGGACCGATAATAACTGTTTCGCCTTCTTTTAAACCAGAAATTATTTCAATATTGGAATCGTCTTGGATACCAGTTTTTACGACGCGTAACTTGGCTTCATCGCCTTCTTTTAGGTAAACGGCTTCAAATTTTTGGTCCGTGGCGGTTGTGGTTTCACTCAGGTACGATTTTTTAGTATCTGTGGTATCTGTTTTAATTACGATGGCGCTGATTGGCACACCGATAATATTTTTTTTGGTATTGGTAATAATATCCACAGTAGCGGTCATACCTGGTCTAAACGGCGAATAACTCTCGGGTTTTCCTTCGGTTAAGTTTTTATACGAATCGGGCAAAATTCGCACCTTTACTTTAAAGTTCGTAACCTGATCTGCGGTTAATGCACTTTCGGCACTGTTTGCAATTTCGCTAACTATTCCTTTAAATTCGCGTTTTAAATACGCATCTACTTCCACAATAGTAGAGTCGCCCACGGCTACTTTTACAATATCGTTTTCGTTTACATCAACTTCAACCTCCATATTTTGAAGGTTTGCAACACGAACAATTTCGGTTCCCGCCATTTGTGCAGTTCCTACCACACGTTCGCCCAATTCTACCGAAAGTTTTGAAATAGTACCGCTCATTGGCGCATAAATAGTAGTTCGTGCAAGATTATCTACAGACTGTTTTACATTTGCCGAAGCACTCTGAACGTTAAAGTAGGCCGCTTTTGAGTTTGCTTTGGCCATATTGTAGTCGGTGACAGATTTATCCCACTCGGCTTTAGAAATAACCCCTTTTTCAAAAAGTATTTTGTTGCGTTCAAAATTTTGTTTTGCGTTTTGCTCACTGGCTTCTGCTTGTGTTAATTGAGCACGAACGTTTTGCAAACCAGCTTGAGATTGGCTAACTGCCGCTTGAATAAGATCGGGGTTTATCTTTACCAAAAGATCGCCTTTTTGTACCGTCTGACCTTCCTTAACGGGAAGTTCAATAATTTCACCCGAAACTTCAGAAGAAAGGGCAACTTCAACTTCAGGTTGAATTTTTCCGGTAGCGGCAACGGTTTCAATAATAGTTATTGGCGCAATTTGGGTGATTTCAACTTCTTTAAAATCGCCCGTTTTGCCAAACAAGCCCGCTTTTTTTCCCACAATCAATAGTACAATTAGCAACGCAAAGCCAATTATAACCCAAAGGAGTGTTTTTTTCTTCATATTTAAAATTTTAATTCGCTCGCCGGAACACCAAAATATAGCTCCAAAACCTTCAATTTAAAAATATATTCAAATTTAGTTCTGTTTTCTTCAATTTTAGCATTGTCATAGCGCAATTTTGATTGGCTAAAGTCGAAAGCATTTGTAAGTCCCACATCGTAACGATCTTTGGCATACTGATATGCGAGTTCTTGTGATTCAAGCGCAACGGTAGCCGCCTCATATGCTTTTAATGCTCCTTTAGCATCTACGTATGCTTGATAAACATTTGATTCTAAATCGAGCTGTGCTTGCTCAAGTTGGTACTCGGTATTTTTTAGATTTATCTTGTTTCTCTTTACGCTGCTTCGAACTGCAAAACCGTTGAATATAGGCACATTTAACTGTAAACCGTAACCAATACCATCATTTAAATACAGTTGTTCAACAAATTCTCTATCCAGCGGATCGTTATCTGCATACCGGGTGTTGTAGCCAAAAAATGCTGAAAGTGTTGGATAATATGCCCCGCGTGAAATCTGCAAATCCTTTTGGGCCAAAGCCACGTTTTCCTGCGCTATTTTTACTTCCGAACGCGTTTCCTTTGCGCTAGCTATAATTTCAGAAACATCCTTTTCTGCAATGCCACCGTCTATAATATTATATTCTTCGTCGGCAATGTCAAAATTTGCATAATCTTTAATTAATAATAGCTGTGCCAAGCTAATTAGTGATATTTTTACTGTGTTTTCGGCTACGGCAATTCGTTGTTTTTCGCCAGCGTCCGTGGCCTTTATTTCTAAAAGATCTCCCCTCGGAAGCACTCCGGCATCTACCAAATCATTTGTTCTGTCTAATTGCTGCAGGGTTACTAAATTTTGTGATTGAGCAACTTCTAAATTTGCTTTATTCAATAAAACTTGCAAATACGAATTTGCTACTGCAAGTGCAATATCGTCCTTCATTTTATCTAAACGGTATTGGGCTGCCAGTTGCGATAACTTAGATCGCTGCAATTGGCGCACATTTCTTAGCCCGTCAAAAAGCGTTAATCCTACATTAATTGATCCTGAAGCAGATCCAAAAGTTGTGTTTTCCAGCTGGTTGTTTGTAGGGTTTAAACTTAAACCGGTATTTTTTGAGGCACTCGCGTTTCCGTTAATGGAAGGTAAAAAATTACCAATGGCTTCCATTTTATCTATCTCGCTATTTTCTAAATCTAATTCGCTCTGTTTTACCGAAATATTATTCTCCAAGGCGTGATTTACACATTCTCGAAGGGTCCACTTTTTAGTTTGTGCGTGTAAGGAAACACTTAGTATTAAAAAAAAGAAAGGAATTATTAGCTTCTTCATACGTTTTACTATTATTGAATAAGTCTTTTGCTTTGTGGTTGCGTTACAAGTTTTTAGAATTTTAATTTTTAATTGAAACTTGTTCGCTACTTAAAAAAATGTGCTAGCCTCTGCTACTAGTTGCAGTTGCCGGTTTCAATTGGTTCCATACCTTGATTTTATCGTCTTTAGAAATGCCGTTTTTTACTTCAACGTCTATTCCATCGCTTACGCCCAATGTTATATCTCGTCTTTCAAATTTTTGGTCGCCAACCAAAATTTCAACAAAAGGCTGTTGGGTTTTTGGATCAAATTGCACCAGTGCTTCTTTAATGGTTAATACGTTTTCGGCTTTTGCCAAAATAATAGAAGCATTGGCACTAAGCCCCGCACGAATAAAAGTAGTGGTGGTATCTAAATTTTTCATCGTCCCTTTTATTTCAAATTGGATTGCGCCATTTTCGTCCACTCCTTTTGGCGCAATGTAATCCAGTTGGGCATTAAATGAATTATCTGGCAGCGCACCCACGGTTATTTCTAACGGAAGGCCTTCTTTTATTTTGCCCACTTCGCTTTCATCTACTTTCCCTTCAAAAATCATTTTATCTACGTCGGCCAAGGTTGCAATGGTAGTACCGTCGTTAAAATTGTTTGCCTCAATTACTTGGTTTCCGGTTTTAACGGGAACGTCGAGTACCATTCCAGATACTGTGGCCCGAATTTCGGTATTTGCCGATGCACCCATGCCACTGGTGGTTCCGGTTTTTACGATATCGTAATTTTGGCTGGCAGCTGTAAGCCCTACCTTCTCCTGCTTTAATCGTTGTTCGGCTTGATTGTAAGACAGTTGGGCATTATCAAATTCATTGGCAGAAATTACTCCTTTTTCAAACAATTCCTTTTGGCGGTTGTAAATGCTTTTTTGATTTTCGAATGCTAGTCGCGCAGTTTCTACTTGAGTACGTACACTATTAATATTGTTTTTGGCACTATTTAAAGAGGAAACATTGGGCACCACTTTTACTTTAGCAATAAGGTCACCAGCTTTTACAATTTCGCCAGCTTCTACAAATATTTCGTCTATAATTCCCGAAATATTTGGTTTAATAAGTACTTCTTCTTTTGGTACAATACTTCCGGTGGCTACTGTTTTTTTTACAACCGTGCCCATTGCCGGGGTTTGTGTTTCGTAAACAATTGGATCTTCAATATTTTTTGAATAAAGCCAATACATAGAAACTGTAAATAGCACTGCAATTGTGGCGAGAATGATTATGGTTTTTGTTTTTTTCATTTTTATAAGAAATATTCAGTTTTCAAATAGTTTTATTCTGTACGTAATGCTTCTACGGGTTTAATTTTAATAGCGTTCTGTGCCGGAATTAAACCCGCCAAAAGTCCTGATACAATTAATATTGTTAGCGCAATAAATACAACGCCAATATTTACCGATGGATTAATAAACATCATTTCGCTGGTGTCCATCTCATTCAATTTATAATTTACAAGCCATAGTACACCCGAGGCCAATACAATGCCTGCCATACCCGAAACGATGGTTAGGAAAATAGATTCCAATAATATTTGCGATCGAATGCTCCACGGTGTTGCCCCCAGTGCACGGCGGATACCGATTTCCTTTGTTCGCTCCTTTACAACAATTAGCATAATGTTACTAATGCCTATAATTCCTGAAAGCAGCACTAAAATACCAACAAAATAGGCAACAAAGTTAAGTGCGGTAAACAGCCCAGTTATCTTGCTAAATTCTTGATACAAATCAAAATTTCCTATGGCGCGATCGTCGTTCGGATTTATAGTGTGCCGGGTTTTAATAACATCAAAAACCTGCGATTTTAATTCGGTAATAGAAAATTCATCTTGAGCAGTAATAGCCATCCATCCTACAATATCGCCCATATTAAAGGCTTGGGAGAAGGAAGTAAACGGAACATAAATTTCCTTTTGCATTTCTTCGGGATCACCGTTATTGCCTTTCTTTTTGTAGGTGCCGATTACCATAAAATTTACACCATTTATCTTGAGGTAGGAGCCAATAACTTCTTCTCCGGGATTGTACAATGCGCTCTGAACACCACTGCCAATAATTGCCACTTTGCGTTTTTCGTTTATATCTGAATAATTTATAAATCGGCCGGAAGTGATGTCCATGGGTTGTTGCTCAATTATTTCGGGATAATCGCCATAAACATTAAATGCCCCCGTTTGAAGTCCGCGCACAACATTGTTACTTCCGCGAAAACCTCCCAATTGATTTCTGGGCGAAACAAAGCGCAAGCCTGGCACATTTTGTTTTATAGCAGCAATATCGTCTGTTTTAAAGTTATATCTGCGCCCTTTAGGCAAACCTTTATAGGGTTGTGAGGCAGTTTGCGACCACATAAACATTGAATTAGTAGCCATTCCGTTGAATCCTTGCTTAATACCATTCTCCAAACCATTACCTGCAGCCAATAAAATCACCAAAATAAAAATCCCCCAAAGCACTCCAAAAGCCGTCATTACGGTCCGGAACCAATTGCTGCTAAGGGCTTCAATTATTTCGGCCCAACTGTCTCTACTAAATAGTTTACTCATCGCGCAAAGCATCTATGGGTTTAATATTTGCAGCTCGGTAGGCGGGAAAGAATCCAGCTACGGCCCCAGCCACTACAAGAATAATTACGGTGGTAATTGCTACCGAAAAATCTACGGACGGATTTCTAATGTATTCCGTTTCAATAAAGGGCCCCACTATTTGTAACAGTACCAGACTAAAAATTAAGCCAACAAAACCTGCAATTGCAGTTACAAAAATAGACTCATGAAGAATCATACCAATAATAGACCAGGGTTGGGCGCCAATTGCTTTACGAACTCCGATTTCTTTGGTGCGTTCCTTTACAATAATTAACATAATATTACTTACCCCCACAACACCAGCAATGATGGTACAGATTCCCACTCCCCAGAAAAACCATCGGATCATATTGTTAAGGTCGTAAAAACGCTTAGCTCGTTCTAAAGTGTTATTCACGTTTACTGCTCTGGTATCACCGGGTGCAATTGTATGTCTGGCCTTTAAATCTGCTTCTAATGAGGCCGAAAAAGCTTCAGAAGCCGCTAGTGCATCTTCGTATTTATCGTGCTTTTGAAGGGTAAAGGCAATAGATCTAAGTTTATCGCCTGCGTTATAAACACGTTGTGCCGTTGTTAATGGAATAAAGATTCGCGTTTCTTCGCGCTCTCCTCCTGGATCGGTGTAAATTCCTACTACTTTAAACTTAATTCCAGTAATATCAAGGTATTCGCCAATGGCATTTTTTCCTTTAAACAGATCTAAATAAACTTGATTTCCTATTACGGCGTTTTTTTCGAAAGCATTTATATCTATTTGGTTAATATATCTACCCGCCACCAAGGTTGCGTTTTCAAGAAATTGATAATCGCCACCAACGCCTTCAATTCGGTAACTTCCGCTTTCCTTTTTATATGTAGTTAATTGCCCCCATCTGCTGTACACTCCAGATTTAAGTTCTATTTTCTCGCTGTTTTTTTTAACCGCCATATCAAAATCGCGATTGTCAATTTCTATTCTGCGGCCTGGGTTCATTCCTTTGTATTCTACTGAAGTAACATTTGTCCAAACACTAATACGATTAGTTGCATCGCTTTCAAATTGCTTAGCGACACCATTAGACATGCCTTGCCCAATTGCCAAAAGAATAACCAAAATAAAAATTCCCGAAGCCACGGAAAGCCCTGTTAAAAAAGTACGCAATTTGTTTTTACGAATCGCTTCAAAAATTTCTTGCCAGCGCTCGAGACTAAACATAAACTTCGCTTTTTGCTCTAACTTGATTTACAACCGAATCGTCTATAATTAGGCCGTCTTTTAAGTTTACAATACGTTTGGTCATATGCGCAATATCTTCCTCGTGAGTTACAATGAGTATTGTTTTTCCTTCGTCGTTAATGCCTTGAATAAGTTCCATTACCTCGTACGACGTTTTAGTGTCTAAAGCTCCGGTAGGTTCATCGGCCAATAGCACTTTGGGGTCGCTAGCAAGGGCTCGCGCAATTGCCACTCGTTGCTTTTGTCCTCCAGAAAGTTCGTTGGGAAGGTGCGCAGCCCAATCTGCCAAGCCCACTTTTTCTAAGTAATGCATAGCTTTTTCTATTCGAATATTTCGTTTTACACCTTGATAGTATAGCGGCATCGCCACATTTTCTATGGCAGATTTATAATTTATAAGATTAAAAGATTGAAATATAAAACCAAGAAATTTATTACGATATCGGGCGGCTACTTTTTCATTTAAATTTTTAATAAGCGTGCCGTCTAAATTGTAAGTTCCCTCATCTGCTTCATCTAAAATACCAAGTATATTTAGCAAGGTTGATTTTCCCGAGCCGGAAGACCCCATAATGGAAACCATTTCGCCTTCAGAAACCGAGAAATTTATTCCTTTTAAAACATGAAGCGAATTTTTGCCCATGTGATACGATTTGTGCAGATTTTTAATCTCTATCATTCTGAAAATTGTTGATTTGCAAATTACAAGGGAATCCTCTCCCAAATGTGAAATTCTTGTTAAGACTTAAAAATAAAGTAATACCAGTTTTTTATAAGACTCAATTTGTGGGAAAGTGTTACAAATTCTTTTAAAAATCTAGAGTGTATTTTCTGCGCGGGCTTTTTTGCGGCTTCGGTAAATTGCGTAACCAATACCGGCCACCAACAAATACGGAAAAATCATTAGATAAACTATGCCGTTGTTAATACCTTTTGCTGCTTGACCGCCTTCTTCACTTTCCAAAACTGCGCGACACATGGCGCATTGAGCTTCGGCAGGAGTTGCAATAAGCAGAAAGGCAACTAATATTATGAGAAGAATTTTTGTATTCATGTTAAAACAAATTCTGAAAAATTATAGGTGAAAAAAATTCACCCGTTGTATTTTTCTATTTAATAATAAGGCGAAATCAATAGGTAAACAACAACGCCGGAAACTGCAACATACAACCAAAGCGGGAATGTAATTCGCGCAATTTTTCTATGTTTATAAAACTGTCCTGTAACGCCCCTCACAAAGGTTATCAGTACAAAAGGGATAACGATAATAGACAGCAAAATATGTGTTAAAAGTATAAAATAATATACATATTTAATAAAACCTTCCCCACCAAAGGGCGTTGAATCTGAGGTCATATGATACGCCATATACATTATTAAAAATAATGCCGAAAACACAATCGCAGTTTTCATAAGGCGTTCGTGCAGTTTCCTATTTCCCTTTCTAATTTGAAAAACGGCGGTAATTAATATAACTGCGGTAAGTGCATTAATGCTTGCGTAAATGGGTGGTAAAAAACCCAAACGCTCTACTCCCGGAATTTTTACGGTGAATAAAACCGCCACTGCCACCGGAATAGCAATGGAGAGTATCCATATCCACACATTGTAAGTTTTAGGGGTTTGCGGAGAAGATTGCATGGCTTACAATAGTTTTTTAATATCTTCTTTTAGCATTTGAATGTTCTTGTCGTCTAACCCATCGTAGTAAATAATTGGGTTGCCGTGTTCGTCTATTCTAGAGCGGATATTTCCATCTTGATCAATGAGTGCAAAATAGCCCGAATGCTCAAAACCACCTTCAACTTCGGGAGCGTCGCCAACATAGAGGTTAAACCCTTCGTTTGCCAATTTAAAAATCTTTTCTTTATCACCCGTTAACAAATGCCACTGTGGCTTAGTTATTCCTTTATTTTCGGCATATTCTTTTAAGATCGCAGCGGAGTCGTGTTCGGGGTCTATGGAAAAAGACGCAATGCCTACCTTTGGATTTCCGAAAAATTCCTTTTGAATTTTTATCATATTTTCGGTCATAATTGGGCAAATAGACGGGCAGGTAGTAAAAAAGAATTCAACTACATAAACCTTGTCTTTATAGGTGTTGTTCGTAATTTCCTTTCCGTTTTGATCTGTAAAATTAAAAGATGGCACTGTTCCAATGGTAGCAAGATCTGGCTCTGAAATTGTTTTTACAATTTTAGGAACTGCCCAAATACCAAAAACTAAGATGATAAATGAAATACCTATGTATGAATAATTCTTGTTCACTTTTAATATTATTTATTGTTAATTCTCGCTAATATACTGGATTCTTGGCAGCGGGTTATATTTCCCTATTTGAGTTGTACTTTTTTAAAGCTCTTCGGTATTCTGCCAAAAGTACTTTTACGTCATCGCTCATTTTGTTGTTTATCTCGGCAATATTGCTAGCGTCAAAACCATACATAACACCCGCTTCCTCATCTTCCTTTCGGCCGCGAAGGCTTCGTTCTTTGTCAATTATAAAAACATACGGAGTACCGTAATCTGAGTTTAAAACCAGATTGGAATTAAGCGAATGAAAAACCCTTTCAATATTTTCAGTAGTGCCAAAAGCAAAGAACCAAGCATCTGTGGGTGCTATTTGCTTTAGTTTTTCTTCAATTTTTTCGGCTTGTTTTTCTGTGCCTTCTGGTAAAAGAATTACAAATTGAAATTCTTTAAACTCGTGGTTTTTGCTGTATATTTTTTGGGCAAGATTATAGGCATACGCTCTATGTGCTTCCAGATTACTTCCAAAAAAACCTAAAACCGATATTCTATTTTCGAGTTGAACGGAGTTCCCATCGAGATCCTTAAAACCATCCAGCTCGGCCACCGAGGGGGTTAAAATGGGCAAAGGTTTAAAATAACTGGTACTCATTGCGAAAAAAATATACACCGTAATGGGTAGAATAAACAGGATGCCAAGAACCAAATACTTCTTCATTATTACAAATTTTACACCTTTTAAAAAGCGTGTATTGCTAGTTTGCAAAAATACAGGGTAAAAGGGGGTTGGACAATGTTTTGGGTGTTAATTTTATAGATATCACGCATAAAAAAAGCCCTCACAAGGAGGGCCATTTTTATAACTTAATTTTTCTACTTAGAAGTTGAATTTTATAAATCCGTTTTTATATACTTCATAAATATAATCGCCTTCAATAAGTATAAGTAGCACCATATAGGCAATTAAAAATACGCCTGTCCATACTGCAGCTCTTCGCAGACCAACGGTTTCGTCGCGCATGTGCATAAAGTCCCAAGTAATGTAATAGGCTTTACAAATAGTAAGCAGGATAAAGATCCAGTTGAGTAAGTTTAGCGATAAAAATTTATGAGTAACCAAAAAATCCGGTCTTAGAATACCCAGAGCAACTTCAATAATAGTGATAATTGAAAGTACAACAAATACCCCCCAGATTTTGCTAACGTTGGATTTAAATTTTAGATTGCCTCTAAATATTGCTAGTTTATGTGCTTGTTCGTGTGCCATTTTTTAAATATTGAAAATCTATACAAGATAAAAGAATGTAAATACAAATACCCAAACCAAATCTACAAAGTGCCAGTAGAGACCTACTTTTTCTACCATTTCATAATGGCCGCGGCGCTCATATGTACCTATAATTACATTAAAAAATACAATAATATTAAGTAATACCCCAATGGAAACGTGAAATCCGTGGAATCCTGTTATAAAGAAGAAAAAATCTGCAAACAAAGGATGGCCGTATTCGTTATGGCGAAGGTTTGCCCCTTCCACAACCAGATTACCATCGTTTACTAGCTTAGTGATAGACTCTTCTCTACCTAAAACTATATGCTTTCCGTGCTCATCTTTGTACGGAAGCCTAATTAAAAGATTGTCGTTGGCTAAAAATCCTTCTTTTACTTGTTCAAAAGAAACGGTGGGTAAGTATTCTGATTCTTGCTGATACCAAACCCCAAGTTGTTTGGTCTGCTCAACACGCGCTCCATTATCAACCGCTGCAAAATCTGCTAGTGCTACACGATCTCCATCTTTATCTAAAAATTGAATAATCTGCCCTCCGTGAGTTTCCACGGCACCATAATCGCCTTTAATAAATGTATTCCACTCCCACGCTTGCGAGCCAAGGAAGATTAAACCTCCGATAATGGTTAAAAATAGATAGAAAATAACCTTCTTTTGCTGCATTTTATGACCAGCATCTACCGCCAATACCATTGTTACGGAAGAAAAGATAAGAATAAAGGTCATAAATGCCACATAATACATGGGCGCTTCTACCCCATGTAAAAATGGAAAGTGGGTAAAGACTTCATCGGCAATTGGCCAAGCGTCTATAAATTTGAAACGGGACATTCCGTAGGAAGATAAAAATCCTGCGAACGTCAATGAATCGGAAACGATGAAAAACCACATCATCATTTTGCCATAACTGGCTTTCAAGGGTTCGTTTCCGCCGCCCCAGGTTTTTCCTTCGGTACCTGTTTTAACAACAGTAGCTTCCATAAAAAGTGTTTGGTTTTAAATAAAGGTTCAAAAATACGTTTAATTTTTATTTAACGAAATATAAAAATAAAAAGAGGTAAATCCATACTATATCTATAAAATGCCAAAAAGTTGCAGCCAGTTCAACGCCAAGGGTTTTACCGTTTTTATATTTTTGTTTATAATGATTATAAATTACAATTAAAAGGGTTATCAACCCCGCAAAAACGTGTGCAACGTGCAATAGCACCACTAAATAAATAAATGATGTGGTGATACTACTGGTAGGCCCCGTAAAATTATAACCTTCTCTAATTATTTCCGCAAAGCCAACAAATTGAAAAATTACAAATAAAAGTCCTAAAACAAAAGTGGTAATCAATAAAACCATACCACGCGCGCTTTTCTCCTTTTTTATCGCCCTAAGTGCAAAATGTACTGTAATACTACTAACAATTATAAACACAAGGCTTATGTAAAAGGCCGGAGGTATTTCAAAAGATGCAACCCAATCTGGGCGTTCTTTACTTACTACATACGCACTTGTTAGGCCAGCAAAACTCATTGTTAAGCTTATAATGCCAAACCAGAGCATATTTTTTTTCGCTCTGTTTATTTTTAGCTCTTGATTACCTTGTGTTAAATCCATCCTATTTATTTCTTTTATATTTTCCGAAACCAATATTGTTTCGGTTATCTTAAAAATTTATCGGCCACATAAATTATTTGCAACAATGTAATATAACTTACACTTGCAAGCATGAGCTGCTTAGCAGCTACCGAAGTTTTTTCTTTATACAATCTAATTGCATAATACAGTAATCCAACGCCCAATACACCTATTAAACTTGCCGAAAGGGGCGTTAAATATAGTTTTCCCGTAATTCCTAATACCGGAATCAAAGAAATTAATACCGTCCAGATTGTATATAAAATTACTTGTATGGCTGTTCCCTTATCGCGTTTTCCATTTGGAAGCATAAAAAATCCCGCTTTTTTATAGTCGTCATATAAAAACCACCCTATTGCCCAAAAGTGCGGGAATTGCCAAAAAAACTGAATCATAAACAAAGTTCCAGGTTCAATCCCAAATTCACCAGTTACCGCAACCCACCCCAACATAAAGGGAATGGCTCCCGGAAAAGCTCCTACAAAAACCGAAAGCGGAGTTTTAGTTTTTAAAGGAGTATAAAGGCTTACATACATAAAAATAGATATGGCGCCAAACATTGCCGTTATTGGATTAATAGAGTACAATACAGCAATACCGAGTACGGTTAAAACAATAGCCAATATAAATGCCGAACGAACAGTCATTTGCCCCGCCGGCAAGGGTCTGTTTTTGGTACGGTCCATTAATGCGTCTAAATCTTTTTCAATTATTTGATTGTAAACATTAGAAGCCCCCACCATGCAATAGCCGCCAACGCATAATAAAAATAACACGAAAAAATCAATGGAATCTGCACCCAATAAATATCCAGCCACCGAAGAAAAAACGACACTTACGGAAAGCCGAAATTTGGTAATTTCGGTGAAAGTACCAATGAGGGATTGGTTGGGAATCGACTTTGAATTAGAAACAGACAAGTTCTTATTTTTAGGCGGTGCAAAGATACGCTTCCTGTATTTTCTTTACAATATATTTTAAACAATCTTGTGCCATTATTTCGGCAATTTTAGTAATTTCAACCAATATTTAAAATTTAAAAAATATGATCTCAAAAATATTTCTAAATACCTTCCTTTTATTTTCGGTGCTAACCGTGTATTCACAAAGTGATACCGGCGAGAAAAACAACACAAAACTTTTAAAAATAACCAGTAAAATATACATGTTGCAAGGCAAAGGCGGTAATATTGGGCTAAGCTTTGGCAATGATGGCATTTTTATGATAGACGACCAATATGCGGAAGATATCGAAGAAATTCAAAAGGATATTAAAAAAATAAGTAAAGAACCCATCCGGTTTCTGGTAAACACACATTTTCACGGAGATCATACGGGCGGTAACGCCGCACTAGCTGAAACTGGAACGGTTATTTTTTCGCAATTGAACGTACGGGATCGCTTGCAAAAAATGCTTAAAAGAGAAAGCACAAAAATATCGGAAGTGGCCCTACCTGTGGTTACTTTTAACGATGACCTTACCTTTCACTTTAACGGAGAAAAAATTTATGTGTTCCATGTACACAATGCACACACCGATGGCGATGCCATGGTGTATTTTACCGACAGTAACATTTTACACACCGGAGATGTTTTTTTTAATGGAAAATATCCTTTTATTGACACAGAGAACGGAGGAAGTGTTAAAGGCTATATCGCTGCCCTGGAAATGGCAACCAAAATTATAAATGAGGATACAAAAATAATACCTGGCCATGGAAATTTAGGAACCTTTAAAGATTTGAAAGACACGATTATTATGCTCCAAACGCTTTATAACCGTGTTGCAACCGCTTATGTAAACAGAAAAACCGAAGCCGAAGTTTTAAACATGTCCGACATTACTAAAATGTATGACGACCAAGGATATGGCGATGGTTTTATTAGTACCGAAGCTTTTGTGAAAATGCTTTATAGTGAAGTTGAAAAGAAGCGCGCATCAATAGATCAAATTGAAGAAACCAACAAAGCCGCAAGAGAAAAATACGATAAAATGATGAAGGATAGAGAAGAAAAACAAAAGGATTAGTTACTTCTAAAAATCGTAATACCAGTTAAATAAATCTGTTCGTATTCCAAAATTTAGCCAAGTAGTTTCATTTTTAAAAACGCTTTGGGTATTTAACGTGGGATCAAAACTTCTAAATATAAAATTTCCGTAGATCTTCAAATTCGTGGCAGTATTAATAATGTAGCCTGCCTGTAGTTCGGCGTGGAAGAAATTGGTTGTGTTTCCTTGGGCCAATTCGTTGCCATTGTCCGAAATACGATCATCTTCGGTGCCGTAAATATTTCCGCCGTAAAAAAAGGAATCTTCCGGCGTATTAAACTCAAAACCGCGCTTTGCGACAATAACTTTGGCATCGCCATAGAGCCTTCCCCTTTGGTAACGGGCAATTCCTATAAATTCTGAAAAATTAGCGCCCAAAGTATGTGCCAACGCCTGATTGTTGTGCCCGTAATTTAGCACAACGGTATTGTGCGAATACGTATAAGGCCGTACACGATTGTACTCAGATTGCAGGTAGAGATTCTTTATTCCAAAAGCGTCGTAATACTTTACACCGAGTTGAATGCCCGTTTTGTTTTTATAACTTCCTTGTCCGCCAAAAACATCACTTTTAGAAAATTCATCTATAATTAATTGTCCATAAATGTTGACCCGATCGTTCACTTTATATTTTGAAGCAAGTCCGATTAATGCGTTGCCACCACGCGAACCCGTTGAAAATTGAATGGCTTGGTAAAATATAATCGGGTTTAAATAATTCATATCAAAGCCGCGATTATTGTCGTTCTCCCAAACAACAGATTCAAAAAAACCCACATTCAATTTTTTGGTAATGTTGTAGCTTAAATAATGGTTTGCAACATATTTTGTTCTAAACGAACCATCTGCTGTAACTTCCGGACGTACATCGCGGAGAGACATCCAAGTATTGGTATATTTTAATTTCCAGAAGGTGGTGTTTAATTTAAAATATGGATACGAAGTTGCATTGTCGCTCATTAACAACGATCGGTACCCATCGCCCAAAAATGATTTTCCGTGGCCAAGCTGCAAATTGAAATATTTTGATGGTGTGTAAGATAGGTAACCCGTAGTCATTGGATAGTCGTAGGAATCTGTTTTAAATTCCTTCGCAATACCCCGTCCGGGAATTATTGCAGGATTACCGCCATCGGGGCGCATGGATTCTGCATAGCGGTTAAAATAATCTGCAAAACGTCCTTGACTTTCATAAACAACTCCAAAAAAGCCAATTTTATCGCCCAGCCCTCCTTGAAGATAAACCAGTCTTGTGTTATTGTAGGTGTTAATATCTGCATCTAAATCCTTACCCAATTGCAGGTCTACACCCGGGTCTAGTGTAATCCAATAATCCTTTCCTTTTATGGTAACAAAATGTTCGTTCCATAATTTACGGCTAAACCACGAAGTTCCGCTTTTTGCTATTTCTGCATTCGCCGCCTGAAAATCGTAATATCTATTTACTTCGGAATAAATATATGGTTTTTGCGCAGTGTGATTGTTTAATCCCACCCTGTTTAATGCGGGGTCGAATACGCTATAATTATGGTGCGACAACGGAATGTTAATATTGCTATTATATTCTTCATTTAAATAGGGAAGGTTAACAAGGGCATCGTA
Source organism: Aequorivita marisscotiae (assembly GCF_029814825.1). Taxonomy (NCBI): domain Bacteria; kingdom Pseudomonadati; phylum Bacteroidota; class Flavobacteriia; order Flavobacteriales; family Flavobacteriaceae; genus Aequorivita; species Aequorivita marisscotiae. The sequence goes on along the minus strand of NZ_CP122379.1, from coordinate 1,393,874 downwards.
TTCGGTTGTTAGTCCATCCTTTTCGTTAATAGCCTCAGCTGGAGTTTGAATAATACTATCGCCCGGCGCAACCAAGGGAATAGCAATTGGCAGCGTAAATTGAATATATGTAGGCCTTCCGTTATGGGTTGCCGGAATAACCGTGGGAAGCGAATTAAAAACACGGAGCGTTTCGGCTCTTAATTCTTCATAGATTGCATCGGTATAAAGTACTTTGAATTTTCCATCTTTGGTAACTTCAAAAAGCACATTTACAGCGCCTTTATAATTTTTTGTAAACACAATTTCGGGAACTTCAAAATTCTCGAAAATAAATTGTTGCAGGGTATTGGTAAAACAGTTTTCCAGCAATGCTTCCGAAACTGTTTCACATTCTGGAAAAACAGGATACTTTTCATACTGCGCTGTCGAAATTTGAGCCAAAGAAACTATTGAAAAACAAAAAACTAGAAGTAAGAGAATCTGCTTCATCGGGAACTATTTACTTTGAGGCCGAAAGATACAGTTTTTTTATAACGACAGAAATCAAAAAAAGCCCCCTTTTTACAGAGAGCTTTGTATGAAAATCACGTTTAAGTTTATTGAATCTCAAATACAATTGGCACGGTGTACATAACTGCTACATTTTTATCACCTTGCTTTCCAGGTTTCATTTTTGGCAGGTTATTAACTACTCGTTGCGCTTCTTTTTTAAGATTGGCGTTATGCGAATTTGCCACTACTTCTGAAATAAAACCGTTAGAATCTATTTTAAAATTTACATAAATTCTATACGTTTCGTTGGGATTTAGGTTTTCTAAATATTCCTTTCGGAAATTTTTATTGATGAAGGCGTTTATCTTTGAAGACATACACTCAATTTTTTCATTGTTTGTGGGTAGCGATTCGCAACCTGGAAACACAGGTACAAATTCAACATTCATTACAGTTTTTGTGCCTTCGTTAGTCGTAGGTGTTTCAAGTGCTGGTTTTGTGGATATTGGAGTTTCAACTACTGGGCCATCGGTATTTGCAATTGGAGTTTCAATAACGGAAGCCGAATTAGGTTTTACATCAAAAACTGGACTTTTTACCGCTCTTTTAACAGGGGTTGGTTTTTTAACTATATCTTTTTTAGGAGCTACTATTGTTGGTTTTTCAATTTCCAATTCATAGGCAATGGTATAAGGTTCCTCTATTCCTTTTGAAGTATTTACACTAATTGTAGGATTACTTATTTCAAAGTCAGTTTGAACGATAAAGAAGACGGCCAACAAACTAACGATAACTCCAATCTGAAAAAACAATCGTGAGTTCCACGCAATATTTACACGCTTTTTATCTTCTCTTTTGCTTTGGGTATTTTTTACAGTTGTTTTCATATTGAAGTATTTTTAATGGTTTCTTACTTTACAATCAACAACTGTTGTGCCAAAACACGAAAAGCTCCGTCTTTACTGATAAAGACGGAGCTTTTAAAAAAATTTTATTTACAATTTTATTGAATATCGAACACTATCGGAAGCGAATAAAGAACACCAACTGGTTTTCCTCTTTGTTTTCCTGGCGTCATATCCGGAAGTGAATTTACCACATCTGTCGCTTCTTTTTCAAGTCTTGGGTGTGGTGCTCGAGCACGAACATCCACAACTTTACCGCTTTTATCAATTTTAAACTGAACGGCTATACGCTGTCTTCCTTCCAATCCCAAATCTGATGCAAGATTAGAGTTAAACTTTTTATTAATAAAGGCGCTTATTTTTGACGACATACATTTTTTCTTCGCGTCATTTGTTTTTTCACCTTCGCAACCAGGATAAACTGGCACATTTTCAATTACTGCAAATGGTACATCGGCAATTTCTTCTTCTACCACTTCTTCCTTAATTTCCTTAACCTCTACAATTTTCTCTTCTTGATTGGTTTCGGTAGATTCTATTATAGTTTCTTCAACGTCTTCTTCGTCTTCAATAACGTCAATAACCTCTGGCGCCGGTGGTGGCGGTGGTGGTGGTGGTGGAGGAGTTAATTGTTGTGTAATTGGAACTTCTTCTAAAAGTTCGTCACCTACGTCAACTTTTCCGAAATCGATATCAGATTTGTCGTAAGTTTTCCATTCAATAGCTTGCCATGCAAGAAAAAGCATTAAGACCATTCCAAGCTGAAAAAACAACATGCTTTTTCGGCTTACGTCTGCTTTCGGATTTTTTTTAGGTTCCATAATAGTGGGTTTATCGTGATGCTAAAATATAGAAATTATCATTCAATTTAAAACTTAATTAAAATATTTAGGTTTTAATTTATGTTTTAGGTTTTTGAAAAAAAAGATTCCGAGAATGGCGCCTGTTAAATTTGCGGCTACATCTAGGATATCTGCACTGCGAGAGTCTGTAAACAGCTCTTGAAATATCTCAATTATTATGCCATAAAACAATACCGAAAGTACTACTATTAAAATCCAATTTTTTTTAAAATGAAATTTATTCTTTACAAAAAAGTACAATAGCCAAAGGTTCACTAAAATAAAATGAATGAGTATATGAACTAATTTATCGGCTTCTGAAATCTGGGTTTTCGGTAAATTTTGACTCGAAAGAAAAAACAAACTGGTTATTACAATACTGTATAATAGTGCAATAAACAATAAGGTTTTAACCGCCAATAAGTTCTTTATAAGCGGCATCGTCAAGTAATTGGTCAATCTCGTCTGGGTTTGCGATTTTTAGCTTAATCATCCAACCTTCTCCATAGGCATCAGTGTTTACCTTTTCGGGTTCAGACTCTAGGTTTTCATTAAATTCAATAATCTCGCCCGTAAGTGGTAGAAATAAATCCGAAACTGTTTTTACCGCCTCTACCGTGCCAAAAACTTCTTCTCTATCCATAGTATCACCTACGGTTTCAACTTCTACATATACAATATCGCCAAGTTCGCTCTGTGCAAAATCTGTAATTCCGATGGTGGCAACATCGCCTTCAATCTTAAGCCATTCGTGATCTTTTGTGTACTTTAAATTAGATGGTATATTCATAATAATAATATATAAGTGTTTATTTCTTAGTTTCCAAAGTTATATCGCAAGGTAAATCCACTTCTAATGGTTGTTTGTGGAAAGGCCGTTGAAATAGCGTATTCAGAGAAGGTATGATCGTAGTAGAACAACGCGGTTAGGTTTTTGCTAAGCGCATAATCTATAGAAAGTTGCGCCCCGTAGATGGTTTGACCCGCTGTGGTTTGGTTATTTTCAATATCTAAATACCTAATGATAGTTATGTTATCGCGTCTAGAAAGATCTACCTTAAAGTTTAAGTCGCTAGTAATAACCGACTTTTTCCCGCCAAAATTGGTTGAAATCCTAAGATCTTTTATTCGATAGCCCAACCCGATTATGTATTCGTTTCCTTTTATTTCTGTAAGTAGATTGTTTGCGAAACTCATTGACAAGGCTCTATCTTTTCGCATTTCGGCAAGTATTTTAACCGAATTGTTCATCTCAAAATCCATTCGCAATAATGGTGAAAATTGTTCGGTTAAATTCACATTGGTCAATAATGTTTTCACCTTAAAATTACCAGATTGATCTATCTCCTCAGGCGTATTTGGATCGTAATCTAAATTAGACTGGAATTGGTTTACGGTATATGCAGCGCGATAACCGTGCGTTAGTGAAAAACGTTTAAAGTTTTTCTTAAACCAAGGCAGGTTCATTAAGCCGGTATATTTTATATCCCAGTTTGGAAGGGGTATGTCTCTAAAAATTCCGGTTTTTTCTTTTGAAGCATCGCTGCCTTTATACGCCGCCAGAAATGCAGGCAGTAAAACATCTTGACTGTTCCGACCAAAACCTACAGGAAAGCCCAGCGAATCGCGCGGTATTGCGCGGCCTTGATAATGCTCTTCTGCCAGCCTGTTTGCAACTAGTAATCTATTACTTCTGAAATCATCAAAAGCAGCCGAACCTGTTTCATCGCTTGAACCAAAGGCCGTTTTAATTAATAAGGTCGAAATATTAAAATTACCAAATGTATTAGGCGTTAACGATTGGTAGAGGTCATTCTGAACAATATAATTTTCAGAGTAATTTTCAGAATAAATTCGGCTTCCATTTACATCAATAGTTAAATCTTTAATGGGCTCCAGATTAGCTTGGATATCCATTTGTCGGCTTTCAACTTCTGTATATTGTTCGTTAAATTCGGGATACAAAGTTAACCAACCTTTGCGGGCGGCCAACTCTCTTACCTCGGCTTGGCTTCCCAAAACAAAACCTGCAGTAGGCTTTAATGTACCAATAAAACCAATTGATGGAAGGTAACCCGGCAAGTAAATACCGTTATTTTCTTGATAATTAAATTGTACTTTCTTAAGCATTGTTGCTAAACCAATAGCGGTATTAATGGCTTTATCTCCCGCATTTAATCCTCCGCCAGAATTTGCACCACCACTTAAAACACTTGGCACACGCGATTTTCCGCCGGCCAGAGTATTATTTTGCTCGGCCTCCAACTTACTTTCTCTGCTCGCTTTGCCCTCTCTTTCAGAACCTCCGCTAGCACCGCCTCTTTCTTCACCGCCACTTCTAGACTTACTTTTTCTAATTTTAGTAAGCCCTATGTAACGATAAAAACCGTTCATATCTAAACTAGAATTAATTTGATGTGTACTTGCGTTCTGGATAGAGTTCCCCAGATTATAAACATTTTTGCTACCATCGCTTAGCTCAATTTCAATTTCGTTGAATTGCATACTACCGCGCTCCCACTGATAATCACCAGTATAAGAATACGTAGCTCGAAGGAATTTTAAGAAAGGAAATTTACTAAACGGCAAATCGTAATTTAGTTGAAGCGACTGAAAATGTTGGTTCGGATCTCCTACATCAAAGAAGCCATCCCAAACGCCAATTTCATTATTAACGTCGCCATTTTCGTCTAAATAATTATTGACAACCATATTGTTAGACGACGTAAAATTAAGACGCAACGATTTGCTCAAGTTATGGTTGATGGTGTATTGCCAGTCAAAAAGATAATTGCGCTGATATAAAACAGGCAATCCTTTATTTCCGGGAAGTAAGTTTATTTCTCTAAATTTTTGTTCGTTATATTGGCGCGTAATATTAGAGCTAACCGAAATATTTGTCGGTAAGTAATTAAAGTTGAAATCTTTTAAAAACTGCCAATACTTCCCTGTAAATAGAGAGTCGTTCTTTTTAAATGGCTCCACCGGCTTTGCCGTAAAATTATAGTTATACGTTGCACCTGCGCGCACGCTCTGCTCTAAAGCATCTTCCACTTCAAAATCGTGATGATCTGTTTGATTGTATGAGAAAGAGCCCGTTAGGTTTTCTACATCATAAACTTTGGGCTTGCCCTCACCAGTACGCTCTTTTCGCACCCCAATAAAGTTTACGCTCTGACGCTTGGTATAATCTACGGCCTGTTCTTTAATTCTATCTCTTTCGGCTTCATCTTCTGTATTATCCAGTCGGGTATCGAGCTCGATATCCTGGAATTCCGGATCGTATTGCGGGGTAATTAATTCTTCCGAACGACCATAATTAAATGGCAGTTGAATACCCCATTTCTTTGGTAATAATTGCCCAAGGTTTACATTGGTAACCACATCGTACTGTTGCAGATCCTCGCGGCTACGTTGGTTCGGCCCTTGTTCAATAGAACCAAAGCCAACGGTACTTCTTTTTCCTGTGGCACTAATGGTAGCAAAATCGGCAAGGTTAGCGTCCATACTAACTACCGCAGCCCATCCGCCCTCGTTTTTAAGCTCAGACATTCTAAGTTCGTTAAACCAAACTTCACCACATAAATCGTTGTTTGTACTGTTTCGTACCCCAATCATGATGGTACGGACGTTTCCAAAACTTGGATTACCCTTAATTCCAATGGTAAGTTCATTTTCGCCACCGGGCAGATCTCCCTCGAGTTCCGATTGGGTATAATACACAACATCGGTAGAGTTTAATGGAGTTCGAGTTTTAACCTCCTGTAATAATGCCAGGGGAAGATTTAATCTATTTGCTACTGGCCAAATTTCTTCGGCGCTTCTCGCCCCAAAATTAGTCGGATTTAATGGAATTTGAACTTCATAATAGTTGTTTGTAAGGTCATTCCCCAACCGCATGAATGCCACCAATTGCCCATCACTTAGCGCGGTTTCATTTTGTAAAGATTCGGCGTGTATAAACATTTCCAGATTTTTGTACTGGCGCATATCTACATTAAAGTTTTTATAAACAGCTCGCCCATCATTAGGTTCCAACCCGCATACCCGCAACGAAAGTGATTGTTCGTTTTCGCGAATAATATTGTTATTATTGTTTAATTCCTCGCGTTCAAGCCCTGGAGGCAATCTGTATGGAATTGGCTCTCTGTTTTCGTTTTCTTCAATACTTACAGCTTCCACCTCAAATAGCGTATCGTCGTTTGCGGGATCTTCAAACGTTACCTCGTCTAAAGTTTTTTGGAATTTTCTATAATCGCCTCGCACCAGTTCCATGGTTCCAAAACGCAAAACGGTGTTTTCTGAAAACTGTGAAAGGAACATTCGCATAAACCGAATAGATCTATAATCAGAGATACCTCCTTTAGCTTGGTCTGGCTTGCTAATTGGCACTTTAAACTGAACCCAACGTACTGGAATTACGTTATTATTTTGTGTAGTAACCTCCAATTCCTTTACGTCAGAAATATATCGGTTATTATCTCTGTTCATTCCAGGATAAACAGGTACGTTGTATTCAAAATAGCTATTAATCGTGTTCATGGTATTGTCTCGATTAATATCTTCTACATCGGGTTGTGCAGTGCTTCCGCGATTTGTATTGGTAACTTCTACTGGAGAGTTGCCTTCGGTTCCGTTGTATTTTAAATAACGATCTAAAATACTTCCCTCGGCTTGTAGAAAATATTGATAATCGTCATTTGAAGGATCATCACCAAACTCACCGCCAAACTCTGCAATTTCTTGCGCATTATTTAAACCATCTAAACCTATATCTTGATTTATTCGTTCTTGGCCTTGTGTATCGAAGGTATAAACCAGTGATTGGTTTAAAGGAACTTTACCCCAAGCGGTTGAAGTGGTATTGGCTGTTCCACCATCTGCTGGCAAGCCATTTTCGTATTGTTTTCTACCATCTTTTAAGATATCTTCAGAAATACTACCTAAGTTAAAATTAATATTTCCACCTTGATTACCACTCGTTTCCTCGTAAATAAAAGGATCCATTACCCAGAATTGAATATATTCTACATTAGATTGTTCAAAATCTGTAGTGGTAAGTGGCCTCATAATTCCACCGAAATTATCCTCGGGGTTTGGAAGAATATTGGTGCCGGCAGCCTCAGGATTAAAATTATATTCCCCACGTTGCGAAGGGTAATACGCCAAATCTAAGGTAAATAAAGCTTGTGTTTGCCCTTGAATAATATCTTGATTCGGGAAGATTTCATCTCTAAAAACCCGACGTGTAAATGGCGAGGAAAGTTCTTCATCATTAATTCCTTCGGGGCGCTGACTACTATAAAAAATTGGGTCTATTGTGTACCAAGCCAATTTGGCTCGTTTGTAATTATACCGAAGATTATCATTTTCCAATTCACCTCCATAGTCTAAAGGTGTGCTTGCCAAGAACCAACTTGAAGGCGAACTAATATCGTTACCTGTTTGCGACGCTTCAAAATCATCTACATAAACGGTTGTTTTTCCATCAAAATCCGAAACTTTTGGAGCTCCAGGTTTTAGATAGGCAAATTCGCCCCGTAGTGAAATATTAGATTCAACATCAGTATCTATATTTGGAAGTTTATTCACCAAACGCGTTAAAAACGGCACTTCGGTTGAATAATTGAGATTCATTCCAAAAATAGTGTTATTAATAGGCTCAACTCCATAAGAAGATTTTTGCGTTAGCGGGCGTTCATTAAGATTTAAGTAAGTAGCGCCAATTAAAAATTTATCGCTGAATTTATGCTCTACATTCAATCCGGTAAAACGCTTGCTCTGTTGCCCAAACAACGAATTATTTTCGGTACTTACAGAAATTGGTATGTTACTATTTAATAAGGCAGGATCTAAAATTTGAACCCTTCCCAATTGATAGTTTACGGTGTAATCTACCCCTTCAACCAACGTTCTTCCACCTGCGGTAACAGTTACCGAGCCCTGTGGAATATTAAAAGCGCCAATAGGAATTCCATCTGCTCCCGTAGATTTATAACTTCCCTTTAATTGAAATTTATTTTTTTCACTTTCTTCCTGTTCTGCTTGTGTTTTTGTTCCCGTATAAAGCGTTCTAAATACATACTTTGCCTGGTTTGGGTTATAGGTTTCGGGCATTGAATAGTTAGCTGGTGCAGAAGGCAAGCTCAATTCATCAAACAAGTGTTTTCCAAATGGCTCTACGGTTGTAAAGATAATTCGTCCGTTTTGTGCATCGACGGTTATGCCCGGTAAAAAGTCAAAGAACCCATCGCCACCTTGTTGTGGGTCATTATTAAAGTTTAACCTATCGAGATTAAATACTTTTAAAAGAATTTCGTCTTTAACGTCTGGCGGCAGTTCTGAGCCAGCTTCGGTTAAATAATTTAACGGGGAAGGATCGGTATAAAGAATATTAAGTTTGAAGTCTTCCTTTTCTAGTTGGTAGCCACCAATGGGATAGATGTTTTTCATCATTAAATCCCAGATTGGTTCATTTACATTCGTGATACTACTCTTTAACAGTTTTACCACTAAGTTTTGTGCAAGTCCAGTTTCTTGTTCTGGCGGGTTACCTGTACCTCCACCGTTTCCGGGCTGTATACCACCATTGGCTTCTACCCCGTCATTCGAAAACTCACCTACCTGATACACCTTTCCGTTTACGGTAAATTGATAGGAAACCGCCAACACTTCATCGTTAGATAACCGTTGATTTAACGAAATATACCCCAATTGCGAATTTAACGTATATTCCCCTTGATCTAACCTTCTGGCACTTTCGAGGGTCACATAGTCTATTCCTTCATTTACCTGAACTCCCGTAAAACCGTCGCGTACTCGTGCAACATCTCGGATTAATGGGTTTAACAACGATGGGGGGCCACCATTTATTCCGAAAGGATTAAAAAGGTTGTTGTTATTATCTGGGTATGCATTTCTACTAGCTCGTATAAAACCACCAGGAGGAACGTCTAAACCAATATTTGTTGGGTCTGATTCACCAATATCTTGCAACGCCACTATATTGCGAACATTATCGGTACGACTGGTACGGTTGGTGATCCAAACCTCCATTCTTGTAATTTGCACATTACTATTTATGAACGGATATTGCTTCAAAGCACGGTTATAGTTATCTCTAAAATAATGCCCTAAAAAGAAGTGACGGTTATCGTCATAATCTAAGGCAAACAACTCGTAATCTGTGATGGTTGCACCCCCCTCAGCCGTAACTGTACGGGTTTCGGATTTTTGCTCTGAGAAAACCCCTGTAATGGTTGTATTACCAAACTGAAGCTGCGTTTTAACACCAAAAAGGCTTTGCGCACCTTGAATTAGCGAGCTATTGAGCGGCATACTAACGTTACCCACTTCAATTTTTTGAATTATATCGTCTTCGGTTGGTGTGTATTCTAACTTTATTTGATTTTGAAAATCGAAGGTGCTTTCCGTGTCGTAGTTTGCATTTACTTGGAGTCTGGTTCCTACTTTTGCCAAAAGACTTAAACTTATTCTCTGGTCAAAATCAAACGAAAAATTACTTCGGTTTCTAGGCGAATATTGTGGGTTATCCTGCTTTGTATACAGCAAACCAAGATCCATTTCTACAGATCCCTGTGGAATTACTTCAATAGAATTTCCGCCAAAAATAGACTCAAAAAAGTCTGAATTCACGTAAAAGGTGGGCAATAGATTTTTTTGTTGTTCTTCCGCTCCTTCTTTCCTTCCATCGGCAGCGTCAATTTTTTCTTTAAAATACGCCTTCATCTGCTCCTCTTGTATAAGGCGCTGATATTCCTCTGGCGTAAGAATAATGGGATAGGTAATTTTAAAACTACCCAAAGTTTGTGAATAAATATATCTATCTGTTATAGGGTCGTAGGTATACAGATTCTGAATGCTCGTAGGATTCGGAAGATCCAATCGCCCCATTTCGTTGCCAACAGCTGTGGAATCTTGTGCCAACGAAACATTGCCAACAAATATAAAACTTACTATTGCTAACAGCTTAAAAAAGCCACCCTTGTAAACGTAATTTTTTGCCTTCAAATTTTACAAATTTTTTAAAGCTTGTTTAATGATCATTTCTACTGAAGCCAGCGGATTTTCTTTCACAATTCCATCCACTACTTTTTCAGACTGTTTGCGAACAAAGCCCAGCGTCTCCAAAGCAGATAACGCTTCATTTTTATTAGTATTGCTTGCTCCAACAGAAATTGATGACAAACCATACACTTTTAAAATCTTATCTTTTAGGTCTAAAACTACACGTTGGGCGGTTTTAGCTCCTATTCCTTTTACCGATTGTATAGTTGGTAAATCGTTTTGAGCAATGGCGTCCAGCACTTGCTCTGGCGTTAACGAAGACAGCATTGTTCTGGCAGTACTGGCTCCAACCCCCGACACACTAATTAACAATCTAAATATTTCACGTTCTGTAACACTGGTAAAACCATACAAAATATGGGCATCTTCCCGAACGATTAGATGGGTATATAATTTTACATTTTCACTAGAGGGGAGTTCGGAAAATGTGTGCAGCGAAATATTGATAGCGTACCCTACTCCATTGCAATCTATAACTACATCGGTAGGGTTTTTTTCAACCAGTCTTCCCTGTATATGGGTTATCATGTGTTAACGAAAACTTAAAGGTTCAAATATAGTATAATTATTTGCAACTGCCATTGAGGTTTTTGGGAAAATATTGCCGTAAAAACTATGCTTTTGCCTGCTCCCTTGCGCGCTTTTCCTTCTGCTGGGCATCTACTACCGCTACCGCACTCATATTTACAATTTCCTCTACACTTGCACCTAATTGTAATATATGCACAGGTTTGCGCATTCCTAACATTATTGGGCCAATAGATTCTACACCGTTAAGCTCTTTTAATAATTTATAGTTGCTATTTGCCGAATCTAAATTTGGAAATATTAATGCGTTTACTTTTTTGCCTGCCAATTTTGAAAATGGAAATTTTTTCTGAAGCAGTTCTGCATTTAGTGCAAAATCTGTTTGCAGCTCGCCATCTACAACCATATCTGGATTGCTCTTATGAAGCAAATCAACAGCCTCGCGTACTTTTGTGGCGTGCGGATCTTTTGAAGATCCAAAGTTTGCGTAAGAAATCATGGCAATTACCGGATCTAACCCAAACATTTTCATTGTATAATTGGTCATCTGGGCAATTTTTGCAAGTTCTTTTGCAGTAGGATCAATATTTATGGAAGTATCTGAAATGAACAACGGCCCACGTTTGGTTAGCATCACATTAGTAGTTGCAACTTTAGTAACGCCTTCAAATCTTCCTACTGTTTCAAAAACCGGCACTACCACCGATGGATACGAACGTGCATAGCCCGAAATCATACAGTCCACATCGCCTTCGCTAAGCATCATTCCGGCAAAATAATTTCGTTCGGTCATTAACTTTTGGGCAGTGTAAAGCGAAATACCGCTTCTTCTTCTTTTTTCCCACAGTTTTTGAGCATAGTGTTGAAGTTTATCGGCATTTTCATCATTTTTAGGATCAATAATTTCTAAGTCTGCTTCAAAATCAATTTGCTCCATTAGTTCAAGAATAATTTCTTTTCTTCCTAATAAAACAGGAATCCCTATGCCTTCTTCAAACACTATCTGCGCTGCCTTTAAAACGTCTAAATGATCGGCTTCGGCAAAAACAATACGTTTGGGCGCTAATCTGGCACGGTTTAATAACAATCTAATTATTTTGTTGTCGCTACCCATGCGTTCGTAAAGCGCGTCCTGGTATTTTTCCCAATCCGTAATGGCCGAAGTGGCTACACCGCTTTCCATCGCTGCTTTTGCAACTGCAGGCGGAACGGCAGCTATTAACCGTGGGTCAAATGGTTTTGGGATAATATAATCTCTTCCAAAAGCTAATTTTGTTTCGCCGTAGGCAATATTAACTTGTTCGGGCACGGGTTCTTTTGCCAGATCGGCAAGTGCTTTTACAGCTGCCATTTTCATGGCTTCATTAATTTTGGTGGCTCTAACATCTAACGCTCCGCGAAATATAAACGGAAAACCAAGTACATTGTTTACTTGGTTGGGATGATCGCTACGGCCGGTTGCCATAATAATATCCTTGCGCGTTTTAATGGCCAAATCGTATTCAATTTCTGGATCGGGATTGGCCATTGCAAAGACAATAGGATTGGAGGCCATGTTCAAAAGCATTTGTGGGGTAACAATATCTTTCACCGAAAGTCCAACAAAAACGTCGGCATCGACCATGGCTTCTTCCAAAGTATCGATTTTTCGATGCGAAGCAAACTCGGCCTTTTCTTCAGAGAGATTTTCACGGTCTTTGCGTATTACACCTTTACTATCTAGCATTACTATATTTTCGTCTTTCGCTCCAAAAGATTTGTATAGTCTAGTACACGATACGGCTGCCGCCCCCGCCCCGCTGATTACAATTTTAACATCTTCAATATTTTTTCCGGATATTTCCAAAGCATTTAACAGCGCTGCGGCCGAAATAATAGCCGTACCATGCTGATCGTCATGCATTACCGGAATATTGAGTTCTTCTTTGAGCCTTTTTTCAATTTCAAAAGCTTCCGGCGCTTTTATATCTTCTAAATTTATGCCTCCAAAAGTTGGGGCTATATTTTTTACCGTTGCAATAAAAGCATCTATGTTCTCGGTATCAATTTCAATATCAAAAACATCAATGTCTGCAAAAATTTTAAAGAGCAAGCCCTTCCCTTCCATAACCGGTTTTGAAGCTTCGGGACCAATATTACCCAAACCTAAAACAGCAGTTCCATTAGATATTACTGCAACTAAATTACCCTTATTGGTGTATTTATATACATTATCTACATTTTTTTCAATTTCCAGACAGGGTTCTGCAACACCTGGTGAATAGGCCAAGCTAAGATCGCGTTGGGTAGAATAACTTTTGGTGGGTACCACCTCTATTTTTCCCGGTCTTGGTTTTGCGTGATATAAAAGGGCTTCTCTTCGTTTGCTCTGTTTGCTCATATTTTAGGGATAATTTTGCCGTTACAGCTATGGCTTATTTTGCCACAACCGATGCGCTTGTTCTATAAAAAATAAAATAACGCAACCAACAAAGATAAAAGGTTATTGGCAAAGTAGAAATTTTAACGGCTAATCTTTCACGAAGTTTATATTGCGTGTAAGTCCGGAAAATTTGGTTCTTTTTACTGCGCTTTTCTTAAATATTTTCTGAAAAACCTCTTCGGTTATTTCTTCCCAATCATTTTTAGTCATAGAAAGCATTTCGGGATATGGATTAAAAAGCGGCTGGTTGTGGGGTTTGCTAAAACGATTCCAAGGGCACACATCTTGACAAATATCGCAGCCAAATATCCAATCTTCAAACTTTCCTTTTTCCGAAGTGGGGATTTCATTTTTAAGTTCTATTGTATAGTACGAAATACATTTGCTGCCATCAACAACCTTATCTGAAACGATGGCTTGGGTTGGGCAAGCGTCAATACAAGCGGTGCATGTACCGCAGTGGTCGGTTACGGGAGTGTCGTATTCCAACTCCATATCTACAATGAGTTCGGCCACGAAGAAAAAGGAACCCACATTCTTAGTTAACATAAGACTGTGTTTTCCTATCCAGCCCAACCCACTTTTTGCAGCCCAAGCTTTGTCTAAAACCGGAGCTGAATCTACAAAGGCACGTCCGTGTACTTCACCTATTTCTTCGGAAATAAATTGCATTAATTGCTTCAACTTATCTTTTATGATAAAGTGATAATCGGTGCCATAGGCGTATTTAGAGATTTTATAGGTATCTGATGGCTGCCTTTGGGAAGGATAGTAATTTAGCAGTAACGAAATAACACTTTTTGAGCCTGGAACTAAAATGGTAGGATCCAGTCTTTTGTCGAAATGATTTTCCATATAACTCATTTCGCCATTCATATTATTATTGAGCCAGTTTTCCAATCGTGGCGCTTCTTCTTCTAGAAATTCAGCTTTGCTTATTCCACAGGAGAGAAAACCGAGACGTTTGGCTTCGGTTTTAATTAGGCTTGTATTTTTTGAGGTATTCTTCACTTTATGAAGTTACGAAGCATTAATTTGGCTATGTACCTACAATGTTTAAAAGAGTCCGCCCTGCGTAGAACCTTTTATTTTACCAAGGTGTTTATAGGCGGCTTCGGTAACTTCACGGCCGCGGGGAGTACGCATTATAAAACCCTGCTGAATTAAAAATGGCTCATACACCTCTTCAATTGTTTCGGGACTTTCGGAAACGGCCGTTGCAATAGTGGTGATGCCCACAGGACCCCCTTTAAATTTTTCGATTATAGTGGATAGGATTTTATTGTCCATTTCATCTAAGCCGTGCGCATCTACGTGGAGGGCATCTAAACCAAATTTAGCTATTTCAACATCAATTTTTCCATTGCCTTTTATTTGTGCAAAATCGCGAATTCTACGTAATAATGCATTTGCAATTCTGGGAGTTCCTCGACTTCTACCCGCTATTTCTATAGCGGCTTCCATAGTTATGGGAACGTGCAAAATGCCTGCGCTGCGCTGTAATATTGTGGTTAATAAATCGGTCGTGTAATATTGCAATCTAGACGAAATACCAAATCGCGCACGCATTGGCGCAGTTAATAATCCAGAGCGTGTGGTAGCCCCAATAAGGGTAAAAGGGTTTAAGTTAATTTGAACCGAACGGGCATTGGGTCCCGATTCAATCATTATATCGATTTTATAATCTTCCATCGCAGAATAAAGATATTCTTCAACAATGGGGCTTAGTCTGTGTATTTCATCTATAAAAAGCACATCGCGCTCGTCAAGATTCGTGAGCAATCCGGCAAGATCTCCAGGTTTGTCTAAAACTGGGCCAGAAGTTACTCTAATATTTACGTCGAGTTCATTAGCTAAAATATAGGCAAGGGTCGTTTTACCCAAACCTGGTGGACCGTGAAATAGAGTATGATCCAAAGCTTCGCTTCGTAAATTTGCCGCTTGAACAAATATTTGAAGATTTTCTAAGGCCTGATCCTGCCCTGTAAAGTCGTTAAAACTTAGGGGCCGCAGTTTTTTTTCAATATCCAGCTCCTGTGGGGTGAGGTCTTCTCCAGAGGGATTGAGATGTTCATTCATATCACAAATATAACAATCCTTTAGATGCGCTATAAAAAAAGAGAGCCATACTTTTCAGTATGGCTCTTGAAATAAATAGTAGATTCCTCACTTCCTACATATTATTAACTCAATATGGTAAAGATAAGGCAAAACTTTTAAAAATATACTACGTAGAAGTACGAATTCTTTACGTAGAATAATAAGCGCCCTTTTTTTCTCAAAAAAAGGGCGCTTGCTAAATACTTTATATTGAATTACTTAATGATCCAATTCATCTTCATTATCTTGAAGCGGTACGTTCTGCGGAATGAAATCCTGACCAGGTATTACAAAATCGGTTTCATCCTTATTTAATTTGCTGTAGTCATAAGCCCAACGATAAACGTGTGGAATAGGACCATCCCAGTTTCCGTGAATGTGCTTTAATTCTGTAGTCCATTCCAAAGTTGTTGCATTCCAAGGGTTTTTTCCCGCCATTTTTCCGTAAAACATGGAGTGAATAAAGTTATAAAGAAATACTACCTGTACTGCAATAGTGATAATGGCAAAAATGGTCATAACCACATTTATATCAGCCAAATCATCAAAATAAGGGAAGCTCGTGTTATTGTAGTATCTACGTGGAAGTCCAGCCAATCCTACAAAATGCATAGGGAAGAAAATTCCATATGCTCCAATTGAGGTTACCCAAAAGTGAATATAGCCCAGTTTTTTGTTCATCATTCTGCCTTCAAACATTTTTGGGAACCAATGATACACACCGGCCAAAAATCCATAGGCAGCAGAAATACCCATTACAAGGTGAAAGTGAGCCACGATGAAATATGTATCGTGAATATTAATATCTAAGGCACTATCGCCCATGATAATTCCTGTAAGACCACCCGTAATAAAGGTTGAAACGAACGCTATACACCAAAGCATAGCTACGTTCATTTGCAGCTTACCTCGCCATAGGGTTGTGATCCAGTTAAACGATTTTACCGCTGAAGGAATTGCAATTAACAGCGTTGTAAAGGTAAATACAGACCCCAAGAACGGATTCATTCCCGAAATAAACATATGGTGCCCCCAAACAATGGTTGATAAAAATGCAATTGCCAAAAGGGAAGCAACCATTGCACGATAACCAAAAATTGGTTTTCGCGAGTTAGTTGCCATAATTTCAGAAACAATTCCCATTGCGGGCAGAATTACGATATAAACTTCCGGGTGTCCTAAGAACCAAAAGAGATGCTCAAACAAAACCGGAGATCCACCTTGATGGTGCAATACTTCACCAGCAATATAAATGTCAGATAAGAAGAATGAAGTACCGAAGCTTCTATCCATAATTAACATTAAGGCCGCTGAAAACAAAACTGGAAACGAAACCAACCCAATCATGGCTGTAATAAAAAATGCCCAAACTGTAAGCGGAAGTCTCGTCATAGACATTCCTTTGGTTCGCAAGTTTATTACAGTTACAATAAAGTTTAGTGATCCAAGTAATGATGATGCAATAAAAATTGCAATTGAAATTAACCATAGCGTCATCCCTGTACCCGAACCTGGAATAGCTTGCGGCAAGGCACTAAGGGGCGGATAAATAGTCCATCCGGAAGAAGCTGGTCCAGCTTCAACAAAAAGAGAGCAGAGCATTATAAAACTAGATAGGAAAAACAACCAATACGAAACCATATTTAGGAATCCTGAGGCCATGTCTCGCGCGCCAATCTGTAAGGGTATTAACAGGTTACTAAACGTTCCACTTAGTCCTGCGGTTAAAACAAAGAAAACCATTATAGTTCCGTGAATGGTAACCAATGCTAGGTATACACTCGGATCCATTACACCGTCTGTACCCCATTTGCCTAAGAATATTTCATAAAGAGTAAAAGTATGGTCTGGCCATGCCAATTGCAATCTAAAAAATAAAGACATCAAAATACCGATAACACCCATAAATATACCGGTGATCATGTATTGCTTTGAGATCATTTTATGATCTGTACTAAAAATATATTTAGTTACAAAGGTTTGTTCACTATGATGCCCGTGATCGTCGTGGTGATCTTCTACTGCGTGGACCTGTGCGTTTGTTGACATATCTAATTAAGCTAATATTATTTAGTTTCTTTGCTAAGCTGTTCTCCTAAGGTAGGTTGTTCTGCCAACCAAGCCTTGTAATCTTCTTCAGACTCTACAATTATTTTCATCTGCATATTGTAGTGGCTTATACCACATATTTTGTTACACAGTACAAAATAGTCAAATTCATAAGTTTCTAAAGGTTCTTCTCCTTTGGCTGCAAGTTCAACAGATTTTTCCTTTCTAATGGTATTGATGTTCGCTACCTTATCGATAATATAATCATTTTGTCGCATTTCTTCCGTAGTAATAGTAGGAGTAAAAGCGAATTGTGTAATCATTCCTGGGACACAGTTCATTTGCGCTCTAAAATGAGGCATATAAGCAGAATGCAGCACATCTTGTGATCGCATTTTAATTAATACTTTTCGTCCAACCGGCAGGTGAAGTTCGGTTACTATTTTATCATCCTGACCGTTTGGATCTGCAGGATCTACCCCCAATTGATTAACACCTTCTATTAAGCGAACGTTTGCATTTCCGAGGGTATTATCATTTCCACCATAGCGAGCTTTCCAGTTAAATTGCTGCGCATAAAGCTCAACGATTAATGGATCGTCATCTTTGTCAACATTCATAATATCGGTCCAAGTAAATAGACCGTAAATGATGAGCCCCGCCAATACAATTACTGGAATAATAGTCCAAATAAATTCTAATTTGTCGTTATCGGCATAGAAAGTAGCTCGTTTAACCTTGTTGCCACGGTAAATGAAAGCAAAATAATGCAACACTCCTTGCGTAAGAATTCCAACAAAGAATATAAGAATCATAGAGATTAACATAAGGTTGTCAATCTTAGAACCATGTTCAGATCCAGATTCTGGCAATAGGGTATCAAACCACAACCAAAAGGAAACAATGGTTAAAATATAGATAAATGCCAGAAAGCCTAACATTAAGTACCCTTGGGTGTTATTATCCTTATCTGATGCTATTTCAGAATGGCCGGTAGGCTTTGTCTTTGCTAACTGGAAAATTCTGTTCATTTGCCATACAGAAATTCCAAAAAGGACGATTACTAATATTACTAAAAATGCGGTCATCTTACAATATCTTCTTTAAACTAAATGATTAAAAATGGTAGTTTTCACTTTCTTTAATAAACGGATCATTCTTTGGTCTGAGAGAAACTTTCCCTAATCCCGTTCCGACAACTAATATGAAAAGTCCTGCAAAAAATAACAATGCTGCTATTTCTGGTATTCCAAAGTACCAGTTATGGCCTACAGTTGAAGGCATCACTAATAAGAACACGTCTATATAGTGGCCTACCAAAATAAATACTGCAGCAATAACAACAAACCACGGTACTCGCTTGTAGTCGCTATTCATCAATACTAAAATAGGGAATACAAAATTAAGTATAAGCATTCCGAAAAACAATACTTTATATTCTTGAATCCGTATTATAAAATAAGTCACCTCTTCTGGAATGTTTGCATACCAAATAAGCATAAACTGACTGAACCATAAATAAGTCCAGAATATACTGAATGCAAACATATATATAGCTAAATCGTGTAGATGTTTATCGCTCACAAAGGGTATAAGGCCTCGGCTCTTTAAATGTATTGTTACCAATGCTATTACTGTAATAGCCGACACAAATAAACTTGCAAAAACATACCAAGGAAATAACGTACTGTACCAGTGCGGTGTCATAGACATAAACCAATCTATAGCCATTGAAGCTTCTGTTACAAGGAAGAAGGCCAGGAAGAAAACTGAGATTTTAAAGTTCTTTCTATATGGCCCATAATTATTAACCTCGTCTTGCGCCAATGAATTTTTTCTGGAGAAGTATCTATATAGGTTCCATCCTAAAAGATAGATAAAACCACGAATTAAAAAGAATGGAAGGTTAAGATAACCTGCCTTTCCTTGCAATATTTTATCTCCTGCTACCAACTCCTCGTTCTGCCAAGGAAAAAAATGAGTTCCCGCAAAAGCAACTATTAAAAATACAATAATAGAACCAGGCAGTAAATAGCTAGTAATTCCTTCCATAATTCTATAAAGTGCCGGAGACCAACCTGCCTGAGAAGCATATTGAATAGCATAAAACACCAATACTCCTAAAGCAATCATCATAAAGAAAAATGCCGCCACAAATGTAGCAGACCAAGGTCTGGTTTGCATCTGGTGCAAAACATGCTCATCGTGTGAGCTCGCACCATGACCTTCAGGTTTTAAATCGGTAGCGTGTTCCATCGCGGCTTCTGAATAACCTGCTTCACCACGAGCAGTATCAACAAAGTTCGCCGTATTATCTTCGCCGTGTCCTGCATCTGCATGTCCCTCAGCGTGATGGCCTTCTTGTTGGGCCATTATTTTTTTAACATCCTCAACAGTCTTTGGGGTTGTAAGAAAACCATAGGCCATTCCTGCCAGTCCAAGCACCATTATAATGATAGAAAACAGTTTTAATTTACTAGGTAGCGTATACATATCTTTAGCTATTCTCTTTAATTTCTTACTTATTATCTACTTCGGAAGCAGTACCTGCATCCATATTCTTTTCTGACAAACTACTAATAGAATCTGCGGTAGCTTTAGCAGTTTCTAGGACTCCAGGCTCACCTTTTAACGATGCCTTTAAATCCATAACATGCATTGCTATTTGCCAGCGCTCCTTTTCGTCTACTTGCCCAGCATAGGAGCCCATTGCATTTAAACCGTAAACTTGTACATGATAGGTACCTCCAGGTGTAATAGTACGTCCTGCATCTGCATAGCTGGGAATTCCTAAGAATTTTTCACGAGTTGCCAATATTCCTTTTCCATCGCCTTGATCGCCATGGCATACAGCACAATAAAGTGTATAAAGCTGGGCACCCGTTGCCAAATTTTCTTCCGTAACAGGATATGGATTAGTTAACTCTGCTTTGGCAAGTAATAATCCTTCCGTACTGTTTTCATAGTCATAAGCAGAATGGCCACGTGCAACAGTGTTAGCCGGCGGAATCATTGCCTCCTGTTGATCTGGAAATATATCGTATTCACCATATGTTTCGTAACCAACCGGCTCGTACATATTTGGAAAATATTGATAGTTTGGTTTTTTATCGTTAAAACAAGAAACCATGGTTGCAGATGCAATAATGGCGATTCCTATGTTTATTAATGTTTTCATATTAATGGTCTTGCTCGTTTTCAATTAGACTAATTTCCGATGCACCCGTATCATACAAGAACTTGGTTAACTTTGCAACGTCGTGGTTTTCTGCATCAACCTCCATTAGAAAGTGATCGTCCGTAGTACGTAAATCTGGATTTTCAGCTTTTTTGAAAGGCCATAGTTTACTTCGCATATAGAACGTGATAACCATTAAGTGAGCCGCAAAAAACACGGTAAGTTCAAACATAATTGGTATAAATGCCGGCATATTTTGATAAAATGTAAAGCTTGGTTTACCACCAATGTTCTGCGGCCAATCTTCAATCATTATAAAATTCATCATCCAAACCGCAAAACTTAATCCCACAAGACCGTAAAGGAATGAGGTTATTGCTATACGGGTTGGCGCCAAACCTACAGCATGGTCCAAACCGTGTACCGGAAACGGGGTAAAAACCTCGGAGATATGATAGTTTGCCGCGCGCGTCTGCTTAACGGCTTGCATTAGCAGATCGTCATCAGTGTAAATTGCGTGTATCTTTTTAGAAGCCATAATTAGTTTTCGTTTTTTAAAATTAGTGCTTGTCCAGCCCAATCGTCTCGTTTGGCTCTTCCTGGGAATTCACTAATTATCTCATCCAATAAATCGTATTCGCGATCGGTCATTCGGCTAACCTGTTCAAAAGTAAATATTCCCAATTGGTGAAGCTTCTGTTCCATCACTGGTCCAACTCCGTTTATCTTTTTAAGGTCGTCCTGAGATTGTGTTTCTGGGTTAAAGACACCTACGGCACTTAGCAGATTATCTATTTTCCCTTTATGCATTTCAAAATCAACTGCATTATTTTCAACTTCATCTTCAGCCGAATTAAATGGCGATTCAAAATTTTTATCTAACGTATTTGCGGCCGGACCGGCATCAGCAGGATATTCCTCTACTGTTTGTACGTGACTGTGGTCATCGCCGTGAATTGCGCGTAATTTTTTAAAGGATTCTCCCGAAGATTTTAAAATTGTTTTTACTTCTGCTTGTGCAATTACTGGGAAAGTACGAGCATATAGTAAGAAAAGCACAAAGAAAAATCCGATGGTTCCCATAAAGGTACCTATGTCTACAAAGGTTGGTTGAAACATAGCCCAAGTAGAGGTTAATCTATCTTTACTTAAATCTATAACAATAATATCAAAACGCTCAAACCACATTCCGATGTTAATTATAAGAGCTACGATAAACGTCCAAACAATATTTCTTCTTAACTTTTTCACCCAAAGTGTAAGTGGCACAATTAGGTTACAGATTATTAACGCCCAAAATGCCCACCAGTATGGTCCAGTTGCAGCACCAAAGGATAAATAAGCGTAATTTTCGTAAGGCACACCAGAATACCAAGCTATAAAATATTCAATTAAATACGCAACGGTAACTATTCCTCCGGTAAGTAAGATTACTTTATTCATATACTCAATATGAAGTACAGTAATATAGTTTTCTAGGTTAGAAACCTTACGCATAATTATAAGCAGGGTTTGTACCATAGCGAAACCAGAGAAAATTGCTCCTGCAACAAAGTAAGGCGGATAAATGGTACTATGCCAGCCCGGAACTACCGAAGTAGCAAAGTCAAAAGATACAATGGTATGTACCGAAAGTACCAGTGGCGTGGCCAAACCTGCCAAAACAAGTGACACTTCTTCAAAACGTTGCCAGTCTTTTACACGGCCGCTCCATCCAAAACTAAGTATGCCATATATTTTTTTCTGAAATGGGCTTTGGGTTCTATCGCGTATCATTGCAAAATCCGGAAGCAACCCTGTCCACCAGAATACAAGTGATACAGAAAGGTATGTTGAAATTGCAAATACATCCCAAAGCAATGGTGAGTTAAAGTTTACCCATAACGACCCAAACTGGTTAGGGATAGGTAATACCCAATACGCCAACCACGGACGCCCCATGTGAATAATTGGAAACAATCCAGCCTGAACAACTGCGAAAATAGTCATCGCTTCCGCAGAACGGTTAACGGCCATCCTCCATTTTTGGCGGAAAAGTAATAATACGGCAGAAATAAGTGTTCCGGCGTGACCAATACCTACCCACCAAACAAAGTTGGTAATATCCCAAGCCCAACCAATGGTCTTGTTTAATCCCCAAACTCCAATACCGGTTGATACGGTGTAGATAATGCATCCCAACCCCCATAAAAATGCTATTAGGGCGATGGTAAAAACAATCCACCAAGATTTATTGGCCTTTCCCAGAACGGGTGCCCCAACATCTACACTGATGTCATGATAGGACTTCTCTCCCAGAACCAAAGGCTCTCTTATAGGTGCTTCGTAGTGTGACGACATATATAATTCTTAAATAATTGGTTTTTATTAGTTTTTATGCTTCTGTGGTGTTTTTTATAATAGCGTGATAGAATACATTCGGCTTTGTACCAACATTCTCTAACAAATGATACATTCTATCATCCTTTTTCAGTTTTAACACTTCAGATTCTTCATCGTTTATATCTCCAAATACCATTGCTCCAGTGTCGCAAGCTTTTGAACAAGCAGTTTGGAATTCGCCGTCCTTAACAGGTCTTCCTTCGCGCTTAGCATCTAGAATTGTTTTCTGTGTCATTTGGATACACAACGAACATTTTTCCATTACCCCGCGAGAACGCACCACCACATCTGGGTTAAGCACCATTCTTCCAAGGTCATTGTTCATATTATAATCAAAAGCATCATTTTCGCTATATAGGAACCAGTTAAAACGACGAACCTTGTAAGGACAGTTGTTTGCACAATAGCGTGTTCCAACACAACGGTTGTAAGCCATATGATTCTGACCCTGGCGACCGTGCGACGTGGCCGCAACAGGACAAACAGTTTCACAAGGTGCATGATTACAATGCTGACACATTACAGGCTGAAATGCAACCTGTGGATTTTCATATGCAGGAACTTCAACTACTTTATACGAATCAAAAGCAGGAAGATTTTCTAAAGTTTCAATTTCTTCTTTAAAGGTTTCACCGGCAGCATAATATCTATCTACGCGCAACCAGTGCATATCGCGGAACTTCCTAACTTCTTCTTTACCAACAACGGGAACGTTGTTTTCTGCATGGCAAGCAATTACACAAGCTCCACATCCTGTACACGCATTTAAATCTATAGAAAGATTAAAATGATGCCCAACACTAGTATCGAACGAGCTCCAGATATCTGCCTTTTCATCGCGTACCGAAGTTGGACTGTGATCGTAGTCGGTTACAGGAACAGAATTCCAGTGTGATTTATCTTTAGTATTGAAAATTTCAAGAGTTGTTTCCTTTATAATATCTTCACTACGTCCGGCCATTGTACTTTGCAACTGTACGCAAGCAAATTCGTGCATTCCGCTAGCTTTTTCAATAGATACCTTCTGAATGTTTGAGAAGTTTTGATACAGCGCATAGGCATTAACTCCCGTTTGCATTTCTTCTTGAATTGCAGCCGTTTTACCATACCCCAATGCTAGACCAACAGAACCTTTGGCTTGCCCTGGTTGGATGATCACTGGAACGTTTTCAATAACTACGTTTCCTAAAGTTACATTTGCATAACTTCCGTTTAAAGCACCATTAGATACATGTTTGTTTACTAGACCGAGAGCTTCAGCATCTGACGCCGAAACCGTAAGATAGTTGTCCCACGAGGCTCTTGTAATAGGATCTGGAAATTCTTGCAGCCAAGGGTTGTTAGCTTGTTGGCCATCTCCCAAACCAGTAGAAGTGTATAAAGTAAGATCGTAATTACCGTCTTGTGAAAGAAACGAAAGTGCACCGTTAGAAGTACTTTCCTCTAAAACGCCAGCTCCTTCTGAAGCAGATTTTACAGACTCCATGGACACTTCAGAATCACTGATTACGAAACCATCGTGAAGCGCTTGACCCCACGAACCACCACCTAAAATTGAAGATGTCCAAGTTTCTTTTACGTAATCGTAATATTTTTTTGAATTGCCAGTCCACTGCAACAAACAATCTTGAAACTGACGTGTATTAAACAACGGACGGATTGTAGGCTGTGTAAGACTATAGTGGCCTTTCTTTATTTGTGCATCGCCCCAAGACTCTAAGTAATGAGGAACAGCGGCAACCATTTTAGCCAATGAAGCAGTAGCATCCTGTTTAATAGCGAATGCAAGACTCATTTCCAATTTTTGGTATGCCTCAGCAAATTCCTGTGCATTTGGCAAGGAATAAACAGGGTCAACACCCACCGTAATTAAGCCTTTTATATTTCCTGAAATAACACCGTTTACAACGCTCATTACTTCACTATTACTGCCCTGTCTAGTCAACAATGGTTTGTTAACATCCATAGCCTCACTATTGGCATTAAATTTTAACGCCATTGTTTGCGAAGCTACATCGGGTAAGTTTGTTATCAATAAAGCTTTACCTCCAGCTTTTTGAAGTTGGGCTTTCGCTTTATTTACAGCATCGGCTATATTTTCTGGCAAACCAGAAGCACTTCCACCGGTTAAAGCTTTTAAAATTTCTATTTGTTGGGTAGGTGTAGCCGGAACTCGCTTATCTGCCTTTCCACCGGTTAAGGTAAGATTTGCTTCAAACTGAATATGGCGAGACATTTTTCCGTTTTTTGGAATGCGGCCTTTAGCATAACCTTTGCTGTAGCTTCCACCTTGCCAGTCGCCCAAGAAATCGGCTCCTACAGATACAATTAATTCGGCTTTTGAAAAATCGTAATCTGGCAATGCACGGCTTCCATATGTATTCTGAAACGCATCTAAAGCGGCCGAACAAGATACTGTATCATAAACAACATGCTTTATGTTCGCGTATTTAGCGGTAAATTCAGAAATTAATTTTGAAGTAGAAGGGCTCGCGAATGTTTGCGTAAGCAAAACAATATCTTTTCCAGACATTTCATTCATTTTCTGCGCCATAGCCGTATCAAACTCTGGCCAACTAACAGCAGCACCGTTTAACAAGGGGCCAGTTAATCTGTTTTTATCGTATAATCCTAAGATTGAAGCATGCACACGTGCATTTGCGCTTCCGCCATTTTCCGAAAGGTCATTTCTTTCAATTTTAATGGGACGTCCTTCACGAGTTTTTACCAAAACATTGGCAAAATCGAAACCGTCGGCCATAGTTGAAGCATAATAATTTGCTACTCCAGGCACTATTTCGTGAGGCTGAACAACATAAGGAATTGACTTAACCACGGGACCCTCGCAAGCAGCCAATGTAGCCGCAGCTGTAGAAAAGCCCACATATTTTAAGAAATCACGACGCGTGGTTGATGAAGATTCTAAAGCTTTTTTATCGCCAAGAAACTCGTCTGTAGGGATTTCAGTTACAAACTCATTATCCTGCAGCGCCTTCACAATTGCACTGTCTTCGTTCAGCTCTTCAACACTTCTCCAGTATTTCTTGTTTGATGCCATATTGCTATCTGTAATTATCCTTTTATTTTATTAATAGTGACATTTTCCACATTCCAATCCGCCCATTTCGGCGATTGTTAACTTCTCAACTCCATACTTTTTAGAAAGCTCCTCGTGTATTTTGGCATAATATTCATTATTCTCCAAATTAACGTTCGTTTCTCTGTGACAGTCTATACACCACCCCATTGTAAGTGGAGCAAATTGCTCTACTACTTCCATTTCCTGAATTTCACCGTGACATTTTTGACAGGCGATCCCGGCAACGGTAACGTGTTGTGAGTGGTTAAAATATACAAAGTCAGGAAGGTTGTGGATACGAACCCATTTTACAGGCTCCGTTTTTCCGGTGTATTCTTGGTTTTCGGCGTCCCAGCCTACGGCTTTGTATAATTTCTGGATTTCTCCGTCGTAAAATTCTTTTGAATATTCTTCAGTGGCCGTTTCAGGAGCTACTTCTGAAATATTTTTATGACAATTCATACAAACATTTAATGAAGGTATTCCGGAATGTTTACTTTTTCTAGCAGAACTATGGCAGAAATTACAATCTATCTGATTGTCGCCAGCGTGAATTTTATGTGAGTAATGAATTGGCTGCACAGGAGCGTACCCCTGATCTACACCTACCTGCATCATATACCCAAACCCGAAATATGCCGCGGAAAGCAATAAGAATATTGAAAACACCAAAACCAAAAATTGATTTTGAACAAAAGCTTTCCAAATAGGGGTGCCCTTTTCCTTTTCTTCATAAACAACACCATTTGCTTCTGCAATTCTTTTAAGCGTATTGGTGACCAAATAGAGCATAATAACCAGCAACAAGAAAATAAGCGCCAGTGCTCCTACCACCAATGTGTTAGAAACAGAACCTCCGCCTGAGGCTCCACCCCCAGCAGTAGCTTCTGCGCCCGGTGCTGCTGCAACCGGCTCCGCTTTAGGCTGATCAACGTATGCCAAGATATTATCCATATCTGTTTCCGAAAGTGCCGGAAAGGCCGTCATTATAGCCTTGTTGTTTTCTTCAAAAAGCTTTACAGCTTGTGGATCGCCAGCGGCAATTAGCGCCTGACTGTTCTGAATCCATTTGTACAACCAATCACGGTCAAATTTATCGCCCACGCCTCTTAGTGCGGGACCCACTGCCTTTTTATCTAGTTTATGACACGCAGCACAATTGGCCTTAAACAAAGCTTCCCCCGCAGCAACGTCTCCTCCGGCAGCATTGCCTTCTGCTGTTTCTTGCGAATAAATGGAAGTTGAAAAAGTTAGTAAAAACACTAACAAAAGAAGTGGCAATTTTGAGCGTAGATGTATTAAATTCACCTTTTTCATTTGTTGATTGTATAGTTTTTTATTGGTCAGTGGAATTTGCAGATAAATCATTTCGGTTTAGCTCGAAACTCATTGATATGCGCATTTCATTACTAATGATTAATTTTTCTCGATAGTTTTGGAACAGAATTAATTACGATTTCCAGGATACTTAATCCCGATTCTGCACCACAAACAAAGGCACAAAAGTACATTATAAAGTCGATTTTGAAAATGCAAACAAAGTGTTAACTATTAATTTATATTAGTTCTAAATAATAAATCGGGTGTCCGCAATGTTATTAAGTTTTACCTTTGCAAGAAAGAAAAAAGCTTATGAATCCACAATCCTGCTTCAAAATTTTAATAGTCAGTCTTTTAATCACTTTTTTTTCTGAAGATTGTATTGCACAAAACGCTACCTTGACGGTAAATACAGATTCAAAAATCACCCAATTGCTGGAGCTAAAGAAAAATCTGGAAAAAGACAATAAACTTTCTGATGGATACACCATACAGTTATATTATGGCGAGCTGGATAAAGCCAACCAGGTTATTAGCAAATACCGAAGCAGTTACGGTAATTGGCCCGCCTCTATAGGTTACGAAACACCAAACTTTAAGGTTTGGGCAGGAAACTTTTCTACGAGAATTGAAGCAGAAAGGGCACTGCTTGAAATACAAAAAACATTTTCTTCTGCTTTTATTTTAAAACCTGAACGCAGAAAATAATTTTCTATAATTTTTTTAATTTATCGTATTTCCGCTGCCTTGGTATTTTGCTATCATTAAAACCTACCGGATTGGCCTTTGAGCGATTGCCTACCCAACCTTTTATCCTGTTGTAATCTAAATAATAACTTACACGCAACGAAATACTATTAAGTGAAGGTTTATCAAAAAGATTATTGAAATTGTTTGATAAATTTATTCGCGAATCGTTTACAAAACTTTCCATAGCATTTCTATACAAGAGCGTAAGTTGGCTGCCTGGAGCAAACCACCACGAAAATCGCAGGTCTATATTCCAGTTATTATAAGTTGCATCGCGGTTTTCAGAATAAAATGAATTTTCCAATAATTCCCCATTGGGCTGTAACGTAAAAAATTCACTGTATGCTACTTCGGAATAATAATGGCGGAACGAAAAATTTAACGCCATTTTATTATTAAAAATATATTGCGATTCTACAGCATTCACAACCGTATTTCTGTCGCGCTTTCCGAAAATAATGTCATCATTTGAAATACCTACAAAACCATCTTCATTTTTTGAAAAAGTTACTGCCGTATTGAAAAACATTTTAAATTTATCTGAAACGCGATACTTCGGACCCAATTCAAAAATAAATCTATCTCGTCCGTTTTCATTGTATTTATACCAATCTACATTTACATCTAACGCCAATTTTTTTCTGTAATCTGTAGAAAACCACCCCCAAACATTGTAATAATCGGGCACTTGCAAATATTTACCCTTAACTCGTGGCTCGTAAAAGTCATTAGTTCCAAAGGGCGTCATTTCAAAACCACCCCCAAAACCCAAATATTCCTTAGTGGTAAAACTCGAATTAAAATTAAAAAGAAAATTGCTGTACAGATCGGTTTTTAGCCTTCGAGTGTAGTTTACATTAAAGTTTAAAAACAAATTATTTAAATTGCCTTTAGGTTGAAGATAACGGTACCCGTAATACGCGCCATATCTAATATAATTCGTTTCACTTGAATAGCCCATATCATTAATATCATAATCTTGGGTTCTAAAATCTACCTCTCCCGAAAGGCGATGACTACCATTTATTTTTGAAATTCCGGCATTACCTTCCATTCCAAACTTTGTAGAATCTTCCATTACCCAACTACCTTCGGCATTGGCAAAATAGTTAATGGTGTTGTTTTTATTTGTTAGGTCCATATATAAACCAGAAGCGTTCGCATCGCGAAAATAGCCTTCGCGCAAAACATTTGTATTTACGAATGAAATTGATGAATTATCGCCAAATCGCTGGTCTAAAACCAAGATATTGTAATTGGCCAATGGTTCAACAACTTCCCGTCTTGTTTCGCCGGTTGTTACGTCTTGAATTTCGGCATAGGTCTTTTCAGTAATCGCATTAAAAATACCAATGCCTAGATTGCCATCGGTTCTCCCAGAAATTTTAAATGCATTAATTAAGGCCACCGAAGTTGGATAATTTTTAATTTCCTCACTCTCGGAAAGATTTGGGTATTTAGAAGGATTACCACCTACTCTTCGCGAATAAAAGAGATTTCCCTTTGTAAATAGCTCGGTTCCTTCGGTAAAGAATCCGCGATTTTCCTCGTATTGGGTTTCGAAGGCAGAAAGGTTTAAAACCTCGGCATCAAATTTAGACTGTCCAAAATCCGGAATTAAAACCATATCTAGGGTAAACGCATCGTTTATACCGTATTTTAGGTCCATACCGCCGTTTAATATTGTTTCAGTTTTTCCATCATAATCATTTACATAAGCCGACAAATATGGTTGAAAAGACAGTCGGGTGGGCGCTTGTACATTTTCAATGCCATAGATTTCGCCATCGTAGATAGAATAGGCTCCTTTTGAATTATCAATCGGGCTCCAGGAATATCTGGTTCGTTTTCGTCTAAATTCACGCTCCATATTTAACCCCCAAACCTGCACACTTTTATTGGGAAAACGAATTTCGGAATACGGAATAAACATTTCGGCTACCCAGCCGTTCTCGTTAATTTTTACAGCACTGTACCAGATTCCATTCCAAGAACTGTCTTCATTGCCATTAGTCATTTTTGCATCGTATTGCACCCCGGCTGCCGTAACAATAAATTGCAAACTTTGTTGCCTGTCGTTATACCCATTTAAAAGTACAAAGAAGAAATCGTCGTTTCCAATACCGTCTCTTTCGGTAAGTTCCTTTAAAATTTTATCCGGTTCTGGATCTTTCAAGGTTGCGCCAAAATAAATACCCAAATCGTCATAAACAATTTTTACATCGGTTTGTAAACTATCGGGAATTGGCTTTCCGTTATTGGGTTGTCTTTCTACAAAATTGGTTGCGATTGGAGCATTTTGCCAAGCTGCATCGTTTAATACGCCATCAATTTTTGGTGCTTCAACTATACGCGGAATGGTAATTTTTTTCCGTGGAATGCTATCCTTTGTTTGCGAAAGGGCTACAAAATTAAAAAGCAGGAATGTGGTAAAGCAAAGCCTGTATAGCGCAAAATTCATTTGGTTTGGTTTTCTTAATAGACACCAAAAAAAACTGAATGTTACAGGAGGCTAAAAAAAACAGTGCGGATTCTAAACAAAAACGACCCGAAAATATTCACTTTCAGGTCGCTTTAATATAGAACTCAGGAATAGATTATTTTAATTTTTTCTTTACAGCAACCTCCTGGAATGCTTCGATAATGTCATTTTCATAAATATCGTTGTAGTTTTTAATTTGAATACCACAATCGTATCCTTTAGACACCTCTTTAACATCGTCTTTAAATCGTTTTAAGGAAGCCAGTTCACCTGTGTAAACTACCACTCCTTCGCGAATTAGACGAATTCCAGAATTTCGGAAAATTTTTCCGGTCAATACCATACAACCTGCAATTGTACCTACTTTCGATATCTTGAAAGTTTCACGAATTTCTGCTGTTCCAGTAATTTCTTCTTTCATTTCTGGAGAAAGCATACCTTCCATTGCATCTTTTAGATCGTTTATAGCATCGTAAATAATGGAGTATGTACGGATATCTATTTCTTCTTTATCGGCAATCTGGCGCGCATTACCCATAGGGCGAACGTTGAAACCAATAATAATTGCGTCTGAAGCTGATGCTAGCAGCACATCGCTTTCGGTAATTGGGCCAACCGCTTTATGAATAATATTTACTTGTATTTCTTCAGTAGATAATTTCTGGAATGAATCTGTTAATGCTTCAACAGAACCATCAACATCACCTTTTAGAATTATGTTGAGTTCTTTAAATTCACCTAAGGCAATACGTCTTCCTATTTCGTCTAACGTAATATGGCGCTGTGTTCGTACAGACTGCTCTCGTTGCAGTTGGGTGCGTTTTGTGGCAATACTCTTGGCCTCACGTTCGTCGTCAAAAACATTAAATTTATCGCCCGCTTGCGGTGCTCCGTCAAGACCAAGCACAGACACTGGCGTTGATGGCCCAGCCTCTTTTACATTCTTGCCACGCTCATCTTGCATAGCTCTTACTTTACCGCTGTGCTGTCCTGCGAGTACGTAGTCTCCAACTTTTAATGTACCACCTTGCACCAAAACGGTAGATACATACCCTCGACCTTTGTCTAAGAATGCTTCTACAATTGTACCGTTTGCCTGACGATCTGGGTTTGCTTTTAGTTCAAGTAGTTCGGCTTCAAGCAATACTTTTTCCAGTAATTCCTTTACACCATTACCTGTTTTTGCCGATATATCCTGCGACTGAATCTTTCCACCCCAATCTTCAACCAGCAAATTCATTTGAGCCAGACCTTCTTTAATTTTTTCAGGATTTGCGGTAGGTTTATCTATTTTATTAATTGCAAAAACTATTGGCACACCCGCTGCTTGCGCGTGGCTAATTGCCTCTTTTGTTTGTGGCATAATGTCGTCGTCCGCAGCAACCACAATAATGGCAACGTCGGTAACTTGTGCTCCACGAGCACGCATAGCAGTAAACGCCTCGTGACCGGGTGTATCTAAAAATGCAATCTTTTGGCCACCTTCCAATTCAACTCCATAGGCTCCAATATGTTGTGTTATACCTCCAGATTCACCTGCAATTACGTTTTCTTTACGTATATAATCCAATAGCGAAGTTTTACCGTGATCTACGTGACCCATTACCGTTACAATAGGTGCGCGATCTTCCAAATCTTCTGGCGCATCAATTTCGCGATCTATAGATTCTTCGAGGTCTGCTGTTACAAATTCTAATTCGTAACCAAATTCATCTGCAACAATACTTAAAGTTTCGGCATCAAGACGCTGGTTCATAGTTACCATCATACCCAAACTCATACAAGCCGAGATAATTTTGGTAACGGGCACTTCCATCATGGTTGCCATTTCACTTGCGGTAACAAATTCGGTAACTTTAATAAGCTTGTTATCGGCCTCTTGTTGTGCAAGCTCATCGGTTTTTTGACGGTGCGTATCTCGTTTTTCACGACGGTATTTAGCACCTTTACCTTTAGAAGACTTTCCTTGCAGTTTTTCTAAAGTTTCGCGAACTTGTTTTTGTACTTCTTCTTCGCTTGGCTCTTCTTTTGGCGTATTGCTTCGTCCTTTTCTGTTTCCAGACCCAGGTCCTGCTCCGCGCTTATCTCTAAAATTATTGCCTCCAGGTTTTGAGGCATCCTTACTTATACGGCGTCTTTTACCTTTAACGTTTTTCTTATCGTCGCTTTTTGAATCTTTTTTCTTCTCCGGTTTTTTAAACTGGGTAAGGTCTATTTTTTGGCCTGTAAAGTTAGGGCCTTCAAGCTTGCGGTATTGTGTAGTAACGGTATCTGATTCTTTCGGAGATTCGGTTTTTTCCGCTTCTTTTGGGGTTTCAGCTTTTTGGACAGGAGCTTCTTTAGCTGGCTCCTTTTCTATAGCTTTAGCCGTTGTATCTGCTTTCGGTTTTTCTTTTTTACTCTTTTCTTCTTTTGGCGCCTCTACAACTTTTTCTTCCTTTGGCTTCTCCTCCTTAACCTTTTCTTTCGCCGTCTCTTCTTTTACTGGAGATGTTTCCGCAGCTGGTTTTTCAACCTTTTCTGCTTCAACTTTTTCTTCTTTTGCTGCCGCGGGTTTCTCTTCGGCTTTAGGCTCATCTTTTTTGGGTTTTCCAGTTGCAAGGTCAATTTTCCCTACTTGCTTTGGACCGTCCAATTTTGCTCCAGCTCTAATAACGCGCGAAGCTTCTTCCTTTTTTTGCTTTTCTTCTAGCTCGCGCTCGCGCTCAAGGCGTAATTCTTCCTTTTCTTTGCGTTTTTCCTCGCCTACTTCCTTAGATGCTACTTTTTTACTTTTGTCGGTTTCAAACTCTTCAAAAAGAACTTCGTATTCATCACCTGTTATTTTGGTATTGGGACTTGCGTCCACATCGAACCCTTTGGAGCTTAAAAATTCCACGGCACGATCTAACGAGATATTGAATTCACGTAATACCTGACTTAGTCTTTTTGTCTTTACTTCAGCCATAAATGCTTTTTCCTGTTTTGTCTTTTTAAAAAATTTGTATAAAAGTAGTTAAAGTTTCAACTACTCTTCAAATTCTTCTTTTAATATATTTATTACATCGCGAATTGTTTCTTCTTCAAGATCGGTACGTTTTACCAAATCGTTGATGTCGTGTTCCAAGACGCTTTTTGCTGTATCCAGCCCAATTTTATGAAATTCTTGAATAATCCAACCTTCAATTTCGTCAGAGAATTCTGATAACTCTACATCTTCTTCGGCACCTTCGCGAAGCACATCTATTTCGTAACCTGTTAATTGTCCGGCAAGACGTATGTTGTGACCCCCGCGACCAATTGCTTTACTTACTTCTTCTGGGCGAAGAATAACTTCGGCACGTTTTTTTTCTTCATCAATTTTCACCGAGGTAACTTTTGCAGGGCTCAGCGCTCGGGTTATAAACAAGGTAAGGTTGCTGGTGTAGTTTATTACGTCTATATTTTCATTGCCCAATTCGCGTACTATCCCGTGAATTCTAGAACCTTTCATACCTACACAGGCTCCTACGGGATCTATTCGATCATCGTATGAATCTACGGCAACTTTTGCTTTTTCTCCTGGGATACGTACTACTTTTTTAACCGTGATTAAACCGTCAAAAACTTCCGGGATTTCCTGCTCGAATAATTTTTCAAGGAAAATTGGCGCTGCGCGGCTCATAATGATTGCAGGCTTGTTTCCTTTTAAATCTACACTTTCAATTATTCCACGAACATTGTCTCCTTTACGAAAGAAATCTGAAGGAATTTGCTTTTCCTTTGGAAGAATAATTTCATTACCATCGTCGTCTAACAAAATAACGGCACGGTGGCGAATATGATGTACCTCTGCGGTGTAAATTTCACCTTCAAGATCTTTAAACTGCTTATATATTATGGTATTGTCGTGCTCGTGAATTTTTGAAATAAGGTTTTGGCGCAGTGCCAATATTGAACGACGGCCAAGATCTATTAATTTTACTTCTTCAGAAACATCTTCACCAATTTCAAAATCTGGCTCAATTTTTCGAGCTTCGCTTATTGAAATTTCCTCGTTTGGATCTTCCACTTCACCATCGGCTACAACTACACGGTTTCTCCATATTTCAAGATCGCCCTTATCTGGGTTTACAATAATATCAAAGTTATCATCGCTTCCGTATTTCTTTTTTAGCGCGTTTCTGAAAACGTCTTCAAGTATCGCCATAAGCGTTACTCTGTCTATTTGTTTGTCGTCTTTAAATTCCGAGAAAGAATCGATTAGTGCTAAGTTTTCCATATCAATTCAATTAAAATGTTATCATCACTTTTGCTTCCATAATATCTTTATAAGGCAATGTTGCCTCTTTTTGAACGGTAATTTTACCTTTTCCAACAGGTTTTGGTTCGCGTGCAGTCCAAGTAAGGGTACAGCTTTCTTCGTTGGCAGTGGTTAATTCGCCTTCAATTTTTTCGTCGTTTTTGGTTCTTATTTTTAGGGTTCTTCCTATATTTTTTTTGTATTGTCGGGGCATGGTTAGGGGCTCTGAAATACCGGCAGACATTACTTCTAAGGAAAAATCGTATTCTTCTCTATCTAAATTGTGCTCAATCTGGCGGCTAACCGCAATACAGTCTTCCACCGTTACACCACTATCGCCGTCAAGGATGACCCGTATTTGGTTGTCTTCAGAAATATTTAGGTCAATCAGAAACAGTGATTTGTTTTCGTCCAGTGCACTTTTAAGCAGTTGTGCTACTTTTTCCCGCATCATTTTTAGCTATAAAAAGAGGGGACTTTAGTCCCCTCAGATATTTTCGTATCAAATTCGGTGCAAATATACTATATTTTTTAATATTATAAAAACCAAGCGCAAAGGATTTATTTTGTAATTTAAGGGTTCTAATAATTAACCAACCTTCTATGAAACGTATCTTAGTACCGACAGATTTTTCCGAACAGGCGGAAAACGCATTAAAAGTGGCCATTACTTTGGCAAAAAAGCACAATAGCGAAATATATGTTCTTCACTCTATGGAAATGCCGCTTCATCTGGCAACTTCGAGCGATTCGGGCAATCTTCCGGAGTCACTTTTCTTTATTAAACTTGTGGAAAAACGATTTAGCGAACTCAGGCAAAAACCCTATTTGCAAGGTATTACGCTGTATGAAACCATAGGCCACGACGAGATTTACGAAGATATTGAAACAACTTGCGCCAAAAACAATATAGATTTAATTGTAATGGGCTCTACTGGTGCAAGCGGTTTTAAAGAAATGTTTGTGGGAAGCAATACCGAAAAGGTAGTTCGCACCTCCAAAATTCCTGTATTGGTTATAAAGAATAATCATCCCGATTTTAAGGTAAACGATTTTATTTTTGCTACAGATTTTTCTGAAGATGGACGGGGCGCACTAGACAAGGCACAAAAATTTGCTAAAAAAGTGGGTGCCAAAATGCACCTGCTCTTTGTAAACACACCCGGTAACTTTCATACATCTGTTGAAGCCCAAAAAATAATGGAAAACTTTGTTCGCGGAATGGGCGTAGAAAATTACACGCTTAATATTTTTAACGATAACTCAGTAGAAAAAGGCATCCTCAATTTTGCCAACCACATAAATGCACAACTTATAGGGATGGGCACTCATGGCCGCAAAGGTATATCGCATTTTTTTAACGGCAGCATTAGTGAAGATATGGTAAACCACGCCAATATGCCGGTTATAACTTTTAAAATTTAAATGAAACTACTACCCCTAGGATTTTGTGTAATTTTATTAGGTTGCAATCAAATACCTAAAGATAAAGAACCAAAATTGGTGGTAATACCAGAGAAATCTACTATTGCGGTTGAGGAAAAACCAAATATTCCCGAAAGCGCCCTGAAAGCAGATTTTATAGGGAATACCGATTCTGTTTATGCTTATATTAAAAATATTGACACCACTAAACAAATAACGTTAATTGGTTTTGAGAAATCAAAACTTCCTTCAATACCTATTCCTGAAAGTATAGGAGCAGAGATGAAACTATTAAAACTCACGAATTTTAAGAACGATGTGTTGCTTGTAAATGCTAAATTGAAGGATACCAATTTTAATGAATACTACGTCTTTGTTTATAAAGACTCCGTTTGGAAACAACCCGTTAATCGTTTTGCAATCCACAAAAGCAACATGTCAGACTCCTTAGTGCCAATAACCAATGACGCTAAAGACAGCACGCTATTGCTGCGCTATTATTCGGTTTTTAATATGGACAGAAAGAGCGAAAAAAAATTTACTTGGAAATTAGAGCATGAACGTATTCCTATTTTTAATGATGAAGATTAAGAAGCAAAATAACTTCTTTTGATTTTTGCAATGTAGCTATACTTTGCAACCTTAATTCACACTCGTTCGAACAACCGAATAAAAAAACCCTGTATAACTTCAATTTTACAAGTTATTACAGGGTTTAGAAGTTGGCCCACTAGGGCTCGAACCTAGACTCTTCTGGACCAAAACCAGACGTGTTGCCAGTTACACCATGGGCCAATTTACATAAATATAGACTTGCGTCCACCACGGCTAAAAATATTTTCTAGCTTAGGAGGTGCAAATTTAATACAAACTTTGTCTTGTACAAATATTTCATTAAAAATTTAAGTACATTTTTTTTGCAATTACCTCCATTATTGAAAATAACGTCACTTATTGCACGTTACCTCATTTACATATGTGGGGCTATCTATATTATTAGTAAATTCGTCCCATAAAAATTTTTTAGTGCTTATGGGTTCTTTCAATTTTACTAAATGGAACAAAATTACAGGTTGGCTCGTCTTTGCTATTGCCCTTACAACCTATTGGTTAACCGTTGAACCAACTGCTAGTTTTTGGGATGCCGGCGAATACATAACTACTGCCAGTAATTTGGAGGTCGGACACCCACCGGGAGCTCCTTTATATCAATTGCTGGGTGCTTTTTTCTCCATTTTTGCGGCAGATGCTTCGCAAATTGCACTTACCATAAATTTAATGTCTGTTTTTTCGAGTGCATTTACCATTCTTTTTATGTTTTGGTCGCTCACTATTTTACTGTCCAATTTAATTTCGAAACATCAAGACATAAACAAAACGTCGGCCATGACAATTATTGGAAGTGCAGCCGTTGGAGCGCTGGCATTTACCTTTACTGATAGTTTTTGGTTTAACGCCGTAGAAGCAGAGGTTTATGCTAGTGCGGCTTTTTTAATGTCTGTTCTATTTTATACTGCCCTGCGTTGGGAACGCGAAATGTTTGAGCCACGTGGCAATCGATGGGTAATTCTTATCGCATTTATTATTGGCTTGTCATTCGGGGTTCACTTTATGGCGCTGCTTACTATTCCGGCAATCGGATTTTTATATTTCTTTAAACACTATAAAACAGTTACGGTTAAAAATTTTATCATAGCCAATATTGTCACTGTTGCAATTTTACTTTTTATCTTTAAATTGTTATTGCCAATGACGATGAAGTTTTTTAGCGCCTCAGAATTATTCTTCGTCAATAACATTGGACTGCCTTTTAACTCGGGAACTATTTTTGCCGCACTACTCTTTATTGTCCTATTTATTTATGGACTTCGCTATACCCGAAATAAAGGATTTGTTCAGCTCAACACCCTTTTACTCTGCGTTCTCTTTATATTTATTGGGTTTTCAAGTTGGTTAATGCTACCTATTCGGGCAAATGCCGGAACGGTAATTAATGAAAATAATCCAAACAATGCGCGCGAACTCTTGGCGTATTACAACCGCGAGCAATACCCCGAAACACATTTGTTTTACGGACCTCTTTTTACTGAAACCTATGCTGGTTTAGATGAAGACAATCCGTATAAAGATGAAAAACCCAAATATGAAAAAGACGAAGCCACTGGCAAATATATTATTGTAAACAATTACAAAAATGCTGGCCAAAACACCGAAGATTCACAGAAAGCGTTCATGCCTCGTATGTGGAGCACAGAGCACACTGCCAATTATATGGAATTTACGGGCGGTTTAGACTTTTCGGTTAAAAGCGAATATTTAAATGAACCGCGATTGGTTGACGAAGTAAATAAATTTAAACAAGCTTATAACCAAGGCCTCGTTGATAAAACTGATTACGATAAATTTTTAAAGAATTTCAATCAATTTCTCGATATACAAAAGCCCTCATTTTTCCAGAATATGAAATTTATGCTCGAATTTCAATTTGGATATATGTACTGGCGCTATTTTATGTGGAATTTTACCGGAAGACAAGACGATGTTCAAGGACGCTATACAGATTTACATGGCAATTGGCTAAGCGGCATTAAATTTATAGACGAACTGCGCCTAGGCAATCAAGATATGTTGCCGAGCGATATGAAAGAAAACAAAGCCCGAAATACCTACTATTTCCTACCGCTTATTTTGGGGGTAATTGGTTTGGTTTTTCACTTTAAAAACGATCAAAAAAGTTTTTGGGTACTACTTGTGTTTTTTCTGTTCACAGGTTTAGCACTAAAAATTTATTTAAATGAACGCCCTTTTGAACCGCGAGAACGTGACTATGCGTTAGTTGGTAGTTTTTACGTTTTTGCAATGTGGATAGGTTATGGCGTTTATGCGCTTTTTGATTTGGCCAAAGAGTATTTAAAACCTAAAATTGCCTTACCCGTGGTGCTTTTAATTACCACCTTGGCGGCACCCGTTTTGCTCGCCACCCAAAACTGGGATGACCACGACAGAAGCAACCGTTATACCGCACAGTCTATGGGTAAAATGTACCTAGATTCCTGCGATAAAAACGCAATTCTTTTTACAATTGGAGACAACGACACTTTTGCGCTTTGGTATGCACAAAATGTGGAAGGATACAGGCAGGATGTGCGTATTATTAACACAAGCCTATTCCAAACAGATTGGTATATAGACGATATGAAGAAGAAAGCCTTTACTAGCGATCCAATTCCATCACAATTAACACACGAAAAATACCGATGGGGTACACGCGACTTCTTAATCTTTCAAAAAACCAATAAAGATACAATTGATATTAAAACGTGGATGAATTTTGTAGCCAACGATAGCCCGGCTACACAAATGGAACTTCCGAGTGGGCAGGTAGTAAACACCTTCCCTTCCAAGGTAATCCGCATACCGGTAGATAAAGAGGCTGTATTGAAAAATGGCATTGTAGATCCAAAAGATGCAGATCGTATAGTACCATATATAGATATTAACCTTAAAGGCGACATTATTTACAAAAATAGAATGATGATGCTAGATATAATTGCAAACAATAATTGGGAACGACCTATTTATTTTAGCGGTGGAAGTTTTGGAGATGACGATTATTTGTGGATGAAAGATTATCTGCAATTAGAAGGTGTGGTTTATAAATTGGTGCCAATAAAAACGCCATTAGACAAAAGAAGTCCTTTTGATATGGGCCGAATAGACGCCGATAAAATGTACAATATTGTTATGTCTTGGGATTGGGGCAATAGCGGCAGTCCGGATATTTATCACGATACCGAAACCCGTAGAAACGGAATAACCTACCGCAGTAATCTCGCACGTCTTGCCGAAGCGCTTATAAACGAAGGAAAATTAGAAAAAGCCGAAAAAGTGCTCGATTTAGCAATGGAGAAAATGCCGATAGATTATTTTGAATACTATTCGTTATTAGAGCCATTTGTAATTGGATATTACGAACTGAGCAAACCCGAAAAAGCGCGAAAAGTTTATCAAGATGTTTCTGAAAAATATCAGGAGAATCTGCTGTATTACAACAGCCTAAAATTCAATAAACAACGTGCTATTGCTGAAGATATTATAAGCGATATGGAGCGTTATCGCGGTTTGGTTCAGGTTGTCGTGGTATATGATAAAGAAGAATACGGCCGCGCAGAAGCCAAAGAGTTTAATGAGTATTTAAAACTGTTCCGCCACTTCTATTCGCCCGATGAAGCTATGGATTTAGATAAGGATCTTCAAAAAGATTCAACTATTGAAATTCCTATAGATTCAAGTCTTTTGGAAAAAATGCAGCAAGAACCTACCAATGAAATTTTAGAAGAAGCACCCTTAAATTAATTCTAATTGCAACTTAATTTTGTAAAAATGCCCAAATTAATTCAGTGGTTGTACCCTGAACGAATTTGGGCATTTTCGCATACAAAAAACAATATCTATCTTACTTTTGATGATGGTCCCATTCCAGAAATTACGCCTTGGGTCTTAGATACGCTAAAAAAATACAATGCAAAAGCCACATTTTTTTGCATAGGTGAAAACGTTCAAAAAAACCCCGAGATTTTCCAAAGGATAATTGTAGAAAAGCATTCGGTGGGCAACCATACATTTAATCATTTAAATGGCTGGAAAACAAAAACCTCAACGTATATTAAAAACGTTGAGGAAGCCAAAAAACAGATGGCTAATAATGTAAGTGCCAAGCATATTGAAAACCAAATTCAGATTTCAAAATTATTTAGGCCTCCTTACGGGAAAATAACTTTAAAACAGGCAAGCATACTTCATAAAAAAGGATATAAAATTGTAATGTGGTCTATAATAAGCTATGATTACGACAAATTTGTTTCAGCAGAAAAATGCCTTCAAAATGTTTTAAAAAATATAAAACCGGGAAGTGTAATTGTGTTTCACGATAGTTTAAAAGCAGAAAAAAACCTTCGTTTTGTACTGCCGAAGGTTCTATCGTTTATTTCAGAAAAAGGCTGGAAGTGTTTACCGATATAGTATTTAAAATTTTCACTTAAACGTACTCATTCACAAGCCCAATTAACGTATTGGCATCTTGCTCGCCACTTTGCCGCCATTTCATTTCGCCATTTTTATAAATCATAAGGGTGGGAAGCCCTTTTACGCGCAAGGCATCGGCCAGCTCTTTATTTTTTTCAACGT
Source organism: Aequorivita marisscotiae (assembly GCF_029814825.1). Taxonomy (NCBI): domain Bacteria; kingdom Pseudomonadati; phylum Bacteroidota; class Flavobacteriia; order Flavobacteriales; family Flavobacteriaceae; genus Aequorivita; species Aequorivita marisscotiae. Next base: position 1,352,402 of record NZ_CP122379.1, on the reverse strand, counting down.
CTATTTTTATAACTCGTGCCTTATCGCCAAGTGCAGCCGCAACATCTCTTAAAATGGGGTGCATTTCTTTGCTAGGTTCGTCCCATTCTGCATAAAAATCTAACAGAACTGGGATTTTTGTTTCAATTAATTCTCCAAATTTTGACATTAGCCTAGTATGTTAGTTGAGTAAGTGTATTACAAATATAATAAAATTAGCGCCCAAAGTACCTAAGTGCTATAAAGTGCCCAAAGTTTTCAAAAATGTTCGTTTTACTTTAGTTTTAAAAATTAAGAACTCGTTCGTTTATTAGTCGTTTAAGCGTTTTTTTCTTTTAAGCTGAATAACAGTTATTTCGGGCCAAATACCCACCCTTCCGGGATATCCTAAAAATCCAAAACCGCGATTTACATTTATATATCTCCCTAGCTCTTCATAAATTCCTGCCCAATTTTCATATCTGTATTTTATAGGGCTCCATTTTATAATCCCGGGAATTTCAATTCCAAATTGCATACCGTGGGTGTGCCCACTTAAAGTAAGCTGAAAGTTACGCCCATCCTCCTTTACCTGCGCCTGCCAATGCGATGGGTCGTGACTCAATAAAATTTTAAAGTCTGCATCTGAGATTCCTGCAACTGCTTTGTCCAAATCTCCAGCTTGCTTAAATCCGTTAAGGCCCCAATTTTCTACGCCAACAACAGCTATCTTCTGTCCGTCCCTTTCAATATATCTATTTTCATTAAGCAATAAATTCCAGCCCATTTCTTTTTGAATCATTTTCAGTTTTTCCAAATTTTGGGCTTGTTCTTTAGCACTGTTCCACTTTACATAATCGCCGTAATCATGATTTCCCAAAACCGAAAAAACACCCTGCGGTGCTGATAAGGTAGAAAAAAGATTTTTCCACTCGTCCATTTCATCGGCAAGGTTATTTACTAAATCGCCGGTAAACAAAATTACATCGCTCTGCTGTTCGTTTATAAGATTTACAGCATATTCTACTTTGTGATGATTGTCAAAACTACCACTGTGAATGTCGCTAATTTGTGTGAGTGTAAACCCGTCAAAAGCTTCGGGAAGGTCATCAAATTCCAAAGCGTATTTTAAGACTTTATAATTATATTTTCCTTGAAACATGCCATAGAGCAACGATGCAAAAGGAATAGCCGCAATTCCCAGGGCAATAGTGCTTACAAATTTTCTTCGTGAACCCATAAATGGCGCATCGCTACTGCCTGCCACTTTCATAAAAATTCCAGTAAAAAACCTGACAATATCTTCCCCAAACATAAAAATAACCACGATTAATTTTGGAATAAAAACCGCGATAAAAACACCAAAAACATACATAGCATTTACATCCAATACCCTGCCAGCACCCAAAGTAGAAAGTTGATAAATAAGTGCCGCCAAAACAGCCAATGAAATAAAAACGTACAACCCGTACAACCACGGACTTTTCGTAATAGTTTTTACTGCCTGAAAGGCATAAATATCAACAAGAATGTAAAAGAGAATAAAAATGAACCAACGCATAGTATAAATAGAATTTTTAAAGATAGTATGTTTCAAAAAATTGAAACTACTGTTCACTTTATTTTAACGGTTTTAGTATCTTTTCCCAATATTTTTTTATAATGCGAAACATTTTCTCCCTGCTATTTTTTGTAAGTACTATTTTCTGTTTTTCACAGCAATCTTCTTCTGAAAAACTAATCTCCTTTGTAAATCCATTTATTGGTACGGGTGGGCACGGCCACACTTATCCGGGCGCTTCGATGCCTTACGGAATGATGCAACTGAGCCCCGATACGCGTTTAGAGGGCTGGGACGGATGCAGTGGCTATCATTATAGCGACCAATATATTTACGGATTTTCGCACACTCATTTAAGCGGTACTGGTGTTAGCGATTATGGCGATGTTTTGTTAATGCCTACAAACGCTATTAATTTCAACAATGGTGACGATCGGAAAAAGGGTTATCGCGCACATTTTTCACACGAAAACGAAACTGCCTCCCCAGGTTATTACAGCGTACTTTTAGATGAAACCAATATTGAAGTAAAGCTCACCGTTTCCGAAAGAAGCGGAATGCATCACTATTCCTTCCCGAAAAATTCAAAACAAATAGTAATTCTCGATTTAGATCATCGCGACAAAGTTTTAAGTTCTGAAGTAAAAGTGCTTTCAAATACGGAGATTTCGGGTCATCGGCATTCTGATGCTTGGGCTAAAGATCAACGGCTTTTTTATAACATTCAGTTTTCACGACCCTATAAAAGTATTACTTATTTAAACGCTAAAACCAAAGGCGAGAAGGTAATAGCTGCTTTTGAATTTGACCCTTCCGAAGGAAACGAGTTGGAAATAAAAATAGCAATTTCCGCAGTAGATGAAGCCGGTGCCAAGAAAAATCTGGAAGTTGAAATCGGCAATAAAACTTTTCAGCAAATAAAATCCGAAGCCGAAACTGCTTGGGAAAACCAACTTGAGAAAATTGAAATCGACACCGAAAACAAAGATCAAAAAACCATTTTTTACACCGCGCTTTATCACACAATGCTAGCGCCAAATTTGTATCAAGATATGGACGGACGCTACCGCGGAATGGATTTAAAAATTCATCAATCCAACGATTTTACAAACTATACCGTTTTTTCACTTTGGGACACGTATCGTGCCACACATCCGCTATATACTATCATTGAGCAAGAGCGCACCAACCATTTTATCAATTCACTTTTGGCAAAGCACGACGAAGGCGGAATTCTTCCCATTTGGCCATTGGCAGCCAATTACACGGGTTGTATGATTGGTTACCACGCCGTGCCCGTCATTGTTGATGCGTATTTAAAAGATATTCGCGGCTTTAACGCAGATAGCGCTTTCAAAGCGATAACGCATAGCGCCATGCAAGATAAATTAGGCTTAAAAAGCTATAAAGAATTCGGATTTATACCGGTGGAAGAAGAAAGCGAATCTGTTTCAAAAACATTGGAATATGCCTACGACGATTGGACGATTGCGCAAATGGCAAAAGCGATGGGCAATATGGTAGAATACCAGATTTATTTGGAAAGAGCGCAGTATTATAAAAATGTTTTCGACCCCGAAACCAAGTTTATGCGCGGCCGTTTCCGCAATACGTGGTTTGCGCCATTTGACCCGTACGAAGTAAATTTCAACTACACCGAAGCCAATTCGTGGCAATACAGTTTCTACGTGCCGCAAGACATTTCGGGTTTGATAAATTTAATGGGAGGAAAAGCCGAATTTGAAAAACAGCTCGATAAACTTTTTACAGCAAAACAAGAAACTTCAGGTCGCCAACAGGCAGATATTACAGGGCTCATTGGTCAATACGCACACGGAAACGAGCCCAGCCACCATATGGCCTATCTCTACAATTTTGTAAATAAACCTGCAAAAACACAGGAAAAAGTACACCGGATTTTAAATGAATTGTACCAAAATACACCCGACGGAATCTCAGGAAACGAAGATTGTGGACAAATGAGCGCTTGGTACATTTTTAGTGCGATGGGTTTTTACCCTGTAACGCCCGCGAGCAACCAATATATTATTGGAACACCTTTGTTCGAAAAAGCCACAATTAATTTGGAAGATGGTAAAATTTTTAAAATTGAGGCTCAGAATATTTCAGACAAGAACAAATATATCGCTTCGGCAACTTTAAATGGAAACCCTTTAAACCGAAGTTTTATCAATCATTCTGAAATTGTAAAGGGTGGGAATTTAGTTTTTAAAATGACTGATAAGCCTTCAGATTGGGCCACAAAAGACAAGGAAATTCCGAAGATGGAAATCACTGAAAATTTAATTGTTCCGGCTCCATTTATTGCAAAAGGCGATGTAGCTTTTAAAAATGAAACCGAAATTTCGTTAGGAATTGCTCCGTCTGAATCCGAAATATTCTATAGTTTAGATGGCTCGGATTTTAAAATTTATATGAAACCGTTTATAATTTCGGAAGAAACTGAATTGAGAACCTACGCTTCCAACGGTTTTGAAAAACAAAGCGAAATTCTCTCAACACATTTTTACAAAATAGACCCAAACCTCAGCATAACTTTAGAAACCCAATACGCAAATCAATACAACGGCGGCGGGAAAAACGCACTTATTGATGGCATTCACGGGGCAAATGATTTTAGAACGGGAACTTGGCAAGGGTATCACGATTTAGATTTAAAAGCGACAGTTAATTTAGGTTCTAAAAAGAAAGTAAAATCTGTTAGCCTAAACTTTTTGAGAGACCAGCGCAGCTGGATATTTTTTCCTACCGAAGTTATCTGTCTGGTTTCAGAAAATGGCACAGACTTTACCCAATTGCCAATCCAAAAACTGAATGCCGCGCAACTTTCCGAAGAAGTAAAAACGAAAACTATTTTATTTGATGTAAATAAAAATGTTCAATTCATAAAAATTACGGCAAAAAACTTCGGCGATTTACCAAAAGAACATTTGGGTTTTGGCGGAAAAGCTTGGCTGTTTGTAGATGAAATAGAAGTGAAATAAATTAGACTCGAGACTAAAGGGAAACGATAATCAAAACTAAACTTAAATGTTATGAAACGCAGAAAATTCATTCAAAATGCTTCGCTTTCCACTTTGGGAATTGCAGTAGGCTCATCAGTTTTCGCTTCGGAAATAAAAACTGAAGTCTCGGAAGAAAAAAATCCTCAAAATAAAGCTTCGGGTTTTCCACTAGTAATAGCAACTTGGAACGTAAATAATAGCACTGCAGAAGCTTGGCGCGTTTTGCAAGAAGGAAATTCTTCGCTCGATGCGGTGGAAAAAGGATGTAGGATTGAAGAAGCCAATGCCGAAGGACAATCTGTTGGTATTGGCGGATTGCCCGATCGCGATGGAAATGTAACCTTGGACGCCTGTATTATGAACAAGAACGGCGATTATGGCGCTGTGGTTTATCTTCAAAATATTATGCATCCCATCTCCGTTGCCCGAAAAGTGATGGAAGACACCCCACATGTAATTTTGGCGGGAAAAGGAGCAGAACAATTTGCGTATGCTAAGGGATTTAAACCAGTAGATTTGCTCACCGACGCTTCAAAAAAAGCTTGGCAAGAATGGAAAAAAACTTCACAATACAAACCAATTATAAATATTGAAAACCACGATACTATAGGAATGCTCGCTATTGACAAAAACGGTGATATTTCAGGCGGGTGCACAACCAGTGGCCTGGCTTATAAAATGGCCGGTCGAGTGGGCGATTCGCCAATAATTGGTTCGGGCCTTTTTATCGATAATGAAATTGGAGGTGCAACCGCAACAGGTCTTGGCGAAGAAGTTTTAAAAACCGTAGGCAGTTTTCTAATTGTTGAATTGATGCGCCAAGGCAAAACGCCACAGCAAGCTTGCGAAGAAGCAATTGGAAGAATAATAAAAAAGAACCCCAATTACAATGACTTTCAAGTGGGTTATATTGCAGTGAATAAAAAGGGCGAAACGGGATATTTTGCAATTCACGATGGATTTTGGGTAACGAAATATCAAAACGATAAAAACGAAAACTTTTCCTCGAATTTTTACGATAAGAAGTAATTTTAACAACAAGCAATCATGACCGAAAAAAAATCTTTCCGCTCCGCATTTATCACTGTAACCATCCTCTTTTTTCTTTGGGGCTTTATCACCGTTTTGGTTGATAGCCTAGTACCGCGATTAAAAGATGTTTTTGAGCTGAGTTATTTTCAGGCAGGACTCGTTCAGTTCGCTTTCTTTTTAGCGTATTTGGTAATTTCCGTCCCTGCAGGAGCTTTGCTTTCGCGAATTGGATATCAAAAAGGAATAATTGTGGGTTTGGTTACTATGGCAGTTGGTTGTTTGCTTTTTTATCCCGCAGCTGCCGACAGGCAATTCTGGTTATTTATGGTTGCTTATTTTACGTTGGCTGGCGGAATTACAATTCTGCAAGTTGCTGCAAATCCGTATGTTTCGGTGTTGGGAAGTGAAGATGGCGCTTCCAGCCGTTTAAATTTATCGCAAGCATTCAACTCTTTAGGAACTGCCATTGCTCCCTTAATTGGCGCTTCATTTTTATTGAGCGATACTATAAAATCTTCGGAAGAAATTTTGGTTCTATCAGATACAGAAAAAAGCTCTTATTACATTTCTGAAGCTTCGGCCGTACAAGTGCCGTTTCTGTATATAGCTGCATTTATTGGCTTATTGGCGCTTCTATTTGTGTTTATAAAGTTACCAACTATTTTGGAAAAAAGTCCCGTGGGCGGCTATGGAAAACTGTTAAAAAACAAAATCGTGATGCTCGGGGCTTTGGGTATTTTTCTGTACGTAGGCGCCGAAGTTGCTATTGGCAGTTATTTGGTAAACTATTTTATGAGCATGAATATTTCTGAAATAATCCTGCAAAACGAAACAATGAAATACCTAGCCGAAAGCCTTTTAAACACCGATTTAAATGCCATAGATCCCAAAGCCATTGTGGGAGCCTTCGTTGTATTTTATTGGAGCGGGGCTATGGTAGGTAGGTTTATTGGCGCCTATTTAACTAAAATAATTGCACCGACCAAAGTGCTATCAATTTTTGCGTTTCTGGCGGTATTAATGTTGTTTGTTTCTATGAATACATCGGGCTTACTAGCTATGTGGTCCATTCTTGCAGTAGGACTTTTTAATTCTATAATGTTTCCAACTATTTTTGCCTTAACAATTGACGGATTGGGCGATTTAAAACCACAGGCTTCAGGATTGCTGTGTATGGCAATTGTTGGGGGCGCTGTAATTCCACCCGCTTATGGCTTTCTTACCGATAATATAGGATTTAAACTGGCCTTGCTCTTAGTAATTGCTTGCTACGGTTATATTCTATTATTTGGAATTTTAAAAGGACGAAGTTTAATTTTGAAAAAAATCTAGCACATAAGATTCCATATTAAGCATAAAGCACAGTTGAGACCAAGATTGAGAATTAATGTTCTCGTATTCCCTACTGTGCTTTTGCTAATATAAAATCAAACTTTTTAAACAACCCTAATTTTTTAAATTAAGATTGAATTTTAGAAGTGAAGTCTATTGCATTTTACTGCGCAAAAACTAACTCACCTTTACTTTCCTGCTCCTTAAATTTCGTTACAAGTTCTAAAGCATCAGGGATTACGTCGCTGCAGCAAATTATCAACGAACCCTTTTTCGCGTTTTTAACAGCGTAGGTAATGGCTTCCTTTTCAGAAGGAATAATAGTTGTTTTTTTGTTCGGGTCTTTCATTTTTATGCCATCATTGAGCATTTTAATGAGTGCCTCTTCAGATTTGCCACGTAAATGTTTGTCTTGACGAATTATTATCTCGTCGAACATTTCGGCGGCAATACTTCCCAATTCATTGGTGTCTTCTTCCCTTCTATCGCCCACACCGGCAATTATTCCAACTTTAACGGTTGCTTCAAGATTATCGGTGAAATTTTTAAGCGCACGCATTCCTGCCGGATTATGCGCATAATCGAGTAAGATTGTGAAATTTTCAAACTCGAATAAATTTAATCTTCCAGGTGTTTGGGAAGCTGAAGGAATAAAAGTTTCCAAAGCCATTTTCATATCTTCAATACTAATGCCTCGCACATTGGCTGCAATAATAGCTGGAAGAATATTTTGAATCATAAACGTAGCTTTACCGCCATAGGTTAAGGGAATATTTTCAGCTTTCATAATGCGCATTTTCCACGTGCCGCGGCAAAGTGTAACATATCCGTTTTCATACACAGCTGTAATTCCACCCAATTTTTGAAGTGCCAAAATCCGCGGATTTTCTTCATTCATAGAGAATAGGGCAAGGTTACAGTTTATATTTCTTCGCATTTCATACACCAAATCGTCATCGGCATTTAAAATAGCATATCCATCGGGCAACACTGTTTCTGGAATTACACCTTTAACTTTTGCAAGTTGTTCAACAGTATGTATTCCCTTTAATCCCAAATGATCTGCGGCTACATTGGTAACAATAGCAACATCGCATTTTTTAAAACCTAGCCCAGCGCGCAATAAACCACCTCGGGCACATTCTAAAACGGCAAAGTTTACCGTTGGGTCTTTGAGAACAAACTCTGCACTTGCAGGTCCGGTACAATCGCCTTTCATCAACAATCTATTTTGGATGTAAACGCCGTCGCTTGTGGTGTAACCCACTCTATAACCTTTCATTTTTGCCATGTGGGCAATTAACCTCGTAGTCGTAGTTTTTCCATTGGTTCCTGTAGTTGCGATAATAGGAATCCTTCCCGTTGTTCCTTGCGGAAAAAGTTTATCTACAACTGGGGCGGCAACATTTCTGGGCAAGCCGGTTGTTGGTGCCAAATGCATTCTAAAACCTGGGCCGGCATTTACTTCAATTACAGCGCCACCCGTTTCTTCCAGTGGTTTACTTATATCTGTAGTCATGATATCTATTCCACAGATATCGAGATCTATTATTTTTGAAATTCGTTCTACCATGGAAACATTTGAAGGATGCAATATATCTGTAACATCTTCGGCGGTTCCGCCCGTACTCAGGTTTGCTGTGTCTTTTAAAATTACCATTTCACCCTTCGGCGGGATTGAATCTTCAGTATATCCTTTTGCGGCAAGAACGGTTTTCGTTAAATTATTTATCGTAATTTTTGTGAGCACATTTTCGTGCCCGTATCCTCGGCGCGGATCTAAATTAACAACATCAACCAATTCTTTAATTGTAGATTTACCATCGCCCACTACATTGGCGGGAGTGCGTTTTGCGGCTGCCACCAAAATATTGTTGATTACCAACACACGATAATCTTCACCAATTATATATTTTTCGATTATAACTTTAGACGAAACTTCCTTTGCAGCGTGAAATGCAACTAAAGCGTCTTCATAGTTTTTTATGTTAACGGTAATTCCGCGACCGTGATTTCCTCCTACGGGTTTAACAACCAGTGGAAAGCCAACATAGCTACAAGCTTCTTTTAAACTGCTTTCGCGGCCAATAATATCGCCACGCGGCACGAGAACCTCAGCCTGTTCCAATAGGTATTTTGTATCTTCTTTATCGCACGCAAGTTCAACTCCTATACTGCTGGTTTCTGAAGTAACCGTAGCCTGAATTCGTTTTTGATTTGCTCCATACCCCAGTTGGCAAAGGGAGTATTTATTTAGACGAATCCAGGGAATCCCCCTACTTTCAGCTTCTTCCACAATGGATCCTGTGCTTGGCCCCAATCGTTCGTCTTCGCGTATTTCGCGCATTCGCTGAATATCTGGTTCTAAATCGTAATCTTCTCCATCAATTAATGCTTGACAAATGGCTACGGAAACTTTTGCGGCATAACGCCCCACATTTTCTTCAATATAACTGAATACCACATTATATACGCCTTTTTCGCCATAATCGCGCGTTCTTCCGAAACCCGTGTCCATATCTGCCAAGGTTTGAATTTCTAAAGCTATGTGCTCGATAATATGCCCCATCCAAGTGCCGTCATCCACTCTTTGGAAAAATCCACCAGGCTCGCCCACGCTGCAACGATGGCTATACATTGTAGGAAACATGGCTTTTAGCCTATCGCCAAAGCCGGCAATTTTATTGGATGGCAATTCTTCCATTTCCTCCAAATCTAGGACCATTACAATTAATTTATGACGGCGTACAGACCAGTAGTTAGGTCCCCGCATGGCGTTGATTTCTCTAATTCGCATAAGTTGACGGATTTGTTAGTTTCGTATGAATTTGATAAATATATGATTATTTTTTCTAACAATAAGCGTATTTTTGCCCGCAAAACAAATAAATCCATGAGCGTTAAAGGCACCCTAATCCCCATAGGTGGAAATGAAGACAAAGGAAACGGAGAAAACGAAAGATATACACTAGAATATATTGAGAACGGTATTCTATCTCGCGTGGTGCGAGAAAGCGGCGGTATAGATGCAACAATAATTGTAATACCCACCGCATCCAGCATTCCGGTTGAAGTAAGCGAAAATTATCTGGACGCATTTAATAAATTAGGTTGTAAAAATGTTCATGTAATGGACATCAGAGAACGAAAAGACGCCAAAAATCCAGAATTTTTGGAACTGATGAAAAAAGCAGATTGCGTAATGTTCTCAGGTGGCGATCAATCTAAAATAGTAAAATACATTGGCGGCACTCCTTTAGATAAAATTATAAAGAACAAGTACGAGAATGAAGAGTTTGTTATTGCAGGCACCAGTGCTGGAGCCATGTGTATGAGCGAAGAAATGATTACGGGTGGTGGCGTGCAGGAAGCTTTTACCAAAGGTGCTGTACGTATGGGAAAAGGAATGAGCTTTATTCCAAACTTTATTATCGATTCGCATTTTATTCGTCGCGGCCGTTTTGGAAGATTGGCAGAAGCAATGGCCAAATTTCCATTGCGCGTAGGCATTGGCTTAGCCGAAGACACCGGCTTGGTAATTAAAAATCGCAATAATTGCGAAGTAATTGGTTCGGGAATGGTAATTCTTTTTGACCCTCGCAGATTAATTCACAACAATCGCGATGCGGTCCCTGAAGGCTCCCCGATGTCTATAACCAATTTAAAAGTTCACATTTTAGCCAATGGTGATAAATTAGATATAAAAGAAAAGCGAATTCATATTTCTCCCATTCATCTTGAAATGACAGATGCAGAAACGCTGTAACTTCAAAATAAATATAGAGGTACGGTTGGCAGTAAAGGATTAAGAATTTTTATTTATTTATAAATAGAAATCTCCTTTTGTCCTTCGGAAGTTTTATACCCGCGGTACATACCTTCGGTATTAAAAGGCATTGCTATATTGCCCTTGGCATCTACGGCAATTAAACCGCCGTCGCCGCCAATTGCTACAATTCTTTTATTGATGACTTCTTTAGCGGCTTCTTCAACAGACATTCCTTTGTATTCCATTAAACAAGACACATCGTAAGCTACCACACCTCGGATAAAAAATTCGCCACTTCCGGTGCAGCTTACAGCACAGGTTTTGTTGTTGGCGTAATTACCGGCGCCAATCATTGGGCTATCGCCCACGCGCCCCCAACGCTTGTTGGTCATTCCACCAGTTGAAGTTGCTGCAGCAATGTTTCCGTTACTATCGCAGGCCACAGCACCCACCGTTCCAAATTTGCTGTCTTTTTTCGCACTGTGATCTAATTGAAAAGCATCGCTATCTTTTATGTCCTGCCACTGTTGATAGCGCAACTCATCATAAAAGTATTCAGGTTTTTCCAATGCGTAATCCAAGCTTTTCGCAAAACGCATAGCGCCTTCTCCCGCCAGAAAAACGTGTTCTGTTTTATCCAAAATATCCCGGGCTAATGAAATGGGGTTTTTAATTCCGCTAATTAAGGAAACCGCCCCAGCATCTAAAGTTTGGCCATCCATTATTGCCGCATCCATTTCGTGAGTGCCATCATTGGTAAAAACGCTTCCCCGTCCTGCATTAAAAAGTGGCGAATTTTCCAAATGCATTACTGCCGTCTCCACAGCGTCCATAGCCGAACCATTATTCTCCAAAACAGCATATCCCTTTTCCAAAGCTTCATTTAGAGCAGCTGTATATTGGGTTTCTTTTTCGGGAGTCATTAAGCCTTTTATAAGTGTTCCGGCACCGCCGTGTATTGCAATTGAGTATTTTTTCATCTAAAATATTTTAAGATGGAAAAATACAAATTGCCATTCATAATTATCCACTTCATTTATAATTTTCTTTTTCACATAAAACCCTTCGTTTCTGAAGTGTAATTTTTATTTTTGAAAACAAGATGAATGTCCGTTCGAGCGCCCTAGAGAACTATAAAAAATTTCTATCTTAAAACAACTTCTGTAACTGTGCCTGAGGACATTTTCAGAATAAAATATAAACTATGACCACCCAAAAACGTCTTTTCCTTCTCGATGCATACGCACTAATTTTTCGTGGGTATTACGCACTTATAAAAAATCCGACCATCAATAGCAAAGGGCAAGATACCTCGGCTATTTTAGGTTTTTTAAATTCACTTTTCGATGTAATACGGCGCGAAAGACCCGACCATCTCGCAGTATGTTTTGATAAAGATGGAAGTGCCGAGCGCACCGAATTATTTGCGGAATACAAAGCCAATCGCGATGCTACTCCCGATGTAATAAAGCAATCAATCCCCATAATTCAGCAAATTATAAAAGCTATGCACATTCCGTGTGTTGAACTTTCGGGCTTGGAAGCCGATGATATTATTGGCACTCTCGCCCAACAAGCCGAAAAACAAGGATACCAAGTTTTTATGGTAACTCCCGATAAAGATTTTGCACAATTGGTTACCGAAAATATTTTTATGTACCGCCCCGCCCGAATGGGTAACGCAATAGAAATTTGGGGAATTCCTGAGGTGCAAAAGCGTTTTAGCGTAGAACGCCCCGAACAAGTAATTGATTATTTAGGAATGATGGGCGATGCCAGTGATAATATACCCGGACTGCCAGGGGTAGGCGATAAAACCGCGAAAAAATTTATTGCAGAATTTGGCTCCATGGAAAATCTTTTGGCGAATACAGACCAGCTAAAAGGTAAAATGAAGGAGAAGGTTGAAGCAAATGCCGAACTGGGTATGCTCTCTAAAAAACTCGCTACCATCAATACCCAATGCGACGTTACTTTTAATGAAGCCAATTACGAACTCTCCATGCCCGATGGCGAAAAAGTACAGCAGATTTTTGAAGAGCTTGAATTTAGACGACTAAAAGACCAGTTTTTAAAACTATTTTCAGAAGAAGGCGCGACAGAAAAAGTTACGCAAATTTCAAATTCTGAAACTGCAAAAAGTGCTTCTTCTGCGGGAAGCGGACAGTTTTCATTATTTGGTGGCGGTGGCGAGGCTACTCAAGAAATTAAAGATTACAACTCGCGCGCTACCATTACAAATACCGAACATTTTTACCAAACCGTAAATCCGGGGATGGGTACCAAACTGTTTCTTCAAAATTTAATGGCGCAACAGAGCGTGTGTTTCGACACTGAAACCACAGGGTTAAATCCGCTGGAAGCAGAATTGGTAGGCATTGCTTTTTCTTGGGAAAAAGGAAAGGGTTTTTATATGCCGTTTCCAGAAAGCAAAGAGGAGGCTCAACAATTAATTGAAGCTCTGCGTCCTTTTTTTGAAAATGAATCTATTCAGAAAATTGGTCAGAATTTAAAATACGATATCAAAGTTTTGGCCAAATACAGCATTTCGGTCAGGGGAAAACTCTTTGACACGATGCTCGCGCACTACCTGATAAACCCAGATATGCGGCACAATATGGATGTTTTAAGCGAAACGTATTTAAACTACACCCCCGTTGCCATCACCGAATTAATTGGTAAAAAAGGTAAAAATCAATTAAGTATGCGCGATGTTGAAATTGAAAAACAAACCGAATACGCCGTTGAGGATGCAGACGTAACGTTTCAGCTAAAAGAACATTTCGAAAAAGAATTGGGCGAAGCCAATACCCAAAAACTCTTTGACGAAATTGAAGTGCCCTTACTTCGCGTTCTTGCAGCAATGGAATTGGAAGGCATTAATTTAGATAAAGATTTCCTCAAAAATCTTTCCGAACAATTGGACAAAGACATTCTTCAACTTGAGAAAAATATTTACGAAGAAGCTGGAGAAGAATTTAATATTGCATCCCCGAAACAGTTGGGCGAAATTCTATTCGGAAAAATGAAACTGATAGACAAGCCGAAAAAAACCAAAACAGGCCAATATTCTACTGCCGAAGATGTACTTTCCTATTTGGCGAAAGACCACAAAATAATCCGCGATGTTTTGGAATACCGTGGTTTAGCAAAATTAAAAAGCACGTATGTTGATGCGCTGCCCGAACAAGTTGAAAAAGCTACCGGCCGTGTGCATACCGACTATATGCAAACCGTTGCCGCAACTGGACGTTTAAGCAGTAACAACCCAAATTTGCAGAATATTCCAATCCGTACCGAACGCGGGCGTGAGGTGCGAAAGGCATTTATCCCAAGAAACGAGGATTACGTTTTAATGGCAGCGGATTATAGTCAGATAGAACTCCGCATTATTGCCGCGTTGAGCGAAGAGGATAATATGATTGAAGCCTTTAAAAATGGCGAGGATATTCACGCCTCCACGGCTTCAAAAGTGTTCAATGTGCCTTTAAGTGAAGTAACACGGGAGCAACGAAGCAATGCCAAAACCGTAAACTTTGGGATTATTTACGGCGTTTCAGCTTTCGGCCTCAGCAACCAGACCGACCTTTCCCGCACTGAAGCCAAGGAGTTGATCGATACCTATTATAAAACCTATCCCAAACTTCGCAATTATATAAGCGAGCAAATTCAATTTGCTCGAGAAAACGGCTATGTGCAAACTGTTTTGGGCAGAAGACGCTACCTAAAAGACATAAACGGAAGCAACCAAGTTGTACGTGGCGCGGCAGAAAGAAATGCTGTGAACGCTCCAATACAGGGAAGTGCCGCAGATATCATAAAAATTGCAATGATTAACATTTTCAAAAAATTGGAGGAAGAAAATTATCAAAGTAAAATGCTACTCCAAGTGCATGATGAATTGGTTTTTGACGCCTATAAGCCAGAGCTTGAGAAATTACAAGCAATGGTAAAGCACGAGATGGAGAACGCTTATAAACTCACCGTGCCGTTGGATGTTGATTTGGGTGTTGGGGAGAATTGGTTGGAAGCGCATTAATAAGTTAGCAGTATTCAGTGGCAGTTGGCAGAAAATAAAAGAGCCGAAAGTTTTACTTTCGGCTCTTTTCAATTTAGAAATTTAATCTTACTGTTTTGTAAAAACAAAAGTAATATCTTCAGTTACTGTTGTAGTTGTTCCGTTGTTGTCAACTTCTACGTAAAAACCTTCTTCAAATACGTATGTAAGTGTATTTCCTGAAAGAGTTACATCTTGGTTAAAACCTCCCATAGTTAGGGTAATTGTATTTCCGTTTTGAGTGTATAAAAACGGAGTAGAATCATCTTCAGAAACACAAGTTACAGTGTACTCATATTCGTCTGTAGTTCCCGCAACCAAAGTTAGTTCAATATCAGCATACGAAGTATTAAAAGCCGTTCCCGTACCATCTGCATTAAAAACAATTGTTTCGTTTTGGTAACAGTTAGTTTCGTCCATAACGCTTGTTGAAGCTGTGCCATCATTGTTTAAGTCGTAGGCATTTTCAGTGTTGAAAGCTGTCATTTTCCAAGTACCTTCGATAGATGCTTCGTTACTGCTGCTGTCATCATCGCTTGAACAAGCAGTAAAAGCAAGAGCTAAAAATAATAATCCAAATAATTTTTTCATAAGTTTTGTTTTTTTGTGGGCGCAAAACTAAGGAAATTATACTAAGTGTATTTTTTAAAATGTTAAATAAATATAAATTGTATCACCGTAGAGCTCACAGTCCTATTAGATGTGGATTTAGGAGGTGGCGAGAATTGGCTAAAGGTGCATTAAGCTCCCTAACTCCCGAAGGGGAGGAAATTCCAAAAAAAATAAATTTCACATTCCAAGGTGGTGTCTTATAAAACCTTATTATTTTTGGTATTTTTGAAATGTAAAATCAATATCCTTTAAATGGCCGCTGTTCATTCCATATCCCACTTATCCGAGCATCTTTTTTGGGATGTGAATAAAGCGGATCTTCATTTTGAAAAATCGAAGGAGTTTATTATTCATAGGGTTTTGGAGTATGGATTGATGGAAGATTGGGAGCTTATTAAAGAAATTTACGGACTGGAAACCATCAAACAGATTTCGCTTCAATTTAGGGAATTGGATGCAGTTACGCTTTCTTTCCTTTCGGCTATTTTCAAAATTGACAAAAAAGAATTCAGATGTTATACAAACAAAACGTCGATGCCCAGCTTTTGGAACTCTTAGATAAGCTAATGCGTTCTGAAATTTTTATAGGTTTCGATCTTGTAGGCGGCACGGCATTGGCACTTCAGATTGGGCACCGTCTTTCTGTGGATATTGACATGTTTGGAAATTCTGAAATAAACGAACTGGAATTTAATCGAGAACTTTCCAGATTTGGGAACCCCCTTGTTTTAAAAAAAAGTAAAAACATCATCGTTTATTCCATAAATGGTATAAAAGTGGATTTTGTAAACTATCGTTATCCTCTTTTGAAAAAAACCAAAAAAGTAGATTCAATCCGTTTGCTTTCCTTGGAAGATATTGCCGCAATGAAGCTCAACGCCATTTCGGGACGCGGGAGCAAAAGGGATTTTATTGATTTATATTTTTTACTAAAAACATTTTCCCTAAAAGAAATGATAGGGTTCTACAATAAAAAATATGAAGATGGCTCCCAATTTTTAGTTCTGAAAAGCCTGACCTATTTTGAAGATGCCGAAAAAGAAGAAATGCCGGTAATGACCAAGCCAACAGCTTGGGAAAGTGTAAAAGAAAAAATCCTTCAGGAAACAATAAACCTAAGATAGCCATAGAAGTATTAAGGAATAGGAATCCTTTTTTTAATTTTTTGTGAAATTATACATATATTAATTGCTTAAGGGATATTTACGACAGTTTTAAGGGAAATTATGAGATTTTTCTTTTTAAGGGATTAAACCCTTCCCTTTTAGAAAAATTTCATATCTTCAAGATTAATAGCCACTAACCATTTTTCTTATGAAAACAATCATTTTTAACAAAAGCCGAACAGCCCTTTTTCCCATTTTCCTTTGTTTATTTATTGGATATAACAGTAGTTTGTTCGCTCAAATCAACGATCAAATTGAGCTTAAATGCGCGTCAGACTTTTCATTGAGTACAAATTGGTGCGATGAACAATTCAGCAAATCCGTGGACCAAAATTATTTGGATACTTTTGAACCTGTGGTTTTTAATATTTTCTTTTGGCGAATAGTTCAGGACAATGGTAATCCCGGTCCTGAACACATCAATGAACAGGACGTTCTAAAAGCTGTTGCCAAAATGAACATAATTTTCAATCAATACAATATCTTTTTTAAGTATAGAGGGTTTGATGATATTGAAAGTACGGCCATTTATATTCCTGAAAAACCTTCTGATTTAGCCAATTGGATAGACGAATACCCCGGTCCATCTGAAGATGTAATAAATCCCAACACCTTAAATATGTACATTCCATACGATTTTGTGCAAAATTATGGGGGCTCCGCAACCTTATTTGGAACAAGGAGCATCGTAAAAAGAGAGTTGTTTACAACTTGGGGGATGATCCACGAATTGGGCCACAACATGGGTTTGGTACATACCTTCCAGTTTTATAATGTACCACCAGGAGAAGAAGATGAATGTGAACACGTAACCCGCGTTGAAACCGACCCGGACTATAATGCAGATACCAATGGCGACCGTGTTACCGATACCGCTGCTACGTTGATATTACGGGCATATAATACCGATGATCAGACTTGTGAATATTTGGGTAATGATGCGGATTGTCAAGGAGATCCTTATCAAATTTTTGATGAAGATGTGCGCAACTATATGAATTATGTGCCTGAAGTTTTGGCCTGTGGCCATATATTTTCCGTGGGTCAGGCCATCCGCATGCGTGAGGCCATCGATATTGATTGCTATGGAAAGTATGCGGCCGTAATGACGTATGATGTGGCATCGCTTTATGAACCCTATAAGGGGGATTATTACTTAGTGGGGCCTACCATGCCAACCCACAAACCCTTATTCCAACCGGGCTTTGATTATAGGTTTGTTTCCTGCGAATGCGACTGCCCACAGCCTATTGAATACGGCAATACAAATTTCACCTATAATAATTTCAATATAGTAAGCAGCATAGATGCTGACGAGCCCCGTTACGATATCATTGTGCACCCCAACCACGCTGCCATACGTATTTTGCAATTGGAGGAAAACACCACCCAGCCACAACGATGCTATGACAATAATAACCGAGCCCCAAGTGGCGGGGATATTTTAAAGTTTAACGATGGCATTTTCAACACCAACGTAACGGTTACTCCAAAGGACTCGTTGGGCATTAACGACCCCCAATTAATAAACGATTTGGATCCGGGGCTTTACAATATCATAAAAGAATATGACGATGGCGGAACAGAAGAAACCGTTATATTAAAAAGCAATAATTAAAAAATAAAAAAAGAGGTAGTTCATATTTAACTGCCTCCTTCCTTTTAATATGAGAGATAAACTTAAAATTTTTTTATGGATTTTAATTATGGGAACAAGTTGTCATGCCCAATTTGGGTCCCGACAAATTATAGACCAAAATTCCGGTACGGTACGTATGGTGCGAACTGCGGATTTCGATCAAGATGGAGCCTTGGATGTGGCTGTTTCTTCTTTTGATAGAATTGCATTGTATAAAAACCTCGATGGTTTAGGAACTTTTAGCGCTCCCATTTCCATACAGGAAGGCAAAAAACAGTCTTTTTCCCTGTTCCCAGCAGATATTGACAATGATGGGAAAATAGACCTAGCCGTTAGCTTTTTTGATGATGATGAAGTGGTTTGGTACCGTAATCTTGGAAATGGCACTTTTTCCGCATTACAGTTAATCTCCAATAATTTGCTAAGGGCCGCAGGAATTACTGGAGCGGATTTAGATGGAGACGGCGATCTTGATTTGGTCCTGGGAGTCTCTAACGGGAATGGATTATATTGGGTGGAAAACCTTGACGGAGCGGGAACATTTAGTTCAAGAATTACCATAGATGCAAATATCAGCCAAGCCAGGACCCAGGCAATCGGGGATATAGACGGGGATGGGGATATGGATATTTTGACCAACTCTGTAGGAAGTGCTTATCTCTCTTGGTTTGAAAACGTGGATGGCTTAGGAGATTTTAATGAACAACATATAATTGACCCTATCGGGCTATATGAAAATTCCCTTAGCTTGGTAGATATTGATGGCGATAATGATCTTGACATAGTTTCGCAAAAAACAGATTTGGTAATTTGGAGGGAGAATTTAAATGGTTTGGGGCAGTTCGACTATTATAACATAATAAGCAATGAGGCACTCAATATTTTCGATACTACTAGTGCAGATTTGGATAACGACGGTGATGTTGACGTGCTATCTGCCTCTACAGACGATAATAAAATTGCTTGGTATAGAAACGAGGATGGAATGGGCGGCTTTGGACCCCAAAACATAATCGACCCCAATCTGCAAAGCCCGCGCACGGTCCATGCCGCAGATCTGGACAACGATGGCGATCTGGACATTTTATCTGCGGCCCTTTCCAATCAAAACAGGGAATTGGTATGGTATGAAAATTTAACGATTTTGGGCGTAGAAGGGAGCGAACTTGAAACAAACGTAACCCTCTACCCCAACCCGGTAATAAACACATTGCAACTCAATACCCAAGAGAAAACCATAGACCAAATAAACATTTACACAATCACGGGCAGCAATGTTTTGCAACTGGAGGTTAACACCGTTTCCCCAACCGTGGATGTTTCCAGCTTGGCTGCTGGCGTTTATTATGTGCAGTTGTATTCTGGGAAGAAGGTGGCTTTGAAAAAGTTTATTAAGGAATAATTTTTTGAATCAAAATCGAAAATGAAATCAAAGCTGAAAGGCTTTGGAAAATTTGAAAAAATAAAAACCATTCATTATGAAAAGAAATTTAATTGCAAGTTTAGTTTTAACATTTATTACAGTTTCACTTTATGCTCAGGACCCGAATATTCTTTGGCAACGAACTATTGGGGGGAGTGATGATGAAGAATTAAGGGTTTCAATTAGTACACTAGATGGGGGGTTTTTGATTGCTGGACCGTCAAAATCAAATATTTCAGGAGATAAATCTGAAAACAATATTGGCGAAGATGACTATTGGATTGTAAAATTGAGTTCCACTGGAAATATAGAATGGGATAATACTATTGGAGGAGACGATATTGACAGAGTAGAAACTATAATTCAAGATTCTGATGGAGGATATGTTATTGGAGGATGGTCTGGCTCAAACATTTCGGGAGATAAAAATGAAAATTGTCGAGGTTTTTACGATTATTGGATTGTAAAATTAAACTCTTCAGGCATTATTCAATGGCAAAAAACTATTGGAGGAAGCAACCAGGATATAATGAATACTATCATTCAAACAAATGACGGGGGTTATTTTGTTGGTGGCACCTCAAATTCTAATATTTCTGGAGAAAAATCTGAAGACTCAGTAAACTTCAGTGACGATTATTGGATTTTAAAATTAGATAGCACTGGAAACATTGAATGGCAGAATACAATTGGAGGAAATTCAGAAGACAGATTAAAATCCGTTCTGCAAACTCCTGATGGCGGATTTATCTTAGGAGGATATTCTCGATCAGGTATTTCAGGAGATAAAACTGAAATTAATCAAGGAAATTATGATTATTGGATTGTCAAGTTAAACCCTTCAGGAAATATTGAATGGCAGAATACAATTGGAGGAGATGATGGTGATATTTTAAATAATGTTACGCAGTCTTATGATGGCGGATATATTCTTGTAGGAGAATCCTTTTCAAATATGTCTGGCGATAAAACGGAAAACAATTATGGTGATTCGGATTATTGGATAATTAAACTTGATCAAACAGGAAATATTGAATGGCAAAACACTATTGGCGGAAATGAAGCTGATGGTTGTTTAGATTCATATAGTGATTTTGATGGCTCCTTTTGGATCGTTGGTTTTTCTACATCAAATATATCTGGAGATAAAACTGTCCCATCCAATGGCAGTATTGATATATGGCTATTAAAATTAAATGATTCTGGTGAAATTTTAAATCAATATAGCATAGGCGGAAGCCACGCTGATTATGCAGTATCAATTAATCGAACATCTGAAAATAAAATATTTTTAGGTGGAAATTCAAGATCAGACATATCTGGAGATAAAACAGAAAATTCTATTGGAGAAAATGACTATTGGGTTTTAAAGTTAGATGATTTATTAGGCACAACGGAAAACTTTTTAGCTACAGGAATTACCCTCTACCCCAACCCAGCAAAAAACACACTACAACTCAATACCCAAGACAAAACAATAGATCAAATAAACATTTATACAATTACGGGTAGTAAAGTTTTGCAATTTGATGTTGATACCGTTTCCCCAACCGTAGATGTTTCCAGCTTGGCTTCGGGCATTTATTATATTCAACTGTATTCAGGGAAAAATGTGGCTTTGAAAAAATTTGTGAAGGAATGATATTGAAATCGAAACTGAAATCGAAATCGAAATCGAAAAAAAATTAGTAAAAATAGAAACCCTTTATTATGAAAAGAAATATCCTCGTTAGTTTAGTTTTAGCATTAATAACAATTTCACTTTACGCTCAAGACCCAAATATACTTTGGCAGCGTACTATTGGGGGGAGTGAATACGATTCTTTTACTTCAATGGGAAATACAATGGATGGTGGAATAATAATTGGTGGTTATTCTGAGTCTGATGCTTCAGGAGATAAAACAGAAGATTCAAATGGCAGTATTGATTATTGGATTTTAAAACTTGATAGCGCAGGCAGCATTGAATGGCAAAATACAATTGGTGGTAATTGGGCAGATTGGAATCCCCAAATCTCCCAAACATCAGATGGAGGTTATATTTTGGGAGGCTATTCTGATTCGAATATATCAGGGGATAAAACTGAAGACACAAATGGTTATTATGATTATTGGATCATTAAACTTAATTCAACAGGCAACATTGAATGGCAAAATACTATTGGTGGCAATTACGACGATCAATTAAGAAGTTTTATACAAACTTCTGATGGAGGTTTTTTAGCTGGAGGCAATTCCAACTCAAATATTTCCGGCGATAAGACTGAAGATGCCATAGGATTAAATGATATTTGGATAGTAAAATTAGATTCTATGGGCGAAATTGAATGGCAAAATACAATTGGCGGAGATGATGAAGATTGGGTCGATTCAATAAAACAAACATTAGATGGAGGTTATATTTTAGCTGGGTTTTCATATTCTAATATTTCTGGCGACAAAACCGAAAACTCTCAAGGAAGTAGTGACTGTTGGATTTTAAAGCTTGATTCATTAGGTCAAATACAGTGGCAAAATACAATTGGAGGGAGTAGTGGAGATAGAGCTTCAAGTGTTATCCTTGCCAATGATGGAGGTTATTTAATTGGAGCATCTTCAGATTCAAACATTTCTGGAGATAAAACCGAAGATTCTTTAGGTGGTTCTGATAGTTGGATTATAAAATTAGATGAAAATGGAAATATTCTTTGGCAAAATACTATTGGAGGTGATCAAACTGATGGGCTAACTGCGCTTATTTCCGATTCAAATAATGGTTACCTCATAGGGACATATTCCTATTCAAATATTTCAGGTGATAAATCAGAAAATTCTTTAGGAGAGTCAGACTATTGGATAATAAAAATA
Organism: Aequorivita marisscotiae; assembly: GCF_029814825.1. Classification (NCBI taxonomy): domain Bacteria; kingdom Pseudomonadati; phylum Bacteroidota; class Flavobacteriia; order Flavobacteriales; family Flavobacteriaceae; genus Aequorivita; species Aequorivita marisscotiae. The sequence continues at coordinate 1,329,980 of NZ_CP122379.1, read as the reverse complement.
AATAATTTAGGTATTATAGAATGGCAAAACACCATTGGAGGAAACAATCCTGATGTTATAATGTCACTAAGCCAAGCAACCAATGGAAGTTTTTTCCTTGGAGGGCGTTCTGCATCAAATATCTCAGGAGATAAAACAGAAAATTCTCGGGGTGGCAATGATTTCTGGATATTAAAACATGCAGAAACATTAGGCCTCGAAGAAAACCCATTTTCAGAAGCAATAACCCTCTACCCCAACCCCGCAAAAAACACATTGCAACTAAACACCCAAGACAAAACCATAGACCAAGTAAACATTTACACAATGACGGGCAGTAAAGTTTTGCAATTTGATGTTGATACCGTTTCCCCAACCGTGGACGTTTCCAGTTTGGCTTCAGGTGTATATTATCTTCAACTATATTCTGGAAAAAATGTGGCTTTGAAAAAGTTTGTGAAGGAATAACTTTCATTTCCGAATTCTGATTTTTTTAGTCTTATATCTTAAGTCTTTCAGCGAAGCGGTCTTACATCTTTTCAGCGAAGCGGTCTTACGTCTTTTTTTAAATCCATATCTTTAAAAATTATTACCGCAATTATGGAGCGAAACAAATTAATTTCAAAAAAGAAACCCGCATATCCCGTTTCGGATGCGCTTTTAAAATACTTAACCCGCCACGGAAGAACCATTAAAATTCCTATCTACTACGACGATTTGTTGCGTTTTCACGGCTCGGTGGCCGTATTCGATAAAAACGGAAAAGACACCCTTTGGGTAAGTGTTTATTATTCTGAATTTGAAACCGAAGAAATCAACCAAAGCCTAAAAAAAGTATATTCCATCTTGCATTCCGATGGTAGCGATACTATTTTTCCCTACTTAAATATAGACAGTATAGATTTTTGCACTTTCGGAAATTCAAAACCTTTTCGTATAAAAGTTCGAAATATCCTAAACGACAATTACCTCTATTTGTATATTAAAAAAGCCGATGCTTCCCGTATTTACGGCTTGGAACTGGAAGATTTGCTTTCGCCAAATCACATAAACTTTTTAGTGCGAAAAAACACTTTAATTGAAGAACATATTTCGGGTATTCCCGGCGATGATTTTATAGAAAACCATTTAGAAAATTGCACCCATCGCGATAAAATGGAAATTGCTAAAGAGTTCGTGAAATTTAACGAACGTTGCTTTGTGCGATTATTGGGCGATATGCGTTCGTATAATTACGTAATGGTTTTAACCCACGATTTTGACCGTATTCAGTACCGAATTCGCGCCATAGATTTTGACCAACAGAGTTATGAAGGAAATTCAAAAGTTTACAAACCACAATTTTTGAAGGAAAACAACAAGCTGGTGGCAATGACCACCGAACTTTTACAACAAGCATCCATAGACCAATACATTAATGAAGAAAGATCGCTGTTGGCTAAGCGCGCCACCAGTATGAAAAAACGCTTAAAAGGGCTTATGGCCTGTATGAAGAAAGATAAGATTGCACCACCCGAAAAAATGAAACAATTAAAAATGGAGCTCTTTGAGTTAACTGGCGATATAAAATTTAAAAAAGCACAAAATATGGGCGAGGTATTACAAAGTGCGCTAGATTTTGTTATTCGGAATTATAAAAGTGAAAACCCATATATACTCTCATAGTTTTATATTTTTACACTTTTCTTACTCCCCAAAACTTGATTGTCGTAATAGGTTCTATAGTTATTTATTTATTATTCTTTATACAATTGTGCAATTGCTAACTTTAACGCCTTATTTAAAATTTTAAAAAACCGTATCCATGAAAATTAAAAAAGTGTTGGTTGCTAATCGTGGCGAAATAGCCATTCGAGTTTTACGCGCTTGTTCAGAAATAAATTTAAAAACAGTTGCCGTTTACACTTACGAAGACCGCTATTCGCAACATCGTTACAAAGCTGACGAATCTTACCAAATTGGCGAAAACGACCAACCTTTAAAACCGTATTTAGACGGTAATGCCATAATTGCATTGGCAAAATCTAAAGGCGTAGATGCCATTCATCCCGGATACGGATTTTTATCCGAAAACTCTGAATTTGTCCGAAATTGCGCAAAAAACGGACTGGTATTTATAGGGCCAGACCCGAAGGTTATGGACGCTTTGGGCGATAAAATTACCGCCAAAAAAATTGCCGAAAAATGCAATGTTCCCATTATAAAAAGCAATACAAAAAAACTTACTTCACTTAAAGTTGCACTTTCTGAAGCAGCTACCATTGGCTACCCATTAATGTTGAAAGCGGCTTCCGGTGGTGGTGGACGCGGCATGCGTATTGTTAGAAATAACGACGATCTAAAAAATAATTTTGAATCTGCCCGAAGCGAATCGCTTAACGCATTTGGAGACGACACAATGTTTCTCGAAAAATATGTGGAAGATCCCAAGCATTTAGAAGTGCAAATTGTGGCAGATAACCACGGTACCATTCGCCATTTGTTTGAACGCGATTGCTCTGTACAAAGAAGGCACCAAAAAGTTATTGAAGTTGCACCTTCGTATAACGTTTCAAAAAAAGTAAAAGATGCTCTTTATAAATACGCTTTAAAAATTGCAGAAGAGGTAAAATACAACAATGTAGGTACCGTAGAATTTTTGGTAGATAAAGACGATAATGTGTTCTTTATCGAGGTAAATCCGCGCATTCAAGTAGAACACACAGTTACCGAAATGGTAACGGGAATAGACCTTATAAAAACGCAAATTTTTATTGCCGGCGGGTATAAACTTTCAGACAAACAAATTAAAATTTACGATCAGGAATCGCTTGCAACCTATGGTTTCGCCATGCAATGCCGATTAACTACCGAAGATCCCGAAAACAATTTTACCCCAGATTACGGAACCATTACAACCTACAGAAGTGCTGGCGGAATGGGAATTCGGCTAGATGCCGGAAGTATTTACCAATCGTACAGCGTTAGTCCGTTTTTTGATTCTATGCTCGTTAAAGTTTCGGCGCACGGCAGAACGTTAGACGGCGCGGTACGAAAAATGTCGCGTGCTCTACGCGAATTTCGTATTCGCGGAGTAAAAACAAACATTCACTTTCTTCAAAATGTAATACATAGTGAAACGTTTAAGGACGGAAAAGCGACCGTTAATTTTATTGCCAATACTCCTTCACTTTTCGATATAAAATTACCACAGGATCGCACTTCAAAAATTGTAAATTATTTAGGTGAAGTAATAGTAAATGGTAATCCGGACGTAAAAACTTTTGATAAAAACAGAATTTTTAGAACACCAAAAATTCCAAAGTTTGAAGCCGAGAAAGAATTTCCGAAAGGCACAAAAGATCTGCTCACCGAACTGGGACCAGAGAAATTCTGCCTTTGGTTAAAGGAAGATAAAAAAATTCATTATACAGATACAACCATCCGCGATGCGCATCAATCCCTGCTCGCAACTCGTATGCGCAGTTACGATATGTTGCAAGTTGCAGAAAGTTTTGCTAAAAACCATCCCAACACTTTTAGTATTGAAATGTGGGGCGGCGCTACTTTTGATGTCTGCCTTCGGTTTTTAAATGAAAGTCCGTGGACACGATTACGCGAGCTTCGCAAATTGATGCCGAATATACTTTTCCAAATGTTACTTCGTGGTTCAAATGGCGTGGGTTATAAAGCCTATCCCGATAATTTAATCGAAAAATTTATTGAAACCTCCTGGGAAAACGGAATAGACATTTTCAGAATTTTCGACTCGTTAAACTGGGTAAAAGCCATGGAGCCGAGCATAAATTACGTTCGCAATAAAACGGGCGGCATTGCGCAAGCCGCCATTAGTTATACCGGCGATATTCTCGATCCGAAAGAAACAAAATACACTTTAAAATACTATACCCAACTCGCCAAAGATCTGGAAAATGCAGGCGCGCATATGATTGCCATTAAAGATATGGCGGGTCTTTTAAAACCGTATGCCGCGGCAGAACTTGTTGCAGCGTTAAAAAACACGGTAAAAATTCCGTTGCATTTGCATACGCACGATACTTCCTCCATTCAATCTGCCACCTATTTAAAAGCCATTGAAGCGGGGGTAGATGTAGTAGATGTGGCCTTGGGCGGGCTTTCGGGACTTACCTCCCAACCCAACTTTAATTCAATAGTTGAAATGATGCGCAACCAACCGCGCGAAAATAAATTCGATATTAATAAATTGAACGAATTTTCAAATTATTGGGAAGATGTTCGTGAAAAATATTATCCGTTTGAATCCGGCTTAAAAGCGGGAACTGCTGAGGTTTACCAACATGAAATTCCCGGGGGGCAGTATTCAAATTTACGTCCACAATCCGAAGCCCTCGGTTTGGGTGATCGCTTTCACGAAGTAAAAAAAATGTACGCGCAGGTAAACGAAATGTTCGGAAATCTGGTAAAAGTTACGCCAAGCTCAAAAGTAGTGGGCGATATGGCTATTTTTATGGTAACCAATAACCTTACGCCCGAAGATGTAATGCAGCGCGGCGAAGCCATTTCGTTTCCAGAATCTGTAATTAATTTCTTTAAAGGCGATTTAGGACAACCTTTGGGTGGCTTTCCAAAAGAACTTCAAAAAATAATTCTGAAGAACAACACTTCCTATACCGATAGGCCCAATGCCCATTTGGAGCCGATAGATTTTGATTCAGAATTTAAAGTATTCAGAAAAAAGTTTCAGCAAGGATTTACCCGACCCATAGAATTTGAAGATTTTCTATCGTATAGTTTATATCCCCGTGTTTTTGAAGATGCCCACGAAAAATATAAAAAATACGGCAATGTGGCCATTTTAGCTACTGAAAATTTCTTTTATGGAATGAAGCTTCAGGAGGAAGCTATTATAGAATTGGAACCCGGAAAATCTATTATTGTAAAATTGCTTTCTGTAGGAATTCCCAATGAAGATGGAGTTCGTATTGTATTCTTTTCAGTAAATGGTGAAAACCGTTTTATAGAAATTAAAGACAAATCTATTAAAGTGGAAAAAGAAGTTCACGTAAAAGTAGATCCGCAAGACAGCAATCAATACGGTGCTCCACTACAAGGAAGTTTGTATAAAATTTTGGTGAAAAAAGGGCAGGAAATAAAAAAGAACGATCACCTTTTTATTATTGAAGCCATGAAAATGGAAAGCACAATTACGGCGAACAAAGCTGGAAAAGTAAAATCAATTTCTTTAAAACCGGGAACGATGGTAATGAAGGATGATTTGATTGTGACTTTGGAGTAAGAGGGAAATCGAAATCGAAACTGAAATCGAAATCGACTCATCACCTTTTAGCTCCAAATTCATAACTCTGCATTCATTATTCTGTATTCATAATTCTTTTTTTTATTAGTCATATGTCTTTTGTCTTTCAGCACAGCGGTCTTGAGTCATTTTTCAAAAGAAAAATTAATTGTCACCCCTTGCTTTTCAAATAAATAACACTACATTTGCACCCCTCTTAGACAAAATACGTTTTGTTCTAGGGTGAGAAAACAATGATTTATTAACAATTGACAAAGACTAAATGGATACATTAAGTTACAAAACAGTATCTGCCAATAAGGCAACCGTTGTAAAGGAATGGTTACTGGTAGATGCGGACGGGCAAGCATTGGGTCGTCTTGCAAGCGAAGTTGCTAAATTACTTCGCGGTAAGCACAAACCAAGTTTCACCCCACACGTAGATTGCGGTGACAACGTAATTATTATTAACGCTGGTAAAATTAACCTTACTGGTAACAAATGGGCCGATAAAACCTACATTCGCCACACAGGTTATCCTGGTGGGCAGCGAAGTCTTACCGCTACAGAAATGTACAAAAAAGACCCTGCAAGGCTTGTTGAAAAAGCAGTAAAAGGAATGCTTCCTAAAAACAAACTGGGCGCAGATATCTTCAGAAACTTAAAAGTTTATGCAGATGCAAACCACGGACAAGAGGCACAAAAACCTAGAGCTATTAACTTTAACGACAACAAGTAATGGAGACAATTCACAAAATAGGAAGAAGAAAAACCGCTGTTGCACGTGTTTACCTTAAAGAAGGTAAAGGAAACATTAGCATCAACAAGCGTGAGTTGGAAAACTATTTTCCAACTGGAACACTTCAATATAAAGTAAAACAACCTTTAGTACTTACAGATAACGAAACTACTTTCGACATTAGTGTAAATGTATTTGGCGGTGGAATTACAGGCCAAGCAGAAGCAATTCGTCTTGCTATTTCTCGCGCTATGTGCACACTTAACGACGAAAATCGCGGCATCTTAAAACCAGAAGGTTTACTTACAAGAGATCCAAGAATGGTAGAGCGTAAGAAATTCGGACAGAAGAAAGCTCGTAAGAAATTCCAGTTCTCTAAACGTTAATATTTTAAATTACTTGTCGTACCGCACTAATTGCGGTACGACATTTTATAAGTTCATATTCATTATTAATTAAAAAAGCTGTTATCCGTCTTTGGCGGAGTTAGTTTAGCATCTAAACCAAATTCAATTTTAGAAGCGGTTGCTATCCTTTCACAGAACGTAAACTAAAACAAAAATGGCAAAAAAAGTAGAAGTAAAAGACTTACTTGAAGCTGGTGTGCACTTTGGCCACCTAACCCGCAAATGGAACCCAAACATGGCACCGTATATTTATATGGAGCGCAACGGGATCCACATCATCAATCTTTACAAAACTGCTGCAAAAATAGACGAGGCAAGTGAAGCCCTTAAAAAAATTGCAGCCAGTGGACGCAAAATTCTTTTTGTAGCCACCAAAAAACAAGCAAAGGACATTGTTGCTGAAAAAGCAAAAACCGCTAACATGCCGTACATCACCGAAAGATGGCCAGGTGGTATGTTAACCAACTTTGTAACTATCCGTAAAGCCGTTAAGAAAATGGCTTCTATTGATAGAATGAAGCAAGACGGAACCTTTAACACCCTTTCTAAAAAAGAACGTTTGGCCGTAGATCGTCTTCGCGCAAAATTAGAGAAAAACTTAGGTTCTATTTCAGATATGAGCCGTCTTCCAGCTGCGCTATTTGTTGTAGATACAACCCGTGAGCACATTGCAGTTGCCGAAGCCTTAAAGCTAAAAATTCCAATCTTTGCTATGGTAGATACGAACAGTGACCCTCGCGTTATTGACTACGTAATTCCATCTAACGACGATGCTTCAAAATCTATTGAAAGCATTATGAGCATTGTTTCTGAAGCAGTAATCGAAGGACTTTCCGAAAGAAAATCTGGAAAAGAAGACGACGACGATGAAGCGGGAATGGCCAAAAAAGCAAAAGCACCTAAAAAGGACAAAGAAGCTAAGCCAGTAAAAAAAGCTAAAGCCGAAGTTCCTTCAACAGACGAAGAAGACGTTGAAGCAATGAAAGAAGCAAAGCAGCCTGTACGTCAAAAATCTAAGAAGCAGGTTTTAAACGAAGAAGAATAATTCGTTTAAAGACGCACCACAATGCGCCTTGACCGCCCTCAATATCAATAATCATAAAAAGTAAAGACGCAATGCATCGCGTCTCAACATAAAAATCTTATAAAAATGGCAAAAATAACAGCCGCAGAAGTAAATAAGCTAAGACAAGCTACCGGAGCTGGAATGATGGACTGTAAAAAGGCATTAGTTGAAGCAGAAGGAAATATGGAAGAAGCGATTTCAATCCTTAGAAAAAAAGGACAAAAAGTTGCAGAAAAAAGAGCAGACCGCGAATCTAGTGAAGGTGTTGCTACTGTAAAAGTAAATTCAGACAATACAAAAGGCGTGGCAATATCGTTAAATTGCGAAACCGACTTTGTTGCCAAAAACGATTCTTTCGTTGAAATGGCAAACAAAATGGCCGAAATCGCATTAGGCACCTCTTCAAAAGACGAGCTATTAGCTTCAGATTTTGACGGAATGACCATTGCTGAAAAATTAACCGAGCAAACTGGTGTTATTGGCGAGAAAATAGAAATTGGTGGTTACGAAATACTGGAAGCTCCATTTGTAGGTTCTTATGTACACGTAAATAAAATTGCTGCGTTAACTGGCCTTTCAAAAGCAGTTGATAACGCAGAGGAGTTAGCAAAGGACGTATCAATGCAGGTTGCTTCTATGGGAGCCACTACACTATCTTATAAAGATTTTGATCCAGAATTTGTTGCTTCTGAAACTGAAGCTCGAATCGCCGTTATTGAAAAAGATAACATCGAGTTAGGTCGTTTGGGCAAAACGCTTAAAAACGTTCCTAAGTACATTTCTAGAGCACAATTAACTCCTGAAGTTTTAGCACAAGCTGAAGAAGACGCAAAAGCCGATTTAAAAGCGGAAGGCAAGCCAGAGCAAATCTGGGACAAGATTCTTCCAGGTAAAATTGAGCGTTTCATTAGTGATAACACTACACTTGACCACGAAAAAGCATTACTTGACCAAAACTTTATTAAAGACGACAAAAAAAGCGTTGCAGATTACGTAAAATCGTATGGTGATGTTGAAGTAGTTGGTTTTAAAAGAGTTTCTTTAGCATAAGCTTTTAAACACATTTAATAAAAACCAAAAGAGGCTGATTAATTTCAGCCTCTTTTTTTGTGAAATGTCTGTTCGATTGCAGTCGAGAACTCATCTATTCTTTTACAAACTTTTTAATAATTGTAATGCCGTTTTCATCTTCTATATTTAGAAAGTAGATGCCGCTTGTTAAGCTTGAAACATCTATGGAGGTTTTATTTGCAACTTCTAAAGTTTGGGTGCTTAATAGTTTGCCCTCTATATTAAAGATTTTTACTTTTAGGTTTCCTGCTGTGTTCTGTGCAGTAATAAAGAGTTCGTTTTTTGCGGGGTTGGGGTGGATGGAATATGTAGAAGAGTTATTCTCAGAGACTCCTAAAATACAATCTTCGGAATAAACAAAATTTGCTGCCAAATACCAGCCATTGTATGGGGGTTCGTTATTGTTTGCGGCTAATTCATCATCTACTTTTACACAGTCAAGCTCTGTAAGTTGGCAGGGCTCTCCCTCAAACTCGCAGGGGAGCGTAATATTGAGTATGCCATTGTTTCCGTTTTTTGCATCAAGGGATTCCAAAAAGATTAAATTTTCACCATATAAAATTTCTAAATTGGTATTATTGGTTAAATCTAAAGAACTAACCGGCATATTAAACCCTGCCGAATCACTACTACAATAGAGTTCCTTTAACTGGAGATTATTGCTAACATCCAAAACCAATAGGTAGTTTCCGGTGACATCTAAAATTTCCAGTGCTGCAAAGTCTTCAATGCCTGTTATGTCATCTATACCTTTATGATTAAGATTAAGTGATATGACTGTTTCTACATCACTTGTAAGCACCTGGCCGTTAACGATGCCATCACTGTCGATACCAAGGTCAATAAGGGCCTGTTCAAAAACAGGATCTGGAATTTGGGTTATTTGTGCAAAAGCGTTTGTGCTAAGGGCCAGGATGAATATGGTTATAAAGGTTTTCACTGCTTTATGAATTTTTTGGTAGTGGTGTTGCCGTTTTCATCTTCTATGTTTAGAAAGTAGATGCCGCTTGTTAAGCTTGAAACATCTATGGAGGTTTTATTTGCAACTTCTAAAGTTTGGGTGCTTAATAGTTTGCCTTCAATGTTGAAGATTTTTAGGGTTAGGGTTCCTGATGTGTATTTTGAAGTTAAGAACAATTCGTTTTTAGCGGGGTTTGGAAGGATTGCGAATTGAGAACTGTAAAAATCTTGACTAGATAAAATGTGATCGCCGTAAATGGCTTGGTCGTTAGAAGAGTTTGTTATTGTCAGTATTTTTTCGTCATTTCCATCTATTTCAATAAAATAATTAAAATCATCATTTAGATGAGCCTCAAAAAAATTATCTAAATATAAAATTTCAAAATCTGTATTCGCTTGAATTTGACAATCGTCAAAAGTCGAGCCTGCATTAAAAAGGTTAAACTGATCTAAACCAGTGAAGTTGACATCTGCAGATAAAACATCACAAACCATCGTTTCCATTTGATCTGGTTCAAAGAAATTTAAAGAAACAAAATTAACTTCATCATTAGATGGGGGTATATAATTATTACCTCCAATAGAAAGATTATGTAGATACCAGATATTGTCAAAAAGCTTTATATCTTGAGCAAAACTTGACTGAAAAAAAGGTATTGTGAGAAATAAAATTATATGTTTCATGATTGTGGGTCTTTACTATTGTTTTGCCAAAGTTTTTGATTGTTGAATCTGTCCGTTACAGACCAATGCTACTGAATATAGCCCCATGGGATAAGAGGAAATGTCCAAAGTTTGGATCTGGGATGTTCGTTACTTGTGCAAAAGCGGTTGTGCTAAGGGCCCATATGAGTATGGTTATAAGAGTTTTCATTGTTTAATAAACTTTTTGGTGGTGGTGTTGCCGTTTTCTTCTTCAATATTTAGAAAATAGATGCCGCTGACAAGTTGGGAGACATCTATTGCTTTTTGGTCTGGAAGCGTTATGTTTTGGGTGCTTACTAGTTTGCCTTCTATGTTGAAGATTTTGATTTTTAGATTTTCTGTGGTGTTTTGTGCTGTAATAAAGAGTTCGTTTTGGGCGGGGTTGGGGTGGATGGAGAATTTGGAAATCTCAAAATTATTCATCGATAATAACTGATTACTATATATTGCTTCATCGCCACTTGAGGAAGTTATAACCAAAGTTTTACTGTTGCTCTCGTCAATAATATTATAATTGAAGGGATCGTCAACATTACCAACAAAAAAAGTGTCAAGATAAATACCCTGGAAAAGGGTGTTTTCTTGTGCAAATGGTCCAAAACAACCACCAAGAGTCATGCTCCAACCATTAACTAAAAATTCAGAATTAGTATAAATTACTGTGCCTTCTAATGCATCACATACATAAGTGCTAATAAAAAAATTATTTTGAATAAAGGTGATAGTAATAAAAGGCACATCATCATTTGAGGGTGGAAAATTATCTTGTCCGTCAATTATTACGTTTTGAAGATACCAGTCATTTTCAAAAAGTTGTGGGTCTTGGGCAAAAGCGTTTGTGCTAAGGGCCAGGATGAATATGGTTATAAAGGTTTTCATTGCTTTATGAAAATTCAATGACTGTAAGTGAAGCCTTGTGGCGTGTGGGCGTGTGTTTTCATACTTTGGTCGATTAAAGTTAGTTGAATTCCTAAAATTATCCTAAAATTATTACATATAAAACAGGATTTTCCCTGTTTATTACACAGGGTTTTCCTGTACTGTTGCATTATTTTTCCTACAAAAAAGAAAACCTTTGGAAGAAGTATCTACCAAAGGTTTTAATGTGTTTTAAAATAAAAAGGTCTCGACTCTAGGTTACCCTGAGCGAAGTGGAAGGACTCGACCGGACATTTTTTTCAGAAATTTATTCCTTCACGATTTTTCTAACCGTTTTTTTCCCTTCGGAAGAAATAATGGCTAGGTACATGCCCGTTTTTAGGGATGCTATGTTTAGCTCGGCATTTTTAGCTAAAGGAGCGGTTTCCACTACTTTTTTTCCCAAGAGGTCATAAAGAATAATACTTTCAATTTGTGAATTGGCTTTAATATATAATTGGTTGGCTGTAGGGTTTGGGTATATTGAAATATTTGAACGATCCAACTCTTCAATACCCAAATTTGTATTCACTCCAAAAATAGTTTCATAGGTGTTTCCTCCAAATTCAGCAGTAATGGTATAGACACCATCTGGCCAGCTGCCATCTACCGGGTATTCCCATTGGGCATAGGCACCTGTGTAAAAAGGCCAAGGCGATGTAAATACATAATCATAAAGTACTGAATTATCCGGTCTTTTTACTATAATATGGGTATCGCTATCTGTTTGTAGGTCTCGGTAAAAAATTCGAAAATAAACCGTTTCTCCAGGTTCAAAATTAAGTTCTTCATAGGTATTCTCTACCACGCCACATTCATCATCAAAGTTGGTGGAATTATGGGTGGAAAGTCTATTAATTTCTGGAACGTAATAATCTGGCTGATCTACAAACCAACTCTCGGCATTCATACTGTTGCACGGGCCTTCATAAGGGTCTATTAAATTATTGTTTGCATCATAAATTTCAAAATGCAAATGTGGAATGGTACTGCTGCCGGAGCTACCCGCAGCGCCCAAATATTCACCTTCTGCAACGGTGTCGCCAATATTTTTTGACGTAATAGCACCGTCCTTAAAATGCCAATACCACGCCTGTGAACCATCGGAATGTTCTATAATGATGCCATTCCAGTTAGGGTTGCCGTTGTTTACACAGTTCAAGTCAAAATGGCCATCACGTTTATCAATAATGGTTCCCGGGGCGGCGGCCACTATTTCCATAATTTCTTCTTGCATCCGCTTCCAGGGGTACGGCCAAAGTACATAGTCTGTACCTTCATGATTACCGTTTCCCCAATCATACGTACGATCGCCACATTCATAATCCAATAGGTTTCCATTTGGGGTTAAATTGTGATCTACTTGGTTATTGATTATGTAATAACCATAATCATCAAAACCAGCTTTGGGCCTAATGGGCAGTATAAATAAAGGATGTCCACCCCGATGTTGAAATGCATTTGGGTTTTTCTGGAGTATTGCTTGCCTATTTAAGGCAATTTGTTGTCGTACTACTTGTCTTTGTGAATCGGTGATACATTCGGTCTTTTCAATATTGGCAGGATGAAATGAAGGATTTAATGGAGGTAATAGCTTTTCTGAATTTTGGGAAATCATCAATGTAGAAATTCCAAAAAAAATGTAAAATAATTTTGTCTTCATAGTATGAAACTTTAAGGATTAAACAATCAATTATTTATATATCGAGACCAAGCGGAAAATGTCATCACAAAACGCAAAAAGATTTTATATTTAACGATTTATTCATTGGTGTAACTACTTTCTTCAAATCTTTCCACCGCATCAATAATTTTCTTTATTTTTGCGCTGTAAAAATTCACTATGCACTACAAGAGAATACTTCTAAAACTTTCCGGGGAAGCCTTGATGGGCGAACAGCAATACGGCATTGACCCTGTTCGTCTTAAAGAATACGCACAAGAAATAAAACAAATTACTGAAATAGGTGTAGAAGTAGCCATCGTTATTGGCGGTGGAAATATTTTTAGAGGTTTGGCTGGAGCCAGCAGCGGGATGGACCGCGTACAAGGCGACCACATGGGGATGCTTGCAACTGTAATAAACGGACTCGCACTGCAGAGTGCTCTAGAAAACGAAGGTGTGGCAACTAGGTTGCAAAGCGCCATTAACATTAATGAGGTAGCCGAACCATTTATTCGCAGAAAGGCAATTCGGCATTTGGAAAAAGGTCGTGTAGTTATTTTTGGCGGTGGAACAGGAAATCCTTATTTTACAACAGATTCCGCGGCCGTTTTAAGAGCTATTGAAATAAGTGCCGATGTTATTTTAAAAGGTACCCGCGTAGATGGAATTTACACTAGCGATCCCGAAAAAGACAAGCTGGCAACAAAATTTGATTTTATCAGTTTTGAAGATGTATTACAAAAAGGCCTAAAAGTAATGGATACCACTGCTTTTACCCTGAGTCAGGAAAATGAATTGCCAATAATTGTATTCGATATGAATACCAAAGGAAATTTGCTAAAAGTTGTTTCCGGCGAAAAGATTGGGACTAAAGTAAATTTGTAGCTCCTTAGTGCCGCCCAAAAGGGAAAGAAATAAAAAATATTGAACTTTGAATTTTAAATCTTTAATTTTGGATCAATTCAATTTTCATCAACAATAACATTAATAATTAACTATCGCGGTTATCGAGCGAAGTCGAGATATGGAAGACGAAATAGATTTTATAATAGACGGAACGCGCGAAGCTATGAATGGCGCGCTAAAACATTTAGAAAAAGAATTGGCTAATATTCGTGCCGGAAAAGCTTCTCCTTCTATGGTAGGCAGCGTTATGGTAGATTATTACGGCAGTCCAACTCCGTTGAGCCAAGTAGCTAACGTTAGCACTCCAGATGGGATGACCATTAGTATACAGCCGTGGGAAAAAAGCATGATTTCGGCAATTGAACGTGGTATTCACTTGGCTAACATTGGCTTTAACCCGATGAATAATGGCGAAAGCGTAATTATAAGTGTTCCTCCCTTAACCGAGGAACGCAGAAGAGATTTAGCAAAACAAGCCAAAGCAGCTGCCGAGGAAGCCAAAATTGGTGTACGCAACGACCGAAAAAATGCGAATAACGATTTAAAAGGTTTAGACATTTCCGAAGATTTAAAAAAGGGACTTGAAGAAGATATTCAAGAAATGACCGATACCCACATCAAGAAAATTGATGAAATGTTTGCGGCCAAAGAAAAAGAAATAATGACCGTGTAGTACACGTGCGACGTTAAACTAAATACAATAAAGCGGCTTAATAGCCGCTTTATTTTTACATTTAACCCGCTTAACACTAAAACTGCAAATGCAAAAAATCTTTTTTCTTATCTTCTTTGGTATTGCTTTTTACGCCACTGCTCAAGTGCCGGCAATACAAACAGGAAAGGATTCTATTGCAAGTATTCAAGATAAAAAAGAACATCCGCTTTCCTCAGGTTACTATCCCATTGGTTTTTTCGACATAGATTTAAAAACACTTATAAAACTGAATAATTACGAAGGTTTCCGACTTGGAATTGGCGGATTAACAAACGACAAACTTTTTGAAAACTATAAATTTGGTGGGTATTACGCCTATGGATTTAAAGACAAAACTTCAAAATATAGTTTGGGTGCCAGTGCCCGTATTAATAAAGAAAGAAAAGCGTGGGTTAGTATTTATTACGCAGATGATGTAAAGGAAATTGGCGCTTTCGATTATTTAACCGATGCGCGCGTCTATTCTATATTTGAACCGCGACTTGTTAATATCACTCAATTTTACAAATACAGAAAATGGTTCACGAATATTGCCAGCGAGCTTTCTCCAAAATTTTTGGGCGAATTTAGGGTAGCGCACAGTAACGTAACCAATATTGAAAACTATTATTTTATAAACAACAACATTCCCCTATCAAATTATCGCCTGGCAGAAGCGACGGTATCTGTTAGAATAAGTCCGAAGACCAATTTTTTTACAAATGAAGATGGCACTAAAGAATATTTTGATGGCTTTCCAAAAATTAGTGCACAAATTACAAAGGGATTTAAAGGAGTGTTTGACAGCGATTTCAACTATACCAAATTTGGGTTGAAGTTAGATTATTATGTAAAACGCACCAACTTATCATCCACAAATATTCTTTTGGAAGGTTCTTTGGCTACGGGCGATGTACCGCTTACGCATCTATTTCACTCCTACCCCAACCAGCCAACCAAAGACGAAGTGTTGCAGCGCTTTTCGGTGGCGGGGGTCCAGAGTTTTGAAACTATGTACTTTGGCGAATTCTTTTCAGATAAATTAACAACCCTACAGATAAAACACAGCTTGCGCAGATTCAATCTCGGCGAAAAGTGGAAACCCGAATTGGTGTTAATTACCCGCCACGCATTGGGCGATATGAATAACATAGAAAACCATTTTGGAATCCCTTTTAATACATTAGACAAGCTTTACAACGAAACGGGTTTTGAAGTAAATAAAATACTTTTCGGGTTCGGACTTAGCGGGGCATACCGTTACGGATATTACAACCTTCCAAAATTCTCAGATAATATTTCGTTTAAGTTTACTTTCTATTTGCAGATTTAAAACTGTTATCGGTTATCTGTTTAGAGCAAATGGCCGGGTCGCCCGTGCTAGTGATGTGTGAAATCATTAAATGTATAATCTTCATTTTTCAGGTTGAAGTAAATTTACAAAATGGCATTTAAAATCCTTCAACATTCCAAAATACCCCTCAAAATTAATCTCCCACTTATAGCAAATAGTTACCTTTGCTAATTCTTTAAAAAATTGCTTTGAACAAACTTTTTAGCATCGGATTTTGGAGCTGGGTGGCCCGTTTTATATTGCGGAACCGCACCTGGATTTTAATAGTTATTGCAGCCATAACTGTGCTGCTTGCACTGCAATGGAAGAATATGCGCTTCACCTACACCGAAGCCAATTTGTTGCCAGACGACCATCCGGTTAATCTTGAGTACGAACAGTTTCTTTCGCACTTTGGTGAAGAAGGCAACTTAATTGTTATGGGCGTAAAAGACTCAAGTATTTTCACGCCGGAAAAATTTAAAGCCTGGAATCAACTTACCCAAGATATTGGTAAATTTAATGAAGTAGAACTAACCCTTTCCGTTGGTAACCTTCAAAAACTGGTAAAAAAATCTGATACTACAGGGTTTGAACTGGTGCCTTTTATAAAAGATTCGGTTTTTACAAACACCAATCTTGCCACTTACAAAGACGAACTTTTTAATAAACTGCCATTTTACGATGGTCTTATTTACAGTCCCGATAAGCAAAGTATCCGCTCTGCTATCTATCTTAAAAAAGATATTGTAAATACACCCGCGCGAAAAGATTTTGTAATCAAAGATCTAATTCCGCTAATAAACAAATTTGAAGCAGAGACGGGTATAGATGTGCATACCTCGGGAATGCCGTACATTCGCACCCTCAATTCACAAAATATTATTGATGAAATTGGGTTGTTTATCGGGGCGGCACTTTTTGTTACTTCGCTTATATTTTTCTTCTTTTTCCGTTCTTGGCGCGCCACATTTATTTCTATGTGTACCGTTATTATCGGAGTAATGTGGGCCTTCGGCTTTTTGGGGTTAATGCATTATGAAATTACTGTACTTACGGCTTTAATTCCGCCCTTAATAATTGTTATAGGTATTCCCAACTGTATTTTTCTCATTAATAAATATCAGCAGGAAATAAAACTACACGGAAACCAAGCCAAATCGTTACAACGGGTAATTGCAAAGGTTGGAAATGCAACCTTGATGACCAATTTAACAACCGCTTCGGGGTTTGCCACCTTTATATTAGTAAAAAGCGAGCTGTTGAGCGAGTTTGGTATTGTAGCGTCTATTAATATTGTTGCCATATTTTTATTGAGCTTGCTCATCATTCCTATCACCTACAGTTATATGGCGGTGCCAAAATACAAACACTTAAAACATTTAAACAAAACGTGGATAAACTCGTTTGTTCTCTGGATTGAACGTATGGTAAAAGAGCGCCGTATTACCATTTACATTCTGGCAGTTTTATTATTATGCACCAGTATAATTGGCATTTACAATATTAAAATTTCGGGAAGTTTAATAGAAGACATGCCCAAAAATACAGGCTTTTTTGACGACATTCGTTTTTTTGAAAAGGAATATGAAGGCATAATGCCTTTAGAAATAATGGTAGATACAAAAAAGAAAAAAGGTGTGATGAGCCTTTCTACCCTAAAACGAATTGACGAACTGCAAGACCATATTAAAGAAATTCCGGAATTTGCAATACCACTATCCGTAGTAGAATTAGTTAAGTACTCTAAACAGGCGTATTACAACGGAAATCCAGAATATTATCAGTTGCCAAACAGCCAGGAAAGAACCTTTATTCTCTCCTACGCAAAAAGCAGTAACACCAACACCAATTTACTGAATAGTTACGTGGACAGTACAGGGCAATTTGCCCGTATTACCACCTTTATGAAAGATACAGATCCAGATAGGTTCAATAGGATAGAAGAGGATCTCAATGCCGAAATAGAAAAGGTATTTCCCGAAGAACGCTACAATGTTTCGGTAACAGGAAAAGCGCTAGTATTTCAAAAAGGAACCCATTATTTGGTGAACAACTTAATACTATCGCTCTCGCTCGCCATTTTCTTGATCGCACTATTTATGGCGTGGATGTTCCGAAGTTTTAAAATGATTTTAATTTCGTTAATACCAAACTTATTGCCTTTAATTATTACTGCGGGCGTTATGGGCTTTGTGGGAGTACCTATAAAGCCATCCACAATTTTGGTGTTTAGTATTGCCTTCGGAATTTCGGTGGACGATACCATTCACTTCCTCGCAAAATACAGGCAGGAATTAATAGTAAATAATTGGAAAATAAAGAAATCCGTTTTTGCTGCATTGCGCGAAACAACGGTTAGTATGTTCTATACATCAATCGTGCTGTTTTTCGGGTTTTCGGTGTTTACCATTTCAAGCTTTGGAGGCACAGTAGCATTGGGCGCCTTAGTGTCTATAACCCTGCTTTTTGCCATGTTGTCTAATTTAATTTTGTTGCCAACGCTCCTACTTTCATTAGAAAGAAGCATTGCCAATAAACAAACAATGAAAAAACCTGCATTAGAAATTTTAACCGATGATAAAGAAGATGTTTAATGCCCCATTGAACAATCAGAATTAAAAAAATTATATTTGCTTCCCTTAAATTAATACTATGCAAAACAAAACAATAGCAGAATTATTGAAAAGTGAACCGAGCCATCACGAAGTTACGGTTCGCGGTTGGGTACGTTCTTTCCGAAGTAACCGTTTTATTGCTTTAAATGATGGATCTACCATACATACGCTTCAATGCGTTGTTAATTTTGAAAATACTGAAGAAGAAATTCTTAAAAAAGTAACGATTGGCGCCGCTATTGAAGTCCATGGCTTGCTAGTAGAAAGCCAAGGGCAAGGACAAAATGTAGAAATTCAAGTTTCAAAATTAACCGTTTTAGGCGAAGCCAATCCCGAAGATGTAAAGCGTACAATTCTTTCGCCAAAACGACATTCGCTCGAAACCTTACGCGAGCAAGCACACCTAAGAATTAGAACAAATACCTTTGGCGCCGTAATGCGCACGCGTTCCAAATTGGCGTTTGCCGTTCATGAATATTTTCAGAAAAACGGGTTTAACTATATGCACTCGCCCATAATTACCGGTAGCGATGCCGAAGGCGCTGGCGAAATGTTTCGCGTTACAAATTTAGATGCCAAAAATCCACCTTTGGATGAAAACGGAAATGTAGATTTCAAAAATGATTTTTTCGAAAAAGAAACCAATCTTACCGTTAGTGGCCAATTAGAAGCCGAAACATATGCAATGGCACTGGGAAAAGTATATACCTTTGGCCCGACATTTAGAGCAGAAAATTCCAATACCAGTCGCCATCTGGCCGAATTTTGGATGATAGAGCCCGAAGTTGCCTTTAACGATTTGGCCGCCAATATGGATTTGGCAGAAGATTTCATAAAATACGTTGTAAAATACGCTTTAGACAATTGTGCCGACGATCTGGAATTTCTAGAAAATCGTTTATTGGAGGAAGAAAAGAGTAAGCCTCAAGATGAACGAAGTGACATGAAGCTTCGCGAAAAACTTCGTTTTATTTTAGACAATAATTTTAAAAGAGTAAGTTATACCGAAGCCATTGATATTTTAAAACGATCAAAACCAAATCAAAAGAAAAAATTTAAATATCTTATTGAAGAGTGGGGCGCCGATCTACAAAGTGAGCACGAACGATTTTTAGTTGAAAAACACTTTAAAAGCCCGGTAATTCTTTTTGATTACCCGGCAACGATAAAAGCATTTTATATGCGGCTTAACGACGACGGAAAAACGGTACGCGCCATGGATGTACTTTTCCCAGGAATTGGCGAGATTGTTGGTGGTTCGCAACGAGAAGAACGTTACGACGTTTTAAAACAAAAAATGGAAGCTATGGATATTAGCACCGAGGAACTAAATTGGTATTTAGACCTTCGTAAATTCGGAACGGCTGTTCACAGTGGTTTCGGACTCGGTTTTGAACGTTTAGTCCAGTTTACTACGGGAATGGGTAACATTCGCGATGTAATCCCCTACCCGAGAACTCCGGGCAACGCAGAATTCTAATTATAAAAGCATAAGATTGTATTAAAACTGGCTACTTCCCTATTTTAGTAGCTGGTTTTTTTTAACTTTATGATATCGTAAAATAAGTCATGTTAAAACAACAATTAAGCTTTAAACTATCCCAGAAATTATCGCCTCAACAAATACAGTTGATGAAGATGATTCAACTGCCTACGCAAGCTTTCGAGCAACGAATATTTCAGGAATTAGAGGAAAATCCAGCCCTAGAGAGCGGTAAAGAAGATAGCGACACCTTAGAAGACGAATTTACAAACGACGAATTTAACGACGATTACGATGAAGGAAACGAAGTAATTGAAACCGATATAAACGTTGACGATTATTTAAGCGATGACGAAGTACCTAGCTATAAACTATCGGCCAACAATTACAGTGCAGACGATGAGGAGCGGCAAATGCCCTATGCAGCAGGCACATCGTTTACGCAATATTTAATGCAGCAACTTAACACCTATCGTTTAAACGATGAAGAAAAGGATATTGCATATTTTTTGGTAGGCAGCGTTGATGAAAGTGGTTACATACGGCGCGAACTTCAGGATATTGTAGACGATTTGGCTTTTACACAGAATGTTTACACCACAGAAGAAAAAGTTGAAAAAGTACTTAATATAGTACAAGAGTTGGATCCAGCTGGAGTGGCGGCACGTAATCTTCAAGAGTGCTTATTGCTTCAATTGGAGCGTAAAGAAACAAAGTTATCTGTAGCATTGGCTATTGATATTATAGACGATTCCTTTGACCTTTTTACGAAGAAACACTACAAAAAATTAATTCAAAAATTAGATATAACCGAAGACCAACTTCGGGAAGCAATTCACGAAATTGAAGGTTTAAACCCAAAACCCGGTGGAAATTATTCCGGAAATAATAGAATCGTAGAACACGTAGTTCCCGATTTTGCCATACGCATTGTAGATGGGGAGTTAGAACTCACCTTAAATGGAAGAAATGCCCCTGAGCTTCACGTAAGCCACGATTACACCAATATGCTTAAGGGCTATAAAGAGTCTAAAGAAAAATCTAAGGCACAGAAAGACGCCGTAATGTTCATTAAACAAAAACTAGATGCTGCCAAGTGGTTTATCGATGCCATTAAGCAAAGGCAGCAAACACTTTTTATAACCATGAACGCTATTATGCACCATCAAAAAGAATATTTTTTAAGCGGTGATGAACGTAAGCTTAAGCCTATGATTTTAAAAGATATTGCAGACAAGATTAATATGGATGTATCTACTGTATCGCGTGTTGCAAATAGCAAATACGTAGATACTCCTTACGGTACAAAATTGATTAAGGAATATTTTAGCGAGTCGATGAAAAACGATCAAGGGGAGGATGTTTCTACAAGGGAAATTAAGAAAATCCTTGAAATAACTATTTCGGAAGAAAACAAAAGAAAGCCATATACCGATGATAAACTCGCAAAAATTTTATTGGAAAAAGGATATCCCATTGCAAGACGAACCATAGCCAAATACCGCGAACAATTGGATTTACCAGTGGCGCGATTAAGAAAGGAAATTTAATGAAGTTTTTTCTAAAAACCGCTTCGTATATTTTTCATCCTTTATTGATGCCGCTTCTTGGCACCATTCTTTATTTTGTTGTTACCCCAAGATATTTAGACCCTGTAATAATGCGCGCCAATCTTTTTGGCATTGCTATTATTACACTTTTAATACCCATTGTTGTATTCTTTTTGCTAAAAAATCTGGGGGTTGTAGAAACTATTTATTTAAAAGATGTACGGGAACGTAAGTTTCCGTTAATGATTCAGTGCATTTTACTGTTGCTAATAATTAAAATGATTTTTGATCCCTATGAAGATCCCGAATTGTATTATTTTTTTGTGGGGCTATTATTTTCGGCTTTTAGTGCCCTGATCATGGTTCTATTCAAAATAAAGATTAGTTTACACCAGATGGGCGTTGCTGGCATTTTAATGTTTCTGGTGGGACTGAGCGCTCATTTTAAAATAAATTTATTGGTCACTATTAGTTTCTTTTTGTTCGTAAATGGCTGGGTGGCGTCTTCGCGTCTAAATAGCGATGCACACACGTATTCTGAACTTGGCTTCGGTTTAGTTTTGGGAGCATTACCGCAATTAATTCTTTTCAGTTTTTGGTTATAGGATGTAAAACATTAACCCTACTTTTAATGTTCTAAAATCTACAATTTCCCCATTTACAGTTTCTGCATCTTTAAAAAAAGGATTAATACTATACGACGCGAAAAAGTTAAATGTATTGTAACCTAAACTAATAGTAGCCGCCAACCTTACTGGATCAAACTCTGGAATTTTAGTTTGGGTTACCGTATTTCCCGGTTGTTTAAAAGTGGCTTTATACCAATAGGCATATCCTACTCTGAAACCTACATAAACCCTCCAAAAGTTATAGCTAGCTGGAGTAGATGTTCGCCATCTAATTTCTATGGGAGCTTCAATGACCGCTGTATTAAAACGGTTTCGGGTATAATCTACTTGCTCGTTTAAAACTCTAAAGATAGTTTCTTCGCTACTCGTTTCCCCAATAAAAAGATTTTGTCCAAATTGGTCTAAAGCCAAACCGCCACCTATGGCAATAGCCAAATTTCGACGTTTATTAATTGGCATATCTCTTAAAAACCCAAATTGAATCCCACCTGAAAGCCCTCGGATATTTCCTCCACTCGGCAAGCTCATAGGTAAGTTATAAGTTACCCCAATGTAAAATTGATCTTCGCGGTACAACGAATCTACATTAGCCAGAACAATGGTGTCCTGGGCCATAGTTTGAATTGAAACTAATACCAGAAACGAAGTTAGAAGGGTTTTAATAGCATTTGGCATAACCCAAAGATACTTGTATTTTCAAGAATATACGACACAAAAAAATGCCTTAGACCGATTAACGCGGCGCAAGGCATTTTTAAAATTAATATCAATGAATTTAGTTGCTTAATTCATTACCGGGAGTGGTAATATATATTAGTTTTAGCATATTTAATTCACGTAATTCCTGCTTTATATCTGTAACCATACCTGTATTGGTTTGCTCATCTACTTTTAAAGCTACCATTACCTTATCCTGAAGTTCAGGAAGTAACTTTTGGCGCATTTCGGTTAGAGCAAATTTAATATTGGTAATATCGGTGTATTTATCACCTATCTGAATTTTAGCTTCCGTACCAAACTTGTCTTGGTAGCGTGAACTTGGTTTTCCAGCATAAATATAAACGGAACGGTCCTTTTTCAATTTTTCAACTTGATCTGCTTTTGGCAACTTGTTCTGAACAAGTAGATTATCATCTCGCAATACTGTTACTACCATAAAAAAGAATAATAACATAAAGACGATATCGGGCAGGGAAGCTGTACTTACTGGCGGTAATTCGTTACTTTTTTTCTTTCTAAACTTTGACATAGTTGTATTATTATTGACCAGATTTTTTAGGTTCTGCCTCCGATAATTTCATAGGAAATAGCTTTTGCACAGTTTCCAATTTTTCTTGGAGTGCTTCTTGAGCCGCATCGCCTTTTATCTTTCCTTCATCAAGTTCTTTGGTCTTTTCGGTAAATTTCCATCCGTAGAGTCTTTGAGATTCTCTATCTCTTAAAAAATTGTAGGCTGCCACCAATTCATTTTGAACGGCAATGTACATTTTATAAGAGGTAAGTCTGTCATTCTGAACAGAAATTACGGCTTTATCTGGATTATCCGAAGACTCCGGATTTTTTTGTCCTTTGCAATAGTTGCAATATTCTGGGCTACCAGAAGGGGCTCCACCATTATCGAGAAAAGCTATTGCTGCTTGGCGTAAATCTTTGAGCTCCATTAGTTTCTCTTCAACTAATAGTTGGTCGTTTCTATTTACATTAACAATAAATAAGTTCTTCTCTTTAATTTTAGGCGGGTCAACAATTTCTTCAATGGGCGGTAACTGCCTCGCTATACCGCTGTCCTTCTCAATAGTAGTAGTTACTAAGAAAAAGATAAGCAGTAGGAAAGCGATGTCTGCCATCGATCCTGCATTTACTTCAGGTGTTGCTCTTCTTGCCATTATTTTGTTACTTTTTTAATTCCGCCGAAAACCATGGATCCTACAGCGATTATAGCTAAGATATAAAAAGCATATAATCCTGTACCCACCCATTTAGAACCGCTTTCGGAAAGCATTCCGCCGTCTTGAGTAGGCAATTGATTGCTATCTGCAAGTACATATGAAATAACTACAATTAGCAAAAATGCTCCTACAGACATAAGTGTATTCTTAATGTTGCCTGCAAAAATTCCTTTTATTACAAAGAGCAGAACAAAAGCAACTGTAATAGCAAATGTAATATAAGCAACATACAAGAAGCCATCTACTCCTTCGCCAGATTCAACGATAGCAGTATCACCTTTTGCGATGATCATTGCAAGAAAAATAATTCCTGCAACGCTTAAAAGCAATGCTACAATTTTTAAAATTTTATGTAATGCCATCTTGTGGTTTGTTTAGATTTTATTTTTGGTTTTGTAATCGAATAACATATCGATTAAAGTAATAGAAGCATCTTCCATGCTGTTTACAATACTATCAATCTTAGCGATAATATAGTTGTAGAAAACTTGAAGGATAATAGCCACGATTAGACCGAATACAGTTGTTAAAAGTGCAACTTTAATACCTCCAGCAACTAACGATGGGTTCATATCTCCAGCAGCTTGAATTTTATCGAATGCATCAATCATACCAATTACAGTACCCATGAAACCAAGCATCGGCGCAATTGCAATAAATAATGATATCCAAGAAACATTCTTTTCAAGTTGTCCCATTTGCACACCACCGTAGGCAACTACTGCTTTTTCAGCAATATCGATTCCTTCGTGAGCTCTATCTAAACCTTGGTAATAGATTGAAGCAACTGGCCCTTTTGTATTTCTGCACACTTCTTTAGCAGCTTCAATTCCACCGCTGTTAAGAGCATCTTCTACTTCTTGAGCTAATTTTTGGGTGTTGGTAGTTGAAAGATTAAGGTAGATAATTCTTTCAATAGCAATTGCCAATCCTAGAATTAAACACAATAGTACAATCCCCATAAAAGCAGGACCACCTTCCACGAAGCGCTCTTTAAGCTCTTGGTGAAAACCTTTGTCTGCTGCAGCTGGAGCTGTTTCATCTTGAATAAAAGAAACTGTGGCTGCTGTAACCAAAGCTTGTGAACTAGTTGGCATTGTCTGCGCTGTTGAAGCGTTCGCGTTTAATGTGCCTACAAATACCATTGCGGCAACCGCCATAATAGAAAATAATTTTTTCATTGCTATCGACTTAAAGTTTGTTTTTAGTTAAGGGTTTAAAGATATAAAATAATTTAGTTAATCTGCAAGAATATTAATCTACACTCAAAAATGAGTTTTATAATACACTGTATGTTTGTTGCAGAGAGGAAGGGATTCGAACCCTCGATACGCTTGTGGCGTATACACACTTTCCAGGCGTGCGCCTTCGACCACTCGGCCACCTCTCTAAATTTATTTACCACCTTTCGTTTTAAGGGGGCGGTAAAAGAGTATTTCAAAGCAATTCAGAGAAAATGTTACTCTTGCGTAACTCAAGCTAAGCATTTACCTGAAACGAGTGCCAAATATCAAAAAAAAAACAACGCTACAAAATAATTTTGGCGGTTTATTTAGTGCATTTCTCCCCGTAGTGAAGTTTCAAATATGGTTTTGAAGCTTTTAGCCGAAATTTTCTGACCCAACAAATACATCAATTTTGCTAAAGCAGCTTCCGTAGTGCAGTCCTTTCCACTTATAACCCCTATTTTTTTTAGATCCGTGCTGGTTTCATATAGTCCCATATTTACACTTCCGCCAGAGCATTGGGTAATATTTACTACAGGAATTCCTTTATTAATCACTTTTTTAAGTGAATTTATAAACCATTTGGCATTGGTAACGTTGCCTGTTCCATAAGTTTCAATCACCAACCCTTTTAATTCTGGATAGTCAAATAGATATTTAATAGTGGCCTCGTCAATGCCAGGAAACATTTTTACCAAAAGAATATTGCTCTCTAATATTTTATGAACTTTTAGCTTTTTTCGTCGGTTCGGTCTGTAAAGCGCTTCATTATTCACTACTAAATGAACGCCGCTTTGTACTAAATCTGGATAATTAAGCGATGCGAAAGCTTCAAAATGTTCCGCGTTAATTTTAGTGGTCCGGTTGGCGCGGTATAATTTATATTCAAAATACAAACAAACCTCAGCAATTTTTGAAACGCCCTTTTCCTGTAATGAAGCAATCTGAATAGAGGTAATTAAATTTTCCTTTGCATCTGTTCGCAGATCTCCAATTGGCAATTGTGAGCCAGTAAAAACAACCGGCTTGCCCAAATTTTCCAACATAAAACTCAAGGCAGATGCCGTGTAGCTCATCGTATCACTACCGTGAAGCACCACAAAGCCATCCATCTTTTCGTAATTTTCTTCAATTAGAGTTGCAATATCCACCCAATATTTGGGGCTCATATTAGAGCTATCAATTGGTTCTGGAAATGAGGTGGTTGTAATGTTACAATCTAAAAGTTTTAATTCGGGAATATGATTGAGCAATTCATCAAAATTGAAATTACGCAATGCGCCGGTTTCAAAATCTTTAATCATCCCGATTGTTCCGCCGGTATATATAAGGAGTATGTTTGGTTGCGTTTTCATATTGGCATGCATAGTATATTAATAGAATTTCAAGTGCTAAAACCCCAAATCGTAAAGTTCAGCATTTTTGGAATGTGGCACCTTTTCTTTAGTATTTAAATTTTAAACACCGCTTTGGAGTTCTGAGTCGTAATCTGCGCTATTTCTTCTTCAGAAACTCCATAAATCTCCGAAAGCTTTTTACAGACAAACGCTAAATAGCTACTCTCGTTGCGCTTACCGCGAAAGGGCGCCGGAGCAAGATAGGGCGAATCGGTTTCCAAAACGATATGTTTTAAAGGAATTTCATTTAAAAATTTATCAATCTTTCCGTTCTTGAAAGTAACCACGCCACCAATGCCCAATTTCATATTATAGGAAATAGCCTTTACGGCCTGCTCATAAGTTCCGGTGAAACAGTGGAATATTCCAAAAAGATCATCACTTTTTTCGGTTTCCAAAACTTCAAAAATTTCATCAAACGCATCACGACAATGGATAACGATAGGCAATTTGTATTTTTTCGCCAATTGAATTTGCCATTTAAACGCTTGCTTTTGAAATTCCAACGTAGAAGTGTCCCAATAAAGATCAATGCCAATTTCGCCAACGGCGTAAAAATTTCGTTTTTTAAACTGCTCTTCAACGTGTGCCAATTCCTCTTTAAAATTTTCCTTTACCGAAGTAGGATGCAATCCCATCATTAAAAAAACTCGGTCGGGATATTCTTTCTCAAGAGCATACATAGCTTCCGTATAACCAGAATCTATAGCGGGAATAAAAAACCGTTTTATTCCGGCATCAAAAGCGCGTTGCATCATTTTAGGCCGGTCGCTGGCAAACGCATCACTGTACAAATGGGTGTGTGTATCTGTTAACATATGTGCAAAGCTACATATTTTTGTTTGCTATCTTTACACAAAAAAAATTGATGCAATTACGCAAATTTATTGAAACCAAAGGGTTTTATCGCGTTCCTTTAAAAAAGCTTGCCACGGGACATTATTTATTTTCTGCAAAAATTAACGGAGTATTGGGCCATTTTATTTTAGATACCGGCGCAAGCACCAGTTGTGTGGGTATAAACAACGCTGCGCATTTTTTACTTATAAGCGAGGACAGCCTTATAAAAGCCGCTGGCGCCGGCGCTACAAACATGGAAACTATGTTTTCGCGTGGCAACTCCTTCACTATTAAAAAATGGCATGTTAATAAGATGGATTTCGTTCTATTTGACCTTTCCCATGTAAATGAAGCTCTATTGCAAGCAAATGAAAATGCAATTCACGGGATCATTGGCGCAGATTTTTTAAAAGAGCACCGTGCTGTTATAGATTATGGCCGAAATTGTTTTTATGTAAAACAGAAGAATTAGTTGTAATGCAAATGTTTGCTATAAATTGAGTACTTTTAACTTCCTCTGAAACAACTCAATTGTGCTGAAAAAAATAATCCTCTTGTTCCTCAGTTTCCCGCTGTTTTTAAACCCTGGGTTCGCACAAGATATTTCGCATTATGAAACTGTAGTAAAAACCACAAAAAGCCATACACAAAAATTAACTGCGTTAGACAGCCTATTAAAGCGTACATTTTCTACTAATACAGAAGCTTTTATAAATTACAGTCGCCAATATATAGAGTTAGCCTTAGCGATGGATAAGGTTGAGCTGGCGGCAAAAAAAGCAATGAACTTACAGTATCCGCTAACCAATTTTGCTAACGATCCGTTAAATGCCATCACTGTTATAAACAGTGTTTTAGCTCGTAAATACAAAATAAAAGACAGCCTTTTATTGGGTGGATTATATCTAAAACGCGGCAGTGCCAACACAAAACTAAACCTTAAAGAAGCAGTTAATGATTATAATCTGGCGCTCGAAAATTTTTCTTCAACTAATTATTTAAATATTGCAGACACCTATTTATTTAGGGGTCAAGCCTATTCACAAATGGGAAAATTTGTACTTGCGAGTGCAGATTTTACCAAAGCATATACCATGTACGAAGAAAAAAAAGAATACAAATATATGGTATATGCCCAGCAAGGCATTATTAATATGTTTAGTATGAACGGTTTTTACGAAAAGGCCAAAGCAGAACGCAATGCCCTTATTGAAAAAATGATACGTTTAAATCTAAATGAATTTCTAGCCAACGAACATTACAACCAAGCTTTGGACTATAAAGAAATGGGCCAAAGCAGTCTGGAATATAAAACACTGCTTTTGGCCGAAGCAAAATTTGATCATAAAAATTCAAACAAAGCTACGTATATAGGTATAATTTCAAGAATCATTGAATATTATTGCGACCAAAATCTATTGTACCATGCCCAAGAATACTATAAAAAGCTGGAAGCCTTAGATTTTAATGTTTCAGGAAATTCGGTTGCTGAACTTAACTATTTGAGCGGCAAAGCAAAATACCTTCAAACCATAGGAGAATACGAAGAAGCCTTGGCGCTTACAAAAAGAAAACTGAAGGTTGCCGAAAAGCTCGGAATTGAAGATGAAATTATGCTAACCCATTCCCTTCTATCTGAAATCTACCAAGACACGGGCGACTATAAAAATAGCCTTGAACATCTTAAAACAACCAAAGCCTTAAAAGATTCTATCTACAACCGAACCACCGCAAACGCACTCGCGTATTACCAAACACTTTACGAAACCGAAAAGAAAGAAAAAAAACTTGTAGCAAAATCTACAGATATAAAACTGCTCGAAAAAGACAACGAAAGTTTTAAAAAAGCAATGCTTTTTGGCGGTATTGCCACACTCCTAAGTTTTGGGCTTATATTACTTTATAGAAACCAAAAGTATTTAAAAAACAATAAGATACTTCAAGAAAAATTTAGCCAAGAATTACTTATCTCGCAAGAACGTGAGCGTAGAAGAATTTCAAAAGATCTTCACGATGGTATTGGCCAACAATTATTGGTAATTAAAAATAGGCTCACTTCAAGTGGCGATACAGAAACCAAACAAATGGTAAATAACGCTATTGATGAAGTACGCGCCATATCGCGCGATTTGCATCCCTTTCAACTTCAAGAGTTGGGAATTACCAAAGCTATTGAATACAATATAAATTTTATTGATGAAAATTCAGACTTGTTTATTTCTGCCGAAATAGATAACATAGACAACCTATTTAATAAAGAAGACGAAGTAAATCTTTATAGAATAATCCAGGAAAGCTTGAGCAATATTTTAAAGCATTCAAAAGCCGAAGCAGGCAAGGTTTCAGTAAAAAAATTCACAAACACTATTATAATTTCTATACGCGACAACGGAGTTGGTTTTGATTTTGCCGAAAAACATCAAGACGATAAATCTATTGGGTTAAAAACGCTATTTGAGCGCACCAAGTTTTTAAACGGACAGATGAAAGTAACAACCAAAAAAGACTCCGGCACCGTACTAGAATTTCAATTTCCATTATGAGCAACACAAAACCATCTATTATTATCGCAGACGACCATCCCCTTTTATTAAAAGGATTAAGCGATTTTTTAATTGAAAAAGGATATAATCTTCTAGGAAGCGGTAGCGACGGAAGGGAGGCGTACAACCTTATAACCCAAAAAAATCCGGACATCGCCATTTTAGATATTCAGATGCCATTTATGTCTGGGCTGGAAATTGCCAAGCAATGCAAAGGCGCCCAAATTGAAACTAAAATTGTGTTAATTACACTTCATAAAGAAAAGGAGTTGTATCAAAAAGCAAAGGAGCTAAATATTTTTGGATATATCTTAAAAGAATTTGCTTTGGAAGAAATAGAAAATTGTATAAAAACCGTAAAAGATGGCGCGCCCTTTTTCAGCGATAGAATAAAGGAACTCATTGGTGTTGTGCCCGTAGAGGTTAGCGAGCTAGACACACTTACACCTTCCGAAAAAAAGATTTTAAAATTAATAGCTCAGGATAAAACAAATAAGGAAATTGCTTCACAACTCTTTATTTCGTACCGAACGGTAGAAAAACACCGAAGTAATATAATTACAAAACTTAAAATTGAACCAAAAACCAATAGCTTGCTTATTTGGGCAAAGGAACATCACGACAAGCTACTTTAGAACCAAATATCCACAAATCAAAAAATTACGTGTTAACACGTATTTTATCTTTCTACTAAATAATGGATATTTACACTATGAAGGATTCAATATATACAGAAAATAGAAGAGGTAACAACCGTACCTTATTCATTGGTAAGAAACCTGCAGTAACAGTGTTAATTGTTTCGATTGTTTTAATTTTATTACTAAACTTAATTAATACAATTCTCTTTAATTGAAAATTGAATACTAGCTAACCAGCAAAAATCCGGCTCTACAGGCCGGATTTTTTTATAGTATTTAATTAAGTTATAATTCCAGCGCGTGTTTAACGTCGTTGTCCATCAATAATTCTTCGGGACTTTCCAGTGCCTCTTTTATCGCTACCAAGAAACCTACAGATTCGCGACCGTCAATAATTCTATGGTCATAAGAAAGTGCAACATACATTACAGGCGCCACTACAATACCCCCATCGCGAACAATTGCGCGCTCAACAATGTTGTGCATTCCTAAAATTGCAGATTGCGGCGGATTAATAATTGGGGTTGAAAGCATGCTTCCAAAAACACCTCCGTTAGAAATGGTAAATGTTCCACCCGTCATTTCATCTACAGTAATCTGTCCATCTCGTGCTCTAATGGCAAGTCTTTTCACTTCGTTTTCAACACCTCTAAAACTTAAATTTTCTGCATTTCTAATTACGGGCACCATCAATCCTTTGGGCCCAGAAACGGCGATAGAAATATCTTTAAAATCGTAGGTAATCATATCATCGCCATCAATCATAGAGTTTACATCTGGATATAGTTCCAGTGCTCGCACCACGGCCAGTGTAAAAAACGACATAAAACCAAGTCCTACTCCGTGCTTTTCTTTAAATTGTTCTTTGTATTGGCTTCGCAATTCAAAGATTGCCGTCATATCTACTTCGTTAAACGTAGTAAGCATGGCAGTTTCATTTTTGGCCGAAACCAAACGTTCTGCAACTTTTCTTCGAAGCATAGAGAGTCTTTTACGCTCGCTGCCACGACTACCTGTTCCAGGGGTTCCCATAGATGGCGCTGCAGCTTTGCTCGCGTCGTCTTTGGTTATTCGACCATCGCGCCCCGAGCCTTTTACATCTTTTGCCGAAATATTCTTTTCGCTGAGAATTTTCTTGGCCGCCGGCGATGGCGTGCCAGAGGCATACGTTTTTTTATCTTGCTCCTGGTTGGGAGTAGAGGGTTTAGACGGTGTTTCTATTTTAGAGTCTGCTTTCTTAGAGGCAGTTTCTTCTTTTTCTTTTGGAGCTTCTGCTTTCTTTTCATCAGTAGCTTCCTTTTTATTGTCACCTGGTTTCTCGGCATCTGTGTCTATCAAGCATACTACTTCGCCAACGGCAACTAAATCTCCCTCTTCGGCCTTTAGCGTAATAATACCACTGGCTTCTGCTGGAAGTTCTAATGTAGCTTTATCGCTATCTACTTCGGCAATTGCCTGATCTTTTTCAACATAATCGCCGTCTTTTACTAGCCAAGATGCTATTTCTACTTCGGTGATAGATTCTCCCGGAGATGGGACTTTCATTTCTAATGCCATATTATTGTTATTTAATATAAACCTAGGTTTACAATTTTCTAATTTAAGTTATTTTGTTTTTCTACTAAAATTTTAGAAAAACTAATCCATATTTTTATCAAAAACGTTTTCAATTACTTTGGCATGACGCGCTTTTGATCTAACCGTACTACCAGCGGCCGGAGCTGCATACATTTTTCTGCTGCAAACTCTAAAGTTTCTGGCTTCTTCAAAATGCATAATAATATGCGAATAGGCGCCCATATTTCTTGGTTCTTCCTGTGCCCAAACTATATCGTCGGCATTTTTGTATTTTTTGAGAATCTTCTTCATGGCATCTATTGGCAACGGAAATAATTGTTCCACACGTACCAAAGCCACGTCATCTCGTTTAAGTTCCTCTCTTTTTTCAAGTAAATCGTAATAAAATTTTCCTGAAACAAAAACCAACGATTTTACCTTTGCCACTTTTGCCTCCGTATCGTCAATTAACAATTGGAAATTACCATTTGCAAATTCTTCCTTAGTTGAAACAACCTTTGGATGGCGCAGCAAACTTTTAGGTGTAAAAACAATTAATGGTTTTCGGTAGTCTGTTTTTAACTGTCTTCTTAAAAGATGAAATAAGTTTGCGGGAGTAGTTACATTGGTTACAAACATATTGTCTGTAGCACATAATTGCAGATAACGTTCCATTCTGGCCGAAGAATGTTCCGCTCCCTGACCTTCATATCCATGTGGTAAAAGCATTACCAATCCGTTTTGCAATTTCCATTTATCCTCTGCTGCCGAAATATATTGGTCTATCATTATCTGGGCACCATTGCTAAAATCGCCAAATTGTGCTTCCCAAATGGTAAGCGAATTTGGACTGGCCATAGCATAGCCATAATCAAAACCAACCACTCCGTATTCTGACAGTAGCGAGTTAAAAATATAAAACTCGCCTTGATCGCCCTGTAAATGATTTAGCAGAACAATTTCTTCTTCACTTTCTTCTACTTTAATAACCGCGTGGCGATGCGAAAAGGTTCCCCGTTCAACATCCTGCCCACTCATGCGTACATCGTGCCCTTCGTTGAGTAACGACCCATATGCAAGAAGCTCGCCCATAGCCCAATCTAGCTTATTGTCTTCAAAATACATGGTGCGTCTTGCTTCAACGAGTCTGGTAATTTTTCTGAGAAACTTTTTATCCTCAGGCAATTTTGTTATTGCTTCGGCTATTTTATCCAGCTTTTTTAAGTTGAAAGTAGTATCAACCGGTTGCATCATTTTATCCTCTTCGGCATAATTATAGCCTTCCCATTCGTCTTGCATAAATGGAGTTATAGAAGTTTTATCTTCCTTTCTGGAATCTTCTAGATTTTCTTCTAATTTATCTTTGTATTCTTGCTCCAGCTTGTCTATGTAACCCTCGTCAATTACCCCTTCTTTAATTAATTTTTGGGCATAGATTTTACTTGGGTTATCGTGCTTGGCTATGGCTTTGTAAAGTTTTGGCTGCGTAAATCGCGGTTCGTCTCCCTCGTTGTGGCCATATTTTCTATAACCTAACAAGTCGATAAAAACATCGCGACCAAATTCCATTCTAAAATCTAGGGCAAAAATCATTGCATGCACAACAGCCTCTACATCATCGGCATTTACATGAAGAATAGGTGAAAGCGTAACTTTACCCACATCTGTGCAGTAAATGGAAGAACGCGCATCTAGGTAATTGGTAGTAAAACCAATTTGATTGTTCACTACTATATGAATGGTTCCTTGGGTTTTATAGCCGTCTAGCTGTGCCATTTGCACAATTTCATATACAATTCCTTGACCGGCAATTGCGGCATCTCCGTGTACGATTATTGGTAAAACCTTATTTGGATTGTCTTTATGATGGTCGTCTTGTTTTGCGCGCGTAATACCTTCAACCACTGCCCCTACTGTTTCCAAGTGTGAAGGGTTTGGAGCAATGTTTAAATTAATTTCTCTTCCAGATTCGGTTTTGCGTTTTGAGGTCCAACCTAAATGATATTTTACATCGCCGTCAAAAATATCCTGTGCATAGTCCTTCCCATCAAATTCGCTAAAGATGTCCTTAGCGCTTTTGCCAAAAATATTAGTCAGGGTACTTAAACGTCCACGGTGAGCCATTCCCATTACAAACTCCTCTACACCTTTTTCGGCGGCACTTTCAATTAAGGTGTCTAATGCTGGAATTAAACTTTCGCCACCTTCTAGTGAAAATCGTTTTTGACCAACGTATTTTGTATGAAGAAAACTCTCAAAAGCTACGGCTTCATTAAGTTTTTTTAGAATGTGCTTTTTATGTTCGTTAGTAAAATTAGGCTGATTATCATGTACATTCAATTTTTGCTGAATCCACTGGATTTCGTTCGGTTTACGAATATACATGTATTCAATTCCGATAGAATCGCAATAAATACTTTCAAGATGTTTTATAATATCTTCGAGTGTAGTATCGCCAATGCCCAATATTTCACCCGCCCTAAATGTTGCTTTTAAATCGTGCTGCGAAAGCCCAAAATTTTCTATAGCTAAAGTAGGTGTATACTTTCTGCGATCTCTAACTGGATTCGTTTTTGTAAAAAGGTGCCCTCGGGTTCTATACCCATCAATTAATTTCACAACCTGAAATTCCTTAATTACATCTGCGCAGATGGCGCCAACATCGTATTCAGGCGTTT
Source organism: Aequorivita marisscotiae (assembly GCF_029814825.1). Classification (NCBI taxonomy): domain Bacteria; kingdom Pseudomonadati; phylum Bacteroidota; class Flavobacteriia; order Flavobacteriales; family Flavobacteriaceae; genus Aequorivita; species Aequorivita marisscotiae. Next base: position 1,295,168 of record NZ_CP122379.1, on the reverse strand, counting down.
CTGCCGGTTCGGTAGTGCCAAAAAATTCGTGTGCACTATTTTCAGAACCGAAATCGAACCCTTGAAAAAATGCTCGCCAACTTGGCTCAACACTGTCTGGGTACTGTAAATATTTTTCGTAGAGTTCTGCGATTTGTGTTGGGTGAATCGCGTTTAAGAAAGAAAATTTATCCATGATAAATGTACAAATGAGTCGTTTTGATAAAACGGTACAAAAATACAACAATTACACAAACTACCCGACTTGATTTTATATATTTATAGCTAGAAAATCTTAAAGTATTCATAATGCGAAAGTCCAAATTTTGGTGCAATGGAAGTTTATGTTTTATAATATTTTTACTTTTTGGAACCTCCTCCATTTTTAGCCAGAACAATAAAAGTGATTTTTGGCAACACGTACGTTTTGGAGGCGGAATTGGGCTTAGTTTCGGCGACGGTTTTTTTAGCGGAACACTTGCTCCGAGTGCTATTTATGAATTTAACGATCAATTTGCTGCCGGCGTGGCGCTAAATGGCACCTATGCCAGTTTAAAAAACAATAACAATGCAACAATTTTAGGAGGAAGCATATTGGCTCTCTATAATGTAATTCCCGAAATTCAACTCTCGGCAGAATTTGAAGAATTAAATGTAAACCGAACCTATAAATATTTGGGCAGCCCAGACGTAACAACCAATTACTGGTATCCCGCCCTATTTCTTGGCGCTGGTTTTAGAAGTAATAACTTTACAATTGGCGTGCGGTACGATGTGCTTTTTGATGCAGATGAAAGCATTTACGCAAGTGCTTTTGCGCCATTTGTACGTGTGTATTTTTAAACCTTCCGTTTCATTAAATCTCTTCCAAATTCGTGAAGTATTTCTTTTTTATCTGCCGAAATATTAATTGTATCTAAAAGCGAATACGCTAATTGACTATATTTTTCTATTTCGGCTTGTGTTGCTTCGGCAGCGCCAGAGGCCAAAAACAGTTCTTTTACGGTATTTATTTTATCAGTTGGATCTTTCGGATTTATGCTGTAAAGATGTTCCAATTCTTCCGATTGCGTTGTAGAACCTTCCCCAACGGCCATTAAATACAAAAATGTTTTTTTATTCGAAATAATATCGCCACCCACCTGTTTTCCGAAGGTTTCTGGATTTCCAAATACATCCAAATAATCGTCCTGCAGTTGAAAAGCTATACCCAAATTTCTACCAAATTCATAAATTTTATCTTTATCGGTTTCCGAAACTTCGGCCACGATAGCACCCATTTTCATCGCCGCCCCCAACAAAACAGCCGTTTTATGGTCTATCATTTTTATATATTCCACCAAGGATACGTCATCCCGGGTTTCAAAATCCATATCGTGCTGCTGCCCTTCGCAAACCTGCAAGGCAGTTTCGCTAAAGAGTTTTGCCAATTCGTGAAACATTTTAGGTTCGTAGTTTTCAAAAAATCGGTATGCTAAAATTAGCATAGCATCGCCAGAAAGAATGGCGGTGTTCACATCCCATCTTTCGTGTACCGTTTGTTCACCTCTTCGCAATGGAGCATTGTCCATAATATCATCGTGAATTAGCGAAAAATTATGAAACAATTCTACAGCCAACGCAGCGCTTATCGCTTTTTTAAAGTCGGTGCCAAAAAAATCGCACACCATTAATGTTAACGCCGGCCTAATTCGCTTTCCACCCAGCGCAAGTATATAGGCTATAGGGTCGTAAAGTTGGCGTGGCCCCTTTTCGGGAACTGCATTTTTAAGATGGGAATGAAGCGCCGTATTATATTTTTTTAAAATTTCCATGCGTTAAAAATAAATTTTGGCTAAAGTAAAACAAGCTAAGCGAATGCCCACAATTTATGTGGAAAATTAGCAGGCCTGTTAAGTTTCTGTTAATAAAATAAAACTAAGGAAACTATAATTGTTTTTAGAGTTTCCACAACCTACCTTTGCACCCGATTATGAAGAATAAAATTATTGAAAAAGCAACTGAGCTTTTTCTAAAACTTGGTTTTAAAAGTGTTACAATGGACGATATTGCCAACGAAATGGCAATTTCAAAAAAAACCATTTACACGCATTTTAAAAACAAAACAGCTCTTGTAAAGGAATGTACTTGCACTGTCATGCACGGCATTACTGATGGGATAGACGAAATTCGTTCACAAAACCAAAATCCGATTATAGAACTTTTTGAAATAAAGAAGTTTGTAATGTACAAAATTGATAACGACCACTCCTCTCCCCAATTTCAATTACAAAAATATTATCCCGAAATAAGTGGAAACCTTAAGGCAAACCATTTCGAAAAAATGATGGAATACACCCGAAATAATCTTCGCAGAGGTATAGAACAAGGCCTTTATCGAAGCAATATTAATATTGAATTTATAGCGAGATTGTATTTTTTGGGCATTCACGGTATAAAAGATCAAAACCTTTTTCCTCTCGAAAAATTTTCGATCAAATTCGCCAACGAAGAATATCTCGAATATCATTTAAGAGGAATTGTAACATCTGAAGGATTCAACACACTAAATAAATTCATTAAAGCGCATCAAACCAATGACTAAAAAACTTTTATTTTTCAGTTTTGTACTTACTTTTTCTTTAGGCTTTTCGCAGCAAAATAAAGACTACAGTTTTAGTTTACAAGAAGCCATTACCTTTGCGCTAGATAGTAATTACACCTCAATTAATGCACGACGCGATATTGCCAAGGCCATTAAGCAAAAGTGGGAAACCACGGCACAAGGGCTCCCACAAATAGACGGTACTGTTAGCTATCAAAATAATTTAAAACAGCCCGTAACCTTAATTCCCGGCGAGTTTGGCGGCGGCGAACCCGGTACTTTTACGCCGGTAACCTTCGGAACAAAACAAAATGCAAATGCCGTAGCTACTCTAAACCAACTTATTTTTGACGGAAGTTATCTGGTGGGTTTAAAGGCAGCAAAAGCATTTTTGAGATTTTCTGAAAACGCAAACGAAAAAACCCGGCTCGAAGTAAGAAAGGGCGTAATTAACGCCTACGGAAGTGTGCTCTTAGCTCAGGAATTAGTGGCCATTTTCGAAAAAAACAAAACAAATCTTGAAGACAACCTATTTGAAACTAGAAAAATTTTTGAAAATGGTTTAACAGAAGAAGAAAATGTTGAACAGCTCGAAATTACACTACTCGATATTGAAACCCAGCTAAGCAATGCCCGTCGTAGTCAGAAAATTGCAAAGCAAATGTTTAATCTCGCTTTAGGAATTGACGTATTTGCCCCGGTAATTTTAACCGACAGTTTGGATGAACTTGCAGATAACAACATTAGCCTAGCGCTATTAGATGCCTCTTTAAATATTGAAGACAATGTAGATTATAAAATTGCGTATAATCTTACCGAACAGCGATTTTTTGAAATGCGTCTTGAAAAAAGTAAATATCTGCCCCGACTTTCGGCCTTTGTAAATTATGGTACTTCCGCCAATAGCAACGATTTTAGTTTTTTTAACGGCGACCAAAAATGGTATCAATCTTCGGTTTTGGGAGTAAGTTTAAACATTCCCATTTTTAGTAGCGGAATGCGCAGCGCCAGCACCCAACGCGCCAAAATTGCTTTAGAGCAAGCAAAAACCGATTTTGAACAGAGCAAACAACAAATAAAATTAGATCTCACCTCAGCCAGAAGCAATTATCAATTCGCGATTGAAAATTATAAAAACTCCAAGAAAAATCTCGCCTTGGCAGTGCGTATTGAAAACAAAAACCAAATTAAGTTTACAGAAGGATTAGGTGCCAGTTTCGATTTGCGCCAAGCCCAGACACAGTTATACACGGCCCAACAACAATATTTTCAATCTATGTTGCAAGTGATAAACGAAAAAGCAAATCTTGAAACTGTTTTAAATATTCCGCAGCTTCGTATAGATTCAGAAACTATTAAAAAACAGTACTAAAACTTTTAAAATTCAACTTAAAGCGAAAATTCAAACTAATGAAAAAAGCACTTCTATCACTACTAATAATCGCCATCTTTGCTTCTTGCGGCAATGACAAGAAATCGGTAGATGCCGTGATTGACTCTGGCAATCTTTCGGCCGTAAAGGCCAAAAGAACCGAACTGAATAAGCAGCAACGCGAACTAAAAAGTGAAATTGACAAGCTGAATGAATATATAGAAACCCACGAAAAGAAAGAGCGTCCTGCACTAATAACTGCCGAGGTTATAAAAGATACTATTTTTAAACACTACGTAGAAGTACAAGGAAACGTAGCTACAGACCAAAATGTAGTGCTAAATGCAGAATATTCTGGAGTGCTCACAAACATATATGTGAAGGAAGGCCAAAATGTAACAAAAGGGCAGCGTCTTGCCAAAATTGATGACGGAGGGCTTTCAAGTCAAGTGGCCCAACAAGAAGCACAATTGGCCTTGGCAAAAACCACTTTTGAACGCCAACAGCGACTTTGGGAACAGAAAATAGGTTCCGAAATTCAATTTCTACAAGCAAAAACCAATTATGAAGCTGCAAAAAATGTAACCAACCAATTGCGTTCTCAGTTGGGAAAAACAATAATTACAGCGCCATTTAGCGGCATTGTAGATGAAATTATTTCAGATCAGGGGCAAGTAGTAATTCCCGGTCAAAGTCCCATTATTCGCTTGGTGAATTTGAACAATATGTATGTAAAGGCCGCCATTCCGGAAACCTATTTAAAAAACATAAAAAAAGGAACGCAGGTAAAAGTAAAATTAGCTTCAATAAATGCCGAGTTTGAAGGCACCGTTAGCCAAGTGAGCAACTACATTAATCCCAACAACAGAAGTTTTGAAATTCAGGTTGAAATCCCGAATAAAGACGGGTTAGTAAAACCAAACCTCATTGCAGTAGTAAAAGTGAATGATTACAGCGCAGAAAACGCCATAACCGTTCCAGAGAATATTTTGCAGGAAAATGCGGCTGGCGAAACCATAGCATTTTTATACCAACCTATAAATGATACTGTGGGGGTTGCAAAACGTGTATTGCTAGAAACCGGACTTTCTTATGAAAACCACACAGAGGTAAAATCGGGACTTAAAAAAGGCGATACCATTATTAAAGAAGGCGCAAAAACCCTTCGCGATGGCCAGAAAGTAACCATTAAAAACTAAGAAACCTTTGCATCATGAGCAAAAACCCGTATAAAGAATTTAGTATTTCGTCTTGGGCCATCGACAATAAAATGACCGTTTATGTAGTAATGGCCATTGTTTTATTTCTGGGTGCCATTGCCTATTACACCATGCCGCGCGAGGCTTTTCCAGAAATTATCGAAACCAAAATTTACGTTTCTTCTGTAAACCCCGGAAACTCCGCAGAAGATGTTGAAAAATTTATCACCGAGCCTTTAGAAGAAGAATTTAAAGACGTAGGCGGTGTAAAGGAAATTACCTCAACTACCCTTCAGGATTATTCTATTATTATTGTTGAATTTGAAGAGTCTGTAGATATTCCAGTAGCAAAACAATTGGTTAAAGACAAGGTAGATCTTGTAAAAGCCGAAACTACTTGGCCTACCCTAACCAATGGCGGAAAGGTAGAACCCAACGTTTTCGACTTAAATTTTTCGGAAGAAATGCCTATTTTAAATATTAACCTTACAGGCGATTATCCTGTACAACAGTTAAAAGACTACGCCGAATATCTTCAAGATAAAATTGAATTACTCCCCCAAATAAAAGAGGCCACCATTCGCGGTGCCGAGGAAAAAGAAGTTGAAGTTGCCGTAGATATTTATAAAATGACGGCTTCGCAAGTTAGTTTCGACAATATTATAAATGCAATAAAGGGAGAAAACAGCACCATTTCTGGCGGAAATATTATCACCAATGGCGTTCAGAAAAACATTCGTATTACCGGCGAAATTAAAAATCCGAAAGAGCTCGAAGATGTGGTGGTTAAAAAAGATGACGGAATTATTTTCCTAAAAGATATAGCCGATATAAAATTTCAAGAAAAAGACCCTACTACCTATGCACGCGAGTACGGGGAACCTGTAGTAATGCTCGATGTAAAAAAACGGGCGGGAAAAAACATGATCGAGGCTGTAGAACAAATTAAAAAAATTGTAGCCGAAGAACAGGAAAATTACTTGCCAAAAAGCCTCGACATTACGCTAACCAACGATCAATCTATTAAAACCGAAAACCAAGTAAACGATTTGGTAAACAACATAATATTCGGAGTAATTTTAGTAGTGTTGGTGCTAATGTTTTTCCTGGGCTTTAGAAATGCATTATTTGTAGGTTTCGCCATTCCGCTATCCATGTTAATGTCGCTGGTTATTCTATCGGCTTTGGGCTTTACGCTAAATACAATGGTTCTCTTTGGGCTCGTTATGGGGCTGGGAATGCTTGTGGACAACGGAATTGTAGTAGTAGAAAACGTTTATACATTAATGAGTGAAGGCCTATCGCCACGAAAAGCTGCCAAACAAGGAATGGGCGAAATTGCTTGGCCCATTATTGCTTCAACCGCAACTACCTTGGCCGCATTTTTCCCACTTGGTCTTTGGCCAGGTACCATCGGGAAATTTATGATATACTTTCCCATTACCCTCTCGGTAGTGCTTTCGTCTTCGCTTTTTGTGGCACTGATCATTAACTCTATGCTTACTTCGGTTTTTATGAAAACTGAAGAAGAACCCATGACAAAAAAGAAACTTATCCGTTGGAGTTTAATACTGCTAGGGGTTGGTATATTGCTTGTAATTGCTGGTTTTGCAATAGATGTTGCTGCATTCCGCGGTTTTGGAAATTTAGCAATACTCACCGCCATTATGCTCTGGGTTTATAAATATTTTTTGGTTGGAGCCGTAGATTATTTTCAATACAAAGCACTGAAAAAACTAGAGAATTTCTATGAAAAAATTCTAAAATACGCCTTGCGCGGAAAAAAAGCCTATGTGTTTTTCTTCGGCACGGTTATTTTATTATTTCTGTCTTTTATTTTGGTGTATTTAGTACAACCCAAAGTACTTTTCTTCCCCGAAAACGAACCCAATCAGATTATCACCTACATAGAATATCCACAGGGTACCGATATTGAAAAAACCAACGAGCTCACCAAACGCGTTGAACAACGTGTTTTTGACGCCATTGCCAAATATGAAGACGATGGCTATAATTATATGGTAGAATCTGCTATTTCGCAGGTGGGTCAAGGGGCCGGAAACCCACAGACCGATGGAGGCCAAAGCAATGAAATGCCGCAAAAAGGAAAGATAACTCTCTCCATGCGCGATTATCAGTTGCGTCGTGGCGTAAAAAGTAGTGACGTTTTAGAAGAAGTTCGGGAGGCGGTAAAAGGTTTTCCAGGGGCTTCAATTATTGTAGAAAAGGACGCTGCCGGACCACCCGTAGGCTACCCTATTAATATTGAATTGATTGGCGAAAATTATGAAGAAATGCTTCGCGAAGCCGAAAACCTTCGGTCTTATATTGAAGGCTTAGGCATAAGCGGAATTGAAGAATTAAAAATAGACGTTAACAAAAGTAAACCGGAAATGGATGTTACCGTTAACCGCGAAAAAGCAGGACAATTGGGTATTTCTACAGGGCAGATTGGCTTAACCCTTCGTCGTGCTATTTTTGGCGAAGAAGCTTCAACCTATAAAGATGGCGACGACGATTACGAAATAAATGTTCGGCTTTCAGACAAATCTCGTTACGATGAAAGTGCCCTTTTTAACCAACCTATAACCTTTAGAAATAACCAAGGGAAAATTGTGCAGATACCCATATCGGCAATGGTTACAAAAAACAATACTGCCTCTTTCAGCTCAATTAAACGAAAAGACTTAAAACGAACCATAACCGTATATTCAAACGTTATTGGAGGCTATAATGCTACCGAAATTGTAAATGATCTTAAGGTTGAATTGCAAAATTATGATCTGCCAAAAGATATAAATCTTGTATTTACTGGCGAACAAGAAGAGCAAGCAGATAATATGGGCTTTCTCTTATTGGCACTATTTTATGCTATGGGCGGCATTTTGCTTATCCTGGTAGCACAATTTAATAGCCTCTCAAAACCAATGATTATCTTAACATCGGTTATTTTAAGTTTGGCCGGAGTATTTCTTGGTCTGGTAGTTTTTCAAATGGATTTCGTGGTAATTATGACTATGATGGGTATTATTTCACTTGCTGGAATTGTAGTTAATAACGCGATTGTTCTTATTGATTACACCCAAATTCTCATTGACCGTAAAATGTTTGATCTACAAATGGATGAAGACCAAATGCTCACCAAACGCCAGTATTTTCAATTAATAGTTGCAGGAGGAAAGTCACGTTTGCGCCCTGTTTTGTTAACGGCAATTACAACTGTTTTGGGTCTTATTCCCTTAGCAATTGGGTTTAATATAGATTTCTTCGGGTTATTTACAGATTACAGTCCGAATATTTACATTGGCGGAGACAACGTTATTTTCTGGGGGCCACTCGCGTGGACGGTAATCTTCGGTTTAATATTCGCCACATTCCTAACTTTAATTGTGGTCCCGGTAATGTTTTATCTGGTTAACCGCGCCAAAATAAGGTTTTACAAAAAACGAAGGCTAAAAGAGTTAAAAAAACAAAGAGCAAAAGATGCTACCTATAATAACCGCATAGCGTAATAAACATTTCATCTATATAAAATCCCTTTGTATCAGTAATGCACAAAGGGATTTTTTTGTTTTTTGTTGTAAAGTTTTAAAAATGAAAATGGCAGATTTGAAGTAAAAAGAATAATCCACACGATAAAAAACACCATTAATCGTAACAATTAAAAAAACTTTCAGGCTTTTCTTTTAAAAATATTCGCGTATTCGTGGCAACCCGTGCTCTAAAATAATAATCGCTGCAAAACCACAACAATTCATTTAATACTTACTAAATTTGCCCTCTCAATTTTTTTCAGAATAAAATGTACAGAACGCACAACAACGGCCAGCTTCGCGCGGCAGATATCAACAAAGAAGTAACCCTTGCGGGATGGGTACAAAAAACCCGCGACAAAGGTTTTATGGTGTGGGTTGACCTTCGCGACCGCTATGGCATCACCCAACTTATTTTTGACGAAGAAAGAACTTCAAAAGAAGTAATTGAAAAAGCCACAAAATTAGGTCGTGAGTTCGTAATTCAAGTAAAGGGAACCGTTATTGAGCGCGAATCTAAAAACCCAAACATACCTACCGGCGATGTGGAAATTTTAGTTTCCGAATTAAATATTCTGAATGAGTCTCAAACTCCACCCTTCACCATAGAAGATGAGACCGATGGCGGCGAAGATTTACGAATGAAATATCGCTACCTCGACATTCGCAGAAAGCCGGTGCGCAAAAATTTAATATTCCGCTCAAAAGTTGCCATTGCCGTACGCAATTATTTGGCAAATGAAGGTTTTGTTGAAGTGGAAACGCCGTATTTAATAAAATCTACTCCCGAAGGAGCACGTGATTTTGTGGTGCCTTCACGAATGAATGAAGGTCAGTTTTATGCCTTACCACAGTCGCCCCAAACTTTTAAGCAATTGCTAATGGTTGGCGGTTTGGATAAATATTTCCAAATAGTGAAATGTTTCCGCGACGAAGATCTCCGCGCAGACAGACAGCCAGAATTTACGCAGATAGATTGCGAAATGGCGTTCGTGGAGCAAGAAGATATTCTAAATGCGTTTGAAGGGTTAACAAAACATCTTTTAAAAGAAATAAACGGCGTAGAAATTTCGGAATTCCCTAGAATGACGTACGACGAAGCCATGGCGAAATACGGAAACGACAAACCGGATATACGCTTTGGGATGGAATTTGGCGAGTTAAACGCCGTGGCAAAGCACAAAGATTTTAATGTTTTCAATCAAGCAGAATTAGTAGTAGGAATTGCTGTTCCCGGTGGAAACACTTTTACAAGAAAAGAAATAGACAAATTAATAGACTGGATTAAACGTCCGCAGATTGGCGCTTTAGGAATGGTTTATTCACGTTGTAACGATGACGGAAGTTATAAATCTTCGGTAGATAAATTTTACGATCAGGAAGATTTGGCAAAATGGGCTGAAATTACAGGAGCTAAACCTGGCGATTTGGTTTGTGTACTTTCTGGAGATAAAAATAAAGTTCGTACGCAATTAAGCGCATTGAGAATGCATTTAGCCGAAGAACTCGGTCTGAGAAAAAGCGACGAATTTGCACCACTTTGGGTAGTAGATTTCCCATTGCTGGAATGGGATGAGGATACAAATCGCTACCACGCAATGCACCACCCTTTCACCTCTCCAAAACCTGGGCAATTGGAACTTTTAGACACCAATCCCGGTGAAGTTAAGGCTAATGCATACGATTTAGTACTAAACGGAAACGAAATTGGCGGTGGTTCAATTAGAATTCACGATAGAAAAACACAAGCGCTGATGTTCGATTATTTAGGATTTACTCCAGAAGAAGCGAAAGCTCAATTCGGCTTTTTAATGGATGCCTTTCAATACGGTGCGCCACCACACGGCGGAATTGCTTTTGGTTTAGACAGGTTGGTTGCAATTTTAGGTGGGCAGGAAACCATTCGCGACTTTATCGCCTTCCCAAAAAACAATGCGGGCCGCGATGTAATGATTGATGCACCCGCGCCCATTGATAAAAAACAACTTGAAGAACTTCATTTAAAAGTTGAAATAAAATCTTAAATAAAAATCCTGCAAATGCAGGATTTTTTGATAGCTTTAGGGATGCCAACGCAAAAACGCAACGTACTAACCCGGTTTTTAATCTGGAGGATTAAACACATACCGCATAAGCAGTTTGTTTTTATTCTAGCTATTGCTGTTGGACTTCTGGCAGGTATTGGAGCGGTAATCTTAAAAAACCTAACCCACCTGATTCAAAATTTATTGCAGGGAAAGCTTATTGCTCATTATCAGACAGCATTCTATTTTATTTTTCCGCTTATCGGACTTACATTGGCATATTTGGCAATGCGCTATATTATTCGCCATAAAGTAAGCCATGGAATTCCGTCAACTCTATATGCTATTTCAAAACGCAAAGGATTTATGCGGCCATTTCAAATGTTTGGAAGTTTAATTACCGCGCCCATTACGGTAGGTTTTGGAGGTTCTGTTGGTCTTGAAGGCCCAACAGTGGCCACAGGTGCTGCAATTAGCTCCAACCTAGCGAGGTTTTTCCATATGAACCAACCTACCCGGACACTATTAATTGGCTGCGCGGGTGCGGGAGCTATGTCTGCTATTTTTAAGGCTCCTATCGCTGCTATTATTTTTGCCGTGGAAGTATTTAGCTTGGACCTCACCCTAATTTCTATGGTGCCTCTTCTTTTGGCATCGGTTTCGGCAATTACTACTTCGTATTTCTTTTTAGGATCAGACGTTTTGTTGCCGTTTAATATTACCGAAAAATTTACAATTAACGATATTCCGTTTTACATATTACTGGGATTGGTCGCTTCTATGGTGTCTATTTACTACACGAAGATGTATTCGAAAATTCAGGATTTTTTCGAAAAAATAGCATCGCCTATTAAGCGATTGTTAATTGGTGGGATTGGCCTTGGCATTCTGGTCTATTTTATTCCTCCATTGTATGGCGAAGGTTTCGATATAATAAACAATTTGGTACAAGGAAACCCAAATGCTGCACTGGAAAACAATTTTTTCAATTTAGATCTTTCCAGTATTTGGGTGGTTATTTTGTTGTTAGCAGGATTGGTTGTGTTTAAAATTATAGCAAGTGCCTTAACTTTTGGCGCAGGAGGTGTTGGGGGTATTTTTGCACCAACGCTATTTATGGGAAGTATTATGGGGAATTGTTTTGCGAAAATTCTCAATAATATCGGCCTATTGAATAATCCCGTTTCAGAAAGTAATTTTACGTTAGTTGGAATGACGGGGCTAATGGCTGGGGTTCTTCATGCACCATTAACAGCTATATTTTTAATTGCCGAAGTTACCGGTGGGTACGAACTGTTTATCCCGCTAATGGTTACGGCTGCCATTTCATTTTCACTGACAAAATTTTTTATTCCACATTCCGTTTATACAATGGAACTCGGACGAAAAGGAGATCTTATTACCCACGACAAAGATCATGCAGTGCTAACCTTAATGGATATTGAAACAGTTATAGAGCGCGATTTTATAGTTATTTATCCCAAAATGACCCTTGGCGAAATGGTACATCAAGCGGTGGTTAAATCTAAAAGAAATCTCTTTCCGGTACTCAGTAAAGATTCCAATACATTGGAAGGTATAATTCTGCTGGACGATCTGCGGCCCATTATGTTCGATCAAAAGTTATACGACAAAATAAGTGCGCGCGAATTAATGCACAATCCACCAGGAGTAATAGATTTGCACAAAGATAAAATGACCGAGGTAATGAAAAAATTTCAAGACACGGGAGCCTGGAACCTACCGGTTATAAATGACGGAAAATATTACGGTTTCGTTTCAAAATCGAAATTACTTACCGCTTATCGCCGAAAACTAATAGATTTTTCAACTAAATAATTTTGAAAACCATTCTTCTATGAAATACATTCTTATCGTATTATTTTTTGCTGTACTCATTGGTCTAGGCACTGGCTTTTATATTAAATTGAATGACGAGGCCACTGGAAATTTAATTATCGGACTTAGTTTAATGGCCGGATTTTTTTTATTAATGCCACTATTTATTTACCACAGATGGAAAAATAGAAGTGTTAAAGACTATATGCTTACCAAAGAAAATATAAAAAAAATGCAGGATTATCAAAAAGATAAAAAGATATAAATGCATTGTATGTTTCAAAATTTTTTGATTTCGTTAACACTTAAAATCAAAAAATTATACATTTGTACTTAATCAATAATTATTTTTTATTTAAAATGGAAGGAACAGTAAAATTTTTTAACGAATCTAAAGGCTATGGTTTTATCACTAACGATGAAACTGGAAAAGACATTTTTGTACACGTAACCGGCTTAAATGGTGAAGCGCTAAACGAAGGCGACAAAGTAGAATATGTTGAAGAAGAAGGTCGAAAAGGAACTGTTGCGGCTCAAGTTCGCGTTATTCACGATTAAGGAATAACTAAAGATTTGTAAAAAGCCTTTCATTTTCTGGAGGGCTTTTTTGTTGGTACTAAAGCACGATAGCTTGTAACACTTATTTAGATCTTTTTTCTATAAAAAATTGCTTTAACAACTGCGAAGATTCCGCAGCCAAAACTCCTCCCGTCATTACAGTTTTTGGATGTAGCCTCGTATTTAATGCTATACATCCCCGCTGTTCATCCCTAGCCCCATACACAATTTTCGAAATTTGGCTCCAAAACAAAGCTCCTGCACACATTTGGCAGGGCTCAATTGTTACATAAAGCGTGCAATCTAGTAAATACTTACCTCCCAAGTAATTTGCCGCTGCAGTTATAGCTTGCATTTCGGCGTGGGCGGTTACATCATTTAAAGTTTCGGTTAGGTTATGCGAACGGGCAATAATCTGATTGTTTATTACAATTACCGCCCCGATAGGAATTTCGTCTTTTTCATAGGCCATTTCAGCTTCTTGCAAGGCGCGTTTCATAAAATAAGTGTCGTCTAAGGGATCTATTATACTCAAGATTTCAGTTTTTAAATCGGCTTTATAAAAAACGAAATTACGAATTAACAAATTAACGAATTCATCAATTAACAAATTCCCATAAACTGTATCTTTACAGCGTGCGAAAAAACATATTAAATACCATTAATTTTCCAAAAGATCTGCGAAAAATTCCGAAGGAAAATTTACCACAGTTAGCCAAAGAGCTACGTGAATTTATCATAAATATTATTGCTACAAAAGAAGGCCACTTAGGCGCAAGTCTTGGTGTTGTGGAACTTACTATTGCACTTCACTATGTGTTTAACACGCCCGATGATGTTTTGGTGTGGGATGTTGGCCACCAAGCTTACGGACATAAAATTTTAACAGGCAGAAAAGAAATTTTCCACACCAATAGGCAGTTGGGAGGTATTAGCGGTTTCCCAAAAAGAGCCGAAAGTAATTATGATACTTTTGGCGTAGGGCATAGTAGTACTGCAATTTCGGCAGCCTTGGGAATGGCAATTGCCTCGCGATTAAACGGCGAAAATACCCGACAGCATATTGCCGTTGTTGGCGATGCCTCGATTGCTAGCGGCATGGCTTTTGAAGCCTTAAACCACGCAGGGGTTACCGATACAAATCTTTTGGTAATATTAAACGATAACGCTATTGGCATAGATCCCAGCGTAGGTGCGTTAAAGGAATATTTTACCAAGGTGAAAGGCAAGGGAGCAAAAGATGCCGACAATATATTTGAAGCCTTAAATTTTAATTATACCGGACCCATAGATGGCCACAATTTAAATTTAATAATTTCCGAACTGGAAAGATTAAAAGCGGTTTCGGGTCCAAAAGTGCTTCATTTAATTACTACGAAGGGAAAAGGGCTACGGCAAGCCGAAGAAAACCAAGTAGTGTATCACGCGCCCGGTAAATTTGACGCGCTTACTGGCGATTTGGCACCAAAAAGCAAGCAAATGGAGCCGCCAAAATTCCAAGATGTTTTTGGAAAAACTTTGGTGGAACTGGCGTCGGAAAATGAAAAAATCATAGGTATAACACCAGCAATGCCAACGGGAAGTTCATTAAAATTTATGATGGATGCATTTCCGAAACGCGCCTTTGACGTAGGAATAGCAGAACAACATGCCGTAACCTTTGCAGCGGGTTTAGCTACGCAAGGTTTTTCAGTATTTTGCAATATTTATTCTACCTTTTTACAACGTGCCTACGACCAAGTAATTCACGATGTATGTTTACAAAAAATTCCGGTAATTTTCTGCTTGGATAGAGCTGGAATTGTAGGTGAAGATGGTGCCACCCACCATGGAATATTCGATTTGGCATATTTAAATTGTATTCCGAACCTCATCATTTTTGCGCCCCGCAACGAAATTGAATTGCGGAATATAATGTTTACCGCACAAAACGGGTTGAAACTACCTATATTTATACGATATCCTCGCGGCAAAGGAACTATTCTAAACTGGAAAAAACCATTTAATAAAATTGAAATAGGACTTGCAACGGTGCTACGAGAAGGCAGTGATATTGTAGTTTTGAGCATAGGTACTATGGCAAACAATGTTGTGCGTGCAATAGATATGCTCCCATCTTCACAACAAAATAAAATTGGCCTAGTTGATATTCGGTTTTTAAAACCATTGGACGAAAACTTGCTTCATAAAATTTTCAAACAATATAAAACAATCCTTACTATTGAAGATGGTACTATTCTTGGCGGTTTAGGAACTACGATTGTAACTTTTGCTTCAAAACATAACTATAAAAACCCAATAGAAATTTTAGGAATTCCGGATGTTTTTCCGGAACACGGTTCGGTTGCAGAGCTACAAGACCTTTCGGGTATTTCTTCAGAAAAAATACACAAAACTCTCAAAAAGTATATATAAAAAAAAGAGGCTCTTTCGAACCTCTTTTCTTTTTATTAACTAACTAATAATTAGTTGATAATTAATTTAGTTGTCTGTGAACGATCTCCACTTGAAATTTGCATTAAGTAAATACCGGCATTCAACTGGCTTGCATTTACATTAGCAGAAGTGTGAAGTTCAAGTTGCTGTGTAAACACTTTTCTTCCATTCATATCAAAGATAGAAACAGTTGTTTCGCCTACATCTATACGAGACTTAATAGTAATCTCACCATTTGATGGGTTTGGATAAACTATAAAGTTGTTTTCTAAGGTTCCGTTATCAGAAGTACCCAAGATACAATCTACCGGCACATCAAATGCTTCAGTACCGTCGGCTCTACTATTAGAGCTTCCTTGCGTAGCACTTAAACCAAGACCTCTTTTTGCAAAGGCTCTCCAAATAATACATCTGTTAGCACCGCCATTAGCAATTAAATCTGCTTCAAGGATAGCATCACGACCGTCTATAAAACCTGGACTACATGGTTGCAATTTCATACCGTCAAGTATAAGTTGCATAGATATATTGTTTCCGCCTGTTCCGTTGTAAAGATCGGCATCAAAACCGTGTTCATCTATCAAGTCCCAAGTTAAATCCCACAACATTGTGGCCCAAACCGAACCAACACCGTGAGGAACAGATTGTGTTTTAATATCGTCATAGGTAAAATCGTTTACCGCAAAGTCTGAACTGTATGGCTTTGTTCTTAATCCCATACCCGCAACACCTTGTCCCAGTGCATAGGTTCCCGTTCCACGTGCGTCAAATCTGGTATCGCCAGGTTTCATTGTTAAAATAAAACCTAGATAATCGCTCCATCCTTCACCCATTTGTTCTTGATTCTGAAGACAACCGGCAGATAAACGGCCACCCGTTAAACGGTTAGAAACACCGTGTCCATATTCGTGAGCAACAATACCATTATCTAAATCGCCATCGCGTTGAAAGTTATCGGTACCCGATCCATCATCAACCAACGTAGCGTTTATTGTATCTCCGTTTAAAAGCGAAGCAATAAGTGCTTCTCCATCTGTTTTGTAAATCATAAGAGCAGGAATTGTAATTTGTGTACCATTACCGCCCATTACAATAGGATCTGTCGGAACATCGTTAACGATAATTACCGCTATGGCACCTTCGTTTTGTGCATTGAGCACCTTTACGGTAAAGTTACATTCACCTCTTCTAATAACAGCTATTTTTCCTGTTATTGCTCCACCATTCGTAATATTATCACATCCGTCATTTGCATCGGTTGAAGGTCCAGAGTTATCATCCTCTACAACTACAAGATCTGCAGTTATTGGTGTGGTTGTAAGTGGTGGCGCAAAGTTAGAATCCATGGCGTAATACTGTCCAGCCAATGGCCCATTGTTTACTGTTAAAAACGTACCTAATACAGTACCCGGAGCGCTCCATAAATACATCTGCATTCTTGGTGCACCACCGTCTGGAGGAGTTCCAAAGTTTGCGTTATTAATTCCGCTTCCATCTTGTGCATCTGCAAAAACATAATCGCCTGCACCTGGGGCACCGGTATAGTTATTTACCTGGAAATTACCGCTTGCTTCATCAAAACCGTAGTGGTACATAACATCGTGCATCATATTATTCATATAGAATAAATTGGTTATTGCACCATCGGTAAATGCATTCGGGTGTTGAGGAAGATTAAAAGGAAAATCAAAAGTAAGGGTTGGCCCACCTTCTGCTCTTGCACCAGATCCGTTGTTACCATTTTTATCTTCCTGAGCAATTACATTGTTACCACGAGTGTAAGTAAATTCTTCTCCAGCAACGCCGTCTATATCGTGCCATCCGTAAGGAGAGGCAACCGCATCTGAAGGGTCGTTAATTAGTTGGTCTGCGCCATTGTGCGGCCCTAATTGTGGCAATGGAAAAACGCGATACGTTGCATTAGCCAAAGTAGTAATAGGCATGCTGGCTTCACTTTTGGTACCTTCTAATATGCTTCTGGTACTTGTGTGTGAATGCGCTTCCGATCCAAAATTACAACTTACAACCCAGTCCATTGTTTCTAACAATTCGCCAGTCATAGCATCAATGCGTACGCTGTAGTAATGCGAAGCATCTAATAAAGAAATACTTAGATCCCAAGCTAGCTTTAAAGTGCCAGATTCTTCCATTTTTTGATACACCAATTCAACAGGAATATTTTCCAAAGAAATTGATCCATTAGAGAAAATGTAGCTGTGGTCTGAAACAGTTTCTAGCAAATTTAAATTTGTAGGACTCTGTAAACCCAAAGCAGTGGCGGCTTTAGCTATCGCGTTCACCGCAGAAATAGAAGGAGTAGTACTATTTACTTTTGCCGAAATATTTTCGATAAAAGAAACTTTAGCACTGTAAACCGCTCCATCCTTAATTACAAAAGGAGAGGTAGAATTAAAAACTTTTATTCCTTGGTGGCGCTGTTCTACATATACATTATGCGCCTGCATATTTTTTGAAAAACTCTGCGAAGCAATTGTTACATCCGCAATATCCTGCGGTTGTAGCGAATGCATCGATCGATTTTGCTGAAGGTACGTTTTTACCAAATTGTTGTAATCCTGCGCATAGGTTACATTTACAACAAAAATGATAAGTAAGTAAAGAACTTTTTTCATAAGCTTTAAATTAAATTTTAGGTGGTTTTAGTTTAGAAATAATCTTTCTAGAAATGTTGTTAAAATTCCCTCAAATAAAAGGAATGCTAAAAATATCATAAATTGCCAATATATCAGCCCAATCGGCACTATTTAACATTTAACATCGGTCTAAAGAGATACTTAGTGCATCTCTCCTTTTATTTTCTGAAAAATTTGAAGCGCATTGCCATCCGTTAATCGCGAAATATAATTGCAACATTCCATTAAGTAATTATACACAGAAACCGAAGTATCTACTTGAAAATCTATTGTTCGAAGTAAAAGTAAATCGTATTGTCGTTCGCTATTATTGCTCAGATTTTCAAATGCTGTTGTAAAATTTTCCAACAGGGTCGTTAATATATTGTAGCCAGCAATTTCCTTTTCGGTAACTTCGGCGCTTTGGTACACTTTTTCAATGCTAATTTTTATAATATCGGCAATTTGCACTTTGTACTTACTTTTGTCGAGTAACGCTTCAGAAAAAGTGCCTTTTAAAATTTCTTCTTCATTATCAATAAAAATTTCCGCAGCTTCTGAAATTAAAGTGTTTATGGCTAGCGCTCGCAAATAGGCCAATCTATCCTGCGATGTTTTTAACGCCGAATAAACATCTTTCTTTAATGTAGCGCGTACTAAGTTTATTAAATATTCCAAGGCAATGTCTTCATCTATTAGCCCCAGGTTTATTCCGTCTTCAAAATCTATTAAGGTGTAGCAAATATCATCGGCAGCTTCGACCAAGTACGTTAACGGATGGCGTGAATACCTACCGTTTCCTTGATTTAAAAGTCCTAAGTCTGAAACTACTTCCTCAAAGAAAGTAGTGTCGCTTTGAAAAACGCCAAATTTTTTATCGGCAACGTGTGTGGTGGGTTTGTGAGGCAACGATTGTTTTGGGTATTTCATAAATGCGCCCAACGTGGCAAAAGTAAGCCGAAGACCTCCTTCCACTCCATTTTTAGACTGCGTTAAAATTTTAAATCCATTGGCATTGCCTTCAAAAGCAACTAAATCCTGATATTGTTTTTCGGTGAGTTTATCTTTAAAACGTTTGCCGTTTCCGTTTAAAAAGTAATCGCCAATTGCTTTTTCACCACTGTGTCCAAAAGGAGGGTTGCCTATATCATGTGCAAGCGCCGCCGCCGCAACAATGGCTCCAAAATCGTTAAATTGAAACCCGTGCACATTTTGCAATTGGGGATGCTTTTTTAAAATTGCTTTACCCACCGTTCGGCCCAAAGAGCGGCCTACGACCGATACTTCCAAACTATGGGTTAAGCGCGTATGTACAAAGGAGGTTTTAGACAATGGAATAACCTGCGTCTTGTCCTGTAAACTTCGGAATGCCGCCGAAAAAATTACACGGTCGTAGTCTACCTCAAACCCCAACCGAGTTTCGTCTTCTTCAATCCTAAGTCTTTTGTTTTTATCTCCCTGCTTTTTTAGTGAAAGCAGCTGTTCCCATTGCATCATAATATGTAAAAATTTGGTAGGCAAGATACTATTTTCAGGAGGCAATTCAATCATTTTTTTTCAATTGACTTAACATATAGCTAACCCTAACTTGACTAATTGGTAATGGCCAATTAACACAATTTTTACACACGCCTGGTTTCTTTGCACCAACAAATCAAACGACAAAAATGAAAACAATTTTAAAACTAACTTTTTACTTTGTTACCGCAATAACCTTTGCGCAGCAAAATGGAACAATTGCGGGAAAACTTACCGATACGCAATACAATAATGAACCACTACCTTTTGCAAACGTTTTTATTAAAGGAACTACAATAGGCGTAACTTCAGATTTTGACGGCTTATATAAAATTGGGAATTTAAAACCCGGAATTTACAACTTAGTATTTAGCTATGTGGGATACGAAACGGTTGAAATCCCCCATGTAGAAGTTACTGCAAACAATGTTACTAATATAGATGTACCCATGAAAGCGAGTGCCGCTGCCCTCGATGAAGTAATAATTAAAACGCAGGTACGTAGAGAAAGTGAAGTAGCATTATTGCTTGAGCAAAAGAAAGCTACAACTATTATAGAAAGTATTGGCGCCGAACAATTGTCTAAACTAGGAGTTTCAAATGCTGCTGGTGCCACAACCAAAATTTCGGGTGTTTCAAAAACCGACGGTAATGGCGATGTTTTTGTACGCGGCCTAGGGGATAGGTATTTATCCACCACTTTAAACGGTCTTCCTATTCCTTCAGATAATATTGAAAGAAAAAACATAAATCTCAACCTTTTTCCTACCCGTTTAATTGAAAGTATTGATATAAGTAAAACTACCTCGCCAAAACTATCGGCAGATCAAGCTTCGGGAAATATTGATATAAATACTAAACAACTTTCAAAACGCTCACTTTTATCGGCCAGCGCAAGCACTTCAATAAATACCAATGTTACAAGCAATGGTGTATTTAACAATTTTAAAGTATCGCCAAATTACCGAGATGTTTCATTTGGTTTTTACAACAAAAATACTGCTACAAGTAGGGCTATTGTAGCACAAAGCTGGAACCCACAAATTGAAGATTTCCCTATAAACAAATCGTTTTCTTTAAGTGTTGGGAAGCGGCTTGGCGATAAGCTTAGCCTTTTATTTACTGCAGGGCAGTCTGAAAACTTTGAATATAGCAAAGGCGCCTTTGCCCAATACCGCTCAAACTATTTAGACGACATGATTCCCGATGCAATAAATTGGAAAAAAGAAGTAGCAACTTCTGGCTTATTTCACCTTAGGTTTAGAGCAAATGACAACAACAATTTAAAGTTCAACTCACTATTAATTAATAAGATTGAAGACGAAGTTTTTGAGGGTGGCCGCGCTGGCGAAGCCGTAATTTACGAAGAAACCGATCCCGAAGAAGGCCTATCACAATTTATTCGAGACCAAAATTTAAAGAAGACTTTGCTCTCTGTAACGCAACTTAGTGGTGAGCACAACTTTGGTGAAAAAAATGAAGTGCAGTGGGCCGCTGGCTACAATTATTTAAGCGCAGACGAGCCTAACCGTATTAGAAACGAAGTTAATTTTAACGATCAAATTGTCCAACTTGGACGCACCGGTGGTTTTCAACAGCGCAAAAGTGTTCAAAAAATTGAAGGTATTGAATACAATGCGCGCTTAAATGGTGTATTTAAAATTATTGACCAAGAAAAAGATCAATTTTATATTAATGCAGGAGCTACTCACAGAAATAAAAGCCGCGATTTTGGTTCGCAATTTTTTGGGGTAGAAGAAACCATCACCAACGCTGTAAACCCTTCATCGATTGATGATATTTCAGAAATTTTTACGTCACAAAACTTCAACAATGGACTTTTAAAACGAAACTCGCTGTCGCCCGATTTTTATCGCGGTGAATTAAATAGCACTGCGGGTTATGCCAATTTTACGGGTGTTCGTGGCAACTTCACCTTACAAGCCGGATTGCGATTTCAGACCGATAATATTTTTGTGAATTGGGATGTAAATAACTACGCAGGACGCATTGGTGATGTATCAAAAGATTACAACCGAATATTTCCATCGTTTAATATAAAATACAATTTGAGCGAAAAGCACAGCATCCGTTTTGCTAATAGCTATACAACTACACTTCCCGAATTTAAAGAAATTGCTCCTTTTGAATATGTTTCGCCAGTTGGGCAAGTTACCCGTGGAAACCCAAATATTGAGGCTTCCTTAAACAGAAACTTCGATTTAAAGTGGGAGTTTTTTCCTTCGCGCGATCAATTGCTGTCACTTACCGGATTTTACAAGTTAATTGAAGACCCTATTAATAAAGTGCAAGACAGAGGTTCGGCAGGAGTATTTTCATATTTCAATGCAGGCGATGAAGCAACTGTGTACGGTTTTGAAGTTGAAAGCCGTATAAATTTAATTTCGGGCGACGAACAACCAAATTTAAAACTAAATGTAAATGCTTCAAGAATGTGGCATAAACAAGATTTAAAAGAAGTGTATGACAACGCAGGTAATTTTGTAAGAACATTTCGGTACAAAGGATTAACTGAAACCGGCCTACAAGGAGCTTCAGATTGGATAGTAAACGGAGCTTTAAATTTTAATACCAATACAAACAATCCCTTTGAGGCAACACTTTCTGCCAATTATGCCTCCGATAGAATTTACGCCTTGGGCGCCCCCGAGTTCCAATCGTCTGGCGATGTAAATTACAACGATGCCATCGTGGAAAATGGCGTTGTAACCCTCGATTTAATTCTGAAGAAAAAACTAACCAAAAATTTAAAAATAGGTGTTTCAGGAAAAAATATTTTAAACCCCCAAATAAAAAGAACCCAACTAATAAAACCGAGTACTACAAATATTGAAACTAAAGAAACGGTTCTCTCTTACACCCGTGGTACGCGCTTAGGCTTAAATATCAACTATACTTTTTAACAACAAATGTCTAATTTAAATTAAAACCAAAAAATGAAAAACTTTAAGAAATTTGCAATTACACTTGCCGCAATAAACGCGATATTCTTTGTAGGATGTAGCAGTGATGACGACTTTACTCCAATTGAAGAAGAGCCGGTAGAAAACACCGAACTTAATGGCGCTTTAACATCTGATAGAATTTTGGATGCAAACCTTCAATATTCGGTTACTGGACCGTATTTGGTAAAATCTGGTGTTAAACTTACCATTCCCGCAGGAACTGTAATAGTTTCTCAAAATGGAACAGACCGATATATTGCCGTAGAACAAGGAGGAAAGATTGATATTCAAGGCACTTCTTCAAACCCTGTTATTATGCGCTCAGAAGGCAACTCAGCTGGTGACTGGGGCGGATTATTACTTTGCGGAAAAGCAACAACCACCGAAGGCGTAAATGTAACCGCCGAAGTAGGCGGCCTAATTTACGGCGGTACTGATGACACCGATAACTCGGGAAGTATTAACTACTTAATTATTCGTGGCGCGGGTGCTCAAATAAATTCAGAATCGCAATACAACGGGCTTACCCTTTACGCGGTAGGTTCGGGAACTTCAATCTCGAATGTTGCCGTTATTGATGGTGCCGATGACGGAATTGAGTTTTTTGGCGGAACTGTTTCGGCATCAAACCTTTACTTTGAAAACAACGAAGATGACTCAGTAGACTGGACAGAAGGCTGGAATGGCACCATTACCAATACGTATGTAAGCCACACCAAACCATTTTCAACAGCTATTGAAGCCGATGGCGACAACGGCAACCCAAAAGTTATAAACTTTACAGCGGTTTCAACTGTTGACGGAACGGCGCTTCAGTTTAAAAAACAATCTGGTGCAACTTTTACAAATATCCATTTAAGTGGATACTCTAAAAATGTAGATATGAAAGATGATGGCCCGATTGAAAATGTAATTGTAGATAACACACCATTAACTTCGCCAGAAGACGATGTGTTTAACGGTACTCAAGTAGATATTACTGGATGGAATTGGATTAGCAACTAATACTAACGTAGTCTACGTTAACAAAAAGGGTCTCTAAAATTAGAGACCTTTTTTTGTTTATAGCATTCTTAAAATAAGAAAATTTAAAATTAGTTTTCAATTTTAAGGGTGGTAACCTTTGCAATTCGCGAGGCTACAAACGAAACTTCTTGTAAAATATCATCTTGATAAAAAAACCATGTTCCCACTTTTTCCCCATCTTTATAAGTTGCAACTGCTGTTTTATTACCTTGCAAGTCGTAGCTTATCCATTGGCCCGTAGGTTTGTTATCCTTCGTGTAATAGCCAGTTTGTGCCAAACTTCCATCTTGGTTGTAAATTGTAGCCTTTATTAAATTACCGTGAATTACATATTCATTTTTATTTTGAGCAACCACAACAGTTGATATAAATACAACAAGTAATAAACTGATTATCTTTTTCATAGGGTTGAATTTTTACTATTTATAACAATCAAATTTAAAGAATTAACACATAAGAAACAATTTAGAAACATTAACTTAACATTAAAGCTATAACTACTTGATTTTTAGTTGTTTGAAATTAATGGCGTTTAAAAAAATTTTCAATTTAATGATTTGATAAACTTCGCTTCATATACACCCGAAATACATTTATTTTATTTGTAAAAGCCTATTTTTATAGGGTATTTTTGAAATCGTTTAGTTTTTGTCGACTAGATTTTCAAACAAGGCTGTTCAATCTGGACAGCCTTTTTTCATATAAAATAAAATTCGAAATATAGACACGCTTAACATTACGGAAACATTAAATTGCAGTTAAATTAAGTTCTTTGCACCGACAAAAACTATAAACGATTTATTCAATGTTATCAAAAGCTACATTCGTAATTAGCTTATTGTTCGTTGTTTGCGTATCTCAAGCTCAAATTAGCGCCCCAAAATTTGGAGATGGAATGCTCAAATTTGTAGGAAAAGACAGTACATTTAGTGTAAAGTTTGCCCCGCGAATTCAATTTCGAACTATCTCTACCTGGGATTACGAAGGTGATAAATTTGGCAAACCAGAACACGATTTTTTAATCCGCAAAGCACGGTTAAAATTTAGCGGCTTTGCCTACTCGCCAAAACTTCGCTATAAATTGCAAATTGGGCTTTCCAATTCAGACATAGCAGGGGCTTCAGAATTTACTGGCAATGCACCTCGCATCATTTATGACGCAGTAGTCATGTGGGAAGTTTACAATAATGTAGAACTTTGGGCAGGACAAACCAAACTACCCGGTAATCGTGAAGATGCTACCTCATCGGCCAAATTACAATTTGTTGATCGCTCAAAACTTTCAAAAGTATTTAACTTGGGTAGAGAAATAGGACTTCAACTGCGTCATGAATTTCAACCCTTCAATAACTTCATTATT
Organism: Aequorivita marisscotiae; assembly: GCF_029814825.1. Lineage (NCBI taxonomy): Bacteria > Pseudomonadati > Bacteroidota > Flavobacteriia > Flavobacteriales > Flavobacteriaceae > Aequorivita > Aequorivita marisscotiae. The sequence goes on along the minus strand of NZ_CP122379.1, from coordinate 1,270,141 downwards.
AGAGAGGCATTTGCAGTTTCGCAAGGCGAAGGTAGAAATGTAATTACAGGAAACCTTGGCGGGATAGAATATACTGGCCGAGTTGAGGTTTTGCCTTTTGGAGCATTCACAAAAAAAGGTGATTATATGGGCGGCGACCTCTATCGCGAAGAAAAACCAAAGCTATCTATTGGCGCTACCTACGATTTAAATGTAGACGCAGTAAAAACACGGAGTAACCAAGGTAGTTACATGCGCAACGACCTTGGGTTTTACAAGACTAATATAAGTACTGTTTTGGTAGATGCATTGTTTAAATACAACGGATTTTCACTAATGGGTGAATACAGTTATCGCGATGCCAAAAATCCAATTGCCACAAATAGCGATGGCTCAACTACCGACTACGAGGTGTATACAGGAGAAGGTATAAATTTTCAAGGTGGTTATGTTTTTCCTTCCAAATGGGAAATAGCTGGAAGATTTACAACCATCAAACCTTCTACGACGTTATCGTTAAATGAAACTCATAATTTTTACACAATTGGTGGGTCTAAATATATTGTAAATCACAATTTAAAAATACAAACAGATTTAACGTATGCAACCGAAGGAAGTAACCGCGATTTTATAGAATATCGATTGGGTTTCGACCTTCATTTTTAAGCTAATTACAGATAACAATTTGGTAACATTAAATCCTATTTTATGTAGGAAATTTGCACCAACTTAATTTAAAATTAAAATGGAAAATCTATATTTATTAATGATAGTTGCACTGGTGGCCTTGGCCATAGCAGATTTGGTTGTGGGCGTTAGCAACGACGCAGTAAATTTCCTAAACTCTGCGGTAGGCTCCAAAGCAATCCCTTACAAATACATCATGATTATTGCCAGTTTGGGTATTTTTATAGGAGCCGTTTTTTCCAGCGGAATGATGGAGGTAGCCCGAAAGGGCATCTTTGTTCCCAGCGAATTTTACTTCGATGAAATTATGATAATTTTTATGGCGGTAATGATAACCGATATCTTACTGCTTGACTTTTTCAATACTATTGGCTTACCTACTTCTACTACTGTATCTATAGTTTTTGAACTTTTAGGTGCCGCCGTAATTATGGCATTAATAAAAATTAGCCACACCGATGGCGAAACATTTTCGGCACTAACTAAATATATAAATACCGAAAAAGCAGTTGAAATTATTATAGGAATTATTCTCTCGGTCGTCATCGCCTTTACAATTGGGGCCATTGTACAATATCTGTCCCGACTTATTTTCACCTTTCATATTGAGCAAAAGATGAAATATTTCGGCGCTATTTTTGGCGGGCTTGCGCTTACTGCAATAAGTTATTTCATATTCATGAAAGGATTAAAAGGCACCCCATTCTACGGTAGCTTTAAGGGAATTGTAGATAACAACACCTTATTTTTAGTAGGAAGTAGTTTTGTTGTGTGGACAATATTTTCGCAATTGTTTATGATGATCTTTAAAAAGAGCATTTTAATAATAGTAATTGCAGTGGGAAGTTTTAGTTTGGCACTGGCCTTTGCCGGAAACGACTTGGTGAATTTTATAGGTGTGCCAATGGCAGCCTATCACAGTTATATAGACTGGTCTGCCTCTGGTGTTGCCGCAACCCAATACAGTATGGCTAGCCTCGAAAACGCAGTGCCCGCCGAGCCCTACTTACTCTTTGCAGCAGGAGCTATTATGGTACTTACATTGTGGTTTTCTAAAAAAGCAAGAACCGTGTCTGATACAGAAATAGATTTAGCGCGTCAAGGCGAAGGCCACGAAAAGTTCAGCCCAAATATGCTGTCTCGTTTTCTGGTAAAATCCAGCACACAAGTAGCAACGTATTTTGAGTTTGTTCTTCCAAAATCGCTCCAAGAGAAAATAGACAAACGTTTTGAAAAGCCGGTTATTGATCTTCCAAAACACAAAACATACGAGCTACCCGCTTTTGATATGATTAGAGCTTCCATAAACCTCGTAGTAGCAGGTATATTAATTGCTTCGGCAACTTCTATGAAATTGCCGCTTTCTACCACATATGTTACGTTTATGGTAGCCATGGGTACGTCTTTAGCCGATAGAGCTTGGGGCCGGGAAAGTGCCGTTTACAGAGTGGCGGGCGTACTTAATGTAATTGGCGGATGGTTCTTTACAGCTTTTGTAGCCTTTGCAGCTGCCGGTACTCTAACCTATTTAATTTACATAGGAAGAGGCGCAATGATAGCTGTGCTTTTATTGTTAGCAATTTTATTATTGGTTAGAAATTATGTTTCGCATAAAAATAAAGTTAAGCTAAAAATGGATAAAAGCGGTTTAAAGAAAACCGAAAGTAAAACCGTACAAGGTATTATTCAGGAAAGTGCTGAAAATATTAGCAATGTAGTTTCACGATCAAATAAAATATATACCGACATGCTCCGTGGTCTTGCAAAACAGGATACCAAAAAATTAAAAAAGAGCAAAAAAGGAGTTAAAAAACTGAACGATGAAGTTGAAGAACTGCGCGATAATATTTTCTATTTTATTAAAAATCTTGATGATACCAGTGTTCGCGGAAGCAACTTCTACATTGTAATTCTGGGGTATTTAACAGATGTAGTGCAATCGTTGGAATTTATTTCAAAAGCTAGTTATAAGCATGTAAACAACAATCACAAGGCACTTCGATTTAATCAAATTAAAGATTTACAGGAAATAGACAGGCACTTGGAACAATTCCTTAATGAAATTGAAGACATATTCAATAAAAAAGAATTTGAACGAATTGGAAGTGTAATTGAAAATAAGGATGAAATCTTTGAAAGCCTTTCCAATAAAATTGAAAAGCAAATAGCCCGTACGCGAACCGAAGAATCCAGTCCTAAAAATACCACATTGTATTTTAGCCTGTTGTTGGAAACTAAAGATTTAGTGAAAGCGTTGATGAGTTTAATGGAGGAATATTACAACAGTTATAAAAAGAAATAGTAAAAACCCAAACCCGCTGTAAACGACAAACCCCAAAGATCTTAAAAATCTTTGGGGTTTTTATTTTAAGTGAAATTAAACCGCAAATACACGGTAAATAAATTAGTCTATAAAATCGAAGCCGCAATAGGGCACCAACACTTCCGGCACTTTAATACCGTCTGCAGTTTGGTAGTTTTCCAATATTCCCGCTAAAACTCTTGGTAGTGCTAAGGCACTTCCGTTTAAGGTGTGCACAAGTTTATTTTTCCCGTCTGTATCTTTAAAGCGAAGTTTTAACCGATTGGCTTGAAAAGTCTCAAAATTTGATACTGAAGAAATTTCCAACCAACGATCCTGCGCTGTTGAAAACACTTCAAAATCATAGGTTAACGCCGAAGTAAAACCTAAATCGCCCCCGCAAAGACGCAGAATTCGGTACGGCAATTTTAATTCGCCTAAAATATCTTTAACATGTTCTACCATGCCGTCCAGCGCTTTGTAAGAATTTTCGGGATGCTCAATACGAACTATTTCCACTTTGTCAAATTGATGCAAACGGTTAAGTCCGCGAACATGCGCGCCATAACTACCAGCTTCTCTTCTAAAACAGGGTGTGTATCCGGTGCAAGTAATAGGCAGATCGGCGTTGTTTAACAATTCGCCCCGAAACATATTTGTAATAGGAACCTCAGCAGTTGGAATCAAGTAAAGATCATCAACTCCCACATGGTACATTTGCCCTTCTTTATCAGGCAATTGTCCTGTTCCGTAACCCGAAGCTTCATTTACCAAAAGTGGCACCTGAAATTCGGTATAGCCAGCGGAGATATTTTTATCTAAAAAATACGTAATAAGTGCGCGTTGCAATCTTGCGCCTTTTCCTTTATAAACCGGAAATCCAGCTCCCGTAACCTTTACACCTAATTCAAAATCTATGAGGTCGTATTTTTTAGCTAGCTCCCAATGCGGCATAGCGCCATCAATAAGTTTGGGAATTTCACCAACTTTTAAAACTTCCTCATTATCATTTTCGTCGGTTCCGGCAGGCACCAAATCATTCGGAATGTTAGGAAGTGTGTAAAGCAATTGCTGCAATTTGTCGGCAGCAGCAAGCATTTGCTCATTTAGTTGTTTAGATGCTTCTTTTAATTCAACTGTTTTTTCCTTTAACTCGTTTGCTTTTTGAACTTCTCCGGATTTAAAAAGTTTCCCAATTTCCTTTGAATAGGAATTGCTCTGCGCCAAAACTTCATCTAATTGTGCCTGAGAAGCGCGACGTTCTTCATCTGCTTTTAAAACTTCTTCCAAAGTAGAATCAGCGTTTATGCCGCGTTTGGCTAAGGCTTTACTGTATTTTTCTTTGTTTTCACGGATGTCGGTTACTTGTAGCATTTGCTTAATTTTTTTGAAGCCGCTAAGTTACAAAAAAAGGACACACAGGTTTTAAGTTTCCACTGCCGGAATACTGTCATAATCAAACAATTTTTAACTATCAGTATAGCAATTAGCATCGCTAGCCCTTTCCCTTGTGCTAAAATTTTTGTATCTTATTAATATGTTGAGATTTAGACACATATTTATAATTTTTTCAATATTTCTGATAATTGGATGTCAAACCAATAAAAAGTCTCAAAAAGAAATGACGTCCTTAACCGTTACCGCAACGGCCTACAATGCAGTAGAACATCAAACTAAAAAGGGGAATAGCCGCAGAGCTGCTTGGGGCGATTTATTGGAAGATGGTATAAAATCCGTTGCTGTATCGCGAGACTTAATTGCGATGGGGCTAGACCACAACGAGGAAATACAAATTGAGGGATTGGAAGGCATCTATATTGTAAAAGATAAGATGAATGGTCGCTGGCGAAGGAAAATAGATATTTTTATGGGGCTGGATGAACAGGCTGCAAAACAATTTGGCAAGCGCGAAGTAAAAATTTATTTCAACAAAAAAGATAAGCCCACCGATAAATTTTCAATACAAGCCAAATAAAATTTTAATTCAACTTTAAATTAATCTTTTAAAGGGCGGTGCAAATCTTTGGGCGATGGCAAGATCCACTCGCTGTGTTTAAAGGGATGCCACTTCTCGGCTGCCAGATCTATTTCAGGATTGGTAAAAGGATAGAATTTTCCGCGGTTAACCCGCACCTTTGCTTCCATGTAAACAGCAACATCACGACCTTTTTCTGCTTCAATGGCTTTAATTTTTTGTGCGAGCTGCCACATAATATCTGGCTTAGTAGCAACGGAACCTTGTTGCTTGCGACCTAATAATACACTGTAATTGTAAAATTCTTTTGCGCCGTCTTTTTTGTCGGCAACATAAACCGTTAACGAACCGCTTTTTGCACGGAGCATCATTCGCCAACTTAAACGGTGGCCTTCTTCGGTCCATAGCACATCGTCTTTAAAAAACCAATGCCGCAGTGGAAGTGCCAGTTGAAATGCAAAATAAATTGAAAACGCTCCAAGGAGTAAATTTTTATACTTCGGAACAACCACATCGTTGCCAATATAAAGTTCTTTCTTTGGAAGAAAGCGTTTTTGAAGAATTTGTGGAGAAAAGAAAAAAAGCGCAAAGGCGATTGACATATATGGAAAAATGCCAATTTGAAAAACAATAGAATTAAACAAATGAAAAAATACGGAAATCACAAAACCAATTACGCGAGTGCGCTTCCAAAGCATTAAGGGCACAATTAACAAATCGAATAAAATACCCGTATAGGCAATGGCCCAATGCACCCAGTTTTCCTGTAGCAAACTGCCAATTAACCAATAGTGTTTGCGGCCTTCCATTAATAGTGCCGCCATAGAGGCGTCGAGCCAATCTGGATAAAATTTTGCCACCGAGGCGTACGTGTAAACAATCCAAACCTGAAAAATTAACACCAAAAGCACCCATCGGGGCATAGCCGGATTTTTGAGTTCGGGATTTATTTTAGCATCCAAGGAAAACCAGCGATTGGCCGGTAACAGAGCCATAATCCAACACAGTAACATCATTAAATAATAATGATTGTTGTAGCTAGATTTCTGCATTAAATACACGGCAGTCCACATAATAGCATACGCAATCATGCTAAAGCGATATTTGTATCCAAGCATCACAAAAATGCCAAAGATGCCCATGACCACAAAATAATAGTACATAAAATCTCCTTGCAAATACTGCAAAAAGTCGAAACCTATAAAATTAAAAGTAAAGGGTGGCTCTACGAGGGTGCGGCGTAACCAGCCCGTAAAAATTGCACCAAAAGCCTCTGTAGCAATCAAAAAGCCAAATACCGCCCTAAAAAGAACAAGCCCTATATTGTCTATTTGCCTAAACAGAAATTTATTCACGTTGCTTTAAATATGCTTTTGCGAAATTTTCATCTTTTAAAATTTCCTGTCGAAGCAATTCCAAAGAATCAAAAGTTGCTTCGTCGCGAATAAATTTTAAAAATTCAATAGTAATTTGGGTTCCGTATAAATCTTGGTTAAAATCGAGAAAATGTGTTTCAATAGTTTTCTCCTTTCCGCCAACGGTTGGGTTTGTACCTATACTTGTAATTCCAAAATACCTCGTACCATCAATTATTGATTGTATTATATAAACGCCGTTTTTTGGAACCAATTTGTACTTTTCGGCCAATTTTAAATTTGCCGTAGGATAGTTTATGGTTCGGCCTATGGCCTTTCCTTTAATTACTTCGCCAGTAATCATAAAATTATAACCCAAATAGGTATTAGCTGTTTCAATGTCGCCGTGGTCTAAAGCCCTTCTAATTTTTGTGGAACTAACCGCTACATCGTCAATTTCCTTTGCCGAGATTTCTACTACTTCAAAATTATACGTTTTTCCGTATTCTTTTAAATCTTCAATATCGGCATTTCTATTTCTGCCAAAACGATGGTCATAACCAATAATTATTATTTTCGCCTTTAAGCTATTCACTAAAATATCGCGTACATATTCCAGAGCTGTTAACCGCGAAAATGCATGCGTAAACGGATGTATTACTAAATTATTTAACCCCGTATTTTCTAGCAGTTGCGTGCGTTCTTCAATAGTGTTTAGCAGTTTGATATTTAAATTTTGCTGTAATACCATTCGCGGGTGCGGAAAAAATGTGAGCACGGTAGCATCCAGATTTTCATTTTTGGCAGTTGCTACAAGTCGTTTTAAAATAGCGTTATGGCCAATATGGACCCCGTCAAAAGCGCCAATGGTAACCACACTTTGGCGGTCATTTTTATAGGTGGAAGCTGCCGAAAATTTCTTCAAAATTATTTACCGTTAAATGTATTCATAGTAATGTTCATTCCCGCAAGCGCGAAAGATTCAATAATATTACAAGATATTTTTAAACGTTCGGGCATGTTTTTTTCTTCCTCCATTTCCCACTCACCCAAGACGTAATCTACTTGCCGTCCTTTTGAAAAAGCGTCGCTTATTCCAAATCGGAATCTATTGTAATTTGTGGTTTGCAGGGTATTTTGTATATCCTTTAACCCATTGTGACCACCATCGCTACCTTTAGTTTTTATTCGAATTGTACCGAAAGACAAATTTAAATCGTCTGTAATTACAAGTAAATTTTCCAACGGAATTTTTTCTTTTTCCAGCCAGTAATTTACAGCCTTTCCGCTTAAATTCATATACGTACTGGGTTTGAGAAAAATAAAAGTTCTGCCCTTTACTTTATGCGAAGTAACATCACCCAATTTGGCTGTTTGCCACGTAAGTGAGTTTTGTTCGGCATAAAAATCTAGAATTTTAAAACCAATATTATGACGGGTATTCGCATATTTTGGACCTATATTTCCAAGTCCTACTATAAGAAATTTTTTCATTGGATCTTTTTCTTCTGAAATAACCTTGACCGTTTTTGCAGAAAACAGCTTATTAAAAAATGAAAACATATTACGTTGAATCTTCGGTAAAAATAAAAAAAGCACCCTGAATTAACAGGATGCTTTATACTTATCTTTAAAAAGAAATTATTCTTTTACTGCAGCAACATCATCTGTTTCTGTAGCTGGAACTTCTTCTCCTTCTGCGCCTTCAGCTGTTTCAGCATCTTCATCAACTTCGTCCACAATAGCGGTACGTGAAGTTCTAACCTGACAGATAACTGTATTTTCTGGGTGCATGATTTTAAATTTGTCGCTTTCCACAGACTTGGTGTACTTTTTATTACCAATTTTCATTTCGGTAATATCTACCTCAATAAAGTCTGGAAGGTTTTCTGGCAATGCCTTTACGCGAAGTTTACGCGTAACTATACGCAAAGTACCACCGTTACGAACACCACGGGAATTACCTGTAGTACGTACAGGAATTTCCATTGTTACTTCTTTATCATCAAAAATTTGGTAAAAATCAATGTGAAGAATACGATCAGTAACTGGATGGAATTGAATATCCTGAAGAATGGCATTTACTTTTGTGCCGCCAAGGTTAATTACAACTGTGTGTACATCTGGAGTGTAAACCAAGTCTTTAAATGCAATTTCTTCTGCTGAAAAACTAATTGGCTCATCCCCTCCGTAAACTACGCAAGGAACCATTCCAGCATTACGTAGGGCCTTCGTTGCCTTTTTGCCCACGCTTTCTCTTTGTGATCCTTTAATTGTAATAGATTTCATTTTGTTTGAATTGTTTATTTATTAAAAAACTCCCTAAAAAGCTGTTTTTTAGGGAGTGCAAAGATAAATTTTATTTTGGATTATCGGTTTAGGAAAATTGATTTTTTATTTTGAAATAAATCTACATTAAAAACTTCCCGCTAATAGACTTATTGGCGTTAACGCTCAGCATAACATCGGCAAACAAGTTTGCGCAGCTAATTACCCGAATTTTTTTACTGGGTTTTGTAGGAATTGAATCTGAAACAATAAGTTCTAACATTTGCGATTTTTCTATGCGCTCATAAGCATTTCCGGAAAGTAGTGGATGTGTACAAACTGCACGAACACTTAAGGCGCCACGCTCTATCATTAAATCTGCTGCCGTAGTAAGGGTTCCGGCGGTATCAACCATATCATCTACCAACACGACGTTTTTTCCTTTTACGTCGCCAATTAGTTCCATATGCGAAATAACGTTCGCTTTTTCTCGCTGCTTATAGCAAATAACAACATCGCTTTCCAAAAATTTTGAATAAGCATACGCGCGTTTTGAACCGCCCATATCTGGCGAAGCGATGGTAAGATTCTCAAGATTTAGACTGCGTAAATACGGCAAAAAGATCGTGGAAGCAAAAAGATGATCCACAGGTTTTTCAAAAAACCCTTGAATTTGATCTGCGTGCAAATCCATTGTAATTATACGTGTTGCGCCTGCCGTTTCCAGCATTTTTGCCACCAATTTTGCAGCAATAGGTACCCGAGGCTTATCTTTTCTGTCCTGTCTAGCCCATCCAAAATATGGCAATACAGCTGTAATATGGCGGGCGGAAGCCCTTTTCGCGGCATCAATCATTAACAGTAGCTCCATTAAATGGTCGCTATTTGGAAAAGTTGAGCCAATGAGAAAAACGCGGCTTCCCCGGACAGATTCTTCAAAAGAAGGTTGAAACTCGCCATCGCTATAATGGGAAGTTATTACTTTTCCCAAGGGAATTCCGAAGGCATCAGCAATATCTTTTGCTAAGGCTTCACTTTGTTTACAGGCAAAAATCTTTGGGTCTGGTGCGAGAGATGGCATTTGTTTTTGGTTTTGTTTGAATAGGCTACAAAGGTAAAAATAATAGTTAGCGATATTTAAAAAAATAGCCTTATAAATTTTCAAGTAATTTCCAATTATTTGTTTATTTTTGCCTCCCGTTTGCTCGAGTGGCGGAATTGGTAGACGCGCTGGATTCAAAATCCAGTTCTTTCGGGAGTGTGGGTTCGATTCCCACCTCGAGTACAAAATCCCCTAACAATTTTTGTTGGGGGATTTTTTTATGTGTGATAGACGCCCTGGGCTCAAAATCCAGTTCTTTCAACAAGTGGGTTCCCCCGAGGATTCGGGGCCACCTCGAGTACAAAATCCCCTAACAATTTTTGTTGGGGGGTTTTTTTATGTGTGACGCCCTGGGCTCAAAATTCAGTTCTTTCAACAAGCGGGTTCCCCCGAGGATTCGGGGCCACCTCGAGTACAAAAAGCCTTAACAGAAATGTTGGAGCTTTATTTTTTTACTATTAATTACTATATGCCTTAAAATGAAACCGAAAGCAATTCCTGCCCAAGTTCGTGTATTGCTTTTTCTATTTTTTTAGTTTGGTCTTCAGAGGCGTTAGCTTTTCCCGTTTTGTATTGACGAAGCAACGAAGAATTGATTTTTGCTTTTTCGGCAATTGAGCCAATCTTTACCTCTGGTATAAGATTGAAAAAACCCTCCAAATCCATTTTATACTCAAATTCTACTCCGTTTTCATACTTGGCAACCCAGTCTTCTTCTAATTCTCGCGCAACTTCCAAATGTTCATCAAAAACTTTTTGCAGATCCATTTTTAATTCAGAAAGTGAATTCCCATAAACGGAAACTATGCCTTCCAAATTTTCTGTTGTACCCCAATAGGTCCCATCCTGCGCCTTTTCGACATAAATTTTCACTTTTACCATAATTCAAGGTTTCTATTTCTACTTTTTTCTCAACGCTATAATAAACTTAGTCTTTAAGCCCCGCCTGTTTTAATATTGAATTTACTGTTCCTGGAGGTACATCCTTTTTTGGATGTGGAATAGTAACCAATCCTTTTTTCACTGGATGTTTGAAATGATGATGGCTACCTTTTGTCCTAACGATATACCAACCATCTTTTTCAATCATCGTTATCAATGAGCTGGATTTCATAAAGTAAATGTATAACAAATATGTTATATGGCAAAATTGCTATATTATTTTGGTTTTCGATTTTCTTCGTATAATTGAAATAATTAAGAAAACAGCATAGTTTTCCCTGATGCCTCGGGTATAAAGGAAAACCTAAACTGAAATGTTCGGGCTTTATTTTTTTATAAACTTTACTACGCTTCTATGACCTTCGGAAGTTGTTAATTCAAGAAAATACATTCCTTTTGCTAGTGAAGTAATATCTAGAGCGCCTTCAATTGGTTCGCCTTCTAAAATTCTTTTCCCTGATATGGAATAAACTATTGTTTTTATAATTTGAGCGTCTTCGGATTTTATAAACAGCCGATCGGTAGCTGGGTTTGGATAGAGTTTGAATTTTTCGGAATTATAGCCTTGAATGGATAGTGGTTCTCCAGCAATAAAGTCCAGCACTAAACCAAAAGGATTATTTGTATAATGCATATGCTGTAAGCCATCTGATGAGTCAATAAAAATATTGTACCAGTAATCATCTTCAGTTGAAAAAAAATCGAAGTAATAAAATTCAAAGTCGTTCCATATCTGGTGTTCACAGGTTTCCGTGGTCTGCGTGTAATTAATGGGTCTCAATTCCTCAGAATTGCCCATAAGAATGAAGTTTCCCGAAAAGGAATTACAAGCTCCAAAACCTTCGAACGAAAGATTGTAATTTACCGTTAAATACGGTCTAATGGGAGGGTCTATTTCTGAAATAATTGCCGGATGGCCAAAATCTGGAATAATACTATAAAGCTGCCACGTTTTAAAAAGTTCAGGATCGGGATCTTGACCAAAGCTTTGAAATGCCAATATAAGTGTAACTAATAATATTGTAAATTTCTTCATAATCGAATTCTTTAGAAACTCAATTAAAGGTACAAAATCTTCGCCATAAAAAAATCCCCAGAGATTTTCTGAGGATTTTTTACACTGTTTACTTAAGGTTTTTAGAAAATTTATTTCTTAATAATCTTCTTTGTAATCGTTCCTTCGGCAGTATTAATTTTCAAAATATAAGCTCCAGCCGAAAGGTTAGCTGCATTTACTGTTGAAACTGTATTGCTTAAAATTCCTTTAGAAATTAGTGCGCCGGTGTAGCTGTATATACTATAAGATTGCAATCCCAAAGTAGAAGCAACCGAAAAAGTAGTGTCAAAAATAGTTGGATAAACTTTTACCGCAGTAGCATCAAAAGAGTTGTTTTCTACTCCTAGTACAAAATTTAAAACCGGGTAACCATCATTAACGCTTGAATCTATAGACCAAGGTGCCTCGGTTGAACCTGCGTTTAGTAAATCTACAGTTTCGGTAGATTTCATTTCGGCAGTTGTTAAAGCTGTAATATCTGGAGTAACCGGAGGCCCTTGAACAACACCTACACCTTCGGTCATTCCTGAAGTTTCGGTATCGAAATATAAGTTTTCGGCATTAATCATTCCCCATAAACCTATAACAGCACCAGCACTATCAGGAGCAGTTACCGTACCGGTAGCATATGAATTTTTAATAAGTAACGCATTGTCTCCATTACCAATTAACCCCCCTGCACGGTCCATTAATGAAACAACATTAGCACGAGAATAGCTATTGTCTACAACACTTTCGCCTGCAAAAGCAAATGGAAAAGAACCAATTAATCCACCTGTCAATGCATCGGCAGTTACGGTACCTTCAGAATAACATTCAGCAACAGTTACATTGTCCCAACCTGTACCGGCTAAACCTCCTACTTGTGCGAAACCAGTTACATTACCAATTGCGTGACTTTTAGTAATAGTAGAGTTGGTTAAAAATCCACCAACCAATCCGCCAGTTGTATATTGTCCGGTAACATCTACATTTATAGCGCTACAGTTTTCAATAGAACCGTTATTATAAAGGTTTGCTATTAAAGCACCTGTATTATCATCGCCAATAACATTGGCAGTGTCTAGATGCAAGTTTGAAAAAGAAGCGCTCTCGGTATGACCAAAAAGACCCGCCATTCCAGTTGTAGGCATATTTACCCATAAATTGCTTATTACGTAATCGTTACCATTCACAGTACCTGAAAAAGGAATATTGAATTCTACACCTATAGGGCTCCATAAATTGCCATCGAGGTCTATATCGCCTCCAATTAAAATAGTTTTACCTGCAAATGAATTGCCATCGGCAACCAATTGTGCCAGGCCAGCCAAGGTTTCGGCAGTTGAGAGGGTAAATTCGTCTTGGCCGGCATCGTACCAACTTGTGTCGGCAAGATCGCTCCAAGATGTTGTGGGGAAAGTTTGTGCTTGAGTCATCGTTACAGATACCAAAAGCAATACTAAATAGATTTGTAATTTTTTCATCATTATGTTTTAGAGATTTTCCGCAAATATATTAAACAACTTTACCCGTGCAAAGGGATTTAAATGCCCCAATACTAAGCAAATAATTGGCTTTTTAATTTATTTAATACCGTTTCTATGATGTTGATAAATTAGCTGTTAAAGATGAAGCAAAATGACAATAATACTTCAAAATAAAAATGAAAAACACATGACATCTTTTTTGTAATTATTTTTTTGAACAACGCTTTTAAATATCTAATTATGTGTTATTTACGCTATATAATTAACATGCCAATTTTTTAAAATATTTAAACAACTATTTTAGAAATAATTAAAAACCACCTCATTGGCAAAGTTTTCGATCCTTGGCCAAATTCATTGATATCTTCCCCACAAAAATGTATATTTGACAAACTTTACAAACTACTCCCCTTCATGACTGATTTCTGGTTGTATTTTAATCTTGGCCTGCACCATGTATTGGATTGGAAAGCCTACGATCATATTCTATTTTTAATAGTTTTATGCGCTGCCTATAATTTCTCTTCGTGGAAAAAATTACTAATTTTAGTTACCATGTTTACCATTGGGCACACGCTATCGCTGCTTTTGGCAGCCTATAATGTAGTGAGTGTTTCGGGAAAGGTAATTGAGTTTTTAATACCCGTAACTATTTTGGTTACGGCGCTATTTAACCTTTTTACCGCGGGAAAGGAGAAAAAGTTCGAAAAAATTGGCATGCTCTACATTGTTACTATTTTCTTCGGAATCATTCACGGTTTGGGATTTGCCTCTTTCTTTACCGCATTAGACAGCGGCAGGGAATTGCTACCATTACTGGAATTTGCCCTCGGTATTGAAACTGCCCAAATTATAGTTGTTATCGTTTTTTTAATTATTGCTTTTATCTTTCAAACTATATTCCGTTTCAACAAAAGAGATTGGGTTTTGGTAGTTTCTTCATTGGTAATAGGAATGGTTATACCAATGCTCATCAATAATTGGATTTTTTAAACTGTAACAGCTCATAATAACACCAATAGGCTTCGATTTTAAAAATATCTTCCTTTGCAAAAACTGGTACAACTACAAGCAAGTTTTTTCTTTGGCAAGAAGTTAACAACATTTTTTTTGGCAGTGGCGTAACTTCAAAGTAATTTCGTTGTCTATTTAAAAGTATGAAGGACAGCAAACAACGCAAATACGATATTGCCTATCTACGGATGGCCCAAGAATGGAGCAAACTCTCCTATTGTAAAAGAAAACAGGTTGGCGCGCTTATTGTAAAAGATAAAATGATAATAAGCGACGGGTACAACGGCACCCCTACAGGTTTTGAAAACATTTGTGAAGACGATCAAGGATACACAAAGTGGTATGTGCTACACGCCGAAGCAAATGCAATACTAAAAGTAGCCTCCAGCACACAGGCCTGCCAAGGCGCCACATTATATATTACAATGTCGCCTTGTAAGGAGTGTAGCAAATTAATTCACCAAGCAGGTATAAAGAGAATGGTTTACCTCAATGAATATAAAGACAACTCTGGAATCGCTTTTCTTGAAAAAGCAGGAGTGAGCGTGCAGCATATTTCAGATTTGGAATCGGTATAATGAAAAATAAAACTTCGACAACACTTAACAAGCAAAAAAAATACTTGCCGCTGTGGATTGGATTGGCTCTGGCCATAGGCGTTTTTATTGGTTCGAAGCTAAATTTTAATGACAATACCGAAAAAATTTTTGCGACCAGTTCCAAAAAAGATAAGCTCAATAGGCTTATAGACTATATAGATTATGAATACGTAGATAAAGTAAACACAGACAGTATTGTAGATGTAACCGTTTACGGAATCCTTTCCAACTTAGACCCCCATTCGGTTTATATTCCCAAAAAAGAATATCAACACAGTGCAGACGACATGCGCGGCGCCTTTATTGGTATAGGCGTAAGTTTTTATATTTATAAAGATTCCATTGCCGTTATTCGCACTATTGAAGGTGGTCCCGCAGAGCAAGCCGGAATAAAAGGTGGCGACAGAATAATTTATGCCGACGGTAAAAAACTTTTCGGCGAATTGGTGCAGCGCGACAGCATTTCCAATTATTTAAAAGGCGAAATAAACAGTAAAGTTGCACTAGATGTTTATAGACCGAGCGAAAACAAAACCTTAGAATTTAAAGTGCGAAGAAAGCAGGTGCCTCTGGTAAGTGTTGACGCTTCGTATATGATTGAAGAAGAATTGGGCTACATAAAAATAAATCGCTTCTCAGAAACTACGTTTAGGGAGTTTGAATCGGCCCTCGAAAAATTAAAAGACCAAGGAGCCACTAAATTGGTTTTAGACCTTCGCGATAATCCGGGTGGTTATATTTCTACTGCCGAACGTATTGTTGATGAGTTTTTAGAAAACAACAAACTCGTGTTAATCACAAAAAACAAAAGTGGCGAAATAAATAAAACCTATGCCACGCGCCGCGGCGATTTTGAACACGGAAAACTCTATGTGCTAATTAATGAAAACTCAGCTTCGGCAAGCGAAATTGTAGCTGGCGCACTGCAGGACAACGATAAAGGCACAATAATTGGCCGTCGTTCGTTCGGAAAAGGTCTGGTGCAGCGCGAAATGTCGCTCGGAGATGGCAGTGCGGTCCGCCTTACCATTGCCAGGTATTACACTCCCACCGGCCGTTCTATCCAGCGCCCATACGGTAATGGGAACGACACCTATTACAATGAGTACGAAAAACGCTATCGCAACGGCGAATTATTACACGCAGATAGCATAAAAGTAGCAGACTCATTAAAATACACCACGCCCAAAGGAAAAGTGGTTTACGGTGGCGGCGGAATAATTCCAGACGTATTTGTGGCGAAAGACACGAGTGTAGAAAACGAAACACTTCAATACGTTTCGCGAAGCGGATTTATGAGCTATTTTATATTTGAATATCTCGAAAAAAACCGAGCCCTATTTAAAGATATGAATTTTGAAGACTTTAGAAAAAACTATAAAATTGATAAGAGCCTTTCAGAAGAATTTATAGAATATGCCAAGTTTAATGAAGCGCAAATAGATCTTTCAAATTACACCGAAGAATTAAGAAGAACCCTAAAAGCCAATATCGCCCAACAGCTATTCGGCCCCAATGCTTACGAGATTATATTAAACGAAAACGATCCCATGATTCTAAAAGTTCTAGAACTGGAGGCCAATAATGCTATCGGCAATAACTAAAATCCTTACTTTTTGGTCTGCGCTGCAATTCTTTTGGAAATAAGCAGAATAGTTAATAGTAATATTGCACAAAACCCCGCTAATATACAGATGAAAGCAACGCCGCTGTCGCCATTTAGCAGGTTTTCAAAGTTTAATTTGGTAGCGTTAAATACAACCAATATTGCAGCGAGGGCAATCATTATATAAATTACAGTTTTCATAATATCAATGGTTAAATAATTCTTGAATGTTTGAGGTGAATAGCTTCACAGCAATTGCAAGCAAAATTACACCAAATATTTTTTGAATTACTGCAATTCCATTTTTTCCTAAAAAACGCTGCAATTTCCCCGAAGTTTTTAAAACCACATATATTACTATAATATTTACAATTATAGCAACAATTATATTTTGAAGCTGATATTCGGCACGTAAGGACAGTAGCGTAGTTAAACTTCCCGGACCGGCCAACAGCGGAAAAGCCAATGGAAAAATAGAAGCCAAATCAGGGCTCGTATCGCCTTCTTTAAAAAGGGTAACGCCCAAAATCATTTCCAAAGCAATAAAGAAAAGTATCAACGAACCTGCTACGGCAAATTCATTTACGTTTACTCCAATGAGATTTAAAATACTTTCTCCTAAAAAAAGAAAGACAATCATCACTACTGCTGCTATAATAGAGGCTTTGCCAGAATTAATATGGCCAGCCTTTTCACGCAACCCAATAATAATAGGAATACTTCCTACAATATCTATTACTGCAAAAAGCACCATTGTGGCCGTTGCTATTTCTTTGAAATTTAAAGTCATACCCTTTTTTTTGAGGCGGCAAAATTATAAAATATAATTGGTTGCCACAGAATTTTATGTGGTTAATAAAAGCATAAATTTTACTATGCCCAAATTACAAAACAACTATCTTTGCCGCATGTTTCAACTGGGAAAAACGATCGTTTCTGAAGATATAATCGAAAAAGATTTTGTGTGCAACCTCCATGCGTGCAAAGGTGCGTGCTGTATTGAGGGCGAAGCAGGCGCCCCCATCACCCCAAAAGAGGTGTCTATTCTTAAAGAAATTTACCCGAAAGTAAAACCATTTCTACGGCCAGAAGGCATTGAGGCAATTGAAAAACAAGGCACTCACATTAAAACCACACAAGGCGAATTAGAAACTCCCTTGGTAGATGGAAAAGAATGTGCCTACGTAACCTTTAACGAACGTGGTATTGCAAGCTGTGGCATTGAAGACGCCCATAATGCTGGCGCAATTGACTCCATAGCTCCAGGATTTATAAAACCAATTTCTTGCCATTTATACCCAGTGCGCGTACAGGAATACAGCGAGTTTTCGGCAGTTAACTATCATCGCTGGCCAATTTGCGACGACGCCTGTACTCTGGGAAAAGAACTAAAAGTACCGGTTTACAAATTTGTAAAAACAGCCCTTATCCGAAAATTTGGCGAAAATTGGTACACCCAATTAGAAAAAGTAGCTTCGGAAATGTAGCCTTCTTTCACTTTAAATTGTCTTATCTTATTCATATTGATTACCTTAGTATTTTAATTAAATTTATTTACTAACTAAAATTTTCAAATATGAAGAAGTATGTATTAGCCCTATTGGTTCTTGCAGCTTTTGCGAGCTGTAAAGACAATCCAGTGAGCAAGAAAATCAAGGAAACGAAAGATGCTGTTTCCAACACTACAAATGCGGTAAAAGAAATGACCAATATGCAGGATGATATAAAAGAACTGCAGGACATTACTCCACTTACCAATGAAGAATTAAAATCTTGGATGCCAGAAGAGGTAAACGGAATGAAACGCATAAGCTATAAAGCTGGCCAAGCAGGAATGATGAATATCTCGTCTATTGAAGCTACATACGCTAACGAAGACAAATCGAAAAAGTTTTCAATAAATATAATTGATGGTGCAGGACAAGTAGGAGCAGCAGCAACAATGGGTATGCGAATGGTCATGTCTCAAGATTTTGAAGAAGAAGACGAGCACGGCTCCCGACGTACTGTTACCAAAAATGGCAAAAAAGCCATTGAAGAATATCGTACTGGCAACAATAGAAGCACCATCCAACTTATGGAAGGAAACCGTTTTTACCTAGAAGCAAAAGGCACCAATATGGATATAGACGAAACTTGGGATGCCATTGACGAATTAGATTTAGAAGAACTAGGTTAAAATAATATTTCCCACTGCACAAAGGCTGTTTAAAATGTAAGATTTAAAGCTTGTTTCAGCGAAAGCCTCAACGGCAAGATATTGCAAACCAATTTTTTTTGGTGGCACTCAAGCAAGCAAAATTATACAAATCTTAAGCTTTATACAGCCTCTTTTCTTTTACTAGGATGCCAACAAAATAAGATTGCACACCTATTGCATTCGTGGCTTTGTTTTTGATAATTTTTACAAGTTACCTTTAGCTATCGGGCTATTTACGTATATTTACGGCATGCGCAGAATTCTATGTATAGTACTCTTTTTTACCGCTACGGCAAGCTTTTCACAGAGCGATGCTTTGGCAAAAAATTATTTCGAACAAGGAGAGTTCGAAAAATCATTGCGTATTTATGAAAAACTGAACAAGGAAAATCCATACCGACTCGATTATTTTATGGGTGTGGTACAGAGCAATCAACAGCTCGAAAATTTTACAGAAGCCGAGCAACTTATTAAGGAAAAATTGGGCAGCGGACGAAACTTTCCGCAGCTATTCGTAGAGTTAGGCCACAATTACACCCTTCAAAACAAAACCGAACTGGCTACTTTAAGTTATAACAAAGCCATCGAAATAATTGACGAAAACCCAAATTTCTCCTACATTATTGGCAACACATTTCAAAAATACAGCCTGTTGGACGAAGCAGTAACCGCTTACGAAAAAGCAATGGCGCTAAGCGACAAACTAGATTTTAACATGCAACTGGCGCAAATTTATGGCGAGCAGGGCAAATTGGAAAAAATGTTCGATAGCTATTTGGGGCTGGTAGAAAAAAACAATTCATATAAGGGAAATGCGCAGCGATATTTCAGTCTTTATACCACCGAAGATCCAAATAACGAAGCAAATTTATTGCTAAAAAAAATACTTTTGCAACGGTTGCAGCAAAATCCGGATGTTCTTTACAACCAATTGTTAAGCTGGTTATTTATTCAACAAAAAGAATATAAAAAAGCTTTTACACAAGAAAAAGCAATTTACAAACGCCTAGGCGACAATCTCAGCGGAATTACAAACCTAGCCTATATAGCTATCGCCGATGAAGATTACGAGGCCGGCAGGGAAATAGTAAACTACATTATTGAAAATTCGTTTACGCCACAAAGTAAATTGCAAGGCAATCAAATTCTTATGAAAATGGAGGTGAAAACCGCCACAGCCGAGCAATATCCTGAGGTAGCAAATAAATTTAAAAACCTTTTAGACGAATTCGGCCGCAATCGCGAAACCTATTCATTACAAGTAGATTACAATCAATTTTTAGCCTTTCAGGCAAATAATAAAGAATTGGCAATCGAAAATTTAAAATCGCTGGCAAAGCAAAATCTAACGCCCTATCAGGAAGCTCACGTAAAAATGGCGCTCGCAGATATTTTGGTCTTCGATGAAAA
Organism: Aequorivita marisscotiae; assembly: GCF_029814825.1. Classification (NCBI taxonomy): domain Bacteria; kingdom Pseudomonadati; phylum Bacteroidota; class Flavobacteriia; order Flavobacteriales; family Flavobacteriaceae; genus Aequorivita; species Aequorivita marisscotiae. The sequence continues at coordinate 1,250,176 of NZ_CP122379.1, read as the reverse complement.
GTTTAACGAAGCCCTTATTTATTATTCTCAAATCCAGAAAAAAGTACAGAACGACGTTTTGGCACAAGAAGCCCGTTTTAAAGTTGCACGCACCAGTTATTTTAAAGGCGATTTTGAATGGGCACAGGTACAATTAGATGTCCTAAAAAAATCTACTTCGCAATTAATTGCCAACGACGCTATGGAACTCAGTTTATTAATTCGCGATAACTCACTGGAAGACTCCACACAAACCGCACTTAAAAAATACGCCCGTGCCGATCTGCTGGCTTTTCAAGACAGAAACACCGAAGCCATTGCTGTTTTGGATGATATTTTAACCAATCATAAAGGCGAAAAAATTGAAGACGAAGCACTCTATAAACAGGGGCTGGTTTATGAAAAACTTCACGAATACACCAAAGCCGAAAGCAACTATTTAAAAATTACCGAATTTTATAGCGACGATATCCTAGCAGACAATGCCCATTATAGACTCGCCCAGATTTACGAAGAAAAACTAAACCAACCGCAAAAAGCAAAAGCGCAATACGAAGCTATAATCTTTAACTACGCAGATAGCATTTATTTTGTTGAAGCGCGGAAAAAGTATCGTTCTTTGCGCGGCGATGCTATAAATTAAAGCCTAACACTAAAGATTTTTAAACCCACTAGGTTTCCTTTTATTTGTAATTTTGCACACAAAATTTTAAATTTTACAAAATATGTACATCTATAATGTAACGATAAATGTAGATCAAGCCATACACGACACTTGGCTTAACTGGATGAAAACAGTACACATTCCCGCTATGCTAGCCACCGGAAAATTTAAAAAAGCCTTACTAACGCGCGTAGTTATAGAAGAAGAAATGGGCGGCACAACCTATTCCGTGCAATACACCACAGATAGTAAAGAAACGCTCGAAAAATATTATTCCGAAAATGCCGATAAGCTCCGCGCGCAAAGCAATCCTTTTGAAGGAAAATTTGTAGCCTTCCGAACCGAGCTCGAAGTTATTGGCGAAGCCCACAACGAAATTTTTAATCAATAGCCAAGGTACCCTCCGTACGTTGCAAATACCCTTGTGTACAAATCCGAAAAAACTTTGCAAATTTTTTAATGAAAAAGGAAAACCGAGACAAAGCCAGAGAAAATTCAAATTCAGAAACGGTACGCGCTAAAAAACACCTTGGCCAACATTTTTTGAAGGATGAAGCAATAGCCAAAAAAATTGGCGACACACTCTCGCTTCAAGGTTACAAAAATGTGCTGGAGATTGGCCCCGGAATGGGTGTGCTTACCAAGTATTTAGTTGAAAAGGATGTGGCGGTAATTGCAATGGATCTCGACACCGAATCTATCGTTTTCTTAAATAAAAATTATCCCAACAAGAATTTAAAAGTTATTGAAGCAGATTTTTTGAAATATGATCTTTCGCAACTTTTTGGAGCGGAACAATTCGGTATTACGGGTAATTTTCCATATAATATTTCAACACAAATTGTTTTTAAAATGTTGGAATGGAAAGCACAAATCCCAGAATTTACAGGAATGTTTCAAAAAGAAGTAGCACAGCGCATTTGCGAAAAAGAAGGCAGCAAAGCCTATGGCATACTTTCAGTTTTAACACAAGCCTTTTATGAAGCAGAATATCTCTTTACCGTTCCTCCTACAGTTTTTAATCCACCGCCAAAAGTAGATAGCGGCGTACTTAGGCTTAAACGCAAAGAAAACTTTACCCTTGCTTGCAACGAAAAAATGCTTTATAAAGTTGTAAAAACTGCCTTCCAACAACGTAGAAAAACCCTTCGCAATAGTTTAAAATCTTTTAATCTTTCAGATAAAATAAAAGAAGATACTATCTTTGGCCAACGTCCGGAACAGCTTTCCGTATCGCAATTTATAGCACTCACCCAAAAACTAGAAAATGATGCAATTTCAACTGACAGATGAATTTATCGAGCAGGTTGAACAGCTCATTGAAAATAACGATGGCCCTGCACTAACAGCGCTTTTAGAAGAATTTCACTTTGCTGATATTGCCGAACTGCTGCACGAACTCAATACTGAAGAGGCCACATATATTGTAAAACTGCTGGACAGCGAAGTAACCAGTGAAGTTTTAATAGAGCTAGACGACGATTTTAGAGAGCGAATTCTAGACAAGCTTACCCCTTCCGAAATAGCCGATGAGCTAGATGAAATGGACACCGATGACGCTGCAGATATTATTGCAGAATTGGATGACGATGTTCAAAAACAAGTAATTGGGCACATAGAAGACGAAGTACACGCCGCAGATATTGTAGATCTTTTGCGTTATGATGAAGATACTGCGGGTGGTTTAATGGCAAAAGAACTTGTGCGAGTAAAAGAAAGTTGGACCGTCGCTGGCTGTGTACGCGAAATGCGCCGGCAAGCCGAAAACGTTACGCGCGTTCACTCTATTTACGTTACCGACAAACACGGAAAACTAAAAGGAAGGCTTTCGTTAAAAGATTTACTTACCGCCCCCGGACGTGCACATATTAGCGAAGTTTATATTCCAAAAGTAGATTATGTAAACGTGCACACCGAAGCCGAAGATGTAGCGCGTATTATGCAGAAATACGATTTGGAAGCTCTCCCCGTTGTTGATGAAGATGGCATTCTAGTAGGACGAATTACTATTGACGATATAGTAGATTTTATAAAAGAAGAAGCCGAGAAAGATTACCAAATGGCTGCGGGTATTACAAAAGATGTGGAGGCAGACGATGGTATTTTTAAACAAACCCGTGCCCGTTTGCCTTGGTTGTTAATTGGTATGTTTGGCGGCTTGGGCGCTGCGAGTATTATTTCTGGGTTTCAGGAAATATTGGAGAGCTTTCCGCGAATTTTGATTTTTGTTCCACTTATTCAGGCAACTGCCGGAAATGTAGGGGTACAATCCAGCGCCATTGTAGTTCAAGGTTTGGCAAACAATACTTTAAAAGGCAATATAATTGCCCGTCTTTTTAAGGAGTCTGGGCTGGCGTTAATTAATGGTCTTTCAATCGCAATGATTGTTCTTTTTATAAGTCATTTTATATTTCACACAAGTTATTTAGAATCCATTAGCATTGGAGCAGCGCTTATTTCAGTTATACTTTTGGCTGCACTCATTGGTACTTTTATACCAATTATCTTAGACAAAAGAGGTATTGATCCCGCAGTAGCAACCGGTCCGTTTATTACAACTAGCAACGATATTTTCGGAATACTTACCTATTTTTTAATTGCAAAAATGATTTTAGGATTTTGAAAACTTCTGTTTATAAACATCGCTTTATCGTACCGGCTTCGGCTATAGACGAGTTAAACCATGTAAATAATGTAACATATCTTCAATGGTGTTTAGATACCGCAGAAGAACATTGGATTTCAAAAACTACCGAAGAACAACGCAAAGAAAATGTGTGGGTAGTTTTAAATCATTTTATTTCGTACAGAAACCCTTCATTTTTAGGCGAAGAATTGGAAACCCAAACCTGGATAGACAGTTATGAAGGCGTTAAAAGCGAACGGCATTATAAAATAATTCGCCCAGCAGATGGTAAAATAATCGTAGAAGCAAAAACACTGTGGTGCTTTTTAGACGGAAAAACTTTTAGACCTACAAAAATTCCACGGGAAATTGGCGAACTTTTTAATTGATAAGCCCAATCATAATTACCTGATTGCCCAATATTTTCAATACTTTTATGCTATAAAACTTCACCCAATTGAGCGTTTTCAAAAAACTTTTTAAGCAAACTTTTATTTATGGGCTGGCCACCGTACTCCCGCGTTTGCTTACGGTTATTCTTGTTCCGCTATATGTAAAAGTGCTATTGCCCGAAGAATACGGAATTTATTCTACCGTAATGGCTTTTCTTATTTTGGGAAATGTGCTTCTTAGCTACGGAATGGAAACCGCCTTTTTTAGATTTATTACCAAACACACCTCCCAGCAAAAAATTGTACAATCCACTACCCTTACCTCGCTAACGGTTTCTACATTACTCTTTTTGGGAATTACCCTGTTATTAAGAAATAGTATTGCAGAAATTTCTGAATTTAAACCCGAGTTCGTTACCTATGGGTTAATAATCTTGGCGTTAGATGCTTTGGTGGTGCTGCCTTTTGCCTGGTTTCGCGTAAATGAAAAACCTACTCGATATGCCGCAATTAAAATTTTTAACGTGGCAATAAACCTTGCTTTTAATATATTTTTCCTCTTAATACTTCCCAAACTAGCTGCTAATAGCAGCTATTGGAACGCCCTATGGTTTCCCGAAAATAAGGTGGCTTACGTTTTTATTGCCAATTTAATAGCAAGTGCGGTAACACTTTTGGTATTACTTCCGCTCTATGTAAAAATTGGTTTGGGCTTCAATCGTGTTATTTGGAAACAAATGATGCGTTATGCCCTGCCCGTGCTATTTGCGGGTATTGCTTTTAGTATAAATGAAGCCTTTGACCGGATTCTCTTAAAATATTTATTGCCCGAAAATATTGCCGAAATACAGGTGGGGCTTTATTCCGCCTGTTATAAACTCGGCATGTTTATGACCCTTTTCGTAATGGCTTTTAGACTGGGGATAGAACCTTTCTTTTTTAATCATTCAAAAGAAAGTAACGCAAAAACTACGTATGCAACCATCACAAAATATTTTACCTTTTTTGGGTGTTTTATTTTATTGGTGGTAGTAGTTTATATTGATGTTTTTAAACGCATTTTAATTCCAAATAGTCAATATTGGGAAGCATTAAAGATTGTACCGCTCATTTTATTGGCCAACTTGTTTTTAGGAATTTATCACAATCTCTCGGTTTGGTACAAGGTTACAGATCGTACAAAATACGGCGCATATATCTCTATTTTTGCAGCAGCAGTAACTCTCGTGCTCAATTATATTTTAATTCCAATAATTGGTTATATGGGCTCTGCCATTGCAACACTCGCCGCCTATGGCAGTATGATGGTGCTTTCGTATCTTTACGGCCGGAAGTACTACGATGTGCCCTACGACGTAAAAAAAATAAGCAGCTATCTATTGTTGGCAGTTGGCTTTTCCGGTATTTCCTTTTACATTTTCAACGGAAATATTTATCTCGGAACAGCGTTGTTATTAGTATTTACAGCTATTATGTATTATTCCGAAAAAAATGATTTTTTAAAAATTATTAAAAAGTAATCAAAATCTCGGTCTCGGGCAGCCAGGCCTTTTTAAATTGTATATATGAATATAAATGAAGATATGCCCTCAGCGAATAAGGTTCAGCAATGCGTACCTACCGGCATAAAAATCATCAATAAATCTAACCATCCGTTGCCATCGTATGAAACTATTGCTTCGGCCGGAATGGATTTGCGTGCAAATGTAGACCAACCTTCAACCTTAAAACCATTACAGCGCGCCATAGTAAAAACCGGACTTTTTATAGAATTACCTATTGGTTTTGAAGCGCAAGTTCGGCCTCGAAGTGGGCTCGCAGCCACAAAGGGAATAACGGTATTAAATTCTCCCGGAACAATTGATGCCGATTATCGCGGCGAAATTGGAGTAATTTTAGTAAATCTTTCCAACGAAGATTTTACCATTGAGCACGGCGAGCGCATCGCCCAATTAGTAATCGCAAAACACGAACGCGCCGTTTGGGAAGAAGTGGAAGAATTAAGCAATACTTCGCGAGGTACGGGCGGTTTTGGAAGTACTGGAACAAAATAATAACAGCGTCGCAATACAATAGTGCACCGCTATAAAATAAATTATCAACTTTAAAAAATTCCCGCCATCGCGGGCATACATATGAAAATAATAGTACCAATGGCAGGCCGCGGAAGTCGCCTTCGCCCACATTCACTAACAGTCCCTAAACCATTAATTCCAGTTGCAGGAAAACCAATTGTGCATCGTTTGGTTGAAGATATTGTCGGGGTGTTAGATGAAGAAATAGACGAAATAGCATTTATTCTGGGCGATCCAGCTTTTTTTGGAGACGACGTTATAAAAGCGTTAGAAGAACTGGCAAAATCTCTTGGAGCCAAACCCACAATTTATCGTCAACTTGACCCAAAAGGAACGGGTCACGCTATCATGTGCGCTAAAGAATCGCTTTCAGGCCCAGCGGTAATTGCATATGCCGATACATTAATTCGTGCCAATTTCAATTTAGACAAAGATGCAGACGCGGTTATCTGGACAAAAAAAGTTGAAAATCCCGAAGCTTATGGCGTAGTAAATCTCAACCAAAAAAATGAAATAATAGAACTTGTTGAAAAACCAGAAGAATATGTAAGCGACCAAGCCGTTATAGGTATTTATTATTTTAAAGATGTTGCACAACTTAAGAACGAATTGCAGTTCGTTTTAGACAACAACATAATAAACGGTGGCGAATACCAAATTAACGACGGTATAAAAAGGATGATGGCCGCAGGTAAAATTTTTAAAACCGGAACGGTAGACGAATGGATGGATTGCGGCAACAAAGAGGTAACTGTAGAAACCAATAAACGAATGTTAGGTTTCCTTTCAGCAGCAAACAGCCCGCTTATTTCGGAGAATATTCGCAATGAAAATTCAAAAATAATCGAGCCGTGTTTTATCGGTGAAAATGTTACACTTAAAAATAGCACCGTGGGTCCTTACGCCTCTATTGGTGCAGGAACGGTAGTTGAAGACAGCACAATAAAAAACAGTATAATCCAAACCCATGCAACAATTAAGAATGCAACTTTAAACAACGCAATGATTGGTAATTATGCTACTTTTGATGGTAAATTCACCAATGTTAGTATTGGTGATTATTCAGAGTTAAAACAATAATAAATATACACGGGCGCGGCCGAGGGTTTTAAAATAAATGAATTAAAAAAAGTCTCCACTGCGCTCGAACAGACATTAAATTTGAAATTAAAATTTTTAAATATAGTACTTCTTTTCTGCGGAATTCTTCTTCCGAAGCAACTCTGTGCGCAGGAAATTAAAAACGATTCCATCCAAAATCCGATGGACCAATTAGGCGATGTAACCGACGATTTTCAGGAAAATTTCTTTGAAGCTTTAAAACAAAAAGGTATTGAAAATTATGAATTGGCGCTCACGGCACTACAAAAAGCCGAAAAAGCAGCTAAAACCGATGAAAATAAAGCTGTTGTGTATTTTGAAATGGGTAAAAACCACACCTATTTAAAACAGTATGCCGAAGCCGAAGCAAATTTTAACAAAGTGTTGCAGAGCCAAGGCGACAGGCTAGATGTTTTAGAGCAGTTTTACGAATTGTACCACCAACAGAAAGAGTACGATAAATCAATTCCGTTGGTACAGCGGCTTATTACTTTTGACGAAGATTATAAAGAAGATCTAGCCAATCTTTACACGCTCACAAAACAATATAACAAAGCTTTGGCACAATTGGATGAGCTGGACGAAGCTTGGGGCGAAAGCGACATCCGAAACGCGCTACGGGCTCAAATATATCGCGCAACTGGCAATACCGATGGCGCAATAGAAAACCTAGAAGAGAAAATAGATAACAACCCAAAAAACGAAAAAGAATACCTAAACCTCATCTTTCTTTACAGCGAACAGGGCAATACCGAAAAAGCTTTTGAAGCAGCTAAAAACCTCTTAAAAAACAATCCAAAATCGCAGTTGGTGCATTTGGCTCTCTATAAATTTTATTTGGATGCGGGAAATACTTCGGAAGCCATTTCTTCAATGAAAATTATTTTTTCTTCAGAAGAAGTTGACAAGGAAACCAAGTATAAAGTGTTGGGCGATTTTATTCAATTTGTAGATAAAAACCCTTCATTTGAAACCGACTTAAATCAAATTGTAAATCAATTTTCTGTTGAAAATGGTCGTGTTTTTGAAAAACTCGGCGATTATTACGCCACAAAAAACAGGAAAGAAGATGCGCTTAATGCATACGAAAAAGGTATTGCTCGCGCGCCAGATAATTACAATCTATTGCGAAATACGCTACTATTTCAAATTGAATTTAAAAAATATGAAGCCGCAGCCAAATTAAGTTCCGAAGGGCTCGAAATTTTTCCTGCCCAAGCGCTTTTATATTTATTAAACGGCGTTGCCAACAACGGCCTTAACAAAAGCGATGCAGCTATTGAAAGTTTAGAAACCGGATTAGACTTTATATTGGGAGATCCGAAAATGGAGCGCGATTTTTACCAACAGCTGGCATTTGCATACACGGCAAAAGGCAATGTTGAAAAAGCAAAAATGTATTCCGAAAAAGCCACTGCAACAAAATTGCCGAACTAATATTTTATGAAATTGAAACCCTTCTATTTAATACTTTTATTATTATTTGTTTCCTGTGGTGGCGCCAAAAGCATTACAAATATTGAAAGCGCCTCCGCCAAAGATGTAATTGCCGCACACAAAGCTGCCACTCCAGATTTTAAAACACTGGCCGGACGGGCACAATTGGTTTACGAAACCGAGGAAAAATCGCAGAGTATAACGGTTAGTCTTCGGATGGAGAAAGACAAAAATATTTGGATAAAAGCTTCAATTTTAGGAATTACCGTTGCCAAAGCTTTAATAACACCCACACGTGTAAGTTATTATGAAACCATCGGAAAGACCTATTTTGAAGGTAATTTTGCCTTGTTGGGCGAATGGTTGGGTACGCCGATTAATTTTCAGCAAACGCAAAATTTACTTTTGGGACAGTCTATTTTTACCTTAAATCCCTCGGAATATAAAGTGGCAATCGCACAGAATAAGTATAAAATACAACCCAAACAACAACCGCAAGATTTTATACATTCGTTGATTTTAAATCCAGAAAATTTCAAAATTTCATCAGAAACACTTGGGCAACCCAGTGCAGAACGCCTGTTAAGTATTCGCTACGGCGATTATCAAAATATTGAACGACAATTTTTTCCCTCAACTATATTAATAGATACTTCTGAAAAAAATTCAAAAACCAAAATTGAAATTAATTACAGAAAAATTGAAATTAATGCAAACGTTAGTTTTCCGTTTGAAATACCCCAAGATTACGAAGAAATACAACTTAATTAAATGAAGCAGTTACGCACATATCTCTTTTTATTCGTTTGCATTATTTCGGTTTCAACGCTTTCTGCACAAGTAGATAAGCAAAAGGAACTGGAAGAAAAACGGCAAGCCATTTTAGAGGAAATAAAACAGATAAACTCACTTCTTTTTAAAACAAAAAAAGAAGAAAAGTCTGTGCTTTCGCAAGTTGAAGATTTAAACCAGCGTATTGCTGCTTCAGAAAATTTAATTCGCGTTACCAATCAACAAGCCAATTTGCTCACCCGAAGCATAAATAGTAATATTGAAAAAATAAGTTCTCTTCGCGAAGAATTAAAAGTAATGAAGGCAGATTATGCGGCAATGATTCAAAAGTCGTACAAAAGCAAAAACCAGCAGAGCCGCATTATGTTTTTACTATCTTCACAAAATTTTTTGCAGGCGTACAAGCGCGTTCAGTATATGAAGCAATATGCAAAATTCAGAAAAAAACAGGGAGAGGGTATCCGGATAAAAACCGAAGAACTTCAAAAATTGAATGCCGATTTAATATCACAAAAAAAGACGAAACAAAAACTAATAGCCGAAAACGAAGTGGCGAAAGCCCAATTAACCGAAGAACGCAAGGATCAGCAAGCTTTAGTTGCTACTCTTAAAAAGGATGAAAGCAAATTTGCTTCGCAAATCAGGACAAAGCAAAAACAAGCAGACGCTATAGATAAACAAATTGATGAACTCATTAGAGCCGCTATTGAAGAGGCCAATAGAATTGCCCGCGAAAAAGCACTGGCAGCCGAAAAAGCAAAAGGTACGGCCAGCACTTCTACTTCAACTAAAAATGTAATTACCAAACCTGCTAAAACAGAGGAATTTGCACTAACGGCAGAAGAAAAATCACTTGCGGCTAACTTTACCAATAATAAAGGAAAACTACCGTGGCCAGTGGAAAAAGGAATGGTTGTAAAAAGTTTTGGAACACATCAGCACCCGCAATTTCCCAATGTAACTACAAATAGCAGCGGTGTAGAAATAGCAACAGCAGATAACGAGCAGGTACGCTCTATTTTTGATGGGCAGGTTATGTCTATTCAAATAATAAAAGGTGCAAACAAGGTGGTCTTTATTCAGCACGGAGATTATATTTCGGTGTATAGCAATCTCGCAACCGTCTCCGTAAAAAAAGATGATAAAGTTTCAACTAAACAAACTATCGGAACCGTGGCAAAAAGTCCAACGGAAGGTAGAACGGTTTTAAAATTTTATATCTATCAGAACAAAACGAAAATTAATCCTGCAGACTGGATTTATAGAATGTAAAAAAAGGGAGCCAAATTGGCTCCCTATAAAGTTTAGCTATTAATTGATTTTGCTATTGAACTATTAATTTTTTAGTTGCAAGTTTCTCTCCAGCTTTAATAGTTATAAAATAAACTCCGCTAGCATAACCCGAAACATTGAGTACGCCCACTGATTTTCCAGCCATTTGGCTTTCTGAAATAGTTTGCAAACGTTGCCCCAAGCTGTTGAATAAGCTAATGGAAACATTGTCTTGCACTGCGTTATTCAAATTGATAAATACTTCGCTCGATGCAGGATTTGGATAAATTGCAAGCTCAGTAAAATCTGCTTCAACAACACTTAATACACCGCTAACGTTTATATTATCTATAAATGTACCATTTCCGTAGCCATTAATATTCACAAATCGCAATTGAATATTGTTACCTAAGAATGCTGCCAGGTCAATAGTTTCTGTTCTCCAATCACTCGCAGATGTTGGCTGCCAGTTTGAAGTATTATAACCGGAAATGGTAGATAAATCCAACCCATCTTTATAATAGATTTGAGTAAATGTAGCTCCACAATCAACTGAGATATCTACTCTAAAAGCATCTGAGAACCCTGCAGAATATTGCGCTTTCGCCAAATCAAAATCTAAAGCAGCTGAGCTTGCCATCGTTAAATCTATAAACAATGTTTCTAGAGTGTCTTCTTCACCTTGCCCATTATAACCAAAATTATCTATATAAGCAGTTACTGTCTGAGAGCCAGAACTACCCACAGTAGTACGTTGTACCCAAGTATCTGAATTATCCGGATTAATAATATTCCATCCTGCCGGAGGCACTCCGTTTACATCAAACGGCTCTGCATAATCCAACTGTTCAGAGTCAGTAGCTGCAAAAAATGTTAGTGAGTCCATATCGTTACTCGGATTTTCATCCCCAGTTAAATCTACTGTCACGGTAAGTGTATAAGTTCCTGAGTTAGTAATATTTAATGGCGTAGAAAAATCATAAATCTCTTGCTGTCCGGATGCTACGGTGCCAGTAAATGTTTCGGTTACTACTGGTTGTGCATCTAATTGATAGCTAACATCAAAATTACTTTGTGATGCTACTCCTGTATTTAAAATTACAACCGAAACTGTTGCAGGGCCCGGATTACAAACCAAATTAAAATCGGCAGGATCGTTATTGCTTTCTATGCCTACATCGTTTGCAAGTGAGCAATTCAGTAGTCCTCCGGAATAATAGGTTGCTATTGATCTTCTGCTTTCCCAATTATCTGTAGCATTTTTTGCCACTGCTGCAAACCACATCGGACTATTAGGATCTGTAATTGGTACGGTAATGCTGTTCGTAGCAGAAGTACCTACCACTTCCATATATTTAGTACCCAAAATATACAAATCGTACGATTCTGCTCCCGAAACGGCGTTCCAAGCAAATGTTGCTTCATCTGGGCAAACTTGATTTAAATGAACGTTGGTAACTAAAGGTGCAATAGCGAAATTTTCATCACTAACATCTTGCGAAGCTCCGTTGCTAACCCTAATCAATGCGCTCCCAGTTACAGAGTTTGGCACATTCCAGCCGTAGTTGGTAGTTGTATTAGAAACTGTTGCAATAGCATTCCAACTAGCACCATTGTCAATAGAGTATTCCAATTCAAAATCTGAAGTAGTATTTACAGCCACCGCATCCCAGTGAATTGATTCGGTTTCGCCTGGAACAAAGCTTTCGCCTGCATTCGGGTAAGTAACTGTTATGTTATCTGAAATAATTTCATAAACTACAAAATATTCCTGAGGCCCTACCGGAACATTAAACCCATCAACATTTATGGTATAATTGCCAGCTGCCGGATTATTTATAAGTACTTGTTCCATATTATTTAAATGGTCTGGGCCATTTGTGGCAGGGAGGTTTAGTGTAACAGGATTTGGAGTATGGTCTAAAATATAAGGCTCCAAAACTGTGCTTGATGGATCTGTAACTAATAAATCCAAATCGTTTACCAACGCCGGATTAGCACCGGGCGATGCAGGAACATCGCTCCAATAAACCATAAACCGAACTTGTTTGGTACCCGCAGGAACATTTATATTGTGATTGTTAGAAGTACCTTGTGTAACTTGATCTGAGAGAAAACGATTTTCTTCAATCAATTTTGCGGCTCGTAGGCCGTTTACAATTCCCCAACCAAATTTATAATCCGGTCCAACATTTCCAGCATCGTTCGCCGTGTTAAGCAAGGTAGCCTTAATAAGAGCCGATGGTGGTAGAACGTTGCCATTTGCTTCGGAATAGGCTTGATAAAGTTGTGCAGAAACTCCGGCAATTCCAGGAGAAGCGCCCGAAGTACCACCAAAACTCTGATAGGTATTATTTTCCGCAGTTGATATCTGGTTTTGACCATTAGCAGCAATATCCGGTTTAATTCTACCATCGTGTGCAGGGCCACGACTACTAGAATTTACCAACGAACCATCAAAAAATACGTTTGCGGTTGCAATTACGTTTTTACCTTGTTTGTGGCCACCCGTAATATTACCCCACTGATTTCCGGCTCCATAACCACAGTTATTATTGTTAGAATTTCCTGCCGAAAACGTATGTTGTAAGTTTGGCAAGGTTTTAACTTGTGTGTCAACGGTTTGGGTAATGGTAGTATAACCGGCATTACACCCATTACTATAGGATGAGTTTGTGATAACTGCATCTCCACTGTTTATAAGTGTAACTGTTGGTGAATCTAAAAAGCTTGGCTCATAATTTACAACGTATAACATAGAGCCCGCAGCCATACCTCGATTAGAAGGATTGAGGTTTCCAGCGCCAGCCATAATACCCGAAACGCCATCGCCGTGCGTTTGGCCAGTACCACTAGCCAAGGTATTATCTATTCTACCCTGAAAGTCTATATGCGGACCAACGATACCGTCATCCCGGCACATTACGCCTATATCCAATCCCGTATAATTTCTTCCCGCTGTAGTTTGTGTATCTAAATTGCTTGAACGGTGTAAACTACGGCCACGAGTGTCATCATGCACAGATGGCGCTACAATTAATTCTACCCATTTAACAAAAGGCAGATTTGCCAAATCTTCTAAACAATTATTAGGAATAGAAAGATCTATATTATTAGCTCCTTTATACGCTTGTTTTACCGTTATTTGATGCGCAGCCAATTGCTGAATTACATAATCAATAGCAACGAATTTATGAAATTGAAGTGTTACTAAAATATTATCGCCGTCCATAGCCCAACTCTCATAAGGCGGATTTTTTAATGTTGAAGAAATTTTTGCACTGGCTTCTACCGGTACAATTGTACGCACACCATTATTTCTCAGAAAATTTACGGATGTATTATTCGGAAAATAAAAAAGATAGGTTTTATGTGGAATATACTCCAGAAGCTCTAGATTGTTTCGTTTAAAAGCGTCCTGGATTTTCTGTGTTGGCGTTTCATAAAATTGAACCCAACCCACATAACCATTTGCCAATTTTGAAGATTCTGGCATTTGGCTCCATTGAAAATTAGCTATATTTTCAGGCATTGCAATGGTTTCACCCTGAAAGTTAATGGTAGCTGAATTTTGGCCAAACGACATGGAAAACACCAAGGCTAAGGTTAAAAACAGCAGGCTTCGAAATGAAGGAATAGTAGTTTTTTTCATAGTTGAAATAGATTTTGAAATAGATTCGAAAAAATCCTTACAGAAAATATTCTTGCGAACATTTTAATAAAGACTTCCAAATATATTTAATACCACTATGAAACGCACTATTAAATTGATGAAATAATTAACTTTTAACTAAAATGAATTGATATTTAAACCTACACTTTCAGAAATTTAAACAGAATACCTCCTATTATTGAAACAACGCTTTAAGCTCCGTAGCATCTTTCGGTTTCATTTTTCCGGCGAGTACCAAGCTTAATTGTTTTCGTCGCAAGGCTGCCTCAAACCGGGATTTTTCAACTTCAGTTTCTGGAACTAACTCAGGCACACGCACAGGATTGCCAGTTTCATCAACAGCCACAAAAGTATAAATAGCTTCGTTGGAAAGACTTCGTTCCCCACTTTCGCGGTCTTCGATAAAAACGTCCATATATACTTCCATAGAGCTACTAAAAGCCCGTGAAACTTTAGCTTCAACCGTTACAACACTTCCCAACGGAATCATTTTGTTAAAGGCCACGTGATTTACCGAAGCGGTAACTACAATTCTGCGGCTGTGGCGGCGTGCGGCAATGCTCGCAGCACGATCCATTCGCGCCAATAATTCGCCTCCAAACATATTGCCAATGGGGTTGGTTTCGCTTGGCAATACCATATCGGTATATACGGTTAAAGACTGTTGCGGTGTTTTGGCTTGCATCTGTGAAATTTTTTGCAAAGATACCTAAGTATAAATATTGGGAAGTGAAAAATGAATAAAGAATTTTTACTTAATTTCCTGCACCAATAGCCAGGCATCGGCATTTTCGGTTTTTTGAATTTCAAGAAGTTTTCGCTGTGCTTCCAATTTATCGTCAAAACTGGCGTAAAGCACTTGGTGCAGTCCGTAGCGATTGGCATCCATTTTTAAGGGAGAATATCCTTTTTCGCGTAATTGCGCTACTTTCTTAGAAGCGTTTGCTTCCATCCGATAGGCACCGGCAACCAGGTGGTACATTCCCGTGTGTTTCGGAACTTGCAAACTAAGTACGGGCAACGGATTTTCAATTATAAAGGTGGCTTCCTGAATTTGGTTCTCAACAAGCGAATTTGCCTTTTCGCGTTCCGCATAATTAAACTGCTGAACTTGATTTTCGTAAACTTTCATTCCTCCAAAACCTAAAGCTGAAAGCGCAATAATGGCAATTGCGGCGTATTTAAGATAGGGTTTAGCCTCTCTTCTTTCGGGCGTAAAATGAATGGCCGCCTTTTCTTCTAAATCAGAAACTGTTTCCTTATAAGTTTCGCGATTTATTTTAGGTGAAACAAATGATGAAAGACCAAAAGCCGAAGTACTGTAATTATGTTGGGTAAAAGGCTCAAATTGAAGTAACTTTTCATCGTTCAACGAAAACTCGCCTATATTTTTGAATGAAACAGTTTTTCCTTCATATAAATCGCGTGTAATTTGAGCTGTAAAATTCCGTATTCTTTGTAAGGCGGTTTCATAACTACATTTCTCCACCGAAGCCACGTAATTCGCAAACAAGCCATCGTTTGCCTGCAATTGCTTATTAAACGAAACTATTTTAGAAGGCGGGTTAAACGTGTTTGATACCTCGTCAATATGTGCAGATTTGTAGCGGGTTAAAAACGCTCCAAAGCCAGGAATAATAACACATTCGTAACGATAAAGCAGATCGGAAATGTAGGTTGTAAGTTGCATAATAACAAATTTAGCCATTTTTCGAGGCAATCCAATTTTTGTTTTGGTAATTTATTAACAACTTAAAATTTTCGTATTTTTAAAAATCCTCCCCGGTTGTAAATTTTAAGATATGCTTTCCAAAAACGAACTACGCTATACGCTTGCTTTACAGCGAATACCCAATTTGGGCGATATTTCGGCAAAAAAGCTATTGCGTAAAATGGGCTCTGCAGAAGCTATTTTTAAAGAGAAGAAAAGTAATCTCGCCAAAATAGATGGCATCGGCATTATTCGTTTAAAGGAAATTAATCTGAAGCTACAACTGGATCAAGCAGATGAAGAACTTCGCTTTATTGAAGAAAATAATATTGAATTCAGCTATTTTAAAGACAAAACCTATCCCGACAGATTAAAACATTGTATTGACGGCCCTATTTTATTTTTTCATCGCGGAAACATTGATTTGGTGGGCAAGAAAATAATTAGCATTGTAGGTACACGCAAAATTACAAGCTACGGCAATACGTTCTGCCAAAATTTAATTGAAGAAATTGCACCCCTAAACCCCGTGATTGTCTCGGGCTTGGCATACGGTGTAGATATTTGCGCGCACAAGGCAGCCATTGAAAACAAATTGCAAAATATTGCGTGTTTGGCGCACGGACTAAATCAAATTTATCCGAAGGATCACAAAAAATACAAAAAGAAGATTGAGGAAAATGGCGGTTTTATTTCTGAATTTTGGAGCAGCGACGCCTTTGACCGCAACAATTTTTTAAAGCGAAACCGAATCATAGCAGGGCTTTCCGAAGCAACCATTGTTATTGAATCTGCTGAAAAAGGTGGTAGTTTAGTTACGGCAGATATAGCCCATTCATACAACCGCGAAGTTTTTGCCGTACCCGGACGAGCCACAGACAATCAAAGTCGCGGCTGTAACAATTTAATAAAACAACAGAAAGCCCAATTGCTCTCAAATGCCGCCGATATTATTTATATGCTAGGCTGGGAATTGAAGGAAAACCAAAAACCAAAACAGACCCAACTCTTCGTTGAACTGGATGATACGGAAAAAGTAATTTTTCGATTTTTAAAAGAAAAGGAAAAAGAACTGCTAGATACCATTGCCTTAGAATGCAACCTTCCGGCCTATAAAGCAGCAAGTATTTTAATGAATATGGAATTGAAAGGCGTTGTGCGGCCACTGCCGGGAAAGTTATTTCAATTGGTTTAAAACACATTTAAACATCTAAAATTCATTAAAGATCCTACTTAACTGTGAAGCCATTGGCTCCTCAAAACTGGGTAGCTAAGCGCAGCCGAAGCTAATACCCAACCTTCTCCCGAACTCTTTTCAAAACGCCATCGGCAACTTTTTGAGCTTTTTCGGCACCGGCAGTTAAGGCTGCTTCTACTTCCGAAAGGTTTTGCATATAGTAAGTATAGCGTTGGCGTTCTTCAGAAAATTTTGTAACTATTAACTCAAACAATGCTTGCTTTGCGTGACCGTAACCGTAATTTCCGCCTTCATAATTTTTACGCATTTGCGCAATTTCTTCTTTTGAAGCCAATAATTTATATATGCCAAAAACGTTGCAAGTGTCCGGATTCTTTGGTTCCTCTAGCGGCGTGCTGTCAGTTTCAATCGCCAGGACTTGTTTCCGAAGTTGTTTGTCATTCAAGAAAATATTTATGTAATTTCCTTTAGACTTACTCATTTTAGTTCCATCTGTACCGGGAACATACATGGTTTCTTCTTGAACTTTTCCAACGGGCATAACAAAAGTTTCTCCCATCTGCGCATGAAAACGAGAAGCGACATCGCGAGTAATTTCCAAGTGTTGCATTTGGTCTTTTCCCACGGGAACAATTTCGGCATCGTATAAAAGTATATCGGCAGCCATAAGCATTGGATACGAAAACAGCCCTGCATTTACATCTTCCAAACGATCTGCCTTGTCCTTAAACGAATGTGCCAACGTTAATCGCTGAAACGGAAAGAAGCAACTTAAATACCAAGACAATTCGGTAGTTTGGGGTACATCGCTCTGCCGATAAAAAGCCACCCGTTCTATGTCTAAGCCAAAAGCCAACCACGTTGCCGCAACGCTATAGGTGTTTTCGCGAAGTGTTTTGGCATTCTTTATTTGCGTTAAAGAGTGCATATTCGCAATAAAAAGAAAGGAATCGTTCTTTGGATTATTCGTCATTTCAATAGCGGGAATAATTGCCCCCAAAAGGTTTCCGAGGTGTGGCGTGCCCGTGCTTTGTATTCCTGTAAGTATTCTAGACATTATTTTAAAAAATTTTAGCAAAGGTACTTTATTTGATTTATTTGCATCGTTCAATTTGTTACTTTTGAACTTCAATGAAACTATTTCAACAACTTTTTGCAGCCTTTTACCGTATTTGGTTTTATTTGGTAATAGCGATAGCCACATTACTGCTATTTCCATTTCTTATAATTAGCATTTTAAAACATTCTTGGTACCCACTTTTCTTTAAAGTTGCCCGAACTTGGTCGGCATTTATAATTTACGGTATTGGCTGCTATCCGATACTTAAACGCGAAGTTGAATATAAAAAAGGCAAAAGTTATATGTTTGTTGCCAACCATACTTCTATGACAGACATAATGTTAATGTTTTACGCTACCAAAAACCCGTTTGTTTTTGTTGGCAAAAAAGAATTGGCAAAAATTCCATTATTCGGTTATATTTATAAACGCACCTGTATTTTGGTTGATCGCGGAAATACCAAGAGCCGCGTTGAGGCTTTCCGAAGGGCTGAAAAACGCTTGGACGAAGGTTTGAGTGTTTGCATCTTTCCAGAAGGGGGCGTGCCCGAGGATCTTTCACTAATATTAGACGAATTTAAGGATGGCGCCTTTCGGCTTTCAATTGAGCACCAAATTCCTATTGCGCCCATGACTTTTCACGATAATAAAAAGCGTTTTCCCTATTCATTTTTTAAAGGAGGGCCCGGTAAAATGCGAGTGAAAATCCATAAACTCATTCCTACAGCTGGACTAACATTAGAAAACCGAAAGGAACTAAAGAAAAATACGCGCGATGTAATTTTAAACGAATTAAAAAACCCTACGGTTTAAGATAAATTCCAAAACAGACTCGTAAGATTACATTTGACACAGGAATAAAAAAAACCGTCCTATGGCGCAGAACGGTTTTCCCAATCATTTTGCTTGAAGTATATCAAACAAGTTCAACTAAAAATTAACCTAAAACTTGAAACTCAATCCACTGTAAACGCCCAAATAGTATGGCTTAAAGTCTACAGATGAATCGGTATAAGGGTTGAGCTGGTACTTAAACATTGGCTCAATATTAAACGTAAATTTTTTGGACAATTTGTAGTCCACTCCCAGCCCGACGTTAGTTGAAAAACTTAGTGCTGAAAGATTATTGGCTTCTCCCAATACACTATTAAAATTATCGGCTTTTACCGAAACTTCATTATTTCCTAAAAATAAGGTGCTAATTCCACCAATTAGGTTAAGGCCAAATTTGCTATTAATTACGGCGTATTTAAGCTCTACAGGCACTTCGTAATAGTTTATATTTTGAATAAGTCTCGCTTCTCCTTTTGTAGATTTCGGCATAATTTCACCAAAACCATTTGATGGCGCGGCATTTGCCAATGCACCTTTATCAACCGCGGTAAGTACTATTTCTCTACCACCGTAATCTACAGTGCGCAGCGCCAGTGCCACAGGGCCTGAACCTATCTCAATGCCTCCCGTACTATAACTTAAATCTACATTATTTATCCCCGTGCGAACGCTCAATCGGTTATTTAGTGCATAACTCACTTGCACGCCATAACTCATATTAACATCGCCATCCTGCGGATTGTCGCCAAAAGTTGGGTCTATGGAAGAACCATTGCCTAAACTACTATAATAAACTGGCGCAACGTTTGGTGCAATATTCCAGCGGCGCTCCGGTTTTTGATTTATTTTCTTTTCTGAAATTATTTCTTCGTCTTGTTCAGCGATTGCTTCAAAAATTGACTTTTTGTTTTTATTCTCTTCTGCTAATTGTGCCTCGGTTTTAACAATACTTTCTTCGGAAGAATCTTTTTTTGGAGGTTTGTTAACAGCGAGGTTTTCCGTTTTGGAATCAAAAATTGGGTCGTCTTTTCTGATAATATTCTCGTGGGTTTTATCTGAAATATTATCGGCTTTTACTTTTTCAGAAATATTTTTTGAAGTGGCAATTCCTTCCTCCAAATTATTTATTGAAGTGTTTTTTTGAATTGCATTTTTATTTGAATTTTCTTTAGAATCGTCTGAAGCAATTACCGAGCGGTTTGATTTTTCAGCATTATTTTTGAAAACTTTATTCGAAGATTTTGCATCGGTTCCTTTTTCAGAAATATTCGATTTTGAAGCATTTTCGGTTTCAACGGCTTTTCTTTCAATTATTTTTTCTTCCGAAGCTACTTGTGGAGTTTTATAGAAATTTTCTATTTCAGATTTATTTTTTTCAAAAGAATTTTCAACTTCATTTACATTTTCATTTGTAATAGAAGGAGCGGTATTGGAAGAATTATAAAGTGAATTACCCACGGTTAACAATAGAGCAATTAACGCAGCAACACCGCCAAACTTAATCCACAGTGGAATAACTTTACGATCTTTTTTCTCCTTTTGCAACTCCGCTTGTATGTTTTCCCAAACGCGCGGCGAAGGAGTAGCTTCAAAATTTTTGAAACCTTCGTTAAAAATGTTGTCTATGTTTTTCTTTTCTTTCATTCTAAATAAACCTTTGGTTCCGTACAGGATACGCCGGTTTTAAGCTTTTTTTAAAAACCCCAACCCTGAGGCAGGGGCTTTCTCTTTCAATCTAAACAATCATACAATGCTTTAAGTGTTATAGTTTTTAGCATTATAATGTTCTATCTTATTTTTTAAAATCGCTCTAGCACGCGCTAGGTTTGATTTAGACGTTCCATCGCTGATTCCTAACATTTCTGCTATTTCTTTGTGCTGATAGCCGTCCATCACGTACATACTGAAAACCAATCTGTATCTGTCTGGCAGCTCTTGCACAATTTTCAGCAAAAATTCCAACGGAATTTCTTCACTTTCAATGTCAACCTCGGCTTCATCTGCTATCTGGCCTTCATCAACAATATCAAAAGTGCGTTGCTTTCGGTATTTCTGAAGTACGGTGTTAACGGTTACCCGTTTCATCCAACCTTCAAAAGAACCTTTGCCATTATACTGCTCCACTTTTTTAAAAATGGTTATAAAAGCATCCTGCAAATTATCTTCTGCCTCTGTATAATTAGGCGAATAGCGAAGACAGATGGCAAAGAGAACGCTGCTGTACTTTTTGTACAATTCGCCCTGCGCCGTTGCATTCTGCTTTTTGCATTGTATTATGAGCTCGTCTAACGTCAAATGTGGTACCGTGAGTTATCGTTCCGTTGTAAATACCTCTTTTTTTAGAGGGCAACCGTACTAATCAAGGTTCCTACACTTGGTAGATGCCACAGTATCAAAAGGGTTGCGTGGATTGCCGAAGTTTTATTCGTTTATTGTAGCTATAGCGGCTTTAATTTTTGTTTCCAACTCTTCCATTAATTCAGGATTGTCCAATAGAAGCGCTTTTACGGCGTCGCGACCTTGCCCCAGTTTTGTATCGTCATAGCTAAACCAAGAGCCTGCTTTTTTCACAATTTCAAAATCTACACCTAAGTCTATAATTTCGCCAACTTTTGAAATTCCTTCGCCATACATAATGTCGAATTCCACTTGTTTAAAAGGCGGCGCCACTTTGTTTTTTACAACTTTTACGCGCGTTTTGTTTCCGGTGGCATTGCTGGAAGTGTCTTTAATTTGTGTGGAACGGCGTATATCTAAACGTACCGAGGCGTAGAATTTTAATGCATTTCCACCTGTAGTGGTTTCAGGGTTACCAAACATTACTCCAATTTTTTCACGCAATTGGTTAATAAAGATAACCGTACATTTTGTTTTGCTGATGGAACCCGTAAGTTTTCTAAGTGCTTGACTCATTAAACGTGCGTGAAGCCCCATTTTGCTGTCGCCCATTTCGCCTTCTATTTCGCTTTTTGGCGTTAATGCCGCAACGGAGTCAATTACTACTATGTCTATCGCACCACTTCTAATTAAGTTGTCGGCAATTTCGAGGGCTTGTTCGCCATTGTCGGGTTGCGAGATTATTAAATTTTCTACATCCACCCCAAGTTTTTCGGCATATACACGATCAAAAGCGTGTTCTGCATCAATAAAGGCGGCAATGCCTCCTTTTTTTTGGGCCTCTGCCATTGCGTGAAGCGTTAATGTGGTTTTACCCGAAGATTCCGGGCCGTATATTTCAATAACCCTTCCGCGTGGATAACCGCCTACGCCTAGGGCAACATCCAAACCTAACGAACCAGTTGGAATTACATCTACATCTTCTACGGCCCTATCGCCCATTTTCATTACGGTTCCCTTGCCGTATGTCTTGTCTAATTTATCGAGAGTAAGCTTTAGTGCTTTTAGTTTTGCGTCTTTTTCAGTGCTCATTTTCAGTGTGTTTTATGATGGAATTTTAAGTAGCTAAGATACTATTTCTTTGAGCGTGGGACAAAATTTAAATGTAAGGAGAAGGAGTTTTTGTTAACAACAAAAAAGGTTGAAACAAGACTTTAACTTTGACAAAGTTTTAAACTTTGTCAAAGTTGTGTAAACCAAAACAACCACTACTAAAGCGGCCGTTCGGGAATTAATGATTGTTTTAAAGTTATTCCTTTATAAATTTTTTGGTTGTGGTGTTCCCGTTTTCTTCTTCTATGTTTAGAAAGTAGATGCCGCTGACAAGTTGGGAGACATCTATTGCTTTCTGATCTTGAAGCATTATGTTTTGAGTGCTTAACAATTTTCCTACTATGTTGAAGATTTTGAGGGTTAGATTTTCTGTGGTGTTTTGTGCTATAATAAAGAGTTCGTTTTGGGCGGGGTTGGGGTGGATGGAGAATTGCGAACTGTAAAAATCTTCACTGGATAAAATATTGTCGCCGTAAATGGCCTTGTCTCCAGTAGGCGATGTTAACAGCAAAACTTTATAACCGTTTGTGTCTGTGGTAATTGAATAGTTATAAATACTACCAAAGGGAGCGTAAAAAAAATTAAAATAAAGCCCCTCATAGTCTTCGTTCACTTGAAGAGTACACGTAATGAATGTGTTTTCTTGATAGGTAAACGAAAAAACAGGGTTAAATTCATCATAAATTAGCAGTCCGTATATTTCATTACAAACGAAGGTAATAAACGCATCGGCACTATCGCCATTTGAAATGGCATAAAAACGAGCTTGCACGTTTTGTATCTCGGAATTACGAGGAGGTGGATAGTGCTCGCCGTTTATAATAAGGTCTTGTAAATACCAATCGACACCCGCCAATTGTGGGTCTTGGGCATAAGAGATAGCGCCTATATTGAGGATTAAAATATATAATAATGTTTTCACGGTCTATTGTTTTATAAAGTTAGTTAAATTACTAAATTATGCTACAACATTTAAATAAAAAATGGTTTTTTCCTGTTATTCTAGGCCGATCCTAATTTTACAAAAAAACCCGTACTTTTGCCCCATTATAAAAATCAATTCTTTTCACCTAAAAAAAGTATAGCATGCAACTGTACAACAAATTAAGTGCAAAAGAGAGGGAAGCATTATTGGAACAGGCCGGCGAGGAACGGCTTACCCTTTCTTTTTATCAGTACGCCAAGATTGGCAATCCACATCTTTTCCGTAACCATCTTTTTGTAGCCTGGCACGAGCAGGATGTTTTGGGCCGAATTTATGTTGCCCACGAAGGTATTAACGCCCAACTATCCGTTCCGGCGAAACGTTTTAAGGAGTTCAAGAAATTTCTGGATGGTATTTATTTTTTGAAAGACGTTCGATTAAACATCGCCATTGAACAGGATTTAAAATCATTCCTAAAACTAAAAGTAAAAGTTCGCAAAAAAATAGTTGCCGATGGATTGAAAGATGAAACCTTCGACGTTACGAACAAAGGCATTCACGTAGATGCGCAAAAATTCAACGAACTTATTGAAGATCCGAACGTGGTTTTGGTAGATATGCGAAACCATTACGAAAGCGAAATAGGCCATTTTAAAAACGCTGTAACGCCAGACGTTGACACGTTTCGCGATTCATTGGATATTATTGAAGAAGATTTAAAAGACCACAAAGAAGACAAAAAACTGGTTATGTATTGCACCGGCGGAATTCGTTGCGAAAAGGCCAGTGCTTACTATAAACACAAGGGTTTTAAAAATGTGTTTCAGCTGGAAGGTGGTATTATTGAATACGCCCGCCAAGTAGAAAATCTGGGATTGGAAAATAAATTTATTGGTAAAAATTTTGTTTTTGATCATCGTCGAGGCGAACGTATTACGGAAGATATTATTAGCCATTGCCACCAATGTGGAGAAGCCTGCGACGAACATACCAACTGCGCCAATGAAGCCTGCCATTTGCTTTTTATTCAATGTAAAAAATGTGCCGTGGCAATGGAAAATTGTTGTTCCGAAGAATGTGTCGAAATAATCCATTTGCCCGAAGAAGAGCAAAAAAGACTTCGCCAAGGCATCCCAAACAGCAACAAGATTTTTAAGAAAGGAAGATCGGAGAAGTTGAAGTTTAAAAAATAGTTTTCAGTACAGATGCTAGATGTAGTGAGGCGGTTGATAAAATTTAGCATGTCTTACAACCTGCTGCGCTCAATATCGTAAAATGATTTTATTTCTTTAATTTTTTAAGTAAGATTGAACATAATATTTTAAGTATAAATTGAGTATTTCATAATTGCATAAATTTAGGATAAAATAGTATGAAAATTTAAAGATTATATGATAAATAATGCCTATTTCAAATGTCTTAATGTAGGTTTTAAAATTATGTATGTATAGTTCAGACTGCCTTAATGTAGCGTTCATGCCTTGTTAATGTATTGTTCATGTACCTTTCATGCTACTCTAGTGCTACTTTTATGCTAGTCTTTCCCTACTCTCCCCCTAGTATCGTACTACTTTCAAAACACAAGTACTCTTTAAATATGAAGTGTTCACACAAACATTTTTAGTTTTAAAGTAGTCAAGTGGAATAAGAGACAAGCAGTGCATTCAAAACACCCAAACATCTTTGACAGAAAATCGAAAAACTGAAATCCGAAATCGAAAAATTTATTGGTATCTTTACCGATTAACTGTTTTGTTTAATTTTCGTCCCTCTTCAATTAGAAAAGGGCTTTATATATAAAAAATATGGGCTGTACCAGCTGTGCCACAGGCACCACGGGACAACCAAAGGGTTGCAAGAACAATGGTACTTGCGGAACCGATGGCTGTAACAAATTAACGGTGTTCGACTGGCTTTCAAATATGCAACTTCCCGCCGATATGGAACCCTTTAATGCGGCCGAAGTGCGTTTTAAAAACGGGAGAAAAGAATTCTTCCAAAATTCTGAAAATATTACTTTAAGTATTGGCGACATTGTAGCTACAGAAGCTTCGCCGGGCCACGATATAGGTATTGTTACACTTACCGGAGAGCTAGTACGTGTACAAATGAGGAAGAAAAAAATACCTTTAAAGGTTCAAGCGCTTCCTAAAATTTACCGAAAAGCCACTCAAAAAGATATTGATATCTGGCAAGGCGTTCGCGATAAAGAAGCCGATGTTCAAAAACGCTCGCGACAAATTGCAATTCGTTTAGGACTGCAAATGAAGATTAGCGATGTAGAATTTCAGGGCGATGCCTCAAAAGTAATTTTTTACTACACCGCTGAAGAACGCGTAGATTTCCGCGAATTAATAAAAGAATTCGCTCGTACGTTCAACACCCGAATTGAAATGAAACAAGTAGGTTTTCGCCAAGAAGCTGCTCGTTTAGGCGGTATTGGTAGCTGTGGCCGCGAACTGTGCTGCTCTACTTGGCTCACCGATTTTCGCTCGGTAAACACATCTGCTGCACGGTATCAACAACTTTCTTTAAATCCACAAAAACTCGCCGGCCAGTGTGGAAAACTGAAGTGTTGTTTAAATTACGAGTTAGACACCTATTTGGAGGCATTAGAATCCTTCCCCAGCACCGATACCAAATTGCAAACTGAAAAAGGGTATGCAACCTGCCAAAAAATTGATATTTTTAAAGGCGTTCTATGGTATGCTTATGAAAAGGAATTTATGAATTGGCACGAGCTATCTGCCGAAAAGGCCAACGAAATAATTGAACTTAACAAAAAAGGCAAAAAGCCAATGGCTTTGGAAGAATTTATAATTGAAGCTCCCAAAATTGACAAAGAGCCCTTTAGCAATACTGTCGGGCAAGACAGCCTTACACGTTTTGATAAACCAAAGCAAAAAAGTAAAAAACGCCGAAATAAAAAACGCAACAAAAAAAGTAGTGTTGATGCAACTTCGGGAAATGCGCCCAAACGCAAACCAAGAGGTAATTCATCAAAACCTTCAGGAAATAGGCCCCAAAAAAATAGAAATCGCAAGCCGAAAAAAGATGAATAGAGTATTGGCATTTTTATTGATAACCGTTCTCTTAGTTTCTTGTGAGTCTGATACGGTTTTTAGCGAAATTCGCGCTATGGATGATCATTGGGGCGCTAATGAAGTAGTATCCTTCGCACTCCCTGAGTTAGACTCGCTTAAACAGTACAATCTATTTGTAAATATTCGAAATTCGAATGAATACAAGTTTAACAACCTATTTTTGATAGTTTCAATGAACTTTCCGCACGGAAAAACCGTTACCGACACCCTCGAATACCGAATGGCAAACCCAGATGGTTCTTGGATGGGTCAAGGCATTGGCGATGTAAAGGAAAATAAGCTTTGGTATAAAGAAAACGTCCGGTTTTTAGAAAACGGTCACTACACAGTAGATATAGCCCAAGCAATGCGCAATAATGGTGATGTAGAAGGCGTTACAAAACTCGAAGGCATAACCGATGTTGGTTTTAGCATTGAAGAAGCTTTCAAACAGTAAATAATTTATGGCAACAAAAAAAGCAGCTTCCAAAAAAAAGAAACAGAATGATGTAGGCCGTCATATTAAAACTTTTTGGAAAATTTTTGCAGGGTTTATATTCGTATTTATAGCGTTCTTTCTCTTGGCTTCCTGGGGCGTTTTCGGTAGTCTACCCGATGAAACGAGCCTTGAAAATCCAGAAAAAAACCTCGCAACCGAGATTATTTCTTCAGATGGAAAAACAATTGGAAAATTTTATAAGGAAAACCGAACACCTGTACCTTACGATTCCTTGCCCGATCATTTGGTAAATGCGCTAATAGCCACCGAAGATGTACGTTTTCACGAACATTCCGGTATTGATGGAAGAGGAACCGTTAGAGCGGTTGCATTTTTAGGATCTCGCGGCGGCGCAAGTACCATTACCCAACAGTTGGCAAAATTATTTTTTACCGGCGAAAGAGCTTCCAATAAAGTAGAACGCGTGCTTCAGAAAATAAAGGAATGGATTATCGCTACCCGTTTAGAACGACGCTATACCAAAGAAGAAATAATAACCATGTACTTTAACGAGTACGATTTTCTAAACCAAGCCGTTGGTATTGAAAGTGCAGCCCATATTTATTTTAACAAGCCGCCTTCGCAATTATCTACGGCCGAGTCAGCGATGTTGGTAGGTATGTTTAAAAACTCTTCACTTTTTAATCCAAATAGAAGACCAGAATTGGTTCGCGATAGGCGAAATGTTGTATTGGCCCAGATGGAAAAGTACAATTATATTTCAGAAACAGTTATGGATTCCCTTCAAGCCCAGCCGCTTAATTTAAACTTTACACCTCAGGGCCACGACGAAGGAAGCGCTACCTATTTTCGCGAATACGCCCGTCAATTTATGGAAGACTGGATAAAGGAAAACCCTAAAACCGATGGCAGCAAATACAACATCTATGAAGATGGCCTTAAAGTGTATGTAACCATAGACAGTAAAATGCAGGAATATGCCGAAAAAGCTGTGAAAACGCATATGGCGCGTTTGCAAAAAGTTTTCGATGAGCAAAACGAAAAAAACAAAACCGCACCATTTAGGGATATTACAGAAGCAGAAACCCAAAATATTTTAAATAACGCCATGCGCAGAAGCGATCGCTGGCGCGAAATGGAAAAACAGGGCAAAAATGAAGAGGAAATTATCAAGAGCTTTAAAAAGAAAGTACCCATGCGTGTATTTTCTTGGAAAGGCGATATTGATACCATTATGACTCCATTAGACTCCATTCGTTATCACAAATCGTTTTTACAAGCAGCAATGATGTCCATGACCCCACAAACGGGCGAAGTAAAAGCGTGGGTGGGCGGTATAGACTATAAGCATTATAAATACGATATGGTGAAAAAAGGAAAACGCCAAATTGGCTCCACTTTTAAACCATTTGTTTATGCCACTGCTATGGACCAAATGCATATGTCGCCTTGCGATACTTTGCCAAACACGAGCTACACAATTCCCGCAGGAAAACACAATTTATTAAAACCTTGGACCCCAAAAAATGCCGGCGGCGGTTACGGCGGTATGGTTACACTTAAATATGCCTTAGCAAATTCTATAAATACAATTACCGCAAGATTGATAGATAGAGTTGGTCCTGAACCGGTTATAGATTTAGTAGAAAAGATGGGGGTAGATACTAAAAATATGCCTGCCGTGCCTTCCATAGCATTGGGCACCCCAGATGTATCGGTCTATGAAATGGTTGGTGCCTATAGCACTTTTGCAAATGAAGGGGTATATATAGAACCTATTTTAATACAGCGCATTGAAGATAAAAACGGAACAGTACTTTATCAAAATGTACCTAAAACAAAAGATGTTATTAGTAATGAGGCGGCTTATGTTACCGTTAGTTTAATGGAAGGTGTAACGCAATCAGGAACCGGCGCGCGTTTGCGTGGTACTTGGGCCAAAGATAATGCGTACTATAAGAGCGTAATTACCGGATATCCATACGATTTTAAAAATCCAATTGCAGGAAAAACCGGAACAACTCAAAATAACAGCGATGGTTGGTTTATGGGAATGGTGCCAAACTTAGTTACAGGGGTTTGGGTCGGAGGAGACGATCGGGCAATTCATTTTAGCTCCACACGCTATGGCCAAGGCGCAACTATGGCATTACCCATTTGGGGAACCTATATGAAAAGTTGCTATGAAGACGAAGACCTCGATGTTTCAACCGGTAGCTTTAAACGTCCGGCAAATCTTTCTATTGAAACCGATTGTTCTAAATGGCGAGAAGGAGACCCAGATGTAGAAGAAATTCCGGATGAATTCGATTTCTAACATTAATATTTCAACTTAAAAGTTTAACCTCACAAGTTTTTTGAAGCCTTGTGAGGTTTTTTTATAGTTCGAAATTTTGTAATTTTCAGAAAATTTTAAACATGATAAAAAAGACAGTTGCAAACGTTCGCGAAGCCTGTGAAGGCATTGAAGACGGAATGACTTTTATGCTCGGTGGCTTTGGTCTCTGCGGCATTCCTGAAAATATTATTTCAGAATTGGTTCGAAAAAATATCCAAAACGTTACTTGTATTTCAAATAATGCAGGGGTGGACGATTTCGGTCTTGGACTTTTACTGAAAAAACATCAAATAAAAAAAATGATTTCTTCGTATGTTGGCGAAAATGCCGAATTTGAACGCCAAATGCTCAGTGGCGAAATGGAGGTAGAACTTGTGCCGCAGGGAACTTTAGCGCAACGTTGTGAAGCCGCGCGCAGCGGAATTCCAGCATTTTTTACCCCCGCCGGTTACGGTACAGAAGTAGCAGAAGGTAAAGAAACACGCGAATTTAACGGAAAAATGTACGTGATGGAACAAGCATTTCAAGCAGATTTCTCGTTTGTAAAAGCTTGGAAAGGCGACGAAGCCGGAAACCTCATCTTTAAAGGTACCGCTCGAAACTTTAATCCTGCCATGTGCGGCGCCGGAAAAATTACCGTGGCCGAAGTAGAAGAACTAGTGCCGGCCGGACAATTAGACCCGAACCAAATTCACATTCCCGGAATCTTCGTACAGCGAATTTTCCAAGGAGAAAAATTTGAAAAAAGAATTGAGCAATTAACAGTTAGAAAAAGAAACTAATGGCTTTAACTAAAGAACAAATAGCACAACGCATAGCGAAGGAGGTAAAAGATAGGTACTACGTTAACTTAGGTATCGGAATTCCTACTTTGGTTGCCAACTTTGTACGCGACGATATAGATGTTGAATTCCAAAGTGAGAATGGCATACTTGGCATGGGCCCCTTCCCTTTTGAAGGTGAGGAAGATCCAGATTTAATCAACGCCGGAAAACAAACAATTACAGCCCTTCCCGGCGCGTCCTTTTTTGATTCGGCAATGAGCTTTGGTATGATTCGAGGGCAACACGTAGATTTAACCATTCTTGGAGCAATGGAAGTTTCACAAAACGGCGATATCGCAAATTGGAAAATTCCCGGCAAAATGGTAAAAGGTATGGGTGGCGCTATGGATTTGGTTGCCTCAGCAGAAAATATCATCGTTGCCATGATGCACACAAACCGCCAAGGAGAATCAAAATTATTACCCGAATGTTCCTTACCACTAACTGGAGTACAGTGCGTTAAAAAAATAGTGACCAATCTCGCGGTGCTCGAAATTCGTGACGGAAAGTTTCATTTGCTCGAACGCGCTCCCGGAGTGTCCATAGAAGAAATCAAACAAGCAACAGCTGGCGATTTGGTCGTGGATGGCGAAATCCCTGAGATGAAATTTTAAGTTGTAACCCATAAAACTGCTTTTAAAAACCATGATATTCATGGTTTTTTTGGTTAAAAGAATCAAATTTAGCTCCAAATGTTAAATTTATATGTATTTCATCGAATATTTATGTATTTAATCGTGTAATACGATTTATTCCCGCATATTTACAAACCCAAATCTTACCAACCTAACCTCATATGGAGAAAGTAATCAGATCATTAAAAAGAACAAGTGGATTGATACGAAACGTACTTTTCATATTTAAGAAAGTGTTCTTCTTTGTCTGATTTTTTTTATGGTTTTTTGTCCCAAATCTGTCATAGTTACAGATAAATTATTAAATCCCGTTCTTCGTGAGGTTAGAACGGGATTTTAATTTTTAAAATTTTCTTCCGAAAATATTCTCAATGATGGCTGAGTAGATCCAAATCTAAAACAGAACTTCCGCAGACTTTCTTATTATCGAAATTATTGTCATCTAATAATATAATAAAAATATATTCTGGAATTAACAGGCAGCATGATTGTATAAGATTCAGCTGAAGGTTAAATTATAGAAAGAATTCAAAGATGAAACGTATTGCGCTACTGTAATTTAAAGATTCTTTGACCTAATAATTAACATTTTATTATGATAAAAACATATCAAAACAATGCAAAATGTTAAATATTAGTGTGTTTCATCGAATTATTGTGCTTTTTATCGTTTATATTAAATTTAACGTACATC
Source organism: Aequorivita marisscotiae (assembly GCF_029814825.1). Taxonomy (NCBI): domain Bacteria; kingdom Pseudomonadati; phylum Bacteroidota; class Flavobacteriia; order Flavobacteriales; family Flavobacteriaceae; genus Aequorivita; species Aequorivita marisscotiae. The sequence goes on along the minus strand of NZ_CP122379.1, from coordinate 1,218,954 downwards.
TTTACGGTCCCAAATCTTACCTACTTAACCTAATATGAAAAAGGAAATCAGTTCATTGAAAATTCACTGTGGTATGTTGAGCAACCTACTTTGTATCATTTAAAAAGTGTTTTTTCCAGACTGATCCCGTCTTATGGTTTTTTGCCCTAAATCTGTCATAAACACAGATTTATTATTAAACCCGTTTTTTCTACAGAAAGAACGGGTTTTTAATTTTTAAAAATTTCCTCCGAAAAACTTTCTCAAAGATGGCTGAGTAGATCCAAATCTAAAACAGAACTTCCGCAGACTTTCTTATTATCGAAATTATTGTCATCTAATAATATAATAAAAAAATATGCCAGAATTAGCAGGCAGCTTGATTGTATAGGATTCAGCTGAGGGTTAAATTATAGAAAGAATTCAAAGATAAAATGTATTGCGTTACTGTAATTAGAGGGTTCTTGGACCTAGTAATTAACACTTTATTATGATAAAAACACGACGAAATAACGCTAAATGTTAAATAATAGTGCATTTCATCGAATATTTTTGTATTTTATCGTTTATACTAAAATATTTTGCATCTTTGAAGTCCCAAATTTTACCAAACCTATCTAATGAAAAAGTATTAGATCTAATAAACACCGTAATGCGAAAAACCTACTTTTCAAATTTAAAACTGTGTAATTGTTAACCTAATCTTTTTCTTATGGTTTTTTGCCCTAAATCTGTCATAAACGCAGATTTATAATAAAGCCCGTTCTCAATTAAAATTGAACGGGCTTTTATTTTGTACAAAAACAAGTTTAAATTCCTTTAGGAATTGCAGCTATAAGCTTTTTGGAATATACGGTCTGTGGATTTTCATAAATTTCATCGGCATCGCCCAATTCTTCAATCTTACCACTATTCATTACCAAAAGCTGATCCGACATATATTTTACCACGGCCAAATCATGCGATATAAAAATATAGGTAAACCCAAAATCATTTTTTAATTCGTTCAATAAATTAAGGACTTGCGCCTGAACCGAAATATCCAAAGCAGATACAGACTCATCGCAAATAACAAGTTTTGGTTCCACTACAATTGTACGGGCAATTCCAACACGCTGCCGTTGCCCTCCAGAAAGCTCGTGCGGATAACGATAAAAATAACTTTTGTCTAAACCCACCCTTTCCAAAAGTGAAAGCACCCGGTTTTTTCGTTCGCTTTTAGAATTTCCTAAACCGTGCACTTCCATCGGCTCCATTAACGCCTGGCCAATCATTAAACGCGGATTTAACGACGAATAAGGGTCTTGAAAAATAATTTGCACTTCCTTTCGCAGTTTTCTAATCTCCGTTTTAGAAAGTTTTACCAGCTCTCTTCCCCGATATTTAATGCTGCCACCCGTAACATTTTCTAATTGAAGAATTGTTCTTCCCAATGTAGATTTACCACATCCCGATTCGCCAACCAGCCCTAAGGTTTCGCCTTCAAAAACCGAAAAACTAACCGCATCCACGGCTTTAACAATTTCCTTTTTAGCAAAAATTCCCACACTGCTGAAATAGTATTTCTTTAAATTGGCAACCTCCAAAATTGGTTGTTGCGTATATATATTTTTATGTCTTTTGGCACGTTCCACAGGTTTAATCTCTCGCGGTTTAAAACTTTTATCGGCGATGGAAGCAATGGTTGGCAGTTTTGCCAAACGCACATCTAATGCAGGTCGCGACGCCAAGAGCGCTTTTGTATATTCCGCTTGGGGATTTTTAAAAATTTCAATAGTAGTTGCCTTTTCAACAATATTACCTTTATACATTACCACAACCGTATCAGCAATTTCAGAAACTAAGCTCAAGTCGTGCGAAATAAATAGCATCGCCATTTTAGTTTCCTGCTGTATGGATTTTAAAAGTGAAATAATTTCCTTTTGCACCGTAACATCGAGTGCTGTGGTTGGTTCGTCTGCAATTAGTAGTTTGGGTTTGCAGGCAATGGCCATAGCTATCATAACCCGCTGCATCTGTCCGCCGCTTATTTGATGCGGATAACTATTATAAATTTCAGTTGGCCGCGGTAATTTCACCTTTTTAAAAAGTGAAATGGTTTCATTTTTGGCCTCTTTTGCATTCATCTTTAAATGAAGTTGAAGCACTTCGGCAACTTGAAATCCGCATGTTAAGGACGGGTTTAATGCGCTCATGGGTTCCTGAAAAATCATAGCTATTTCCCGGCCTCTTATTTTTCGAAATTCCTTTTCATTGAGTACCAGTAAATTTTGTTTTTCAAAGAAAATTTCACCCTCCACATGTGCATCTTTTGAAGGCAACAAACCCATAATTGATAATGAAGTAACCGACTTTCCCGAACCGGATTCGCCTACAATTCCTACAATTTCACCCTCGTGAACATCAAAAGATATGGTGTGTAAAACCGAGGTTTCGGTATTCCCTTTACCAAAGGAAACCGATAATTTTTTGACCGAAAGAAGAGGGGGTGTATTCATAATTTCAAAGATAGAATAAATGCCGTGAATAATACTTTAACAGTATTTCATCGAAATAAATAGGTTTTAATCGAAACATGTTGTTAATTTATATGATTTTATTACGAAATCAAACACAAACATTCACTAAAACCTATTTATTATGAAAAAAATTAACAAATTCGTTTTATTCTTTTCATTGCTTATCTTCGGGTTTTCAGCGGTAGTTTCCGCCCAAAACAAAGATCGAGAAAAGAAAAACAACACATCATCCCAAAGTTTAGTGGTTTTTGATGCCTCACAATCGTACTCGCTTCAAAATGCTACACAAATTTTTAAAGAAGTTTTTAATCCTTCGGGCCCAACTTCTTTTACTTCGCTAAAACAAGAAATTGATCCGTTAGGTTTTACGCATAAAAAAATGCAGCAGTATTATAACGGTATAAAAGTGGAATTCGCAACAATTACACTTAACAGCAAAAATGGAACGGTGCAGACTTTAAATTCTTCCTACGCTCCTATTGCCGAAGATTTTTCTACCACTCCTACTATTAGTAAATCGCAAGCATTTAACAACGCTACTGCCCATGTAGGTGCCATTAAATATATGTGGCAAAACCCAAACGAAGCTGCGATGGCAAACTATCAAAAACCATTGGGCGAACTCGTTATTTTCCCCGCGATAAAGAATATTTCTGAAACAAACCGACTTGCTTATAAATTTGATATTTATGCAACAGCACCGTTATACAGGGCCGATGTATATATTGATGCAACAACGGGACAATTTATCATGGAAAACAAAAAAATTCATCACGCCAATGTACCCGCCACCGGAACCAGCCTTTATAATGGCAACGTTTCCTTTACTGCCGATAATGCATCGGGGCCTTATCGTTTACGGCAAACAGCAGATGGCGGTGGAATTCAAACTTTTGACATGAATAATGGCACTAATTATAACAATGCCGTGGATGTTACAAGTAGTTCAACAAACTTTACTTCCAACCCAACCGGAGTTCAAGCACATTTTGGTGCTGAACGCACGCACAAATATTTTAGCCAGAAACATGGCAGAAACTCCTACAACAATGCTGGAGCTATTATAAAATCGTATGTGAGTTATTCCACCAATTATGTAAATGCATTTTGGGACGGTAGCCGAATGACCTACGGCGACGGTGATGGTGTAAACTATGGCCCATTGGTATCCTTAGATATATGTGGTCACGAAATTACTCACGGGGTTACTGAGTATTCTGCAAATTTGGTTTATAGCTACCAGTCCGGAGCGTTAAACGAATCGTTTTCCGATATTTTCGGCGAATCTATTGAAAAGTTCGCCTCTGGCACAAACGATTGGCTAATGGGCGACGACATTGGCGCTGGCGGTAGCGGTGGAGCTTTGCGCTCCATGAGTAATCCAAATGCCTATGGTGACCCCGATACATATCAAGGTACAAACTGGTATTCCGGTTCGGGAGATAATGGAGGAGTACACATTAACTCTGGTGTACAAAACTTCTGGTTTTATGTGTTAAGTGTAGGTAAAAGTGGAACCAACGACAAAGGAAACAGTTACAATGTTACCGGAATCGGGATGGACAAAGCCGCAGCAATTGCTTACAGAAACCTAACGGTATATTTAAATTCAAACTCACAATACAGCGATGCCAGAAATGGGGCCATTCAAGCTGCGAGAGATTTGTACGGCGCAGATAGCCCTGAAGAAATTGCAACTACAAACGCTTGGTATGCAGTTGGTGTTGGTGCTGCTTATGGCGGTGGCGGTGGAAGCGACTATTGTGCCTCACAAGGAAATAATGTGAATGATGAATATATTAGCCGCGTACAATTAAACACAATTGACAATGCTTCTGGTGCGCAGTTTTATTCAGACTTTACGAGTATTTCTACTTCGTTAAATGAAGGCTCAACGTACACTATAACTGTTACCCCAACTTGGACTGGAACTGTTTATAACGAAGGCTACGCTGTGTGGATTGATTATAATGGCGATAGTGATTTTGGCGATGCTGGCGAATTGGTCTGGTCTAAAGCCGCTTCAAAAAACACACCGAATAGTGGAACGTTTACCGTACCTTCGGGCACAGTAGGCGGAGAAACTAGAATGCGGGTTTCTATGAAATACAATGGAATTCCAACTTCTTGTGAAACTTTCAGTTATGGTGAAGTAGAAGATTACACTATAAACTTGGGCGGTGCCGGACCAGATACCCAAGCACCAACGGCACCTTCTAGTTTGGCAGCTTCAAATGTAACGCAAACCACCCTCTCACTTTCGTGGAATGCTTCCACAGATAATGTAGCTGTTACGGGCTACGATGTTTTTGAAGGCAGTACAAATTTAGGAAGTGTTACAGGTACTTCGGCAAATATTACTGGTTTGTCCCCTTCAACTGGGTATTCATTTAAAGTACGGGCGCACGATGCTGCCGGGAACAATTCTGGTTTCAGCAATACGGTAAATGTTACTACACTTTCAAACTCCGTAACCTATTGTACTTCGCAAGGAAACAATACAAATGACGAATATATAGATCGCATTCAACTGGGAAGCATCAATAATTATTCTGGCAATAATGGTGGTTATGCAGATTTCACAAGTATGTCTACCACACTATCTAAAGGAAGTAGCAATACCATTACAATTACTCCAAGATGGACCGGAAGAAAATACCGTGAAGCGTATAGAGTGTGGATTGACTACAATCAAGATGGCGATTTTAATGACTCTGGCGAACAAGTATATTCACGTTCGCGAACTACTTCTACTTCTATCTCTGGAAGTTTTACGGTGCCATCATCTGCCCTTTCCGGAGCAACGAGAATGCGAGTTTCTATGAAGTACAACGCCTACCCATCTTCTTGTGAAACCTTCAGTTATGGTGAAGTGGAAGATTATACTGTAATTATTAGTAATTCGGTTAATCAAGGAATTACGGGCGATACAGGTTTTAATAGTTCAGAAATTTCTATCTACCCAAATCCTGCCAAACACACGCTGAATATTTCATTGGTTAACTCAGTGGGAACAGATTACGTTATCTATAACGTAATTGGGCAAGTAGTTGGCAAAGGTGCGTTTACACCGAGCTTAGACATTTCTACTTTGCAAAGCGGTGTTTACATAATGGAAGTAAATACAAATTTCAACAAACTTATGAAACGATTTGTGAAAGAGTAATTTTAATTGCAACAAATAAAACGGCCCGCTTCATATTTGAAACGGGCCGTTTTTATATATAATTTGTTTAAAGCGGATCGCCCACTTTTATATCGCACCTGTGTCCTGGCTGTCCGTGTGGCGGATTTATACCACTACCAGAAGCCGGAGTTGAAACAGGCACTGCATTTGATGAATTAATTGCAGGTGCTTTGTTAGCACTGCCAGCCGCTGCATTTAATGGAGCGCCTACCGGAATATCACAACGGTGGCCCGGTTGTCCGTGGGCAGGATTTATTCCACCCGCTGTATTTGTTGTTGTACGCGTATTTGCAGGAGGTGCTACATTTTGTAGCGCTTGTTTCTTTTGCTCAAGGGTTGCTTCCTGTACCGCTGCCGGCGCTGCTTCCTCAGTGGTTTCTTTGTCTTTACAAGAAATAAAGAAAATAGAAATTGCAAACACAGGAATTAAAAACGTTTTTAGATTAAATTTCAGAATTGTCATAAAAGTATATTTTGAATATGGCTGGTAAATCTACTAAATTTTAAATAGAATTCCATATTGAAAGATTTGCCTTCTTAAAACTTCTTTAAATTGAAAGAATTTCGTCGGCAACTAATATTTCTTCATTACGAAGTCTTAAGAAAATTTGTGCAACCGTAACGGTGTCCTTTTCGCAATAAACAATTATTCTATCAATATCCTTTTCTTTGTAAAAAACATCTCGCACCTCGCTGCCATCAATATCATCTTTTGGGGAAGGAATACCTAAAACGTGCGCCATTAATTTAAGGGAAGTAAAGGTTTTATAATCGCCAAATTTCCAAAGCTCCAAGGTATCCAAGTGCGGAACTTCCCACGGCTTTTTTCCGAAAAGATCTAATTTAAAAGGAATGTCTATGCCATTGATAATCATCCGGCGGGCAATGTAGGGGAGGTCGAATTCCTTCCCATTGTGGGCACAAAGTAAATGATGCGGTTTATTAAAATGGGATTCGAGCAATGTTTTAAATTCCTTTAAAATCTTTACTTCATCACCGTGAAAACTGGTTACACGAAAGTTTCTTACATCGCCTTTTAGTACAAAATAACCCACCGAAATACAGACTATTAATCCAAATTCTGCCCATATGCCGGCACGTTCGTAAAAGTCTTCGGCCGAAATATCATCCTTTCGTTGGTATTTGCTTTTCAATTCCCAAAGCGTTTTGGAAGTGTCGTCCAATTCGGAGTAATATTCCTTTTGCGGGACGGTTTCAATATCCAAAAAAAGGATATGCTGTAAATTAATACGCTTAATCATGTTTCTGAAATTATAATCGGGGAGATGCTTAAAGCTACGTAAAATTATTGATTTTCTCCAAGCATCTTATAAACTTCATCAATATATACGTAGAAATCTGAACTAAAAGGCAAGTCGGTTTTTGTTCCTCTTTGGTGGCCTAAGCGTACAATTATTAAATCGTCCTGAGGGATTACGATAACATACTGCCCTAAAATGCCACGCATTGCAAATATTTTCTTTCCCAAAAAATCGCTCAACCAAAAGCCATATCCGTATTCGGGACTTTTAGCAAACCTCGGAGTGATGCTTTTCGCCACAAAGGTAGAATCCAACAATTGCCTACCGTTCCATTTGCCGTAATCTTTATACAATTTTCCGAAACGTGCAAAGTCGCGGGCATTGCTTCCCAAACAGCAGTACGCTTTTACCAACCTATTTTCTGCATCATCAATTTGCCAAAGGGCCGGTTGTTCAAAACCCATTGGTTGCCAAAAGCTTTCCTGTAAATATTCACTTAAATCAATACTTGCATTTTGAAGCGGTTTCTGAATAACCATCGCCAAAAGCTGTGTGTTTCCACTTAAATATTTAAAATTTTGGCCCGGTTTATCCACCACTTTTAGCTTCAGAATTGTTTCTGCCAAATGTGAGTCATAATACGCTTTTGCTGTCATTCCGAACGGATTGGAGTACGATTCGTCCCAATCTAAACCAGAAGCCATTGACGAGAGATCGCCAACCGTCATTCCACTATGAGCGTATTGCGGGTAAAAATCGCCAACGGGCTGATTTAAACTTTCAATAAAACCATCGTCAATTGCTTTTCCCAATAAAGCCGATGTAATACTTTTAGCCATGGAGAATGAATTGGTCTGTGAATTCCTTCCAAATCCGTCAAAATATTTTTCGAACCAAATGCTGTCATTTTTTATAACCAGAAACGCAACCGTTCCAAGTTTATCATTTATTTCAGAAAGCGCGTTAGTTGCTTGAACCGTGTTATAATCTTTATGAATTTTCCAAGGTTGCGGATGGGCACTTGCAGGAATCGTTTTGATGTCAAAAAATTCAAAATCGTCAATATAAGCGGTGGTATGACCGTGGAGGTAAACCACCCAAACACCCTTTAAAATATACCCATAGCCCGTAATATAAAGTCCCAAGACTACAAAAATAAGTAGCATTAAGACCCATTTTAAAAATTTTAATATTTTTTTCATCTAAAACAACGATTGTTGTGGCGACGGATTTTCGTGTTCCAATAACCATTTTTTTCTGTACAATCCGCCGGCAAAACCCGTGAGCGATCCGTCGCTACCAATAACGCGGTGACAAGGAATAATTATTGAAATGGGATTTTTGCCATTGGCCGAAGCAGCCGCGCGAATTACTTTTGGATCGCCAAGTTTGTTCGCCATTTGCTGATAGCTAGCAGTTTTTCCGAAAGGTATTTCCTGTAATTGTTTCCAAACTCGTTTCTGAAAATCTGTACCCTCCGGCGCGAGTTTTAAATTGAATTGGTGCCGCTTCCCTTCAAAATATTCTCGCAATTGAACAATCGCTTCATTTAAATATTCGGGGCATATTTTAGAAATAGCCACATTTTTATCGTCTGTAAAATAAACCGAAGCAAGACCCTGGGCACTGCCTTTTAGTTCCAAAACTCCTATTGGTGAATTTATATAGGCCGTTTCCATTATGTGTTGTTCTCCTCGTCTTCGCCGGTAATATCTGTATTGATTTGAATTCCCATCCGTTTGGCCCGACGCTCCCAATTTTTACGCGCTTGTAGTTGCATATCTTCTATACTGTCACTTTCGTCCATAATTTCAAGACCCAAGAGCGTTTCAATAATATCTTCCATAGTAACTACACCAATGGTATTGCCAAAGTCGTCAACTACAGAAGCAATATGCACGCGTTGTTTTATAAATGTTTCAAAAAGTTCCGGGATTGGCTTTTCGGCAGCAACAACAAATATTTCGCGTTTTAAATCGCTTAACAGCTTATCGCCCCGATCTTCCACAATTTCTTCCAGCACATCATCCCGAAGCACAAAACCGGTAATGTTATGCGATTTGTCTTTATAAACGGGAATACGAGAAAACCGCAAACTTTTATGATCTTGATGAAAAGCCTCGAGACTTTTAGATTCGTCTTCTAAAGTTACAACTGTAAATGGCGTCATTACATCTTTTGCGTGTACGCTTTTAAACACCAATAAGTTTTTAATAACGGTAGTTTCATTTTCTTCAAACACTCCTTCTTCTTCGGCGGCATCTGTAATTGCCATAAATTCTTCCCGACTCATGGTACTTACATGGGCAGATTTGCCCACCAAGCGGGTAATTAGCATTAACAGCCACAGAATACCAGTGTACTTTAAGGGAAAAATAATTAGTTTTAGAAAAAGTGCTGTAAACGACCCCAATTTTTTCCAATAGGTAGCACCAATAGTTTTTGGAATAATTTCAGAAACCACTAAGATGAGCATCGTCATTATAGCTGAAACAATTCCCACAATATTTACTCCCCATATTTCAACTTTATAGGGGAGTTTTTCAGCTTGAACACCTACTAAAATTGCTCCTACAGTATGTGCAATTGTATTTAAGGTAAGTATAGCAATTAATGGTTTGTCTATATCTTTTTTAAAATTTGTTAAGGTTATGGCGTACGATTTTCCTTCATTGGTTTTCATTCGCAGATAAGTAGGGGTAAAACTAAGCAGCGCTGCCTCCAATATAGAACACAAAAACGAAAAGAAAATAGATAGTATAGCGTAGATTAATAATAAGGCCATAGGTGGTTTTAATAAATTTCAACTAAAATAAAGATTTATTAATTCTTTTTATGCAATGCTTTGTTAATTGCATAAAAAAAACCGCCACAAAGGACGGTTTTTTTAAATTATACTACGAAGCTTTTAGCAACGGTTTTAAAGTGGTCTCCCAGCGTTTGGCGTCTTGTAGGCACACGTGGGGATCTCTTGTGTATTCTTCGTCATTCGTTTCAATATAGAAAGGAATTTCAAGTCGACCAGATTTAGCAACAAATTCCAGTCCTACCCAATCCAGGGATTTGCCAGAAAGCTTTACGCTTTTTGCGCGACAATCTTTAATTTCCTCCATGTCAATTATTTTGAAATCGCCTGTAGGATTTGACTTTGAAGTATAAACCAATTTTTTGGCGTTTTCATCTACTGCAATGATACAATTACCAATAAAATCGATGTTTTTTAATTGAATACCATTGTTGTGCGAAAGTTGCGAAATAACATTTCGAAGTTTCTTTTCCTTGCCTGAAGCGTTTACGATTAAATAGGTTACAGGCACGAATATCAATAATAATATAACTACCCCGATAAAGGTTGTGTTTAATTCCATTTTAAAAAAAATTTTAAGTGAATAAATTTGAGTGAATTTATGCTCGAAAAACAAATCGAGCAGGCCAAACAAGCATCAAAAAATCACCAAAAAAAATGAAATGGAAATAAGTGCTTAAAGATAAGTTCGCGTTTATCTTTTGAAGAATAATAACATTTGTAATTTGAAGAAAAACGTGCGTAAACAACATTTTGGTGAGCAAAAATGCTTCCCGCCAAATCTAAGCCCAAATATTCGTGTTGCGAAACTGTTTGCGAAACTTCGCCAACAGCGATAGCGTCAAAAACAAAAGGCTTGCCTTGGTCTTCATCCTGAAGCGCAGATATTACAGTAGCTTTACCGTTATCTGCAATTGCTCCATGAGCTAAAAGCACATTCCCAAATACCAAAAATATGGCTGTGGAAAATATAAAATTAACTATGTGTTTTTCAGTGCTTTTCACCACGCAAATGTATGCGAAAAATTGATGCGGAAGTAAAAAATTTTGCTAATTAATAAGCTTCACTACATCTTTCGCAAAATAGCTGGCAATCATAGAAGCGCCGGCTCTTTTTATGGCCGTAACTTGCTCCAGCATAACTGCATCGTGGTTAAGCCAGCCTTTTTCAGCTGCAGCTTTTAGCATTGCATACTCACCACTAACTTGATATACGGCAACGGGAACATGTACCGCATTTTTTATTTCGCGAACTATATCTAAATAGCAAAGGCCAGGTTTCACCATTACAATATCGGCGCCCTCGTCAATATCCATCAAAGTTTCTCTAATGGCTTCTTCGCGATTGCCAAAATCCATTTGATAGGTTTTTTTATCTTTCGGAATATCCTTGACATCAACGGGAGCAGAATCCAAAGCATCGCGGAACGGCCCGTAAAAGGCAGAAGCATATTTAGCGCTGTATGCCATAATTGCGGTATCGCAAAAGCCTTCATCTTCCAGCAGTGTTCTAATTTCGAAAATACGACCGTCCATCATATCGCTCGGCGCAACAACATCTGCACCAGCTTTGGCGTGGCTTAAAGCCATTTCGGCTAAAACCGCATTGGTATCGTCGTTAATTATTTTTCCTTCGGAAATTATCCCGTCATGGCCAAAACTTGAAAAAGGATCCATCGCCACATCGGTCATTACTATCATTTCAGGCACAGCATCTTTAACCGTTTTTATAGCGCGTTGCATTAATCCGTCGGGATTTAAAGCTTCTTTCCCACTATTGTCTTTCAATTTGTCGTCAACTTTTACAAAAAGCAAAACAGATTTAATGCCGAGTTTCCGCAGTTCTTTCACTTCCTTTTGAAGCAAATCCAAGCTCAATCTGTAATAATTTGGCATGGAGGCAATTTCCTCTTTCACGCCTTTTCCTTCCACCACAAAAAGTGGAGCTATAAAATCGTTAGGGCTTATAATTGTTTCCCGAACCAAGTTTCTCATGCTTTCATTGGTTCGCAATCTTCGGTTTCTTCGTAATGGATACATAATTTTTAAATTTGTCCGGTCGAACGCAGTCGCGACCTATTTAGCATTCTATTTTTTGTAAAAACCCCTCCACTGCGTTCGAGGGAATAGTGTATTATACCCAATCTTTCGGATTTTTTAAAACCTCCACAAGTTTGTATTCTTCACTTCCAGCTTCTGGATGATAATCATATTTCCACTGCACATGTGGTGGTAAACTCATCAAAATGCTTTCGATCCGTCCGTTAGTTTTTAGTCCGAAAAGCGTTCCTTTATCGTGAACCAAATTGAATTCAACATAACGACCACGGCGTATTTCTTGCCAGTTTCTATTTTCTTCGGAAAAAGATAGACTTTTTCTTTTCTCAACAATTGGAATATAGCATTCCAAAAAACTATCACCAATTTCGGTTACAAAATTATACCAATCTTGCATCTCCATTTCATCTGTTTTCTTTAAATAATCGAAGAAAAGTCCGCCAATTCCTCTCGCTTCATCACGATGTGCATTCCAAAAATAATCATCGCAACGTTTTTTATAGGTTTCGTAAAAAGCTGGATTGTGTTTGTTGCAAGCAGTTTTGCAAACTTGATGAAAATGGATGGCATCTTCTTCAAACAAATAGTAGGGCGTTAAATCCTGCCCACCGCCAAACCAACTATCTACAATGTTTCCTGTGGCATCATACATTTCAAAATAACGCCAATTGGCGTGAACCGTAGGCACCATCGGGCTTTTTGGGTGAAGTACCAAACTCAATCCACAGGCAAAGAAATCGGCATCTTTTACACCAAAATAAGCCTGCATACTTTCGGGCAATTTTCCGTGCACTTCACTAATGTTCACACCGCCTTTTTCGAAAACATTTCCGTTTTCAATCACGCGCGTTTGTCCGCCTCCACCTTCAGTGCGTTTCCAAATATCTTCTTTAAATTTTGCTTTTCCGTCAATTGCTTCCAAAGCGGAAGTGATTTCGTTTTGCAAATTTTTTATATATGCTACAAATTTTTCTTTCATTGAATTAGTGGGTATTGAGTAAGGTTGCCGTTGGTTATTTCCTGCAAGGTGTTCCCCCGTCTTTTCAGCGGGGGCTCCTTGTAGGTCTTTCTCCCCTAATATGGCGCCAATTATTTGTATCTCTTTTGAATGTGAATACTCTAGGTTTTTTGCGGAATCAAAAAGATTATTAATTACATAAGTTTTTGAAAGTTTAAAATAATCAGGTTCACTATTATTTAAATAATTATGATAAGAAGAGAACCTATAAGTTTTATGATTCTGAATTTCTGTTGGATTTTTGTGAATATAAATCAAGAGGTTCTTAATATAATTTTCATCTTCAATTTTTTTTCTTTTAAAATGTTTTTCAAACAAACTTCCCGTGCGCCCAGCAAATCTATTGAATGCTTTTGCATAAGCATTAAAGAAATTTGACATTGCCTTGGTGAATTCTTCCGAGACAGAATTCACTTTAATTAGAAAATGAAAATGATTGTCCATTAAACAATATCCAAAAATTTCCACGTGTTGTGCAACATACTTTCCAAACAGCTGGAGAAAGTAGCGTTTATTTTCGTCATTTTTAAATATAGCAGTTCCATTAATGCCACGATTATAAATGTGATAATAATGAGATTGTTCTATATTTTGTAAATTCATAATATCTTAATTTTTAGACCTACAAGGTTTTGGAAACCTTGCAGGAGGTTTTGGAAACCTTAATTCCTATCCAAATCTCCGTTAAAGCCAATTTGCTTCGTTGATTCCAAAACTTTTAGAGTCTCCGTACTCGCGGCAGTTACCGAAAGTGGTAAAACTAAAATTATTCCCACAACTGGAATTAAAAGCATCAGCATAAAAACCATGCCATTGCCAATTGCCAAACCTTTGTTCCTACTCACAAACTGGATGCTTTCGGAATATTTATAGTGCCGTTCCAAAGTGTAATCCATATTTCCAAAACCTGCGTAATAGCTCTGTACTAAAAACAAAAGTACTGAAGAAATTATCCCGATTACAGGTATAAAACCTATCAAAATAATTGGAATAGTGAACAATAATTCCATTAATAAATTGCGAACGTTTATACGTATGCCCCGCCAAAGCTGACCCAGATTTGAGGTATTACGGTGCGAATGGTTTTCGCCAAAAAGATGTTTTTCAATCTTTTCTGAAACGGGACTCATAAAGGGTGCGCTCAAGGCCATTACAATATGCCGGTAAAGAATTAAACCTAAAGCAATTATTATTAAAGCTCCAATAAAATCACTGATGGTTCTAAAAGTTTCAGCGCCCCATTCCCAAAACCAAATTTTCGAAATAAAAGCTCCCAAATTGTCACTCAAACCCCAAGCTAAAAAACCAATTGCAACCGCGGTTAAAAAGCTAATGGCCATAGGTACGCCGAAATACTTCCAAAGCCCAAGTTGCCCAATAAGCTTGAAAGTGCCTGCGTATGCTTTTATTGCATTTAAAATGTTTTTGATCATTCCCGTTCAAATGTCTGGTCGAGCGCAGTCCAGACCTAAATTGAAGTTCGCGACTGCGCTCGAATAGACAATTCATTCTATATAAACTAAATTATTCTCAAGTTGTTCTAAATTTTTAACAGTTGAAATCTTTATTGCTTCCGAAGCCTTTTGTTTCAAGAATGAAACGATTTCCGCTTCGTTTTTATTTTTTATTGATTCAAAATAAAGAATTCCAACGCGATTATTATGCAAATCCATTGCTTTTGCCAAAGCCTTGTTAGGCGAAAATTTTTCATGCCAATCTGTAAATTCCTTTGCCCATGCTTTTGCCATCTCTTCATTATTGCGCCACTTTAAACATTTTTTAATAATTAAAGTTACCCATAGTGCATGCCGAAATGCATTAGCTTTGTTGCTTAAATGATGCCTGCTTCCGTATTCTTTATAGGCAATATTCATACAACGCTTTGTAGCAAAAATAGTAGGAAATGCGTAAAGCGGATTTTTTAAAAACATATAAAACAACCCGAAAAGTTGCCTAAAATCTAACTTTTTAAAAATCTGCCAAAGCATTTATTCTTGTTTGTATTCCTTTACAGCTTCAATAAAAGCACCCGCGTTTTCCAGTGGAATATTTGGCAGAATTCCGTGGCCTAGATTTACGATGTAACGGTCTTTTCCAAATTCATCAATCATTTGTTTTACCATCTTTTTTATTTCCGATGGCGGACTAAAAAGGCGTGTTGGATCAAAATTTCCTTGTAATGTAATATTTCCACCGGTTAAATATCGAGCGTTTCTTGGCGAACACGTCCAATCTACTCCTAAAGCCGAAGCGCCGCTTTTCGCCATGGTATCCAAAGCAAACCAGCAACCTTTTCCGAAGGCGATAACTGGAGTTTCATCCTTTAAAGCATCTATTATTTGCTGCATATATTGCCAGCTAAATTCCTGATAATCGGTTGGCGAAAGCATGCCTCCCCAACTGTCAAAAACCTGCACCGCGTTTACCCCAGCCTTTACTTTTTCTTTTAGGTATAAAATTGTTGTATCGGTAATTTTCTGAAGTAATTCGTGTGCCGCAACTGGCTGCGTAAAACAAAATTCCTTCGCTTTGTCAAAATTTTTACTGCCTTGCCCTTGCACGCAATAACACAAAATTGTCCACGGACTCCCAGCAAATCCAATTAACGGAACCTCATCGTTTAGTTTTTCCTTCGTCATTTTTATGGCATCCATCACGTAGCCAAGCGTTTCGTTAATATCTGGAACAATAACGCGTTCCAAATCCTTTTGCGAACGGATAGGCTCTGGCACCCACGGTCCAATTCCGGGTTTCATTTCTACATGAATGTTCATGGCTTGTGGAATTACCAAAATATCGCTAAACAAAATGGCGGCGTCCATGCCGTATCTGCGGATGGGTTGTACGGTAATTTCACTGGCAAGCTCGGGAGTTTGGCAGCGAGTGAAAAAATCGTATTTCGCTTTTATTTCCTGAAATTCGGGCAGGTATCTTCCAGCTTGGCGCATCATCCAAACGGGTGGTCTTTCCACGGTTTCGCCGCGGAGGGCTTTTAAAAATAAATCGTTTTTAATCATAATTATACTTTTGTCGTCTCGGGCGCAGTTGAGAGTTATAAGGAGTACTCGATTGCGATCGAACGGATATTACGTTATTAATAATTTTGCTGCCTTAGCAATAACACTTTCAACAGTCGTGGTATTTGAAATTACCACATTTTCGGTATATTCTCTTGCTTCGGAAGCAGTTGTTGTTCCTATACAAACCGCCGTTCCGTTAGTGAGTTTATTTTCTAAAAAAAAGCTTCGGACGCCACTGGGACTAAAAAAAAGCACGGCGTTAAATTGTCTGTTAATTTTTATAGGATTTAGCGTGGTTTTATAAGCCACTATTTCTTGAAATGAAACGTTATTTTCTTTTAATTTCGAGGGAATTTCTTCACTTCGAATATTTCCGCAGAAAAAATGAAAGGTATCGTCTTTATGATTTTCAACTAAATATGAAGCCAAATCTGCAGCATATTCAGTCATTTTAATCACCTTTAAACCGTTTTTTTCGAGAAGTAATTTTGTTTTTTCACCAACGCAAAAACAATTTTTAATTTCGCTCGACCGATTGTTCTCAAAAAAGGAATGAACCCCGTTCTGACTTGTAAATATTGCGTTTTTAATTTTCGGGGGAATTTCAAAAACTTCAAATTGAATTTTTATCGCGTTATATTCAACCAACGAAACAGATGCATTCAGCAACAACTCTCTTTGAGAAAGACTCAATTTTTTAGTTGAAAGAACGCTTTTCATTAAATTGAATATAAAAAATTACTTATTGATCTGCTTTTTAATCTGCGCCATTAATTCGGTACCGCCGTTATTTAGGATATGCAAAGCACATTTTTTTCCAAATTCTTGGTAATTAGTTATTTTAACGGTTTTTTCAATTTCGAGTTTATTTTTACCATTTAAAGAAAATAAGCAACCTTTAAAAAGCACTTCATCGCCAATAATTTCGGCAAATGCTCCTATCGGAGCCGTGCAGCCGCCTTCTAAAGTTCTTAAAAATTCGCGTTCAATATGCGTACAAATCTGTGCTCGAATATCATTTAATTTTGACGTGGCTTCCGTACAAAATTTATCATTTTCCAAAGCCACCACAACCATTGCACCCTGTGCCGGTGCAGGAAGCATCCAGTGTAAGGCTTCGCCAGCCCCAGTAAAGGACGGACTTTTAATGGCATCGCCATTGGCAAAACCCAATCTTTCCAATCCTGCTTTTGCGAAGATCGCACCTTGCCAATCGCTATCCTTTAATTTTTGAAGTCGAGTATTAACATTGCCGCGAATATCTACAACTTTGTGGTGTGGGTACCGATTAAGCCATTGTGCCTGTCGGCGGAGGCTTCCCGTTGCGATAGTGCACGGTTTTTCAAAATCTATTTTGGTTGTAGTTACTAAAATATCGTCTGAAGAAGCGCGCTCTAAAACAGCTGTTTGCACGATACCGTATGGCAATTGCGTTGGCACGTCTTTCATACTGTGTACGGCAATATCTACTTTGCCCTTTATCATGGCAACATCCAAGGTTTTTGTAAAAATACCGGTGATTCCCATTTCGTAAAGTGGTTTGTCTAAAACAAGATCACCTGTAGATTTTACGGGAACAAGCTCAGTGGTGTAACCTAAATTTTCGAGTTTAGACTTTACAGTGTTTGCTTGCCAAAGTGCAAGTTCACTGTCGCGCGTACCAATTCGGATTGTTTTTTTCAAGGTTAGGCAGTTTCAAGTTGGAAGACCCTTCTAATAAGTTCAATACTTTCGGCAGAGCCTTCTTCGCCCTTTAGATGGTTGGCGAAATGTGTAGTGATTTTTTGAATAAGGCGGTTGCTGATTATCTCGGCCTGCTCTTGGTTAAAACCATCAATTTTTTTACTTTGATAATCTAATTCGCCGGCTTTAATTTCAATCAACTTATTTTTTAAAGCATTAATGGTTGGCGCATATTTTCTATGATCCGCCCATTTGTTGAATTCCTTTTCTATTTCGGCAATAATTTTTTTAGCGAGCGGAAGTTGCGCCGCACGTTGCTCCAACGTATGATCGGTGAGCGCCGAAAGCTGATCCATGTGCACCAGGGTTACCAATTCATTTTCCAAAACATCATCCGAAACGTTTTTAGGAATTGAAAGGTCTAAAATTAGCAACGGTCTATTTAGGTACAAAAGTTCCTGCGAAATAGTGGGTTGCTGTGCCCCGGTGGCGACAATAAGCACATCTGCCTGGGCAATTTCGCTTTGAATATCGGCGTAGTCTTTTACAACTAAATTAAATTTTCCAGCAACCTTTTCCGCCTTTTCCTTTGTTCGATTAACAAGCGTTATATGATCGTTTTTGGTATGTTTAATTAAGTTTTCGCAGGTATTTCTGCCTATTTTTCCAGTTCCGAAAAGGAGAATGTTTTTTTCTGAAATTTGCGGCACATGGGCCATAATATATTGTACCGCGGCAAAACTGACAGAAGTGGCACCCGAAGAAATACCTGTTTCATTTTTTATACGTTTGCTGGCCTGAATAACGGCATTGGCAAGACGCTCCATAAACGGATTAATCATGTCGCGCTTTTTAGACTCGCGGAAGGCATTTCGCAATTGACTTATAATTTCAAAATCGCCTAAAATCTGACTGTCTAGTCCGGTTCCCACGGTAAAAAGATGTGAAACGGCATCGCGGTTTTTATAAATGTACGCCACTTTTTCAAATTCCTCGACCGTGCCGTTGGTATACTGGCAGAGCAGTTTTATAAGCTGATACGGATGCTGGGCAAAACCGTAAAGTTCGGTGCGATTACAGGTAGAGATAACGGTAAGTGAAGGAATTCCGTCTGCCTTGCCCTGCTCTAATATTTTTTCCTTTGCGGTATCGTCAATGCTAAAATGACCACGTATCTCGGCATCTGCTTTTTTGTAGTTTAACCCGATGGTATAAAAATTACCTTCGAGTGCTTCTCCAGAATATGTTTTCAAATTAGTTTTCATTCATGGATTATATTTGTGAAATTTGGAAGGCTTTTTCGCAACGCCGAAAAGAAATAATGTAATTAAAATATTTTCTTTTGGTTGGTTTAAAATTTATTCGAAGCCATTTCATATAAAACAGAGCAAATGTAAGTGCATTGTTTTTTAAAAAGTAACGCCAGCGGTATCTTTTATGTCGATGTCTGTTAAAAATATTTAAAAAATGACTTTTATCATACTTTAGCCCTAAATTCGCGGTTTCCAAACCAAATTAATAGCGCTTTATTTAGAACAGTTCTAAATAGAATTAATTTAAAAACGAGATGGATTTACAAAAAAATGTCGCTCAAGGTTTCTACAGAGAAACTACAATTGAACCAGGGTTCCTTATCTTAAAGTTTAACAACGAAAGTGATGAAAATCAAACTTTTAAACGCGAAGTAAGCTCTAATTTTATACAGTTTCATTTTTGTATAAAAGGTACGGCGTCGTTTATTTTTAATGAAGGAAATTACAAGTTGCCAATTCAGGAAGGAAATTCGTTATTGCTGTACAATCCGCAGCGGGATTTGCCACTAGATTTAACGCTCAATATAAATTCGTGGGTGCTTTCTGTACTGCTTCCCATAAATAAATTTCACAGTCTTTTTTCTACGGAAGCAAACTATATTACCTTTTTAAGCGATGAAAATAAAGATCGAAAATACTATAAGGACGCACAAATTTCGCCATCGATGGCCATTGTGTTAAACCAATTGATGAATTATAATTTGCATCCTACCATTAAACCGCTTTATTTTAAAGCAAAAGCCTACGAACTGCTAAGCCTCTATTTTAATAGGCCTGTAGATGCCGATGTAGAGCAATGTCCCTTTTTAGCAGACGAAGACAATGTTTCTAAAATAAAAAAAGCGAAACAAATTATAATTGCCCGAATGACCGAACCCCCAACTTTGCAGCAATTGGCAGACGAGATAAATTTGCCCTTAAACAAATTAAAAGAAGGTTTTAAGCAAATTTATGGCGATTCGGTTTTCAGTTTTTTATTCGATTATAAAATGGAGGTTGCACGCCAACTTTTAGCCACGGGTTCGCACAATGTAAATGAAGTTGGACTAAAAGTGGGATATAGTGCCTCCAGCCACTTTATTGCAGCTTTTAAAAAGAAATTTGGCACAACGCCAAAAAAGTTTTTAATGGGATTGAATGTATAATTAATTAAAATAGCACTATTATTTTAAAGTGTCATCACCTTTGAGCATTGCGTTTTAAAAACGTAATTTTGCCTAAAATTTTTTCCTATGAAGGGAGTTCTCCTTGTAAATCTCGGCTCGCCAGACAGCACCGATCCAAAAGATGTTAAAAAATATTTAGACGAATTTTTAATGGATCCTCGGGTCATAGACGTGCCCTTTTGGTTGCGTTCCTTTATCGTTCGTGGAATTATTTTAAATACGCGACCAAAAAAATCTGCCGAAGCCTATCAAAAAATTTGGTGGGACGAGGGTTCGCCATTAATAGTGCTTTCTGAAAGACTTCAGAAAAAAATACAAAACAAAACTACGGTTCCGGTGGCCTTGGCAATGCGCTACGGTAGTATGACACTTAAAAAAGGATTACAAGAATTGGTAGATCAAGGCGTAGATGAAGTATTAACAATTCCGCTTTATCCGCAATTTGCAATGGCAACTACAGAAACCATTGACGTGAAGGTGGAAGAACTTAAAAATGAATTTTTTCCACAATTAAAAATTACTTCCCTCCCCGCATTTTACAATAAACCCGAATATATTGAAGTACTCGCAAAGAGCATGGCAGAAAAGCTGGAAGGTTTAGATTATGAGCATCTAATATTTAGCTATCACGGGGTTCCGGAAAGACATATTTATAAGCGCGATATTACAAAAAGCCACTGTAAAATTGATGGCAGCTGCTGCGTAACCGAGTCACCAGCACACCAATTTTGCTACCGTCACCAATGTTTTAAAACCACCGAATTAGTTGCTGCAAAATTAAATTTAAAACCGGGCACCTACTCCAATGCCTTTCAATCGCGCTTGGGTTTTGACCCGTGGTTAAAACCGCCAACCGATAGGACCATTGAGCGTTTAGGCCTTGAAGGCATAAAAAAAATAGCCATTGTAACCCCGGCATTTGTAAGCGATTGTCTTGAAACTTTGGAAGAAATAGCCATGGAAGGTGAAGAAATTTTTCACGAAGCAGGCGGAAAGGAATTCACGGTAATTCCATGCTTGAACGACCGCGACGATTGGGCCGAAGTGCTAACGGGCTGGATTGATCAATGGCGTATAGTTGATACAAAAACTGCGATTGCCTAAGCCCCTTTCAGATTAAAGGAACTAAAAGAAATGAACAATAAATCTGCCGCTTTAGGCACAGAACCCATTGGAAGTTTATTAATTAAACAAGCGGTTCCTGCCTCTATTGGAATTCTAGTGATGTCGCTGAATATTTTAGTCGACACCATTTTTGTAGGAAATTGGATTGGTTCCATCGCTATAGCTGCAATTAATGTGGTTCTGCCTGTTTCATTTTTTATCGCTGCCTTGGGAATGGCCATTGGAATTGGCGGTTCATCTATAATTTCGCGTGCTCTTGGAAGCGGAAATAAAGAGCGCGCATTAAAAACCTTCGGCAATCAAATTACCCTAACGCTGTTACTTACTACCGCAATGGTAGTTTTCGGATTAATTTTTATAAATGAACTTATTCCGGCCTTCGGTGGTAAAGGGGCTATTTTTGAACCTGCCAAAATCTATTACCGCATTGTGCTCTACGGAGTGCCACTTTTGGCGTTATGTATGATGGGCAATAATGTAATCCGCGCTGAAGGAAAACCGAAGTTTGCAATGATTGCGATGATAATTCCGTCGGTGGGGAATCTGATCTTAGATTACATTTTAATTTATCATTTAGATATGGGAATGGCTGGTGCCGCTTGGGCAACCACCATTTCGTACGGTTTATGTTTTTTGTATGTGCTTTATTTCTTTTTAAGCGATAAATCGGAACTACAAATAAGTATGCCGCACTTTGGTTTAGATCTGCCTATTTTAAAGGAAATGTCTGCACTTGGATTTGTTACGCTTTCTCGACAGGCTGTGGTGAGCATAACCTATCTTTTAATGAACAATATTTTGTTCGACATTGGCGGCGAATCCTCCGTTGCTTCCTATGGTATTATTGCCCGCATGTTAATGTTTGCACTCTTCCCTATCCTTGGGGTTACACAAGGTTTTTTACCCATAGCTGGGTATAATTATGGAGCACATCAATTTACACGCGTACGCGAAAGTATTAACAAAGCAATACTTTATGCTGGCGGCTTGGGCCTCGTTATATTTACCGTTATAATAATTTTCCCTGAAGCTATTGTTTCAGTATTTACAAATGATATAGATATACTTTCAAAAACCCCTGAATATATGCGTTGGGTTTTTGCCGCAACACCTATAATTGCAATCCAACTTATTGGCTCCGCATACTTTCAAGCAATTGGGAAGGCTGTTCCGGCCCTGCTTCTAACTTTAACACGGCAAGGGTTTTTCTTTATTCCACTTATTTTTATACTGCCCCATTATTTTGGCGAACTTGGGGTTTGGATTTCCTTTCCCGCGGCCGATGTGCTCTCTACTATTGTAACGGGTTATTTTTTGAATCGGGAAATCCGGAAAACGCTTACGGACTAGGTCGATTTTTTAGTATCTTTAAAATACTAATTCCTCGGTTATGAAAAAACTACTACTTCTTGTATTTGGTATTTCAATGTTGTCATCATTTGCGCAGCCCGCTGGAATGCTGAACGAAACTTTTCGCTTAAAATCCTTATACATTGGAAATACGTATCTAACCCCTAATGGCGAAAATCCTAATTTAACTATTTACGAAGTTGCAGGGGATTACGTTTTGGATGCTGACGGCATTTTAAACACAATGAATGCAGCGACAAGTTTCAACGGAAATTCAATGACGCTCAATAATTATGGTGTTACGCTACACGATTGTATAGAACCTAATTGCTATTATGAAGATTTATATTTTTATGATGTCTTAACAAATCTGAATCTCGAGACTAAAACATTCACCTTTTTCTATTCTGAAAACAACGGTTTTAAATTTTTAAGGCTGAGAGATGCAAATTACAATACTGCATATTATAGCACAGAACCTGCGCCCATAGCCAATCCCATGTTGTTTCAAACTTGGTATCTCTTTATGCAAGAAGTAGATATGGGCGATCCCATTTTTTATAACGGACCCAATCCACCACAAATAACTATAAATCCAGATTTTACATATACTGGCATTGAAAGCTGCGCAACAATTAGTGGCGATTTTATTTTAGGAAGTGGCGATATTTATTTATTTCAATTACAGCCACAGAATTATATAAATGACGAAAGCAATTGCCAGCCGGGTGAAGCAGAATACGCTTTGTATGAAATTCAAGGTAGAATGTTATTAGACACCAGTGTTTATGAAGGAAATGACGGAAATGATTATCTTTCATGGGAATATGCCCCAGGCTTTCTCTCCCATTTTACCAACATATTACTCTCCACTTCTGAAAATAACTTTTCTGATTTGAAGCTCTTCCCTAATCCAGCCCAAAACAAATTATTTATACAATCCATTATTAGTGACTTCGATTCAGTTTCCATTACAGATATTAACGGCAGAATAATTGTTTCATTTAAAAATATGATTTCAAATGAAATAGATGTTTCAGCATTAAAAGCTGGTATGTATTTTTTGAATATCACTTCTTCCGAAGGAAATACTACGAAGAAATTTATTAAAAATTAAGTTATGAAAAAACTGCTGTTTCTTTTTTTAATCCTTTTTACCACTCAAATTGCAGTTGCCCAACCACCAGAATATTTTGTTGACAACTGGTATTTGCACAGTTTTTCATTCAGTGATGAAGAAGTTTTCATAAATACATTAGGATTAACTGAAGGCCCAACCTTAATTACAGAAAGTGACTTTACGCTTCACGGAACTTCTTTTTGTAACAATTATTCCGGAAATTATGAATATATAGAACCTGGTCCTATAGGTGTTAATGAGATGTTTATTCCTCGGAATATTGTTCGTGAAACTGAAAATTGTGGAGATTTTGAGGCCATGGAAACACACTTTTTCATTCCTTTCCTTAATGAAGATGTGGCCGATATTTATTTCATAGATCTACCTGGGACTGAAAAAATGATCGTACTGCAATATTTTAGTTTTCCTGGATACCAAGTATATAAAAACTTTCCTGCGCTCAACATATCAGACAATAAATCTATTAAGGACTTACTTGTTTTTCCAAATCCGGCACAGAATAAATTAATTATCCATTCCGCTATTCACAATTTTGAATCTGTTTCAATAACAGATATTAACGGAAGAATTGTAATGAATTCGGTAAACAATAATTCAAAAGAAATAGATGTTTCCAACTTTAATGCAGGAATGTACTTTATTACCATTCAATCTTCCGAAGGAAATATTACAAAAAAATTCATCAAAAATTGATTCTCGATAAATAATTCGTCACTACTATTAGTTGATTAATTAGGTATCTTTACGGCCAAGTTTTTACGAAACTGAGCTATTAATGGAACAATATTACCCCTACATAAAATCGCTGCACTTAATATTTGTAATTACCTGGTTTGCGGGACTTTTTTATATTGTGCGTTTATTTGTTTATCAAATTGAAGCTTCACAAAAACCATCGCCCGACAAGGAAATTTTGGGCGAACAACTAAAAATAATGGCTTCGCGGCTATGGAATATTATTACATGGCCCAGTATGGTTTTGGCATTGGTATTCGGGTTTTGGTTACTCGGAATGCGTTTATTTTTTGTGAGCGACGCTTGGATGCAGGTAAAACTGGCTTTTGTAGTGGCTTTAATAATTTATCAATTTAAATGCCACCAAATATTTAAACAACTTCAAAAAGGCGAGGTTAAATACTCGTCCAATTATATGCGCCTCTTTAACGAAGTGCCCACTCTCATTTTATTTGCCGTGGTATTTCTGGTTATATTAAAAAGTGCCGTTAACTGGATTTATGGCACCGTGGGTATTTTCGTTTTTGCAATTATGTTAATGATCGGATATAAAATTTACAAAAGAATTAGAGAGAAAAACAATTGATATTTAAATTTTGATATTCAACTTCACAATTGAGCACAGAATGATTTTTTTTTGAAATTTTCCTTTTAGGTTCGATTATTGCTATCTTTCTATCTTCAAAATAATGTAAATGTACTTTTACAGAAAATCACTTCGCACGCGTATTTTTCTTTCCTTGTTCCTATTGGTTTTGGGAGCCTCTGTACTAATTGCTATTGTTACCGTTTTTCAATATAAAGAAGAAGCGCAGGATTATCATCGCGACAGACTTTTACGAAAAGAAGCCGCAATCAGGGAGAACATTAATTACATTTTAAAAACCACTACTTATCCCGTAGAAACCGCACAAATTCCGCTAATTTTTAAAGAGAAAATTTACGAAATTAAAGACATTCACAGCCTCGAGATTTTTCTTTACGATCTAAATGGCAATCTTTTAAAATCGTCAAAACCTTCATTTTTTAAGGATACCGTTTTACCCAAGATGAATGAAAAAGCGCTGAATGCGCTTCAAAATTCGCCAACCAAAAGCTATATAAAAGAGTTTGAAGAAGGCGGCCAAAAGTATCAATCCTCTTACACCTACATTACCGATAGTTATTTTAAACCGCTGGCAATACTTAATCTGCCCTATATTGAAGACGACGGTTTTATAACCAAAGAACTCACCGAATATCTTTATAGGCTTGGGGTAGCCTATTTTTTTATGTTGCTAGTGGCAACTATAATGGCCTATTTTCTTTCTAAATATATTACCCGATCCCTAAAGGAAATTAGCGACAAATTATCTGAAACCCGTTTTGACACCCGCAATAAAAAAATTCATATTAGCGATACACCCCAAGAAATTGCCGTACTTATAAACAGTTACAACCAAATGATAGACGAGCTGGAAAAAAGTGCCGCACAACTTGCCGCCAGCGAACGGGAGACTGCTTGGCGCGAAATGGCAAAACAAGTTGCGCACGAAATTAAAAACCCGTTAACACCCATGCGGCTTACCGTACAAAGTTTTCAACGAAAATTTGATTGTAACGACCCCGATTTCGACACCAAAATGGCCGAATACACCAATACTTTACTTCAGCAAATAGATACGTTAAGCTCCATTGCATCGGCCTTCTCTACCTACGCAAAAATGCCTGCCCAACAAGATGAAACACTAAATGTTGTTAAAATAAGCAAGCTTGCCTTAGATATTTTTAATGAAGATTATATCTATTTCTTTTCAGATGAAGATGAAATACGAGCGCGTTTTGATAGAACACAACTCATTAGAGTAGTTACCAATTTGGTTAAAAACAGCATTCAATCTGTAGAACAAGAAAAACCCGAAAATCCACGAATTGATGTTGTGGTAAAAATGGAAAATACTTTTGTAAATATTTCAGTTTCAGACAACGGAATTGGCGTGCCCGAAGAAAATAGAAGTTGCATTTTTGAACCACAATTTACAACCAAAACCAGCGGAATGGGCCTAGGTTTAGGAATGGTAAAAAATATAGTTGAAACTTACGGCGGCACAATAACGTTGGTATCTACCCAAGAAAAAACCACTTTTAAAGTTTCATTTCCCGCAATGATTTAGGATTTTAGTAGCTTTGTGAGATGACTGCGAATGCACGAATTTTAACATAATTATTCGTTAGCTCGTGGTAAAAAAAATTTGACTATTTAAAAAAAATAGAAATGAAATACAACAATATACTTTCTGAAACCAGCAACGGCATTACAACCATTACAATTAATCGCCCGTCTAAATTAAACGCTTTAAACCGCGAAACCATTCAAGAATTGCACAATGCCTTTGACGAAGCCGATGCTTCATCAAAAACAAAGGTTATTATTGTAACCGGTAGCGGTGAAAAAGCCTTCGTTGCAGGTGCAGATATTAGCGAGTTTGCAAACTTTTCGGTTAAAGAAGGTGCAAAACTTGCTGCAAAAGGTCAGGAACTATTGTTCGATTTTGTGGCAAATCTATCTACACCCGTAATAGCTGCCATCAACGGTTTTGCCTTGGGCGGTGGTCTAGAGTTGGCAATGGCGGCCCATTTCAGAATTGCGTCCGACAACGCAAAAATGGGGCTTCCCGAAGTATCTTTGGGGGTAATTCCAGGTTACGGAGGCACGCAGCGTTTACCACAATTGGTAGGCAAAGGCCGTGCGATGGAAATGATTATGACCGCCGGAATGATCGATGCAAATCAAGCGCTTCAATACGGTTTGGTAAACCACGTAACCACTTCAGAAGAATTATTGGAATTCACGGAAAAAATTGCTGGAAAAATTATGAAAAATTCCTCCGTTGCAATCGCATCGGCAATTAACGCCATAAACGCAAACTACGAAGATGGCGAAAATGGCTTTAAAGTAGAAATTGAAGAATTTGGCAATTGCTTTGGCACTGAGGATTTTAAAGAAGGCACCCAAGCTTTTCTTCAAAAAAGAAAGGCAAATTTTCCGGGAAAATAATATTTTATTGTCGGTAATTTGATTTGGTTTTGTACTTTGGCAACCGTTAAACCCAAATCTTATTATAGATGAAAAAAATAATACTTCTCCTATTTTTAATAGGCTCATATGTTACGTTCGCCCAAGATATTTCAGTAAAATCTACTACTAGCGAAGTTTTTAAAGACGACAAGAAAAACACATCATTACTTTTTTCTGAAAGTGATGGAAATGGCGGCTTTATAACCGTTCGCGAATACAGAAGCGGCTTGCTGCAAATGCCAAAAGGCTACTATATAGATCATTACGACGCCAAACTAAATCAGATTAACGAAGCTGAAATTGAAATAGACAAAAGCCAGATAAAAGGCTTAATGATTAACAACGGAACTGTATTTTTACTAGAATCTGCACTGGACACAAAAGCAGACGTTTTTAATTTCAACATTCTTGAAAGCTCACTCAGCAAATTAAATTTTGAAAAACGAACGCTTTTTTCACTCGATGAGGAGGAAATAAAGAAATTTTTCGGTGTGGGCATAGGTCCCTTCTTTATGACCAATGGTTTTAATCAAATGGATTCCAATCCCTTTGGTGAAGTTACTTTTTCGGCTAAAAAGAACTTCTTTTGTGTAAATTTCGATATTAAGGACAAAGAAGCGCAAACGCAGCGATTGTATGTTTTCGACAAAGATTTTAAACCTGTTTTTGAAAGAGAGTTTAAAAGAAACATTCAAGACAGGTTATTTCAGTACGAAAACATTGACGTTGACGATGAAACGGGTGAGATTTATCTGCTCGGAAAAGTATTCGAAAATAATTCAACCAGAACCAAAAAGAAAGGCAAGGCAAATTACAATTACGAGCTTCATAAAATTACAGCATCTACCGAGAAAAGCGTAAGTTTTTCGCCAGACGAAAACTTTATAGGCTCACTGTTTACCGTGCGCGGCAAAAATAAAATTAGCTGTGCAGGTTTCTATTCTGAAAAAAATGATTTTCGTTACAAAGGCGTTTGCCGCTTTAATTTAGATCCAGAAACGCTTGCAATTACCAAGCAAAGCTATATGCCATTTTCTGAAGAGTTTATTAAAGATAAGTACGGAAAAGTAAAAGATAAAGAATTAAAAAACCTCAGTTTTAGAAGTGCTTTTATAAACGAAAAGGAAGACATTGTTCTAAACGCCGAAGAATTTTACACCGTAACCCACACACGATCTAGTATGAATGGTGGGATGAGCACAACTACCACCTATCATTTTAACGATATTGTATCTGTGAAAATGAGTCGCGATGGCGAATTATTGTGGGCTCGGAATATAAATAAAAACCAATCTACCGCCGGAGCAGTAATAGAATATTTATCATTTTCTTCATCTGTAATTGGTGATGACACCTACCTTTTTATAAATTGTTCCGATAAAATTAGGAAGATTAGCAACGACCGTATTGAGTTTAAACAAGGCAATATGAAGAAAGCCAATTTGTACGCCATAAAAATTGATAATAACGGAAATTACACCTTTAAAAACGTTGTAGACGCCGATGATTCCGATGTTTCCTATTTCGTAAAACAAGGCATTCACACTGCTATAGACGGCAGTGAATTGGTTTTTATAGGAAGAAAAAAATCTAAAAAACAATTTTTGAAACTAAATATAATGTAGGCCACAAGTGTAACTCGTATTTTTGAGGTAGAAAAAACCATACTTTTTACAACGCAATTTCCTTGGCCTTTCTTTAAAACGAAGGGCCATTTTTTTAAATAGTATTTACACAATTATTCATAAATTATGAAAGCTATCCTTTTATCTATTTTTCTATTACTAAGTGCAATAAGTTATGCACAAACAGATTCGCTTAAAATTACAGCAAGTGAAATTTTTAAAGATGAAAAATTTAAAACAACGCTACTTTTTGCCAAGGAAGATACCAACGGCGATATTTTTACGGTTCGAAATTATTATTCAAGCGTTTCAAACCCAAAGGGATATTATATTGAACATTACAGCAAAGGTTTAAAATTGCTTAAAAGAACTACTGTTGACGTAAATCGCAACGAAATAAAAGGTCTGTTTTTAACCGAAGATTCGGTGGTTTTGCTACAATTTCAGTATAATTATAAAGCGAAAGAATATGCCTTTGCTACCTTAACTTCTTCAAAAGAAAATTTCAATTTTAGTGAAAATGAAATCTATGCTTTAGACAGGAGCCGCCTAAACAAATACGATCATTTTGGGATTAGAAGCGAGCCAGAATACAATCTGCATCATAATTATATCTTCGGCGATATTGTAGAATCTGAAAATGGAGAATTTATTGCACTAAATCTATTCACCAAAACTAAAAAGGGCAGTGCATTGTTGGTTATTGCTTTTAATAAAAATTTTGAAAAGCTATATGAATACGAATTTGAAAGTTTAATTTCACTTAAAGAAATGGCTAATAAATCGTTGCAATTACAATATTTCAATATGGTAATGAGTAACGATGGCACAGTTTATTTTTTAGGACGGGTTTTTAACGACAAGATAATTTTAGAAAAGAAAAACGCTCCAAATTATTATTTTATCCTTTTTTCAGCAGATAAAGTTTCTAAAAAACAACAGCCAATTTCCATAATGAGCACCAATATTATTCGTTCGCTCCAATTGGTAAATAATGCGGATAAGCTTGCCGCAGTGGGGCTTTACACAGACCCGTCAACCACAGGTTTTTTTGATAATTATATGGGCTATAGTGGCGTGGTGCGATTTAATTTGAACCCAAAAACATTAGCTACATCCACAGAATCCTTTCAACCTTTTTCGGAAGAATTTATGGTGGAAAAATATGGAAAAGTGAAAGAAAAATTAAAATCGTTCCTCTCTTACAGAAGCACATTTATGCTAGAAAATGGCGACATTATTATAAATGCTGAAGAATTTTGGATGGATGGATCTGGCGATTATGTAAATGCAAATAGAATCTATAAAGACATTTTAAGTAGCAGGCTGAGCAGCAAAGGCGAATTAATGTGGACAAAAAACATCAATAAAAAACAAAGCGCTTGGTCGTTGGATAATATTCCTTTTCTATCCTATGCTTCCACTACAAAAAACAATGTTTCTTATTATTTTGTGAACGCGGCTTCCGATTTAAAAATTTTGAAAAATAATGAAGTAGAGTTTAAGGAAGGACCGCGTTTATATCTTCTAAAAATGTACGAAACTGGGGCATTTAGATATGAGAAAATTTTGTATCCAGATATTTACAACGCACACCTCGGACTTCGATTTGGGGTTATGTTAAACAAATCTGATATTTTGGTGCAAGCAGAAAGCAACGACAAACCCATGATGGTGAAACTGGCTTTTGAGGATTAAAATTGTATTATTGAAAGCTATTATGCTTTCAGGAAGATTCGTAACTTTAAAGAATTCTTTTTAGATACTATATTCTAAATATTATGAAAACTTACTTTCTATTATTTGCAGCTTTTCTATTTACTATTTTATCAATAGCCCAAGAAAAAGCCGAACCGTGGTTTAAAGATGGCGAAGCACAAATTGTTCCAGCTTTTGAAAATCAAGCAGATTGGATTCGTACCGATTTATGGGTGGAAACTACTTTTGATACCGATGGCGATGGGAAACCAGACCGTATGCACGTTGACGTTACAAGGCCAATACAAACCGAAACCGACGGTTTAAAACTGCCTGTTATTTATGAATCAAGCCCATATTTTGCCGGAGTGGCGCCAGAAACCGAAGGAGCATTTTATAACGTATACCAGGAATTGGGCGATGTAAGCGATCCAATAGTGCATCCATCTGTTACAAGACGCGGGGAGCGACCCATAATTTCAAACTCTCAAATACATACTTGGGTGCCGCGCGGTTTTATTGTTGTGCATTCCTCTTCGCCTGGAACGGGACTTTCGCAAGGCTCACCAACCGTGGGCGGGGATAACGAATCGCTAGCTCCAAAGGCAGTAATTGATTGGCTAAACGGCCGCGCAAAAGGCTATACAACTCCCACCGGAAACGAAGAGGTAAAGGCTTATTGGGCCACTGGAAAAGTAGGTATGACGGGAACTTCGTATAATGGTACAATTCCCTTAGCAGCTGCAACTACAGGCGTTGAAGGGCTCGAGGCAATTATCCCGATTGCGCCAAATACTTCGTATTATCACTATTACCGCTCCAACGGATTGGTGCGTTCCCCCGGAGGATATTTGGGGGAGGATGTGGATGTTCTTTACGATTTTATTCATAGTGGCGACGAATCTAAACGTGCCCACAACAACGCTAAATATCGTGATGACGAAATAATAAAAGGCATTGACCGTAAAACCGGCGATTACAATGAATTTTGGGCTGGTCGCGATTATTTAAACGATATGGAACCGATGACCGCCGCATTGTTTATGGCGCACGGTTTTAACGACTGGAACGTAATGCCTGAACACAGTTTTAGAATTTATAAAAAAGCCGAAGAAATGGGGCTTCCAGTAAAAATTTACTATCATCAAAAAGGGCACGGGGGACCGCCACCGCTACCGATGATGAATAAATGGTTTACAAAATACTTATTCGGAATTGACAACGATATAGAAAACGGCCCAAAAGCTTGGATTGTTCGCGAAGATGACGATAATAACAATCCTATCCCCTACGCCAATTATCCAAATCCGGATGCTGAAAAAGTTATGCTTAATTTAATAGCAACTTCAAAAAATGAAGGAATCTTAACGGTTGAAAAAACTAAAAAGCAAGGCACGCGAACTTTGGTTGATGACTATCATTTTTCGGGAGATTCACTCGCACAACTTGCAAATTCTATTCACAGATTACTATTTGTAACACCAGTTTTAAAGGAAGATTTACATCTTTCGGGCCTTTCAAAATTGAATATAAAATTGGCCAGCAGCAAACCAGCGGCTAGCCTTTCGGTTTGGATGGTTTCTTTGCCGTGGAACAATGCGCCAGATGCAAAAATAACCGACAATATTATCACTCGCGGTTGGGCAGACCCTCAGAATTATAAATCCATTTCGGAAAGTGAGCCTTTACAACCCGGTACATTTTATGAACTTTCTTTTGACTTACAGCCGGACGATCAAATAATTCCTGCGGGGCAGCAAATTGGACTAATGATTTTTTCGAGTGACAATAAATTCACTTTATTGCCAAAACCGGGAACAATTTTAACAATTGATCTTGATGAAACCACAATTGAAATTCCAGTTGTTGGTGGAACAGAGGTATTCAAAAAAGCCGTTGCCAACTAAAAACATTTAGTTTAATAGCCAATCGGAAAAAATTTGAAAATTTGTCATTTTAAAAATGTCAAAATGACACTATAAGTACAATAACTCTGAAAGTCTTTTGATAATTTTCTTAAAAATTTTTAAAAATTTCTTTAAATCAAAATATCTTTCAGTTTGGTATTTTTTTTGTTCCGTTATCGTTAAAAAGTTTAACTTAAATCTTAATTATTATGAGCACAGTAATGAATGTTCCTAAAAATGGAGGTTTAACTAGAACAACCAATAATAGTTCCAGCTACCTCCCTACTTGGTCCTCTTGGATAGACGATATTTTTAACAGGGAATTATCTTCCACCTTTTCGCAAAATTTCAATACCGGAATGAGTCTTCCTAAAGTAAATATTAAGGAAACCGCCGATGCGTATTTTGTGGAAATGGCAGTTCCGGGTCTAAAAAAATCTGATTTTAATATAAATCTGGAAAACCAAGTACTTTCTATTGCAACCGAGGTGGAAGAAAATAACGAAGAGACCAAGGAGAATTACACTCGAAAGGAATTTGGTTACTCCTCCTTTAAACGAAGTTTTACCCTTCCTGAAACCGTGGAAGACGGGAAAATTAAAGCTACTTATAACGAGGGAGTTTTACGAATCCATCTTCCAAAAAAAGAGGAAGCAAAACAAAAACCGCCTCGCAATATCCAAATTTCTTAAAGGAGTTTTTAACTGTATTAAAGGGTCTTTATTGACCCTTTTTTTATTCCAATCTAATATTAATTGTAGGAATAAATCCCATTTAATTAGGAATATTTCCAAATAATAAATATCTTTGAAGGTTTAAATTCTTCAACGTTTTTATGTCTGATACTATTTTAAAAGGTCGTGGCGCCCAAAAAAATGTTCACAATCGTTTCTCCGAAAACCAACACGAAGTGCTGAATGAGTATTTAAACTTCTGTGAAGCGGAAGGCGAAGAAGCAGATAAAAACAAAACAAAGTACATTGAAATTTTCCCCAAAACCTTTGTAAACAAAGTAAATAGCCCAGACGTTGGAATGGGTTTTTCGGCAAATCCCTATCAAGGATGCGAGCACGGTTGCGTGTATTGCTACGCCCGAAATAGTCACGAATATTGGGGGTACGGCGCGGGCTTGGATTTTGAACGGAAAATTCTTTTTAAAAGAAATGCACCCCAACTTTTAGAGGAAAAAATCACTTCAAAAAATTGGCAGGGCGAAACAATTGTATTTTCAGGAAATACAGATTGCTACCAACCTTTGGAGCGCAAAATGGAAATAACCCGAAAATGTTTGGAAGTAATGTTGAAGTGGAAACACCCAACCGGCATTATCACTAAAAATTCATTGATACTTCGCGATCTGGATATTTTAAAAGAAATGGCTAAACTGAACATAATTTCGGTAAATCTTTCCATTACTTCGCTTTCTGAAGATACGCGCAGATTGTTAGAACCTCGAACTGCAAGCATAAAGCAACGCCTTAAAACTGTGGAGATACTTTCGGCCAATGGCATTCCCGTTCGGGTAATGATGGCGCCAATAATTCCATCGTTAAACAGCCACGAAATTCTTCCTTTAGTAAAAAAAGTTGCAGAGCTCGGAGCAAAGGATGTTAGCTACACCATTGTTCGCCTAAACGGACAGATTGCTGAAATCTTTACAGATTGGGCGCATAAAACCATTCCCGATAAAGCGGAGCGAATTTTAAATCAAATAGCCGAATGCCACGGCGGAAACCTCAACGATAGCAATTGGGGAAGACGAATAAAAGGCGAAGGCACCATTAGCGAGCAAATTAAAAACACGATGGCCATTGCTAAAAAACGGTATTTAAATAATAGGGTAGCAGCGCCTTTAGATACATCGCATTTTCTGCAGCTTAAAAATCCACAGACTACGTTGTTTTAGTTTTAAATCCTGCGGTTCGGTTCGCAGATGCAAAATTCTACCTTGTGCCATTCCATTCGGCATAAAATTGTTGTAAAAACGCTTCCATAAAATCATGTCTTTGGGCGGCAATTTTCTTTCCGGTTTCGGTATTCATTCGATCTTTTAAAAGCAGCAATTTTTCATAAAAATGATTAATAGTAGGTGCGCTTGACGCTTTGTATTCAGATGGAGTCATTTTTAAATTCGGTTTAATTTCGGGGTCGTAAAGTTTTCTGTTTTTAAATCCGCCGAAATTAAAAGTGCGCGCAATGCCAATAGCTCCCAACGCATCTAACCTATCTGCATCTTGCACGACATCTAATTCTTTTGAGCTAAAACTTTGAGTTCTGTTGCCGCCTTTAAACGAAATATTTTCAATAATTTTTACAACGTGGGCTATAATTTCTTCAGAAACATTTTGAAATTTTAAAAATTGTCGTGCCTTTTTAGGACCAACCGTTTCGTCGCCACTGTGAAATTTTGAATCGGCTATATCGTGAAGTAAAGCTCCAAGAGCAACAACTGTTTTATTCACATTTTCACCTTCGGAAATTAGGAGCGCGTTTTTATAAACCCGTTCCACATGAAACCAATCGTGGCCGCCTTCGGCATTTTTTAATTCATCTTTTACAAAAGCAATTGTATTCTGAATTAATTCTTCAAAAGTAACTGAAATCATTATTCGTGTATTTTTGAAATAACCGTTTTTTCTACATTATCAATTAATTCTTCCACTTCAAAATCTGAAATTTTAATGGCGGGATGTGCAATTAATTCTAAGCAAACGCCCATTTGTATCGGAAACATTCCATTCCGTTGTAATTTCCACGAATTATTTATGGTTACCGGCACAACATACCCATCCGGAATTTTTTTGAAAAGCGTTTGTAAACCGGTTCTTCTAAAAGGTTTTGGCGCTCCAGTTTTACTCCGTGTTCCTTCCGGAAAAATAACGCCGCTGCGGTTGTGCGTTTGAAGATATTTTGAAAACTTCACCATTTCAACAATGGCTTGTCGTGGGTTTTTTCTATCTATTAAAATTGAACCGCCATGGCGCAGGTTAAAAGATATGGACGGAATTCCCTTGCCCAATTCAACTTTCGAAATAAACTTGGGATGATATTTTCGCAAATACCAGCTTATGGGCGAAATATCCCACATACTCTGATGATTGGAAACAATTATAAGTGGTACGTTTTCGGGAATATTTTTATCTATTTTTATACTGAAAGTTGTTCCCACAACATTTAAACATCGCAAAAGTGTCCAATTAAAAGCATCGACCATTTTTTTATGGGCGCTGTACCCGAACCAATTAAACGCAGCCCATTGCAATGGATGAAAAACCAATATGGTTATCCCAAAAAATAGGTAAAACAATACTGAAAAGGGATAGCTTATAAGTTTTAAGAGTGCTTTCATTTGTGTTCAAAAGTAAGAAAACCGCCCTAAAAAAGACGGTTTTTCCATTTGCAAATTTCAGTTGCTGATTTTAAGATTTTCCTTGTTTCGAATTCCGTTTAGATTTCGATTTATTCTTAAGTGTATTTCGGTCAATCTGGATAAAATTATAAACGCATATCGCAATTACCACAACCCAAAACGCACGGTAAAGCCAATTATTAACTTCCTTTCCCAATAAATGGGAAACTTGTGGAGCGTCGTAAAAATTATAAATAATGGCCCCGAAAGCTAAAACACCTATAACAATAGTTAGTGGTTTGTTGAGCTGTATCACTGCGTTTTAGCAATATTCGTTGTATGCTCCTTTTAGGTTTTCAGCAATCATTTGTGCAGGGCGGCCTTCAATATGGTGACGCTCTAACATATGTACCAATTCGCCGTTTTTAAACAAAGCCATTGATGGTGAACTTGGTGGGAACGGAACCATATTTGCTCTTGCCGCATCTACGGCCTCACGATCTACTCCGGCAAAAACCGTTACCAAGTGGTCAGGTTTTTTATCGTTTTGGATAGACATGGCTGCTCCCGGACGTGCATTGGCAGCTGCGCAACCGCAAACCGAGTTTACCACTACCAAGGTTGTTCCTTCTTTTTCTAAAGCCGTTTCTACATCGGCTGCGGTATGTAATTCAGAAAAACCTACTTTTGTAAGGTCTTCGCGCATTGGTTTTATTAATTCTGGTGGATACATATTATTTCTATTTAAAGTGTATTAAAAATTGACTGCAAAGATACAAAATTTGAAAACGAAATGTTTTCAAATAAACCCCAAATCCCAAACATCAAATTTTAAAAAAATAGTACATAAATGGCACAATAATTAAAAGCAATTAGTTTAAATATTGTTGTTTGTAATTTAGTTTTTCAAAATTATTTGGTATTTGAATTTTGAGATTTGGAGCTTTTAATAGTTACCTTTGTCGCCGTTTTAAAAGAAAAATTACAATTTATGATTCGTTGGTTATTAGCCGTACTAGGTTATTTTTTATATCGCTTCCCCGGTGCTGTGGCAGGATTTATAATTGGAAGCCTATTAGATAACCTAAGTGTAAAAGGCAAGACTTTTCAAACATCATTTGGTTCGTCACGACAAGTTACCCCGGCAGATTTTGAGCTAAACTTACTATCATTGGCTTCTTTAGTTATAAAGGCCGATGGGCAGGTTAGCCAAACCGAATTGGATTACGTTAGGCAGTATTTTGTGCAAGCTTACGGCCGGGAGCGGGCTAATGCAACTTTTAAGGTTTTTAACGAAGTAATTAAAAAGCGTGAAATATCTGCACAAAGCATTTGTAGCCTTTTGCGCCAAAGAACGCGTTATGAAAGCAGGTTGCAAATTCTTCACTTTTTATTCAGTATTGCAAATGCAGATGGAAGCGTTTCTACTGCCGAAGTAAATGAAATAAACCGTATTGCGGGTTTCTTGGGCGTTTACGCTCGCGACTTTGAAAGCATAAAAGCCATGTTCTTTAAAAATCCGGACAGCGCCTACAAAATTTTGGAAATTGACAAAACAGCCACGAATGCCGAAATAAAAGCCGCCTATCGCACAATGGTAAAAAAATACCACCCCGACAAACTACAGCATATGGACGAAGCACACCAAAAAGGAGGCGAAGAAAAGTTCAATAAAGTGCAGGAGGCCTACGAGCAGCTTCAAAAAGAGCGTGGATTTTAAATTCTGAAAGGACACGCAATTTTGTAGTTATTGTTTTTCAGATATAGTTTTTTCTAAAATTTCTGACAGTTGTTCCACATTTAAATATTGAAAATACCGGGCTTGTGCCTTAAATTTTTCATCTAAAATAATGAGCGCTGGTAACGAAAATGGTTTGTTTTTTCTGCTCGCCATTAGCAATGGAATTTGATGAATGGGGTTTCTGCGGTTCTGCCGTTCATTAAAAAAAACATCATTGCCAAACTGAATGGTATCGGTACTTTCTACATTCATTTTTACCGCGTAATACTGCTTACTTAATAATTTAATTATTTTTTTATCGGTAAAAACATGGCGCTGCATTTGCAAACACGGGCCACACCAATCTGCATAAAAATCGATAAACACTTTTTTCGGATTTGTTTTTAACGAATCTTCCAATTGTTCAAAAGTAAGCCAGTTTACCGCTCCTTCCTCCTGCGAAGAAGCGGAACTGGCCCAAACCAAAAAACAAATTAGCAAAACAAAAATTCGTTTCATTTTAGATAGACTTAATTTTTAAACCCGCGAAAACAGTGCGCGGTGCTCCCGGTCCGTAAACATAATTACTGTCGCGATTTTTCCCGAAGTCGAAATCATTTTGATAGCTATTGGTTATATTTTTTACACCTCCATAAAGTTCAAGTCCGGTGTTTATTTTTGAGAGATTAATAGTGTAACCCATTCGCAAACTCAATTCAGTAAAACTAGGAGTTGCGTAATATTCATTTATAGCCTGCCCCGTATTTGGGCCAGCAAGGTGAAGAATATCCATAGTGCCCGTGTACACCAAATTGGCAGTTGCGCTCAGTTTTTTGGTAGGAGTGTACGTTAGTGTTGCGTATCCGTAATTATTGGGAGTTCGTAAAAATTCGCGTTTTGCCGGAAGGCTATCAATATTTAAAACGGCCTCGTTAAACAAACTAGATTGAATGGTAAATCCGGCATCCAGTTCTAGCAAATAGTCGTAATTGGCTCTCGCCTCCAAAGTAATTCCTTTTACGGTAGCGCCATTACCATTGCGTTTTTCAAAACGCTCACCATAATCATCCTCCCCCAACGGAAAAAGATAAAACGCATCTTTTAAATGTGTGTAAAATCCTTCAACAGTAAAGCCCGCTATAAAGTGCTCGGTAGCTTTATCGTAATTTACCGAAGCGGTAAAACTGTTGGATTTCTCTTCAAATAAATCTTCAGCAAGTGAAATTCGCGATACTCCGCCGCCAGCAAAGGCTATGTGCAAATCTGTATCAAACGCTTGTGGCCCGCGAAAACCTGTACCCCATCCAAGCCGAAATTGTGTAGTTTCCTTTAATTTGTACAAAAGTGAAAGTCGCGGACTAAAAATGGCGTGATCTACCAAGTTGTGTTTGTCTATTCGGAACCCGGAAAGAAAATTAATATTTTTAAAAATGTCCCAGTCATTTTGTACAAAAGCACCCAAATTTTTAGTGGTTTGATCTGTTAGGTAGTTGTACGTTTCAATTTGATCAAAAACATCGTCATAAACGTATTCCAGACCCCCAGTTAGCACCGTTTTTCCACCTAAAAAGCTATTGATCTTGTGGTTGTATTGCGCTCCACCTTGATACGTTGTAACTTCGGATACACCGTATGGTGGAGCCGCAAAAAAGGCTTGTTGCTCCGCTTGATCATCAGGTATTATTCCCGTGTAATGATCGCGATCTGTTTTTTGAGCGCCATAATACACTATGAGCGAACTTTTATCTTCATTAAAATTAATTTGATAATCTAAACTTCCCATTAAAACATTGTGGGTACGCTCTTCCGATTGATTTGCTAGATATGCAGGTTTGTCAACCATTTCGCCGCCGTAACGATATTCGTTTAGGCTGCTAATACTCATCTCAAGTTTTGAATTTTCACTGGGAAGATAAAAAGCATTTACTCCAAATGAATTGCTTTTTAATTCGGGCAATTCAGAAAAGTTATCATCATTGGCATCATAAGCAGTTCTATTTCTATTACTTACAAAAAAATTTGCTCCTGCATTGTAATCTTTGTTTACAACTGTGGCATTTCCGTTAATTACATTTTGATACGCTTTACCGTCAATACTTTCGTAAGTATTGCTTAAGCTATAATTATTTTGTTTCGGAATTTTAGTAATTACGTTTACCGTTCCGCCAATGGCACTAGATCCGTAGAGTGCCGAAACGCCACCGCGAACAACTTCAATACGTTCAATCATATTTACAGGAATTTGTTCTAGGCCGTATAAACCGGTTAACGGACTGAAAATGGAGCGG
Organism: Aequorivita marisscotiae; assembly: GCF_029814825.1. Taxonomy (NCBI): domain Bacteria; kingdom Pseudomonadati; phylum Bacteroidota; class Flavobacteriia; order Flavobacteriales; family Flavobacteriaceae; genus Aequorivita; species Aequorivita marisscotiae. Next base: position 1,178,947 of record NZ_CP122379.1, on the reverse strand, counting down.
CCATTAATGAGTATTTGTGAGTAGCCACCCTGTAATCCATTCATTCGAATTTGCGTGTAATTACATGTCTGACAATCGGTTTCTACGCGTAGCCCTGGCTGAAAACGCAGGCCATTGGCTAAATCTGTGGCAACTACCTTTTCGAGAGTTTCACTGTTAATTAAATTTACAATTACAGGTGAATCTACCCGGCGTTTTGCAGTACGTGTACCCGTAACTACAACTTGATCCAGTTCTTCATTTCGTTCAGATAATTCAAAATTCAGAGATACAAATTGCTTATTTTCTATAGTAATAGTTTTGCTTTCGGATGTGTATCCTTGCGATTGCGCTACGATTGTAAACGTGCCTTCGTCTAAATAAAATTGATACTTACCATCCTCGTCAGCACTTGCACCTTGCATAGCGCCTTTAACAAAAACCTGTGCAAAAGGAATGGGATTGCCCTGAGTCGTTACTGTTCCGGAAATTGTAGATTTATTTACTTGGGCCGAGACTATGGTTGCTGAAAAAAGAAAAAAACATTGAAAAAATTTCATATAATTAGCTTTGGGTAATTAATATTTTAGGCAAAACTAAAACTATATTTTAGGATAAAAAAATATATCTTTGCATAAATATAAATTTAATGATGACACTTGCTGAAGAAAATTATTTAAAAGCAATATTCCATCTGGAATTGGAAAGCACGGGAGAGATTAGCACCAACGCCATTGCTGAGAGTATGGAAACCAAGCCATCTTCAGTGACAGACATGGTGCAAAAATTGGCAGAGAAAAAAATGCTTATTTACAAACGCTACAAAGGTGCTCAACTAACTGAAAAAGGCAGAAAAATTGCTGCTTCCGTAATACGGAAACATCGTTTATGGGAAGTTTTTTTAGTGGAAAAATTAAATTTCCATTGGGACGAAGTCCACGAAATTGCGGAACAATTGGAACATATTCAATCTGATGAGTTAATTACGCGTCTCGATAAATTTTTAGGCAGCCCCGATTTTGATCCTCATGGCGATCCCATCCCCGATAAACACGGCGTGTTAAAACGTACCGAAAAAAAATTGCTTTCAGAAATTGAGAAAAATCAGCAGGGAGTTTGCGTGGGTGTAAAAGAATCCAGCACAGAATTTTTACAGTATCTCGACAAAAAACAAATAAGTATAGGCACTAAAATAAAGGTATTGGGTAAGGAATTTTTTGATGGCTCTATGGTTATTTCCGTGGGAAAAGATCAGTTTTTTATTTCGAAAACCGTTGCTGAAAATATTTACGTGCAAACACTTTAAGTGTGTAGGTATAATGCAAATACCGATTAAAATTATTGATTGGAAAAAGATAAAATACAATGAAAAAACTTATAGTACTAGCAATTTTAACCCTTCTAATTAGCTGTAATGACAAGGCTACGGACGATGGTAGAATAAAAGTTGTAACTACAACTACCATGCTAACCGATGCTGTTTCTGAAATTGGAGGGGACAATATTTCGTTAGAAGGACTTATGGGCGCTGGTGTAGATCCGCATCTTTACAAGGCGAGCGAAGGAGACGTTTCAAAACTTTACAACGCCGATATTATTTTTTATAGTGGCCTGCATTTGGAGGGAAAATTGGTAGATATATTCGAAAAAATGGAAGGATCCAAAAACACTGTCTCTCTGGGTGATAGGCTTCCGAAAGAGCAATTGATAGCTTCAGAAAATTTTGCTTCAAATTTTGATCCGCATGTTTGGTTCAATATTCAATTTTTCAAACAGTTTGCACAAATAATTACTGAAGAACTATCTAAAGCCGATCCAAAAAATGCCGAAAGCTATTCAGAAAACAACACTATTTATCAAAAAAAATTAGACAATTTAGAAAGCGAAGTCAAGGCTATTATTGCTACCTTACCTAAAGAAAAGCGCATTTTAGTAACAGCGCACGATGCCTTTAATTACTTCGGAAAAGCGTACGATTTTAAGGTAGTTGGGCTACAAGGCATTTCTACCGCAACCGAAGCGGGCGTAAAAGATGTGCAAAATCTTTCGGATTTTATTATTCAAAATAACATAAAAGCCATTTTTGTGGAAAGCTCCGTACCACGCCGAACTATTGAAGCGCTGCGAGCGTCTGTGCTGTCTAAAAACCACAATGTGGAAATTGGCGGCTCGCTCTACAGTGATGCTCTCGGAAATACGGGCACAGTAGAAGGCACCTACATTGGGATGTTTAAATACAACGTAAATACAATTGTAAACGCACTTAAGTAAGGTTTAAAATTTAAAAGAAATGAAGCAAAAAATTGCAGTTCAGATAGACGACCTTACCGTAGCGTATAATTATAAACCTGTGTTATGGGATATTGATCTGTCCGTTCCCGAAGGTGTGCTAATGGCTATTGTAGGTCCAAATGGTGCGGGTAAATCTACTCTTATAAAAGCTATTTTGGGCATCATAAAACCCATTGCGGGCAGTATATCTATCTATGGCAAACCGTATTCAAAACAACGAAAATTAGTGGCTTATGTCCCCCAGAAAGGCAGTGTAGATTGGGATTTTCCCACAACTGCGCTCGATGTGGTAATGATGGGCACCTATGGTAGTTTGGGCTGGATAAAGCGACCGGGGACAAAGGAGAAAAAAATTGCCTTAGAATCTATGGAAAAAGTTGGTATGCTTCCCTACAAAAATAGGCAGATAAGCCAATTAAGCGGCGGCCAGCAACAACGTGTTTTTTTAGCGAGGGCTTTGGTACAGGATGCTTCCATCTATTTTATGGACGAACCGTTTCAGGGCGTTGATGCTACTACCGAAATTGCAATTATTAATATTTTAAAGGAATTGCGAAAAGCTGGAAAGACCGTAATTGTAGTTCATCACGATTTACAAACCGTACCGGAATACTTTGATTGGGTAACTTTTTTAAATGTGAAGAAAATAGCCACCGGGCCGGTGAAAGATATTTTTAACGATGATAATCTAACCAAAACTTACGGCATAAATTATAAGGTTGCGGTGAACAAATAGCTTTTTGCTGGTAGGACGCTTCGCTTGTAGCTTGTAGTATACTTTTGATTTAGAATATAATAGATAAAATATGGAAAAGGTTGTATTTAATTTTGAAAAGCTAATGGTATATCAAAAATCATTAGATTTTATGGATGTAGTGTATCAAACTACAAAATCATTTTCCAAAGACGAATTGTACAATTTAACATCTCAATTTAAACGAGCATCGCTTTCAATTTGTTTGAACATTAGTGAAGGTCATGGCGAAACAGATAAGCAATTTAATAGATTTTTAAAAATAGCTTCACATTCTACCAAAGAATGTGTAACCTGTTCCACCGTTGCAAGAAGACAAGGATATATAAGTGAAGATGTTGATAATTCACTTAGGGTAAAACTTGAAGAATTATCTTAAATGATCTCGGGTCTTAGAAACAAATTAATAATAAAATTAAAAAATGTTGGCAACGAGTAGCCACTAGCTACCAGCTAAATGCTAAAACATGACTGAATATTTCAACTTACTCTGGACAGATTACACCCTGCGCACCATAACATTAGGAACGGCCGTGTTAGGCGCTATTTGTGGTATGTTGGGTAGTTTTGCCGTACTTAGAAAGGAAAGTCTGTTGGGCGATGCAATATCGCATGCAGCACTGCCAGGCATTGCAATGGCGTTTTTAATTACGGGAGCCAAAGATTCTGGCACCTTATTATTGGGCGCATTGGTCAGCGGCTTAATCGGTACTTTTTGGATACGTGGAATTACTTCAAAAACTCATTTAAAAAGCGATGCTGCCCTGGGGATTATTCTTTCGGTATTCTTCGGTTTTGGAATGCTTTTGCTCACCTTTATTCAAAAACAGCCCAATGCAAACCAAGCGGGATTAGACAAATATCTTTTTGGGCAAGCGGCCACACTCGTAGAAAGCGATGTAAATTTAATGATTATCGTTACCGGAATTTCACTTTTGGTAATGCTCCTTTTTTGGAAAGAATTCAAAATACTTCTTTTTGACCCAGACTATACAAAAACCCTTGGTTTTAATACCAAATTTATTGATGTACTAATTACATTTTTAATTGTGTTGGCAATAGTATTGGGGCTGCAAACGGTCGGGGTGGTTTTAATGAGCGCTATACTCTTGGCTCCGGCGGCGGCGGCTCGGCAATGGACAAATAACTTGGGAACCATGGTTATATTGGCAGCCATTATTGGGGCGTTTTCGGGTGTATTCGGAACGGCAATTAGTGCGAGCCAAAACAATCTTTCAACCGGTCCAGTAATTGTATTGGTGGCCGGTGTATTTGTATTGTTTTCATTTATATTTTCCCATAAAAGAGGATTGCTATTTCGCGAAATTAGATTTCGTAAAAACCGATCCAATTTAAAACTGATGAAAACCCTTCAATTTATGTACGGCATTGTACAGGACCACAAAAATATTTCGCATCCGCACGCCATTCGTATCCTGAATAATTTTCACGGATTCACAAAGGGTTCGCTTAAAAAATTAGAAAATGAAGGCTGGATAGTTGTCGAAGGGCAGCAATGGGCTATGACACCAAAAGGTTATAAACAGGCACAGGAAATGTACAATCAAAAAACCGAAAATGAGTAATCCGCAAATAGAAATACAGCTTATTGCAGCCGTAGTGGCCATGGCTTGTGCCATACCCGGTGTATTTTTGGTACTTCGGAAGATGTCATTAATTAGCGACGCGATAAGTCATTCAATTTTACCGGGCATTGTTATTGGCTTTTTTATAACCCAAGATTTAAATTCGCCATTACTTATTTTATTAGCAGCACTTTTTGGTGTTATTACGGTGGTATTGGTAGAGTTTATTCAAAAGACTGGCCTTGTAAAGGAAGATACGGCTATTGGCTTGGTTTTTCCTGTATTATTTAGCATCGGAGTTATTTTAATAGCTAAGAATGCCAGTGACGTGCATTTAGATATTGACGCTGTTTTGTTAGGCGAACTAGCCTTTGCCCCTTTTAACCGGTTTATGGTAGATGGTGCAAATTGGGGCCCAAAATCCTTGTGGATAATGGGAAGCATTTTATTGATTACCGTAAGCTTATTAATACTGTTTTTTAAAGAATTAAAAGTAAGCACTTTTGATGCTGGCCTATCTTCGGCATTGGGAATTTCACCATTACTAATGCACTACGGCCTAATGTCTGTATCATCAATAACTGTAGTAGGCGCTTTTGATGCCGTTGGCGCAATCTTGGTTGTAGCTTTAATGATTGCTCCGGCCGCCACTGCCTATTTGCTTACTGAAGACTTAAAAAAAATGATTGCACTTTCGTTATTTTTCGGAGTGTTTTCGGCTGTATCGGGTTATTGGACCGCTAATTTATTAGATGCTTCCATTTCGGGTTCTATCGCTACTATGTTGGGTGCAATATTTTTATTGATTTATTTATTTGCGCCAAAAAAAGGGCTTATTTCTGTGCTTTACCGCCAAAAACAACAGCGGATAGAAGTTTCGCTTATAACCTTTTTATTACATTTAAATAGGCATGAGGAAGTAAGTGAACGACATATAAATCATTTACAAGAACATATTAATTGGGGTGCCGTTAGGGCTAAAACCGTTTTAGATTTAGCCGAAAAAAACAATCTCGTTGAAATAGAAACCGATATAGTTTCACTAACGGAAAAAGGTCTCGCTTTTACCGAAAAATCGCTTGAATATATAATCAGCAATAAAGACGAAAAAATAGAACCGATGAAAAAGGATTTCTTCCTTTTTAGAGGATAAAATAGTTATCCGGATCACAAAATTTGCAGAGCTCATTTTACATCGCCGGTTTTTTGGCACTATTTTTTATAGTATCTTTAAATTCGAAAAAAAATAAATACAATGAAAAATTCACTGTTAGCTATACTTATTCTTTTTTCAACATTTGCCTTTGCACAGGACGATGCTGCTGAAACTCCTAAAATTGCAGTAAAAGTACCCAAAGGAGAAACTGTTGTTTTAAAAGGCATTTCAATAAAATTTTTGGAAGTGGTAGAAGATTCTCGCTGCCCAACGGGTGTAGATTGTATCTGGGCCGGACGTGCGAAAGTAAAAGTTGCCGTAACGGCAAACGGGAATACCGAGGAAAAAATATTAACTTTTGGCGAAACTAGATCTGGCGAAGCGAAGAATACAAATATATTCAGCTCCAAAGAATTTGCAATTAACGGTTTAAAACTAAATCCTTATCCAACTTCAGAAGATGCTGGAAAAGAGAAAAAATACGTATTGTTAATTTGTGAAGAAAAGAACAAATAATCAGTGGCAACCACAGTCTCTTTTGCCACATTTTGTTTTTCCGCCATCCAAAGTGCCACTTGAGTTTTGGCGCGATTCAAAAATAGGGTTCCAAACAAACTTTTTAAGTAAAAAGCCTGCAGCGATTGAAAAAGTTATTAAAACTAATATTGTTTGCATAGTGCAAAGATACTCAATACCCTTCTATTTTACAACGAGGAAAATACTGTTGAATAAAAAACAGAAAGTTTAATGGAAACTACAACTACTGCAATCTGAATGGTCTCCGGGCTTATTTTTTATTCCACTTTTACTAGTTTTAAAAGGATTCCAAATAAACTTAGTAATCATATAAAATACGGCCAAAGCGAATGTTATTAAAACTAAAATTGTTTGCATAATAAAGCTATTTATTTTAAAAATTGATATGCTGCCAAGGATACTACATAGGCGATAACGGTCATAACAACCAACTGCCACATAGGCCATTTCCAGCTATTTGTTTCGCGTTTTACAATTGCTAGGGTACTCATACACTGCATTGCAAACGCATAAAATAACAAGAGCGACACACCACTGGCAAAATTAAACAACGGCCCTCCCAAAACAGGATTTACTTCGGCGGCCATTCTACTTTTAATAGTTTGTTCGTCGTCGTTGCCCACACTATATATGGTGGCGAGGGTTCCTACAAATACTTCGCGTGCAGCAAAAGAGCTAACCAGTGCTATTCCTATTTTCCAATCGTAACCCAGAGGGCGCACTGCGGGCTCAATGGCATGACCAATATGGCCTATGTAGGAATGCTCCAGTTTATACGAATCTATGTGCATTTCAATTTCTTCTTCTGAAAGATTTTGCGAAGCGTATTCAGATTTAATAATTTCTTCGGCATTATTAAAATTACCCGGTCCGTAGGAAGCTAAAACCCAAAGTATAACTGAAATAGCAAGAATTATTTTTCCGGCTCCAAAAACAAATGCTTTCGTTTTTTCAACAACGGTTATGAATACATTTTTTGGCAACGGAAGTTTGTAATTGGGCATTTCGACCACAAAGAAACTCTTAGAGCGTATTTTTAATATTTTATCCAGAAGATATGCCGAAAAAATTGCAGCTCCAAAGCCCAAAATATACATAAACATAAGGGTAAGCCCCTGTAAGCTGAAAATTCCCAAGACACGGGTATCGGGAATTACCAAAGCAATAATAATTAAATACACTGGCAAACGCGCCGAACAAGTAGTAAAGGGCGTAACTAAAATGGTTATTAAACGTTCTTTCCAGTTTTCAATATTACGAGTGGCCATAATTGCAGGAATGGCGCAAGCGGTACCAGCTACCAGTGGCACAACACTCTTACCGCTCAGCCCAAAGCGACGCATTAGTTTATCCATCAAAAAAACAACGCGGCTCATATAGCCGGTTTCTTCCAAGATGGAAATAAAGAGAAATAGAAAGGCGATCTGTGGAATAAATATTACTATCCCTCCCAATCCTGGAATTATTCCTTCGGCTATTAAATTAGAAAATTCTCCCGCCGGCAATGTAGTTTTAGCCCATTCGCTCAAAGAGGCAAACGTTTGGTCTATAAAATCCATAGGGTATTCGCTCCAATCAAAAATAGCTTGGAAAATAAGGAGTAAAATTCCAAAGAAAATAACGTAACCCCATACTTTATGGGTTAATATACGGTCTAGACGACTGCGTAAATCTTTGGCGTTTGCCGAATCTATATGAAGGGTTTGTTTTAAAGTTTCGTTTATAAACTGATACCGAATAATGGTTTCTTTTTGCTGAAGCCGTTTTAAATTGCTCTTTGATTCTGTTTTAAAGGAAACCACTCCCTTTAATTCATTTCGGTCTAACTTTCCGAAGTTAACGTCCTGGGTTATAACCAACCACAATTTGTAAAGATCCTGATTTGGGAATGCCTTGCGCAAACGGTCAAAGTATTCAGGAGAAATACTACTGGCATTTAAACACGGCTTTGTGGAAAGCTGATTGTAATTTTCAATTAATTCTTTTAAATAATCGAATCCTAGATTTTTCCGTGAGCTTATAAGCGCAATTTTTGTCTGTAATTTTTCTTCGAGCAGCGGCACATCCAGCGATATTGCTTTCCGTTTCATGCGGTCAGACATATTAATGGCTAAAATGGTAGGGATGCCCAAATCTTTAATTTGGGTAAATAATAACAAATTGCGTTTTAAATTTTCTACATCGGCAACCACAACGGCAACATCGGGAAAATCTTTATCGTTTTTGTTGAGTAATAGTTCAATTACTACATTTTCATCTAAGGAGGAGGCATTTAAACTATAAGTACCTGGCAAATCTAAGACGTGTACTTTACACGCACGGCCAAATTTGCACGAGCCTTGTTTTTTTTCTACTGTTATTCCGGGATAGTTACCCACTTTTTGGTTTAGTCCCGTAAGCCTATTAAACACAGATGTTTTTCCGGTGTTTGGGTTTCCAATAAGTGCTACATTTATGTGTTTTGCCATATTTTGACTTCGCTCAATAACCTAAATTAGGCTCCGCTCAAAGACAGCGGAATATTTTAAAAAATTAAATCAGTTCTATTTCAATCAAACAAGCCGTTTCTTTACGAATGGCAAGATGACTTCCGTTTATGTTTAAATAAAGCGGATCGTTAAAAGGCGCAATTTGTACTAGACTCACCTCATTACCGGGCAGACAGCCCATCTCTAATAATTTTAGGGGTACTACATCTACGGAAAATTCTTTAATAATGCCCCGTTGACCTTTCTTTAGTGAAGCAATCGTAATTGCCATATTTTTATTTAGATTGAGTTTAAACAAGGCAAAAGTAAGTGTTTTAATTTAGAAAGAAGAATTCGTGATTAATAATTATTAAACCCGACTAGCACAAAGCCGCAACCGGCACTTACCCTTACCGCTTAGTCTTCCTGTTCCAGTACTTTAATATCGTGAAGGAGTGATTCTATGGCTTCGGGATCTGTTCCGTCATAAAATCCGCGAATGCGTTTCTTTTTATCTACCAAAACAAAGTTTTCGGTATGTACAAGATCATTTTCCTGAAAAGGAACGTCCTTCGCAGCTAGGTACGATTTTCGAGCCAGATTATATATTTCCTTTTTGTCGCCGGTAACCAAGTTCCATTTATCATCATTCACTCCTTTTTCCAAAGCGTATTTTTTTAATTGCGGCACGCTGTCTATTTCAGGTGTTACCGTATGGGATAACAAAAGAACGTCGTGGTCGTTTTTGAGTTTTTCCTGAATTTCAACCATATGATCGGTCATTATTGGACAAATTGTTTGGCAGGTTGTAAAGAAAAAATCGGCAACGTAAATTTTATCTTTGTAATCGTCTTGCGTAATGGTCTTTCCGTTTTGATTTATTAAACTAAAATCTGCAATGGTATGATATCTTTTTACATATTGAAGTGTACTATCTACAAGCTCTGCCGAAACATCGGCCGGTTGAAATATTTTTAACGATTCCTTCGGCTTCATTATTTGATAAATCGCCGTTATAATAATGGCAGACAGGATAAATAAAACAATTGCGAAGAATTTATATTTACGGAAAAAAGAAAGCATTGCGTTAAATTTTAGACTCAATTTCTATATTCGAGAGCAAAAATAGTCTCTAAATTCATCAAAATGAATACATTTAACATTCAGAATTATTCTACTGAAATATTTCATTTCAACGCCTCATTTTTAAGAGATACGTTGTTGAAATTATTAAATTAAAAAATTATTTTAAAATGAAAACACTTCTACTCCCCGCCTTACTACTTATCTCACTTGTATCCTTTTCACAAAATTTTCAAAACGAAGACATTAGCGAAGCCGAAGCTAAAGCAGCAACTGGCTGGTTTGGAAAACCAGTAAACCTAAACACCGGTAATTACGACCTTAAATACCACAGATTAGAATTTAACATAGACCCACAGCAGGCATTTATTTCGGGTAAAGTTACCTCGCATTTTGTAGCAAAAGAAGATTTAAACACTGTAACCTTTGAACTTGTAGATAATATGACGGTATCGCAAGTTACGCAGCGCGGCACCCCACTAAGTTTTACGCAAAACAACAACGACGAAGTTGTTATTACCTTACCGCAAATGCAGGCTACTGGCGTTTTAGACTCGTTAGCAATAAGCTACTCGGGCAATCCCATTAGTTCCGGTTTTGGATCTTTTGAAATAGACACCCATAACGGCGACCCCGTAATGTGGACTCTTTCAGAACCTTTTGGCGCAAAAGCTTGGTGGCCGTGCAAACAGGATTTGAACGACAAAATAGATATGATAGACGTTTATATTACCACGCCAAGACTTAATCCTTCAAATGAAGAGTATATTGCGGTTGCCAACGGTTTGGAATTAAGCCAGACTATAAATGGAAACACTAAAACCACCCATTTTAGGCATCAATATCCTATTCCGGCTTATTTAATTGCCATTGCTGTTACCAATTATTCGGTTTATTCGCATACCGTTGCCAATAATGGGAATCCGTTTGAAATAATAAATTACATCTACCCCGAAGATCTTTCGTATGCACAATCGCGTACGCCCGTAACGGTAGATATTATGAATCTGTTTTCAGATCTCTTTGAACCCTATCCCTACGCCAGCGAAAAATATGGTCACGCCCAGTTTGGTTGGGGCGGCGGGATGGAACACACCACAGTTTCGTTTATGGGCAGCCTTGGACGCGGATTAATTGCACACGAACTTGCTCACCAATGGTTTGGTGATAAAGTTACGTGTGGTAGCTGGCAAGATATTTGGCTTAACGAAGGTTTTGCTACTTATTTGTCAGGGTTGGTGGTAGAAGATTTTGACGGGAGTACAGATTTTAGAGCTTGGAGGCAGGACAAAATTTCTTCAATTACCAATTATCCCGATGGTTCTGTTTATATACCCGCCCAAGATACCACTTCAGTAAACCGTATTTTCAGCAGCAGGTTAAGTTATAACAAGGGAGCGATGGTGCTGCATATGCTTCGCAAGAAATTGGGCGACGCCGTTTTTTATCAAGGATTAAAAGATTATCTCGCTGACCCTCAACTTGCTTATGGGTATGCCAAAACTGGCGATTTAATAAGAAATATGGAAACCGCCAGTGGCGCTAATCTTTCCGAGTTTTTTGATGATTGGGTATATGGCGAAGGATATCCGCGCTACACAATTACGTGGAATCAAGTAAATTCTGGAAGTATTTATGTGAAGATTTCACAAACTCAAAGCCATTCTTCCGTTTCGTATTTTGATGCGCCGGTGCCATTACGAATTAACGGAACACAGGGCGAAGTACTAGATATAGTTTTAGACAATACCACAAACAACCAAACCTACCAGCCAGCGGTAAACTTTACGGTACAAAGTGTGCGTTTTGATCCCGAATACGATATAATTTCAAGAAGCAACAATGTAATATTGGGTACTGAAAATTTCGCTTTAGAACAAAAAATTGTTGTTTATCCCAATCCAACTTCGGGAATTATTACTCTTGAAAAACCCGCATATTTAGACGTTCAGAAAGTTGAGATTTATAATTCGTTAGGGCAAGTTTTATACGCCGAAGCATTTTCAAAAACCATAAATGTATCAAAATTTAACACTGGAATATTGTTTCTTCGCTTAGAGACTTCGGAAGGCGTAATAAACAAGACAATAGTAAAAAATTAATTTTACCGTATTACTAGCTAGAATTTTTCTGCAAAACCACTGCTGTAATCACATTTTTATTTTTACAGTTATATATTAAATACATCATAAATAAGCGGAACACACCCGCTTATTTTTTTTGCTAGTTGTAAAAGAGTACTTTTGTGCGATTTTTTATTGAATCGGTTAATTAATTATCGGAACCAAAAAATTACTGACAATTTTAAATTTGGCGCGTTTTTAGCGAAGCCAGCTTAAAATTTGACACTTTTATTAAAATTTCTAGTTAAACACCTATGACTCCATTTGCTGTAAAAGCCATACAATTACTTGTAAGTTTATCATTGTTAATCGTACTTCACGAATTAGGACACTATATACCCGCAAAACTTTTTAAAACCAGAGTAGAGAAATTCTATCTTTTCTTTGATGTAAAATTTTCACTCTTTAAAAAGAAAATTGGCGAAACCGTTTACGGAATTGGCTGGCTCCCGTTGGGTGGTTATGTAAAAATTTCTGGAATGATCGATGAGAGCATGGATAAAGAGCAAATGGCTCAACCCCCACAACCATGGGAATTTAGAAGCAAACCGGCTTGGCAACGATTAATAATTATGCTCGGGGGAGTTACGGTAAATATTATTGTTGGTTTTGTAATATATATGGGTATACTTTATGTGTACGGAAGAAATATTACCACTAACGAAGATTTACCCCAAGGTTTTGCAGTTACTGAACAATTTAAGGAATATGGGTTTCAGGACGGCGACCAGATTTTAAGTATTAATGGCGAGCCATTAGACGATGTTTTAGAAATAAACCGTTATATTTTTGTTCGCGATGTTTCAAACGTAGAAGTAAAACACGCAGACGGCAGCGTTGAAATTGTTAAAGTACCAGAAAACGCTGGCTCCAAAATGTTTGAAAGCGGTATTATGCCTGCATTTAGTCCGAGACAAGAAATATCGGTTGACTCGGTATTTGGACCTGCCAAAAAGGCCGGCTTATTAGCAACTGATAAAATAGTTTCAATCAATGGAAAAACAGTAGAATACCGCGATGAATTTCAACGTATAATTGATGAAAACAAACTTGAGGCTAAACAAATTGTTTTTTTAAGAGGAAACGCAACGGATACCCTAAATATTACTCCCAATGAAGACGGATTTATAGGAATAGGATATTCTAACGAAAAAATAATATCGCAACTAGGAAAAACTAAAATAGATTACACTTTGGGCGAAAGCATTGTTGGAGGATTTGGTTTTGGCTATAATACTCTAAAAGACTATGTAGCCCAGTTTAAGTATGTTTTCACCAAAAAAGGAGCTACACAGGTAGGTGGATTTGGAGCAATTGGCAATCTATTTCCGGGTGTTTGGGACTGGCAAAGCTTTTGGGCAACCACTGCCTTGATTTCTATTATATTAGCGTTTATGAATATTCTTCCAATTCCCGCCTTAGACGGGGGTCATGTTATGTTCTTATTATACGAAATAGTTACTGGAAGAAAACCCAACGATAAGTTTATGGAATACGCCCAAATGGTCGGATTCTTTCTACTAATCGCGCTCGTGTTATTTGCCAACGGGAATGACATCTATCGCTGGCTGTTTGAATAAAACGGTATCAACTTCTAAAAAAATACTTCGCTTCCACAACGAAGTATTTTTTTTTATGATAATTTTTTGATGACATTTCAACGGCTCTTCCGATGAGGTTATAATGGCAATGTATTTTTTTGGAATCAAGGGCGCAATAGTAACTCGTAAAACAGTTCATTTAAACAAAAAAAAGCGCCCGTTTATCCGAAACTGCCAAAAAATTTAGAGCGATTGTATTTTAATTGTATCTTTCTGTATTGTTTTATAACCAATGCATACAAGAAACGGAATAAATTTATACGATTTGCCAATTACAGAAGTTGTTGCGCTCATAAAAAATAATGATGCCAACACATTAAAAAAACTGTATGTACATAACTACCCTAATGTACGGCGTTATGTACTTAAAAATAGTGGTAACGAACATCAAGCAAAAGATGTATATCAAGAAGCATTTGTAGCAATGTGGCGAAATATTAAAGATGATAAATTTTCTGCTAAGAACCCGAAAATAATTAATGGGTATCTATTTCAGATTGCCAAATACAAATGGCTAGACCACGTACGATCTGTAAAATACAAAAATACCACATTTATTAATCGCGAAATAGAATCTGTTGAACCGGACCTTGAAATTGATACAGATAAAAATGAAAAAATAAATACAATAATGCACTGTATTGGCAATCTGGGCGATCGTTGTAAAGATTTATTAAAGTTGTTTTATTTTGAAAGAAGAACGTATAAAGAAATAGCTCAAATTTTAAAAATAGACGAAGCTTCAGCGCGTAATGCCAAGTATCGATGCCAAGAACAGTTAAAAAAAATGACTCAATCCCCCCCCAATGGAAACACATAATAATATAACAAACAATCAAGAAAATCAAGAGACGATAGATGCGTACTTATTAGAAAGTATGGATGCTAAAACACGTGCCCAGTTTGAAGAAAAAATGAAAAATTCCCCAGAATTCAAACAGGAAGTAGAAGAACAAAGAGCCGTAATGCAAAGTGTTGAAGAACTAAATCTCATAGAATCTTTAGACGGTTTTCACCAAGAAATTCAAGAAAAATCTATTAAAAAGTGGGTTACTCCAGGCCTGTTGGCAATTGCAGCTTCCTTGTTACTTTTAATTGCCGTGAGTACTTGGGCTATTTTTTTTCACGAAAATTCGTATGATCGGGTTTTTGCAACCTACTTTAAACCAGACCCCGGACTCCCAACAACTATGGGAACAAATACAGACTATCAATTTTACTTTGGAATGGTAAATTACAAACGTAAAAATTATTCTGATGCCATTGCTAGCTGGGAACCACTATACGCTGCAGAACCAGAAAATGATACGTTGGTATATTTTCTGGGAGTAGCAAATTTGGCCAACGACAATCCCCGACAAGCTGAAAAATATTTTCAAATAGCCGAAAAAATTTCTGAAAGTGCTTTTTATGAAGAAATAAGATATTATTTGGCACTTACACTTCTTAGAAAAGACGAATTACAGGAAGCCAAATCGGTACTCAAGCAAAGTAAATCGCCCGCCAATAAAGCGCTACTAGCCGAATTGCAAAGTCTTTAACCCATAGACACTCGCTGTACTTCAAAAAACATTCAATATAATTATTGATAAAGTTTCAAGTTTATTTTGATGGAATTAAAAAATAGACATATATTTGCAACCGCTAACGCAAAATTCCTCCTTAGCTCAGTTGGTTAGAGCATCTGACTGTTAATCAGAGGGTCCTTGGTTCGAGCCCAAGAGGAGGAGCTTAGTTAGAGAAAGCCTTCACAGAAATGTGGAGGCTTTTCTGTTTTGGGCACTTTTAGCTTGGGTATACGTATAAATTTTACAACCGTTTTTTAAAGAAGGTATAAAACAAATTCTGCCAAACACTTAACCGCTACACAAACCTTTGCGTTACAGACTCCTTAAAAAATCTTAAGAAGAATATAAAGTTACAACGGTCAAACTGTTTTTGTTCTATTTTTAAAGAAAAAACAATGTACCATAGAAAAAGGCACGGCAAAGGTTTTACATATAAGTACGAAAATGGAGCAACTATTAAAGATAAATCTACGCGCAAGTGGATAGAATCTCTTATTATCCCACCCGCTTGGACAGCCGTAGAAATAAATGAAAACAAAAATGCAGACCTATTGGTTACAGGTCGCGACGATAAAGACCGAAAACAATACATTTACCATCCCAATTATATAGAAAAGCAGAATTCCAAAAAATTTGACCGTATTGTAGATTTTGCAAATCAATTAGAACACATGCGCCGGGTAACAGGACAGCATTTGCGAAAACGTAAGTTAAATAGGGAAAAAGTTTTGGCCACCATGCTTCGTTTATTAGAGACTGCCTTTTTTAGGCCCGGCAGCGAAACCTACTCCAAAGAAAACGAAACCTATGGCCTAACAACATTGCGGTCCAAGCATTTAACCATTAATGGAGACGAAATAATTTTTAGCTACAATGGCAAATCTGGACAAGAGCAAGAAA
Source organism: Aequorivita marisscotiae (assembly GCF_029814825.1). Classification (NCBI taxonomy): domain Bacteria; kingdom Pseudomonadati; phylum Bacteroidota; class Flavobacteriia; order Flavobacteriales; family Flavobacteriaceae; genus Aequorivita; species Aequorivita marisscotiae. The sequence goes on along the minus strand of NZ_CP122379.1, from coordinate 1,162,900 downwards.
AACAAATTGTAGATAAAAAGTTAGCCAAGATTGTTAAAGAGGTAGATAGCTTGCAAGGCTATGAGGTTTTTAAATACCTGGATGAAAATAACAACATCATAGACGTTAAAAGCGACGACCTGAACGCATATATCCGCGAGGTGATGGGCGACGAATTTTCAGCAAAGGATTTTAGAACGTGGGCCGGAACCATGATTGCCGCAATTGCACTCGACGAACTTGGCGTAGTAGATAAAAAGGATCAAAAATTATTAGACAAAAATATAAAGGAGGCTGTAAATCGTGTTTCAGAAAAACTTGGAAATACGCCTTCCGTTGCACGCGACTCGTATATAGACCCCAGGGTTATTGACGATTATACCAAAGGAAGAACCCTAAAATATTTTGAAAAGGAAATAAACAAATTGCTTACGGAAATTGAAAGCCTTTCAAAAGAAGAAGTCGGAGTGCTGTGCATGCTTCGCAATCGATTAAAAAAGAAATAACACCAGCTAGTTTCTAAATAAAAAACCAAAGAAAAACACCTTACGTAAGCCTTGCTAAAACACTAATATATGCAAGGTTTTGCAAATTACCTCACACCCAATTCTTTCCGTTTATTTAAAATTGTTGATAATCATTTAACAACATAATCTGGGTTGGATGAAAACACATTGATATAATTTTCATCTTTATACTTCAAATTTATTTCTAATTTTTAGTTCGCATTTCCATGGAAATTACCCACGTTATTAAAAGAGATTTCACCACAAAACTATTTCATTTACAGAAAATTACCGATGCAGTTTTAAAGGCAATGACCGCTGCAAAACACGGTAGTTTAGAAGATGCACAACGGATATCAGAAAAAGTTTATGCTGCCCTACTCGACCGAAAAAATCAAGACAGTAAATATATTCCTACAGTAGAGGAGGTTCAGGATTTTGTGGAAACTAAATTAATGGAAGGCGGTTTTTTTGATGTTGCCAAAGGATATATTCTCTATAGAAATCAACAAACCCAAAAACGAAAACTCAATATTTTTGAAAAACGCATAAACCTAAAACCATACGAATATCCCGCCTTGTACGAATATGTACCTGCCATCAGACACTCATACTGGATACACACAGAGTTTAATTTTACGAGCGATATCCAAGATTTTAAAACCAGACTAACCAATGTAGAACAAAGCGCTATTAAAAACACCATGCTTGCAATTTCGCAGATTGAAGTTGCCGTAAAAAGCTTTTGGGGCGACATATACCACCGTATGCCAAAACCCGAAATTGGTTCGGTAGGAGCAACATTTGCCGAAAGCGAAGTTCGCCATCACGATGCCTACTCGCATCTCCTCGAAATTTTGGGTTTAAATGAAGAATTTAAAGACCTCAAAAAAAAGCCGGTCATTATGATGCGCGTACATTACCTTGAAACCGCACTCAAAAATGCTAAAAGTGAAGACAATAAAGAATATGCCGAATCTATATTGTTGTTCTCTCTTTTTATTGAACACGTTTCCCTCTTCTCCCAGTTTTTAATCATTATGGCTTTCAACAAGCATAAAAATATGCTTAAGGGAATTTCAAATGTGGTTGAAGCCACTTCAAAAGAAGAACAAATACACGGAGATTTCGGAATAGATATTATTAAAATTATAAAAGAAGAAAACCCAGAGTGGTTTGATGAAAGTTACAACGCCATGATTCAGGAAATCTGCAAGGAAGCCTTTACTGCCGAAAGCAGAATAGTAGATTGGATATTTGAAGAAGGCGAATTAGATTTCTTGCCGAAAGCAGTTGTAAACGAATTTATAAAAAACCGATTTAACAATTCGCTTGAAAGCATCGGAATTGAAAAAATATTTGAAATAGACGAAACCCTCTTGGCACAGACCGAATGGTTTGACGATGAAATTATCGGTACCAAACACGGTGATTTTTTCGTAAAACGCTCCATCAATTACAGTAAAAGAACTCAAAGTATAACCAGTGATGACCTTTTTTAAATGAACGAACAAAATCTAAACCTCGACACACAGACCACAAAAACAAATTCTGAAGCCAATAATCTTGTAAACGCTCGAAAGGAAGCGCTTCATCAGACCGAAAAAAACGAACCAAAAGGCTTTGAATGGCTTACGGAACACAGCCGTAATTTTTTGGCTTCAGGCTACCTAACTCCAGGTGTAACCGCAGAAGAACGAATTCGCGAAATAGCAGATAGAGCAGAGAAAATACTCGGTATTCCTGGGTATTCAGATAAATTTTACGGTTATATGTCTCAAGGATTTTTCTCTCTTGCCTCGCCTGTTTGGTCTAATTTCGGAAAAAAAAGAGGATTGCCCATTAGTTGTTTTGGCTCACATATAGACGACGATATGGGGAACATTCTATATACACAATCTGAAGTGGGCATGATGTCTAAACTCGGAGGTGGAACCTCTGGTTATTTCGGTAAAATTCGTCATCGTGGGGCCGAAGTAAAAAATAATGGACAAGCTTCGGGGGCAGTACATATCATGCAATTGTTTGAATCTATGGTCGATGTAGTTAGCCAAGGTTCGGTAAGACGCGGTCGTTTTTCTCCTTACTTACCTGTGGAACATCCAGATATTATGGAGTTTTTAGAAATAGGTACAGAAGGAAACCCCATTCAGGAACTAACCCATGGGGTTACCGTAACCAACCAATGGATGGAAGAAATGATTGCCGGCGATGTAGAAAAACGCTCCATTTGGGCAAAAGTGTTACAGCGTAGAGGCGAAATGGGCTACCCGTACATTTTCTTTAAAGACAATGCCAACAATACCGCTGCAGATGTTTATAAAGATAAAAAACTGCCTATCTATGCCAGTAATCTCTGCACCGAAATAATGTTGCCGTCTAATGACGATTGGTCGTTTGTGTGCGTACTTTCTTCGGTTAATTTGTTGCATTACGACAAGTGGAAAAATACAGATGCCGTAGAAACAATGGTATATTTCTTAGATGCAGTAATAACCGAATTTGTTGAAAAACTAGAAGCGTACCGCGATTCTGAAAGCAGAGAAGACAAACAAACTTTCCTGTTTATGGAACGGGCCTATAATTTTGCCAAAGACAACCGCGCTTTGGGCTTAGGAGTTTTAGGGTGGCATTCTTTATTACAATCTAAAATGCTGCCTTTAAATAGTGCGGAGGCATACGACCTAAACAGCGAAATATTTAGAGTTATTAAAGAAAAATCGTACAAAGCTTCGGAAGAATTGGCAGAAAAATTCGGCGAACCAGAAGTGCTTAAAGGCTATGGCAGGCGGAATGCAACCTTAAATGCGGTTGCGCCAACAACTTCGTCGGCTTTTATTTTGGGTCAGGTTTCACAAGGAATAGAACCTATATGGTCTAATGTTTATGTAAAGGACATTGCCAAAATAAAAACCACGATTAAAAATCCATTCTTGGAACAATTACTGGAAGAAAAAGGATTCAATACACTTGAAGTTTGGCGAAACATTCGCGATTATGACGGCTCTGTTCAGCATCTTGATTTTTTAACCGATGAAGAGAAAGATGTATTTAAAACTTATTCGGAAATAGATCAAATGGATTTAATTTACCAAGCTGCCAACCGTCAAAACCATATAGACCAAGGACAGTCCGTAAACATTATTGTACATCCAGAAATGCCAGTAAAAGAAATTAATAAAATACACGTTACAGCTTGGAAATTGGGATTAAAGTCATTGTATTACCAACATAGCATGAATGCCGCCCAAAAATTTGCGCAGAAAAAAGACTGTGCAAGTTGCGAAGCGTAAACTTTTAATCGCAAATACTTTAATATAAAACAGGTTTCGGCATTGCTAAACCTGTTTTTTTATTTTGAATTATTGAAGAAGTAGGTTTAATTCATAAAGCAAACAATCTAAATTTATTTAAATTTGCAGTGAATTCTTTGGCTTCAAAATACAACGCACCTCATAAGCCTTGAAGTTTTAGGGTCCCATAGTTCAAGGGATAGAATAGGAGTTTCCTAAACTCTAGATCCAGGTTCGAGTCCTGGTGGGATCACTAGTAACACACCCTAGTTTTGCTTAGTTCAGTTTGAATACCTTTTTCACTTTTAAGAATATATCTTTTTACTTTAGCCCGTACAGGTAAATCCAATTAAGGCACTTAATTACCCACAGCATAACGCAAATGTGATAAACTTTACCATCCATTTCATCAATCACAAACAATAGATTATTACTTTTTATAATAATTTTAAGGAGTGTCCAGCATTATTTCATTTAATTTATACCGTTGTATTATATATTGAATTATGAGAGAAAATAAAATAGCTTTTTTAATTATTGTTGGAGTTTTGGCGTTTGTTGGGATACTTTGGTACGCCTTTGAAAATCCAGCACTCAATCCTCGATTGGAAGAAGAAACCTATACCATTATACGCAAATGGGACATGCCTTTGGAGTTAAATGAAATTAGTGGCATTCGATGGATTTCAGAAAACAGAATTGCCGCCGTGCAGGACGAAGAGGGAATAATTTTTATTTATAACCTTAAGACAAATCTTGTAGAAAAAAAGATTTCCTTTGGAAAATCTGGAGACTACGAAGCAATAACCACTACAGATAGTGCCGCATATGTAATGGAAAGCAGCGGCCGCCTTTTTGAAGTAGAAGGTTTTTTAAGCGATACTTTCACCACAAATGAATATCAAGTGCCTTTTTCCGGCAGAAACAATATGGAATCATTGGTTGCCGATACCCTTAAAAACAGACTTCTTTTTACTGTTAAAGACAAGGATCCCAACAGCGAGGCATATAAAGGAATATATGCGTTCAACCTAGAAACTAAACAAACAAGTAGCTTGCCTGTTTTAAAAATTCCTTTAGATAGTTCCATTTTTAAACCGAAGGATGCCGATGACGATGTTGAAGCTTCAACTAATTTTTTCCCGTCAGATATGGCAATTCATCCTAAAACAGGACACTATTATATTCTGGAAGGAAAATATCCGCAGATGTTAATAATGGACAGTCTTGGAAAACCGTTAAAACTGCACAGATTATACAAAGAGTCCTTTGCCCAACCCGAAGGAATTACATTTGCTCCCGATGGCACACTGTATATTTCCAATGAAGGAAAAAATGGTACCGCCAATATTTTGGAAGTAATATTTAACGAGGATAAATAACCCTAATATTTATCGTTTAGGTTTGTAAGCATTATTTCGGTCATTTCATCTAAAGAAATTTCGCTTTTCCAACCCCAATCATCACGTGCTTCGCTGTCATCAATACTTTGCGGCCAGCTATCTGCAATGGCTTGTCTAAAATCTGGCTCATAACTTATTTTAAACTCAGGAATGTGCTTTTTAATACTTGCAGTTATTTCCTCAGGATTAAAGCTCATGCCCGAAAGATTGTAAGCATTCCGCGTTTTAATTTTTTCCGTATCGGCTTCCATAATATTTACAGTGGCTTTAATAGCGTCGTCCATAAACATCATAGGCAAGGTAGTTTCAGCATTTAAAAAGCAAATGTATTTTTTATGTTTTAATGCTTTGTGATAAATATCTACCGCATAATCTGTAGTTCCGCCTCCTGGTAGGGTTTTGTAGCTAATGAGCCCCGGATACCGAACGCTACGTACATCTACCCCGTACCGCTTAAAATAATATTCGCACCAACGCTCACCAGTTTGCTTGCTAATTCCGTAAACAGTACTCGGCTCCATCACGGTGCGTTGCGGCGTATCTATTTTAGGAGTGGTTGGACCAAATACAGCTATACTTGAAGGCCAAAATATCTTTTCAATTTTTTTATCTTTTGCTAAATTCAGCACGTGAAAAAGTGAATTCATATTTAAGTTCCAACCCTTCATCGGAAATTTTTCGGCAGTGGCCGATAGCATCGCAGCCATTAAATAAACGTCTGTTATTTCGTATCTAATTACTACTTCCTGAATAGCGTCGTAATTCATAGCGTCCAAAATTTCAAAAGGTCCGCTCTGCATAAGCTCTGCCTCGCCTTCTCTTATATCGCTCGCAATTACTTTATGATTGCCAAATTTTTCGCGTAAATAAAGGGTTAATTCAGTACCTATTTGGCCACAGGCGCCTATAATTAAAATCCGTTTTTTCATGAGTTTAATGTTCAAAAATGAAGTGTAAAGATACGTATTATGAGTTCTTTCAGCGTTAAAAAAAAGATATGCCATTTGGTTAATAACCAGTATCTTTGTGACCCTTTTATTTTTTATGAAGATTTTAATTCCACTTTTAATGGTTGTTGGTTTTGTTTTTTCCTGCGGAAATAATTCCGAAGAAAACTTAGCTGAAGTTCCAAATAACGACGCATCAATTATTTTTGGCAATAAAAACCATGCCTTCCCACAACTCTCTGAGCCAGCACAAAAACAGGCGGTGCATTGGGGCGTTTTAGAAGATTTTCTGGCCGAAGCACAAAATGCAAACGGAACTAACTACCAAGATTTGCGAAACCGATCGGAGCTTTTAAACGAATACGCCGATTCGCTTTTTAAAAAAATTCCAGATACGCTAAATACCAAACCCATCCACAGCCGGTTAGTAGTGTTAAAAACCCGAACAGCGCTGCTTTCTCAAGTTTCGCATCAAGCAACTATCGATTCGCTAAAGGTGCAACTATCCTTAGAAGAAATGAATAGTGCGGTAAAAGATTTAATAGTACAACTAAATGAAAAGTTTCAAAAAGATAAAATAGACTTTTCAAGAAAAGAAGACGAAGAAAACGAATTAAAAAAACAACAACGCACCAAAGATTCCATTTTCAATTTGGAGCTTCAAGATAAAAAAAATAAAAAAGTGTAACATACCCACTTAAAAGGCAACTTATACTTTCAGAATAATTTTAAATCAACAATTACTTTAATCTAAAATAATAAAATGAAAACCAATTTTTTAAAACCCGTTGTGGCTTTTGCAGTTATTGCAGTCGCCACAACCGCTTGTAAGGAAAAAACCGAAGTGGCCGTAACAGACAACGAACCACACGGAATTATTCTCGCAAACATGGACACCACCGTAAGTCCAAAAGACGATTTTTACAATTACGTGAACGGAAACTGGATGAAGAACAACGAAATTCCAGACGATGAAACCAGTTGGGCAGGCTTCACTATTTTGCGCAAAAAAACCAGTAAGGACATGCTGAATATTTTAGCAAAAGCCAAAGAAAGCGGTAAATACGCCCCCGATACCGATCAAGCCAAAGCGTTAATGATATATGAGTCAAAACTGGACTCGGTTGCTAGGGACAAAGCGGGTATTGAACCGCTAAAACCAGCGCTCGAAAAAATTGCCGCTATGAATAGCATGGAAGATTTTCAAAAATTAATGGCGGAAGATGCCGTTGCAGTTTCACAACCATTTTTGGGGCTTGCAGCATTTTCAAACCCAAACAATAGTGCTATAAATTCAGCCTATATTACCCCTGGAAATTTAGGCCTGCCAGATCGCGATTTTTATACTAATACAGATCCTGCTTCGGTAAAAATACGTGAACAATATGTAGATCATATTACGAGAATGCTTCAGTTTTTGGGCGATACTGAAGAAGCTGCCCGCGAGCAGGCAGAAACTATTCTAGCTTTTGAAACTAAACTTGCCTCTCCGAGATTAGATAAAGTAGCGAGCCGCGATTTTAGAAATTTCAACAATCCAAGAAGTATTGAAGAATTGCAAAAAATGCTACCACAAATTAAGTGGGAACAAGCTTTTGAGCAAATGGGCATCGATAAAAAACTGGACACTGTTATCGTAATGCAGCCAAAATATATGGAAACTTTAAAACAAATGTTTGCCAACCCAGATTTAGATACCTGGAAAACCGTGATGCGTTGGTCTACCTTAAACAGTTCCGCAGGAATGTTAACCACTGAAATTGAAAAGGCAAATTTTGATTTTTATGCTACAACCTTAAAGGGCACCAAAAAACAAAAACCAGCAGATGAACGTGCTCTTGCCACCGTTAATGGAAGCGTAGGCGAAGCTTTGGGTAAACTTTATGTAGATGAAATGTTCCCACCAGAAGCAAAGGCTAAGGCAGAATCCATGATCGAAAATGTAATTGCAGCCTACAAAGACCGCATTAATGCCTTAGAATGGATGAGCGATAGCACTAAAGTGAAAGCCATTGAGAAGCTTGATAAATTCACCGTAAAAGTAGGGTATCCAGACAAATGGAAAGATTACTCCTCTATGGAAGTAAAACCAGAAAACACCTATTATGACAATATGGTTGCGCTGCAAACTTGGAATCTTAAAGATAACCTTGAAAAAATAGACGAGCCTGTAGATCGTACAGAATGGGGCATGAGCCCACAAACCGTGAATGCGTATTTCAATCCTTTTAATAACGAAATCGTTTTCCCAGCTGCAATTCTTCAGCCGCCTTTCTACGATTATAAAGCAGACGAAGCAGTAAATTACGGTGGAATTGGCGCAGTAATAGGCCACGAAATTTCACATGCTTTTGACGATAGCGGCTCACGTTTTGATGCTAACGGAAACCTGGTAAACTGGTGGACAGATACCGATCTTAAAAACTTTACCGAGCGTGGTAATAAACTTGCAGAACAGTACAGTAATGTAGAAGTTTTGGACAGTGTTTACATCAACGGACATTTTACCCTCGGTGAAAACATCGGTGATCTTGGCGGGGTACTTGGTGCTTATGATGGCTTACAACGTTTTTACAAAGAAAACGGACGTCCTGATAACATAGACGGTCTAACACCAGAGCAACGCTTTTTTATGAGTTGGGCAACCGTATGGCGCACAAAATCGCGCGACGAGGCATTGCGTAACCAAGTAAAAACAGATCCGCATTCTCCGGGTATGGTTCGTGCTACACAGCCTTTACTAAACATTGATGCGTTTTACGAAGCTTTTGATATTAAGGAAGGCGACCCTATGTATCTTGCGCCAGAAGATAGAGTGCGTATTTGGTAGTTTTTTAAAGTATTTTAATTGATTGAAAAAGGAGCTGTAACAGGCTCCTTTTTTTATATAGAAGTTTTAAACGAATAATTCAAGACTGATTGTAAATTATCGGAATCCACTTGCTTAAAAGTTCCGTTTGAAACCGCTTCCGCAAAAGTGGGAGCTTCCAACCCAAGCTCCTTTGCCTTTTGGATATAATATTCCGCTTTTTTTGGATGGTTCGGGTTTACTGCGTTAAAAACTTTTCCGAAGGCATCTTTCTTTAAAATTTCAACCAAGATATTAATACAATCATCCCGATGAATCAAATTTACGGGAGCGTTAGCATCAATCAAATCTTTTCTTCCTGCCAAATATTTCACAGGGTTTCTACTGCCGCCTATCAATCCGCCAAAACGCACTACGGTAGTCTGCAAGCCTTCGGCATTCATAAATAATTCTTCTACTTGCCGCAATTGCTTGCCGGCGATGGTTTCGGGTTTTGGCTCGTCCCGCTCCGTCACCCTCCCCTGTGAATCATCATAAACCGAAGTACTACTCACTAAAATAATTTTTCTTACGGCAGATTCGTTGATAGCCGAAAGTAAATGCGCCATCTTTAATACGTAATCTGCGCCCGTGTTTCTTCGTAGTCCGGGCGGAATCATTATCATAAAACAATCGGCATTTAATAACAATGCCTCTATTTCGCCTTCAATACCGTTTTCAGAAACTTCAACAGGAAAAGCGTTAAAACCGTTTTGTTGTAATAAAGTGGCTTTTTCAATAGAAGTTACCGAACCTTTTACCGTATAATTTAAAGCCGATAAACGATATGCTAAAGGTTGTCCGAGCCAGCCAAGACCCGTAATAGCGATTGTATTATTCATTGTGAGGGGATATTTTGAAAGTTTGCCTTTGTTGTATCTTCAACATGTATTCTAAGCGAATCTACTGAAAAAGTTCGTTTAACCATAATAGCATCCGTAATAACAAATGGTTTTGGCATGGTATAAATTGGTCTTTGGGTAATTTCAAATTGTGGCTCAGTCATTAAATTGAAAGAATATTCCATAATTTTAAAAGAAACCGGAGTATTTTTCTCTGCGGAATACGCCACTTTTAGCGAATCGCCTTCAGACACGTAATAATTAATTAGTGCACTATTTTTTGTACCTCTATAGTTGCTCGAAACTTTTGAAACAGGCATCGTTTGTCCGTTAAACTCCAAAGCTTTTAAAGCCGAAATCGTTTCACTATATAAGTCTATTTTATGTACTCTTCGGTGCGGAACGATGATAAGTTTCACCTTCCGAAGTGCTTCAATTAAGGTATCTTCTTTTAATATTATTTCAAAATCTGCAATATTTCTTTGTGGAGCTTTTGTCGCATAAGTAAAATTGGCGCCGTATTTACTGTATGCTGCATCGGCAACTACCGCAGATGCTTTTTTAGGGTTTTCGCCTAAATAATTCTGCGTCCATTCATCAATTTCTTCGTCGTAGGTAAGCCAATAAAATTTATTGGTATCTGCATCCTTATAATAAATTAAACTGTTTGGTTTTCTTCGTTCTTCGGAATAATTACTTTTTGAATGCGCTATTCCGAAGCAAGTTATTGCAAGCAGCAAACACACAACAGAAAGTAAGCGTTTCATTTTGTAAAAACCAAAAACGGGCCAGAGCAACGCAAATAGTAAAACCGTAAAAACACAACTAATAACCAGCATTTTTAAACCCAAACCAACAGGAAAAAATTGAATAAGCGGTGCAAAAATAAAAAGCGCCGGAGCTGCCAAAAGCGCCATTGCCAAAAGATTTGGGCGCTCCTGCCGAAGCATTATAAAAAACGACAATAACCCAAAAAATACGGGAATAATAAAATACGCTGCTCCTTTTAAAACTATAAATACAGCCACGTTAATTAATAACCAAAAAAACAAGGGTGCTACGTAAAACGCAGGCTCATTAAATTTTTGGGTGAACTTTTTATAAATAGCGAAGGATACTGCCAATGAAATAAAAACGAAAAAGGCGATATACCAATGGCCATTATAGGTAAAACCTTGTTGAATTTCGGTGTATTGTGGGTATAGTGCCAAAATTAATTTCCAACCAAAAAAACCAAGTAGGCCACATAAAAGCAAGGAAAGCAAAAATGGAACAAAACCCAAACCAATAGATTTACCATTGAGCTTTTTCTGTTTTAAACCGTAATAAATTAAAAGAATAAATAGAATTGCAGCAATAATAAGCATAGGCAAAATCCATGCAAAAGGATAGCTTAGCATTTTAACCAGAGGTAGGTTTACGTACACATTATCTGTTTCGGCTTTTAACTCGGACAGATTGGCATCAGCAAAATAATGAATAAGCGGAAGCAAGTAACTACCTTGATGCATTAAACTATTCCATGCTAAATGGTACATATTGTCATTTGCTGTATGGTAGTTAAAATGGCTATCTATAAAGGCGAAGAAAAAACTATCAATATCGCCATCTTCCCTAAATACAGTAGAATCGGTATCGTTGGGCAACATTTTATAAACACTATACATTAATGAAGAAGCCACCGGAAAGTCTGGATTTGCCGCGATAAACTCCTTTACAAGTTTTGAATTTCCACCGTTGGTTTCTAAAATCATATTACTTGGACCGCTCGTACCACGCGCTTCAAAATTCAGTACCAATCCCACATTTTTTGCCCAAGGATGGTCATTTACAAATAATTTTGCGCCATCTAGCCCGATTTCTTCAGCATCGGAAAATAAAATTATAATATCGTTTTTAGGTTGTTTTCGGGAAGCCAGATACGCGCGTACACTTTCTAAAATAGTAACCAGGCCACTTCCGGCATCGCTGGCACCAAACGACGGTACAAGCGCGCTATCGTAATGCGAAAGTAACAAAAGCGCCTTTCCATCTTCGCTGCCCTTTATTCGCCCAATAATATTAACTGGTTTATTGAGCGTTTTAGAATCTGGATTCAAGCTAAAACCCGTTTGAATGTGAGGGTCTAAACCCAATTTTTGCATTTCGGCAATTAAAATTTTACGCACTTCTTTATGTCCATCAGAACCCAGATAATGTGGTTGTTTAGCAATTTCGCTTAAAGGTTCCAACGCTCTGTCAACCGAAAATTCAGTAGCTGGATAGGTTTTATTTTCATCGTAATGCGGGGTAAGTGAATAAAAGCTATAAAATAATAAGCCAACGATAAGCAGAAGGGAAAGAATGGCGCCAAGTTTTTTCATGGTTGGGAAGTTTTGATTGATAAAAATACACTTTTAATCACATTATGTTAAATAGATAAGGATTAATGAAACAGCAATATTAATAGGCAGTTCGCTATATAAAATAATTACTTATACCTCGAATAATTTAATTTGATAAAAATGATTATATTAGAAGTTCGCAAAAATTTGATATTATGGGAATTAAAAGTTTTATTGGTAGAAGGGCGAAGCCCAAAAAAGGGTCATCGGAAAAGGTAAAAGTTTCTGATTATATGACCCGTAACCTAATTACATTTAAACCAGAGCAATCTATTTTGGAAGTTATGGAAGTGCTTTTAAAAAAGCGAATTTCGGGCGGCCCAGTGGTTAATGACCAAAATGAGTTGGTTGGCATTATTTCTGAAGGAGATTGCCTTAAAGAATTGAGCGATGCCCGGTATCACAACCACCCCATGGAAGATGTAAAGGTAGAAGAGCACATGATTAAAAACGTTGATACTATTGATGGTGAAATGAATGTGCTGGACGCAGCCAATAAATTTTTGGAATCAAAACACCGTCGTTTTCCAATCTTGGAGAATGGTAAGCTTGCAGGTCAGATTAGCCAAAGCGACGTACTTCGCGCCGCTATGAAATTAAAAGGCCAGACCTGGTAATTATTCTTCCTTAAAAATAATTTCTATACGCTTATCGGGAATAAGCCACATTAAAGCCACCAAAATATATAACATACCCGCAATCCAAGGATTTACGAACGATCCCATTATTGCGATGGAATAAATAATGGGCGATGCCTTTCCTTTAAAGTCTTTTCCCAATGCTTTATTTAATAGAGAATCCTTCCCTTGTACCGCTAAAATACTTCGCTGTAAAATAAAATAGGCAATGGCAGCCATTAAAAGAACCCCTCCGTAGAGTGCCATAGGTAATTCGGCAAAATGATTTTCTCCCACCCACCCCGTAACAAAAGGAATTAAAGAAAGCCAAAACAACAAATGAAGATTGGCCCAGAGAATGGTGCCGTTTACTTTCTGTACCGTATGCATCATATGGTGATGGTTGTTCCAGTAAATGCCTACATAGATAAAACTTAAAATGTAACTTAAAAATACGGGCAATACGGGTACCAGATCATTTAACTTGGTGCCGTGCGGCACTTTTAATTCCAATACCATAATAGTAATTATAATAGCGAGCACGCCATCGCTAAAAGCTTCCAATCTGTTGCGGTTCATGGTAAGTTTATTTAAATGATATAAAGATAAAGTTGATTTTAAGTAGATTAAATTACTGAAAATTCGCAATATATTTCAGATTTAAATAAAGGATTTTATAAGCATACATCCAATTACAAACGCTTACAAACAACTATAAACGAAAGTAAATAAGTAAAAACCAACTAGCATTTGCCTGTCGCCGTAAGTTTGTCCTGTCGAATAAAATGAAGTTCGATAGTATCAATTGTTTAACATTAAATTTTAGAAATTATGAACGCACTTAGAAACAAAGTACAGTTGATTGGAAGATTGGGCCAAGACCCAGAAATAATAACTTTTGCCGATGGCAACAAAATGGCAAAATTCTCTATGGCCACAGACGACAGCTACAAAGACAAAAGTGGACAAAAAGTAGAACGCACCTATTGGCATAATATAGTGGTAAAAGGCGGTTTGGTAAAAGTTGTAGAAAACTATATAACCAAAGGCAAGGAAATTGTAATTGAAGGAAAACTTACCAACCGTTCCTGGGACGATAAGGAAGGCAACAAACATTATATTACCGAAGTATTTTGCAACGAGCTGGTCATGCTGGGGAGTAAATAAATGATCGGCCAATCAAGCCCTCGATTTTCTCGGGGGCTTATTTTATTTAACTTCGAATAGTTATTTTTACAAAAATGGAAACAACTGCCCAGCTTGATAAATTCGATTTACTTAAAACATTTTTCGGATACGACAAATTTCTTCCCAATCAGGAAGAAATCATAAATAATGTATTAGCTCAAAAAGACACTATTGCCATCATGCCCACCGGCGGAGGAAAGTCGTTGTGTTTTCAATTGCCAGCCTTGGCTTTGGAAGGTACGGCAATAGTAATTTCACCACTAATTGCATTGATGAAAGACCAAGTAGATGCTTTAAAAGCAAACGGAATTTCAGCCGCATTTTTTAATAGTTCGCAACCCTATGATAAACAGCAACAAATTTTAAAAGAATTACAAGACGAAAGTTTAAAGTTGCTTTATGTAGCTCCCGAAAGTCTTCCGCAGGTAAATTTTATTCTGAAATCAATAAAAATAAGTCTCTTCGCGGTAGATGAAGCCCATTGTATTTCCAGTTGGGGACACGATTTTCGCCCAGCATACACACAACTTAATAGTTTAAAAAAACAGTTTTCGCAAGTACCAATAATTGCACTTACGGCAACGGCAGACAGGCCCACGCGGGTAGATATTGCAACACAACTTACCATTCCAGACGCTAAAACTTTTATCGCTTCCTTTGATAGACCCAACTTGTATTTAGATGTCCGGCCGGGTCAAAACCGAAACAAGCAAATTTTAAACTTCCTCGCCAAACGCGGCACCCAAAGTGGCATAATATATTGCTTAAGCAAGAAAAGCACCGAGAAGCTCGCGGCAACTTTAAATTCCAAGGGCCACAAGGCACAAGCCTATCATGCCGGTCTTACTTCAGAAGAGAGAAGTAACATTCAAGATAATTTCTTAAACGACCAAACACCAATTATTGTAGCAACCATTGCTTTTGGAATGGGCATAGATAAAAGCAACGTACGTTGGGTAATACACTACAATTTGCCGAAAAACATTGAGGGCTATTATCAAGAAATTGGACGAAGCGGAAGAGATGGTTTAAACGCGCATACATTGCTTTTTTACAGTTTGGCCGATGTAATTATGCTTCGAAAATTTGCCGAAGGCACCGAAACCGAAACCTATCAATTGGCAAAGTTGGAACGCATGCAGCAATATGCCGAAGCCTTGAGTTGCCGAAGAAAAGCATTGCTTGGTTATTTTGGTGAACACATTACCGAAGATTGCGGCAATTGCGATATCTGCAAAACGCCACCCAAATATTTTGACGGAACCTTAATTGCACAGAAAATCTGTTCTGCAGTGGCGCGATTGCAGGAACAGGAAGCCTTGGGAATGGTTTTAGACGTACTCCGCGGCGCACAAAACGCACAGGTTTTCGACAAAGGCTACCAAAACATAAGACCTTTGGCGCCGCTAAAGATATTTCATGGCGTGATCTTCAACAATATGCCATTCAACTTTTAAATCAAGGCGTGCTGCAAATTTATTTTCACGAAAACGGGAGGTTACTCCTCACCCCGCTTGCAAAAAAAGTTTTATTTGAAGAAAAAAAGGTACGTCTGGCAAATATTATACAAGAAGTTGAAAAGGTAAAAACCGAAAGAACGCCACGAAAACGAGCCGATCTTTTCGAGAAACTGAAAACCCTTCGTTTAAAGTTAGCGCAGGAAATTAGTATGCCCGCATATATAATTTTTAGCGATGCAGCTTTGGAAGATATGGAACATAAAAAACCGCGAACTCGCGAAGAATTTGCAGAGATTTCAGGCGTTGGCGAGGCGAAACTTGAAAAGTATGCAGACGATTTTCTAAAAGTTATCAATCGGCATTTAGACAGTTTGGAAAGTACCTTGCCTACCCACGAACGCAGCTATAAAATGTATGTTGAAGAAAGTCTTTCACCATTAGAAATTGCTTCAAAACGTGGGCTTTCAGAAGACTCAGTTTATGGACATTTTATTAAAATGCATAGACAGGGAAATGATTTCGACTTTTCACAATTTATTTCTTCCAAAGAAATTAAAAAAATAAAAAAAGCAAAAGAAACACTCGAAAATCCAGATGCATTAAAACCCTATTTTGAATATTTTGAAGAACGTTTGCCATACTGGAAAATTAAATTGGGGCTATATTTATAGCTCTATTTAGGCAGATTTTTCAGAATTTCCAAATATTGAACTCGCTGCATTCGTTGTTCAACAGTAAGATCAAAACACGGACAGCGTTTGCAGCGTTTATGTTCGCCTTTTTTTAAATACTTTTCGCAGCATTCGGTCTTAAAACCTTTTTTCTTGTCTGCTTTGTTTTTTTTCTTCCCCATTCAGAAAAAAATTTCCTGCGCCAACCGAAAAGTATTGGCATGCGCGTCAATAATAGTTTTTATTTCTGGCGAATAGCCTCCACCCATGCTTACCTGCACCGGAATTTGCAAATCTTTGCAAAACTCTAAAACAAAACGATCGCGCGCTTTGCTTCCCGCAACAGTACAATTTAATCTTCCTAATTTATCGGTCGCCAAAATATCAACACCGCTTAAATAAAATATAAAATCCGGCTTTTGGTTATCGATTAATTTTGGTAGAGTTTCTTTTAATTTCTGAAGATAAATGGCATCGCCACTGCCGTCGGGAATTGCAATATCTAAATCGCTCTTTTCCTTTTTAAACGGATAATTGCCCGCGCCGTGCATGGAAAATGTAAATACAGAATCGTCATTTTGAAAAATCTGCGCCGTGCCATTGCCTTGGTGCACGTCTAAATCCACTATCAGAATTTTCTTTGCATATCCATTATTCTGAAGGTATCTGGCCGCAATAGCTTGATCATTAAGCAAGCAAAATCCTTCACCGTGTCCGGTGTATGCGTGGTGCGTTCCTCCCGCAATATTCATTGCAATTCCGTACTGTAATGCATATTCGCTCCCATCAATTGTTCCCTGGGCAATGCGAAGTTCCCGCTCAATTAGTGATTTAGATATAGGAAAGCCAATTTTTCGAGCAGCTCGTTTATCCAGTGTAAGATTCAATAAATCAGTAAAATATTCTTGGGTGTGTACAGCAAGAATAACGGCTTCCGCAGGCATTTTCGGTTTAAAAAAATTTTCAGGGGTGCAACTCCCTTCGTGTAACAGCTGTTGCGGCAGCAATTCATACTTCTCCATTGGAAAGCGATGTCCCTCTGGCAAGGGATGTTTATAAATAGAATGATAGGCTATTTTCAACATTTTAGAATTCAATTAAAACTTGAGTATAATAATGTTTAAACCTAACAAATATCATATTTTAAAAAGAACAGTTGGCCGACTTTTGTAGCAATTTTCAAATTTTACGGCAATGACTTCTTCTGGAAAAATAGAATTAATGGCTCCTGCGGGCAATTTTGAATCGTTACAGGCAGCATTAGACAATGGCGCAGACTCTGTATATTTTGGTGTTGAACAATTGAACATGCGCGCTCGGGCAAGCATTAATTTTACAATTGCCGATCTTCCCGAAATTGCTAAACGTTGTAAAAAAAATGGAGTTCGCACCTACCTTACTTTAAATACTATAATTTACGATCACGATTTATCGTTGATTAAAACTTTACTCGATGCCGCAAAAGCTGCCAGACTTACTGCGGTAATTGCCATGGACCAGGCCGTAATTGCATACGCCAGGCAAATTGGGATGGAGGTACACATTTCAACCCAAATAAATATTACAAATATTGAAACGGTAAAATTTTACGCACTTTTTGCAGATACCATGGTAATGAGTCGCGAATTGAGCCTGCGACAAGTAAAAAAGATAACCAGTGATATTGAAAAAGAACAGATAAAAGGGCCGTCGGGGAGTTTAGTTGAAGTTGAAATTTTTGGCCATGGCGCACTCTGTATGGCAGTTTCGGGCAAATGTTATTTGAGCCTCCATTCGCATAATTCTTCTGCTAATCGCGGAGCTTGCAAGCAGAATTGCCGAAAAAAATACACGGTTATAGACCAAGAAACAGGTTTTGAAATTGAATTGGACAACGAATATATGATGTCGCCCAAGGATCTTTGCACGGTAGATTTTTTGGATCAAGTAATTGACACTGGCGTAAAAGTCTTAAAAATTGAAGGTCGCGGTCGCGCTCCCGAATATGTGGCCACTGTAGTAAAAACCTACCGCGAAGCCATAGATGCTTATTATGAAGGTACGTATTGCGAAGAAAAAGCAGAACAATGGATGCTCGAACTGGCTAAAGTGTATAACCGCGGATTTTGGAGCGGTTACTATCTGGGTCAAAAATTGGGAGAATGGAGCAATACCGATGGTTCCCAAGCTACGCAGAAAAAAGTTTATATAGGAAAAGGTGAACACTATTTTACTAAAGCGAAAATTGCAGAATTCAAAATTGAAGCATACGATTTAAATTTAGGTGATAAAATTTTGGTTACTGGCCCAACAACTGGCGCCAAGGAGTTTCAACTTTCAGAAATGTTAGTAAACGACCAAGCCTTAACTACAGCGAAAAAAGGCGATTCCTGTACTATTCCAGTGCCGTTTAGAGTGCGCCCATCAGACAAACTGTATAAAATAGTAACTTCATAAATGGTAGTGGTAACACTTCAGCGGAATAAATGCATTGGCTGCAATTACTGTGTAGAATTGGCTCCGGCGTATTTTAGAATGTCTAAAAAAGACGGCAAAACCGTATTGCTGCATTCTGAGGAAAAACGTGGATTCTTTACGCGGAAAATTTCGGACAATGCCGAATTCGAAACTTGTGAGCAGGCCGCAAAAGCGTGTCCTGTAAAGATTATTTCAACAAAACTTATTTAACGGTTCTAAACTCCTTTTTCAATTTTTATCTCCTTGCCAATAATTGGGATTTTTTTGGAATAGAAAGTAACCCAAATTCCGAATAATAGAATAATTCCACCAATAATCATTTGGAAAGTAACCGTTTCATTTATAAACAACCACGCAAATATGGTGGTTAAAACCGCTTGGCCTAGCAAGCTCACCGAAACCCTTGTAGCACGCATGTGTTTTGTGGCGTAGCCCAACAATAACCACGCCGCCAATTGGCAAACTAAGCCTTGAATTAGCAACGAAATCCAACCCATTTCGGTAAAGCCCGTAAAGGGTTCATTTATAAAAAAACTTAGTACTCCCAGAAAAACGGCAGAGGTAAAAGTGCTTAAAGTAATAAACGGAAGTACCTCAACATCATAAAGCACAAACTTACTCACCAACATATAGATGGCATAAAACACACCTGAAAGAATTGCAAAGATAAAGGCCAAATTAAAATCTAAATTCACAAAAAAGTGGAATCCAACTAAAGTTATCATTCCAAAAATTGCGATCACTGTACCAATCCAAAAATTGCGTGTGGGCTTATTTTTTAAGAAGAAAAACGCACCTATTCCTACCCATACGGGAGAAAGATTAGTTAAAAGTGTGGCTTGCGTAGCCGTAGATTCCTGAATTGCAATATTCCATACGGCCACATCTAACGCGAAAATAGTACCACATACCAGGGTAAGTAAAAACAATTTTATAGAAGGAATTTTAAATTTTCCCGATAACAGCGCAAAGGGAACCAATATTGAAGCGGCAATTGCCATTCTATAAAATGCCGAAACTATGGCAGGCGCCAACTTGAGTTTCACCAAAATAGGAAAGATTGAAATACAAATAATTCCTAAGACAAGGGCAATTCTAGGCTTTGTCATATCACTGAATTTTAGCGATTTAAAGTAAAAAGCCGCAAAATTAGTCTTTAAATACCACTGTTTAATGATTTAAGTGAAATTTTAAGAATACCTAAGGTGTTAAATTATTTTTGTAACATTGAATTAAACCCTTACTGCACCTAAACAAAAATCTAAATTTTAATAGCTTTTACACATATTTAGCTGCAATTGCATAATCCATTTATTGAATTCATAAAAAAGATATTGTTTTTTTGCGTATATTTAAAACTGTATCCCCAATTATATTACAGAGATAGTAAATTCATTATTGCTGAAAATTATTTTATTATGTTGGGAGAAACGATAAAAATTGCATTGGGCGAATTGGGCCAAAAAGAAATTAAAGGTACCAATCATAACGAACGTATTCTTGAATATCAAGAAATGACAGGGCTAAACTTTGGCAACGACGAGGTTGCTTGGTGTAGCATTTTTGCAAATTGGGTGGCATTACAGGCCAATTTGCCGAGGTCTAATAGCGCCATGGCTAGAAGTTGGTTGAATATTGGCGCTAAAACAGATTGGCCGCAACCGGGCGATGTAGTGGTATTTTGGCGAAAAAGCAGAACCAGTGCCTTTGGCCACGTCGGTTTCTTTTTGGGCTTCACTAAAAGTGGTAAATCCATTTATTGTATTGGAGGCAATCAAGATGACGAAGTAAATATTCAAACTTTTCCCATATCCAGAATACTGGAATTCAGAAGCCTTACCGCAGATTTACCAGAAGATATAAAAGTTCCTGCTGGCTATTTAAGGAGAGGCGACAGCAACGGAAACGTAAAATTACTGCAGAAAATATTGATTAAATTAGATTTTTTGGATGGTAGCGCAGATGGTGTATTTGGACCAAAAACCGAAGCCGCATTAAAAGCGTTTCAAACAAGCAATAATATTACGGTAGATGGTATTTACGGCAGCCAATCGAGAAGTGTACTTAAAAATGCATTAAATCTATAATCTATTTATGCAATTTTAGCTGAATCCGTTTCCGCGCAACATCAACATCAAGCACTTTTACAATTATTTGTTGATGCAAATGTACATGCTCGCTCACATCAGAAACATAAGCATCTGCAAGGTTCGAAACGTGGATCAAACCGCTTTCCTTTATACCAATATCCACAAAAGCGCCAAAATTGGTAATGTTGTTTACAATCCCCGGCAGCAGTTGTCCTTCCTGCAAATCAGCAATGGTTTTTATATTTTGATTGAAGGTAAAAACCTTCGCCTCTTCACGAATATCCAAGCCCGGTTTTTCAAGTTCCTTTAAAATATCCTTTAAAGTTATAAGCCCTATTTTTTCTGAAATATAATTTTCAAGATTTATTTTTTGAAGCAGTGTTTTAATGCCAATTAAATCTTGCACGTTTACTTTTTCATCCTTCGCCATTTTTGAAACAACCGAATAACTTTCGGGATGCACCGAAGAATCGTCCAACGGATTTTTACCATTTTTAATACGAAGAAAGCCAGCCGCTTGTTCAAAAGCCTTTTCACCCAAACGTGACACCTTTTTTATTTCTTCACGGGAAGCAAAAGCGCCATTTTCTTCACGATAATTCACCACATTTTCAGCCAATTTTGGACCAATCCCCGAAACATAACTCAGTAGCGGAATGCTCGCGGTATTGATATTTACCCCCACCGAATTCACACATAACGCTACGGTTGTATCGAGCGAATTTTGAAGTTTTGTCTGGTCTACATCGTGCTGATACTGCCCAACACCGATAGATTTGGCATCAATTTTTACCAGCTCCGCCAACGGATCCTGTAACCGTCGACCGATGGAAACTGCGCCGCGCACCGTAACGTCGTAATTCGGGAATTCATCACGTGCAATTTTTGACGCCGAATAAATTGAGGCCCCGGCTTCGCTAACCACAAAAACCTGTGGTGGATTTTTAAAGTGAATTCGTTTTATAAACTGCTCTGTTTCTCGCGAAGCTGTTCCGTTGCCAATCGCAATTGCTTCAATTTTATGGGCGTCGGCAAGCGAACTTATCTTTTTCATCGCGGTTGAAGAATCGTTTTTTGGCGGATGCGGAAAAATGGTTTCATTGTGCTGCAAATTGCCTTGTGCATCCAGGCAAACTACTTTGCAACCCGTTCTAAACCCAGGATCAATTGCCAAAACACGTTTTTCACCCAAAGGCGAACCGAGCAAAAGTTGCTTTAAGTTTTTGGCAAAAACGTTAATAGCTGTTTCATCCGCCTTTTCCTTTGCAGCGGAAAGCGTTTCGTTTGAAAGTGCCGGAAACAAAAGACGTTTGTAGCTATCTTCAATCGCGAGTTTTATTTGTTTTGAAGCGGCATCTTTAGACTTTACAACGCGGTCTTCAATTTTAGAAAGTGCTTTTTCATCGTCGATTTCTATTTTATTTCGAATAAATCCTTCGGAAGTTGCACGAAGAATTGCCAATAATCTATGTGAAGGAATTTTATTCAAAGCTTCGTTCCAGTCAAAATAATCACGGAATTTCTGGGCTTTTTCATCGTCGGCCATTTTCTTTACAACTTTAGTCGAAATTGTTGCATAACGTTCCAATTGATTCCGAAGCATATTCCGAATATCGGTGCGTTCGTTTATCCATTCGGCAATGATGTGTCGGGCGCCCTCCAAAGCTTCATCTTCGGAATTTATTTCTCCTTTAATATATTTTGAAGCAAGCGCAGAAATTTCTGAACTGGACAGACTTCGGGTCTGCGCCATTATAATTTTCGCCAAAGGCTCCAAACCATTTTCGCGCGCGGTATCAGCTTTTGTTTTTCGCTTCTTTTTGTACGGCAAATACAAATCTTCCAAAGCGATTAAATCTGTTGCTTCTTCAATGCTTTTTTGAAGTTCTGCTGTTAAAACTTCTTGCTCTTCCAAGGATTTTAGGATAGTAGCTTTCCGCTTTTCTAATGCTTCATATTGTTCCTTGAATTTTACGATTTCGCCAATTTGAACCTCATCCAGATTTCCAGTCAGTTCCTTTCGATAGCGTGAAATAAAGGGAATGGTGCAGTCTTCCTTTAAAAGTTTTACCGTGTTTTCAACGCTTTTTTGGGGGAGTTGGGTTTGGGAGGTTATATAGGCTACTAATGTTTTCAATAGGGTATGTATGTTTAATATCGTCCGCAGATCGCGCAGATTTTCGCAGATTTTTTTGTTAGTTTATCGTCGCCCCATTCTCAACCCCATCAGAATCGGGATTCACAAAAACAAGTTTCCCCGCTGCGTCTTCAGTCATCAAAATCATTCCTTCACTTTCAACACCGCGAAGCTTTCTTGGAGCAAGATTTACCAAAACCGTAACTTTTTTCCCGATGATATCTTCAGCCTTAAAACTTTCAGCAATTCCTGAAACTATAGTACGAACGTCGATTCCTGTATCTACTTTTAAAACTAAAAGCTTATCTGCTTTTGGCATTTTTTCGGCTTCAATTATGGTTCCCACGCGCATATCGAGTTTTACGAAATCGTCGTATTGAATGGTTTCTTTTTGTGGCGTTACTTTTTTGTTTGCTTCGGCATTCATCTTTTTACTGGCTTGTAGTTTGTCTAATTGTGCTTGAATTTGTTCGTCTTCAATTTTGCTGAAAAGGAGTTCAGCTTTATTTATTTTATGACCTGGTTTTAAAAGTTCACTTTTAACAGAAGCGTCAGCCCATCCTAAAGACCCCTCGACTGCGCTCGACCTGACATTGAGCATGTCTTTCAACTTGTCTGAAGTAAATGGCAAAAACGGTTCGCTTAAAACAGCCAAAGCAGAAGCTATTTGCAAGGCAACATACATTACTGTTTTGGTGCGCTCTTCGTCGGTTTTTATTGTTTTCCACGGCTCTTCGTCTGCAAGATATTTGTTTCCGAGGCGGGCGACGTTCATTAATTCTGCCTGAGCTTCGCGGAAACGGTAACGTTCCAACGAACTTGCTATTACTGCAGGATACGCTTTTAATTCGTTTAAAATCTGCTCGTCAATTTCTGAAAAAACAGCAGGCTCGGGCACAACTCCTTCGTAATATTTATCAGTTAAAACCATCACTCGATTTATGAAATTTCCAAAGATGGCAACCAATTCATTATTATTTCGGGCTTGAAAATCTGCCCAAGTAAAATCATTATCCTTTGTTTCTGGGGCATTTGCCGTTAATACATATCGCAAAACATCTTGCTGGTTTGGAAAATCCTCCAAATATTCGTGCAACCAAACCGCCCAGTTTTTACTGGTTGAAATTTTATTGCCTTCCAGATTCAGAAATTCATTAGCTGGAACGTTTTCGGGTAAAATATAACCCCCTTCGGCTTTTAACATTGTTGGAAAAATAATGCAATGGAAAACAATATTGTCCTTCCCAATAAAGTGAAGCATTTTGGTTTTATCGTTTTTCCAATAATCTTCCCAGTTTTTTCCTTCGCGCTCGGCCCATTCCTTCGTTGAAGAAATATAACCAATGGGCGCGTCAAACCATACGTATAGTACTTTTCCGTCTGCTCCTTCCACTGGCACGGGAATTCCCCAATCTAAATCGCGGGTTACCGCACGCGGCCGTAAACCGTCATCGATCCAGCTTTTGCACTGTCCGTAAACGTTGGTTTTCCAATCCTTTTTATGGTCAACGAGTATCCACTGTTTTAGGAAATCTTCGTATTCGTTCAGTGGTAAAAACCAATGCTTTGTTTCTTTAAGAATTGGTACATTTCCCGAGATAGCACTTTTCGGATTAATTAATTCGGTAGCGTTTAAACTGGAACCACATTTTTCACATTGGTCGCCATAAGCTTCTTCATGGCCGCATTTTGGACACGTACCGGTAATGTATCGGTCTGCAAGAAATTGATTGGCTTCTTCGTCATATAATTGTTCGGTAATCTCTTCGGTAAATTTACCGTTCTCGTATAACTTCTTAAAAAATTCTGAAGCAGTTTTATGATGAATTTTCGCAGAAGTCCGCGAATAATTATCAAAGGATATTCCGAATTCCTCAAAACTCTTTTTAATAATGGCGTGATATTTATCTACCACTTGCTGAGGCGTAATACCTTCTTTTTTTGCCTTTATAGTAATTGGCACGCCGTGTTCATCGCTTCCGCAGATAAAGGCAACATCCATTTTTTGAAGTCGTTGATAACGCGCGTAAATATCTGCGGGCACGTAAACGCCAGCCAAATGGCCAATGTGTACGGGTCCGTTTGTGTATGGCAACGCGGCGGTAATGGTATATCTGTTTGGGTTCTTGTCCATAATTTTTTTTGAAAGCCCGCCAAAATGAGCGGGCAGGCACAAAAGTACATATAAATGTAGTAATTTGTGGTTTTAAATAAATCCATGATTACTCCAAACAGACTACAAAAGAACGATACAGTTGGCATCGTTTCAACCGCACGTAAAATTTCAAAAGAAGAATTAAAACCTGCGCTTCAATTGCTTGAAAGTTGGGGTTTAAAAGCCGTTTTGGGTAAAACCATCGGTGCCGAAGAAAACCAGTTTGCAGGAAGTGATGATTTGCGTGCAGCAGATTTTCAACAAATGATTGATGACCCTAAAATAAAGGCTATTTGGTGCGCAAAAGGCGGGTATGGCACCGTTCGGATAATTGATAAGCTGGATTTTTCAAACTTTAGAAAAAATCCGAAATGGGTTATTGGTTATAGCGATGTAACTGCGCTTCATTCACATATTCATACATTGGGAATTGAAACTTTACACGCCCAAATTTTACAAAATCTTGAAAATAAGTCGAAGGCAACTTCCACTTCAATTAAAGAAATATTGTTTGGAGGTGATTACGAAATCAGTATTGCTTCCAACGAGAAATTAAATACACTCGGAGCCGCACAAGGGCCATTGGTTGGCGGAAACCTCTCACTCATTTATTCGCTATGCGGAAGTAATTCTTCGCTGAATACCGAAGGTAAAATACTTTTTATTGAAGATTTGGACGAATATCTGTACCATATTGATAGAATGATGATGAATCTAAAACGCAACGGCATGCTACAAAATCTTTCAGGATTGATTGTAGGCGGAATGACCAATATGCACGATAATGCTGTTCCTTTCGGAAAAACGGCGGAAGAGATTATTTTTGATTTAGTTTCAGAATATAATTTTCCCGTGTGTTTCAATTTTCCGGTGGGACATATTAATGATAATCGGGCTTTGATTTTGGGTCGGGAAGTAGAATTAAAAGTAACGAAAAACAATATTGCTTTAAGCTTTAAGAAATAAGCTTTTACACTCTTTAAAAAAATGGCAAGCCACAACGAACTTGGAAAAATAGGAGAAGAAATAGCCGCACAATATTTATTGAAAAGGGGTTATAAAATTCTACGTCGTAACTTTTATTTTCAAAAGGCCGAAATAGATATAATTGCTCAAAAAGAAGAAGGAACCGTTGTTATTGTAGAAGTAAAGACCCGAAACAGCGCATTTTTTGGCGATCCGCAAAGCTTTGTAACTCCTTCAAAAATCAAACTTTTGGTAAAGGCGGCCAATGAATATATTATTTCAAATAATTTAAATGTGGAAGTTCGGTTTGATATTATTGCAATTCTAAAAAACCAAAAAGAAGAGAAATTAGAACATTTTGAAAATGCTTTTTATCACTTTTAATTCCTGTGCTTCAACTGTCGCTCAGGATAAACTTTGGCGGAAATCTCTTTCGGTTTTTAATAAATCTTCAATTTTATAAAGCAAAATAATTTGCAAAATAGTAGCCGGAATTAAAAAGGCAAGTCCCAACCACGCCATAAAAACCAAGGTGAACAATATTCCGCTCACTACCTGAAATCCGCCGGCAATTTCTGGAATTTTCCCGAAATTACCTTTCAATCGCATTAAAGCCAATCCAAAAATAACACTTCCAATTCCACAGAAAATAGATTGTATTGTAATTACGTATTCAATATAAAATGGCTCAAAATAAAGTGAAACCATATCATACCCATAAAATAAAATGGTGGTGCCAATTAAAAAGTAAGCTCCAATTTTCAGCAAATAATTATTGAAGATTTTCCCGCTTAAAACAAAACCCCATGAAAAATAAATAAAGGCCAGCATTATAATAAATTTCATACTTATGTAAGCGGCTTTTGGCAGTATCAATTCATCTTCATAAAATCGGGCGTAGTCCACTGCAAATTCCACAAAACCGGAAAGGAAATAAATAATTCCACAGATCCAAGCGAGTTTTATGTAAAACGCTGAAAATGCTATTTCCTTTAAATCGATATTTTTAAAAAAAGAAGGTTCTGATTCTTGCAATTTTTCCAAATCTTCGCCCAACACATTAAGTATGGTTTTCAGTGTAAAGCTGCGCGGCATTACTTCACCCGCTTCAATACGCTGAATGGTCCGCACGTTTATGTTGCATTGCTCCACAAGTTCTTCCTGCGTAAAGCCTTTTTGCTTTCGGAGTTCCAAAATTTTTCGACCGAGTTCTGGTTGTTTCATTTTTTAAAATTTTATGAAGCAATAGTACGATGGCAGTAAATATAGTACAATCTTTTCAAGTGAATTTCACCCGACATTTGCCCGACATTTGTTGATTTTAGAAGATATTACTTATTTCCTGAAAACCTTAAATTTATTATCAGGATTCATATTTGTCGGGAAAATTCGAAAAATTTTCACATTTTCCGAATCAATTTTGTAAAGAATAACGAACGGGAATTTTTTGACTGGAACCTGTCTAAAATCTTTATAAACAAATTGAAAAAGAAAAGGATTTTTCGATAAATACGCTATGGTTTTCTTTATTTCAGTAAGAAAGGACGCGCAAATTTTCAATGATATTTTTGAATACCAATCGTAGGCTTCGGCAATATCGAATTTTGCATCCTCTTCTATCAAAATTCGATAGTTGCCCATCAGCTTCTATTCTTCACATAATTTTCAACTTCTTCCCACGTATGAAAAACCGCTCTTCCTTCATTTTCCTTTTCTGAAGCAAAATCCAAAGCTTGTTTCTGGATTTCAGTCAAATCATTTGAATTTTTAAACCATTCTTCTGGTAGAAGAGATGCAAGTTTTGCTCTTTCAGAAATACTCAATTCCTGAAAAGCCTCGGCAAGTTGTTTAATAGTAAAATTATTTGTTGCGGACATAAACCAAATATACGAAATGCCTGTAAACAATTTGCATATAAACCGACGATGAATAATTCGGGCATTCCATCTTTCACTTTATCAAATATTCTATACAGATGAAATGATTTGTTATTCAGAAAAAGGCTCCAAAGCCCGAAGCGCTTTTTCAACCGAATAAATTCCTTCAAAATTAAGCAATAATCGCAATCCGTTGCGGGTTTGCTTTTCCTTCATTGTTACTTTTTGTGAATGGGTTTGCACGTATTGAAGCACTTTTGTAAACGACGGACTTTGGTAAAAAGCACTTTGTTGGTCTGCCACAAAATAACCTACCATTTTTTTCTGCTTCATAATTAATCGTTCCAAGCCCATAGATATTGCAATCCATTTTATGCGAACACTGTTCAGTAAATCTTCGGCTTGTTTTGGCATTTCCCCAAAACGGTCCAGCAATTCTTTTTCAAACTTTTGAAGCTCGGCTTCGTTTTTCAACTCGTTCAGTTTGGTATATAGATTAAGTCTTTCGGTAATATTGTTAACGTAATCATCTGGGAAAAGAAGTTCGAAATCGGTGTCGATGGTCATTTCTTTTACGAAATTCTTCTTCGGACCTTCTGTTTCTTCGTACAAATTTTTAAACTCTTTATCCTTCAATTCCTCAATCGCTTCGGCTAGAATTTTTTGATAGGTTTCAAAACCAATTTCGTTTATAAATCCACTCTGCTCACCACCCAATAAATCGCCAGCACCGCGGATTTCCAAATCCTTCATCGCGATGTTGATGCCGCTGCCCAATTCTGAAAATTGTTCCAAAGCCGTAATTCGTTTTCGCGCTTCGTCCGTCATTGCCGAATATTCCGGAGTGATAAAATAACAAAACGCTTTTTTGTTGCTTCGCCCAACACGACCGCGCATTTGGTGTAAATCTGAAAGTCCGAAATTATTAGCATTATTGATGAAAATAGTATTGGCGTTCGGTACGTCCAAGCCACTTTCAATAATAGTTGTGGATACCAAAACATCGAATTCATTGTTCATAAATCGAAGCATTAAATCTTCCAGTTTTTTCCCGTCCATTTGGCCGTGACCAATTCCAATTTTGGCATCTGGCACCAAACGTTGAATCATCCCAGCGACTTCTTTTATATTTTCAATTCGGTTGTGAACAAAGAAAACCTGGCCTCCGCGCGAAATTTCATAGCGAACCGCATCGCGAATACTTTCTTCCCCGAAACGAATAACGTGCGTTTCCACGGGATAGCGGTTTGGCGGCGGCGTGGTAATTACCGAAAGGTCACGTGCGGCCATCAAACTAAACTGCAACGTTCGCGGAATGGGCGTTGCCGTTAGCGTGAGCGTATCTACATTTTCTTTAATGGTCTTTAATTTGTCTTTTACGGCTACTCCAAATTTTTGCTCTTCATCAATAATCAAAAGTCCCAAATCCTTAAATTCAACCGATTTGTTTACTAATTGATGAGTGCCGATAACAACATCGAGTTTACCATTTTTCAACTCTTCCAAAACGGTTCTTCGTTCTTTCGCAGTTCTAAAACGGTTTAAATAATCAACTTTCACGGGCATCTCCGAAAGACGCTCTGAAAATGTTTTAAAATGCTGAAATGCCAAAATAGTTGTTGGCACCAAAACTGCGACCTGTTTTCCATTGTCAACTGCTTTAAAAGCTGCTCGAATGGCCACTTCCGTTTTTCCGAAACCCACATCGCCACAGACCAAACGATCCATTGGGCGCTCGTTTTCCATATCTTTTTTTACATCTTCGGTTGCTGTACTCTGGTCCGGGGTATCTTCATAAATAAAGGACGATTCCAATTCGGCTTGCAAATAGCTATCGGGGTCAAAGGCGAAACCTTTTAGCGTGCGGCGTTTGGCGTATAATTCAATTAAATTGAAAGCAATTTCCTTAACGCGCGTTTTGGTTTTTTGCTTTAATTTTTTCCACGCATCGCTGCCCAATTTATAGATTTTGGGCTCTCTCCCATCCTTGCCGTTGTATTTTGAAATCTTATGCAGCGAATGAATACTGAGATATAAAATATCGCGCTCGCCATAAAAAAGTTTAATGGCTTCCTGCATTTTTCCTTCTACCTCAATCTTCTGCAAACCGCCAAATTTCCCTATTCCATGGTCAATATGCGTTACATAATCGCCCACTTCCAGATTGGTAATTTCCTTTAAAGTAATTGCCTGTTTTTTAGCGTATCCATTTTTCAGTTGAAATTTATGGTAACGCTCAAAAATTTGATGATCAGTGTAGCAAACAATTTTTAAATCGTCATCAATAAATCCTTGAAATAGCGGAAAAACAATAGTTTCAAATTGATTTACATTCTGTTCAGCATCTTCAAAAATATCGTGAAATCGTTTTGCCTGCTGTTCGCTGCTGCAAAAAATGTAGTTTTTATACCCTTTTTCGGTATTATCATTCAAATTTTCAATCAGTAAGTTGAATTGTTTGTTGAATGATGGTTGCGGTTTGGTTGAAAACGAAAGCCCACTCCCAGCCCCTCCCGAGGGGAGGAAAGTTTTATTAATGCTTAGTTGAACTTTTGTAAAATCATTCAATTGCTCGTTTAACAATTCCGAAGTACAGAATAATTCCGAAGGTTTTGCGCGTTTTATTTCTGAATCGATTGAATTAAAAGCTTCTGTCGCTTTTTTGAAAAGATTATTTATCGCGCTACTGAAAAGCTCTTCGTTTTTTAGAAAAACCACTGTTTTTGAAGCGATATACTTCAAAAAACTTTCGCGATTTTCATCGATCATTTTGTTTTCTACATTCGGAATGATTGATACTTTTTTCACCTGTTCCAAAGATAGTTGCGTTTCCACATCGATGGTGCGAATACTATCAACCTCATCCCCAAAAAATTCAATTCTGTAAGGTTCATCGTTGCTAAAACTGAACACGTCCAAAATTCCCCCACGCACCGAAAATTCGCCCGGTTCGGTAACAAAATCGGTACGCTTAAAGCGGTATTCAAACAAAACCTCGTTTACAAAATCTATTGAAAGTTGGTCGTTTATGGCAATTTTCAAGGTGTTGCGTTCCAACTCTTTTCGAGTTACAACTTTCTCAAAAAGCGCTTCGGGATAGGTTACAATAAGCGCGGGTTTTTTGCGGGAATTTATTCGGTTTAAAACCTCGCTTCGCAATAAAACATTGGCGTTGTCTGTCTCTTCAATTTGATAGGGCCGCCGATAGCTTCCCGGATAAAAAAGCACATTTTTATCGCCCAATAAATTTTCCAAATCGTTTAAATGGTAAGCGGCTTCTTCTTTATCATTTAAAATTAGCAAAAATGGCAAATCCGTATTTCGAAAAGTTTGGGCTAAAACTATCGAGAGCGAAGAACCCACAAGACCTGAAACCGATGTACTTTTTTGAGATTGGACAATAGTTTCCTCCAGTTTTCGTGTTTGCGAAGACTGAGAATAAAGTGACGTAACTAGAGTTTTGCTCATCGGGACGGCAAATATAAATCAAACCTCACAGGTCTCAAAGACCTGTGAGGTTTTTCAAACAACTTTATCATTTTGATAACATAATGACCATTTTGCATTAACTACTTTTAGATTCGTAGATTATCATTAAAAGTTACCCGACAAAGTTTATCCTGAGCGATAGTCGAAGGGCGGGTATTGTTATGGCACAAAAAGAATACGACGTTTTTGTAATAGGAACCGGAACTGCAGGCAAAACTGTGGCATACGATTTTGCTGCCGCAGGAATGAAAGTGGCGATTGCCGACAACCGCGAATTTGGCGGAACTTGCCCAAATAGAGGCTGCGATCCGAAAAAAGTTTTGGTGGGAATTACTGAAGCTATGCAGCTTTCGGAAAATTTAAAAGGGAAGGGAATTATTTCCGTTCCAAAAATAAGTTGGAAAGATCTTCAAAAATTTAAATCCACCTTTACCGATGCCGTGCCCGCCTCCACCGAAAAGAAATTGAAAGAAGCCGGAATTGAAATGTTTCACCAATCGCCCAAATTTTTGGATGAAAACACACTTTCGGTAGAGGGAAAAACGGTGAAAGCGAAGAAAATTGTAATCGCTACCGGGCAAAAACCGATGGAACTGAAAATTCCCGGCCGGGAACATTTAAAAGTGAGCGACGATTTTTTGGAATTGGAAGAACTGCCCGAAAGCATCGTGTTTGTTGGCGCGGGCTATATTGGGATGGAGTTTGCCCACATTGCCGCGCGCTGCGGTGCAAAAGTTACGGTAATTGAGTTCGAGGATCGTCCGCTCGGGCCTTTTGAAGCCGATATCGTTTCGCACCTCACAAAAGCTTCGGAAGAATTGGGAATCAAATTTATTTTCAATGCCGAAGTTTCTAAAGTTGAAAAACTTCAGAAAAATTATCGTGTTTCATTTAAAAAAAATGGTAAAACCGAATCAATTGATACCAGAATGGTTTTTAACACTGCTGGTCGCGCACCTTCAATTGATGAACTTGATTTGGAAAAAGGAAATGTTACTTTTGAAAAAGGTGGAATTTCGGTGAACGAATATCTTCAAAATACAACCAATAAAAACGTTTACGCTTGCGGTGATGTTTCGGCAAGTGGTTCTTTACCGTTAACGCCCACTTCTTCGCAGGAAGCTCGGATTGTTTCATTGAATATCCGTCAGGGAAACAGTACTAAAATGGATTTTCCGCCGGTTCCATCGGTTGTTTTTACTATTCCGCAGATTGCTGCAATAGGTTTAACCGAAAAAGAAGCAAAAGAAAAAGGCTACGATTTTGTGGTGGAATACAAAAGCGTTCCGAAATGGTTTAACGCGAAGCGAATCAAAGAAGAAGTTTATGCGTACAAAACAATTGTGGACAAAGAACGAAATATTGTATTGGGCGCCCATATAGTCGCTGCCGAAGCCGGAGAAATGATCAATCTTTTCGTCCTCGCAATGTGCGGAAAATTAACTACCGAAAATTTAAAAGCAATGATTTTTGCGTACCCCACTTGGGGGAATGATATTAAGGGAATGGTTTAATTGATTAACGATTTTCGATCGACGATTTCAGATTTTTTGAAATGTTTTGTCTTTAATCTTTCAACGAAGCGGTCTTAAATGTTTTGTTTATTTAAATATTCTTTGCATTTATTCACAGGACTGGTATCGCGATTTTTGAATGCGTGATATCCACTGCTCACAAAAAGCACAGCAGCCACTGCAATTGCGGCATAGGCAACGGTTTGGCTCACTTCCCAATTAGCGACTGCTATTGCCGCTAAGGCCCACACGCCCACCAAGGCAAATTCGCGCATGTTTCTTCGCCATGTAACAACTAGATTAATGATTCCCGCAATGATTATCATCGTTACCGCCCACGAAATCTCGCTATAACCCCATGCATTCCAATTAATGCTTGTTAAATATGCTGCAACATTTGCGATACTGGCAACGGTAACCCAACCGCTGTAAAAAACAAAAGGCCACCAAAGAAATGCAATGACCGAAATTGGTGCATCCCAAAGTTCCATCCGGTTATTCATTACAATTTTTAAAAGTGAAAAAAGCAGAACGAAAATGGCGAGAATTGAATATTCCATGTAGCCATATAGCCAGAAAGTAATCCACATAATGTTGGCAAAGCAGGAAAGCACAAACCACCAACCTGTTTTTAAAATGAAGTCATCATCGCGCACTTTGGTAAAAAGACTTCGGCTTTGGTAGATTATGAAACCCAACAGTAGCAGATAAATCAAACCCCAAATGGAGAAAGCATAACCGGCAGGCGTAAAAAGGTTTTTTGAAGATTCTGAAATTTCGCCTATTGTGGTATTGTTTATCGCGCCCGTGTTTGACAAATAATTGACGAAAACCGTTGTCACGAAAGCGATGATGTTTGCTATTTGTAGTGTTTTTTTCATAATAAATTAGTTTCTTGAAACACAAATTACTTCTCCTTCAACAATGGCGAATATTTCATCATTTTCTGAAGGTTTTAAAATATGCTTTCCCGTAAAGTTACCAAAAGCAGGGAGAATAAGGCTGTTAAGGGTTTTATAAAAACATGAAAACCGCACGTATTGCCTACCAACGCCCTTCATCCGAACGCCCGGGTGCACGTGGCCACAAAAATTGAACGCACCTTTAATCTCAGTGGGGTGATGGGTCAACAAAAAGCCGTCGAGCAAAAATTCGTCAAAAACCTTAATTCCTAATTCTTCGTATAAATACTGTGGAATAATATCGTGATTGCCCGAAATCAGGACTATTTCCGCCTTTGTGTATTCCGTCCACTTTTCAAAATCCTGCCATTCCTCGTTTAATTTGCTGTGGAAAAGATCGCCCAAAAAGCAGATAGTCTCAGGCTTAAAGTGATTGCATATCTCGGTAAGTTTTTCAAGGTTTTTATACGCTGCATTTGCCGGAACGGGCGCGCCGTGTTTTCTGAAATGTGCAATTTTACCCAGATGCACATCGGCGATTAACAGCATTTTCTTGTCTTTCCAAAAGATGGCGCCACTAGGGTGTAATTTGAAGTCGTTATTTTTAATTGAAATATTTTGTATCATTTTTCCAATTGCAAAGTCATTTTTTTAATCCGATCCGCCAATTTTTCCGAAGAAAGTTTTTCGCGGAGCCTGTCCGTAATAATCGGAAAGCTGAAAGGCGTTGCTTTTTCACATTGTTTCCAAATTATTTTTTGTGAATTTATACGTTCCAAAGCTTGCCGCAATCTGCCTTCCTCCAATTGATGTTCAAAAGTTTCACGATAGGCTTGAAGGTACAAAAGATTGTCGGATTCGTAATCCCGAAAAACGTCAAAAAGCAATTGACTGTTGCTTTGCAAATGTTTTGTTTTAATGACTTTGTTTGGATATCCTTGAAAAACCATGCCGCTAATTACAGCAATATCTCGAAATTTTCGACGAGCCAATTCAGTGGAATTTAAACTTTTTTGAAGGTCTTCATATAAATATTCTGAAGAAAAAAGATTGTTGTCCAACACCGTTTGAATATCCAAAAACTGATCGCTTAGAAGTTCAAAGCCGTAGTCGTTGTACGCCAAAGAGAAGGTAATCGGCAATAGCAAACTTATCCGGTACGCCAGCAAACTGCTCATTGCCTCGTGTACAAATCGCCCCTCAAAAGGGTAAAAAAGCGCGTGGTATCCTTCGCGAGTTTTAAAGGTTTCAATCAAAAATTCGTTTTCGCCGGGGACGATACTTTCGCGTTCCTGCCTGTCAAAAATATGGCTCAATGCCTTTAATTCCGGCGTGTTTCGTTTGTGGTCGGATTCACTTTGCAATTCTTCCCGCAGAATTTTACTCATTTGCGAAGAAAGGGGCAACCGCCCGCCCATAAAACTTACAATATTTGCAGTTCGTTTGCTGCTTTTTCGAACTTGAGCCTGCATTTGCCGAATTCTGACCAATTCCAAAGTTCTTCCTGCAAAAACAAAGGTGTCACCGGGTTTCATTTTACTGATAAACCATTCTTCAATCGTGCCAATAAATCCGCCGGAAACATATTTTACGAGCATCATACTATCACTCACTATTGTGCCAATACTCAAACGGTGCATCATTGCAATCTGCCTGCTTTCCACTTTAAATAGCCCTTCGGGAGTAACTTCAACTTTTTTATATTCGTCGTAGGCTTGCAAACTTTGGCTTCCAATAGTTATAAAATTTAGGCACCATTTCCACTGTTCCTCTGTTATTCCTTGAAAGCAAAAGGTTTTTTTAATTTCTGGGAAAATTTCCTTTGGAAAAAATCCGTTACTTACCGAAAGTGTCACCAAATACTGAATTAACACGTCAAAACTGAGCAAATATGGATTTCTATCTTCAACAACTTCATCTTTTACAGCCCGTTTTAAAGCCGAAGCCTCCAACAATTCCAAAGCGTGGGTTGGCAAAAAGTAAATAACCGAAGGCTCCCCCGGACGGTGATTACTTCGCCCTGCACGTTGAAGAAATTTGGCAACTCCTTTAGGTCCGCCAATTTGAATTACCGTTTCTACAGGTGCAAAATCAACCCCCAAATCGAGACTGGAGGTTGCAACTACCGCCAATAACGATTCATTGCGAATAGCCTGTTCCACCCACAGCCGCGTATCTTTACCGATGCTTCCGTGGTGCATTGCAATTTCGCCGGCAAACTCGGGATGTTTTTCGAGTAGTTTCTGAAACCAGATTTCGCACTGTCCGCGTGTATTTGTAAAAATAATCGTGGTTTTGCTAGTCTTAATTATTGGAACAATTTCTTCCAAAAGATGCAGTCCTAAATGCCCGCGCCAAGGAAAAGTTTCCATCTTTTTTGGAATGATGGAACGTACTTCTATTTTCGACTTTTGATTGGATTTAATCAAAACTTCATTTTTTCTGAATTCAGAATCCATTCCCAACAGGACATCCTGTGCTTCTTCAAGATTGCCAATGGTCGCCGAAATTCCCCAAATTCTCAAATGTTTTGAAACCGTTTTTAAACGTGAAAGCGCGAGTTCCATTTGCACGCCGCGTTTACTTCCCAAAAGTTCGTGCCATTCATCAACCACAATCGCAGTTAATGGCTTAAAGATTTTATCATAATCTTTTGACGCCAGCAAAAGCATCAGACTTTCGGGTGTCGTTATCAGCAGATCGGGCATTTGGCGTTTTTGCTTTGCGCGTTCGCTTTGGGTGGTATCGCCTGTGCGGATCCCAACGGTTAATCCTGTTCCCAAATCGTCGGCAAAACGCTGTGCCGCTTGTTGAATTTCTACAGAAAGAGCGCGCAATGGGGTAATCCAAATGGCTTTTAGTCCTTTTGTATGTTTTGTTTTATACGCGGGATTTTCCTTTAAATATTGAAGTACGATTGGTACCCAAAGCGCATAGGTTTTCCCACTTCCGGTTGGGGCATTTAAAAGACCGTGCTTCCCGCCCAGAAATGCTTTCCACGTTTTTCTTTGAAAAGGAAATGACTTCCAATTTTTTGTTTGAAACCAATCTTCCGCAATTGAAATAAGTTCAGATTGTTTCATTTTGGAATTAAGGCTTTAAGATCATCCAGAGTATTGGCTTCAGAAATTGGTTTGTCTTTTCTCCAACGAAGAATCCGCGGAAATCTAGTTGCAATACCGCTTTTATGGCGGCTACTTTCAGCAATTCCTTCAAAAGCAATTTCAAAAACATGATGCGGAGTTACACTTCGTACAGGCCCGAAACGTTCTAAGGTGTTTCGTTTTATCCAATTATCAACTTGTCTGAATTCCGCATCTGTTAATCCGGAGTAAGCCTTTGCAAAAGTTACCAGCTCGCCTTCATTCCAGAGTGCAAAAGTGTAGTCTGTATAAAGATTGGCGCGCCTTCCGTGCCCACGCATGGCGTAGGTTAAAACTGCATCAATAGTAAAGGGATCAATTTTCCACTTCCACCAATCTCCTTTTTTTCTGCCTACTAAATACGGTGAATCCTTGCGTTTCAGCATCAAACCTTCGCTGCGCTTTTCTCTGGAAAGATCGCGCTCTGCGGCGGCTTCTTCCCAGGTTTCAAAAATCATTGTTTCACTTAAATACAGCCCTATTTCTTCGGAATTGATTCTTTGAATTATTTCATCCAAAATCTCCCTTCTTTCCGCAAACGGTTTTTGCCTAATATCCTCACCATTCCACTCCAGCAAATCGTACGCATTTAAAATTACGGGTGTTTTTTTTAAGAGTGCTTTTGAAACATTTTTTCTTCCTATACGCGTTTGCAGTGCATTAAAATTACCGATCTCCCCGTCGCCGAAAGGCAATATTTCACCATCAATCACGGTGCCGTTGGGAATTGCCTTCAAAAAATTTTGAAACTCGGGATATTTATCTGTCACCAATTCTTCACCTCTGGACCATACAAATACCTCGTCGTTTCGAATAATAACCTGACTCCGGATGCCATCCCATTTATGCTCAAAACTCCAATCGGAAATTGGTCCCAAATCTTCCTGGAAACCGTCTTCGACTGCATAGGCCAAATAAAACGGATAGGGTTTACTTAGGTAATCCTCTTTATTTGTTTCGAGAATTAATTTTTGATACGTAGTGGTTTCTGGGGTCCAATCGCCCATTAATTTATACGCCAAAACATCTTCATCTATGTCTGTAGCTTTGGCGAGAGCACGCGTCATCAATTTTTGGCTAACGCCTATTCTAAAACTTCCGGTGAGGATTTTATTGAAAACAAATCTTTCAAAATAGTTTAAAGCCAGCCAATTGTCGTGTAAATATTTCTTTTTTTCCGGTTCGGGAAGTGATCGCAATTCAATAATTTCAGAAACAAATTGTGAAAGCGATTTATCGGAATGTGTTTCCGAAGTTGGCAAAATTAAAGCAATGGTTTCTGCCAAATCGCCCACAATATGATAACTTTCTTCAAAAAGCCAAAGAGGAATGCCACTTATTTCCGTTGCCCAAAGTCTGAGCAACGTTGTATTTACGGGGCGTTTTGGGCGACGGTGCGAAAGAATGGCGATGGTCCACAGTTTATCTTCCTCATTTGCATTTTGAAAATAAGTTGTTAGCGCCGCCACCTTTTCATTGGTTTTGTTGGTGCTGTCGAGCTTTTTTATGAGTTGGGCAAATTGCTTCATAGTCCCCCTTGCCCCCAAAGGGGGAATTTTATATGTATTGAAATATTAATCTTCATTTTCAATTTTCTTATCAATTTCGGCACTCTCCTCTTCGTATTGCGTTTTTTCGGTTCTTGCGTCGTAGCCTAATTCTTCCCGCAAATATTTCGCAAAAATATCTGTGTATCCGTGCGTGGCGATTACTTTTTCGCAGCCCGTGGCATCAATTGCCGAAAGCAAACCCTCCCAATCGGCGTGGTCGCTCAAGACGAATCCGCGGTCTATTGCGCGTCTTCTTCGCGCGCCGCGAAAGGTCATCCAGCCGCTGGCAGAAGCGGTTACATAGGGCACAAATCTTCGAATCCACGTGCTGCCGTGGGCGCTCGGTGGGGCAACAATTATGTTTCCTTTTATTTCATCTTTGGATGTATCGCGCGTGATTAAAGTAGTTTCGGGTAGTTTATAATTTTCCCTAACTACTCCCGTCATATTTTCGACGGCGCCGTGGGTGTAAATTTTTCCGATGGAAGTGTCTAAATGTTTTAGTAATCGCTGCGCTTTTCCTAAACTATAACCAAAAAGAATTGACGTCCGCCCCTCACTTTTATTGGTTGCCCACCAATTGTTTATATCGTTGAAAACTACCGCTTGCTGAGTCCATTTAAAGGCGGGCAAACCGAAAGTACATTCGGTAATAAATGTGTGGCATTTTACAGGTTCGTAAACTTCTGCCAAGCCGTCGTCTTCGGTTTTAAAATCGCCCGTAAAAACCCAAACTTCACCTTTATATTCAACCCTTACTTGCGATGAAGCAATAATATGCCCTGCGGGGTGAAGTGAAAATTTTACGCCATTAATGGTGAACGTTTCATTCCAAGCTTTACCGGTTACTGAAATTTCACCCAGTCGATGTTTAATAATCGGCACATTATTAGTGTGTGTAATATATTGCTTATGCCCCCACCGGCTGTGGTCTGCGTGGCCGTGGGTTACGATGCATTTATCTACAGGCCGCCAGGCGTCTATATACACATCTGCCTGCTGGCAGTAAATTCCTTTATCGTTAAAAACAAGTAATGGTTGCGTCATTTTTCCTTTTATAGCAGCTTAAAAATACTGAAAGACGAGTTTGTGGTGTGGGTTATTAAGAAAAGTTTAGGGGTCCTGCTTTTTTCAGAACAAATAAGGTGTAAAAAGTGGATTACAAATTTTATATTTGTACCATAAAACCAAATTTATGTCATTTACAGATTTATTCGAAAGTGGGGAGCATTCCCGAAATTTAGGACACTTTGCATCTATTGCAAATATTGCTTCGGTTAATGGTGAAATTAATCCAGAAGAGGAAAAACTCTTAAAGCGTTTTGCCCGAAAGCTCGATATTGAGGAATCTGAGTATATAGCTGTATTAAAAAATCCCGGAAAATACCCGATAAATCCTCCCAATGATGCAGAACGGCGTTTAGAGCGTATTCACGATTTGTTCGAAATGGTTTTTGCAGATAATGAAATTGACGATCACGAGCGTTTTCTACTTGAAAGATATGCCATTGGTTTGGGATATAATGCTGAAACTGCCCAACATCTTATTAAACGTTCCATTGAAATTTACAGCGGCGGGCTAGATTTTGAAGATTACCGTTATTTATTGAATAAAAAGTAAGTTGCCATAATTTCCTTACTGGAAATATAACATCTATAAAATAAAGAAGCTCCTTTCGGAGCTTTTTTTATGTGTTTAAATTAGGGTTGCTTTATTTAAAACTGCTAAAAATGAACTATTGAGACTTTTTCATAAATTCTTCGGCCTTCTCTACCATTTTAGTGCTTCCGCAGAAAAACGGAACGCGTTGGTGCAAACTTGTAGGTTTAATATTTAAAATATCCTCAAAACCATTACTAGCCTTTCCTCCTGCTTGTTCTGCGATCATTGCCATGGGGTTACATTCGTACAAAAGTCGCAATTTTCCATTTGGATCTTTAGATGTATTTGGATAAATATAAATTCCGCCTTTAATCATATTTCTGTGAAAATCTGAAACTAACGAACCAATATATCGCGAGGTGTACGGACGATCGTCTTCTTCTTTTTGACAATATTTTATATAATCTTTTACACCTTGGGGAAAGTGAACATAGTTTCCTTCGTTTACAGAATATATATGTCCGTCTTCAGGAAATTTTATATTTGGATGTGAAAGATAATAGGTGCCAATTGCCGGATTTAAAGTAAAGCCATTTACGCCGTGCCCAGTGGTATAAACAATCATGGTAGAAGTACCATAAACTATATATCCTGCGGCCACCTGATTAATGCCAGGTTGCAGAAAATCGTCAATTGTTACAGGGGTTCCTGAGGGAGTAATTCTTCTAAAAATTGAAAAAATAGTACCTACTGAAACGTTAACATCAATATTTGAGGACCCGTCTAAAGGATCCATCAGGACCACATATTTATTATCGTTTTTCTGATTTCTACCTTTAATGGTTATAAAGTCGTCTTCCTCTTCACTGGCAATTCCGCAAACAATTTCACGATTGGTAAGCGTGTTTATAAAAACCTCATTGGCAAATACATCTAGTTTTTGTTGGTCTTCGCCTTGCACGTTGTGGTTTCCGGCTGTTCCCAAAATATCTACCAATCCTGCTTTGTTTACTTTGTGATTTACAACTTTTGCAGCTAAGCGAATAGAATTGATTAGCCGTGAAAGCTCTCCGGATGAATATTTAAATTCGCTTTGGTTTTCAATGATAAATTCTCCGAGAGATTGATTTATTTTTGCCATAGGGTTGAAGGTATCCTGAATTTCCCGCAAATATCGGGATTTTTAAGAAATTGAACCGATATTTGTTGAGGTAAAACAAAATAGAAACTGAAATAGACACCATTCAGTTAAAAAACATAAAATGATGAATATACGGGAAGCTGTAAAATCTGATATGCCACAAGTTTTAGAACTAATAAAAGAGCTCGCTATTTTTGAAAATGAACCCAATGCGGTTGAAGTAAATGTTGCAGATTTGGAGCGCGAGGGCTATGGCGAAAATCCGTTATTTACATGCTTCGTTGCCGAGTTGGAAAATGAAATTGTTGGGGCCGCACTAATTTACTTCCGTTTTTCTACTTGGAAGGGACGCACGCTTCACTTAGAAGATTTAATTGTAAAAGAATCTGAACGAGGAAAAGGCATTGGCGAAAAACTTTATAAACAGGTAATGCAATTTGCTTACGATCGTGGCTTAAAACGTGTGGCGTGGGATGTTTTGGATTGGAATACCGGAGCAATAAGATTTTACGAGCGTAGTGGCGCCAACGTTTTAGAAACTTGGCGTGTTGTACATATGGACGAGAACGCCTTACAGAATTATATTAAAAAATCAAGCAAAAAATAAATTTTGACCACAAACACACGAATATATTTAAAGAAGTTATTCGTGTATTCTGGTAAACTTTTTTATTTATGAAAATATTCAAATTTGGCGGTGCCTCCACAAAGGATGCCGCAAACATAAAAAATGTACTTTCAGTAATTAATCAATCTGGCGAAAAAAATCTGGTGGTGGTTATTTCTGCGATGGGTAAAATAACAAATGCCTTAGAAGATGTGGTAAATGATTATTTTTCTGATAAAAACAATCTTTATAAATCGCTTAACACGGTTTATGATTTTCACTTCGAAATTTTAAAGGGATTATTTTCGCCTTCACACGGATGTTTTGCTAAATTAGATACGCTTTTTAACGAGTTAAAACATTTTCTGGAAACCAATAAATCAAAAAATCACGCCTTCGTTTATGACCAAGTAGTTTCATACGGCGAACTTATTTCTTCAACAATTATTTCAACTTATTTTACAGAAAAGGGCATTCAAAATACATGGTTAGATGTGCGCCAATGTATAAAAACCAATGAGAATTACCGCGATGCAACAGTAGATTGGGAAAAAACGCAGCAAAAAATTTCAGAAAAAGTAAGTGATACAGGAATTACTATTACCCAAGGTTTTTTGGGTGCTGAAAACACAAATAATTTTACCACCACCTTGGGCCGTGAGGGTAGCGACTATACCGCCGCAATTTTTGCATATTGTTTAAATGCCGAAAATGTTACAATTTGGAAAGATGTTCCCGGGGTATTAAATGCCGACCCGCGTTATTTTACACAAACGCAACTTTATAACCATATTTCGTATAGAGAGGCTATTGAACTTGCTTTTTACGGTGCCTCTGTTATACACCCAAAAACGTTACAGCCTTTGCAACGAAAGGAAATTCCGCTGTATGTAAAATCGTTTCTTAATCCTTTAGCCCCCGGAACCTGCGTTGGCAAAGGAGTTGTTCTGGATCCGTTTACTTCATCTTTTATATTGAAAAAGGAGCAGGTATTAATTTCGTTATCGTCTTTAGATTTTTCATTTATGATGGAAGACAATATTGGCGATGTGTTTAAACTACTTCACGAATATAAAATGAAGGTGAATTTAATTCAAAATTCAGCCATTAGTTTTTCTGTTTGTGTAGATAACAAATTCCAAAATTTAGAGGCTTTACTGGCAAAACTTAGAGAAAACTTTAGCGTTAAATGGAACGAAAATGTTACCCTCTACACCATTCGTCATTTTAACCCTTCAGAAGTAAAGGCACTTGCCGAAAACAAAAATGTACTTTTAAAACAGGAAAGTAAAGAAACGGTTCAATTAGTAATTAAGGAATAAGCAATTTTATTTGTATTTAGAAATTGGATTTTAAAAGCCAAGTGAAACATCTTTACAGGACATTGATTGATTTGTATAAAGTTTATCATTGATGTTTCGTTATCTTTGTTTGATACAAACAACCAATTAATTTCATGGGATTAGTCAACGCAAAGGAAGTTGCAAAAGCGATAAACGTCGATAAATTCGGCTTTCTGGGTACATTTATGGGTTGGTCCTTAATGAAGGTTTTAAACATTTCTACACTCAATCAGATTTACGACAGAAACAAACATTTAAACGACCTTGAGTTTATAAATGGGTTAATTTCAGAATTCGAAATAAAGTTTGAAATTCCCGAAGAAGATCTTCGACGTATCCCAAAAACAGGTGCTTTTATTACAATTTCGAACCATCCGCTCGGTGGTATTGATGGTATATTGCTCCTAAAATTATTGCTGGAACAACGCCCAGATTTTAAAATAGTCGCCAATTTTTTACTGCATCGTATAGAACCGTTAAAACCTTATGTAATGCCCGTAAATCCTTTTGAAGATAGAAAGGATGCTAAATCGAGTATTTCAGGTTTTAAAAATGCCATCCTACATCTGCGTCAAGGACAACCGTTGGGTATTTTTCCGGCTGGCGAAGTTTCTACCTATAGAGATGGCAGATTATTAATAGACAAACCTTGGGAAGAAGCGGCAATGAAACTCGTACAAAAAGCCGAAGTACCCGTAGTACCAATTTATTTTCACGCCAAAAACAGCAAACTATTTTACCGTTTGGCAAAAATGAGCGATACACTGCGAACCGCAAAACTACCTTCAGAATTATTAACACAAAAAGAGCGTTTAATAAAGGTGCGGATTGGTAATCCTATTTCGGTTGAAGACCAAAAGGAACACCAATCGCTGGCTTCATTTACCGAATTTCTCAGGAAGAAAACGTATATGCTCTCCAATGCGTTTCAGAAGAAAAAATTGTTGGATAGCATTCCAAAAACACTAAAATTTCCAAAGCCACCCAAGAAAATTGCAGGCCCCATTCCGTTGGAAGCCATGGAAGCCGAAATTGAAAAGCTTCGCGAAAACGATAAACGATTGCTTATAAGTAAAAATTACGAAGTGTTTTTGGCCGAAGCAAATTCAGTTCCATACATATTACAAGAAATTGGCCGATTGCGCGAAATTACCTTCCGAGAGGTTGGTGAAGGCACTAATAACAGTACCGACTTAGATAAATTTGACAGCTATTACCACCACATGTTTTTGTGGGATAATGATGCGCAGAAAATGGCCGGAGCATACCGGATGGGACTCGGTTCCGAGATATTTGCGCGCTTCGGAATAGATGGGTTTTATTTACAGGATCTTTTTAGGTTTGAACCCGAATTGTACGACATGATGAGCAAGTCTATTGAAATGGGACGCGCTTTCATTATAAAAGAATACCAACTCCGGCCCATGCCACTTTTTCTACTTTGGAAAGGAATTGTACACACCACACTGCGCTACCCCGAACATCGTTATTTAATTGGTGGAGTTAGCATTAGCAACAAGTTTTCAGAATTTTCAAAAAGTTTGATGATCGAGTTTATGAAATCTAACTACTA
Source organism: Aequorivita marisscotiae (assembly GCF_029814825.1). Lineage (NCBI taxonomy): Bacteria > Pseudomonadati > Bacteroidota > Flavobacteriia > Flavobacteriales > Flavobacteriaceae > Aequorivita > Aequorivita marisscotiae. Next base: position 1,118,215 of record NZ_CP122379.1, on the reverse strand, counting down.
CGATCCGTATGTGGCGCAATATATAAATCCAAAAAAAGAGTATAAAGTAAAACTGAAAGATGCCGACAAAGACTTTATCTTCGACGAAAGTGAAGCCGATCTCAATAAATTTGATAAAATAATAGACGAAGTAGAACCGGGAAGTCTTCGTTTACCCGTGCTAATTAAAAAATACATTAAGCAAAATGCAAAAGTAGTGGCGTTTAATGTAGATCCGCTCTTTAATAATGCGGTAGATGGTTTAATGTACATTCGTATTGCAGATTTACCGGAAAGCACAGTAAAACCAGTGATGGAAGAATTTCAAGCCGAACTGGAAAAAAAATATTCAGATAGAAACAACGAAAATTTTGATTCTGAAAATTCTAAAGAAGAGCTTAAACCTGAATAATTTTTTAAAACCAATGATTTATGACCGCAACAAATATTGATGAAGTTATAGCGCGGTTAGATACTATCATTGAAGCCGAATGTCTGCAAAATTCTTGTATGGCATATTTTCCAATTCTTTACAGAAAGGTTACCATTCGAATAAAAGAAGGTATTTTAAACCGAGAATTTGCAAATAACCCACGAATGGAAAAGCTCGATGTGCTTTTTGCAAATCGTTATATTGATGCCTATGAGTGTTTAGCAAGCGGTAAACCCATAACAAAGAGCTGGAAAAAAGCCTTTGATGCCTCTAAAACAGAAAAGTTGCTGATTATGCAACATTTGCTGTTGGGCATTAATGCACATATTAATTTAGACCTCGGGATAGCCGTTGCCGAAACTGTTGGCAACGATGACGAATTGATAGATTTTGAAGACGACTTTAATAAAATTAATGAAATTTTAGCTTCGATGATAGCCGCTGTAGAATCGAAAATAATTTCGGTTTCCCCTTTGTTCGGAATGCTGGATAAGTTCGGCAAAGGACGGGAGGATAAATTAGTTAGTTTCAGTATAAATATTGCTCGCGACGGAGCTTGGCTTTTTGCAAACCAATATTACTTTTCACACAATAAAACGAACGAATTAAACGATCGGGACGTAATAATAGCAACCTTAGCCCAAAAGTTAATTCGTCAAAAAAGCTGGATTTTAAAATATTTAGTAAAAATTATTTACTTTTTCGAAAAGAAAGATGTTGCCAAAATAGTTGCCGTTCTTAAGGAATAAAACTATAAATTCTATACTGCAAAGTGCAAACAAAAGCCCTGCATTAGGCAACATTCAGCATCCTAATTACAAGTAATTTTTTCAACCTCTGTATCTAAGCCAGAAGTAGGGTTATCTCCCGTTATAATTGCTTTATCGTCGCGAAGTACAATTGTTATTGCCGTGGTTTGTTCAACACCTTCTTGCATAAAATGGTATGTAGCCTTAACGGTATTTTCGTTAATGGTACCATTTAAAAATCCGTTGCGCTGATTTTTTAACGCTGGCAGCCAATTGTAATTTCCCGATACCGCGTCCTTTAGAATAGTAAGGTTTAGCTCGAGAACATCAATATTTTCGGTACTGTCGGGAAAAGTATATTCATTTCGAAAACATAACGATTGTGCTGTCTCTGGTTCAATTTCTATTTTCTTTACTTCACTATTTTTAGTATTACAGTTAACGAAAAACAATAAAACAGTACAGAGTAAACAAAGCATTTTCATAATTTATTCTTTAAATTGAACTATTCCAAATACGGGTTGTAGCTTCCAAAATTCCAAATGTTTCCTTCCGGGTCTTTACAGCTATAACCGCGGCCGCCGTAGCTCTCATCTTTAATTTCTATTATAATTTCAGCGCCATTCGCTATCGCGTTTTTATAATGCGCATCAATATTTTCAATTACAAAATAAGGTGTTTGGGTATTATAACCATTTAGATTTTTAGGCAAATTCAACATCTTTCCAAATGCTGTGTAAGGGTTAAATGGATTCACCATGATTAAGGCATTGCCCAATATTAGTTGGGCATGAACAATATTGCCACTATCATTTTTATAAACCTTGTGTTCCTTAAAACCAAAAGCCGTTTTTATAAATGAGACCGCAGTATTTACATCGCTGTAAATTAAATTGGGGATTGCACCAAATTTGCTCATATATTAAAAATTTCTATAAAAATGTGCAGAAAATCAACACGCTAAAACCAGCCTTTTTTACCTACTTGGTATGTTTGGTAAAACTCCTCATCGCTTTTTGTAAGGTATATAATTCCTTCAATTAATGGAATTATACCACCAATACCGCAGGTAACAATAGTTATAACTATTTGTATTATACCCTCCTGTGTATACCCAAGAATAAATTTGTGAATACCTAAAGAGCCAATAACAATTGCCAATACACCAGCGAGCAATTTTTTATTTTCTTGACCGTGTGTTGCCTCATTCCAGCTTTCGTTAAAATCATTGGCACTATTTCTTGCCTGCTGCTCTGTAGTGTCTGTTTGTTTTGTGCTATCGTAGCCTGAATTTTGTTGTTCTTCCATTGTATAAATTAGTTAGTTTATATTCTTATTAAATATATAAAAATTTACAAGAATGCGCTATCCACAGGTTCCCAAAGTTCAATTTTGTTTCCTTCGGGATCTAAAATCCAACCAAATTTTCCGTAGTCATATTCTTCCATTTCACCAACAATAGTAACGCCTTCCTTCTTTAAAACTTTAAGAAGTTCAACTAAATTGTCAACTCTATAATTTATCATAAACTCTTTTTTGCTGGGCGAAAAATATTTGGTATCTGCCGCAAAGGGGCTCCATTGTGTGGAGCATTTATTACCGTTTTCGTCTTGCCACCAAAAAGTACAACCATAAGTATCGGTGTTTAAACCCAAATGGTTTTTATACCATTTTTTTGTAGCCTCGGGATCATCTGTTTTAAAAAAAATACCGCCAATACCGGTAACTCTATTTTTCATTTTTTTACTGTTTTAAAATTTTGAATAATCTTTTGGGCAATCACTGTTGCAAGCTTCTCTTTGCTTTCTATGGTCCAACCTGCAATATGTGGACTCAATATAACATTTTCCATCGAAAATAATTCCTTTAAGGAATTTGGAAGGTTATCGGAATCAAAAAGTGTTTCAAAAGAAAGTTTTTCGAATTCTAAAACATCCAATCCGGCACCTAAAATTTTGCCCGATTTTAATGCCGAAACCAAATCTGCCGTAACCACACTTTTGCCACGTGCCGTATTGAGAAACCAAAAAGGTTTTGAAAATGAGTTAATAAATTCTGAATTAATCATTTTATCGGTCAAGGGTGTCCAGGGGGTATGAACACTTAGTACATCAACTTTTTGTTGAAGCTCAGGTAACGAAACCTGCATTGCATTTTCATCGCCAATATTGTTTTTTATATCGAAAAATAGTACATCGCAGTCAAATCCTTTTAGTTTTTTTGCGAACGCTTTGCCCATGTTTCCGTACCCTATAATTCCCACGACTTTTCCGTCTAGTTCTACACCGCGATTGGCTTCGCGGTTCCATAAACCGTTTTTAACCTCGTTATCGGCTTTATTTAATTTGTTGAATAGCGAAAGAAGCATACCCAATGCATGTTCGCCCACAGCGTTTCTATTTCCTTCCGGGGCAGCTATTAATTTAACGCCTCGTTTTTCGGCATAATCAATTTCTATACTTTCCAAGCCCGCTCCAACCCGCGCTATAAATTTTAAATTTTTGGCAGCATCTAAAAATTGTTGGTCTATGTTAAAACGACTTCTAATTACAAGGCCATCATATTTTGAAATAATTGTTTCAACTTCAGACTTAGAGCTTTTATAATTTTCATCATTAGAAAATCCCGCTTCCTGCAACATTTTTAGCAAAAGCGGGTGATTGTTATCGAGGTGAAGTACTTTCATGATTTAGATTTTAGGATAATCTACAACTGTTTTTTTAGAAGAAACGTTGCCGGTGTGTTTGGTAGATAGTTTTTCAAAAAGTAGCACGTGCACCTCTTCACCGTTTTGAGTTTTTGGACAATGCTCCACACCTTTGGGAACAACTATTATTTCACCTTCGGAAACCACTTCAATTTTATCGCGAAAGTGCATTTCCAAAGTTCCTTTTTGTACAAAAAACAACTCATCCTCTTCTTCATGAGCATGCCAAACAAATTCATCTTTTAGTTTTGCCAACAAAACCTGCATGGAATCTACAATTGCAATTTGGTGCGGATGCCAATGTGCTTTAAAGCTAGAAAATTTCTTTTCGATGTTTATTGTATGCATAACTATTCATGTTGGTTTGGATTAGCCTGCGGGTACGGTATCATATCCCTTTGTGAAAGATTAGTGATTTTATAATAATTCCTTTTTTCTTTGTACTGATATTCCACCATCGCCTGATTGTGTTCTAGTTGAAAGGGAAATGATTTTGAAATGGTATTTTGCGTTTCCTTTACTGGATTTTCATCCATTATAATGTCGCGTTGTGCACTATTTTGTAAATATCCCACAAATTTGTTGGGGGACATTTCTGTGCTTTTAGCCGTAAGAATATGGTTTCTAAAGTAGATGTTTTTAACAATAACTGCGGGTTCCATTTCACCAAATGTTATATGCACATTAGTGCCCGAACCTCCTTCTTTTATGCCAGCAACCCAATTTTGATAGTAGGCTTCGGTAATTTTAAAGGGTGGATTTTGCTCCAACGAAATTTTCATATTGGTGTCCTTGGTTCCGCCACAATTGGTAAAACTTAAAAACAAAAATGGCAATGTTATAATTATAGCTAGGGTTTTCATAATATTTATCATTCACGAAATTTACGAATAATATAGAACAAAAAACCAAGCGACTTTTGAAAAAATAGAATTGGCAAAAAATACTTACAATTTAATTCCGCCTCCAATAAATACGGCAATTCCGCTAGCAGCATCTACATTTAGGGTAATATTATTTGCGTCAAAATACGGCAGCAATAGTTTTAAAAACCATGCTTCATTAATATTGTAATGCGCCCCAGTCCCAATATTAAAGATAGTTAAAGCACTGTTTTGAATAACACCTTGAGTTTGGTCCTCGAAGCCATAGCCATATCCTATTTGTGCAAAAACGTTCCATTTTTTCTTGTTGATAAAGTAGTAGTGGGCAGACGGAATAAAACTGTAGGAATGAATGGTTACTTGGCTATTATTTTTAAATAGTGTATTATTTGATATAGAAAAGGTTCCGGAAAGCGATATATTTTTGAAAGCGAAAAATTCAAAACTAGCCAAGCCCAAAATACCGAAGTCGTTTTTATTATTAGTAGTTGTGGGATAAGGTGAAGCCGAAAGTGAAAGCAGAGATTCTCCTTTTTGTATTTGGCCATAAGTTATGGAACTGAGTAAAAATAAAACAAGAATTATTACTTTCTTCATTTGTATAAAATTAAAAATGAAGATACTTAAATAATTTAAACAAAAAACCCCAAAGATCTTAAAGATCTTTGGGGTTCAAATAATGTATTGGTAGCCTAACGAGCGACAGCAAAACTATCCGGCCAGTGCCTCTGCACCTCCAACAATTTCTAATATCTCGTTAGTAATTGCAGCTTGACGGGCTTTGTTATATTGCAATTTAAGCGCATCGCGAAGCTCCGTTGCGTTATCGGTTGCCTTATGCATTGCGGTCATACGCGCGCCATGCTCACTAGCAACACTATCGCGTAGCGCTTTAAATAACTGTGTTTTTAAACTCTTTGGAATTAATGCCTCAACAATTTCTTCTTTTGAAGGTTCAAAAATGTAAAATGTATCGCTCGTCTTTACATCTTTACCTTCCATTGGTTTTGGAGGTAATATAGGTAAAAACTGCTCTGTCATTACTAATTGTGTGGCAGCATTTTTAAAATTATTGTAAACCAGAATAATTTTGTCGTACTTGCCTTCGGAGAATAAAAGCATCAATTTTTCGGCAATCTCGGCAGTATTTTCAAACGAAAGATCGTCGAAAATATCGTTATTGTTCTCGAGTATAGTGCCCGATTTTTTAAGTATATCGTTTCCTTTTTTCCCGAGCGTCATAAAATCTACTTGCTTCCCTGCGTATGAATTTACTGCAAGGTTGCGAGACTGCTTAATAATATTGTTGTTAAAAGCTCCGGCCAAACCACGATTACTCGTAATGGCAACCACTAAAACTTTATTTACTTCACGTTGATCTGAATATTTGCTACCAGTGTCGGCATCAAGCGTAGCGCTAAGATTCTGTAAAAGTTCTGTAAGCTTTTCGGAATAAGGACGCATTGCGGTAATAGCATCCTGAGCCTTCTTCAATTTTGCAGCAGAAACCATTTTCATGGCACTGGTAATCTGCATCGTTGAACTAACGGATGATATTCGGTTACGTATTTCTTTAAGATTCGCCATTCTATTATAGAATTGAGTATTTAGTATTGAGTATTGAGACCAAATAGCTCAATACTCAATACTGAAATCTAACTATTTTTTATATTTCGCTGAAAGCTCGGCTGCAACTGTTGTCATAACATCAATTGCTTCGTCAGTAAGTTTTCCTGCTTTCAAATTGTCCAAAGTATCTCTGTGCTTAACGTTAAGCATTTCAAGATAGTCTCTTTCAAATTCTTTGATTTTATCTACAGGAACGTTGCGCATTAGGTTCTTAGAACCTGCATATATAACTGCAATTTGATCTTCTACCGTGTACGGATCGTTTTCAGATTGCTTTAATATTTCAACGTTACGTTTTCCTTTTTCAATTACATTTAAAGTTGCGGCATCTAAATCTGAACCAAATTTTGCGAAAGCTTCCAATTCACGGAAAGCTGCTTGATCCAATTTTAAGGTACCTGCTACTTTTTTCATCGATTTAATCTGAGCGTTTCCACCCACACGCGATACCGAAATACCTACGTTAATCGCCGGACGAACTCCTGCGTTAAACAAATCTCCATCAAGGAAAATTTGCCCATCGGTAATGGAAATAACGTTTGTTGGAATATAAGCCGAAACGTCACCTGCTTGTGTTTCAATAATTGGAAGTGCAGTTAAGGAACCACCTCCTTTTACAATTCCTTTTAATGATTCTGGAAGATCGTTCATTTCTTTTGCAATATCGTCATCTGCAATTACCTTCGCGGCACGCTCTAACAATCTTGAGTGCAAGAAGAAAACGTCTCCAGGATACGCCTCACGTCCCGGTGGGCGACGAAGCAAAAGAGACACTTCACGATATGCTACCGCTTGTTTTGAAAGATCATCGTAAATAATTAGTGCGGGACGGCCCGTATCTCTGAAATACTCACCAATGGCTGCACCTGCAAAAGGAGCGTAAACCTGCATTGGTGCCGGATCTGACGCGTTTGCAGCAACAATAGTTGTGTATGCCATTGCACCTTTTTCTTCCAAGACATTTGCAATGTTTGCAACAGTTGAAGCTTTTTGTCCGATAGCAACATATATACAATAAACAGGTTGCCCTGCATCGTAAAATTCTTTTTGGTTCAGGATGGTATCAATACAAACGGTAGATTTACCTGTTTGACGGTCACCAATAACAAGCTCACGCTGGCCACGACCTACAGGAATCATTGCATCAATAGATTTAATACCAGTTTGAAGTGGTTCAGTTACCGGTTGACGGTAAATAACCCCAGGAGCTTTACGCTCCAATGGCATTTCGTAAGTTTCGCCTGTAATTGGACCTTTACCATCTATAGGCTGGCCCAGTGTATTTACCACACGACCAACAATACCTTCACCTACATTAAGAGATGCGATACGTTGGGTACGCTTTACGGTAGAACCTTCTTTAATTTCTTTTGAAGGACCTAAAAGTACAATACCTACGTTGTCTTCTTCTAAGTTCAATACAATACCTTCAAGACCACTTTCAAAGGCTACTAATTCGCCGTATTGCGCGTTAGATAGTCCGTATGCACGAACAATTCCGTCACCCACGGTTAAAACAGTTCCTACTTCATCCAGGGAAGCAGTTGCTTCGTAGCCTGTAAGTTGTTGCTTTAATATTGCTGATACTTCAGCTGGTTTTACTTCTGCCATTTTATTTAGATATTAGATGCTAGATTTTAGACGTTAGACTAAACCTAATTTCCTTATTATATTGATTTACTGAATTCTCTTTTTAAATTTCCTAATTGGTTCGCGATGCTTGCGTTGTATTGCGTATCGCCCATACGAAGGATAAATCCTCCTATAATTTCTGAATCAATTTGGTGGTTTAAGGTTACCTTGTCGCTGCCTGTTAATTCCTTAACCTTGGCCAAAACTTTGGTTTCCATTTCGGAAGTAAGTGGTACGGCCGTAATTACGGTTGCCGTCTTTACTCCCTGCTGGGTGTTGTAAATATCTACATAGCTTTTGGCCACACTTCCCAATAGCGAAGCACGTTTGTTAGCTATTAAAATATTAATTAACGAATGCGTAGCCTCAGATTGCTTCTTGAAAATTTTCAACAAAGCTTCTTTTTTATCGTTGGCCTTAATAACTGGACTTTGAAGTACGGCTCTCAATTCGCGGCTATCTTCCAGCGTTGTATAAACAGACTGCATATCGCCAAAAACCACAGCTTCGGTGTTGTTTTCGTTTGCTTTCTGCAAAATTGCTTTCGCGTATCTTATGGCTGCTCTGCTCATTTAATATTAGTTTAATTTGGCTTCTCCCAACATTTCATTCACAAGCTTCATTTGCTTATCGCTATCAGAAAGTTCGTGTTTTACAACTTTCTCGGCAATGTCTAAAGAAAGGCTTGCTACTTGTTGTTTTAATTCCGCGATTGCCGCTTTCTTTTCGCTTTCAATGGCCGCTTGTGCTTGTGCTACCATTTTGTCGGCTTCTAATTTAGCATCTTCCTTGGCATCGGAAATCATTTTCGCTTTTAATTCACGAGCTTCTTTCATCATTGCTTCGCGCTCTGCACGGGCTTCTTGAAGTAGTTTCTCGTTGTCTGCATGCATGTTTTGCATTTCGAGTTTTGCCTTTTCGGCAGCTTCCAATGCATCATTAATAGAGGTTTCACGAGATCTTACGGCGCCCAAAATAGGTTTCCACGCAAATTTTCGCAAAAGAAATAAAAGCAATAAAAATATGATGGTTGTCCAAAATATTAAACTCTCAGGTGCTACTATATTCATTTGATGATATTTTTTAAAAAAACTTTTTTGTTTAAAACAACATCTCGTGGCCAACCGCCACGAAATGTTGTGTTTTAAAAATTAGGCAATTAATGCCACAACCACTGCGAAAAGTGCAACACCCTCTACAAGAGCTGCTGCAATAATCATTGCGGTTTGAATTTTTGCTGTAGCTTCTGGTTGTCTAGCGATTGCGTCCATTGCTGAACCACCAATTCTACCAATACCAATTCCGGCACCTATTACGGCTAATCCGGCTCCTACTGCTGCTAATGTTCCTGTCATAATTGAAACTTTTTAAAAATAATTAAACAAAATTAATGATGCTCCTCTACTGCCTGACCAATAAACAGCGCTGCTAACAATGTAAACACATAAGCTTGTAATGCGGCAACTAAAAGTTCCAGCACGCTCATAAATAGTACAAATGCTATAGACACCGGCGAAATGGCGGCAGTTTCGAAAATAAAAATCAAGCCAACAAGGCTTAAAATTATAATATGCCCAGCAGTAATGTTCGCGAATAAACGAACCATAAGTGCAAAGGGTTTTGTAAACATTCCAATTATTTCAATCGGAATCATAATTGGGTATAATGCTTTTGGCACATCTGGCGTAAGGATGTGTTTCCAGTAATATTTATTTCCACTAAAAATAGTAACGATAAATACAATTACCGCCATTACTAAGGTGAAAATAATGTTTCCAGTTACGTTTCCACTAAAAGGGAAAAAAGGAATTAGACCTATTAAATTATTTAACCATATAAAGAAAAAGATGGTTAATAATAACGGCATGTATTTTTGGTATTTGTTCCCGATATTTGGCAATGCAATTTCGTCGCGAACAAAAAGAATAACAGGTTCTAAAAGTCCAGAAATACCTTTTGGCGCCTTTTTATTTTTCTTGTAAGAGCGCGCTGCAAAACCGAATATAAGTACTAAAAGTAGCGACACCAAAAGCATAGAAAATACGGTTTTGGTTATAGAAAAATCTAACGGTCTGTCTTCATAAAGAAAGGGACGGCCCATTGTGCTAGCTGCTTCAAACTTCTCTTTGTCAAAACGGTCTGCATAAAAAATATGCTCCCGATATTTAACGAACTCCTGCCCATTAGCCTCAACCACCGTAGTCCCGGAATTATCGTGATGAAATTCTGAAGAAGGAAAAACGGTAAGACCATTTTCTGTCCAAAGAATTACGGGTAGCGCCAACGTGATAGGGTGCCCAGACCAGTCGGCAATATGAAATTCATGCGAATCCCATACGTGACTATTTATCAATTCCTTGGGATCAAATTTCCCATCACCCTCTTCTGGGTTAGGACCCGAAGCGGTTCCTAAAAAAGGCATCAATAAAAAAATAATTAATGCTAAGCTACCGATAAGTGTTTGAGTAAGCCTCATATGTTAATAACTATAAAATATTGTGCTCGTTAAAATTTGTGCAAAAGTACAACTTTTAACGACAAAAAAAAGGGGGGAAGTACGATTGTTTTATTTTTATGAAAATAATCGAGTTTACTTACGGAGCAGATTGACGTAAAAGCCTTAATGTGAGCACTATTTCAAGAAATAAATAAAGAAAATAAGGGCTGAAAAAGGATACAAAATCTGGAATTTTTGAAACTTGCTCCATTTTTATGAGCGGAATTAAAAACACAATGGCGGCAATCATCTTCAATAAAATAAATCCTAAAAAGGCAAAGCCTATATAATTAGGAACAATTTTACTAACAAGGTAAAGCACCGAAAGTATTACTAAAGTTACTACGAAATGAAAGGTATATACGCTCCAAATTGAATAGTAGAAAACAAAGCTATCAGAAATACTATCTACTATTAATCTATGAAGGAAGTACAGCGGCAGTGTTACTAACACCAAAAGCGTAGGAATGAAGTAAAATTTATTGACTTTCAAAATGTTTCAATCTTTTTTATTCATATTTTGAAGCTGTTTAATTACAGCATACAGCGAAATAAAAACGCCTAAAAGAGAAAAGATAATGGTATAGGCAGCGTATTTATTTGGATAAATTTCGTCTAATTTTCTGCCAGCAAATACCCCGATACCAATTGTTACACCCATCTGTATTGCAATGCCAGAAAACACAGCCCATTTTCGGAGATTATTATTATTGTCCGACATGCGCAAAATAGATTATGTTCATTCTTAAGAATCTGCTACTTTTTTGATCTGAGATTGACGGTCAAAAAGATTCGCTTTAGAATTCTCTGAATTTGAATTTGACTGATTAATAGCTGTTACAGTTTTAGCTTTACCCCCCTGCATTACACAGGATGCATTTAATGTAGCGCCAGGTTCAACAGATAATTTACCCACTGTTACATCGCCTTCAATTACTGCCGAAGCTCTTAAAGTAAGTGTTCCCGAAACCTGCAATGTTCCTTCAAATTTACCTTCAATATCTGCATTTTCGCAAGTAAGGGTTCCTATTATAACCCCTGCCTTTCCCAAGACTACCTTAGACGGTGTATTAACGTTACCATCAATTGAGCCATCAATTCTAAAAAACCCAGATGAGGAAACATCGCCTTTTAACTTGGTTCCTTCATTGATTCTATTTTGGGCCGAACCAGGTTCGGCATTTATTCGTTTTTCTTTTTTGTCGGAAAACATAATAGGTTGTATTTATATAATTTCTATACTGTTGTTCTGATTGCTTTAAAAATATTACTCGGCCTCTTCACCTTGTAAATATTCGTCCAAGTTTTTATGGATTTGAATGATTTTATAATTCGGTGTAGAAATTTCAAAGAATTTATGTTTTACTTTATATTCTTTCTTTTCTTTTAGAATGTCGCCAAAGCCCTTGGCACCCAGTTTTGTATTTAGTCCGTGCACAATTACAAAATTTGTCTGCGGGGTGTAATAATCAATTGAGGTTACCATATTTGTATAGTGGTAATCTTTTATGGCCTTTTCAAGTTTATCTTTTAGTTGTTGTGCGGCCTCGGCTTCTTCATTGCTAAATTTGTAAACAAGCTTCCAACTATCGGATTCCTCTTCAGTTACAAAATCCTTTTCTGCTAAAAGAGGCAATGTATTGCTGTAAATTAGCTGCGCTTGCTTTCCTTCTTCGCTATTAGGGTAGTTTAGCGAAACAAAATTCAATGCTTTTTTATATGCCTCAAATCCTTGTTGACGGCCTATGGCGGTTGCTTTCAATAGTTCAAATTTAGGTACGATATCATTGCCGTTATACACTATAATATAATTATCTGCTTTGTTAATTACATCGGCATATTTAGATGCTTCAAATTCTTTATACAACTGTTTGTACTTAAATTCAGGACTGGATTCGTCCGTAGGTAATTGCGAATTTGGATTGCGGAGTATTTCTGCATAGCGTGTATCGGCGTGATTGGTCAATACATCATTTTTGTATTTATCTGCTGCGGAAGGGTTCTCCAAAATTTCGTAAATCTTCACCAGATTATATTTTGCCGGAACCACCAAACGCTCTTCAGGATTGTAAGAAAGTAATTTTTCAAGTCTGTTTGCGGCAAGATTGTATTCTTTAAATTTTTCTTTGTAAATCAAGCCTAATTGGTAATACGCAAAGTTTCTATCTTTTGCCAAACTATCAATTACTTTTTGCTCTGTGGGAATTTTAGCAATATAAGACTGAGGCTGGTAAAGTTCGTTCTCGGCAATTGGCGTTTCGGCAACTATCTCCTCATCCTGCGTAATTAAAGAGCTTCTTTTACTCGATAGCCTCCAATTATCCTCTAAATTGCGATTGCCCCATATTTTTCTAAATTCTCCTTTTCCGTATGCTACGGTAGAAGTATTGTAAAAATAGAAGGTGCTTCCTTTGTTCGGACCTGCCGTGGTTTTTCCTTTTTCGTAGAATTCCTTATTGGCTATTTTTTCTTCAATTTTTATGGCTTCCAAGGAATCTTTGATAGCTTGTTCCTTTAGTCTAGTTGTATATTCAGTAAAAAACGCAAGCTGTTCTGCCTCGCTCATTTTTGTTAACCTTAGAATACTGTCGTTTGCAGTGGCAATTTCTTCGTATTTTATTACATCGTCCAAATTTTCGCGCTTCTTTTTTACACGGCGCCACTGGCGGCTGTTTTCCTCCAGAAATGTGAGCGTACTATCGTAATAAGCACCGGCATTTTTATATTCTGCCGCATCAAAATTTATTAGGGCCAGGGTTTGGTAATTTACAGATTGAAGAATTCTGTCCTGCTTAAAAGCCTTAATAGATTTATTGTAATATTTTACTGCCGTTGCAATACTGTCGCTATTGTAATAATAATCTCCGAACTGATTGTAGATTTTATCTAAAAACGGACGGTTTTCGCGGTTTTTTTCAAGGTCTTGCAAAAGCTCTAAAAATGCGGTGCGATCTCCTTTTTCATAATCGAAATTTTTACCTCTTTCCAAATAGGCGTTAATCATATAGATTCTTGAAGTTTTTCTATTCATCTCTATAACTTCTTCAAAAGCTATATTAGCGCTGTCTTTTGCACCCAAACGATTGTATAACTGTCCTTTTATAAAAGTGTATCTGCCTTTTAGCTCATTGTCTTTTACATTATCTGTCGCAATTTTAATGTAGTCTAGCGCGGGCTGTAACGAATCTAAATTTATAAAGGCCTGCGCCATCATTGCTGCGCCTTCTGCAGTTTCTTCTTCAGTAAGTTCAGCCTGCTCAAACATTTTTTTGAGGTTCTCTATGGCAAATTCTTCATTTTTTAAACGAATGTTGGTTTTAGCCTTCCAAACCTTAGCCACGTTTATATTATTGCTGGTGGGATAACGATCTAAAATAAAATTGAAAGCATCTAATGCAGGAATAAAACGACCATCGTAGTAACGGGCCTTCCCTAGTAACATATAAGCCTCGTCTATCTGCGGGTTATACTCCTTGCCGTCTATGTACATGGAATGTTTTTGAATTGCTTTAGTAGCTTTCTCCTCAGCTCGGTTAAAACCTCCGCTGTTCTGTTTATTGGCGCCAGGCGCCTTGACTTTTACCTCAGCTTCTACAACATCTATACGTTCTACAGGAAGTATCTCCCAAAAATTATCGCGAAATCCATATGCCAATTGGTCTTTAGCGTCTTCAAAAGCCATTTCGCCATTATACAGGGTATTGTATTCCGTAGTAACCGCTTGAATATTTCGGCTTAAAAAGGTATTTTTTTTACGAGAACACGCCGCTAAAAAAATAACAGCGAGAATAAATAAGGTAAGTTTATATGTGCCTTTCATCTATATTTTATATGCTATAATTGAATGATTGAATTTGCCGCTAAACATTATTTTGGTTGTGTAAAAAAATGTGTGCCGGCTCTTTTCAAAATGTATTCAGTTTATATGTTATTGTAACTTAAAAGGTTCTATTTTAGTATGTAGAATCGCTATAGAGCGGTAAAAATACATTTCTTTTTAATATCTACTTAAGGAAACACCGAAAAAAATGCTACATATTAAAGCGGCTGAAGCTTTGTTTCCTTGATTTCCTTTGTACTTTTGCAGAAAAAATATACGATTATGAGCGACTCTCATACGCTTACTGTTTCCGAAGTAAAAAAAGAAACCCCAAATTCCGTTTCTATTGCCTTTACTATTCCCGAAAAACTAAAAGACACCTTTGCTTTTAAGGCCGGTCAATATATTACAATAAAATACAACAAAGACGGAAAAGAGCTTAGGCGCGCCTACTCTATCTGCTCTTCACCAAAAAGTGGCATTTTAAAAGTTGGGGTGAAAAAGGTAGAAAAGGGTGCTTTTTCTGCGTATGCTAATTCAAAATTAAAAGCTGGTGACACTTTACAGGTAATGCCACCAACAGGAAAATTTATTCTGGAGCCTAATTTAAAAAATTATGTAGCTTTTGCTGCCGGAAGCGGAATTACCCCAGTACTTTCATTAATAAAAAGCACATTGGAAGAAATGCCCCAGAGCAATTTTCTTTTAATTTACGGCAATCAAAATATTGAAGAGGCCATGTTCTACAACGAGATTTTGGATCTTCAGAAACAATTTCCAAAACGTTTTTCAACCGAATTTGTTTTTAGTAGAAAAGAAGAAGAAAATGCTAAATTTGGTAGAATTGACCGGGCTATCGTTAACTTTTTTCTGAAAAATAAATACAATCAGACTACTTTTGAAGCATTTTACTTATGTGGGCCCGAAGAGATGATAGATGAAGTTTCCGCCACATTAAAGCATAACGGCATTAACTCAAAACAAATTCATCACGAACTTTTTTCAACTGCCGAAAAAGGATTGCTGGTTGAAAAGCATGACGGCAATTCGAGCATTACCGTAATTCTTGATGATGAAGAAGAGATTTTTGATATGCCACAAACAAAATCTATACTTGAAGCCGCATTAGACGAAGGATTAGATCCTCCGTATTCCTGTCAAGGTGGTATTTGCAGTACGTGTATAGCTCGATTAAAAGAAGGAAAGGCCGAAATGCGAAAAAACCAAATTCTCACCGAATCTGAAATCGCAGACGGATTAATACTTACTTGCCAAGCCCATCCCACTACGCCAAAAATCGTGGTAGATTACGACGATGTGTAAACCGCTATCCTCCCAAATGGTAAGATTTTACAATGGTTGAAAGCGAATTACAAGGATTTTTAAGTTTTTTGGAATCCAGAAGTTAAATGCAATTTATTTAAGCAAATCAAAAATCTTTTCTACTATTGTTTTTGGTGAAATAGTCTGCATAGCATTTTTATATTCCTTCGGAAATTTATTGCCATAGATTGAAGTAGGAATCAACGGAAATTTTTCACGGTTAGCAAGCAATTGATTTTGAGCTGGCTGATTAAAAGGCACAAAGCCCGCATACGGATGTGTTACGCCCCAAAGTGTTACCACCGGCACCCCGTACATTGCCGCTAAATGCCCATTGCCGCTGTCCATGGAAAGCATTAAATCTAAATTTGAAATTAAGGTGAGTTCTTCTTCAAAGGTGATTTTTCCGGCTACATTGGTAACATTTGTAAATGGATTTTCAAGCTGCTGAAGTTGCTTTACTTCCCTTTTTCCTCCGCCAAATAGAAAAATTCGGTACATGTCCTTTTTGTCTAATTCGCGAAGTACTTCTGCCATTAAATTCAAAGGATACATTTTACTATCATAAGCCGCAAAGGGCGCAATACCAATCAATTTTTTCGGCTCCACACCTATAAGCCCATTCAATTTGGGAATTAATGGCTTTCTATCGGGTGCACAAAAGTTTTTTAAATCGATTGGAAAACCAAGATTCCCAAAAACATCAGCATAGCGCTGATGGGTAGTTTTTAATTGCGAAATATTTTTCCCTTTGGCAGAAATTAATGCTTTTTTTTCTGCTCTTCCCTTTTTGATTGTTGCAGTTTTAAGCCCTTTCAATTTTAAATATTTCGTTATTATTTTTGAACGAATTACATTGTGAAGATCTGCCACAGAATCAACGCCAAACTCCTGAGCTTCTTTAGCCAGTTTTAGCAATCCGAGACGTTTATGTTCACCATAAACATCGGCTTCTAAAAAATTAAGATTCGGAATATCTTTAAAAAAAGGTTTAAAAAACGGACGGGAAACCACCGTTATCTTTACATCGGGATAGGTTTGCGCCAAAATGCCAATTACGGGAACCGTCATAGCCACATCGCCCATTGCAGAGAGGCGGATTACCAGTATGTGGGTGGGTTTAGCCATTTGGGATTTGAAAAACCTCACAGGTTTTGAAAACCTGTGAGGTTTAAAATAATACTATTTTTTTCCGCGAAGCACTGGGTTTAGCTCATCGTCATTATACATTTTCATTTGCTTATAGACTTTCATATACTTTCTGCCGTGGGCAATATCATCCAACAATTGGTTAATTGCAGTACTTAAATCTACACGCTGTTCTAGCAGTATATTTAGTTTGGCTTTGCAGGCCATTAAATGCTCTTGTGAAGCATCTGTACGCGTTGCTTCTTCATTCATATGATAAACTTTTAGGGCTAAAATTGAAAGTCTATCAATTCCCCAAGCAGGGCTCTCGGTATTAATCGTTGCGTTCTCCTTCACCTTAACATCCTTGAATTTTTCAAGAAAGTAGCTGTCAATATACTCCACCATATCTGTACGATCTTGATTGGAGGCATCAATTTGGCGTTTTAATTTTAAGGCCCCTACTGGGTCAATATTTGGATCGCGGATAATATCTTCATAATGCCACTGTACGGTATCTATCCAACACTTTCTGTAGAGTAAATGTTCAATTAACTGGTTGTCTTTATCGTACGGATTATTAAATGGTTGATCCACGGTATTTATTTCGTGATATTTTTCGATAACTTCTGCAAAAATTTTATTGGCTTTGTCTGAAAACATAGTTTTATTTTTATTTTGAAATCTTAAGTAGGTTGCGACTGCACTCAACCTGACATTTGGATTATGATTTTTCTAAAATATGCAAATATTCAAAAGTTGCTGTGGCCTTGTGGTTTCGGTTTTCGGTTTTATCGGCTTTAAAACGTTGGTATTTTTTGGTTTTCAAAGTATATTTTCCGAACCGTTCCATAACCGCTTGCACTTCTTTTTGACTCATTAATCCTTCGTTATTGTAACTCAGGAAAATATATTGAAATTGTGCGTTCTCAATCAATTCTTCAAAACTTTTTAGCACTTCGCCTGTTTTGCACCAATCACTTTTGTAGTAATCGCGCAAGCCAGTTTTCCCCTTTGGCACAAAGGTATCATATTTTGCGATAGTATTTAGCAAATGATAGTTGGCGCCGTATTGACGCGCGTTGTACGGCGGGTCTAAATATAGAATATCGCCTTTAATTTCCTTGATAAGTTGGTTGGCATCCTTTTGGAAAATTTGGTTTTTTTGAAAGGGCAATACTTTGGAAAACAGATCCTTTTTTGTCATTGCAGGTTGAATTATCATCGTTTTTGCTGCCGATTTTTTAATGTGTTTTAAATACGCCCCGTAAACCGAAGCCGTATTCGCCACTTTATCGGCACTTTCTAATAATGAAGCGAGCAAAAAGAAATATTGATCTTCAGTAATTTTTGAAGATTCTTTCCATTTCTCAATTTCAATACGAACAGCGTCAATTTTTTGCCCATTTTCTGTTGTGAAGTAGTTTCTGCCGGCTTTTCCACCTTCGGAATAATTTTGGAAAATGAAGCCTTTTTCGCCTTTTAGAAGATTCAATTCATTTATAAATCCTTCGTAATTGAAAACTATATGATTGCCGATATAATTTCGGTTTAACACAAAACTGTAATACTCCACATCGTTTGCGATAATTTGTTTTACGTGGGGTTTAAAATTTCGGCCTACGATACCCGTACCCGCGAATAGGTCGCAGAATGTTTTATTATGAAGGTCATTTCCGCAGGTTTCGGTAACTGTTTCAAATATGAAACTGGAGAGTTTGTGTTTGGAGCCTATGTAGTTCATTGAGAAACCCAGATAATATCGCTAAAAGTTTTCTGTTCGCCTACAAAAGTAAAGGAATGAAGTTGCTCCGGCCGGAAAGAATCAACATATTTTTGAATGGCATTTTTAAGCAGTGAAATTTCAGCTTTTAATTTCCAGTGCTCCCCGGTTTCATTATAAACAACAATAAAAAGTCGGTTTTTAAAATGATGTCTTTTTTGGGTGCTTTGATTTTTATAGAGCCACGAAATAAGTTCGTGTTTATGCGTTTTGGCATAGTTAAAAGTTTTGCCAAATTGTTTTGGGAAGACCGATGTTTTATGATCAAAAGGAATTCCGAAGAGGTAAAAATCCTTTTCTGAATCTTTGCAATCCGCCACCGATTCTACACCTTCTATTTCATTAAAAATTTGCTCTACCGCTCGAGCGCTCCAAAAGTTGTACCAGCGATTGGCGGCATATTGAAAAATATGCTGTTTGTTTAACTTCTGGGTGTCGGCCACATCAGCAATTTTCCGAATTAGAGCGTTCCAATTGTCTGTTCGGTATATAAAGTTTGTGTAACTGTCCCAAACATCGTTTTGCCTTTGAAACCATTTATAGGAAAAAGCCTGTCTTTTTTTAAGTTCTTTTTCAATATTTGAAAGAATTAATTTCATAAAAACAAAAATATAACGGGCAAGATTACAACCATCCACAACATAATTTCCTTAAACCAAAACTCCGAGGCGTCGTTTCTTCGATTCCTGTCCTTAAATGAACTTTCAATATAATTAGCGCATATAATTGAAACCGGAGCTAGAACAAAAAGTACCTCGGCACCCGTTTTATCGGGCGCGCCCAGCGCTACGAAAAGTGTGGTAAGACTAACATATAACAGTAGGATAAAATTTGGTTTTTCTTTTAATGGCAATGCCGGAATCTTTAAAACGCGATAAAAGCCAGTCCAAATATAAAATGCTGAAATAATAGTGACCGGAATTAATATTGAAACTGAATTATAAGCTGAAAAATTAAAACGTATTTCTTCTTTCCAAGTATAGAGCCATCCAATTGAATTATTAAACAACAATTGATAGGCCGTGTTCAAAAGTACTACGGCCAGAAAACCTGTAAAAGGGATCAATAATTGCTTGTAATTGCTATTAGGTTTTTGAACGATCGCAATCCAAAGAGGAATAAAAAACAACAGGCTCCAAAAATAGAACAGAGCCGCTATGGTTATCCACAGACTGGCGTCCAATATTTTTTTAGACGAATTCCGATCGCTCCGCAAGCTCATAATTCTTCGCAGGGCTAGCAGTAAAAAGGCATTGGCAAATATTATTTTATGCTGAAGAAAAATTACAGGTAGCATTAGCATAAAACAAGTAAAGAAAAGAATAGCGTACGTATTGTTTTTAGTTAATTGATTTTTCCGGATTATAAAGTCCAAAAGCAACATGGCCAGCCCACTAATGAGCATAAAGAGTAAATGAAAAAAAACCTCTGAAATGGAAAAAGCTATAGCATTCGCCGAAATTTCGGCATACAAATACCCAGCAATTATAAAAACACCGAGAATTAAATAGTTTATTGGGTTAGATTTTCCAAAAAAGCTTGTTAGCATAGGGTGTTATTTTATATTTTTGTCTCTTAAAGATTAAAGATATGACTTGGAAAGGTTTTTGGGAAGGAATAGCTTCCCTTTTTGAAGATTTTCTATTTATACCCTACGACGCTTTAATGAAGTTAGAGCTCGATAGTTGGTGGTTGGCAAATATAGTTTCTTGGATATTTTTACTTATTGGTGCGGCAGCCTTTATTTATTGGCTACGCAAATTGAAAGATTTTAATGAAAATACCGAAGTAACTTACACCTTCGACGAAAATCCATAATTTTTATAGGTCGAAACCTATATCAGTACGATATTGCATCCTATCAAAAGATATATTTTTTATGTTTTGGTAGGATTTTTTTAATGCCTTTCTAAAATCACTATCCAGCGAAGTTACGGCCAATACTCGTCCACCATTGGTAAGTATTTTATCATTTTCAGCTTTGGTTCCCGCATGAAAAACAATAGAGCCTTCAATATTTTCTAATCCTTTAATTATTTTGTTTTTTTCATAATTTTCAGGATATCCACCAGAGACGAGCATGATAGTGGTTGCGGCTCTTTCGTCAATTTCAATAGTGCTATCGTTTAATTTTTTATGGTAGGTAGCTTCAAATAAATCTACCAAATCCGTTTTTATGCGCGGTAGCACAACTTCGGTCTCGGGATCGCCCATCCGTACATTGTATTCTATAACATATGGCTCGTTCTTCACTTTAATCAACCCAATAAAAACAAAACCTTTATAATCAATATTTTCTTTTGCAAGCCCGTTAACCGTAGGTTTTACAATTCTATTTTCAATTTTTTCCATAAGCATTTCGTCTGCGAAGGGTACCGGGGAAATAGCGCCCATTCCGCCCGTATTCAAGCCCGTATCGCCCTCGCCAATACGTTTGTAGTCTTTGGCCGTGGGAAGAATTTTGTAGTTTTTACCATCTGTTAATACAAAAACACTGAGTTCTATTCCGTCTAAAAACTCTTCGATAACCACTTTGGAACTCGCTTCGCCAAATTTACTATGGGTGAGCATATTTTCAAGTTCTTGTTTGGCTTCATTTAAATTGTTTAAGATTAAAACACCCTTTCCTGCCGCCAATCCATCTGCTTTTAACACATAAGGAGGGTTCAGTTTTTCCAGAAATAATTTTCCAGCTTCCAAAGATTTGGCCG
Organism: Aequorivita marisscotiae; assembly: GCF_029814825.1. Classification (NCBI taxonomy): domain Bacteria; kingdom Pseudomonadati; phylum Bacteroidota; class Flavobacteriia; order Flavobacteriales; family Flavobacteriaceae; genus Aequorivita; species Aequorivita marisscotiae. The sequence goes on along the minus strand of NZ_CP122379.1, from coordinate 1,096,940 downwards.
TAAAGCTCTCGTATGCAGCCGTGGGAATGTTGTGCTGCATCATAAACTCCTTTGCGCGCTCTTTACTGCCTTCGAGCAAAGCACCTCTTTTTGAAGGTCCGATGAGCATAACTTTTTTTAATTCTGGCGTATCGGCAAAATAATTGGCTATACCCTGCACTAAAGGATCTTCTGGACCCACAATTACCATTTCAATATTATTGTCAACAACGCATTTGTTTACCGCTTTAAAATCGGTTATGTTTAACGGAATGTTAGTTGCAATAGAGGCTGTTCCTGCATTTCCAGGTGCTACAAAAAGTTTATCGCAGCGTTTGCTCTGCGAAATTTTATAAGCAAATGTATGTTCGCGACCTCCAGACCCAAGAATTAAGATATTCATAATTGAAATGTTTTGTTTCGGTGTCAAAAATAATTGTTTGTAAATTGACACCCTAATTTATTCTAAAATGAATTTGTTCGAATTTACATTGAAGTTTAGTGGTTTCCCCATTGCCGAAGCCAAGCGGAAATTAAAGAATATTCAGCAAATTCCAGAAAATGAATTTGAAAACTATGTTCTTAGAGCGCGAGAAGAAATAGTTAAATACCACTTACAAAACACTCCGTTTTATAAAAATTTTATAGGAAAAAACAACGTGGCTTGGAAAGAAATTCCGGTGCTGACCAAGAGCCATCTTCAACAACCTTTAGAATTACGACTTTCTACCGAATATCAAAAAAATTCAATTTATATAAGTAAAACATCGGGTTCTAGTGGAACGCCATTTATTTTTGCGAAAGATAAATACTGTCATGCATTAGCTTGGGCAAAATTTTTATCCAGCTACGGCAAATTAGAAATTGATTTAAACACATCATTACAGGCGCGATTTTATGGAATTCCACTAGAATTAAAAGGATATTATAAAGAACGGTTTAAAGATTTTTTAGGTAAGCGATACAGGTTTCCAATTTTTAATCTTTCAGATGAAAAGTTAAAGGGAATTTTAAATTCATTTAAAAAGAAAGAATTTGTTTATATGAATGGGTACACTAGTTCAATTGTACTTTTTGCAAAATATATAAAAGAACAAAAGGTGGTTTTAAAACACATTTGCCCCACTTTAAAATACTGCATTGTAACTAGTGAAATGCTATTTGAAGACGACAAAAGATTGATGGAACGTGTCTTTGGTGTGCCCGTTATAAACGAATACGGCGCCTCCGAACTAGGGATGATCGCTTTTACGGATAAACAAGATAATTTAATTGGTAATAGCGAAGACCTATTTATCGAAATTCTTGATGACAATAATAATGCAGTTCCGTTAGGCCAAACTGGCCGTATAATAGTTACCTCCCTATACAATAAAGCACATCCGATGATTCGATACGAAATTGGAGATTCCGGAGCGCTCTCTACTTGCAGTACGTTAAAGCGACCGGTGTTGGAGAAACTAATAGGACGAACAAACGATTTTGCCAAATTACCAAGTGGTAAGGTAGTTCCGGGCCTTACGTTTTATTATGTTACCAAAACAATAATTTCAAATAGTGGTAACGTTAAAGAATTTGTTATTGAACAGTCTAAAACCAATACTTTTAATATCCAATATGTTGCAAATAGGGCGCTAGAACCGCAGGAAAAGTTAGATATCGAAAAATCGGTTGCTAAATATTTGGAAACCGATTTAAAACTTATTTTTGAAAAAATGCCGGTTTTAGAGCGAAGTAAAAATGGAAAGTTAAAACAGTTTACTTCATTGGTCGAGATGGAATAAGGTTTAATTTAAAGTTTCAATAAATTTAGGGCGAATAAAAAAATATTCCCATAAAAAGCAACTCATAAAATAGATTGAAACGGGAATTGAATACCCAAGGTGTTTTTTATAAAAATTATAGTTATGCTTCAACAGCCTCACTTTATTAGCACTTACAGAATCCTTTCTAATTCTGTAAAACGCCAAATCTTGAACAATTCCTTTTGCAGGTTTTTTACTTCTTTTTATTGCTTCCAACCACAATGCCCAATCTTGTCTCTTCGGAATTTCCGGCGACGCGATTTTTCCTAATGTGGCCGCGTGATACATTCCGGTTAAATTGCCAATATAATTATTGCTACGCTGTTTTTTAAAAGAAAGTACAGGCATTGCTATAACTCTTTTATTAAGTGGATTTCCATTTTCATCAATGTGAAGATAGCTTGTAAAAGACACGGCGCAAGCATTTTTTAGCATAAACTCTAATTGAACCTTTAATTTTTCTGGCGCCCAAAGATCGTCAGAATCTAGAAAGGCAATATAGGCGCCTTGGGCTATGTTTGTGGCTTTATTACGGCAATATCCAGGCCCTTGATTGGCAGATAATTTTAAGCACTTAATTCTGTGATCTTTGGCGGCAAGTTCTTCTATAATTGCGGCCGTATTATCGGTAGAGGCATCATCTACAATTATCAATTCCCAGTTATGATAAACCTGAGAAAGCACACTATTTACTGCTTCAGCAACAAATTTTGAAGAATTGTGAACTGGCATTATAACCGAAACAAGTACATCTTCGTTCACATCAATATGCTTTTTCTTCTCCTCGAATGGCATTGAAAATAGTTTGAAAAACAATTTTTATATCGAGGAAAAGACTCCAATTTTCTAGATAAAAAATATCAAACTTAACTCTATTAATAATATGATTATCGTCTTCTACTTCGCCGCGAAAACCACTTACTTGTGCCAATCCGGTAATGCCGGGTTTTATAAAATGGCGCACCATAAATTTATCTATTCTTTCGGCATACATATGGGTGTGGCTAACCATATGCGGACGGGGCCCCACCACAGACATTTCGCCTTTTAGCACATTTATAAACTGCGGCAACTCATCTATACTAGTTTTTCTAATAATCTTGCCAACTCGTGTAACTCGCTCGTCTCCTTTTCTTATTTGCTCTAGGTGAGCCATTGGGTTAGGAATCATACTGCGAAATTTATAACAGTAAAACTCTTTATAATCTAAGCCATTCCTTTTTTGCTTAAAAAAAACAGGTCCTTTGGATTCTAGTTTTATTAATAACCCTAGTAATGGAGTAAGCCAAGAGAGTATGCCAACAATGATTAGTAGCGACAATACTATATCGAAACTGCGTTTTAAAAACTTGTTGAACGGTTCGTCTATCGGTATTTTTCGCATCGATAGAATGGGCAAGACACCATAATATGAAAAGTCTAGTTTTTTACTGTAAATCTCTTTATTATCGGGAAGAAATTTTAATATTTTAAGGTTATTATCTACAAAATCAATTAATTTAATAAGGTCTTTATTGCCAATTTCGGCAACGGAAGAATATACCTCATCTATATTTTCTTTTAAGATATAGTCCATACATTCTTCAATAGTAACCTTATTTGGACCTCTTAAATCGAATGTTTTGTAAAGCTTATACCCATATACAGGATTGTCGGTGAAGAATTTTCGCAGCAATTCCGTTTTTTGGTTTAACCCAATAATTACCACTTTCCTAACATTGCCTCCAAGATGTAAGCGATACTTTTTAAGTAGAAAGAAAACGCTCAACTTCATAACAGTAACGCACAACAATACTAAACCAATATATTTAAATATGGTTAAAGCCGAAGTTGGCAACTCATTGTAAAAACCGAAAAAAGAAAAAACTATTAAAACGAAAATGATGCCCTGTTTTCCTATAAGCGACATGATTTTTGCTAGATGGGTAAATCTATAGATTTCATAAAATCCCGAACGTGTTGAAAGCAGCAACCAAGCAATGGTTAAGTAAATTACATAGTTAAAATAAGGGAATGGCAACCCAAAAAATTCAAATGCAAAAAAATGAATAAAGAAGAGATCTATTCCGTATGAAATAGGCCGTAATAAACCTGAATATCTTCCGCTTTTAAACATTTCTTTTATTTATTGTGCTTTGAAAAATCTTTGTGTTCGCTTTTCGTTAGTTCTTCCTTAGAAAGATTCTTAAAATACGCGAACGTTTTTCTCATTCCTTCTTCTCTTGAAATTTTAGGTTGCCAATCTAATATTTTTTTCGCCTTAGAAATATCGGGCTCGCGTTGCATGGGGTCATCCTGTGGCAAGGGTTTGAAAACAATTTTTTGTTGCGTACCGGTTAATTTAATAATTTCCTTTGCAAAATCTAGGATAGTTATTTCTTCCGGATTGCCAATATTTACTGGCAATGGATAATCGCTCATTAATAGGCGATAAAGTCCTTCTACCTCATCATCAACATAACAAAATGAGCGCGTTTGTAACCCATCGCCAAAAACCGTTAAGTCTTCTCCTCTTAATGATTGCCCTATAAAGGCAGGTATTACTCTCCCGTCGTTTAAGCGCATACGCGGACCGTAGGTATTAAAGATACGGGCAATTCGTGTTTCGAGTCCGTGAAATCTATGGTATGCCATAGTAATAGATTCCTGAAAGCGTTTAGCCTCATCGTAAACTCCTCGAGGACCAATGGTATTAACATTTCCGAAATATTCTTCGGTTTGTGGATGCACAAGAGGGTCTCCGTAAACTTCGGAAGTTGATGCAATTAAAATTCTCGCATTCTTTTCTCTAGCTAGACCCAATAAATTATGCGTTCCCAGCGATCCTACTTTTAAGGTTTGAATAGGTATTTTTAAATAATCTATCGGGCTTGCGGGAGATGCAAAATGAAGAATATAATCTACCTTTCCGGGAACGTGAACAAATTTGGTTACATCGTGATGATAAAATTCAAAAGTTTCTAGTTTAAAAAGATGGGCTATGTTTTTAAGATCGCCAGTAATTAGGTTGTCCATACCTATTACGTGAAAATCTTCGGCTATAAACTTATCGCAAAGGTGCGAGCCTAGAAATCCAGCAGCACCAGTAATTAAGACTCGTTTCTTCATAAATTTACAGCCTTTCTTCCAATGGAAATATAGGTAAATCCTTCTGTTTCCATATCGTTTATATTGTATAAATTTCTTCCGTCAAAAATAACTGGATTTCGCAGTAGTTCTTTCAATTTGTTGTAATCTGGGGTGCGGAAAATACTCCACTCGGTACAGATTAATAAAGCGTCTGCTTCTTCCAGAGCGCTATACATAGATTCTGAATAGGTTAATTTGTCACCAAAACGCTTGCTGATGTTTGGCATTGCCTCTGGATCAAAAACTTGAAGAATCGCTCCTTTTTCTAACAATGCATCCATGATAGCTATAGATGGCGCTTCGCGTATATCGTCGGTTTCGGGTTTAAATGCCAAACCCCAAACTGCAATGGTTTTTCCTTTTAAATCGTCATTGAAATATGCATCAATTTTAGGTAATAGAATTGTTTTTTGAGCTGAGTTAATTTCAATTACTGATTTCAATATTTTAAAATCATAGTCTGCATCCTTCCCTGCTTTTTTAAGGGCCTTTACATCTTTTGGAAAACAAGAGCCCCCATAACCAATGCCCGGAAACAGAAAGCGTCTGCCAATACGGCTATCGGTTCCCATACCGGCCCGGACCATATCTACATCTGCGCCAACTCTTTCGCAGTAGTTTGCAATTTCGTTCATAAAGGTAATCTTGGTAGCCAGAAACGAATTGGAAGCGTATTTTGTAAGTTCAGCAGATTTTTCGTCCATTACTATTATTGGGTTACCCGAGCGAACAAATGGGCTGTAAAGCTTTTTCATAAGTGTAGTTGCTCTTTCGCTACTTGAACCTACCACAATGCGTTCGGGTTTCATAAAATCATCTACTGCAAAGCCTTCTCTCAAAAATTCGGGATTGGACACAACATCAAATTCGCAACTTGCATTTTCAGCAATTATGGCACGTACTTTTTCTGCCGTACCCACGGGTACCGTACTTTTATCTACAATTACTTTATAATTGTTAATTTTTTTTCCTATTTCTTCAGAAACGCTTAAAACATAACTAAGATCTGCCGAACCATCTTCGTCTTCCGGCGTTGGAAGTGCTAGAAAAATAATTTCGCCATGCGCCAATCCCTCGGCAAGTGAAGTTGTAAATTTTAACCGATTGGCCTTAATATTACGCTCAAAAAGAACATCTAGATGTGGCTCATAGATAGGCACTTCGCCATTGCGCATTTTATCTACCTTGGTTTTATCTATATCTACACAAATTACTTCGTTCCCTGTTTCGGCTAAACAAGTACCCGTTACTAAACCAACGTAGCCAGTTCCTATTACTGAAATTTTCATAATTCTACCCGCGTTTTTATTTGTTCCCTACACTATTTAACTAATAAGCTCGGAGATATTCTATTGCGGTATTTTTTTAGTTTAACGCTTGCAAAAGTACAATTTGCAAATCTTATTATATCGTTTTTATGTTGTTGTTTTCCCCAGACCTAGCACTTGTAATTAATACAATTAAAATAAAACCTACATAGTAAGCTCCAATTTGTCTGTGGAAGAGATTTTCAATCATACAATATATCAGCAATATTGCTAACAATGCCATGGGGAAAAATTGTTTTCGGATCGATATAAAACTAGTAGCAATAAATGCCAAGAAAAGTACCAAGGCAATTATCCCTGCACTTAAGTAAAAATCTATAAATTGATTGTGTGTGTTGTAGCGTTCTGCTATAAATCGCTGTTTTTTATTTACATCGTTAATTTGGTTTTCATAACACGAAACCAATCTATCTTTTGTTATATCAAAGCCAATGCCTGTTAAAGTAAAACCTTCGTCATTAACTATATTTTGTGCACATTGCCACACTACGGCACGTAATTCGTAGGTTAATGAATTTTCAATAAATGTGGGTGAATTTCCTTGTTTAAAGGTTTTGTTTAGCCCAATATCCTTTTCACCTTTAATAACCACGAACAATACCCCCACCGCCATAATTGCGGCTAGTGCAATAAGGATTCTCCAAATTTTTCGCTTGCCATAAAATTGATGTATTAATACTAACACCAATAATGAAACCACTGCAATTTTTGAAGCGATAAGTACTATAAATACAGCATTTATTAAAATATTGGCCAAATAATAATTGTTATTTGGATGGTATTTTTTCTGAATTTCCTGAAATGAAATTAAAATACTAAATGTACAGAGTAGGCCCAAATACAGTCTGTCTATCAACAGCGATTCTACAACTTGCGGCGAATCGCCAAGGGCGAAATTTCCTACGGCGTCGGTTATAAGTACAAAATTATAAACCGAAAAAATGATTGCCGCCAACGAAGAAAAAATGATGGCGCTATTAATTTTTTTTGCATCAGCCACTGGAATATATAGTATTGCCAAACCTACTGCTATCATTACCTTTTTAATAATATTGAAATCTTCGACCAGTCTTCCACTGCTAAACGAATCAATAAATAAATAGCCGAAAAGAACTAAAAATATGGCAACGGGAAGCGATTTAAGTTTTTTGAAGTCTTCCCTCTTCACTATAAAAGGAAATGCGACCACCAAAATTGCCAATAGAATGTTTGGTAGCGCCCTGATATAATTATCAAAAGGTATAATGAGGTAGAGCAACAAAAAAGCATAGGGATATATGGCAGAAAGAAGTATCCTCATCGTTGTAAAATCTATTTTCTAAATTTTAGGGGAAGATAAAAAACTCTGACGAGATAATTTATGTTAAGTGCAACATATTAAACCCGGGTACATGTGTTACGCGAGTTTTGACAATCGCTTTTGCAAAAGCGCTAGCTCTCTATTAACGGAATGTATTTTCTTTTAAATTTAATCATCAATGCCACAGCTCTATACGCCACCCAAACAATAAGGGCGCTCCAAATGCCTATGAGCCCCCAACCCATATATTTTGAAAAATAAAGAACGGGTATAAAACCAAAAATTGTTGCGCCCAAAAGCACATTACGCAAATAACCCATTTCGCCCAAACCTTTAAAAATTGAATCTAAAGTAAAAGCCAAGGCATTAAATGGCAGACAAAGCAGTACCATAAAAAACATACCGTAAAATACAGTAAGTACTTGTGTATCTTTGTTAAAAAGTAACCCTAAGGGTTCATACAGTAAAAACCCCACAAAAACTAGTACAGCAGCTACCCCAACATTGTAAAGATTTACTTTTTTGGTTAGTTTCCATAGAGAACCATAGTTGCGCTCCCCTAAAAGTCTTCCTCCTAAAATATTTCCCGCCGCACCGTAGCCATCGATAAAGAAAGCAGTGAAAATCCAAATGTTAAAAGCAATGGTGTGTGCTGCAATATATTCCTTTCCTAAATCGGCCGCTTCTCGGGTTGCAAGTATCAATGCCGTATTTAAAGCCACAGATCGTAAAAATAAATTGAAACTCATACGCACCAATCGGGATATTTCCGGATGCAACGGAAATGTAAGTTTTAATGAAACCTCGGTTTTTTTTAAAAGAAAAAACAATGCCATTAGCGCCATGATGGCTTGGGCAATTAAACTAGCCCATCCAGCTCCTTTAATACCCATTGGTGAAATATATCCGTCTATCCCGTAAACTAATGCAAAATCGAGCGCAATATTTAGTGCTGCACCAATTGTAGCAATTACCATAGGCCAGAAAGTATTTTGCAAACCCCGGAACAATCCAAAAACGGCAAATGTAAAAAGCGTTAGCGGAAAACCCCAAACCCTAATATTGTAGTAATCTATGCTAAAAGACAATATCATTCCCTCAGCATTTAACAATCTGAAAATTTCTTCCACAAAAAAATATGTAGAAAATAGGACGATTATACTCAATGCAATATTAAAATAGATTGCCTGCGCGGGAAAGTTTTGTAAATCTTTTAATTTTCCAGCGCCCAAATTTTGTGAAACTATTGCCGAAATGGCGCTTCTAGTCTGCCCCAATATCCAAATAAGGGCAGAAAGAAATGAACCTACTATACCAACGGCTGCAAGAGATTCTATTGCAAATATGTCTAGATTTCCAACGACCGCTGCATCGGTAGCAGAAAGTACGGGTTCGGCAATTCCAGAAATAATAGCCGGAATAGCGAGTTGCTGGATTCGTTTAAAAGAAATATCGGTGTATTGCATAAATGCGCTAAGCTACAAAATAGCGGCCGTTAAGATGTTTTTTTTGGCAGTAGGAATTCGTAACAGTAAAAAGGATACTCACTTTGATTATAAAAATAAATAGCGTCCAAACGTATATACCCGCGCGCTTCATAAAATTTTTGATTACGTGCATTCTGGCTAAAGGTATCTAAGCGAATAGAGACCAATTTATTTTCAGCTCCTAATTTTTCAGCAAAATCCATCAGCGTTCGTGCGATTCCTCTTCCTTGACTATCGGGGTGAACTGCCAATCTGTGAATATAATAATTATTAGAAGTAGGTGCGAGCCAATTTACAGTTTTGTACACAGCATCCATTTTGGTTGAAATTACAATGCAACCCACAATTTTGTTCCCTTCCAAATATATGTACAATTCACCGCGTTTAATATCTTCGATAAAAGCAGCTGCATTTGGGTAGTAATCATTCCATTGAAAAATTCCTAAACTTTGCATGGTATTTGCACAAGCCTTTGTTATAGCCAATAATTGGTCTATTTGCGAACTCTTTGCCTTTTCAATCATTATTGAAGTACATTTTTAAAATCAAAAAACCACCGCTGCTACGGTGGTTTTTTAGTGGAGAATATCGGAGTCGAACCGATGACCTCTTGCATGCCATGCAAGCGCTCTAGCCAGCTGAGCTAATCCCCCATAGTGTTTTTAAGCACACAGTTCCTAAGGAGTATTTGCTAATTAGGATGCCAAAAATAGTGATTTTTTTAATATAAGCTTCAATTTAAAAATGCAATTGTTACTTCCACTGCCTTTTTAAGTTGGTCGGGCAAATTATTTTCCTCCCACGGATGTTTGGCATTAAACACATGATCCGCAGTTTCAATAATTTTTAATTCGCTCGCAGGATTCCATCCGTGCATGGCAACAGCCTCTTTTACTGAAACTGTGGTATCATCACTGCCGTGAACAATTAGTTGGGAGGCACTTAAATTTTTAACTGCCCTATTTATTGTAAACCGCTTTTCATTTTGCTTAAAATCGCGATAAAATTGAAATTTATGTGGCAACATTTGCTTCGTTCTACTATTTTCAATGTGCGTAACCCCAGTTTCTTTCCAAGCTGTAAATTGCGGCGTATTTTCCTGAAATCTGGCTTTAAAATCGCTCACACCTGCCCAGGTTGCAACTTTGTTTATTCGGTTATCTTCTTCGGCTTTTATTATAACAATGCCACCTCCACGGCTGTGGCCAATTAATGAAATTTTTGAAATATTTTTTGGAATATTTTGGTTTCCGTTTTCAATTTCGTTTAACACCCTATCTAAATCGTCCAATTCCAAACTGAAATTGTTTTCCGCAAAGGCTTCCAAATCTGGGAAATCGATAGGATTTTCCACAGTACCGCCATTATGCGAAAAATTGAATTTTATAAAACAAAATCCAGCCTCTGCAAACGCTTCGGCCACCAAATGCCAAGCTCCCCAGTCTTTAAATCCTTTATAGCCGTGGCAGAAAATTACAACAGGTACAGGACCACTACTTTGGTTATAATACACATCGTAAAGAATGGGTTTTTTATTTTTAGACGTAAGAATATTGTTCTTTTTTATAATCATTAAGCTATTTCTTTTTCGGTGAAGGGAATGTTAGGATCGCAAATTTCTAAAATTAATTTCTTTAATTCAACTGTAAAAGTTTCCAAAACATCTGTATTAATCAGTTGTTCCTTTTTTCCGCGTGTAGTTGTTTTGGCGCCAAACTTTAGAAATCCACTTCCCAAATTTTTAAATGAAATGATTCCTGCTTCAGCATTGTTAATTGGTATTTCTCCATTCATCATTAGAGCGTAGGTTAAAATCTGGAAGGCTTTACTGAATTTATAATCCTGATTTAATTCTTCCCATTCAGTAATTTCTACATCGCCTTGTTTTACTTGGCCCGTTTTGTAATCAATTATTCGAAGTTGCCCGTTGTATTCATCTACCCTGTCTACCTTTCCGTGGATATTTACAGGAAAACTGAGTTCTGCAAAGGGAATCTGCAAGGTAAGATTTGTTTCAATTTTTAATATTTTAATCGTGTTTCCGGCTTCCACATCTGCAATTTCGCGATCTATAAAATTTGAGATGTAACGTTTTGCTACCTCAAAGACAATTAGGTTTTTCCCTTTTGAAAACGTACCGCCCTTAAATGTTTTTTTAAATTGCACACTTACTTCATCGTGAATGTTAGTTTTCATCTCCCGCAAATGTGCAACCGTAAGTTTCTGTCCTTCCAAGGGTAAATAAAATTCTTCCAATGTATCGTGAACAATGGTGCCCAAAGTATTCGCAGCTACGGTTTCTTCAACCTCTTCAAATTCTTGTAGCCTTAAAATTTTCTGAAAATAAAACTCTAAGGGGTTGCGGATATAGCTAGTTAATGCCGAAGGAGAAAAACCCCTTTCCGCAATTTGTTGGAGGCGATCCATGACGGCTTCGGTTTTTGCAATTTGACGCAATTCCTGCTTTTTTAACTGAACCTTTGGAGACAGCACACGTTTTTTAATGATGTGCTCTTGCTGTAATTCAACTTCTAACTGCCGGATAAATCGGCTCTTTTCGCCGGTATTTATTCCTTCCGAATGATTGTTATAAAGCAAGGTAATATTTTTTGCTCGTTGCAACATTCTATAAAAATGATAGGTATAAATTGCATCCTTTTCGGAGAAAAGAGGAAGGTTGAATTGTTGTTTTAAATCGAAAGTAATAAATGACGAATTCGATTTTCCTGAAGGAAATATACCTTCGTTTACCGAAGTAATTATAACATTTTCAAAATCTAGAACACGAGTTTCCAATACTCCCATAAGTTGTAAGCCATTAAAGGCGTCGCCTTCAAAATCTAAGGAAGCTGTGGCCGTTAATTCGGAAAAAAGGGTGAGTACACTTTTAATAGATTTTAGGTGTGGATATCTTGTATTTAGTGCTTCAATTTTACCAAATACTGTTTTTAATTCGTGGAGTACAACACCTTCAACGGTGCTGGGTTTATGAGTTTTTTGTAGGTTTTCAATTATTTTTAATGAGGAAGTTATGGCCGTATTACTATCGTTTTTCCAATTGGCAAATAGTAATTCAATATTTTTGTTTTCTGGGATAGTTGCTATTTCAATTAATTCGGTGGCAGTGATATGAGTTATGTTTTCACGCGTTAAAATTAGGGATATTTTGCTGGCATTAACTATTAAACTCTTGCCTAGGGGATGATTTAAAATTGAAAGGATATCTTTGTAATAAAGCGTTTCGGTATTGCGTTGCTGAATGGCAAAAAGTAATTCAAAAAAAACAACAGCAGGAAAGTTTTTTAGCGAAACTCCCATAGTGAGGTTAATATTTTTTACATTTTCGGGTAACGAATAAAGCAACGGAATTAGAAGATTTTCATCGCCCAACACGATTGCTGTTTTATTTAAATCTTCCTCAGAATAGGTGGCTAGTAGTTCGCCAACGTGTTTTGCCTGTCCTATATTTTTTTGCACTTCAACAAACTGAAAATGTTTTGGAGTATGGTAGTTTTCGGCAATAAATTTTGGGTCGTTGTTTTGATAATATTTCCAATCACCAATGTATTTTCTAATAAAATATGATGCGCTGTGTTTTAAATCTTCGTAAAAAACCCGATCAGTATCCCAGTAAATTTCTGTGTTTCCTGCCTCCAACAATTCCTGAATAATATTTTGTTCAGCCGTATTAAGCGCGTTAAATCCGAGAAAGAAATGTTTTTTATTTTTATTGCTAGAAATATAATGTTCTATATTGGCAGCTGCTTCGCGGTAAACCATTCCTTGATAACCAATATTTTCATTTAACAGTAAGGTTTGGATGTTCTCATAAAATAAAGGCAAGCTTTCCCAAAAGCGTATATAATTTGAAATCAGTTCTGTTTTTTCATCTTTTACACCCCAACGCTCCAATGTTTTTATACTGGCCAAATAATTAAAAAACGGCTCAGGATCTACCAGATAACGATCCATTTCATTAAAGTCGTTTAAGAGCGTAATTGCCCAAGTAGCATACGTTTCGAAGTCTTCTTTGTCGGGAATAGAGTCTGTGTTTAAATAGGCCTCGTAGCTTTTAAAAAGAAGTTCGGTAGCCTCTATAATTTTTAGACTGGAAAGCTCTTCTATAAATTCCTCTATACTACAAATGCGAGGTGCAAATTGCGTATTGTTTGGGTTGGTTTTTAATTCGTTTAAAAGAAAACCACCGGCACGTTTGCTAGGTAAGATAAAGGTAATTTCAGAAATGTTTATTCCTGTGTTTTTAATATGGTTCAGGGTTTGTTGAAGAAAAGTTTGCATAGTCTAAAAATAAGAAACGCCCCCGATAAACGGAGGCGTTTCAAAATTATTTATTAGAAATATTCTTCTAGATTATTTTTCTAAAGAAATTTCAACTCTACGGTTTTGTTGTCTACCAGCTGCAGTATTGTTAGTTGCAATTGGTCTTTCTTCACCAAAACCTTCAGAACGTAAGCGATCGTCATCCATTCCAATAGTCACTAAGTAATCGTGAACTGAAGCAGCTCTTTCTTTAGATAACTTCATATTGTATGAATCACTTCCTCTGCTATCTGTATGACCTTCGATAAGGAAATTAGAATTTGGATATTCTTTCATAATATCAGCGATACTCTGAAGTGCTGAGTAAGATTCCTTTCTAATGGTTGCTTTGTCATAGTCAAACAAGATCGTTTTAGAGTACTCATTTAACTGCTTGATAATTTCTACGGAAACTTCAGGACAACCTTTGTTTGCTACAGTACCAGCAACATCCGGACACTGATCGTCTTTATCTAATACACCGTCACCATCTCTATCTTGGTAAGGGCAACCGTTATTTTCTTTTGGACCAGCTTCGTTAGGACAAGCATCTTCTTTATCTGCGATACCGTCACCGTCAGCATCAGGGCATCCGTTAAGAGCAGCTAAACCAGCCACAGTAGGACACTCGTCAAGGTGATCTGGAATACCGTCACCGTCAGTATCAGGGCATCCATTAAATTCAGCTAAACCTGGAGTATTTGGACACTCGTCAAGTCTATCTTCGATTCCATCACCATCAGTGTCAGGACATCCGTTAAATTCAGGAAGACCAGGAGTTTCTGGACATTCGTCATCTTTGTCGTATATACCATCACCGTCAGTGTCTTTTCCACCGAATTGGAAAACTATACCAGCAGAGTGTTGGAAGTGTGTGATTCCGTAAGAATCTTCGAAAGCATGTTTATAAGTGGATTGTAAGTTTAGAGCTAAATAGTCATTGAACCAAAACTTAACACCTGCAAGTGCGTTAGCAGAGCCAAACCCTATATCGTCTACCCAAGTGTAACCACCACCGATACCGATAGAAGGATCAAACCAACTGCTATTTAATGCACCTTTTAAACTGTACTTAATTTCACCATCTGCACTGTAGTAGCTCAGATCATCAGCAGGAAGGTCTCCTAATCTATCAATACGGTTGATTGAACCTGCTGCAGTGAATACAAAACCACTACCAATATATCTACTGATAGCAAGTCTTGAAACCGATGGAAGGATGTTCCAGTGGTCATTTGCATTAAAGTATTCGTCAAAAATATCCCCTCTAGCAGCAGCTGGGATACGTACTTGGTCTTCGTTGAGACCTGCTGGATAAACGTCAACAGCGTTTACACCAACCTCAACAGCCCAAGGATTGTTTTCGTCTTGCGCGTTCGCTACCCCGATTGCCATAAAAAGGACAGCAGCAACTAATAATCTGTTAAGATGTTTCATATTCGATTGTTTAATTTTTAAGTGTTAATTAAGAGCAAAAGTAAGTTGTTAAATTTTATAAACAAAAGCAAATCTAATAAAATTTTCCTAAAATCACTGCTATTGGTAGGGAAATAAAGGTTTTAATCGCCAATAACGTTTAATTCTTTTCCTACCTTAATAAAGGCACGTATCGCTTTATCTAAATGTTCCTTATTATGTGCCGCAGAAAGCTGCACTCGGATTCGGGCTTTACCTTGGGGAACCACTGGAAAAAAGAATCCGATTACATATATTCCCTCTTCCAATAATTTATTTGCCATTTCCTGAGAGAGTTTTGCGTCGTACAGCATTACCGGGACAATGGCCGATTCGCCATCAATAATATCGAACCCTGCATCTTTTAAACCTTTTTTGAAATATGCCGTGTTTTCAGTGAGTTTATCTTTTAAACTAGTATCGTTTGCCAGCAAATCGAACACCTTAATAGATGCTCCAACGATAGCTGGTGCCAATGAGTTGGAAAACAAATATGGACGCGAACGTTGGCGCAGCATATCTATAACTTCTTTGTTTCCCGTAGTATAACCGCCCATGGCGCCGCCTAGTGCTTTTCCGAGCGTGCCAGTAATTATATCAACACGGCCCATCACACCCTTTTCTTCCAAGGTTCCGCGACCGGTGTCACCAATAAAGCCTGTTGCATGACATTCATCTATCATAACCAAAGCGTCATATTTATCTGCTAAATCGCATATTTTGTCAAGTGGCGCAACTAATCCATCCATAGAAAAAACGCCATCTGTTACTATTATTTTAAAGCGTGCCCCATTTTTATTAGCGGCGATAAGTTGCTTTTCCAAATCATCCATATCATTGTTTTGATAACGATAACGTGCCGCCTTACATAATCGCACCCCGTCTATAATGGAAGCGTGATTTAGTGAATCTGAAATAATAGCATCCTCTGCACCCAACAATGGCTCAAAAACCCCCCCGTTGGCGTCGAAACAGGCGGCATAAAGAATTGTATCTTCGGTACCGTAAAAATCGGCGATTTTTTGCTCCAATTCTTTGTGGATATCTTGGGTTCCGCAAATGAAACGAACAGACGACATTCCAAAACCGTGTGTGTCCATAGTATCTTTGGCCGCTTGAATTACTTCTTTGTTGGCCGATAAACCTAAATAGTTATTTGCGCAAAAGTTTAAAACCTTTTGACCTGTAGAAATTGTTATCTCGGCACCCTGAGGCGAAGTAATAATTCGCTCTTTTTTGTATAATCCGTTTTCTTTAATTTCTTCCAGTTCTCGCTGTAGATGTTCTTTTATTTTTCCGTACATATTCTAAATTTTAAGTTCAAAATTAAACTTTATTTATTACTATTTCGTCCTCGTTACTATATATAAGTATTTTTTCGATATTTAAAAAGCCCATTTCTGTTAGCGCGTTTGCATATTGAGCCACTTGTTCTTTGTGCCTGGTTGTTGGCAGTCCCGTTTTGTAATCAATTACAACCGCTGTATTTTTTAAATTTACATTTATTCTATCGGGCCGCAAAACCAGACCATCTTTAGTAATAATACTGCGCTCGTTATAAACACTATCGGTACCCGAAAACAGATTTTCCAATTTGGGATGTTGTATAATTTTATAAACCGTTTGCTGTAATTTCTCTAATTCTTCCTTTGGAATTATTGCCCTTTCTTCCAGTTCCATCAAAACTTTTGTTGCATCGGCCTTTGTATAAATTTTAGCCATGGTTTCATGAAGCAAATTTCCAGCAGAAATTGCAGCAGCGGTATCTTCTTCCAAATAAAGTTCTTGAGGCGCGACCAGTTTTAGTCCATGCCGTTTTGGGCTACTGGATATATAACTTGGCTCTACCTGTGCAATGATTTTTTTAACCTTTGAGGTTTTCGTTGAATCACTTCCGAATTCATAAATCATTTGGTCATTATTCCACACCCCTTTCTGTTTTAAAAACTCCATAAAAAGCTGGTTGTAACAGGTAGGAATTCCGTCCTTTGAGTCTTTGGGCATTTCTGAAAAAATAAAAAGCTGCTCCACTGCGCGGGTTAAAGTAACGTAGAGTAAATTAATATTATCTAGCTCTAACTGGCTGCGATGATCGTTGTATAATTGCTCGCCCACTTGGCTATAATTAGCTATTTCGGACTTAAAGTTTATCTGCGCTTCACTAAAACTGAAATCTTCCATTTGTAAAGGATACCACAGTTTATCTAGCTTACCATCGTACAATTGAATATCGGCAAATGGAAAAATTACCACTGGAAACTCTAATCCTTTCGCTTTGTGAACAGTCATCAATTGCACTGCGTTGGTTCCTTCACTAGCGGGAATGGAAGCGCTTTCTTTTTTGGTTTCCCAATAATCTAAAAACAAGACTTTATCGGCTTGTGGCTTTTGTTCAAAATCATAAACTAAATCCATAAAACCAAATAGATAAGCATCTGCTGTTTTCGCAATTTCAAATTTTTCAATGCAATATTCAAAAGCTTCGTAAAGTGAAACGGAACGCATTCGATTAAAGGTAAATTCGAGGTTGTATTCCTTAAGGTTTTCGACGAATTTTGTTTCAGAAATATTTAAAAATTTAGTAAAAAATGTATGTTTTTCTTTCGAAATTTTTAAATGATCGTGCAGTAAATCTAGTAGTTGTATTTTAGCCTCCTCTTTATTTGGATACACGCAAAGTTGCAATGCAAAAACCAATATTTGCACCAATGGCGAAGATTGTAGCAGTAATGTTTCTGAAGAAATAACTGGCACACCCCGCTCCATTAAAAAAGCACCGAGGGCAATTCCTTCTGCTTTTCGGCGCGTTAAAATACAAATATCGCTTTCGGAGAAACCGTTGTTTCTCGCTTTTAAAATAGTTTCAAAAACAAGGCTTGAATAGGTTTCGTTTTTTTCGGCCTTATTTTGCTTTTCAATAAATTCGAATTTTATGTAGCCGTTTTTTTTATCGTTGCATTCTTGTTTGTTACCTTCTAGATATAATTCACCGTGATTTGGATTGGCAAAATATGAAGACACAAAGCTGAAAAATTCATTATTAAATTTTACGATTTCTGCACAACTACGAAAATTAGTGCCCAATGTGTGTATTTTCTTTTCCCGCTGAAACGGATTCACTTTTCCGTACAAATCCATAAATTGTTCGGGCAACCCACCGCGCCAACGATAGATAGATTGTTTGGCATCGCCTACCAATAGCAAGCTACCAGAACTTGGTTCCAATTGTTGCGACAGGGCATTATCTATTAATGGTATAATATTTTCCCATTGCAACTTTGATGTATCCTGAAATTCATCGATAAAAAAATGACGGTATTTTTCACCCAAGCGTTCATATATAAAAGGCGCCGGTTGGTTCTTAATTTCCTTGTTTATCAACGAATTGAATTCTGAAATTGGCAGGACGTTTTTTTCCTCCTTGATAGCTTCAATTTCCTGATTTACTAAATTAATCACTGACTGTGGCGTTGTATTTTTTAGAATATTTTCAACTAGCAACAATTTAAAGACCATCGTTTTTGTTTGCTGAAAATTTTTGATGAATACGGGTGTTAGTTCATCTATTATCCCTTTAATTGCGTGAGAAACACGGCCTGGATACAGAGGCTTTTCGCCCATGGTTTCTTGCCATTTAGTTGAAAAATTAAGTTGGAATCTGCCGGTTGCAAGGTTCTGAAAATGCTTCGGCAAATAGCTACCGCTAAAATCATTAAACTGCAAGCCGCTTTCTTCAATTAGCGCGAGGGTCTGCAAAGCAATTGTTTCAATTTCGGCAGAGAGAATCTTCTTTCTTTTAAGTAATTGCTTTTTAAATTCGAGAAATTCTTCCAAAGATTTTTGTTTCAAAATAGAAACATGTGTGGCTTCATTTTCATTATAAAGCAATTTTGCGGCGCTGGCAATATCTCTCGAAATATCCCACGATTTGTCGTCATCGGTTTTCTCCAAGGCAAAATCGAGCAATACTTTTGTAATTTCTTTATTTTCACCCGCTTTGCTCAATAAAAGATCTACGGCTTCCGCCAAAAGTTCATCTGTTTCCAGCGTGACTTCAAAATTGGTTGCCAATTTTAAATCGCGCGCAAATGTACGTATAAGCCTATGGTTAAACCTATCAATAGTTTCAACGCTAAACGCCGCGTAATTATGGAGCAAGTTTTTAAGAATTCTTTTAGACCGTACTTGAATTTCTGTAATAGTGAGTCCGGTTTCTTCTGCTAAAATGCGCAACATGGGCAGCGGTGATGCAGCATTTTGCTCATTGCTAAAATTTACCAGAGTATCTACAATTCGCTGCTTCATTTCGGCAACCGCTTTATTGGTAAATGTTATTGCCAAAAGGTGCTTAAAATAGTCGTCGTTTTTTGCGGAAAGAATTTGTTTCAGATATTCTTTTACAAGGGTGAATGTTTTACCGCTCCCTGCGGCAGCATTATATATTGAAAAGGAGGTTTGTTTTTCCAAGGAAGTTACATTTTCCACTAAAATACGGCTTTTATGGTTTTAGAATCAAATTAATCTATAGTGAAATAGAAATCTTATAAAACCTATAACACAATTAAGTTTTTAGATTGCCTAAATTTGGGTAAAATTAGTAATAACCAAAAAACAAATATATTATGTCTTTCGAATTACCAAAATTACCGTATGCATTTCATGCACTAGAACCGAATATAGATGCAAGAACCATGGAAATACATCACGACAAACACCACCAAGGATATACCAACAATCTGAACGCTGCGATTGAAGGTACAGATATGGCAGGTAAATCTATTGAAGATATTTTAAAAAATCTTGATATGGACAATAAAGCCGTTCGAAACAACGGTGGCGGATTTTACAATCACAGTCTTTTCTGGAAAGTAATGTCGCCAAATGGTGGCGGAAAACCTTCGGGCGATTTGGCAAAAGCTATTGACGATGCCTTTGGAAGTTTTGAAGAGTTTAAAGAAAAATTCTCTACTGCCGCTAAAACTCAGTTTGGCTCAGGTTGGGCTTGGCTTTGCGTACACAAAGGAGGCAAAGTTGAGGTATGCTCCACGCCAAATCAAGACAATCCGTTAATGCCCAATGTAGGTTGCGGAGGCACGCCAATTTTAGGGTTGGATGTTTGGGAACACGCATATTACTTAAAATACCAAAATAAACGTCCTGATTATGTAGGAGCATTTTGGAATGTAGTTAATTGGGAAGAGGTTTCTGCCAACTACGATAAAAATAAGTAATACAATATATTATATACTAAATATAAAATCCACAGCTGTTTTTAAGCTGTGGATTTTTTTTGTGAATTTTTGAATAGAAAATTGAATATAAATTTTTTATAAAAAGTAAATGCAGAAAAAATAGAAACGGCTCGAACGAGATCTGATATTAATATGAAATTTTGGAGACTCGCCACCCTTTTTGGATGTAAGAATGAACCAACCGAAAGACAGACAAAACAAACAAGTGCAGATAAGAAAAGAAACGGCTCGAACGAGATCTGATATTAATATGAAATTTTGGAGGCTCGCCACCCTTTTTGGATGTAAGAATGAACCAACCGAAAGACAGACAAAACAAACAAGTGCAGATAAGAAAAGAAACGGCTCGAACGAGATCTGATATTAATATGAAATTTTGGAGGCTCGCCACCCCGTTTAGATTTGGGCATAAAAAAAGACAAACGAGTGTTTGTCTTTTTTTGCCCCAAATCTACCATGAACTTAACCTACTTATGCTAATGGTATGCTCAAATATATAACTTTATCTGACTCGAAAATTTGCTTTTAGATGAATGGCTTGTTTATTCGATAAAAAACAATATTGAGTAGATTTAGTTCTAAAATTAAGCTATTTAGTTAAAATTTTAACATCGCGAAATGGCTTGAAAAAGTGTCCTTTACACTTCTGATCTGGAAGCGAAAAAATGTATTTGTTTAAAGCAGAAAAATACAGCTCTTTCGAAAGTGTATGATGAAACGGCTCGCAACCAAAATTGAAACAAGTTTTATAGTTTTTTATGAATCTTTCACATCGTAACTCAAATGAGAATGAAACCATCAAAGGGTGGAAAATGCAGCTCTTTCGAAAGTGTATGATGAAACGGCTCGCAACCAAAATTGAAACAAGTTTTATAGTTTTTTATGAATCTTTCACATCGTAACTCAAATGAGAATGAAACCATCAAAGGGTGGAAAATGCAGCTCTTTCAAAAGAGTGGGAGAAAACGGCTCGCAACCAAAATTGGAACAAGTTTTATAGTTTTTTATGAGTCTCTCACATCGTAACTCAAATGCGAATGAAACCATCAAAAGTTGGAAAATGCAGCTCTTTCAAAAGAGTGGGAGAAAACGGCTCGCAACCAAAATTGGAACAAGTTTTATAGTTTTTTATGCTCGCCACCCCATATTTGGGGCATGAAAAAAGGCAGATCTTTCGATCTACCTTTTTTGCCCCAAATCTTACCATAGACCTAACCTACTTACGCCTTATGGTAAGCCCAAATATAATTCAAGTTTAAGCCATAAAGTATTGTCAATCAACATATTCGTTTAAGTGAATTAGAATTCCGTTAAACGGCAAATGTTGTGTTAAAATTTAATAGGCGCGTTCTGGATTTCCTTCAAAGAAATTAATATAAGCTCTGTTTACAACTCTGTTGCCTCCGGCAGTGGGATAGTTTCCTGTAAAATACCAGTCTCCAAGGTTTTTCGGGCAGGCTTTATGAAGATCATCAACCGATTGAAAGATGAGCTTTACCTTAGCTTTTATATCTTCATCGCTAATTATTTCCGAAATTTTATCCGAAATTTCCTCATCGGAAAAAGGAGCATACAATTCTTTTACGTGATTAATAACCGAAGCATCTTCCATTACAACTTGTTCCTTACATTTATGATATATCTCTTCAACAATTCCGTATGTGCCACGATCCTTGTGAAGTGCTAAAGCAGCTTGAAACGCCACCAGATGTTCGAGCCGGGCCATATCTATTCCGTAGCAATCTGGATAACGAATTTGAGGCGCCGAAGAAACAACAACAATCTGCTTTGGATGAAGCCTATCCAACATCTTTAAAATGCTTTTCTTTAACGTGGTGCCGCGCACTATGCTATCATCTATAATAACAAGATTATCATTGGGTTTTACCACACCGTATGTTACGTCGTATACGTGAGCAACCAGATCGTCTCGACTACTATCGTCCGTAATAAACGTTCTGAGTTTAACGTCCTTTATTGCAATTTTTTCAGTTCTAATTTTATGCGCTTGTATTTGTTGCAGGCGCGCCGTGGTTAAACTATCTTTTTCGTTAAGAATAGCTTCATTTTTCTGCTTATTAAGTTCATCCTGTGCCGCTTCGAGCATTCCGTAAAATGAAGTTTCGGCAGTGTTTGGAATAAATGAGAAAACAGAATTTTCGGTATCGTGATCTATCGACTCTAAAACCTTTGGCATTACCAATTTACCAAGCATTTTTCGTTCTTGATAGATTTCGGCATCGCTACCGCGAGAGAAATAAATACGTTCAAAAGAACAAGATTTTCGTTCGAGCGGTGGAAGAATTTCAGCCAGTTTCATTGTGCCGTTTTTCTCTACTATAATGGCATTTCCAGGATCCAACTCTTTAACTTCTTCAAAAGGAACGTTGAAAACTGTTTGAATTGCCGGCCGTTCAGATGCCACTACAACAACCTCATCGTCTTGATAATAATAAGCCGGACGAATACCTGCCGGATCGCGCAGTACAAAGGCGTCTCCATGACCCAATAAGCCAGCCATTGCATAACCACCATCCCAATCCGCAGCCGATCGTCGCAAAATTTTAGCCACGTTTAAGTGTTTGGCTATATACGGTGAAGCCTCCTGTTTACTCAATCCTTTGGCCTTAGCTTTTTTATAAAGCTTACGAACCGCATCGTCTAAAAAGTGACCAATTTTTTCCATCACTGTAACGGTATCGGCCTTTTCTTTTGGATGCATTCCGAGTTTTATGAGCGTATCAAAAAGCTCGTTGGTATTGGTCATATTAAAGTTACCCGCAATAATTAAATTACGGTGCATCCAGTTATTCTGACGTAGAAATGGATGTACATTTTCAACACTATTTAAGCCAAATGTTCCATAACGCACGTGGCCAAGAAAAAGTTCGCCTATATACGGAATGTTCTTTTTTTGTGCTGCAACGCTATTCTTGTATTCGGGATGCTCAGAAAACTCAAGATTTATGCGTTCGTTTATTTGCGCAAAAATATCCTGAATGGGTTGCGCAGCGTTAGATCGTACGCGGCTTATGTAACGCTCACCAGGGTTTACATCTAATTTAATACTGGCAAAACCAGCACCGTCTTGCCCCCGATTGTGCTGCTTTTCCATCATTAAATACATTTTGTTTACTCCGTAAAAGGCCGTTCCGTATTTCTCCTTATAGTACTCTAAAGGTTTTAACAGTCTTACCAAGGCAATGCCACATTCATGTTTTAACGCGTCGCTCATATTTTTTCTGAAACTATATAAATGTACAAAAAACGCCCTTAATAAGTAAGGGCGCGTATTTAGGTTAATTTTATATCAAATTGTGTCAAGCTCTTAAATTGCTGAATGCGTTGATGCACATCCTTGTTTGTAAGGTTGAGCAATCGTTCTGGCCCAAATTTTTCAACACAAAACGAAGCCAATGCCGAACCATTAATTACTGCGTTCTTCATATTATCATAACTGTAATTACCGGTTTTTGCCAAATATCCGGTGAATCCACCGGCAAATGTGTCGCCAGCGCCAGTTGGGTCAAAAACCTCCCGCAAGGGCATTGCTGGAGCGAAAAAAACATCGTCGTCGCCAAATAGTAATGCACCGTGTTCGCCTTTTTTAATTACTACATATTTAGGTCCCATTTCCATTATTTTAGCAGCAGCCTTTACTAATGAATATTCGCCGGAAAGCTGTCTCGCCTCTTCGTCGTTTATTGTAATAACATCAACTTTTGCGATTACCTGCATTAATTCGTTCAAAGCACTATCCATCCAAAAATTCATAGTGTCTAAAACAATTAGCTTCGGCGAATTCATCTGCTCAATTACGCCCAATTGGACGAGCGGATGCAGATTTCCTAACATGACCACTTCGGCACCGCGATAGCCCTCGGGAACTTTAGGGTTGAAATCGGCAAGCACATTTAAATCTGTGATTAAAGTGTCGCGGGTATTCATATCGTTATGGTATTTTCCGCTCCAAAAGAAGGTTTTTCCATCCTCAACCACTTCGAGACCCGAAATATCCATCCCGTTTTCTTGAAGCATTTTAAGATCATTCTTCGGAAAATCGCCCCCAACAATAGAAACAATTGCGCCATCAACATTAAACTGCGATGCAGCCAAACCTATATAGGTAGCGGCGCCGCCAAGAATTTTATCGGTTTTTCCGAAAGGAGTTTCAATAGCATCAAAAGCTACAGTACCAACGATTACGAGTTTGCTCATAAAGGGATTTTTAAAGAGGGTGCAAATTTAATCAAATTAATTATAAAAGAATGAGCTTTTAACAGCTTTGAAAGAATCTTATTGTAGGTTTCACTTCCTTCCAAAATCCGCAGGAATTTCACCCCAAGCCTTGGTTTCCCATTTTACTATTTTCGTTTCGTATTTATTGGTTTTAAGCCAGTTTTCAGCACGTTTAACCAATTCAAAAAGGGTTTTATTTTTAGCAGATTGTTTTAGTTTTGTGTTGCATTTTTTCTTTTTTACCCAGCCCATCGCAATGCGCGAATCACTGTAAATAATACGGTCGCTGTTGTTCTTTTTAAGAAATGCCAAGCCGTGCACAAGTGCCAAAAACTCCCCAATATTATTGGTTCCCTGCTGAAAAGGGCCTTGGTGGAAAAGTTGTTTGTGCGTTTGCGTATCCACGCCCCGATATTCCATCTTTCCGGGATTGCCGCTGGAAGCTGCGTCCACAGCGATAGAATATAGATTCGGTTCGCCTATTTTAAGAAGCTGTTCTTTGGAAAGTGTCTTTTTTACAGTTTTCCCTTTATAATCTGCATATTCTTTATTGTAGGCTTTTTTAGCTTCATCAAACGTTTCAAAACTTTTGTATTGCGCCCCTTTTACGCCATCTATAGAACGTTTGCATTCCTTCCAACTGTCAAATATTCCAGCGGGATTACCAAACCAAACTACGTAAAATTTCTGCTTTTTAGCCATAAAGATTAACGATTGTCGATTAACGATTTTTGATTGTTGAACTATTTAATAATAAATAAAGAGGATTTTCAAATTTTACTGAGGCTGTCCACTCAAAACTTCTTCAATTATTTTTGGAAACCATTCGTATTCCAATGTATGTACTTTTTTGGCGACCGTTTCAGGCGTTTCATTTTCTGAAAGCACTACCTTTTTCTGTGAAATAATGGCGCCCTCATCATAATTTTCATTTACATAATGAATGGTTATTCCCGTTTCAACTTCATTGTTTTTAACAACAGATTCGTGTACAAAACTGCCGTACATGCCTTTTCCGCCGTATTTTGGGAGCAGTGCTGGGTGAATGTTAATCACTTTGTTTGGAAATTCTTTTAGAATAATTTCGGGAAATTTCAACAGAAAACCCGCCAACACTATAATGTCTGGCTTAACTTCCTTCAAAATTTTTAAAACGCCGTTTTCAGAAAGCAGTTCTTCATTTGTAAAAGAAGCGGCTTCAACATCAAGCCTTTCGGCACGTTCCAAAACTTTGGCATTCTTCTTGTTTGACAGCACGCGAACGACCTGGGCAACTTGCGATCGTTGAAAGTATTTAATAATGTTCTCGGCATTGGTACCGCTACCCGAGGCAAAAATTACAATTCGTTTCTTCATTTCTGTTTCCAAAGGTTTTTCTCGAAGTAAAAATTAACAAATAAAACACAAAAGTAAGGCAATAGGGTTTTACTTCGCCCAAAAATGTTTAAATTGGTAGGTCAAAAACTACTTGAAAGTGAATAGGTAATAATCATCTCGTTCACATTTTCAACATTAAATGGTGTTTTCAATTAAAATATTTTATTTTTGCCACTTATAATTAAATTTAAAAATCAAGAATTATGTCAGACATTGCATCAAGAGTAAAAGCGATTATCGTAGACAAATTAGGTGTAGACGAAAACGAAGTTGTAAACGAAGCGAGCTTCACTAACGACTTAGGAGCAGACTCCTTAGATACGGTAGAGCTTATCATGGAATTTGAAAAAGAATTTGATATCCAGATTCCAGACGACCAAGCTGAAAACATTGCGACAGTAGGTCAAGCAATTTCCTATATAGAAGCAGCAAAATAAGAATTCTTCTATGGAATTAAAGCGAGTTGTAGTTACAGGCCTTGGTGCCCTTACCCCTATTGGCAACAATATTCAAGAATATTGGGATGGCCTCGTTAACGGGAAAAGTGGCTGTGCGCCAATAACGTATTTTGATGCTGAAAAGTTCAAAACTAAATTCGCTTGCGAATTGAAGAATTTCAACGCAGAAGATCATTTTGATAGGAAAGAAGCCCGTAAATTAGATCGCTTTGCACAATATGCCTTAGTATCTTCGGATGAAGCAATACTAGATGCCGGAATTAACCTTGATGAGGTTGATAAATTTCGCGTAGGGGTAATTTGGGGAGCTGGAATAGGCGGGTTGGAAACTTTTCAAAATGAAGTAATAAACTTTGCAGAAGGGGATGGAACACCACGTTTCAACCCCTTCTTTATTCCAAAAATGATTGCAGACATTGCGCCGGGAAATATTTCTATTAAGCACGGTTTTATGGGGCCAAACTATACAACGGTCTCTGCCTGTGCTTCCTCTGCCAATGCTATGATAGATGCACTAAACTATATACGGTTAGGCCATTGCGACGTTATTGTTACAGGGGGGAGCGAAGCTGCCGTAACTTTGGCGGGCATGGGAGGATTTAATGCTATGCACGCACTATCTACTCGAAACGAAAGCCCTGAAACCGCATCGCGTCCATTTGATGCCACCAGAGATGGTTTTGTTTTAGGTGAAGGAGCAGGCGCACTAATCCTTGAAGAATACGAACACGCCAAAAAACGCGGCGCAAAAATTTACGCCGAAGTAGTTGGCGGGGGTATGAGCAGCGATGCTTACCATATGACGGCCCCACACCCAGACGGAATTGGAGTGGAACGCGTTATGTTAAACACGCTTCGCGATGCCAATATAAGCTCAGACGAAGTAGATACCATAAATACTCACGGAACCTCAACGCCTCTTGGCGATGTTGCCGAGTTAAAAGCTATTGTGAATGTTTTTGGCAAACATGCAAAAGACATCAATATCAATTCTACAAAATCTATGACCGGGCACCTTTTAGGGGCTGCGGGCGCTATTGAAGCAATTGCCTCTATTTTGGCAATGAAACACGGCATTGTTCCACCTACCATTAATCACGCAACGGTAGATGAAAACATTGACTCTTCCTTAAACCTAACCCTCAACAAAGCTCAAAAACGCGACATTAAAGTTGCAATGAGCAATACCTTTGGTTTTGGAGGACATAATGCTTGTGTACTCTTTAAAAAACTTGACGCCTAAATTAATTAATGGCTTCCATTAAAAACATATTTACTTCCCGTACAGAAAAGAACGGGGAATTTTATAATTCCCTAAAAAAAATATTAGGGTTTAGTCCCAAAAATCTTTCCATTTACGAAACGGCTTTTACCCACCGTTCTACCAACGAAAAAAATACCAGCGGACAACCACAAAATTACGAGCGTCTAGAATTTTTAGGCGATGCCATGCTAGGAGCGGTAATTGCCGCACATCTTTTTAAAAAAGTACCAGGCGGAAATGAAGGCTATCTTACCAAAATGCGAAGCAAAGTAGTGAGCCGAGAACACTTAAATGAATTGGCGCGCGATTTAAACCTTATAAAATTTTTAAAAACAACCATTCCCACCCAACAGTTTAGCGGTAATATTTACGGCAATGTTTTTGAAGCCTTAGTGGGCGCCATTTACTTAGATCGCGGATTTAAATATTGCGAAAAATTTATCCAAAAAAGAGTTGTAAAACCTTATGTAGATATTAAAAAACTAGAAGGAAAAGTAATTAGCTACAAAAGCCTCTTTATTGAATGGTGTCAAAAGCACAAAAACCAATTTAACTTCGAAATATACGAAGACAACGGAAAAGACGAATTAAAACATTTTGCCGTTCGTTTAAAACTAGGGGACGAAGTAGTTGCAAAAGCCCGAGCTACTTCAAAAAAGAAAGCCGAAGAACGTGCTGCCAAAAGAGCCTTTTACAAACTTCACATAAAGGTAGATTCAGAAAAACCTTAGTGTTAAAAGTTATATTTCTCTCAAATTTACCATTAGCCTGCCCGTATTTTAGCTAATAGCTGTAAAGTTGCTTATTTTTGTCTGTAGGTAATTTACAACTACTGCATCTACTTCAAGAACCCTAAAAATTAATGGCGAATTACAAATTACTTTTTGACGAAGATTTTGAAGAACCCTTTGAGCTCATTGCCATTCATTGTAGTGAAGAAGATTATAAATTGGCATATTTAATGAACCGTAACCTCAACATGAGGTTAAAACGAAGTAAGACAGATCTCGATTTTTCAAGCAATGGGTTGTTAATTACATTTCCGCTATACGAATTTGAAGACGTACACAAATACACTCACTTCTATTTGGTAGCTAACAAATGCAAGTCGGTCGAAGCAGGTTTACAAAGTTCGGATGGTTTATTTGCCGAAATGCTTTCGGAAAAATCCCGAACCCACTACCTTCTTCCTGAATATAAAAAAGTAGATTATTTTCTAAAAATTTTTTCAGATTTTGAAACAGAATCGCTGCACAAAATCATTTCAGAAATTAACGATATAAAACAAGTTATTTCTGCCTATTCGGTAGCAATAGACAATATAAAATCTAAGAACAATTTAATTTTCGATTAAATGTCAAATCAAAAAAGAACAAAAATAGTCGCCACACTTGGCCCGTCCACTTCCTCCAGAGAAATTCTTAAATATATGATTTTGGAAGGCGTAGATGTATTTAGGGTAAACTTTTCGCACGCAAATTACGATACTGTAAAAGAGAACATAAAAACAATCCGCGAACTCTCAGAAGAGTTAGATACCCACGTAGCCATCTTAGGAGATTTGCAAGGTCCCAAATTGCGCGTGGGAATGATGAAAGAAGAAGTGGTTGTTCAGCCCGGCGACGAGCTTTTCTTTTGCACGGGCGATGAATTTGAAGGCAATAGAAAGCGGGTTTATATGAATTACGATAAGTTTCCGCACGATGTTAACCCAGGCGAACGCGTGCTTTTAGACGACGGCAAACTTATTTTTGAAATATTGGAAACCAACCGAATAGACCAAGTAAAAGCAATGGTTGTACAAGGTGGCCCACTTCGTTCCAAAAAAGGGGTAAACCTTCCCAATACAAATATTTCGCTTCCCGCGCTTACCGCCAAAGACAAGGAAGACGCCATATTTGCCATCGAGCAAAAAGTAGATTGGATGGCACTTTCCTTCGTGCGCCATGCCGAAGATCTAAAGGAATTACAGGCGCTGATTGAAGCACATTGCGAATATAAAATACCAATCATTGCCAAAATTGAAAAACCCGAAGCAGTAGCAAATATAGATAAGATTGTTGCTTATTGCGACGGCCTCATGGTAGCCCGTGGCGATCTGGGCGTAGAAGTTCCAGCCGAAGAGGTGCCATTAATCCAAAAAGAGTTGGTACTAACAGCAAAAAGAGCACGAATACCTGTAATCATCGCCACACAAATGATGGAAACAATGATAACTTCGCTAACGCCAACCCGTGCCGAAGTGAACGACGTGGCAAACAGCGTTATGGACGGCGCCGATGCCGTGATGCTTTCCGGTGAAACTTCCGTGGGTAATTATCCCGTTGCCGTGATAAAAACAATGGCAAAAATCCTAAAAAGCGTAGAAAATTCTGAATTGATCCGCGTGCCCCAAGAGCCACCACAAATTAAAACGAACCGCTACATTACAAAATCTATCTGCTATCACGCCGCACATATGGCAAACGAGATTGAAGCGCAAGCCATTTGCACGCTAACCAATAGTGGCTACACAGCTTTCCAGATTTCGGCTTGGCGGCCCTCAGCCTTTATCCTCGCCTTTACCAGCAACAAGCGCATTTTGGCCCGCTTAAATTTATTATGGGGCGTAAAAGCCTTCTATTACGATAGATATGTAAGTACAGACGAAACCGTGGAAGACGTAAACCGCATAGCTTTTGAAAGTGGTTTTGTGCATAAGGGCGATTTTTTAATCAATCTCGCGGCTATGCCTATTGTTGACAAAGGAATGGTGAATACGCTACGTGTGTCGCAGGTGAAATAACCTAACATTGACAAAGTTTAAAACTTTGTCAATGTTGAAAAGGTCAATCCACCACCTCTACCTTTTCCAGTTTCATCCCCTCCGCTTCCTTGGTAATGGTTATCGTATAGCCAAAACCCGTTGTTTTGTAGTTATACACTATTTTCTGTAAATCGTTATTATTTCGAGTAATCTGTAGTTCGCTTACAAAATCAGTTTTCTTTTTGTTGCCGTTTTGTTGGGTTTCGTTATTGGAGCCTTTTGGATTGGGAAATGCAAACACCTTCGGGATATTGAAAAGTTGTTGCGCCGTAAAAAATGCCTCGTGCCATTTATCAGTTGGAAGTAATAAGGTTTCAGTCTTTGTAGGCTTGCTCGCCGTTCCGCCCGTAGCTTCGGAATAGCTTACCTTCGGAAAATCCTTTTTCAATTCTTCGGCATAATGCTCTGCCGAAGCATTTTCCCCAGGAGGAAAAAACTTCGACAGAAAACCGTTAAATGCAAACCCTTTTTGGTTGTTGAATTCCACCTTGTCCATTGCACCGTCAATTCCGCCCACATTCATCGTAGTTTTTCCTTCGGCATTAATAATTTTCACTTTTGTGCCTAAAGGCATCACTGCAAGTTTCGCACTTTGCAAGTTTGGAAATTCGCGCAAGGTCAATCCGCTAACGGCTGTAACGTACATTGCATCGGGAGCGGTTTCTGCAGGAATGGAATCTGCAGCAACAGTTTGCGCTTCGTCAGTGGTTTTGGCGTCGTTTTTACAGGAAAAAAGAAAAGTAAAACACGCAAGGGCAAGGACAGAAAAAGCTACAGTCTTCATAAATTTAGAGTTTTAAATTAGTTTAAAGATAAGTAGCTTTATATCATATTTAAAATTTTTACTGTTTTCCTCCCCTTTTTTTCAAGGGAAGTGCCGAAGCCGGAGGGCCTTTAAAATTCAAGTTTCAATTGTACGTCTATGGACTCTTTCAAAATGTCCGTTTTCACAGATTTTTCATTGTTTAGGTGTGAAATTGAAATTCCCAACAACCGTACCGATTCCTTCATTTTTTCCTGAAATAACAATTCTTTAACCACAGTCATTATAGGTTGCTTTAAAGAAATAAATTCAGCAAGCGTTCTACTGCGGGTTTGAATGGTAAAATCGCGATACTTAATTTTTAAGGTTACGGTTTTGCCCGCTAGTTTTTTTGCAGAAAGTCTGTTTTCAACTTCGGTGGCAATTTCCTCCAGCCGTTCCAGCATAAAAATTTCCGAAGAAATATTCTCAGAAAAGGTATGCTCCGCCGCCAAAGATTTTTGCGTACGTGTTGGTTTTACTTTGCTGTTATGTATTCCGCGCACAACGTTATAATAAAAACCACCGCTCTTCCCGAAGTGATCCTCTAAAAATTCAAGTGATTTTCCCTTCAAATCCTTCCCCGTAAAAATGCCCAAACGGTACATTTTTTCCTTTGTCACTTTTCCAACGCCGTAAAACTTTTTTACATCCAACGTTTCCAAAAAAGGTTCCACTTCCTCGGGACCAATTGTTTTTTGTCCGTTGGGTTTATTGATGTCGCTGGCTATTTTCGCCACAAATTTATTTACCGAAATTCCGGCAGAGGCATTTAAACCGGTAACTTCTTTTATTCTATTGCGAATTTCTTGAGCAATCATTGAAGCGCTGGGATTGCCAATTTTGTTTACGGTAACGTCCAGATAAGCTTCATCCAACGAAAGCGGTTCTACCAAATCTGTATATTCAAGAAAAATTTTTCGAATCTGTTTAGAAACTTCTCGATATCTATCAAAATTAGTTCTAACAAATATTAAATCGGGACAAAGTTTTCGCGCCATTGCGCCACTCATGGCACTCCGCACTCCAAATTTCCTAGCTTCGTAACTTGCTGCCGCCACTACACCACGGACAGAACTTCCGCCAACTGCCAAGGGTTTTCCGCGCAAATCGGGATTATCCAACTGCTCTACAGAGGCGTAAAATGCGTCCATGTCTATGTGTATTATTTTACGGATGGGAAGCATTTCTTGCATAGCGTAAATTTAATACCTTTAAAGAGACTAAAACCTAACAGATTTTAAAATTTCCTGCAAGGTTTTCAAAACCTTGTAGGTATATTTAGACTATGAAAACAGCAATCATTCTCGGCGCCACGGGATTAACGGGCGGCATATTATTGGAAAAGCTATTAAAAGATGCTTCCTTTGAAAAAATAAAGTTATTCTCCCGCAGTTCGGCAAAAAAGCATTCGCCTAAAATTGAAGAGCATTTAATAGATATGTTTCAATTGGAAGATTATTCCGAAGCCTTTAAAGCCGATGTGGCTTTTTGCTGTATTGGAACAACAAAAGCTAAAACTCCCGACAAAGAAATTTATAAAAAGATAGATTATGGTATTCCCGTTACGGCTGCAAAACTTGCCAAAAACAACGGAATTAAGACTTTTATTGTAATCTCAGCACTCGGTGCAGATGAAAATAGCAGTGTTTTTTACAACAAAACGAAAGGCCAAATGGAACGCGATGTTTTAGCGGAGAATATTGAAAACACTTATATTCTACAACCTTCGCTTATTGTGGGCGACCGTGATGAAAATCGTTTAGGTGAAAAAGTAGCGACTTTTTTTATGAAGTCTTTCGGCTTTTTAATTCCGAAAAAATACAAAATGATTAAAGCCGAAACTATTGCGGAAGCCATGCTGATTTTGGCAAAAAAAGAATATTCTGAAAAAATTATTACTTCGGAAAAAATTAGGGAAATTGGAAAATAGACCTTCTTTCTGCAAGGTGTTCCCGCCGCGGCTGGCTCCTTGTAGGTAAATACAATAAATACGCTTAATAGACCTACAAGGTTTTGAAAACCTTGCAGGATAATAAACAAAACATGCAAGAAATAGAACGTAAATTTTTGGTCACTTCCGAAGCTTTTAAAAACGAAGCACACAAACGCACACGCCTTGTTCAGGGGTTTTTAAATACCCATCGGGAACGTACCGTGCGCATCCGTATTCAAGGAAATGATGGATTTATAACTATTAAAGGGAAATCTAACAAATCTGGGCTTACGCGTTTTGAGTGGGAAAAACAGATTTCACAGGCAGAAGCTGAAGAATTGCTTCTTTTATGTGAACCAGGCATTATTGAAAAAACCCGTTATGAAATTTCAATAGACAACCATACTTTTGAAGTAGATGATTTTATTGGTGAAAATGCCGGGCTAATCATCGCTGAAATAGAACTCGATTCTGAAAACGAACCCTTTTCAAAACCTGAATGGTTGGGAATGGAAGTAACGGGCGAGGTAAAATATTACAATTCAAATTTGAGTAAAAACCCCTTTAAGAACTGGAAAAATGAAAGCTAAATTACTTGTTGCAATTTTAGGAATTACATTTTTAAGTTGTGAAACCAAAATTGAAAAGGAATATATCTCCGAACCCTG
Source organism: Aequorivita marisscotiae (assembly GCF_029814825.1). Lineage (NCBI taxonomy): Bacteria > Pseudomonadati > Bacteroidota > Flavobacteriia > Flavobacteriales > Flavobacteriaceae > Aequorivita > Aequorivita marisscotiae. The sequence goes on along the minus strand of NZ_CP122379.1, from coordinate 1,063,335 downwards.
CCCAGAGGAAGTAAAAATTCCAATGTCGCAGCTAAAAGAGGAACTTACTCAAAAAGGCTTTCAAACTTTTGATTACGTTGATGAAAAATCTGGCGACACCATTTTAATGCAACAATATTTTATTGCATTTCTAAAAAAAGGGCCCGCTCGTTCCCAAACCAAAGAGGAAGCGGACAGCCTACAAACATTGCATTTGGCACATTTGGGACGGATGTACGAAGAAGGTTTTGCAGATATTTCAGGCCCTTTTGGCGATGAAGGCGATATACGTGGAATTACCATTTACAACGTTCCTACCCAAAAAATGGCAGACAGTCTTGCAAATATGGACCCTATGGTTAAAGCTGGCAGGCTTTCAATTGAAATCCATCCTTGGTGGGCTGCCAAAGGTTTTCCGTTACGTTAATAATTCTTTAATTTTTTGAATGGTTTCTATATTTGAAGTGCTGACAATTCCTTCTTCAAAAAATGTTTTACTGTGCATGGAAACTTTCGGTTTCTGTTGGAGTGTTTGTTTTTTTGTTGTTGCTGAAAAGTGAATGCTTTTAAACCCAGCTTCTTTAAATTTCAAGGCATTTTCAAGATTAATTCCGCCGCCTGGCATAATTTCCAGTTTACCTTTTGAAAGATTTTGAAGTTTCTTTAACAATAAAATTCCCTCAATTGCTCTAGGTTTTTGTCCCGAGGAAAGTAATCTGTTTACTCTTAGATCAATCAATTTTTGAAATTCTTCTATCGGATTTTCAACCCAGTCAAAAGCACGGTGAAAAGTAAAGTCCATTTCTTCGGAAGCAGCAATCAATTGCTTCGTTTTTTCAAAATAAATTTTGTTTTCCGAAGTTAAAAATCCGCTTACAATTCCTGCACAACCTAATTTTTTACAAAATGCAATATCGTGCAACATAACATCAAATTCTTCTTCGGAATAGGTAAAGTTTCCACTTCGCGGACGGATTAAAACGTGGGTTGGAATAGTTAATTCCGAAACTACTTTTTCAATTAGTCCGTGGCTTGGCGTGAGGCCGCCAACGGAAAGCTCGGTGCAAAGTTCCATTCGGTTTGCTCCTGCAAGTTGTGCATTTTGGGCACTTTGGAAGCTATTCGCGCAGATTTCAATTTGTGTATAACTCAACTTTGACAAAGTTTAAAACTTTGTCAAAGTTATATCATTCAATTATTATTTCGTCAATAAACGTCCACGCTTTGTGTCCTGCACCTTGCAAACCGTCTGGAATCATACCATAATTGAGGATTTTCAGTTTTATATATCTGGTCTTTAAACCCCCTTTCTCGGCCAAATTAACCGCGACATCAATTAAGTTATCGTTTTCCGCATTTATATTTTTAGTGAAGGAAATTATTTCACCTTTTACATTTTTGCAGAAAATGGAAAGCTCTTTGGGTGAATATATCCAAACTCCGGGCGAATTGAAAAATCGAGTTTTTAGGGAACGTACTTCCGTTTCCTTTCCCAAATCGATTGTAATTTCTAAATCATCACCCCAAAAACCCAACCACTCTTTGTCGCCATAGCGTTTGTCGCTACCAGAAATTCCGTTGATTAATGCTTCCTTTCCGCCGGCTGCATACGCAGGATTTGGCGCTAAGTTGAGTTCAATTTTTCCTAAAATCCCTTTATGATATTTTATTTCTTCGGAAAAATCACGCCCTAGTTTTTCGTCATTCTTAAAAACATTAGCCGTAATCTTGGAATCCCTTTCAATTAAAATTGGCTCTGAGTAAAGTTTCGTTTTAGAGTTATTTATCGAATAATGAATATCCTTTCCTTTGGTGGGCGTGGATAACTCGTAAAATACTTTGTTTTCCACTTTTATAATTTTGCCGTCAATTTCATATAAATAATTGGCGTAATTAATATTTAAAGCATCCAAACGCTTCATAAAATCTTCAACTCGCGAAAAGAAATCGGGATAATCTTTTTCGAAATCTTTTGAAGGTCCATTCCAAACAACCTCACTCATAGCAAGCGCTCTCGGAAAAACCATATATTCTACCTGCTTTTCCGTTGGAATGTATTCCGTCCACACATTGGCTTGTGCGCCAAGAATGTATTTTGCTTCTTCGACATCTAATTCGTGAGGAATTGGATTAAAGGAATACACCTTTTTCAACGGTAGGAATCCGCCAATTGCCGTGGGTTCATCTAAATTTTCACTTTGGTAATAATCAAAATAGCAATGCGACACCGGGGTCATAATTACATCGTGTTTTTGCTTTGCGGCGTCAATTCCGCCTTGCATGCCGCGCCACGACATTACAGTGGCGTTTGGCGCGAGGCCACCCTCCAAAATTTCGTCCCAACCAATTATTTTTTTGCCTTTGCTATTTACAAATTCTTCAATTCTATGAATAAAATAACTCTGCAACCCGTGTTCATTTTTTAAATTTTTATCCTTTATCAATTGTTGGCAATGTGCACAATTTTTCCAACGCAATTTTGGCGCTTCGTCGCCACCAATGTGAATATATTCGCCCGGAAATAATGGCATAACTTCGTTTAAAACATTTTCCAAAAAAGTAAATGTTTCTTCTTTTGGGCAAAAAATATCTTCAAAAACACCCCAAGTTGTCGCCACGGGAATCTGTTTCCCAGTGCAGCCCAATTCGGGGTACGAACTAATGGCAGCCTGCGCGTGCCCAGGCATTTCTATTTCAGGAATTATAGTTACGTTTTGCGTCGCAGCAAATGCAACTACCTCTTTAATGTCTTCTTGGGTGTAAAAACCGCCGTAACGTTTACCGTCGTACAATTCTGGTTTATCTTCGTAATGCCCTATTCGCGTTTCATTTCTAAACGCCCCTTTTGCCGTGAGTTCGGGATATTTTTTAATTTCAATTCGCCATCCTTGGTCGTCCGTCAAATGCCAATGGAAAGTGTTCATCTTTAGCATGGCCAGATTTGCGATGTATTTTTTTACAAATTCCTTATCGAAAAAATGTCGTGAAACATCTAAATGCATCCCGCGATAAGCAAATTTCGGAAAATCCGTAATCGTTAACTGCGGAATTAAAAACGTTGCACTTTCAACTCCTCCTTCGGGGGCAAGAGGGACTTCGAGCCCTATTGGAAGTAATTGCCGCAACGTTTGTATTGCATAAAAAGCGCCACTCGCATCGCTAACTTTAATGTGAATTTTTGAATTTGAAATATCTAAAAAATAACCCTCGGAAGGTTGCGAAGTGTCTTTCTCAATAATAATGTTGGCGTCTTCTTTTGAAGTATTTTGAAGCTTAAATCCAGCACCATTTTTAAGAAATTCGTTTAAGAAGTTACTCGCAATTTCAAATTCAGGAGCAGTGAATAAACTTGTGTTTTTATCGAGGGTAAAATTACCATCTCGCAAGGTTAATTGTTGCGGTTTTGGAATTAAAACTACATCGGGATTTTGCGAAAAAACGCTAAATGAAAATAATGTGAGAATTAGAGTATAAATAGTTCGCATAGCTAGGGAAAAAGTTGATTTAAGGTTTTTAACTTCAATTTTGGTGGGGTTTTACTTTCGGTTGAAAAAAGAATTGTTTTGGGTTCATTCGGCAACAAATCGAAGAAATTATCATCAAATTTTCCCTTTTCATCTGCCTCTAAAAATACATTCTTTTGAAGTGTTTTTGATACAAGGGTTACGGAAAAACACAAATTATTGTCTGTTCGAGCGCAGTCGAGAACTTTGGAGTTTGATGGTAATGATAGGTCTCGACTGCGCTCGACCGAACAGCATACTTCAATTTCGATTTCCTCTTTTTTAAGCTTTAAATCTTTCGGTTTTACAAAATAATTTAAATATTCACTTTTCCCGAAATTGATTTTTAAAACGCTAAAATCTCTATCAAATTTTAAAGTTTCCAACGGAAGGGAATAGACAATTTTACTACTGTTTTCGGGGCTTTCAATCGCAAGTTGTTTTTTGTGAATTACTTCTCCATCAAAATTCAATAACTTTAAAACTAAAGAATCTTTAATGGTTTTAAAACTATCATTTACTACAAAAATATTAAGCGTATCCTTTTTTTCTTCAGTAGAAATCAAAACGTTTTCAAAGGCTTTCTTGGCTTTATAATGCAGTGCTTTCCAATTGCCCAAATAATCAATGCTGGACCACGAAATAGCCGGCCAACAGTCGTTCAATTGCCAATAAAGCGTGCCCATGTTATATGGTTTTGCACGACGGTGGGCGTGAATTCCCATCGTAATTCCACGGGCTTGCAAAAGCTGACTTACATACATATAATCTTCGGCATTTTGCGGCACTGGAAAGTCGCGCGCCATATATTCTTCAATAATCTTAAAACCTCTGACGTGTTTTTGATGGTTTGCAAAAAGCGGATCGTTTTTAAAAACAGAATCTCTTCCGGTGGCATATTTTACAGTTTCAGGACTGGGAAACGATTGAAAGCCAAATTCGCTCATAAAACGCGGAACTTTCTTTTCAAAATGTTCAAAGGGGTAACCGTCATGCCATACCCACCAATCGTGGGCATCGCCTTGAAATTGGTAGCGTTTGTCGCCTCGACCAAATTTTGGCGAACTTTCCCAATAACTGATTTTTGGGCTTAAACTATCTACAACGCGCGGTAAAATGTGGTTGAAGAGGGCGTAATAACTATCCCAAATTTCTTGTTTTTGGGCTTCGGTTTTTCCTTCCTGCCAACCCCAACGATGCCAGCCCTCGTTATTTTCGTTATTGCCGCACCAAAGCGCGATGCTCGGATGGTTCCGCAAACGCTTTACATTTTCAATTGCTTCTTGTTTGGCGTTTTCCAGAAATTCGGCATCGCCGGGATACATGGCGCAGGCGAACATAAAATCTTGCCAAATAAGGATTCCTTTTTCGTCACATAAATTGTAGAAATAATCATCTTCATAAATTCCACCACCCCAAATGCGAAGCATATTCATATTTGCCGAAACCGCATCACCAATCAATTGCGTGTATTTTTCTCGATCTATTTTTGCGTCCAACATTTGTTGCGGAACGTAGTTGGCACCTTTCATATAAACAGGTTTTCCATTCAATTTAAAATAAAAACTTTCGCCAATGGAATCTTTTTCAGTAACTAATTCAATGGTGCGAATGCCAAGATTTTTTGAATAAGTTTCCAAGACATTCTTATTGTGAAGCAATTCAATTTCAATATCGTACAAAAACGAATCGCCCAAATTGTGCGTCCACCAAAGTTTCGGATTTTTAATGCTGAAAGGCATTTGAAATTCGCTTTCTCCCGCTTTGGTTTTAAAGGTTGAAGAAATGGTTTCCGAGGTATTTTTATTGGTAATTCTAAGAGTGATTTCTACCGCTTTTAAAGTTTCAATTTCAAACTTCGCAACAATTTCAGCAAGAGAATCCGAAATAGATTTTGTTTGAAGAAAGACATCTTTTAGCCGTGCAATATCATAACTTTCTAATGAAACATTTCGCCAAATGCCCATAGTTTTTATAGTGGGTGCCCAATCCCATCCGTACTGATATTGCGGCTTTCGAGTAAAAACGCGATTACCTTCGGGAAGTTTGTAATTCAGTTTTTTAGCTTCAGCTTTTTCGATGGAATCTGGACTTTTAAAATCTACCAAAAGTTTGTTTTTGGCTTTTAAAGCATCGCTTACATCTACCTCCCAACTGCGGAAAGCGTTGTTTGTGGAAAGGATTAGACTATCATTGAGAAATACTTCGGCATACGTATCCAATCCTTCAAATTTCAAAAAATGCTTTGTTCTTTTTAAGATTTCTTCAGAAACGGAAAATTGCTTTTTATACTGCCAATTTTTAGAAGAAACCCATTGAATGGAGTCTTCGTTATTTTTTAGAAACGGATCGGGAATTTCACCTAAACGCAATAAATCTGCTTGTACCGTTCCGGGAACATTTGCGGGTTGCCACTTAATTTTTTCAACTTCTGAAAACTGCCAATCTTCATGGAGCAAAAGTATTTTATTGGGCTTTTCTTCACAGGAAAGGAAAGTGAAAATAATTATGAAGAAAGTGTAGTAATGTTTTCCCATTGCACTAAAGTAGCAGTTTTCGGTATAACACATAAAAAAATCTGCCTTGAAAAATTTCAAGACAGATTTTCTACTATCAACAATAAAAAAACTATGAAAAATCTATTGCCAGCCGCCGCCCAAAGCTTCGTATAAATCTACAATGGATTGCAGTTGACTATTTTTTGCGTTAATTAAATTTAAACTAGAATTTAAGGCGTTTTCCTGCGCTGTTAAAACTTCCAAATAATTTGCGAAACCGTTATCTAAAAGCTCTTCTGAATATCCGGTGGCTAAGGTATACGCCTCGTATTCCTTTTGCTTTACCGCAATTTTCTCAGTGGCTGCTTGGTAACTGTACAGTGCGTCAGAAACTTCTTTACTGGCATTTATAATTGCATATCTAAAATCTAAATAAGCCTGTTCCTGCTTCGCTTGCGAAACTTCGTATTGGGTACGAATCTGACGCTTGTTAAAAATAGGCTGCGTTAACCCGCCAATAATTGTGGCAAATAGTGAATTGGCATTAAATAGATTGTCAATTTCTATATTCTGAAGTCCGCCGGTAGCAGAAAGCGTTAAGGACGGATAAAAACCAGCTCGCGCTACATTAGTAAGTTCAAAAGCATTTATTAAATTGTATTCCGCGGCGATTACATCTGGTCTATTTCGAAGTAATTGAGAGGGAATTCCGGTTTTTAAAGAAACGTCTAATGTTTGGTTTTCCAAACTGCTGCGTTCAACCATTCTCGGTGCGCTTCCCATTAAAATTGATAATGTATTTTCCAGCAACCGCGCTTGGTTTTTTAAATCGATTAAAATACCCTGCGCCGTGTATAATTGCGCTTCGGTTTGCTTCACGCCCACTTCGGTAACATTTCCCGCTTCTTTTAGAGCTTGGGTAGTTTCTAATCCTTTAGAGCGTGTTTCAATTGTTTCTTCGGTTATACGAATTTGCTCATCCAAGGCCAATAATTGATAATAAACTGAGGCAATATTGCCAATCAACCTACTTTTAACGGCTTGGTGCGCGGCCACTGTTTGTAAATATGAAGCATCTGAAGCGCGTTTTGTACTTCTAATTTTTCCCCAAATATCGGCTTCCCATGAAAGGCCTGCGCTTAATTCGTATTGGCCAATAGATGAAACATTGCCAAATTGATTGGTTGCTGGCAATTCCTGATGGGTGTATTTTGCATTTCCGTTTATGGAAGGTAAATAACCGGCTTTGCCCTGTTTTACATACGCCTCGGCAATTCGTATTTGCTGCAGCGCCACGCGAATATCCATATTGTTTTGTAATCCTTCCTCAATATAATTTTGAAGTATTGGGTCTGTAAACAACTCCTTCCATGAAAGTGTGGCAATGGTGAGTGTATCTTGCGACAATTGGTCCGTGCGGTAGTTTTGAGCTTCTACTATCGTTTCGGGTCTTTTGTAATCTTTGGCAACAAAACAAGATTGTAATGTTAAAAACGCCAGCGCGATTACAGCTCCTTTTATAAATTTCATAATCTGATTTCTTTTATTTTTCATCTTGAATCTCTACTTCAAAAGTGTCTGGGGTTTTATTCATTTTATCTTGAATCCATTGGAAGAAAATGTAAAGGATAGGAATAACAAATACTCCAAAAATGGTTCCTATTAATAATCCTCCAACGGCTCCGGTACCAATTGCATTGTTTCCACGAGCACCGATACCTGAGGCAAATACAAGTGGTAAAAGACCCACGATAAAAGCAAAAGACGTCATTAAAATTGGGCGAAGTCTTGCTTTGGCACCTTCAAAAGCTGAATTCATTCTAGAGAGTCCTGTTCTGCGTCTTTGAAGGGCAAATTCTACAATAAGAATAGCGTTTTTGGCGAGTAGCCCAATGAGCATTATCAACGCGATTTGGAAGTAAACATTATTTTCCAATCCCGCAAATTTAGTAACAATATAGGCTCCAAAAACCCCAACTGGCACAGAGAATATTACTGAAAATGGAATTAAGAAACTTTCGTATTGCGCCGCTAGGATAAAGTACACAAATAGTAAAACCAAAATAAAAATAAAGGTGGTTTGACTCCCGGATGATATTTCTTCACGCGTAAGTCCTGAAAATGCCACGGTGTATTCTTGAGGTAAGTTTTTACTAACTTCCTGCACTGCTTTAATAGCATCTCCCGAAGAATATCCTGGTGCTGCTGCACCGTTTACGCTTGCAGAGTTAAACAAGTTAAATCTGGTTACCGATTGGGGCCCGTAAACTCTTTTTAAAGAAATGAATTCGGTAATAGGAGCCATTTCGCCCATAGCGTTACGAACAAACATTTGATTTAAACTTTCAACAGAAGTTCTATCTTCTGGCAATGCTTGTACAAAAACACGGTATTGTTTTCCGTATCGAGAAAAGTCTGCTGCGTAAATACTTCCTATATAGCCTTGCAAGGTTGTAAGAATGGAACTTACACTTATTCCGGCTTCTTTTGTTTTAGTAATATCTACATCTATTTCGTATTGGGGATAATCGGTATTAAATGAAGACTGGGCATACATAATTTCCGGCCGTTGCATTAATTCTTGCAGATAGGTTTGGGTTGCCGCACTCAGGTCGTTAAAGCTACCGCCCGTTCTATCTAAAACTTTCATCTCGAACCCTGAAGATATTCCAAATCCTGGAACACTTGGAGGTTGGAAAAATAAAATTTTTGCGTCCGGAATACTTGCAGCAATTCCGAATAGTTGGCCGGTAATAGCTTCTACCGATTTACTATCCTCTTTTCTTTCAGACCAATTATCTAATTTAATAAACCCAATACCGTAGTTACTTCCCGAACCACTTATAATACTAAAACCATTTACTAACGAAATATCTCTAATTCCGGGAACATTCTTAATTTTTTCTTGTAATTCTTTAGTTACTCCAACAGTTCGGTCTAATGAAGCACCAGCTGGAAGCTCAATATTCGCAAAAATAAGTCCTCTATCTTCGTCTGGAACAAAGCCTGTGGGCGTAGTATTGGAGGCCCAAACAATTCCGACTACACATAAAATAAGGAAAGCACCACTAATCCATTTGTGTTTATATAAAAAACCTAATGATCTAACGTATTTATTAGTTGTTACTGTAAATGCAGTATTGAATTTACTGAAAAAACGACCTAATAAATTTTTCTTTTTAACTTCTTCATCGTGGGTTTTTAGAAAAATAGCACACAATGCCGGACTCAGTGTTAACGCGTTTACCGCAGAAATTATAATTGCCACAATAAGAGTAACGCCAAATTGTTCGTAAAATACACCTGTTGGTCCGGTAATAAAAGTTACAGGTATAAACACAGCCGCCATAACCAAAGTAATTGATATAATAGCGCCCGTAATATCATCCATTGCCGAATGCGTTGCTTTTAGTGCAGATTGGGCCCCTTCTTCAAGTTTAGCATGTACCGCCTCTACAACTACAATTGCATCATCTACTACAATACCAATTGCTAAAACAAGTGCAAACAGTGTAAGTAGATTGATTGAGTAACCAAACAAATTGAGAAAAAAGAAAGTTCCAATAATAGATACAGGAACTGCAATTGCAGGAATTAATGTAGAACGAAAATCCTGTAAGAAGATAAACACTACTAAAAACACTAATAAAAATGCTTCAATTAATGTGGTAATTACTTTACTTATCGAAGCTTCTAGAAACTCATTAGAATCGAAGTTTACAATATATTTTACTCCTTTTGGAAAATCTTTTTCCATTACTTTGAACTTCTCATGAACTGTACGGATAATTTCTTGAGCATTAGATCCTGCTGTTTGATAAATTGCCATACTAACGCCTGGGTTTCCATTTGTAAATGAAATGGAGCCATAGTTTTGTGCATCTAATTCTACATCGGCTACATCTTTTAGGGTAAGAAACTTACCACTGCCCAATGATTTAATTACGATATCTTCATATTGTGAAGCTTCTTTATATCTACCACTGTAAGTTAAAACGTATTCAAAAGATTCTGCATTATTTTGTCCTAAGGAACCAGCTGCAGCCTCTCTACTCTGTTCACGGATAGCTGCAGTAATATCTGCAGGTTCTAGGTTGTATGCAGCTAATTTCTCTGGTTTTAACCATATACGCATTGCGTAATCTTTACCACCAAATACATTAACACCACCAACTCCATTAATTCTTTTTAGTTCTGGAAGAACATTAATGTTTAGATAGTTTTGAATATAAGTGCCGTCGTAATTTTCATTTTCCGAATATACTGTAAGGAACATTAAGGCACTCGTTTGTTGTTTTTGAGTTATTACGCCAGATTGCGTTACTTCTGATGGCAATAATGAACTTGCGCGAGCCACACGGTTTTGAACGTTAACTGCTGCAATATCCGGATCTACATCCTGATCAAAAAACACATTAATGCTAGCGCTACCATTGTTACTTGCGGTAGAAGTAATGTAGGTCATTCCTTCTACTCCATTAATTTGTTCTTCAATAGGAACAATTACACTTTCAAGAACAGTTGCCGCATTAGCCCCAGGATAATTTGCAGAAACCTGTACCGTTGGTGGAGCTATTTCTGGATATTGGGTGGTGGGCAGAGTTGTAATACCTAAAACCCCCAATATTAATATTATAATGGAAACGACACTCGATAAAACGGGTCTTTCTATAAACTTCTTTATCATGGTCTTTTATTATTTAAATACTTTTTCTAATCCTTGTGCAATACTATCAAAGCTAGCTGACTGAGCAACAATAGGAGTTTTATCTCGTAGTTTTCCAACTCCTTTCGCAACAATTTTATCGCCTGGCGCTATGCCTTCTTTTACTATTACCATGTTATCTACACGGTCTATTACCTGAATAGCGCTAGTTGTTGCAAGAGTATCGCCTTGTACTTTATACACATACGTTATTCCTTGTCTTTCATACGTAGCGGAGGCAGGTACAACCGTTGCGTTTTCATAGGTATTTGGAAGTTGTATTATTCCACTATAACCACTTGACAGAATTCTATTTGGGTTGTCAAAAACTGCTCTAAAAGACACTGTACCGGTAGATGGATTTACCTGCGAGTTTATAGTTTCTATAGTTCCCTCTTTATCATAAAGACTTCCATTGGCTAGTACTAACCGCACTTTCGGAAGATTTTTAATTTTTTCCTCTAAGGTGCTACCTTCGTTCTTTTCAATAAAATCTAAATACGCTTTTTCATTTAGTGAAAAGAAAGCATATATCTTTTCAATATTAGCAACCGTTGTTAAAGGCATTTGAGAGGTTGGGCTAATTAAAGCACCCTCCCTAAAAGGTATAGCCCCAACATAGCCATCAACAGGACTTTTTATTGTGGCGTACCCTATGTTTGCAGCAATAGCGTTATACCCGCTTTGGGCTTGGGCCAATTTTGCCTTCGCCGTTTCTAATTGTACACCGCTAATTATATTTTTTTCAACGAGTGGTTTTAGTTTATTAACCTCCACCTGTGCGGCATTCACATTAGCTTTGGCAGCAGCCGCATCTTGACTCAATGCCTGGGTTTCTAACCTAAAAAGTGTTTGCCCTTTTTTTACTTTTTCTCCTTCGTCCACCAAAACCTGTGTAATATAACCGGAAGTTTTTGCGCGAACTTCACTATTAATTATACCCTCTAAACTGGTTGGGTAAGTAGCATAAGCGGTAACCGTTTTTGTAGGTACGGTAACTACCGGAAATGGTAACGCTTGTGGAGCTTGTTGTCCCGTTTTTTCTTCGCCACAGGAAGTAAGCATAAATAAAATCCCTAAAGCAATGGGAAATAAATAAAGTTGATTTATCTTTTTCATTGTTGATTTAATTAGTTGTTTGTATTTTTTTCAGTAAGTTTTTTTTGAAGTTTTTCAATAGAAGCGCTCGCTTGATTTAGAAATTCCAAGTAATCTGTATGAAATTCCAAATCGAAGATTTCATCGGAATCCTTGGGAAGCGATTCATTTATTTCCTTTTTATATTCCATTATTTCTAAATGCAACCGCTGTTCACATTTCCAATTTTTTAGCATATCGGCCATGGCATGAATCATAACATCCGGAATTAAGATGAAATATTTTTTCCGATCACCAGATTTTGTATAATATGTAATTCTACTGGCCGCTTGTAAGGTGGTAAGATGGGTAGATATTGTACTTTTACTTGCTCCCAGTTCACAAACCAAGGCCTCAAAGGTTGTTCCCTGTTTGCCCGTTAGTATTAGCGTTGCCAAAATCCTGGCGGCCAAAGGCGCAATTTGCTCCTTTCCTTCTATATGCACGCCAAGCTTTTCAATTAAATTTTTTCGTTTAGTCAAAACAACTAAATTTTATAATTAGGGCGCAAAAATACGATTGGTTCGGTAATAACCGAACTAATCGAGGCCTAAATTTTTGTTAAATAATTTAATATGCACTTTAACAACATTGTCATTTTCACAATAATTCGTTTTAAAAATATTGAATAGGCAATTTTTTAAGATTTAATTTCCGAAACCGTATTTTGAATTTTATAAATCTCTGACATTTTTCAAATATATAATCTCTTTATATGTTTGATTTTCAATTGATAATACCAAAATTATTTTGGTATTAAGTAAAAATAAATAATACCTTCGGCGAAAATTTTTAAAACCTAATAACAAGAACAAATTCTATTCTTTAGTACTACTTTTAGTAGTAACATCCCTTTCTTATGCACAGTCTGGTGTGCTAGACACTTCCTTTGGCAACAACGGAATTGCAACTACCCAGGTTTCCCCAACCTATAATTTTGTTACCGCTACCACAGTTCAGCCTGACGGCAAAATAATTCTTGTTGGAGATTCAGGCGAACCAGCAACTTATAAAGCTACAGTGGTGCGTCTTAATACCGACGGAACTTTAGACACTTCTTTCGGAACTGGCGGAAATGCAACCATTACTATTCCATCTGCAAAGTCATTCGGAATGGATGTTGCGCTTCAAGATGATGGAAAAATCGTGGTTGGTGCTAGAACTTGGGATAATGTTAGCGGAAATATGGTTCTAGCCAGACTTAATACCGATGGTTCTTTTGACAGCTCTTTTGGCACAAACGGTGTTGTGATAGCAAATTCTGGCGGGAGCGATGTATTGGCCTCCGTTATAATTGCAGATGATGGAAAAATCTATATCGCCGGAGATTCCGACAATAACTTTTCTATCGCAAGATTTAATACAGATGGCGCCTTAGATAATAGTTTCGGAACCGATGGAAAGGTTGCTTTTAACTTCGGTATTGACCACGATATAGCGACTACCTTGGGTATTTAATCTGATGGAAAAATCGTTTTGGGAGGTCATACGTATATCAGAAGCAACCCAAGACTAGCCTATGATTTTGCAGTGGCAAGACTAAATCCAGACGGAAGTCTTGATAACACGTATGGTAATAATGGAGTGGCCACAACGCAAATTGTAGATGAAGCCAATTATGCCAACGGTTTAGTAATACAGGCAGATGACAAAGTAGTTTTAGCAGGTCGTACAGTAAAATTGTTCGATTATGATTTCGCAATGATTCGTTTTAATACTGACGGAACCTTGGATTCTACCTTTGGAAATGGTGGAAAAGTGAGCACAGATAATGATGGAAAAGAAGACCACGGATATGCAATTGCAATGCAGCCAGATAACAAAATTATTTTAGCGGGTCACTCATATTCTGCAGCAGGTGATGATTCTGAAATGGTTATTGCACGTTATCATAATGATGACACTGCAGGAATTGAAGGATTTGAAAAAAATGATATCCGCCTTTATCCAAACCCTGCAAACGGACAAATTACAATTGAATTAAGCGATGCTTCTTCAAACTATCAAGTTGCTATTTTTGATGTTTTGGGCAAAAAAGTATATGCTTCCGAAATTCAAAAAGTAGGACAGATTGATGTTTCTGCTTTGGCTTCGGGCACCTATTTGGTAAAACTTAATTCTGATAACAAATCAAGCGTTGTTCGATTTGTGAAGCAATAATTCATTCGAATAAGATTCCAAAGAGACTATCTATTTTTAGGTAGTCTCTTTTTTTGGTTAATTATTGAAGCGTTTTAATTTCAATTTTTTCCCGAAGCTCATTGCCTTCCGCATCCACAGCTGTCAATAAATATTTTCCGGGCTTTGGCGAAACTGCCAACTCGTGAAAGGTTTCAGTCTTCCCAATATATTCCGAATCCAAATACCAAAAAACAGTAGTGTCCGGAGAACGGTGGGCAAGTTTGAAAATTACTTCGTTTACGTTTTCATCAAAATTCTTCGGAAGCAAAACCGCTTCATTTTTCTTCGGATAAATAAAAGCCATTAACTTTTCACTTTCCTGCAAACAATCGAACGCAAAAGGGGGAAGAATTTTATATTCCGGATGAAGTTGTGCATAATAATATTCCATCACCGGCGGCAATACAAACCAATTTTTCTGAACCATTTCCGAAAGCGGATAACACGACGAATTCACCCGATAATTTTGTGAAGCATCTAGAAATACAGTTTGATGATACGGACAAGCTTCGGTTCTCACTCCACTTTTTGGAATCCATTCCTCTTTTATTTCATCGCAAAAAAGCCCAGCGAGATGACCGCTTTTTGAACAAACCTCTACCTCAACCAATTCATCATACGGAATTTTAAACCAACCGCTTTGCGGTAAAATATTTAAAACATCAAACAAAACTGGCGCTGCAGCTTGAATTCCCGTTAATCCCGGACGGCCTTCCCCATCGGCATTTCCCGCCCAAACCCCGATTGCGTATTTAGGCGTTACCCCCACTGCCCACGCATCTTTAAATCCGTAGCTCGTCCCAGTTTTCCAAGCTAGCGGCTGACTGCTGGTAAAAAATTCCCAGTTTTCTTCCCCGCTCGGGCGATTCACTTTTTGCATTGCGTTGAAAGTTTCATAAATGGCTCCAGCATTCCAAACGGAAGGTTTTTGTTGAATTTTGCCGATCCCGATAGCTATCGGGACATCGTGCTCTTTCACATAAACAGGTTCCACAAATTCATTTTTCCGATATTCGCTGGAAGAATTATTGAAGAAATTTAACGTTGAAGCCATTCCTGCATAAGCTTTTGTAATATCCCACAAACTACTTTCCGCGCCACCGAGAATCAACGAAAGTCCGTAATAATCTGAAGGTTTATCTATTTCGTTTAAATTAATTTTGCCCAAAACATTATAAAAACGCTGCAATCCAAAATCACGTAACATTCGCACCGCGGGAATATTCAGCGAACGCGAAAGTGCAACGCTGGCCGGCACTGCGCCATTAAATTGTTTGTCGAAGTTTTCAGGCATGTACCCATTCACCGAAGTTGGAATATCAGCAACCAATGTATTTGGAAGAATTTCGCCCGCATCGAGCATTGAAGTAAATAGAAAGGGTTTCAATAAACTGCCCGTGCTTCGTGGTTTTTCAATTATATCTACAAAATTGTTGTGCTCGCGTGTGGTTGGTGAATTGCCCACGTACGCCAGAACTTCCCGAGTATTCACATCCAAAACCAAAACGGCGAGGTTATTTATTTGATTTTGCGCCAACATATAATGTTGTTCTTTTACAATATTATTTACCTTTTGCTGAAGCGAAAAATCAATTGTGGTTTCAATGCGTTTTCCGTGATGTTCCTTTCTTATTTTTTCGGTTAAATGCGATGCAAATTCTGGTAATGGCAAAGGTTTTCCCGGCAATTTTTCATCCAAAGCCAATTGATACGTGGTTTCATCAATCACTTCATTTCTGAAAAGTTTCAGCAATAACCCATCTCTTTTTTTCTTTAAAATTTCTTCGTTTTTGCCAGGAAAAATAAGCGACGGCGCATTTGGAAGCACTGCCAATGCCGCTGATTGCCCCCAACTCAGTTCGCTAGCGGGAATTCCAAAATATCGCCACGAAGCAGTTTCGAGCCCCACCACATTTCCACCGAAAGGCGCGTAGGAAGCATATAAACTTAGAATTGATTTCTTTTTGTAACCCGCTTCCAATCGCGTGGCTTGAAAAATTTCAACCACTTTTTCAAAATAAGTACGTCCTTTATTTTGTCGGGAAAGTCGGATTACTTGTTGCGTAATTGTACTTCCACCACGGCGGGAATCGGTAGTAATATTGTGCCAGAGCGCTTTTGAAATTGAAACCGGATTAAAACCGGGATGCCAATAAAAATGTTCATCCTCAAAATAAAGAATGCATTTTTCGAACCGTTCCGGCACAGAATCCATTTGTGGAAAACGCCATTGGCCGTCAACTGCAATTCGCGCACCAAGCATCTGGCCAGTGCTACTTTCCGCAACGGTCGCGGTTGGAACGTTAAATAATGGGGATGGAAGGCAGAATAGCCAAAGCATGAATAATAGCCCCAATGCCCCCTTCGCAAAGAGAAGGAGTTTTTTTTTGGATGCCTTATTCTTTTCGGAAGTTTTCAGGATTTTTCTTTGTAGGATAAACGGCTGTAACTAAAATAAATTCATTTATAATTTTATAAACGACTCTAAATTTTCCTTTAACAATAACTCTTCGGCAAGTTGGGTCAAACTCATCCACCTGCCATTGTTTGGTAAAGACCATTTTTTCGGTTTCTGTAATTATGCTTACTATATTTTTAGAAGCAGAATTTGGGGAGTTTTTAAAATAGAATTCAAAAATCTCTTCCAAATCCCGTTCGGCTTCGGGAGACCAATGGATGCCTTTAACTTTATCATCCATTATTGTTTTTAGCTGAGTTGAATTTATCTTTTAATTGCGCGGAAGTTTTAAATTTTCCTTCTGAATAATCAGCTACGGCACGGTCATTTTTATCTCGATATTCTTGCAAGGAAATTTCTCGCCCATTCACGGATTTTGCAACTATAGTTGAATCTTTTAAAGATTCACTTTCTAAAATTTCTTCAAAACGAGAAACATTTTCATCGTTCACTAGACGAAGAATTTTTTCCACAAGTTTTATTTTTCTTTCAGCAATATTCATTTTCAGACTATTAATTATAAGTAAATATAAGAATTTTACTGTTCAATCGTTACCCACATCCCTTTATTCCTCGCATAATAGCTATTATCATACATAGCCTCAACCTGCGTTCCGGGCAAATAATACGTTCCTAAATAGGATGCATTTAATTTCACGGCGAAAGTTTTCGTTTCATTTTTCTTTAAATCGAAGAAAAAATTCACGCGGTCGTCGCGAATGTCTGTGTATCGCGCATTTCCACTTGCGCCGCCACCCAATTCAGAAAAACTTGTGTTTACAATTTCCCAGCCGCTTGGGAAGATTTTTGAGAGCGCCACATTATTTATTTCATTATTGGAAGTATTGGTTACACTCACCTTTGCAATGATTTCAGTTCCCTGTCTTACAGTTGAAATATCCATTGGTTTCCCGACACCGTCCAAATATTCGGCTTTCAATGAAAGATTGCGTCGTTCGGCAAGTTCCTTTCCCAATGGAAGTTTTCCATGTTGTGAAAGCGTAACGTAAACCACATTTCCTTTTAAGTTGGTCACAGAAACGGAATTACTTCCCATTACAAACGAAAGATCGCGCTGCGCAATGGCCCGATCGGTTTTTACCTTAACAGATTTTCCGCCATTTGTAAACGTAAGTTCCATCGCTTTTCCGCCGTTTTTGGCAACCATTTTCGCCATTGCCATCAGCGCATACGAAGTTTCCTGGGTGCTGTACCAATTTCCGGATGACAAATCCTTCGCAACAGAAATCGCTAAATCGCGTTGTTTCGAATCACCCAAAAGCACCAAAGTTTCCAAAGCCATCGCCCTATTTCTGAAAGGCGAGCCATAAGTGTAATAATCATACTTCTGCGGAACAAAATTTATGTTGGCCGTTTGTGCAATTTGTTGTGCAACTTCTTTTTTTCCAGCCAAAGCGTACGCAGCTGCCAAACGCCATTTTGCATCATTGCTCAATTCCTTGCTTTCGCGAAGTCGATTCATCGATGCCAATTCCGGTTTTCCAGCCAGCGCCAATGTGTAAAGCCGATAAGCCTGCGTTAAACTGGAATTGTAAACCTTGTAACTATTTCGCCATTGGCGTGCTGCATTTTGTTGATATAGCAACCAATTGCTCATAAAACTTATAGGAAGTGCATACCCTTTTTGCTTGGCTTCGAGCATAAAATGACCTGCAAAATTGGTACTCCATTCATCCGCTTCCCGTTCTCCTGGCCAATACGAAAGTCCGCCATTGGGGAGTTGAAATCTGCCCAAACGTTCAATTGCAGCTTTTACGTTTTTCTCAATTTCTTTCTTTTTTTCGAAAGTTATGTCGAAAACATCTGCTAAATAAAGCTGCGGAAAGGCCGACGATGTAACTTGTTCCAAACAGCCATACGGATAGTGGATTAAATATTCCATTCGTTTGCCAAAATCCATCGGTGGCAAGGTTGAAAATTCAAGCATCGCAGCATTGCTTCCGGGCACGCCAAAAGTTTCAAAAGTAATGGTTTGCGAAGCGTTTCCATCCAACGTATAATTTATAGCTTTTTGCGAAATAGGATTCGGGTTTTCCACATCGATTTCTACTTTATAACTCGCCTTTTCGCCGTTGCCAGAAGCGGTTACTTCAATAGTTTGAAATTTCTTGGTTGGTAAAACTTCGAATTCAAAATTCACAATTTGCTCGCCCGGACTGCTGAAAGAAACAGTTTTTGAAGCACCATTTTTCGGTTTCAATGCATCGCCAGTTTTCACAGTAATCGTAGCAGTTTTCACTTTATTTTCCATCGCAAAAACGGTAACGGGAAGCGTAACGGTTTCGCCCGGCGACAATTTCCGCGGAAGCGAAGCCAGCACCATTAATGGTGTACGGACGGGCGTAGTTTTATCGACACTTCCGTAGGCACTTTTCGTTTTATCACCGGCAATTACCATAGTCCGAACGGATCCCACATAATTCGGCATCACTAAAGTATGCGTCGCTGTTTTTCCGGCGGCGAGTTCGAATGGTCCAAGATATTTTACAACCGGTTTAAACCGGTCCGCTTTTCGGTTTTTTGCACCCAAAGCCGCATCGCCACCGCCAATTGCGTAAATATTATCCACGCTGCCGGAATACGCGCCAATCACGTAATCATACATATCAAAGGTTTTTACGCCCAGAGCTTCACGACTGTAAAAAGCATCGTGAATATCAGGCGTTGCGAAGCGGGTTAAATCCAATAAACCTTCATCCACAACCGCCAAAGTATAAGTCATCGGTTTGCCTTTTTCCTCGGAAACTTTTACGGTGAAATTTTCCTCAGGTTTCAACACATTTGGCATCGTAATTTGTGGATGCAAAACAGTTGAAGGATCTTCCACCGAAAGCGGAATAACGCCGTAAAGCCGTATTGGCAAATCATTTTTCGTCTGGCTGTGCGGCTGTAACAGCGAAATATTCACATAAATATTCGGCGCCATTTCCTTTGTAATTTTTATCGCAGCTTTGGTTTCGCCCTTTTTGGTTTCAATCCAATGCGTTGTTAAAACCTCGGTGCCGTTTTCAACGCTAATCAAAGCTCGGCCATCACTTCCTGAAGGAAAGGTTATAAACGCTTCCTCGCCAACGTTGTATTTTTCTTTATCTGCGGAAAAAAGTAACATTCGTGCACTTTCAGCATCACCGTCGCTTGGGCGTTGCCACCAATTTCGGTAGAAATATGTAATGCGCCCTGTTGCGTGCCCGGATTGTTTATCGATTACGCGAATTAAATATCTTCCGCCCTCTTCTTCGGGAATATTTACTGTGAATTTCCCCTTTCCGCTGCCATCGGTTTTTACGGTGAATTCTTTCACCGGACGATGCACGGTTGAATTTTCATAGGTTGAAAGATTGTCTTCTCCCCGATTCCACCACCAACGCCATTCAATTTTAAAGACTTTTACTTCCAGTTCGCGATTGGCTGCAGCTTTGCCTTGGGCATCTACGGAAACCACATCAAAATTTGTGTTTTCATCTGTAAAATAAGAACCGTAACGGCCGGCTTCGGGCGATTTTAAACCGACAAAATGTGAGAATGGCGCTAAATCCTTTGAAAAAATATCCATTGAAAAATCGCCACCGCCTTCGTACACTTTCGTTAAAAAAGTAGCTTTCAACATTCCGGGAGCGTTCTTTCCAACTTCCAGGTTTTGGCTGAAAGAAGTACTGCCTTCCGAAGAAAGTTGCGCATCCAAAATAGGAATTTCAACCTCCTCAAATTTTCGGATTGGGTCGATAAAATTGTATTTCGGATATTTCGGAAAAGCGGAATTGCTGGCGCGAAGCGTAGCGGTCATATCAATTTTCAAATTGCGCGCAGGCGAGCCGTGAAGCCACATTGCGCTTGCGGTTCCTTTTACGGGCTTTGTTGCATCGAGGATTTCATCTTCAAAATCAAGTTTGATTTTTAAGCGGTTTGGTTTTATGGTTGCTACTTTTAGAGTGTGACTGAATTGTGCGCCACCAACGGTTACGGTTGCGTTCCAATTTCCGGTTGGGGCGGATACGTCTGTGGCGATTGGGAAATAATAGAAGCCCCCCTGCACCCCCCGAAAGGGGGAATCACTCGCATTCAAAACCGTTCTTTGAACGAGTTTTCCGCGGGCATCGGTTACTGAAAGTGTAACCGGATGGTTTTTTGGAAGTGGATTTGCGTTATCGTTCAACACAAAAGTCAAGTGAATACTGTCACCGGGACGGTAAACGCCGCGTTCGGTGTAAGTGTATCCTTTTAAGCCCTTTTGCAATTCTTTCCCCGAAATGTCGAAATTACTCATTGAAAGGGCGTTACCGTCTTCCAGTTTAACGTAGGCATAATTGTTTCCTTTTTGAGCTACGGCGAAAGCTGCATTTCTGTTACTATCGTAAAGAGTGGATCCATCACTCTCTGTAGTAACGGTTTCAATTAATTGCTGCTGATAATTAAAAAGTTTGATTTTTACTCCGCCCTCAGGCTTTGCGGAAATAAGATTCGTAGCAAAAAAATGATACGATCTATTGTTGCCTTTTTTCACAATCAATCCTAAATCGGAGCCCAAAATATTTGCGGTAACTACGCGCTCTTCGTTGTAATATGCGGGGTGGCACGGATTGTCCTGCTGCTCCCAATTATAGGTGTAATTCCGCCAGCGGTAAATTTCATTGTCCCAATAGCGCTCTTCGCGTAGTTCCTCATCTTCGGTGGCATCGTTGGCATAATAGGGGTCATCTTCGTAATAATCATCAGAATATCCGTTATCTTCGGAATTATCTTCTTCCGAAATCATTTCGGCACAATCGTAAGTAATATAATCCTTTTTAAAACTGAGTTCCAACTGATAGATAGCGCCGGGATCTGCCTTAAAATATTCCGAAAGATTGATGGCGTAGGCTTTCCAATTGCCGTTGTTGCCCAAATTGTCATTCTGAAGGGTGATGGTTTTTTTGGCAATTCGTCTTCCCACGCGTTTAATATCGTAGGTATTGTTATCATTCAAATTATAACTTTGAAGAAATTGCAACACGTTATTTTCGTAAATTTTAATGATGCGAACATCGACTTTTGAAAGATTTTCCGCTTCAAAATAAACCGGCGTTGAAGTAGAATTTGGAAGAATGACGCCTTTTGAAATCATCCGAACGGCGGGTTTTAACTGTTCAAAGGAAACCAATTCTGAAAATTCCTTCTTCAATCCGAAACCTTCCGTGTTTTTTATTCCTGTAAATACGGTGACTTTTACATCGCCAACCACGCGGTTTGGCGGATACACATTTAGTACATTTCCATTGACTTCGTACCGTAAATCCTGCGTGTTTTCAATAGTTACCAAGCCTGCAAAATCCTGATTTTCCAGCAAAGGATCGGAAAAATTAATGCTCAAAAGCGCGGCAGGTGCCAACGTACTACTGATGTCAATGATTGTAAAATTGTTTTGACCTGGAATTGCAAATGTATTTTCACCTTTGTTTTCAGCATCAATTGGTTTGCCATCCCATTTAATAATGATTTCGGAATCGTCTATTTTTCGGTTGATACTGTCAATTTTAAAATTGAAATATTTGGCGTCAGCAGCTTCCGCTGGCCATTTCAGCTTTAAACTTTTTCCATCTTGCGAAACCGAAACTAATTGCTTCGCTTTTTCCAATGAAATTACATCCGACGCTTCAATAGATGCTTCAACATATTGCCATTGCTTGCTATAGCTTTGAAGTTTTCCTACTTCAACCTTAAAATTTGGGGTAATGGTGTGAAAACTGAAAGTATAGGTTTTAAAATCCGCTGAAATGTCTTCGTAAAATTTATTCAGTTTTACGGTTACAGTATATTCTGTATCCGGTTTTAAATATTCCGAAGGTTGGAAGATTAGTGTTTTGCCGTTTTCAACAATTAGTTTTCCTTTTGTGGATGGGGAAATTTTTAAATAATCATCAGCTGAAAGTTCCTGCGTCATCTCAAATTGCTCCAATGGTTTTGCAAGTTCAACGCGAATGGCCGTTGTTATGGATTGGTTTCCGTAAGTGTTATACGAAATATAATCCTTGAATTTGAAAAGGTTGTCGGTTTCGGAGTGCTTGTCTTTGTCTTTACAGGAAAAGACGAAAAACAATAAAAGTACAGGCAGGAACTTGAGCAGAGTTTTCATCAGCATATAATATTTTAATAAAGCGGAAGATGGAATGCCGCATTGTGTTTCTTCAATTGATTTGAATTCTATAGATGGGCATTTCATAAGCGATGGTTAAAAGCATTTAAAAATAAGGCAAAATGATTGGGCTGCAAAGCAAAAACCAAATCGTTTTGTTTGAAATAATTACTTAAATACGTTTTATGGGTGGGGAGGTTAAATTTCTAACGTTCAACTATTTTATAATCGTATTTTAAAATTTAACATTTGGGATGGAATTAACAAAAAAGACTGTTTATTGATCATTTAAACAGCTTATTATAAGCAATGTATTCAGGCAAATTCCAAGATAGAAACCCTTTGGATTCCCATTCCTTTTTAAATACTGTTTTTTTGAATTCAATATGTTGATAATATTCTTTAGCGTTCATAAAATCAGTTTCAAAAGCAAATTTTTCTTTTTGGATATTTTCAATCTTCATCAATTCAGAAAAAGACTTGTCTAAATAGGGCAAGGATTTATTTGACAAATTTGCCAAATAATCAAAATGTAAAAAGGCCTCGTCTGCATGTGCAAAATTATATTTCGCAATCAAAGTGTCCCAATTAACGATGGAGCTTAGCACCAAAATAATATAAATAGCCATTGCGTTTGTACGGAAAAGATAAAATCCAGACTTCGAATTTTTAATTTTTATAAAAACTGAATACAGTCCATATAAAGTCAAAATCAAGAATAGTACAACCCCAATTCTTTTATATGCCAGCGAAAAATATTCTATATACCAATAATTGCGAAAGCCTACCGATATTGCTAAAATTGCGTTTTGAAACAACCATAAATAGCTCAATTTTTTAAGTAATTTATTCTTTTTGTAAAAATTAATATTTCCTCTAAAAAAGTAAAGAACAATTGCAATGGAAATTAAAATGGAGAAAATTAAAAGGTAAGTTCCTTCGTGCACGAACTGCTTTAAAGTTTGTCCGTCCCACTCAAAATTGAACCAAACCAAGTAAATATCTGTGATGTTCAATATCAATAAAATTGCGTTCAAAATGAAAAGCAGAAATAATGCTGCCTTCAATTCATTTTTTAAACTTACTGTACCAAAGCTTCTGGAATTTTTCTTTCTATTTCTTATTAATAAATCGCTGGATTTTGCATCATTTTCTCCAAGGGAAGGGCTCTTTGTTCTGAATAAAAGAATATTGCTGATCAATAATCCCAGTAAAAAAGTTAAAACAAATAGAAATTCAATATCACTAAAAATAAAGTCCAATGCATTTTGAAACACGCTTCCCAAGTTTACTGTCAGTTTGTCGAAAATTGGATTTGAAGCCTTGTATATTGCTACAAAAACAAAAATAACCACTGCGGGAATTATAAAAATTCTGAATTTCCATATAGTTTTTCCGAAGCTTTTTCCTTTCACTTTTGAGTTTGTTACGCTTCTGAAAAACTCAATTTGCGATTGAAAGATTGAAATAATTGAAATGAAAAAAATGTTTATGATAGATTTTGCATAGGGATAACTAAGAATTCCAACATAAACCAATAAGGATATGAAATGTATTATATATGAAAAAGTTGAATGGGTAATTACTGTAAAAATAGCTGTCAATAAAAATCCTACGGAGCAAACTATTTGAATTTTACTGGAAAACTTAACCTGTTTTGTTAGAAATAGAAAAATGACAAATGAAGCCTCAAAAATAAGAAGATTAAGCCCTAAGGCTTGTTTGTAAAATAAAATCGAAAAAAGTATTGCGCTAAGAAAAGCTACTGGAAGCAAGTTTTTTACCAACATCTATTTACTATTAAGGATTAGATGTAGTTTTTATCTATAATTTGGTTGGTTTAAAAATTACTTTTATAATTTATAGATAAGAAAACCTTTAAAAGGTTGCGCAAGAAAATACTAGCTGAGGTTTTATTTGCACTATCCAAAAATTCGTACTCTCTTTCCACCTTACAAATCCTCACTTTATAATAGGAATACCATTGTTCACGCCCTTTTTTCTGTGCAATTAAATGATCAAGATTCGCTTTCCAGTTTTTAATATTTTCAAGACTTTGCCAATAACTTACGGTAATGCCAACTTCATTTCGGGCACTTTAAATCCCTAAAAAACCTGGTTGTTGTTTTGCCAAAGTTTCCATTAAATCTGCCATTTCAGCATAGCCTTCAATATTTTCGGTTTGGATTGAAGTGAAGATTACAGCGTAATACGGTTCCATTTATTCTTCTTTATAGATTTTAATAATTAATTCACCTTCAGAATTCATTGTGGCGCGATACATTCCTGCAGTGTTGAATTCCATCGCTACATTTCCGTCTTTATCAATTGCAACAATGCCGCCGTCACCACCCAGTGCTGGTACTTTTTTCTGGATAACTTCGGAAGCGGCTTCCTGTAAGGTCATTCCTTTATATTCCATCAGCGCCGAAATATCATAAGCAACAACAGAACGGATAAAATACTCGCCCCAGCCCGTTGAAGAAACTGCACAGGTTTTATTATTCGCGTAAGTTCCAGCTCCAATAATTGGGGCATCGCCAATGCGGTTCCAGCGTTTGTTTGTCATTCCTCCCGTTGAAGTTCCGGCGGCAAGATTGCCGTTTTTGTCAAGAGCAGCGCAGCCCACGGTTCCAAATTTTGAATTTTTAATAAAGGGATCTTCAAAAGAAACCTTCTTTTCGTCTTTACTCTTTTCCATTTCCAAAACCTTTTGCAAAGACTCATATCTATTTTGGGTATAGAAATAGGAAGTATCCATCATTTTATAGCCTAAACTTTGGGCAAATTCTTCTGCTCCCTGACCGTACAGCATTACGTGTTCACTTTTTAGCATAACATCACGGGCTAAATCTATTGGATTTTTAATATGCTTTACCCCGGCAACTGCCCCGGCATTTAATGTAGCTCCATCCATTATGGAGGCGTCCAATTCATTTGCGCCAGTATGGGTAAACACGGCGCCCTTTCCTGCATTAAATAGAGGAGAGTTTTCCAAAATATTTATGGTTTGGGTAACGGCCTCTAAAGAAGTACCTCCATTCTTTAAAATTTCGTGGCCCGTACTAATTGCTTCTTTCAATTTTAACATATAAGCGGTTTCCAGCGAATCGCTCATATTCTCTTTTAAAATGGTTCCGGCACCTCCGTGAATTACAATTCCAAAGTTTTTTGACGATTTATTGCTGTCGTTAGACGGATAATTAATCGACGAAGTGTCATTTTTTCCGTTTTTACAACCTAAAAACAGAAAAATAGCGATAAAATATGTTAAAGTTTTAATCATGGCTAATGTTTTAATTTTACTACTAATATACGTGAAATATATAATGTTTATAGTAGATAAGCCGATTTCGATTTTATCCAAGAAATACAAAATACCTGTCTTTTATCGATTAAGTGCAATATTTTTACGACTAAAAGCATTTTTATTCAATATTTGTTTTATATTTGTCTCAACATCATGCCCCAAATTTGATGTCCCTAAAATTATGAACCTACTCAAAAGCAACCTACTTGCATTAGCATTAACATGCCTCGTTTTCACTTCTTGCTCAAAAGAAGATACTGTTGAAGTTGAAGCCGCTAAATACGATATAGATTTAGCTCTGGCTCAAAAAAATGACGCCATTATGTCGTCTGAAATTTTAAGGTTAGTAAATGACCATCGTACCTCTATTGGGCTTACAGCACTTAAGTTAGATAGCCAATATGCCTCGGCATTTGCTGTAGATCATACAGATTATATGATTGATAAAGGACAAATAAATCACGATAATTTTGGATACCGTTCTGAAGGTATAAAATTCCACGATAACGCAAAAGTGGTTGGCGAAAATGTAGCTTACGGCTACAATACTGCCGAAGATGTAGTAAACGCTTGGCTGAAAAGTCCTGGACATAAAGCTATTATTGAAGGCAACTACACACACACTGGATTTGGCGTGATGAAGTGCCCTAAAGGCCGCACATACTTTACCCAACTCTTTTACAGAAAGTAACCCTCACTTCCCTTTTTCTATTAGCTCATTTTGCCGTATTTTTACGTAACAATTAAAAATACGGCAATGACTATTAAAAAACCTTTCAACTTAACTAAGTGGGTAAAAGAAAATCGCGATCTACTTAAACCACCCGTTGGCAATAAGAATTTATACGTAGAATCTGATGATTACATCGTAATGGTCGTCGCCGGCCCCAATGCCAGAAAAGATTATCACTACAACGAAACTGAAGAACTTTTTTACCAACTTGAAGGAAATATTCAAGTTGCAATTCAGGAAAACGGTGAGAAAAAAGTAATGGAACTCGGTCCCGGCGATATGTATCTACATCCCGCAAAAGTGCCACATTCTCCTAGTAGAAGTGCCGGTTCAATTGGTTTGGTAATTGAAAGAAAACGTACCGATTTAGAAGGAAAAGATGGATTGCTTTGGTTTTGCGACAATTGTAACAATAAATTATACGAAGTTTACTTTCCCTTAAATAATATTGAAACAGATTTTTTGAAGCATTTTAAACATTTCTTCGGAAGCGAAGAACTTCGCACTTGCGACAAATGCGGAACGGTGATGGAAGTCGATAAACGTTTTATACAAGATTAACTCTGTATTCATCAATCAAATATAGTTTCGTTTTACATTCTACAATGCATTGTGTACCTTTGCCAAATTCCCGCGAAGGCGGGAATCTTTAGAAAATTTAGATAATTAATTAAAATTTTTCCGCCTAAGTTTATCTCAAGTGTTATTCGAAAGGCGGAGATACTATATCAATAAGATTCCCGCCTTCGCGGGAATAAAAAAAATAAATATATGCAAGCAACAACCACTAGCTTCGGGATTGAAGAAGCATTGGAACAATTAGGAATTAAAGATACAAATCTAGGAACCTCTACAGGAAATAATTGGTTTTCAAATGGGGAGGAAATAACTTCATATTCACCCGTAGATGGCAATGTAATTGCAAAAGTAACTGCTACCTCAAAAGACGATTATGAAAAAGTAATGACGGCGGCTACTTCAGCTTTTAAAGATTGGAGAGTAAAACCTGCACCGCAAAGAGGCGAAATTGTTCGTCAATTTGGTGAAGAGTTAAGAAGATTAAAAGAACCGTTAGGAAAACTAGTTTCTTATGAAATGGGAAAAAGTTACCAAGAAGGTTTGGGTGAAGTACAAGAGATGATTGATATTTGCGATTTTGCAGTTGGTCTTTCTCGTCAGCTTCACGGCTTAACTATGCACAGTGAACGTCCGGGACACAGAATGTACGAACAGTATCACCCACTTGGAGTGGTAGGAGTTATTTCTGCCTTTAACTTCCCAGTTGCGGTTTGGGCTTGGAACACAGCATTGGCTTGGGTTTGTGGCGACGTTTGTGTTTGGAAACCTTCAGAAAAAACACCTCTAACAGGCGTAGCTTGTCAAAAAATTGCAGCTAAAGTTTTTGCCGATAATAATTTGTCAGAAGGAATTTCTTGCCTGATTAACGGCGACTATAAAGTTGGCGAATTAATGACCAACGACAAGCGCGTACCTTTAGTTTCGGCAACGGGTTCTATTAGAATGGGTAAGATTGTAGCGCAAGCTGTTGCAGCGCGTTTGGGAAAATCGCTTCTTGAACTGGGCGGAAACAATGCAATAATCGTAACGCCAGATGCAGATATTAAAATGACCGTTATTGGAGCCGTGTTCGGTGCTGTTGGTACTGCAGGACAACGTTGTACATCTACTAGAAGATTGATTATTCACGAAAGCATTTACGATCAGGTTAAAGATGCTGTTGTTGCAGCTTATAACCAACTTCGAATTGGAAATCCTTTAGATGAAAACAATCACGTGGGGCCACTTATTGATAAAGATGCTGTTAAAAATTACCAGAATGCTCTTGATAAAGTGGTAGAAGAAGGTGGTAAGATTATAGTTGAAGGTGGCGTTCTGGAAGGTGAAGGATATGAAAGCGGATGCTACGTAAAACCAGCAATTGCCGAAGCAGAAAACAGTTATGAAATAGTACAACACGAAACATTTGCACCTGTATTGTATATGATGAAATACAGCGGAGATGTTGAAAACGCTCTAGAATTGCAGAATGGAGTTGTACAAGGGCTATCTTCTGCGATTATGACTAACAATTTACGCGAAGCAGAACATTTCTTATCTGTTCAAGGATCAGATTGTGGAATTGCAAACGTAAATATTGGAACCAGCGGTGCCGAAATTGGCGGTGCATTTGGTGGCGAAAAAGAAACCGGTGGCGGACGCGAAAGTGGAAGTGATGCTTGGAAAATTTATATGCGTAGACAAACCAATACAATAAACTACACTACTGAGCTACCGTTAGCGCAGGGAATTAAGTTTGATTTGTAATAGCCCCTAACCCCGGTAGGGGAAATGCTGTGGGTACGAAAAAAACCTCACAGGTCTCTGAGACCTGTGAGGTTTTTTCTTGAGTTACAATCTCCTCCCGTTCGGGGAGGTCGGGAGGGGGTTACACCACCCCATTCGGCTCAACCCATTTAAATCGATTTGCATCTTCTGGAATTTTAATTCTTTCAGCAATGCGTAACATTCTCGATGGTAGTTTCAACAGATAGTCACGCGCTTTCTCAGCTTCATCAGTAAGATTACTAATTTTTGAAATTTCCCAATGGGCATTTAATTTTTCGAGAATATCAATATAATCAAAAGTAGTGTAAACACCCAAACGTTGGGCTGCGTTACTGAAATCATCAAAAGCCGATGCCATTTTGCCGCCACTTTGACGAAGGTTCTGTGCGGGCATAATAATTTTTTTCTGCATCATATCTTGGAAAGCAATCATCATTTCGCTGGCATCGTATTCAAAAATAGTTTTTACAAAATGACGATACGCCAAATGGTGGCGCATTTCGTCACCGGCAATTAGATTGCACATTTTTGCCAACGACTTGTTTCCTTTCTTTTTCGCTATTTTGCCCACACGATTGTGCGAAATATTGGTGGCAAGCTCCTGAAAACTGGTATAAATAAAATTTCTGTAGGGATCGCGACCTGTTCCTACTTCAAAACCGTCGTTGATTAAGTGTTGAGTGGTTATTTCAACTTCTCTCATATTCACCCTTCCAGATAAATACAAGTATTTGTTCAAGGTGTCGCCGTGACGATTTTCTTCGCCGGTCCATTGCCGAATCCATTTACTCCAACTATTTCGGCCGTGCTGGTCCACCCCTTCCATGTCCATCAACCAACTTTCGTAGGTAGGTAAAGCTTCTTCCGTGACCATATCGCCTACCAATACAATCCAGAAATCGTACCCCAGCTCTTTAGCTTCTTCACGTATTTGGGTTACCTCTTCCATATAATTTTCTCCTTGAAAATCAGGAAGTAAATCGGTAGGTTGCCAAATTTCCTCAACAGGAATAAGGTATTGGTTTATATAGCTATCAACTTCTTTTTCAAGAGTTCGCATTACTTCAAGTCGTATGTTTTTAAGTGCCATGATATTTTTATAAAGAGGTAATTACAAAGATAGGGACTGTTCTGCGGAAATTATTATAAAGAAGTATTAATTCCTGCCAAATTCATTGGGATATAACTTAAATACCGGCTCGCTCTGCCAAATTTCTTTAGAATCTACATCGAGCATTGAGAGTTTTCCTCTAAAAGCGGCACCCGTATCTACATTCCAAACATTGGCGAAATTAGCGGGTTTGTCATATCCTACGCGAATGGTGGGTGTATGACCAATAAAAATTTCCTTAAAAAGTTTTAATCGCTTTGGGTATTTATCATCGTTTTCGGAAATAGACGAATCCATTGCGCAGACCATTTCCCAAAGAGTCCGGTCCCAATAAACCATATTTGGATAATACTCGTTTTGAGGCCCGTGCTGATTGGTAAATCCGGCGTGCAAGAAAAGACGGTTTTCAGAATCGATATAATAATTTTGAAGATTTTCTAAAAACCGAAGATGGATATTCTTCTTTGTTTTAGACAATTCTGAATAACTGTTAACGCTACTTTGGCCTCCTTGGCTGAGCCACATTGGATTGTCATCACCTGTACGCAAATAATTTAAAAGCAACTCATCGTGGTTTCCGCGAAGAAAAATACAATCGTACTTTTGCGAAAAGTCTATTAGGTACGAAATAACTTCGGCAGATTGACTCCAACCGTCCACGTAATCGCCCACAAAAATATATTTTGTGTCGGAGGGAAGATTGGCGCGCTCTATTAATTGTTTTAAGGCTCTAAAACCTCCGTGTATGTCTCCTATGACAACCGTTTTCATTTTGAAAATATAAGGAATATCTAAATTGAAATAGTTAATAATTTTATAAATCCGTTGGACTAAAATTTCTACTGAACGAATACATGTTCGCAATCAATTATAACTCACCTTCCGTAAAATCCGCAATGATTCCTTTGAAAGTTGATAGGCTTCCTCATCGTATTCTCTTAAAAATTCCTTGGCCTCCTGCAACTTGTCTTTGGCCTCTTCAAAATTGTTTAAATAGCAGATTAAATATGTTGACGGAAGATTTCGCAAATCTTTTACTTCGGAAGCATTTAGTGGAATTTTCTTTTTCAGTTTTTCAAGCACCGCGTTGTTCGCATTATAAATATGATACAGCGTTTTTTTGTTGAATTTTGGCGGGTCAAATATTAACTGGGAATCTATATTATAGGAGCCGTTTTCATAAAAACTGATGGTAACTTCTTCTAACGGATAATATTTAAATTGTTCATTCAGACCTAAGTGTACGTATTCTACTGTTTTAAAATAATCATCGGTAAATTCAATACTCACTTCATCTAAAGCCGAATAAAACAGTCTAACTTGTTCGTTAATAAGTTCTATATCTACACGCGAATAATAAGTTTTGTCCTTTAGTTTCTTCGGATTTCCTGCCCAACATACCACAAATTGTTCCTTAAAAACCTTGTAATGGTTTTCCAAATCTTTATGCCGGTGCGTTACAAAATCCATTACGCCGTCCAGGGTAAGTTGAATATTGTTTTTTGCAGCGTTTTCAATAGCTCGCACGATTTCAGAATTTACATCCTTTATTTCAATATCGAAATCTTTTGGCATGGAAATACTGCCATCGCGAAGAAAGATAGACCCGCCCCAATACTTCCAAATGTTTTTGCGCAAGGAGGTTATTTTGCCATTCGGTCTAATAGTAACCAACCCAACAACTTTATCTGAAGGCAAATTGGGAAAAGCCACATTTTCATAAATAATCAATGGTGCGTGGGTAAGATAAGCGTTCACCAAATTTTGAATTTTACTATCGTCAAAAAAATCTACGCCCCTTATTTCGTTGGTTTCATCTTCAACGCCAATTACGATAAACGAGTTATTTGCCGGATTGCTATTACTTAGTGCACAAATATGTTTTAAGAATTTTGCTTTTCCTTCTTTAGTGCCGAGATCAATTTTTCGCTTTTTATCATAGAAACTGCTTTCGTCATTATGGGCGAGCAGGTTTTTGATAAGAAGTCTTTTATTGATCATTTGGTTAAATGTCAGGCCGATCGCAGTCGAGACCTATATTAAATAGAAAAATAGTGCTATTTCGCAAACCCCTCGACTGCGCTCGAGGAGACAATTTAATTTTTATTCACAATAGTAGAAGAAGCCTGGTCGAGACACATAACGGTTAAATCTGCAATATTTACGTACGGTGGCCGGGTTACGGCAAACCAAATAATATCGGCAATATCTTCGGGTTTTAATGGGGTATAACCTTGATAAACTTTTTCGGCTCTTTCCGAATCTCCTTTAAAGCGCACTTCGCTGAATTCCGTTTCTACCAAGCCGGGGTTTATGGCACCTACCTTTATTCCCTTTCCGTTTAAATCTAATCGCATACCTTGGTTTATGGCGTCCACGGCGTGTTTACTGGCGCAATACACATTGCCTTTAGGATAAACTTCCTTTCCGGCGGTACTGCCAATATTTATAATATGGCCCCTTTTCCGTTCTATCATTTTTGGAACAATAGCTTTAGAAACATACAATAAACCCTTCACATTAATATCCAACATAGCATCCCAATCGTCTGTATTGCCATCGTTAATGGAGTCTAGTCCGTGCGCATTGCCCGCATTGTTTATTAAAATATCTATTTCAGAAAAATTCTTTGGAAGCGATTGTACAGCCGAAAAAACTTCTTCTTTATTGCGAATGTCAAATTTTAAAGTGTAAACTTCAGTTGATGCAGAGAGCTCGTCCGAAATTGTTTTTAATCTATCTGCTCTTCTTCCGCAAAGCACTAATCTTACACCATTTTTAGCGAAAAGATTTGCTGTGGCTCTTCCAATTCCAGAAGTTGCGCCAGTTATAAATGCTGTTTTATTCATCTTATTTATCCTGCTATTTATTATTATTGTGCTAAACTTAAACTTTCCTTAAAAGTACTATTTCTGAAATATTTGAAACACCATTTTATTCAATATTAAAAATCTTAACAAATGCCTGCAATTGCTAAGAAAACTTTAAGTTTCCACTTTTTTTAATTTAACCAATTGTTAACAGGCTTTTTAGCAATTAATGCACAATTTGCATCCACTTTTTAAAAAGCATTCTACATTGAATCTAAATACAATATGGAAAATACAAATTCGACCTTTGACATTGGGGCGTTAAACGAAAAAATTGAAAGGGAAAGTGCCTTTGTGGATATCCTTTCAATGGAAATGAACAAAGTAATCGTGGGCCAAAAGCACATGGTGGAGCGGCTTTTAATTGGCCTTTTGGGGCAGGGCCATATTCTTTTGGAAGGGGTTCCCGGCCTAGCAAAAACACTTGCTATTAATACACTTGCCAAAGCAGTTCACGGTACTTTTAGCCGAATTCAGTTTACGCCAGATTTGCTACCTGCAGATGTGGTGGGAACTATGATTTACAATATGAAGGTGAATGATTTCAGCATTAAAAAAGGACCCATCTTCGCAAATTTTGTACTCGCAGACGAAATAAACAGGGCTCCGGCAAAGGTACAATCTGCACTTTTGGAGGCAATGCAGGAAAAACAAGTTACCATAGGCGAAACTACTTTTACCCTCGATAAACCATTTTTGGTAATGGCAACGCAAAACCCAATTGAGCAGGAAGGTACCTACCCATTGCCCGAAGCGCAGGTTGACCGTTTTATGCTCAAAACCGTCATTAAATATCCGCAAATTGCAGAAGAACAATTAATTATTCGCCAAAATTTAAAAGGCGCTTATGAACAAATTAATCCAGTTGCAAGCGTAGAGCAAATACTTAGAGCACAGGCGGCCGTTCGCGAGGTTTATATGGACGAAAAAATTGAGAAATATATACTCGATATAATTTTTGCCACAAGAACACCGGAAAATTTTGGACTTTCAGATTTAAAGCCACTTATTAATTTTGGCGCTTCACCACGAGGAAGCATCAACCTTGCAATTGCTGCTAAATGTTATGCTTTTATACGCCGTCGCGGTTACGTAATTCCTGAAGATATTCGGGCCGTTGTACACGATGTGCTTCGCCACCGAATTGGAATTACCTACGAAGCAGAAGCTGAAAACATTACTTCAGAAGATATAATCAATAAGATTGTAAATGTAATTGAAGTACCTTAAAAAAGTATGCAGTGTTCAGTGGCAGAAGGCAGTAAGCTAATTAACTAAAAGCGATCTGTTTATACTGCCAACTGTAACTGCCAACTGGCTACTACACAGAAATGGATACTAAAGAACTTCTTAAAAAAGTACGGAAAATCGAGATCAAAACACGACGCTTAAGCGATCACGTGTTTGGAGGCGAGTACCACAGTACTTTTAAAGGTCGCGGAATGACTTTTAGCGAAGTGCGCCAATATCAGTTTGGCGATGATGTTCGGAATATAGATTGGAATGTTACCGCACGTTACAATGAACCTTTTGTAAAAGTTTTTGAAGAAGAACGCGAGCTTACGTTAATGCTAATGGTAGATATTAGCGGTTCCGAATTTTTTGGAACACAAGAACAATTTAAAAATGAAATTATTACTGAAATAGCCGCAACCTTGGCATTTTCAGCAATGCAAAATAATGACAAAACAGGTTTGATTCTTTTTTCAGATGAAATTGAACTTTACATTCCACCCAAAAAAGGAAAATCGCACGTATTGCGAATTATTCGCGAATTACTTGAATTTAAGCCAAAAAGCAACAAAACCGATATTGCCAATGCGCTAAAATTTTTAAGTAGCGTGATGAAAAAGAAGGCTATCGTTTTTGTGCTTTCAGATTTTATAGCAGACAATTATCGAGATACGCTGAAGATTGCCGCAAAAAAACACGATTTAACAGGTATCAGAGTTTACGATAAAGCCGAGGAAAACATTCCAAATCTAGGCATGGTACAGATGGAAGATCAAGAAACTGGTGAGCTTTTATTGGTAAACACTGGCTCCAAAAACGTTCGAAACCAATATTATAGTTATCACCGCGAACGTGTAGATTACTTTTCTGAGGCTTTTACAAAAAGTGGTGCAGGCGCCTTAAGCAGTAGAGTTGATGAAAGTTATGTAAAAAAATTGTTGGGGTATTTTAAGACAAGATAGATTTTAGACGTGAGATTTGAGATGTTAGACTTTAAACAAAATAAAAATTTAAAAAACCGAAATTTAAAATTTCAGCGCAATCGCTATTCTCTGTTTTCTATTCTCTTTTTTCTTTTTTCTTTCTTCGCAACAGCCCAAGTAACATCATCCGTTGATTCTACA
The DNA here is from genome assembly GCF_029814825.1 of Aequorivita marisscotiae. Taxonomy (NCBI): domain Bacteria; kingdom Pseudomonadati; phylum Bacteroidota; class Flavobacteriia; order Flavobacteriales; family Flavobacteriaceae; genus Aequorivita; species Aequorivita marisscotiae. Next base: position 1,028,017 of record NZ_CP122379.1, on the reverse strand, counting down.
AAAATTAAAATTGGGGAAGAAATTCTTTACACTATAAATGTTCAAATAGATTCCACTGATGTAGTTGTATTTCCCGAAGAGCAAACTTTTGCGCCTTTAGAAATGATTGAATCATATAAAACCGATACAACGTTTGAAGGCACCAAATATAGACTCATAAAAAAATACGGTTTAACGCAATTTGACAGTGGTAATTACACCATTCCGCCGCAACGCATTTTTATAAATAACAATCCATTTTTAACAGATTCCATAAAAGTTGAAGTGGCTGACGTTCCCGTTGATACCACCAAACAGAAAATGTTCGATATAAAACCTGCGGTTGAAGTAAAAGGCCCTCGGTTTGAATGGCTATTGTTGCTGTATTGGCTCGTTCCTATTGTTTTAATTATTGTAATTGCCATTTATTTATTTCAAAGGAAAAAACGAAAAGATGCTGCACAGAAGCAATTGCCGCCTTACGAAGAAGCAATTGTAGCCTTAAAAACGCTAGACAACAGTCAACTTTTAAAAGAAAATAAAAACAAGGAATATTACAGTAATCTCACCATAATCGTAAAGCGATATCTAGATCGAGAAGTGGACGAAGCGGCGCTGGAAAGTACGAGCGACGAACTTATTACCCGGCTAATGATGCATAAAGACGCGGGAAGTTTCGATTTCGATTTAGAAACCATCCGTAAATTAGATTCAATATTTAAGCGTGCCGATCTGGTCAAGTTTGCAAAGATGAATCAAGAATCTGGGCAAGCAGAAGTTGATAGAAAAACCATTGAAGAAATTATTAATGAAACACACGAAGCTGTTCCTGAGCCTACGGAAGAAGAGCTTTTAAAAAATCAAGAATACCTGGAAAAACTGCACAAAAAACGCCAACGCAGAAAATGGATCTTAGGAATTTCTGGAGTTGTTGCAGCAGTAATTTTGGCAGGTACAATTTACGGAGCAGTGACTGGTTTCGATAATTTAAAAGATAAAGTATTAGGAAACCAAATGCGCGAACTTGCCGAAGGCCGATGGGTAAAAAGCGAATATGGAAGTCCAGCCGTAATTTTAGAAACACCCGAAGTGCTAATTAGAGCCGAAGTACCCGTTACAAACGCTTCTAAAAGCACAGTAAGTGGAAGAGACATTTTCACTTTTGGCCAAATGAATTCGCCATTGTACATTATGGTTTCAACAATGCGTTTTAACCAAAAACAAGACATTGCTTTAGATTCGGCTTTAGATGCAGTATTGGACGATTTGGAACAAAGTGGCGCTAAAAATATGATTGTAAAACGCGACGATTTTGAAACCGAAAAAGGAATAAAAGGTTTGAAAGCTTATGGCGAATTCAACGTACAAGTTTCGGACAATAAAGTTTTAAAAGAAAAAAGCACCTATGAATTGTTGCTTTTTGCACAGCAAAACGGTTTGCAGGAGGTTTTGATAGTATATCAAAACGATGGCAAATACGCCGAAGAAATATTAAAAAGAATTGAAGCTTCCATAGAGCTTGAAATTTCAGCAAAAAATGATGGGCAGTAATTTCGAATTTGTAAATCCGCAGTTTTTCTGGTTGTTTCTTATACTTCCAGTGCTCGTGCTATGGTATTTATGGAAACGAAAGCAGCAAACTGCTTCATTAAAAATATCGAGTATTCAAGGATTTAAAACCGGTAAAAACTGGTTGGCACAATTAAAACCCATACTTTTTGCACTACGGCTTGTGGCACTTTCGGCATTAATTATTGCCATGGCGCGACCTCGAACTGTAGACGAATCTACAAAAACAAAAACCACTCGCGGAATAGACATTGTAATGTCTATGGACCTCTCGGCAAGTATGCTTGCACGCGATTTAAAACCCAACCGATTGGAGGCTTTAAAAACGGTAGCGGCGCGCTTTATAAACAGCCGCCCCAACGATCGGATTGGTTTGGTTGAATACGCCGGAGAAAGTTACACCCGTACCCCATTAACCAGCGATAAAACCATAGTTCTGTCTTCTTTAAAAAGCATGAGCTATAACACTACAATTGAAGGAGGAACGGCAATTGGCTCCGGTTTGGCAACGGCCGTAAACCGATTAAAAGATAGCCGCGCAAAAAGCAAAGTAATTATACTATTAACCGATGGCGTAAATAATTCTGGCTTTATAGATCCGCGAATTGCAAGCGAATTGGCTGTAGAATTTGGCATAAAAGTTTACACCATTGGTCTGGGAAGCAACGGAATGGCCATGTCGCCAATTGGTATCCGTCCCGACGGTGGATTTCAATACGGAAATGTGCAGGTTGAAATTGACGAAGCCTTGCTAAAAGAAATTGCCCAAAAAACGGGCGGTCAATATTTCCGCGCCACCAATAATACAAAACTGGAAGAGATTTACGAAGAAATAAACAAACTTGAAAAAACAGATATCGAAGAATTCAAATACACAAATTACGACGAAATGTTTCGCCCCTGGGTGATTTTTGGACTGATTTTAATTGGCTTTGAGTTTTTGTTGCGAATAACCATATTTAAAGGATTTTTATAAAAATGTATCAATTAGAACAACCCATATATTTTTACATTCTCTTCGCCATTCCGGTGATAGTGGTGGTTTTTCTATTGCTTTTAGTTTGGAAAAAATCGGTTCAGAAAAAATTTATCGACAAAGAATTACTGAAAAAATTAAGTCCGAATCGATCCATTTTTAAATCTGTTTTAAAGATTTTGGTACTCTGTTTGGCTATTGCCTGTATGAGTTTTGCATTGGTAAACCCAAAAATTGGAACCAAACTCGAAACCGTAAAACGCGAAGGTGTGGACATCGTTTTCGCTTTAGATGTTTCAAAAAGTATGCTTGTTGAGGATATTGCCCCCAACCGATTAGACAAATCAAAACAACTCATTACCCAGATAATAAATAATCTTTCTGGAGATCGCGTTGGTATTATTGGATATGCCGGTAGTGCATTTCCGCAGGTACCTATAACAACAGATTTTGCTGCCGCAAAACTATTTTTAAACGGCATGAATACCAATATGGTTTCATCGCAGGGAACAGCAATTACGGAGGCTATTGAAATGGCCCAGACTTTCTACGATGACGAAAGCCGAACAAACCGCGTTATGTTTTTAGTTTCAGACGGAGAAGATCACGGTGGCAACATTGCCAAAATTGCCGAAGAAGCCGCCGAAAAAGGAATTAGAATATATCCTATTGGTGTTGGAACTGTTGAAGGTGGGCCAATTCCCATTAAAAACAATGGAGTACTGCAATATTACCTTCGCGATAAAAATAACGAACAAGTTATTAGCAGATTAGGTGAAGAAACTCTTAAAGAGATTGCGAAAACCACTAATGGTGAGTATCTTGACGGCGATAATACAAAAGCCGTGGTAGATCGAGTAAAAGCCATTTTGGGCGGCATGGATAAAAAAGAATTTGAAGCAAAACAATTTACCGACTTTAAAGATCAATTTCAATGGTTTTTAGCCGGGGCATTATTTTTGCTAGTATTAGACGTGTTCTTTTTAGAACGACAAACTGCTTGGCTTAAAAAGTTGAATTTGTTTAATGAGAAGGAAAAATAATTAAGATGATGGTTGGAGATAATTCAGTTTTTCAAAATAAAATTAGGGTGCAAATTATATTTATTGTTTGTGCGGCTGCATTTTCTTTAAATTCATTTGCACAACAAACCCAAGCGCAGCAAAAAGAAATAAAGGCTGCGCAGCATTTTATGAGCGAAGCCCAACAAGCACTTCAGAAAGATAAATTTGCGATTGCCGAAGCAGATTACCGACAAGCCATTTCCTTAAATCCGAAAAATGAAACAGCAAAATACAATTTGGGAACGGCATATTACGGTAAAGAAAAAAATGCCGAGGCAATGCTCCGATTTAAACAAGCTGCAGCAACCGCAGATAGTAAGGCCGAAAAACACAAGGCTTTCCACAATTTAGGAAATACGTATATGAATGAAAAAAAATATACCGAAGCCGTGGAAAGTTATAAAAATGCACTTCGAAATAATCCCAATGACGATGAAACTCGTTATAATTTAGCGCTGGCAAAGGATATGCTGGAAAAAAACCCGCCGCCACCGCAAGATAAAAACGACGAAAACAAAGATAAAAACGAAGACAAAAAAGATCAGGAAAACAAGGATCAAGAAAATAAGGACAATAAAAATAACGAAGGCGACAAAGGCGACGAAAAAGAAGATAAAGATAAGGGCGACCAGCAAGAGGATAAAAAAGAAGGCGATAACGAAAAAGACCAAGGAAAGCCCGATAAATCAAAAGACGAAGAAGGCGACAAACCGCAACAACAGCAGCCTGTTCCCGGGCAACTTTCGCCTCAACAAGTAAAAAGTCTGTTGGAAGCAATGAACAACGAAGAGAAAAAAACACAGGAAAAAATAAATGCTGAAAAGCAAAAAGGCACAAAAGTGCAATCTGATAAAGATTGGTAGATTATGAAGACGATGAAATTTTTATTCCTTTTAGGGTTTGTGTTGTGTGGCATGGCCGTCACGGCACAAGTTCAGTTTGATGCCAAAGTGAGCAAAAAGAGACTCGGAATTAACGAACGTTTACGCGTAGATTTTGAAATGAACCAAGACGGCGATAATTTTAGACCGCCAAATTTTAACGGGTTTCGCGTGGTGGGCGGACCAAATCAATCTATTAGCAATTCGTGGATAAATGGTAAACGAAGTTTTTCAAAAACCTATTCTTATTTTTTATCCCCGCAAACTCGTGGAAATATAACCATTGGCCAAGCCACTATTGAAATTGAAGGCGAAACCTATAAAACACTACCCGTTGAAGTTGAAGTTACTGCTGCCGTTGCCGTTCCAAAAGATGGAAATAACGCCGAATATGTAGCCAGTGAAAATGTACATTTGGTGGCAGAAGTGTCTAACGCCAATCCTTTTTTAAATGAAGCCATTACAGTTACTTACAAATTATATGTTTCGCACGATGTAAGTATTACAAGTCAATGGCGTGAAATAGACACCCCAAAATACGCCGATTTTTGGAGCCAAAATATAGACAATCAAAACAATTATAAAGTTTCTGAAGGCAAATACAACGGCGAAGATTACCGCTATGTAATTTTAAGAACCACAGTTCTGTATCCTCAAAAAACTGGCGAGCTAGAAATTGAACCGCTTACGCTAGATGTTCCCATAGACGTTCAAGGCAATCGTCGCGATATTTTTGGCCGTAGATTGATGGAGCGCGTTAATAAAACAATTTCTGCAGGAAAACGTACCATAAATGTAAAACCACTTCCGTTAGATGGTAAACCCGATGGTTTTAACGGGGCGGTTGGCGATTTTTCTTTTAACGTAAATACAAATAAAACTTCGCTAAACGCAAACGAATCGCTACAACTAGATATAAAGGTTTCGGGAAAAGGAAATTTAAAATTATTTACCATTCCTTCAATAAAGCTTCCAAATACGTTAGAGGTTTACGAACCAGAACACAACGAAAACGTAAGTACCACCGCTGGAGGTATGCAAGGTTCTATCACCGATTCGTACACTATAGTTCCACAATTTAAGGGTACCTACCCTATAAATCCGATTACTTTTTCATATTTTAATCCAAAGACCGAAAAATACCAAACCATTACTTCAAAAGAATTTACCATTGAAGTGGAAAACGGGCCATTATCTGCCTCCGCGCCACAGGTTACCACCAATGACGGTAACAAACAAATTGTACTTTCAAAAGATAATTTTAAATACATAAAATTAGAAGCCAATTTAAAATCTATTACTCAACAAAGTTTCTTTAAATCGGCATTGTTTTGGTCTCTTTTGGGCGGACCGTTTTTATTAATTCCATTATTTATTATCGCAGGAAAAAAACGCAGACAACGTTTAAATGATGTTGAAGGAAATAAATTAAGACGTGCAAACAAACTGGCAAAGAAATATCTTTCAGAAGCCAAACGCAATATGCAAAACCCAGTTGCTTTTTACGAAGCCTTAGAACGTGCGCTACATAATTATTTAAAAGCAAAATTGAATATTGAAACATCAGAAATGGAAAAGAGCCTGATTTCAAATATGTTATTGGAACGTCAGGTTGAAACACCCGTAGTTGACGATTTTATCAGTTTATTAAAAAGTTGCGAATTTGCACGATACGCCTCTACTTCTAAAGCTACAGTGCAACAAGATTACTCAAAAGCGGTAGAAGTAATTTCAAATATTGATAAGCAAATACAGTAAAAATGAAGAAGATGAAAAAGCTGCTGTACCTATTAATTTTACTCGTTTCTTTCTCGAGTATTGCTCAAAACGAAAATCTTTTCGACCAAGGAAAACATCTATATAAAAATGGAAAATACCAACAAGCCATAAACGCATGGATGCAGATTTTGGACAAAGGCCAACATTCTGCGGAGCTGTATTTCAATATAGGAAATGCCCAGTACAAACTTAACCAAATTGGTCCGAGTGTGTATTATTATGAAAAAGCACTTCAACTTGCTCCCAATGATTCCGACATAAAAAATAATCTCGCCTTTGCCGAAAACGCGCGAATTGATTCAATAGAACCTTTGCCCCAAACCGTTTTTTCGAAATGGTATTCAAGTATTGCAGGAATTTTTACATTTAATGGGTGGGCAATCCTGGCAGTAGTTTTTTCAATCCTTTTTGTGGCTCTGTTTCTTTTTTACTATTTCGCTTATATCGAAAAAAGAAAGCGTTTGCTATTTGCCAGTTCCATGGTTGCGGGAATATTTTTGGTTGCTTCGTTAACGATGGCATTTTTTACCTATGCCGATTTCACCAATAAACAACCCGCCATAATTTTTGCAAGTGAAATTGAAGTAAAAACCGAACCATCTATGGGGAGCAGCGCAGCATTTACCCTTCACGAAGGCACAAAGGTTCAAATTGCTGCCCAGGATGGCAATTGGTATCGCATTACACTCGCCGACGGCAAAGACGGCTGGATTCCTGCCACAGATTTAAAACAGTTGTAAAGCGATTACTCAATACTATCTTTAACCGTTTCATTTTCTAGTGGCGTGTTTATTTCTGGAAGTTCAATATTTAAATCATCCACTTCTTTCATTATTGCAGGAAGAATAGCCGGTGCCATGGCAGCAACGGGAGTGTATAAAATAGAATCGTCTCGTTGCTCGGGCGAAAGAATTCGGTAATCTTCAGATGCATTTACAAACATAAAAACCACGCTTACCAAAAAGGCATATTTTAGCGCATTAAAAACTCCGCCAAAAAGTTTGTTTACAATACCCATCATTGCAAAATCAGCCATCTTTGTTAATAGTCTTCCAAGCAGGGCAAAGAGGAACATAATTAAAAAAAACGTGATTAAAAAAGAGGCTATACTGGTTAAATCTTCACTCCAGTTAAACCATTTTTCAATATAAACACGTACGTAATCTGAAAAAAACATGGCACTATAAACCCCTGCCACCAGACCAATTAACGAAGCTAACGATCTTAAAATTCCCTTTCTAAAGCCTAAGAAAAAGGCAATTATTAAAATAATTCCAAGAACGATGTCGATAGTATTCATGTTTTTAAATTTTTGATAAATATACCATTTTCAAAATTCTGAATTAAAAATTGGCGATTTTAAAACAAAACCTTCTAAATTGATTATAAAATCATTTTGCTATCATAATCATTTAAAACAACCTTCGTTTTTGCTATTTCTTTAAATTTTGATATTTGCTATTTGAAATTTTAAACCAGTATCTTTGCAAATTAATTTTTGTATTAAAATGGCACGAGACGAACAATTAAAAATGCAGTGGGAAGCAGTGGTAAAGCTACTTAGCAACCGCTTTGCCGATGGAGATACTCTAGATTTGGACGCTATAATTTATTTGGTTGGTTTGCAGGAATTGGGGCAAGTTCACCGAAAGTTTAAAAAAGACGAAAAATTAAACTTAATGCACATAGCCATCTGCCGCCTTCTTGAACCGTATGGCTATTACAAGTTTGATTATTTTGACGATGAAGGCTGGCCGCATTACATTGTTTTAGAACAATTACCACCATTAAAAGCTGGCGAACAAAGCGTTTTAATGAAAGAGGCTATTGTACAGTATTTTGTTGAAAAGAATGTAATTAACTAAAATATTTTTCCTTAGAAAATTTAGTAATGATAAACACACTAAAAAAACACATAGCCGAAGTACAGGATTTCTCTTCCACCAATAAAGAAGAAATAGAAAACTTCCGCATAAAATATTTGGGCAAAAAAGGAATTTTAAACAACTTTTTCGCCGAGTTTAAAAATGTGCCCAATGCCCAGAAAAAAGAATTTGGGCAAGTTATAAACACGCTTAAAAATGCAGCCCAAAACAAAGTAGATTCGCTAAGGGAAGCTCTCGAAAACAGCACAGAAGTTAAAGGCATTTACGGCGATCTTTCCCGACCGGGTGAAGTTATTCCGTTAGGTGCACGTCATCCTATCTCTATTGTTAAAAACAAAATAATAGATATTTTTTTACGCATTGGTTTTAATGTTTCTGAAGGTCCCGAAATAGAGGACGACTGGCATAACTTCACTGCTTTAAATTTACCGGAATATCACCCCGCCCGCGATATGCAGGACACGTTTTTTGTGCAAACCAATCCGGATGTTTTGCTGCGCACCCATACTTCGTCTGTTCAAGTGCGATATATGGAAAACAACAAACCGCCAATTCGCACAATATCGCCCGGTCGTGTTTACCGAAATGAAGCTATCTCGGCACGTTCGCACTGCTTTTTTCATCAAGTGGAAGGTTTGTACGTTGATAAAGGTGTAAGCTTCGCAGACCTTAAGCAAACGCTGCAATATTTCACTACTGAAATGTTCGGAAAATCTAAAATCCGTCTTCGTCCCTCCTACTTTCCCTTTACTGAGCCCAGCGCCGAAGTTGATGTTTATTGGGGTTTGGAAACCGAAACAGATTATAAAATTACAAAAGGAACCGGCTGGTTAGAAATTGGTGGCTGTGGAATGGTAGATCCCAACGTTCTTAAAAATTGCGGCATTGACCCCGAAGTGTACTCCGGATTTGCTTTTGGCGTAGGCATAGACCGAATTGCAATGTTGTTGCACCAAATTCCAGATATTAGAATGTTCAGCGAAAACGACGTTCGCTTTTTAGACCAATTTAAAAGTGTGCTTTAACTAACATTTTTACACATTATAAATTTCGCAAGTATTTAAACCCTCAGTTTATGAAAAAATATTTTATCATCGCGCTCCTTGTAATTGTTGGTTTAACCGTTGCATATTTAACTTTTGTAATTGCGGCAATTAAAATTATAATCGGTTCCATTTTATTGGGAGTTGCAGCAATTGCCCTTTTAGCAGTTTGGATTATGTGGAAAATTGACGATTAGCTATGCAAAAAGATATTGTAATTCCGCAAGCTGAAAACATTTATATCGTTGCCATAAACGAATGGGATGAATCTATTTTGGCAGCGCTGTGGAACGTATATTTTATAAACAATCGCGAAGAAAAGGTTGACACCGTTCTGGTACTTTCTCGGGGAAATAACGCAGATAAAAAAACAACCACCTTACGCCGCAACTTAGGCAATGTAGCTCCAAAATCCGCGATTAAAATAGAATTTATCTCAGATGAAGTATTAGCATTCACCAATGAATATTTGGTAACCTTCTTTGCTGAAAATTTACTCTTAGAACGAAAATTCACCTTTGCTCCCAATAGTATTGCTGAAGAAAAGACGGTTCAACTGCCAGTAGTTAATAGCAAGGGAATTATAGCAAAATAAACCTGGGCGATGTTAAAAGTTGAAATAGATTCCTTTTCCTATTCCGAAAGAACAATATTAACAAACATATATTTCACGTTAAAACCCGGTGAGCACCTCAGCATACTCGGAGAAAGCGGCTGCGGAAAATCTACCGTTTTGCATCTTATTTACGGATTGCTTCATTTAGAATTCGGAAGTATTTTTTACAATGGGAAAAAATTACTCGGACCAACAAAAACGCTTATTCCGGGTGAAACGTTTATGAAACTTGTAGCGCAGGAATTTAATATTATGCCTTTTACCACGGTAGCCGAAAATTTAGCATCGCATCTTTCTGGCCTAAATCAGGAAAAAGATACACAGCGAATAAACACTCTGCTTGAAGTGGTAGAAATGGAAGCCTTTAAAAATACTTTGGTTAAAAATCTTAGTGGCGGTCAAAAACAACGGGTGGCCTTGGCAAAAGCATTGGCAAACAAACCCGAAATTCTTTTACTGGACGAGCCTTTCAGCAATATTGATACTTTTAGAAAGAATAAACTTCAGCGAAAAATTTATAATTACTTAAAAGAAAAGCAGATTAGTTGCATTACCGCAACCCACGAAAGTGATGAAGCTTTGGCATATTCTGATCAAATTTTAATGTTGAAAGATGGTTCCAATGAAATGCTCGGCACCCCTGAATTTATCTATAATAATGTTAAAACCGAATATCAAGCGGGATTTTTTGGCGAGGCGAATATTCTTCCAAAAAAATTATTCTGTAAAACTAAAACTGATGAAACAATAGTTGTCTTTCCACATCAATTAAATATTTCTGACAAAAAAACCAAGCTTGAAGTATCAATTATACAAAGCTACTTTAAAGGTGACCATTATCTTATTGAAAGCCATTGGAACGCGCAGACAATCTTTTTTAATCATCGCGATTCGCTCGCAACAAATAACGTTTATTTTCTTTCGTTTTTTAATAAAAAAAATTAGCGATAAAAGTGTGAATTTTGGACGTAACCAATTTTTACGTTTTTACTCTTAAATCGCGGGTATGATATAAACATGAAACGAATTAGACCTTTTACACCGTTAATGTAGTTTATATACGTACATTATATTTTACACTACAACAATCATTTTTCCCTTGTTTTTACCATCAAATAAATCTATAAAAGCCTGTGGAATATTTTCAAAACCCTCAACAACGGTTTCCAAATAGGTGAGTTTATCTTCCTCCATCCATTTTGCAAGTTGTTTTTGGGCAGGACCAAAATCTTTTACAAAATCGCGTACAATAAAACCCTGCATTAAAATACTGTTTTTAATAAGTAGCGGTTCAACTCGGGGTCCAGTTGGTGTTTCAGTTTTATTGTAAAGTGAGATGGCACCGCAATTAATAACTCTTCCGTACCTATTCATATTTACAAGTGCGGCATCTAAAATTTCACCACCAACATTGTCAAAATAAACATCAACGCCATTGGGGCAGGCAGCCGCAACCGCCTTATTAATATTTGTTGTAGTCTTGTAATTAATGGCAGCATCAAACCCAAATTTCTCTTGAATTCTATCAATTTTTTCTTCGCTTCCAGCTATGCCCACAACACGGCAGCCTTTTATTTTTCCTATTTGTCCCACCACACTTCCTACAGCACCGGCAGCTCCAGATACTAGCAGTGTTTCACCTTTTTGAAGTTTTCCTATTTTTTCCAATCCTAAATAGGCCGTTAAACCAGTTAATCCCAATACGCCCAAATAGGTTTTTAGGGGAGCGTGTTTTCGGTCAACTTTATTAAGTCCATTTCCGTTTGAAGTTTGAAATTTTTTCCACTGAAGCATTCCATTGACGAATTCGCCTTTCGTAAAATTTTTGTTGTTAGATTCCAGAACTTCAGCAATAATGCCAGACTCTAACGGTTTACCAAGCTCGAACGGCGGAATGTACGATTTTTGATCGCGCATCCGACCCCGCAAATACGGATCTACAGAAACGTACTTTGCTTGTAATAATAGCTCCCCATCCTTTGGTTTTGGCACTTCTTCTTCAGATATTTCAAAATTATTTAGAGTAGGCTTTCCGCTTGGTCGTTCTTTCAGTGATATAGTTTTATTTTTCATAGTAAGGCAATTTGTGATTTGCTTAAATTTAATACTTTAAAACACAAACAACCACTCCAAACTTTTATTTAATAAAACAATAACAAATTTTCTTTTTTGAAAAGATTAACGAACTTGCATTATGTAGTGAATATCTTTGCTGCTAGCCAATTTAACCCGTTTGAAAAATTCTGAAAACATCGTTAAGGAATCGCTCAAAGATCTTTCGGAATACTTTAGTAGTACCGATTTTTCGAGAGCTATTTTACTAGGAATTGCACTTACTGTGCCTATACTTCTTGGCATTAAATTTAACGTTCTTTCCATAGGAATTACAATTACTATTGGCGCAATGCTCGCTTCGCCCAGTGATATTAGCGGCAGTATCAGACACAAAATAACTGGTCTTTTATTGGCTACTTTGCTCGCAATGCTTGTTAGTTTTATAGGAGGCTATTTACATCTTTCGTTGTGGTTTCTATTTCCAATTTTGGGAATATTAATGTTCTTCATTTCATATATTTCAATCTATGGGTTTCGGGCATCGCTTATTAGCTTCTCAGGTCTTTTGGCTCTGGTGCTAAGTTTTTCGAACGTTTCAGTAGATATGCAACCTTATGAAAGATCGCTTTTAATTGGTATTGGCGGACTATGGTACGTTGGGCTTTCCTTGCTCAGACAATATATTTTTCCGAAAGCTGCTACAGAATATTATCTTTCAAAAACACTTCGGCTTACCGCAGATTATTTACATACCCGTGGCGAATTGGTTGTAGAAAATAATGACAGGTCTGAGTTGCTAAAACAACTTTTAAATACTCAAACAGAGCTTACCTCCATTCACGAAACCCTACGCGATATATTAATTTCGAGCAGAGCGGGATCGGGAAAATCTGATTACGAAGGCAAAAGAATGCTCATTTTTGTACAATTGGTAGATATGCTTGAGCTAGCTATGGCCAATCCGGTAAATTATTCAAAAACCGATGCGCTCTTTAAAAAGAAACCGCAACAATTAGCAGATTTCCAAGGTTTGTTATTTGCAATGAGCGATAGGTTACGGGTAATTTCTAATTTTCTTTCGAAACCGAAACGACTTCGAAAAAACCACAGTATCGAATCATTTTTACAAAGAGTAAAAGACGATGTTTTTGCTTCAGAAGATGGATATACTGATGATTTATTAATGCTCCGAAACCTTTATAAATATCAAAAAGAGCAAGTAAAAAAAATAGAAAAGATAGAATGGTTGCTCGGCAATCCGGATCGCCAACAAATTCCATTTATAAAAAGTGAAAACGCAAAGAGGTTTTTAACCAAACAAAATTACGATTTTGAAATTTTGGTCGAAAATTTTAATCTACGGTCTACCATTTTTAAACATTCACTTCGGCTCGCTACTATGACAATGATTGGGTATGCCGTGGGAATTGTTTTTGCGGTTCAAAATCCGTATTGGATATTACTAACCTTAATCGTTATCATGCGGCCTACGTTTGGGCTAACAAAAACGCGTTCAAAGGAAAGAACTATTGGTACGTTAATTGGCGGAGCCTTGGCGGTAGCAATTGTTTTAATCACCAAAAATACCACCGTTTATGGCATTTTAGCCATAACCTCGTTAGTTATTGCCTTTTCAATGGTACAACGCAATTACAAAGCTTCAGCCACCTTTATTACCTTAAGTGTGGTTTTTATTTATGCATTGCTTAGCCCAGATGTTTTTAATGTTATCCAGTTTCGCGTAACAGACACAATAATCGGAGCCGGCTTGGCAACCCTCGGTAATTTGCTGCTTTGGCCCGCGTGGGAAATACACAGTCTGCAAAATACCTTAGTAGAAACCGTAAAAGCTAATCGTATTTATTTACAGGAAATTATAGCTTTTTATAATAATAAAGGAGATGTATCTGATGATTATAAAGTAGCACGAAAAAAAGCATTCTTAGAAATGTCAGACTTAAGTTCGGCATTTCAACGTATGACCCAGGAGCCAAAATCCCGACGAAAAAATATTGATAAAATATACGAAATTGCCATGCTTAATCACACTTTTTTAGCGTCATTAGCCTCTTTGAGTACCTATATTATAAACAACCCAACTACTCCAGCCTCGGAGAATTTTAATACCATCGCTTCAAGAATAGTTCAAAATCTATTGTTGGCAGAATCAATTTTGGAGAGTAAAACCGTATCTGAAACTTTGGAAGACTCCCACAATCTTGAGGATTTATTTGAAGCAACTTTCGGTAATAACCTAAAACCTACAGAAGTAGAAAAGATACAAAAATCTGCTGCCTTTGTCTCAAAATTGGAAGAAGCCCATCTGGTTAGAGAACAATTAAAATGGCTACTTACAATGAGCGAAAAAATACCAAAGGTTTTAAAGGCTACTACATTTTAAAGAGCATTTTATTTCACCTTTTTAATCTTAAATAGATTTCCATTCAGTGTAAATTCATCGCCCTTCCGTTTTCCAGAAATAAGCAAACCAACCGGCGAATTTAGCGCCACACAGAGATAATCTGTTTCATCTATTTCAACGCTACCAATAGAAATACTAATGTAATAGGCAAACTTATCGGTATAAACCAAACTGCCCAATCGCGCATAATCTGAAGTAGTATTTACATCAATTTTTTTGAGAAGTTGTGCTATTTTTTCAATTTCGTGAAGTTGCTTTCCCGCGTTTTCCCTATCTATTTGAAGCATTGCCCTACCAGTTTCATGTTTGTCGCCGCTGCTACTTTTAGATTCTTCAAGCAGCGATTCTTCAATTGCCTCAATGGTTTGTTTTATTTTGGAGTAACGGTTGTCAACCTGTTTTTGGCAGTGTTGCAACAATTCGGTTTTTAGTTCTACTGCGGTCATTTTTTTTGCTTCTTATTAGTATCTTTTGGTTGTTGTTTCTCTAGGCTAAAAGGACCGTAATAACGCATTTGTCTCAAAATCCATTGGGTGCGTCTCGCCACATATGATCCTGGTGGATTGGCACTATAGCGTTGTGGACTGGGCAATATTGCTGCGATTGCAGCAGCGTTTTCTGCTTTTAAGTTTTTTGCCGACTTTTTAAACCAAAATTGTGAGGCTGCTTCGGCGCCAAACACGCCCTCCCCCATTTCAATGCTGTTTAAATATACTTCTAAAATTCGCTCTTTGCTCCAAATATTTTCGATGAGCAAGGTAAAATATGCCTCCAGGCCTTTTCGGAACCACGTCCGGTCAGGCCATAAAAAGACATTTTTTGCTGTTTGTTGCGAAATAGTACTGCCTCCTCTAATTTTCTTACCTTTTTCGTTGTGCTTTAATGCCTTTTCAATAGCTTCCCTATCAAACCCATTATGGCTCAAAAAGGTTTGATCCTCGGCGCATATAACTGCCAATTGCAAGTATGGAGAAATTTCTTCAATTGGCACCCAGTCATGTCGCGTTTTATACTCTTTGCTACCTTCTACGGCGCGAATTACCATTAATGGCGTATAAGGCACTGGTACAAATTTGTAAATAAGCACCCATAAAACTGTAAGCCCAATAAACCAGAGTATAAGTTTAAATATAAATCTGAAAAGTTTTTTAATCATATAAATTTGCTAATTGGTTGCCAATAGAACTTCCTATTGCAACACCCATTCCGCCCAGTCGTACGCCACAGAATACATTGTTGGACACGTTTTTTAAAATTGGTTTTTTCTGTTTTCCAATGCCCATAATGCCGCTCCAACGTTGATCAGTTTCAAAATTATGGTTCGGTAAAATTACGGTTTTAAGTAATTGCTCCAACTTGTTTTGCACCAGTTGTGTCAACTCCATTTCGGTGGTTTCTTCTGCTTTAAAATCTAGATTTCGTCCGCCTCCAAGTAGGATTCTGTTTTCAATATTTCTGAAGTAATAATATCCCTTTTCCAAATGAAAGGTTCCTTTTATGGCGAGGTTTTTAATGGGTTTCGTTACTAAAACCTGCGCTCTTGCTGGGGTAACATCTTCTTTTAAAAATTGTTTCGCAAACCCATTTGTTGCAATAAAAACTTTTTTTACCGAAATATTTTCCGAGGAATTCAATTGAAGTGAAACATTTTCGCCTGTATCTATAATGTTGGTGATTTCGGTAGCATTTAAAATCAATATGTTTTCTTCGGAAGCTTTTTTGATTAGCCCGAGTATCATTTTTCCGGTATTAATCTGACCTTCAAATTTGCTGTATATGAGGTTTGGTTGAATATTTTTAAACCCGAAATGGTTTTTCTTTTCTGAAAAAACTTCAGCATTAAAAATAGGTTTCAACAACTCATTTACATAAGCAGTTTTTGATTTACAAGTTTCAAAAAGTTCAGCATCTTCGTTAGTGAAAAGTTCGTAGCCGCCATTTTCTTGATACCCTAATTGTTTATCGCCAAGTGTATTTCGTAATAATTTTAAGCCCTCCACCCTATTTTTTACAAGCTCAACTACTTCTTCTTCCGAATGGTTTTTTAAGTCGTCTAATATTTCAGAAATACTTCCGAAGCAGGCAAATCCAGCATTTTTTGTACTAGCGCCACTGGGAAGTGTACCGCGTTCAAACACTACAATTTTACTTTTTGGAAATTTTTTACGCAGAGCAAGTGCACAATTTATGCCTACAATTCCGCTGCCAATAACAGCAAAATCTATATTAGAAAACCAGGTTTTATGCTCCCAAAAAGAAAGGTTCATTTTATTTCTGTTTAAACAAATATAGGTAGGAATCCATTCTCTCTAACCCTCATTTAAAGTAGAATGTTAAGAATTAAAAAAAGCACCAAATTCCAAAGGTAAGTTTTTTGGAATTTGGTGCTTGTTATTTGGTATTTTAAAGAATTATTCCTCCTCGGGCTCGTCCATTTTAAAAGTATTCATAAAAGCCGTGGTATAGTTTCCTGCCACATAATTTGGATCGTCCATTAATTGACGGTGAAATGGAATTGTGGTTTTTATACCTTCAATAACGAATTCGTCTAAAGCGCGTTTCATTTTGCTAATAGCTTCTTCGCGAGTTTGTGCAGTGGTAATTAGTTTAGCGATCATAGAATCGTAATACGGCACAATGGTATATCCCGCATAAACGTGCGTATCTAAACGTACACCGTGTCCTCCGGGTGCGTGTAAAACCGTTATTTTTCCGGGTGACGGACGGAAGTCGTTGTACGGGTCTTCGGCGTTAATTCTACATTCTATTGAGTGTAATTGTGGCGTGTAATTTTTACCAGAAATTGGAATTCCAGCAGCCACTAAAATTTGCTCTCTTATTAAGTCGTAATCAATCACCTGTTCGGTAATTGGGTGTTCTACCTGAATACGCGTATTCATTTCCATAAAGTAGAAATTTCGGTGTTTATCTACCAAAAATTCTATGGTACCGGCGCCTTCGTATTTTATGTATTCAGCTGCTTTTACAGCGGCATTCCCCATTTCTGTTCGAAGTTTTTTCGTCATAAATGGGCTTGGGGTTTCTTCGGTAAGTTTTTGATGGCGACGCTGAATAGAACAATCGCGTTCGCTTAAATGGCAAGCTTTACCGCTACTATCGCCTACAATTTGAATTTCTATATGGCGTGGCTCTTCAATAAGTTTTTCCATATACATGCCGTCGTTTCCGAAGGCTGCAGCGGCTTCTTGGCGAGCACTGTCCCAAGCTTTTTTAAGCTCTTCCTTTTTCCAAACAGCGCGCATTCCTTTACCACCACCACCTGCAGTAGCTTTAAGCATTACTGGATAACCAACTTCTTCGGCCAGTTTTTCACATTGCTCAAAATCTTCAATAATACCTTCGCTCCCGGGAACAGTGGGTACTCCAGCAGCCTTCATAGTTGCTTTGGCCGAAGCTTTGTCGCCCATGCGCTCAATCATGTCTGGGGAAGCCCCAATAAATTTTATACCGTGTTCGTGACAGATTTTTGAAAATTTAGCATTTTCAGAAAGAAAACCATAGCCAGGGTGAATTGCGTCTGCGTTTGTAATTTCGGCAGCGGCAATTATATTAGACATTTTAAGGTAGCTAAGATTACTGGCTGGTGGCCCAATGCAAACGGCTTCATCTGCAAAACGCACATGTAAACTTTCCTCATCGGCGGTAGAATAAACTGCAACAGATTTAATACCCATCTCGCGGCAGGTACGAATTATTCGCAGTGCTATTTCGCCCCTATTTGCAATTAATATTTTTTTGAACATAACGTTTCTTAAATAACAAATCCCAAATTTTTCAAATCCCACTATTTTTGGAATTTGGAATTTGTGATTTGGAGTTTATATTTACGACGGATCTACTAAAAACAAAGGTTGGTCGAATTCTACCGGTGAAGAATCGTCTACCAAAACCTTTACTATTTTACCAGAAACTTCGCTTTCTATTTCGTTAAAAAGTTTCATTGCTTCAATTACGCAAAGCACATCGCCTACGTTAATTGTATCGCCAACTTCAACAAAAACGGGTTTGTCTGGAGCGGGTTTTCTGTAGAAAGTACCAATTATTGGCGACTTAATAGTTATGTATTTAGAATCGGTTTTGGTGGCAGGAGCTTCTGTTGCCGTTTCAGCCTGTGGAGTTGCCGCGGCTTGGGGTTGTTGCATTTGCATTTGCGGTTGCCCCATCGTTGGTATTTGCTGAATGTAAGTAGTTTCTCCTTTAGTGTCTTCAGATCCTGTTTTAATTGTGATCTTTATGTCTTCCGTTTCAAGTTTTACTTCGCTGGCGCCACTTTTCGCCACAAACTTGATCAAGTTTTGAATGTCTTTTAAATCCATATTATAAAATTTAGTCTTTTGCGTTGGTTATAAAGTTAATTAGTATCGTAGGCCCATTTTACATAAACAGCGCCCCAAGTAAATCCTCCTCCGAATGAGGCGAATATTAAATTATCGCCCTTTTTAAGTTGTTTTTCATAATCGGCCAAACACAGTGGCAACGTAGCAGAAGTAGTATTGCCGTATTTGTGAATGTTTATCATTACCTTATCATCGGGCAATTTCATTCGCGAAGCAGCTGCATCAATAATACGCTTGTTAGCCTGATGCGGCACAAGCCAGTCTACATCTTGGCCTGTAAGGTTATTGTTTTTCATTACCTTTTCGCAAACGTCTGCCATATTCGAAACGGCGAATTTAAAAACTGTTTTTCCCTCCTGAAAGACAAAGTGTTGTTTGTTGGCCACCGTTTCATTTGAAGCCGGAAGCAAAGAGCCGCCAGCATCAATTTTTAAAAATGGCCTGCCTATACCATCGGTACGAAGGTATTCGTCTTTTACACCAAGGTTTTCTGTGTTTGGTTCAAATAGAACTGCGCCGCCGCCATCACCAAATATAATGCATGTTGTTCTATCGGTATAATCTATTATAGACGACATTTTGTCTGCGCCAATTAGAAGCACCTTTTTGTATTTTCCTGATTCAATATATCGCGCGGCCGTTGACATTCCGAACAGAAAACTGGAACAAGCTGCAACTAGGTCAAAAGAAAATGCATTTACGGCACCAATTTGTGTAGCCACATAAACTCCTGTGGCTGCCACGGGCATATCTGGCGTTGCGGTTGCCATGATTACCATATCTATTTCGGCAGGGTCTGTATTGCTTTTTTGGAGAAGGTCTTTGGCCGCTTGGATAGCAAGATAGGAAGTTCCTTTGTCTTTATCCTTTAGTATTCTCCTTTCCTTAATTCCGGTTCTGGAGGTAATCCACTCGTCGTTGGTATCTACCATAGTTTCCAGTACTTTGTTGGAAAGAACATAATCTGGAACGTAGCTCCCTACAGCGGTAATAGCTGCCGTGATAGTATTCATAAGGCTGAATTAAAATTCACAAAAAAGACCAAAAATCTTTAAAAAGAGTGAAAAATACTAAATTTTACTTGAAATTCGGCACTAATTAAGTTGTTTTTGACTTATTGTAAAGTTAAAAAACAAAAAAACCCTCACGGGAATGTGAGAGTTTTGAGTATGTTTAAAATATATTAAGCTTCTACCTGCTCAGTTGCATCAATTACAACTTGACCGCGGTAGTACATCTTGCCTTCGTGCCAGTGTGCTCTGTGGAAAAGATGCGACTCACCCGTTGTTGGGTCTGTTGCAAGCGTAGGTGCAGTAGCTTTGTAATGCGTTCTTCTCTTATCTCTTCTTGTTTTCGAGATTTTTCTCTTTGGATGTGCCATTGCTATTTATTATTTATCCGTTAATAGTTTTTTTAATGAATCCCATCGGGGATCGGTATTGTTGTCTTCGGGCAGTTCTTCTTGATCTATGGCCTTCGGACTTAATTCTTCAAGTTTATCGAGTATATCGCTTTTTAATGTGCCGTCTGCAATTCCCGGATGAATTTTTCGTGAGGGCATAGCCAACACAACAGATTCATAAACGTATTGCTGGATGTTTACTTCGTAACTTCCGTGAGGCAAAATGAGCAAATCTTCATTTTCATCATTATATTCCTCACCAAATTTTACAACAAAATTATACGAGCCGGCAATTTCTTGATCAAAAGGCTCATTTGTTGTATCGCAAGCAACGTTTACAGACCCATTAAATGTTAATGTAATCTCGAGCAACGTGCTCATTTTTTCCAGCTGTACGTCGAGATTAATGGCAGCGTCATTAAATTCGTCATACTCAAAATGCTCAAAGAACGCTTTTTTTAATTCAAAGTTAAACTGGTGTTTTCCTAATTTCAACCCTACGAAAGGGATGGTAAACTCTTTCAAATCCTTCATTTTCACACCTATTTAAGACCTTAACCTTACGGATAAGGCGGGTGCAAAGATAAAAAAATATTTCAATAGCAATTCATTTTTTTATTTCTTTTTTGAGAACCCTCTTTTGCGATTTGTCTGGAGCGGATTTTTTGAAATTTCTTTGTATTGTTCGCGTGTTTTATAAATTGAAACTGCGCTAAAAACCGCTTCGCGAAAAGACTCAAAATTGGCTTCGTTCTTTCCTGCTAAATCGAAAGCTGTTCCGTGATCTGGCGAAGTGCGTATGCGGTTAAGTCCCGCGGTAAAATTTACTCCCTTTCCGAAAGCCAACGTTTTAAACGGTATTAAACCTTGATCGTGGTACGACGCAATAATTGCATCAAAATTTTTATAGTTGCCCGAACCAAAAAAGCTATCGGCAGCATAGGGCCCAAAGACCATTTTGCCATTTTTTCGGATATTGTCTAAGGCGGGGCGCAAAATAGTGTCGTCTTCGTCTCCAATAACTCCATTATCGCCAGTGTGGGGATTAATACCCAAAACCGCTACTTTTGGTTTTTCAATCCCAAAGTCTTCAATTAAAGTATGGTAAATTGTATTTATTTTTTTATCGATACGTGCGCGATCTATATTTTTGGCTACGTCCTTTACGGGTACATGGTCTGTAAGTAACCCAACACGCAAGTTTTCAGAAATTAATAGCATTAAACTCTCCCCTTCAAGTTCCTGTGCCAAATAATTTGTATGGCCCGGGAAGTTAAAATTTTCTGACTGTATGTTAGCTTTATTAATAGGCGCGGTAACCAGGGCGTCAATTTTTTCAGCTTTTAATGCTTCTACAGCGGCCTTTAACGATTTAATGGCATATTCGCCGCCAGCGGGTGTTTCTGCACCAAATTTTACATCTACGTGTTCTTTCCAAACGTTTAATACGTTTATTTTCTTGGGAATGCAATCTTCAATTTTATCTATTCCGTGAAAGTTTATATCAGTTTCGAAGTGCTTTTTAAAGAAAGACAGCAACTTAACCGAAGCAAAAATAACGGGCGTGCAAAACTCTAACATACGCGAATCTTCAAATGTTTTTAGAATTACTTCACTTCCAATGCCATTTATATCGCCTATGGAAATACCCACCACTATTTTATCTTCTGCGCTCATTACGTTTGGCTTTTTAAATTGTTACTTTTGCAGTACAAATGTAACCAAATACTACAATGTTTACAGGAATTATTGAAACCGTTGGCGAAATTGCCCAACTTACCCGCGAAGGTGAAAATCTTCATATTGAAGTAGCAAGTTCACTGTCGCAGGAACTTAAAATAGACCAAAGCGTTTCGCACAATGGGGTGTGTTTAACTGTTGTAAAAATACACGAAGCATCGTATGTGGTTACCGCTATTAAAGAAACTTTGGATAAAACAAATCTTAAAAATCTAAAAATTGGTTCGTTGGTAAATTTAGAAAGAGCCATGAAACTCGGCGACCGTTTAGATGGGCATATGGTTCAAGGACATGTGGATGGCACAGCTACTTGTACTCAAATTGAAAATAAAAGTGGCAGTTGGGTTTTTACTTTTCAATATAACAATACAAATTTCGGCACTGTTGAAAAAGGATCTATTACTGTTAATGGCGTTAGTTTAACTGTGGTAAATTCTAAAAAGGAAGCTTTTAGTGTAGCTATTATTCCCTATACTTTTGAGAATACCAATTTTAAAACAATTAACGTGGGAAGCGAAGTAAATTTAGAATTTGATATTATTGGGAAGTACATAAAAAATCTTATGACGCCTTATTTATAGCTTTGCGATGTTTGTAAACTATATAGATTCCATAAATTAGACCAGCCACAATTAAAATCCATAACGAATCATCAATTGGTAATTGGGGACCGGGGGGTGGTGGATCATTTGGTGGTGGCACATCTTCTCTAGCCTGCACAACCAAAAACATTAAAAGATAAATGTTTGATAGCATTAAACAGAATTATCGATTGGGGATTGCTATAATAAATCTAAAATAATAAAATTTACGTATTAAAAATTAAATATAGAAAATCGTATTGTAATAACTCGTTATAGCAGTAAAAATTGCATAATTCTAAAGGGTGCAATAATTTTTCAATTGAAAAAGTGGTCCCACATGGGCTCACTTCGACTGCGCTCAGTGTAAACTTCTCGCCAAATTCAAATTGCAATAACAACAATTTGTAAACAATAAAGTTTCAGACTAAAAAAGTGGTCCCACATGGGCTCGAACCATGGACCCCCTGATTATGAGTCAGGTGCTCTAACCAGCTGAGCTATGGGACCGTTATACTATCAATATTTCAATTAACTACCAAATCTTAAGTTAATGCCTAATCCTAAAAAGGACGAATTTAAGGTTCGCAAAGGTAAAACACTTTCCAAATACCACAAAACTATTTTTAGTTATTCTCAATTTCTTGGCAAAGCTCTACCAAAACTCCATTTGCAGACTTTGGGTGAATAAAAGCAACCCATTTATTATCAGCGCCTCTTTTGGGTTTTTCGTTTAGCAATACAAAGCCTTCTTTTTTTAAACGGGCCATTTCTGCTTCAATATCTTTTACCGCAAATGCAATGTGATGTATGCCCTCGCCTCTTTTTTCAATAAATTTTGCAATCGGACTATCGGGGTTTAATGCTTCCAAAAGTTCTATTTTACTTTCCCCACACTGAAAAAAGGAAGTTTCCACTCCTTCACTTTCCACCTTTTCACTTTTGTACGGAGCGGCTCCCAGTAAGACTTCGTATATTTTATTTGCATCTTTAATATTTTTAACCGCAATACCTATGTGTTCTATTTTCTCCATATTTTCAATTTAGTAGTTCAAAAATACAAACTTAATCGCATTGAATTTCACCAAGCTCCAAGCTTCATTAACCTATTGTATGGTTTTATATTCTATTTTTGCAGTATGGAAGAAAGTAATAGACAAAAGAAAATTGCGAGTGTTTTACAAAACGACCTCGCAAATGTGTTGCAAAATATGCTTCGCGAAGCCGGACAAACAGGCATAATAATTTCCGTAAGTAAGGTAACGGTTACCACAGATCTTTCTATTTCGAAAGTATATGTAAGTGTATTTCCAGCAGATAAAGCCGATGGTATTGTGGTTGAACTAAACAAATTAAAACCAACTATAAAACATCAAATTGCACAGCTTACCAAGAACCAACTGCGTAAAATGCCGGATCTTTCCTTTTATAACGACGATTCGTTGGAATATATTGAAAAGATAGACAAGGCAGTAAAAGGTGAAGATAATCCTTTAAAAAATCCGGATTTACTTCCGAAACGAAAAAAGTCATAACTTGAATTTTTCGCTCTACATCGCCAAGCGTTATTTGTTTTCAAAAAGCAGTAACAATGCTATTAATATTATTACGGGCATCGCGGCGGTGGGCGTGGTTGTGGGAGCCATGTGCTTGTTCATAGTGCTTTCGGGCTTTTCGGGACTAAAAGACTTTAGTCTTCAGTTTACAAATATTTTTGACAGCGATCTTAAAATAATTCCCAAAAACGGTAAAACAATATTATTTACCGAGGCCCAAAAAAATGAGTTAAACGATATTGAAGGCATTGAAACCTTTTCAGAAATAATCGAAGAACGAATATTTCTTCATTATAAAGGAAAAAACCACATCGCCTATATTAAAGGTGTAGATTCACTTTATGGAAAAGTAACGCAGCTAGACAGTATAATGTACTATGGCGATTGGTTTGTTAGAAACCAAAATGAAGTTGTAGTAGGGCTTTCTACCATTGCGAAACTATCGTTGGGAGTGCGCGATTATGGCGCACTTTTGGAAATTTACGTTCCAAAACCGGGGACGGGACAACTCAATGCACTGGATCCAACAGATGCTTTCACAAAAGAAAATGTAGTAGTTTCCGGGGTGTACCAAGTAAACGAGGAACTGGATGCAAAATATGTTTTTTCCGACTTAGAATTTGCTAGAAATTTGCTGTCCTTAGATAGTACTAAAATTTCTTCTATTGAAATAAAACTTTCACCTACGGCAACAGAAGACAAAGTGCGAAGCGAAATTGAAAAAATTTTTCCAGAAGGTATTACTATCAAAAACAGAATTCAGCAAAACGACACGCTTTATAAAATGCTCAATACCGAAAATATCGCGGTATATTTAATCTTCACTTTGGTATTGATAATTGCCCTTTTCAACGTAATTGGTTCCATAATTATGATGGTATTAGACAAGCGAAAAAACATAAAAACACTCTACAACTTGGGTGCTTCATTGCCAGAAATCCGTCGTATCTTCTTTCTTCAAGGTACCTTAATGACCGTGCTTGGAGGTTCGTTCGGAATTTTCTTGGGAATTCTAGCCGTAATGGCACAACTTAAATTTGAGTTTGTAGCTATAACCAGTACCCTTCCCTATCCTGTAAAATTAGAGTTACTGAATATTGTAATTGTTTTTGTAACGATTAGTGTGTTAGGAATTATCGCTTCAAAAATTGCATCGAGTAGAGTTCGGGAGAAGCTGTTAATTTAATTCTGAAAAAGCACAATTATACTATTATCAGAAAATATTTAAACTATTAGATATTCGGGGTTTGTACCCAAGCTCACCAATGCTTTACAAATTTCTTCTGTAAATTTTTTAGGACCACAAACATAGAATCGCGAATCGAAACTTCCGATTGTTTCAATAAGAAATTTTCGATCAATTCTGCGTTCGCGAAAGCCAATTACCCCTTCTTGAGTGAAAACATTTCTGTAGGCTGGCCCCAACATTTTCGTTAATTCATCGTGTAAAATTATGTCTTCCTTGGTTTTGTTGGAATACAAAAGTGCGAGATTCCGCAGATTTCCACTTTCAAAAAGCGCTCTAAATATTGCAATAAAAGGGGTGATTCCCGTACCGCCAGCTATAAATATACCGGGACCTTTATACTTGATTGTGCCGTAAACATCGTGGAGTAACAGTTCGTCACCAGTCTTTAATCTGCCCATTTGCGAAGTTACACCTTTGTGATCTTCGTAAATTTTTACGATGAATTCTAAGTATTCCCAATGCTGTAACGACGTAAATGTAAATGGACGGATTTGGTCCTTCCAGTTTGGCAAATTGATGGAAATACGTGCCGATTGTCCCGGAGTATAAGTAAACCCTGATGGTTTTTCTAGTACAAAGCATTTAACGTTGTGAGAAATATAATGGGTGTTGAGTATCTTGAGCGGCTGCATGAGGATATTTTGATCTTCAAAGGTAAAAGGATTTATAAATTAAAACACTTAAAATTCCTAATCAATTTAAGCAAACTCATAATCCCCAAATACTTCCAAAACCTCCTCAAAAGCTTCAAAAACCGAAGCAGAATCATCGCTTGTAACCATTTTCATTCGGTATTCCTTAAAGTTTGGGATGCCCTTAAAATAGTTTGTATAATGGCGGCGGGTTTCAAAAACGCCAAGGGTTTCGCCTTTCCAGTCTATAGCCATTTGTAAATGACGTTTAGCTGCATAAACACGCTCAGCCATTGTTGGCGGCGGTAAGTGTTCGCCCGTTTTAAAATAGTGTTTCACCTCCTTAAAAAACCACGGATAACCTATGCTGGCACGGCCTATCATGGCGCCATCCAAACCGTATTTGTCGCGCATTTCCATCGCTTTTTCTGAAGAATCAACATCGCCGTTCCCAAAGATGGGAATGTGCATTCGCGGGTTGTTTTTTACATCGGCAATGGGTTTCCAATCGGCGTCTCCTTTATACATTTGCGCACGCGTACGACCGTGAATGGAAAGAGCTTGGCAGCCTACATCCTGCAAACGTTCGGCAACTTCCATAATTTTAATGGAATCGTGATCCCAACCCAATCGCGTTTTTACTGTAACGGGAAGTTTGGTATGCTTTACCATTGCTTCAGTTAAGCTCACCATTAAATCAATATCTTTCAAAATACCTGCGCCGGCGCCTTTTGAAACTACTTTTTTCACCGGACAGCCAAAATTAATATCAATCATATCTGGGCCGCTGGCTTCAACTATTTCTACACTGCGAAGCATAGACTCCAAAACGGCACCAAAAATCTGGATTCCAACGGGGCGTTCCTTTTCGTAAATATCCAGCTTCATTACGCTTTTGGCAGCATCGCGAATAAGCCCTTCCGAAGAGATAAATTCAGTAAAAACCACATCGGCCCCCTGCTCTTTGCAAAGTGCGCGGAATGGAGGGTCGCTAACGTCTTCCATGGGCGCTAAAAGCAATGGAAAATCAGGCAGTTGTATGTTTCCTATTTTTGGCAATTCTTTTGTTTTTGGAATTGCAAAAGTAGTAAATACTCCGTTAATTAAATGTGAATGAAAGTTTAACTGGGTTTATAACCTGTCGCCTTCGTCAGTTTCTATTGTTTTATTGTTATCGCGAAGTCGGGCATTTCCGAAGTTATATTTAAATCCAAGGCGGAAAAGTCGGCTTTCTTCATTAACAAAAAAACGGTTGTCCTGATTGTAATATTTAGCGACAGAAACAACATTGTTTAAAGTGTTAAAAATATCGTCAACTCCCGCGGTTACACTCGCGCGTTTGTCCCAAAATACTTTTCTAAACGAAATATTTACAAAGCTTTGGTTTTTAAAATAGCGGTTTCCGAAGACAAAGTTTGAAATATAAAGTGCCGAAAGATCTGCCGTAAACGATTGATCTTTTGTAAGGGTAAAGCGGTTAAACGTTTGTAAATACTGCCCGAATGTATCGTTGGTATAGGCCTGTTGTGAGCTTTCTAATGCCTCAAATTTATTAGATAGATAATAGGATGAGGTAGATAGCTGAAAATACCACCAAGGGGTGAGTGAGTTGTAATATACAACATCAAAACTGTATTGATAGGCTTCGATAAGATTGTCATAAACGCTTCGCAACACACTATTTTCATTATTCTGAAATGATAAATACCCCAATTCATTTTTAATGTTTTCGTAATACAAATCAAACAACCATTTGTTCTTGAGGGAATAACTTAAAGTAATTTTATCTTTTATTGAAGGCACTAAATTGGGATCTCCTCCTATATAATTGTTTTCTGTTATAAAATATTTGAACGGATTTAGGCTCTCATATCGTGGCCGCTGAATACTTCGGTTATAGCCAATACCAATGTTGTTATTATCGTTAATACTATAATTAACCGATGCCGAAGGAAAAACATCAAAATAGTCTTGGTTGGTTGTTTTTCCAAGCCTTCGCGAATTGGCGTTAGTGTCTGTATATTCAGCCCGCAGTCCGGCAGTAAAGCTCCATTTCTCCCAATCTTTTTCAAATTTTACATATTCGGCATAGATTTTTTCTTTGTAATTAAAATCGTCTGAGAGCGCCCAGTTATATGTATCTGTATTATTTACGGTATCAAAAAAGTCTATTTTACTATCCGTGTTTATTTTGCTCAATTTAAACCCTATTTCAAAAGTACCACCCCAATACGGTGTAGATATATCGGTCTGCGCAGTAAGAATATTACTCTTTTGTGCCGAATTTGTAAAAAAGCTGTTGTGTTTTATAAATTCGTTATTGGGCAAAAAATAATGGGTGCTAACGTCTTGATCTTGATTGCTATTATAATAAATATAATTGGCAGCAGCAGAAAGGGTAGCACCATTCTCGTTTAATTTTCTTTGATAGTCTAACGCAAAGGTTAGGTTATCCTTTTTATAATTTACCCCACTCAATGTAGTATTGGTAGAGTCTAATTGCATTTGTGAATTATAAATAGCCGCGGTGCCATTATTAAAATACGTGCTTGCCGGCGATACCGAAATAGTGGAAGCCAAACTAATTGTATTTTTTTCATCTATAGTAAAATCCATTACCATATTGCCGTTATGGTTTTCGGAATTTGTAGTTCGGTTAAAATAGGTTTCCCAAATAGATTTTGTAGAAACTTCATCTGGTTTAAAAAATCGAAGATAGCTCTCGTCTTCTTTAAATTCCTTTTTAGTATTGTACGTGTAGCTACCGTACAGATTTAGCCAGTTGTTTTTATAAAAATGTGAAGTACCAAAACTGTATTTTGGAAATATTCCCTGAGTATATGTGGCATTCACCGAGCCTTTGTATCCTATTGAAATTGCCTTTGTAGTAACAATATTTAGAATAGTGCCAGCCTCGGCATCGTATTTTGAACCTGGATTAGTAATTACCTCAACAGATTTAATATTCGTGGCATCGGTATTTTCTAAAAGTGAAGCTACTTCGGCTGCAGACAAATAAACTCGTTTACCATTAATATAGATGGTGGGTGATGAAAATTTAACTTGTATATTTTCACCAATAACTACGACACCTGGTGTTTTTTTAAGAAGATCCATAGTGCTGCCCACAGATAATGAGGTGTTTTCTACATTAAAGACCAATTTACCAACAGTTTTTTTTATAGTCGGTAATTTTGCCGTGACCACCGTTTCATCTAGCATTTGCTGATTTATCTTTAAAATAATGGTACCTAAATTTTGGTTGGAGGAAACTGCAACGGTTTGTTCCTGCGTTTCAAAACCTATGTAACTAAAGTTCAATTTATAATTACCAGCGGGCAAGTTTTTTATTGCGAAATAACCATCGTCATCGGTAGTTGTACCTTTTATGGGCTCTTCAGATTCAGCCCCATAGAGCAACACATTTACAAAGGATAAAGGGGTATTTTCTGCATCGCTCACCAGCCCTGAGATAGAAAAATCTTGAGCCAATAAAACACACTGCTGAAGGCAGCATAGGAGTATAAAAAATTTTCTCATAACATAAGTAGATATCTGGGGGAAGACATCATTTAATTGTACATTTTCTGGGGAGAAAACAAATAGTATTAACTATACCTTAGCCAATGCACTACAAATATGTTGAAAATTTATGAAATAAATACCGCCGTATCGTTATTATTTTAAGTGTTTAAATGCAATTTAAAAATAATCGCACTTTTAATCTATATTTGCAAATTATAGCTTGAGAAGGAAATTTTATGAAGAACATACGCAATTTTTGCATTATTGCCCATATAGACCACGGAAAAAGCACCTTGGCAGATAGACTTTTAGATGCCACTGGCGCCGTGACCGATCGCGAAAAACAAGCCCAATTACTGGATAGTATGGATTTGGAACGCGAACGCGGCATAACCATTAAGAGCCATGCCATTCAAATGGATTATGAATACAAAGGTGAAAAATACACCTTAAATTTAATTGATACGCCTGGCCACGTAGATTTTTCGTACGAAGTTTCCCGTTCCATTGCCGCTTGTGAAGGAGCTTTGCTAATCGTAGATGCCGCACAAAGCATACAGGCACAAACAATTTCAAACCTATATTTGGCTTTAGAAAACGACCTGGAAATAATTCCGGTACTGAATAAAGTAGATCTTCCCTCTGCAAATGTAGAAGAAGTAACCGATGATATTGTAGATCTTTTGGGCTGTAAACCCGAAGAAGTAATACCAGCAAGTGCTAAAACAGGTCTGGGAATCGAAGAAATTTTAAGTGCCATTATTGAACGTATCCCGGCGCCAAAAGGTAATCCAGACGAATCGT
Organism: Aequorivita marisscotiae; assembly: GCF_029814825.1. Classification (NCBI taxonomy): domain Bacteria; kingdom Pseudomonadati; phylum Bacteroidota; class Flavobacteriia; order Flavobacteriales; family Flavobacteriaceae; genus Aequorivita; species Aequorivita marisscotiae. The sequence continues at coordinate 997,900 of NZ_CP122379.1, read as the reverse complement.
TGCAAGCACTGATTTTTGATTCAGTTTACAATCCCTTTCGTGGAGTTGAAACATATTTTAGAGTGCTAAATGGCGAAATTCGAAAAGGACAGCACATTAAATTTATGGCTACCGGCAAAAGTTATTTCGCAGATGAAGTGGGAACTTTAAGGTTGAAACAATTTCCCAGAGACGTTATTAAAACAGGCGATGTAGGTTACTTAATTACCGGAATTAAAGAAGCCAAAGAAGTAAAAGTTGGCGATACCATAACCGATTCTAAAAACCCAACTGTTAATATGATTGAAGGGTTTGAAGATGTAAAACCTATGGTTTTTGCCGGGATATATCCTGTAGATACCGAAGATTATGAAGAGTTGCGAAACTCCATGGAAAAGTTGCAACTAAACGATGCTTCGCTCGTATTTATTCCAGAAAGTTCTGCAGCCCTTGGTTTCGGTTTTCGCTGTGGATTTTTAGGCATGCTTCACCTGGAAATAATTCAAGAAAGATTGGAGCGAGAGTTTGATATGACGGTTATTACCACCGTTCCAAACGTTTCGTATTACGCTTACACCAATAAAAACCCGGAAACTCCCATTCTCGTAAATAACCCATCAGATTTACCGGAACCCTCCACTTTAAATCGTGTAGAAGAACCGTATATTAAAGCGACTATTATTACCAAATCAGACTTTGTGGGTTCGGTTATGTCGCTATGTATTGAAAAAAGAGGCGAAATTACCAACCAGACATATTTAACTACCGAACGAGTTGAACTAACTTTTGATATGCCTTTGGCAGAAATTGTTTTCGACTTCTACGATAGGCTTAAAACCGTTTCAAAAGGATACGCTTCCTTTGACTACTCGCCAATAGGAATGCGGCAATCGCACTTAGTTAAGGTTGATGTATTATTGAACGGAAATGTTGTAGATGCACTTTCTGCGCTCCTTCACCGAGACAACGCCTACGATATTGGCAAAAAAATCTGTGAAAAGTTACGACAACTTATTCCCAGACAACAGTTTGACATCCCTATTCAGGCCGCTATCGGAGCCAAAATTATTGCTCGTGAAACTGTGAAAGCCCTACGAAAAGACGTAACCGCAAAATGTTACGGAGGCGATATTTCGCGTAAAAGAAAGCTTTTAGAAAAACAGAAAAAAGGTAAAAAACGAATGCGCCAAGTGGGCAATGTAGAAATTCCGCAAGAGGCTTTTATGGCGGTACTTAAATTAAATGATTAGAAAAGGAAATTTAAATAATTTATTTTTCTGTTTCAATAGTTTTTTCTTTGCGTATATCTTTCTTCGGAAAAATTTTACATGCCACAAGTAGCGCCAGCCTCTATAAGCCCTTGCAAATACACCTCGTAGGGCGTACCGGTGTTTTCACCATTAACCGATGCATTACCATTGCTTTCCTCGCATACTTCAAAATTTGCGGTTTGTGGCGAGGTACAAGTAGTGCAACTAACGCCATCGTCCTTTTTACAGGAAACTATCCCTACACACAAAACAATAGCGACAACAAAGAATGTATTTTTCATTAAAAAGTAATTTTAAGGAAAACGAATTAATGCTAAGATTATTTGTTTACCTTCCCTTCATTTTCAGATCTAGTGGCATTTACAACATCTTCAAAATCCATTGGTTTTCCTAAATAAACAAGGCTGCTTCCCATTTCAACTTCAAGCTCGGATGGAGAATTCAAAAGATCTAAAAATCCATTGTCGTGTTTTAAAAATAGCGGAATTGCGTCTGGGTTTTCACCAATAATATTTAATACACGTAAAAATTGATTGTGGTTTTCAACAGGAATTTCCTGTATAGACGGAAAATCCTGAGCTACCTGGGTAAAACGTGTATAATCATGAGTGTATGAAAATAGTTCTTTTGCGGAAATGTTCTGTTTTTGTTTCATTTCTTCGGAAGTCATTAACCTAAAAGTTCCATTTTCGCCAAAATACTGTCCAAAACGATTAATAGCTTGTTTGTTTATTTCGTCGCTTCCGGTCATAGATAACAAATAACCCACATCGTTCAGCTCTATATTGTCTGTAAGGTCATCGGCATAAATGTTTGCAGTAAATGCTTCTAACCCTAATTCTTTTGCTCTATTAATGTTCAACTGGTTTGAATCAATAAGCACCACATGCCTATTGTTTTTATGAAGATAAGTAGCAATTAATCTAGATACTTTTGAAGCACCCACCATGAGTATTCCTTCAGATTTTTTCAAAAATACCCCCATCCAACTTGCCATTACTCTAGCCGTAGTGGCATTGATAATTACAGTAGTTAAAACAACCGCAAAAACCAAAGGGGTAATATATTCAGCCCCAACCACGCCTTTAGAAACCAATTGTGTTCCGAAAAGTGACGATATACCAGCTGCAACTATTCCACGAGGACCAACCCAACTAATAAATAATTTTTCATTGGTTTTAAGCGAAGAACCTATAGTACTCGCAAAGACGGTCATGGGTCTTAAAATAAAAATAATTATTGCCAATAAAATGGCAGTTTTATAGTTAAAAACCAGCAAAAGATCGTCAACACTAATATTGGCAGAAAGTAAAATGAAAAGTATTGAAACCAATAAAACGCTCAACGATTCCTTAAAATAGAGAAGTTCCTTAAGGCTTGGCAAATCGCTATTTCCTAAAAACATACCCATAACAACTACGGCCAGCAGACCCGATTCGTGCGCAAGTAAATCACTGGCTACAAAAACTGCCATAACCAATGACAGCGAAACCACATTAGATAAGTAATGCGGCACAAGTTTCTTTTTTATTGAAATGTAAAGTGCATACCCTGCCGAAACTCCAAAAGTCATTCCTATTAAAACAATTTTTCCAAAATCCAGTAGTGCCTGTTTTGTGTAACCAGAATCGCCTTCTACACTTATAAATTCATATACAAGTACAGCAACCAAAGCTCCGATAGGATCAATTAAAATTCCTTCCCATCTAAGTACGGCGGCCACATCTTTTTTAAGTGGGATATTCCTCAAAATTGGCGTAATTACAGTGGGGCCGGTTACAATTATTAAAGCTGAAAAAAGGAAAGCAATTCGCCAGTTTAGCCCGAATACGTAGTGGGCAGCCACACCGGCACCAATAAAAGTAATGGCAGCACCTATGCTTATAAGTTTGCCAATTGCAGAGCCTACTTTCGAAATTTCTTCTCTTTTAAGCGTTAATCCCCCTTCAAAAAGAATAATTCCTACAGCCAAAGAAACAAAATAGAAAAGATTTTCTCCCGGAAAAAGACCTTTATCGCCATTCCAAATAGGTTGAAGCCATTGTCTTCCATCTTCAGTGAAAAACGTAGAAAGCGGGCCTACCAGCAGCCCAATTAAAATTAAAGGTAAAATAGCGGGTATTTTAAATTTCCATGCAACCCATTGGGCCAAAATTCCTAAAATTATAATTCCTGCAAGTTCTACCATTCAATCGGGGTTTAGGCAAATTAAAACTTTTTCGACGCTACGAAAAAATAATAATTTGTTAAAAATAGTATAATTAATTTATACTTCGTCTTTGGTCTGTAACGCTTTTGCTAATTTGCGACTCATTTCTTCAGATTATGCAATTATTTCCTATTGAATCCGGCAATTTTAAATTAGATGGTGGTGCCATGTTCGGTGTTGTGCCTAAAACCCTCTGGACCAGAACCAATCCTGCAGATGCCAATAATATGATAGACATTGCCGCGCGCTGTCTTCTCATTAAAAATGGCGATAGGTTAACCTTAATTGATACCGGGATGGGCAATAAGCAAAGCGAAAAGTTTTTTGGCTATTATTACCGTTGGGGCGATTACAACCTAGACAATTCATTAAAAAAGTACGGTTTTCATCGCGACGACATTACCGATGTTTTTATGACCCATTTACATTTTGACCATTGCGGTGGCAGTGTACAATGGAACAAAGATCGCACAGGGTATGAACCAGCTTTTAAAAATGCAACTTTCTGGAGCAATAAAGATCACTGGCAGTGGGCTACGCAACCAAACCGACGCGAGCAGGCTTCTTTTTTAAAGGAAAATATAATGCCGATGCAAGAAAGCGGACAGTTAAAGTTTGTGGCACAACCCAATACAGATTTTGCAACAGCCAACGAATTGGATTTTGGAATTCTATTTGTAGACGGACACACAGATAAGCAAATGATTCCGCATATAGAATACAAAGGAAAAACGCTGGTTTTTATGGCAGATTTATTGCCCACAGCAGGTCATTTACCACTTCCGTTTGTTATGGGCTACGATACACGACCATTGCTAACGCTTCCAGAAAAAGAAAAATTTTTGGATAAAGCTGCCGAAAATAATTTCTATCTATTTTTGGAACACGATGCACACAATCCGATAATTACCGTAAAAAACACCGATAAAGGTGTTCGGCTAAACGAAACATTCTCACTTAACGAATTTTTTAATTAACTCTTATTTTTAAAATGAAAATCTTTAGAAACTCTCTTTTGGCTGTAGTAATAGCAGCCTCTATGGCAAGCTGTGGCAGTAGCTCGGCAATTGTTGCCACCCCAATAGAAAACATTGATGCAATCCCTTTAAAAATAGTTCCGCTTACCGAGGCACAATTAAAAAATTGGCCAGCGATGGATTTGGTAAAAGACACCGTTCCGGGGATGAGCGTAAATAAAGCTTACAACCAAATAATCAAAAAACGCAAAGGCACAACTGTAATTGTAGGCGTTATAGATAGCGGGGTAGATATTGACCACGAAGACCTTAAAAATGTACTATGGACCAATCCTGGTGAAATACCCGGCAACGGAATAGACGACGATAACAACGGTTACATTGATGATGTACACGGTTGGAATTTTATTGGCGATATTATTGGTGAAAACATGGAATATGTACGTATCATCAGAAAATTTAAACCAAAATTTGAAGGTAAGAGCGAATCTTCAATAAGTGCTGCAGATCGTGAAGATTTTGCAATCTATCAAAAAGCAATGGCCGAATACGAAAAGGAATTTTCAGAAATTTCAACTAATAAAGAGCGGTATGAGCAAATTATTGCGCAGTTAAAGCCTACACATCAAGCAATTGCTCAGAAACTTGGAAAAGAAGATTATTCAAAAGAAGATTTAGCGGATATAAAAAATCCTTCGCCACAGGAACAGCACCAAATAGCCATGCTAGACCAAATGTTAAATTTTGCCGATTCAGTTCCTGAAGTTTTAAAGGAACTTGAAGCAGGAATAAAATATTTTAATGACAGACTGGAAGATAATTTTAGTATGACCAAAGATTTCCGGGCTGTGTTAGGCGATAATCCCGACGATATTACAGACAATGTTTACGGCGACAATAATGTAGCTGGTCCAGACCCAACGCGCGAAAACGTAAAACACGGAACCCACGTTGCAGGTATAATTGCCGCTGAACGCCACAACGGGATTGGTATGGATGGCGTAGCTAACAATGTGCAAATAATGGCTGTACGAGCAGTACCGGATGGCGATGAGTACGACAAAGATATTGCATTGGCAATTAGATATGCCGTAGATAATGGCGCTAAGGTACTAAATACTAGTTTCGGAAAATATTATTCGCCACACGCAGATTGGGTGTACGACGCTATAAAATATGCGGCCTCAAAAGATGTATTAATTGTGAATGCCGCTGGAAACGACGGTCTTGATTTAGATACTGTAAATGTTTACCCGAACGATCAGATTGATAACCAACCAGAAATTGCCGATTCATTTTTAACCGTTGGTGCACTTAATTATGAGTATGGTAGTGAATTGGTTGCAAACTTTTCAAATTACGGAAAAACCAATGTAGATGTTTTTGCTCCCGGTGTAAAAATTTGGGCAACAACCCCTTTAAATACATATGAATTTTTGCAGGGAACCTCAATGGCATCTCCCGAAGTTGCCGGTGTTGCCGCAATGATTAGATCTTACTACCCAAATCTAACAGCTGCACAAGTAAAACAAATATTAATGGATAGCGGCCTTTCGGTAAAAACTAATGTTATTTTGGGCGGGGAAGTTTCAAATACGGAGTCTTTCTCAAATATTTCAAAATCTGGTAAAATGGTAAATATGTATAACGCCTTAATTATGGCAGATAAAATGTCTAAATAATGAAGCAATTTTTAAGTGTAATTTTTTTTATAGCCGTAATCATTTCGGCTTCAGCACAAAATAATCCGTGCTATTGGCAGCAGGAAGTAGATTATAAAATGGACGTTCAGATGAACGTGAAAAATTTTCAATACCAAGGCACCCAGGAATTAAAATATACAAACAATTCGCCCGATACCTTAACCAAAGTTTATTATCATCTTTACTTTAATGCATTTCAACCTGGCAGCGAAATGGATGTACGATCACGCACAATTGCCGATCCTGATAGCCGCGTTACAGATAGAATTTCGAAACTTACACCGGATGAAATTGGCTACATAAAACCAAACTTATTTACACAAAATAACGTTGCCGCTAAGTATACAATTAAAGGAACGGTAATGGAAGTAGTTTTAAACGAACCTATTTTGCCCGGCGGAAGTACCGTTTTTAATATGGAGTGGGATGCACAGGTGCCCTTGCAAGTACGCCGTTCAGGACGCGATAGTTCTGAAGGCATAGCGCTTACGATGACCCAATGGTATCCCAAACTAGCTGAGTACGACTTTGAAGGTTGGCACGCCGATCCGTACATTGGTCGCGAGTTTCACGGAGTATGGGGTAATTTTGATGTGACAATTACAATTGATGCAGATTACACTATTGGCGGAACAGGTTATTTACAAAACCCTGCCGAAGTTGGCCACGGCTACACAGAACCAGGCCAAAAATGGATGAAACCAAAAAAAGGAAAATACACTTGGCACTTTTTAGCACCAGATGTACATGACTTTGCTTGGGCAGCAGATAACCAATATGTACACGATACCTATCCGGGGCCAAACGGAGTAACACTTCATTTTTTCTATAAAAATGATCCTGAAATTGCTGAGAACTGGAAAAATCTACAACCAAAAACAGCTGCTCTAATGCAGTTTTTTAACGAACAGATAGGCCAATATCCCTACGAACAATACTCGGTAATTCAAGGCGGCGATGGTGGTATGGAATACGCTATGAGTACCATGATTACTGGCAATCGGGAGTTTGGAAGTTTAGTTGGTGTAACTGCTCACGAGTTGGCACATTCTTGGTTTCAGTTTGTTTTGGCAACCAACGAACTAAAACACGAGTGGATGGATGAAGGTTTTACCTCATACATATCCGATGAGGCAATGAATTATGTGATGGAAGAAAATAAACCAAATCCGCACGCAGGTTCGTACAGAAGTTACTTTTACATGGCCACTAGTGGCAATGAACAACCTCTATCTACACATGCAGACAGATATGCAACCAACCGTGCGTATGGCGTAAATGCGTATAGCAAAGGTTCGGTATTTTTAACTCAATTAGGGTACGTTATTGGCCCAGAAAATCTATCTAAGACCTTAAAGCGTTTTTATTCAGATTTTAAATTTAAACACCCTACGCCAACAGATTTTATTCGCACGGCCGAAAAGGTTTCCGGTTTTAAACTAAATTGGTATTTAACAGATTGGACACAAACTACAAATACAATAGATTATGGTATAAAATCTGTTGAAAATGAAACGGATAATACAAAAATTACTTTAGAAAGAATTGGTTTAATGCCAATGCCTATAGACCTTTATGTAACTTATGAAGATGGCACGCAGGAGTTGTTTTACATTCCATTGCGTATGACGTGGAATGAAAAACCAAATCCGTTTACAGATTTAAAACGTACTGTTTTAGCAGATTGGGCTTGGGCTTATCCCACCTATACATTTGAAATTAAAAATGGGAAAAAAGTAAAAAATATGATGATTGATGCCACACGCAGAATGGCAGATATTAATCAGGATAATAATATTTGGGAAAGAAATCCCTAATCGTAAAAAAAGAAATTAATATCTTACACAGACCTAACAGAATCTAAAACCTGTTAGGTCTTTCTTTTTTATATTTACCGTGTGAATCAAAAATTTCCGAAGAGCGAAAAACTAAAGAGTTCCAAAACAATTGAAACATTGTTTTCGGACGGAAAAACACATTCCAGTTATCCTATAAAAGTATTTTTTCTTCCGAAAGAAAATTTAAAAACATCCCTGGCAGCATTTGCCGTTCCCAAACGCAATTTTAAATCTGCGGTAGATCGCAATAAGGCAAAACGACAGCTTCGCGAAGCATACCGTCTTAATAAACATATATTTAAGGAAATTAACGGCAAGAAATTTGTAATGCTTTTTCTATATTTAGGCAAAGTTAAACCGCAGTACGCCCAACTTGAAAGAGCAATGGTAATGCTGCTTAAAAAATTAAGGGATGAAAATAGTTAGCACAATATTTTTATTATTTGTTCTGGGATGTACAAATAGCGGTTCAGACAACAATTTTGAAGCCGAAGCTTCAATGGCCGGTATAGAAAATGTTTCTGAAGATATAGCCACACCGGAGCTCGATGAGCAAAAAATTATTAAAACTGCACGATTAGCCTTCGAAACAAAAGACGTTGAGGCAACACACCAAAAAATTATTAATCTGGCATCGCAATACAAAGGTTTGGTGCAAAGCGACAACAGCGGAAAAGATTACAATCGAATCTATAAAAATATTGTGGTTCGCGTACCTACAGAAAACTTTCAATCTTTTATTGACGGGATATCTGAAGGGGTAGCTTATTTTGATCATCGCGATATAAGTAGGCAAGATGTTTCTGAAGAATTTGTAGATCTGGAAGCACGCTTAAAGGCAAAACGCACTTTAGAAAACCGATATTTGGAGTTGCTAAAAAAAGCAAACAGTGTAAAGGAAATGCTGGAAATAGAACGCGAACTTTCAAATATTCGTGAAGAAATTGAAGCAAAACAAGGGCGTTTGCAATACCTCCAAACACAAGTTTCCATGAGTACGGTAATCGTAGAATTTTATAAAACTACCGCCGATACAGGTATTACTCAGTCTTACGGACAAAAAATAAAAAATGCCCTTCAAGGAGGTTGGAACGGTATTTCGGTATTTTTCTTAGGCGTTTTATACCTTTGGCCCTTATTCCTCGTTGCAATAATTGTAATTTTTGTTCTTCGTAAATTTCTAAAACGAAAAAAGGTAAACAAATAGAAAGCGGTATATTTTATCTCTGATCTTGCAATTAATACTTTTACTAAAGATTTTTAAGGTTGTAACCTGACCGAATATTTAAATTTTCAACAAAATGAAAAAAAGAATTTTAATACCCATAGTGGCCATTGGTATATTTTTTACCACGGTAAGTTTTAAAAGTGATTTTTTCGAAATTGCAAAACAAATTGAAATCTTTACTACCCTCTATAAAGAGTTAAATATGAATTATGTGGACGAGGTTACCCCCGCCACACTTATGGACAAGGCTATTAAGGGCATGCTCGAAGATTTAGACCCATACACAGTCTATTGGAACGAACAGCAGGTAGAAGACGCTAAAATCAATAATTCGGGCACCTACACAGGTATTGGTGCCATTGCGCAAAGTAGAAAGGATAAAATTATAATTGTTGAGCCTTATAAAGATTATCCAGCCGATAAAGCAGGTTTAAAAGCCGGTGACGAAATTGTAAAAATTGGCGATATAACTATTGCCGATTTACAGGACGATGCAGGCGAATTATTAAAAGGTACACCGGGCTCAAAAGTAGCTGTAACTTATAAACGCCAAGGTAAAACTGCCACTACAACTATTACTCGCGAGGCAGTAGAAATTAAAGCGGTTCCCTTCTACAAATTAATAAAAAATGATATTGGGTATATCGTACTTTCACAATTTAATCGAAAAACGACTACAGAAACAAAAGCTGCATTAGTTGATTTAAAATCGCAGGGAGCCAAAAAAATTATTTTGGATCTTCGCGGAAATCCGGGAGGATTACTGAGTGAAGCAATAAATATAGTGAACCTATTTGTGGATAAAGGTGAAGTAATTACCACTACAAAATCTGTAATTGAAAAATACAACCAAGTTTACAAAACCAAATACGATCCCATAGATACTGAAATTCCACTGGTAGTTTTAGTTAATGGAAGAAGTGCATCTGCCAGCGAAATAGTTTCCGGCGGTTTGCAAGATTTAGATCGGGCCGTTATTGTTGGAGCGCGCAGTTTTGGAAAAGGATTGGTGCAACGACCAAAGAAATTAACCTACGGTACCCAATTAAAAGTTACTATTTCGCGCTATTATACCCCCAGCGGTCGTTGTATTCAAGCATTAGATTATTGGCACCGCGACGAGAACGGCGATCCCGTTCGTAAGGATTTAAAAGAGTACAACGCCTTTAAAACCAAAGGCGGCAGAACCGTTTACGATGGCGGTGGCATTTTACCAGATATTGAATTAAAATCCGCAGCATTCAGTTCAATAACCACAGCACTTTTAAAAGACAATGCCATTTTTGATTATGCCACAAAATACTATTATAATCATCAATTAGCAGATTGGAAAAACTTTAAATTCAGTGAAGCAGATTTTCAGGATTTTCTAAAGTTTCTAAAAGAAAACAATTTTGAATACGAAACAGAAACAGAAAAGAAATTTTCTGAAGGATTAAAAGTTGCAGAAAACGACGATTTAAGCAAGGATATTTCAACAAGCTACAAACAACTTATGGCTGCCATTGACAATGCAAAAGACAAAGCCATACTCGATAAAAAAGTAGAAATAGAATCGCTTCTGACCGATGAAATATTAAAACGCTATTTCTACCGCGAAGGTTTGTATAATTATCAAATTAATCACAATCCGGAAATATTAGAAGCGGTTTCCGTTTTAAATGATGCTGGACGGTATGGGAAAATTTTGAAGTAATATTTTGTCGGCTTGAGCACAAACAAAATCACCTTTAAGAATGAACTATATAAACAACAAATACTAAAAATTTCCTTTAAGAACTTAGTATGCAATCCTTCTTAATCTTCTTCGAAACAATGCCCGTTTGGATGAAAGCTGGTTGGGTGTTTTTTGTCCTTACCGTTTTCTGGATTCTTGAAGGCTATTACAAACTCGTTTTTACCAAATACAACAAATGGCGCCATGCAAAAACCAACTTCATTTTGCTTGTGTTTGTAATGCTTATAAATGTAGTTTTCGGAATTGCAACTGTAAGTATTTTTTTGTGGTTAAACCATTCTAACTTTGGGTTGCTTCCACTTTTTGATGCTCCAATTTGGTTGGAATTGTTGCTTTCAATTATGGTGTTGGATCTAATTGCGCAATATTTTGTGCATTATTTACTTCACAAAGTAAAGTGGATGTGGCGCTTGCACACTGTACACCACTCCGATAAAAATGTGGACGTTACTACAGGCACCAGGCATCATCCGTTTGATTTTATTATTCGTGAAACTTTCGCATTAATTGCTGTAATTATCATGGGAATGCCAATTGCTTTTTATCTTTTTTACAGAATTTTAAGTGTGCTTTTTACCTATTTTACCCACGCCAATATTTCGCTTCCGAAGCAGGTAGATCGCCTACTTAGCTATATAATTGTAACTCCAAATATGCATAAATTTCATCACCATTATAAAATGCCTTGGACAGATAGCAATTTCGGCAATATGCTTTCTATTTGGGATCGTTTATTTGGTACATTTATCTACGCAGATACATCAGAAATAAAATATGGTTTAGACATTGCAGACCATAAAAATGATGAGGATATTTTACATCAATTAAGACTTCCTTTTGATAAATCAATTCGGTATAAAAAATAAATTAACACCATCTGCTTTCCGGTTAACATAAACTTAACTCACTGTTTATCAATGATATTGTAATTTAGCGGTTATGGTACATTCAGAAAGAGAAGAAAACAAAGCGATTCTTAAAGAATCCGTGACTTATTTAGAGAACCGGGGTTTTGAACACATTCAAGCAGATGTGGAAGGATATGAAACTCCAAAATCCTATCTTAAAAAAGATAGCGATGTGGTAATTACCCCAGATATTGTAGCGGAGCGCGCAGGCATTAAGCACTATTTTGAAATTAGTTTAAAATCTGCAAAGCCAAGATTATTAAAATCGAAATGGCAATTTTTAGATACTTTAACACGTATGCGAAACCAGCGTTTTAAAATAATAACTCGCCGTGGGCATTATAAATTTACCGATGAAATGCTAAAAGATCTAAATCTAGAAAAAAATCTTATAAAGCTTTAATCATTCTCTAATCATTGCTATATGTGGAATACCATCTTCCATATATCTATCACCAATGGTTTTAAAACCGTGACTTTCATAAAACATTACTAAATATATTTGCGCCGATATTTTTATAGTATCGGCTTTATATTTTTCAACAATAGCTTTTATGGCAGCATCGGTAATTTGATGACCGTACCCCAATTTACGATAATTTTCGCGTACCAAAACCCTACCAATAGAAGCTTCATCAAAATAATCTCCAGCTTGAAAGCAGCGTGCATAGGTTACTAAAATATCGTTTTCCCAGCCCATTATGTGCAACGCACGTTGGTCTTTTCCATCAATATCCTGATAAACGCAATCTTGTTCCACTACAAAAATTTCACTTCGCAATTGCAAAATTTCGTATAGCTCCTTTCGGCTTAATTCTTCAAAATTCTTTACATTAAATTCCATATTTTTTTAATAAAATCAATCTTGAACAATAATGTCTTTTGGGTCATCTTTTTGATGTTCGGGTTGAATGGTTACATGGTTTATTCCAAAATCGTGATACAGCAACTCTTCTACTTTTGCTAATACGGCGTCAAATTCTGAAAGGGTAAGATCATTATAAAAATCTATATGTGCTTCCAAATGTGTTTCCTGCTCGTTTAATTGCCAGATATGAATGTGATGCATATTTTTAATTTCTGGAATTTTACAAACTGCTTTATTAATTACTTCTAAATTTAAATCATCGGGTGTAAAAAGCATTAAAACTTTAAATGAAGTCTTTAATAAATCGTACCCCATAATAAGTAAATAAAGCGCAATTAAAACGGTTAATAGGCTATCTACCCAATACCATTGATAAAATTGCATAAGCAAACCACCAATTAAAACAGCTACCGATGCTGCCATATCGGTAAACAAGTGCAAGTAGGCCGAGCGCATGTTCATATTGCTTTTTGAATCTTTATATAGAAGCAATACGCTAAACCCGTTAAAAACAATTCCTAAAATAGCCAGCCAAATAACGAGGCCGCTTTCAATTGGTTGCGGATTATAAAAGCGAATAACGGCTTCGTAAATTAGGTAAATTGCTACCACAATTAAGGTGGCCGAATTTACAAATGCAGCAATTATTTCGGCGCGTTTATATCCAAATGTTTTTGTAACCGAAGCATCCTTTTTTGAATATCTATCGGCTATATAACTTACCACCAAAGACAGAACGTCGCTAAAATTATGGAGCGCATCGGAGAGTAACGACAAACTTCCCGAAACCACACCGCCAATTGCTTGTGCAAGTGTAATTCCTATATTTAAAAGAATGGAAAGTAAAAGTTTTTTCCCTTTTAAATCTGGATGCGAATGATCGTGTGAATGTACGTGCTTATGCGACATTGAAGCTGTTTATATACAAGCTATTTTTTCTACGCGATTTTGGTGGCGTCCCCCTTCAAATTCGGTATTTAAAAATGTTTTAACCATTTCCAAAGCTTGTGGTTTACTAGTAAATCTGGCCGGAATACTTAATACATTAGCATCGTTATGTTGGCGGGCGAGCGCAGTAATTTCTTTAGTCCAACATAAAGCAGAGCGTACTTTTTGGTGTTTATTAGCTGTCATATTTGCGCCATTTCCGCTTCCGCAGATAATAATTCCTAACTCTGCGTTTCCACTTTCAACATCTGCCGCAACGGGATGCACAAAATCTGGATAATCTACGCTCGATTCAGAGTCGGTTCCGTGGTTTATAACTGAGTGGCCTTCCTTTTCGAGAAAGGACACAATTTCAAATTTATACGCTGTACCTGCGTGGTCGTTGCCGATGGAAATCTTCATGGTTTTAATTTTTTTTTCAAAGATAATGAATTCGAATTCAGAAAATTTCCCCCACATTATATAATGCCATAAATTGTTAAAATAAATGCTCTTTTATAAAAAGCTACGCCTAGCGCCACAAATTAAAATTAACTTACTGGTTTTAAATAATTAATGATTTCTTAACCACAACTTCACATTACAGTTAACAACATTGTTGATATTTGTTAGCATAAATAACACAACTAAAATTGCACATGTAATTAAATTTTACAATAGGTTTTAATATTCTGGGAAACCAAATTTATAACTCATTTTTTACGGGGTACTTGTTAGCATCATTTTTTCAGTTTCAAACAATAATTTTCTAAAAACTTATAAAATTATAGGTGTGAAAATAGGTTGTTCACAGTTGTTAATTAGTATTTATATTCGCTTACAATCAAGGATATTAATTCTTAATTGTATGTTAATAACCTATTATTAAATAGCGATAATTAGATTTCAAAATAAAACTGCAAAAAGTTATTGTACATATTAACACCCTATAATCATCACTAATTTTTCTTTAATTAATTTAAAAAAAACAAATGATATATTAATGTATGTTGATAACATAAAAAATTTAGAGAAAATGAATTTGAAGAAAAGGTATTATTGAAAATTAAACTATTTTCAAATCTGAAGAAGAGTTTAAGTTAGCGATAATTTCTTCCGCTTGGGCCACATCGTCCAAATGAACTTGAAGTCTAATTCCGCCAATTGCATTTGAGTAAAAAGGAAAAACGCTAATCATGGTTTCATTTTCAAAAAAGTATCGTATATCTTCCTGTTCAAACAAAAGCTGAAGTATTGCGTATTCCGCAGGATATTGAAAAATAGCTATGGTTTTAAAATGCTTCATTTAGAGTGTGCATTAGTTTGAATTTTTAAAAAATTAACCCTTACATTACAACATATCCAAGAAATTAATAACGTAACCAAGGTACTAAATCTTTCCTAATGTAAACACGTCATTCTATGAGAAGTAGTACATTTACCGAATTACAAAATTAAGTATGCCAAGAAATAAAAGAAAAAAGAAAACAAATAAAATTGAAAATCTTTCCCAAACCATATTAAACATTCTTCGGAAAGATCATTCGCAAGCATTCAACTACAAACAAATTGCCGCAAAATTACAATTGGACGATCCTAGCAGCAGAAATCAAATAATAAAAAAATTAAAGGTTTTGCAGGGCAAAGGAAGCATTCAAGAAATTGATCGCGGCAAATATATACTCACTCCTTCACAAAATTATTATACCGGAAAAGTAGATATAGCAGGCCGTGGCCAAGGATATATTATTGTTGAAGATTTAGAAGACGATATTTATGTAAGTAGTAAAAATCTCAACAAAGCTTTAAATGGCGATATTGTTGAAGTTTACGTATTTAAACGCAAAAAGGGAGGTAAAACTGAAGGGGAAGTAACCAAAATTGTAGAACGCAAACGAACCGAATTTGTGGGTACTATCCAAGTGCAGGAAAACTTTGCATTTGTTGAAGTTACCGATTATAAAATGTACACCGATATTTTTATTCCGAAGAACAAAATAAACGGAGCTAAAAATGGCGAGAAAGTACTGGTGGCAATGGAAGATTGGCCCGAAAAGGCAGACTCGCCTTTTGGAAGTGTGCTAAAGGTTCTGGGAATGCCAGGTGAGCACAATACCGAAATTCATTCTATTTTAGCACAATACGGACTCCCGTACGAATTTCCGCAGGAAGTAGAGGTTTTTGCCAATAAAATTGATACTTCAATTAAAGAATCGGAAATAAAAAAGCGGCGCGATATGCGCAAAGCTCTAACTTTTACCATAGATCCAAAAGATGCAAAGGATTTTGACGATGCTCTTTCATTTGAAATATTAGACAACGGCAACTACGAGGTAGGAATTCACATTGCAGATGTTTCACATTATGTAACCCCCGGAAACGAACTTGATGACGAAGCTTACGAGCGCGCAACATCGGTATATTTAGTAGATAGAGTAGTACCAATGTTACCGGAAATTCTTTCTAACAATGCATGTTCGCTGCGACCAAACGAAGAAAAATATACCTTTTCGGCAGTTTTTGAAATGAATAAAAAAGCCGAAGTTATAAACCAATGGTTTGGAAAAACGGTTACGTATAGCGATGCGCGTTTTGCTTATGAAGAAGCGCAACATGTAATAGAAAATCCAAAAGAGGAAATACATAAAATACCGTCAAATATTTCAATTACCGATAAGGAATATACGGTAAAACCGGAAATAGCACAGGCTATTTTACAAATGGATGCCATGGCAAAAAAGTTACGTACAAAACGTATGCGAGCCGGCGCAATTTCTTTTGACAAAGTTGAAGTAAAATTCATACTCGATAACAAAGGAAATCCAGAGGGTGTGTATTTTAAAGAAAGTAAAGATGCCAACAAAATGATTGAGGAATTTATGCTGTTGGCAAATAGGCGAGTAGCAGAATTTATAGGCAAGCAACAACCTAAAAAAACGTTTGTTTATCGTGTTCACGACGAACCGGATGATGAAAAAATTGCGGCTTTAGAAAATATAATTAAACGCTTTGGTTATAAATTAAACACAAAGGACCGTCATTCTACAGCCACTTCAATGAATAAACTTTTAAAGGATGTTCAAGGTAAAAAGGAACAGAATTTAATAGATACCTTGGCTATCCGGAGTATGAGCAAAGCCATGTACACTACCCATAATATAGGGCATTACGGCTTGGCATTTGATTATTATACACATTTTACTTCGCCAATTCGTAGGTATCCCGATGTTATGGTTCATCGCTTATTGCAGCATTATTTAGAAAATGGAAAATCTGCAAAAGAAGAAGAATACGAAGAAAAATGTGGCCATAGTAGCGATATGGAAAGTCTTGCTACCAATGCCGAGCGCGATAGCATAAAATACATGCAGATAAAATATATGCAGGATCATAAAGACGAAGCGTTTTTAGGGGTTATTTCGGGTGTTACCGAATGGGGAATATATATTGAAATTATCTCGAATAAATGCGAAGGAATGGTACGATTGCAAGATTTACAGGACGACC
Organism: Aequorivita marisscotiae; assembly: GCF_029814825.1. NCBI lineage: Bacteria > Pseudomonadati > Bacteroidota > Flavobacteriia > Flavobacteriales > Flavobacteriaceae > Aequorivita > Aequorivita marisscotiae. Next base: position 980,747 of record NZ_CP122379.1, on the reverse strand, counting down.
GTTACGAATTTGACAGAGATGAATTTGCCGTAATTGGCCAACGTACCAACAATATTTATAGACTTGGCGATGAAGTATATGTAAAAGTAAAAAATGCAGATCTGGTTAAGAAGCATTTAGATTTTACGATGTTAGGACATCAATTAGAGTCTAATTAAAACCAATTACTACTAATGAAAAAATTAATTTTTCTATTCACACTTTGTGTATCTGTGGTTTCATTTGCCCAACAGACTATGGAGGTTGGCGATTTTAACGAGGTAAAAGTTTTTGATCTTATTACGGTTAAACTTATTTCAGCTTCTAAAAATGAAGTAGTTGTTAGCGGAACCAATGCCGATTATGTAAAATTTATAAACGATAACGGAGTTTTAAAAATTAGAATGGAGCTGGAAGAACGCTTTGATGGAAATTCAACCGAGGTTGTGGTTTATTATAAAAATATTTCAATTTTGGATGCCAACGAAGGTTCGTTTATATTTTCAGAAGAAGAAATAAAAGCCCCTTCATTAGAACTTAGAGTGCAGGAAGGTGCCAAAATAGCGGTACAAATTTCAACAGAAAATCTAAATGTAAAATCTGTTTCAGGTGGTATAATAGATGCCGAAGGAACAGCTAAACGTCAACAAGTTACTATAAATTCGGGAGGGGTTTACAATGCTGAAAATCTTATTTGTTCCCAGAGTGTGGTAAGCGTTACTGCAGGGGGTTATGCCACACTTTTTACAACTGATAGTATTGATGCCAAAGTAACTGCGGGAGGTTCTATAAAAATTTATGGCAACCCAAAAAATGTAAAAAAGAAAAGGCGTGCCGGCGGAAAAATTGAAATTGTAAAAAGTAATAATTAATTTTTTACCGTAATTGGGTAAAAGTAATTTGTATTTTTACAGTACTATGTTTGACGGTTTACTCTATGCTGCGTTTTATGGATTTCTATTGGCATTTGCCGTTGGCCCCGTTTTTTTTACGCTAATTGAAACGGCTATTACGAAAGGAATAAAAGCGGCTATTTTTTTTGATTTAGGAGCTATTTTTGCAGACGTTATCTTTATATTAATAGCTTTTTTCAGTACCAATAGAATTCTTGAAAAGGTTAAGCACGATCCGGGATTACTTATTTTCGGAGGTGCTATTTTAATTGCTTATGGCATAATTTCGTACATACGTACCAATCGTTCGGTTTTTAAAATTGTTAGAGAGCACTACGCTGTAAAAGTGAAAAAAAATCTCGGTGGATTATTTTTAAAAGGCTTTCTCTTAAACTTTGTAAACTTTGGCGTTTTAGCGGGATGGATTGGTACGCTAATTATGGCGAATGCCTTAACAACTTCGGACAATGGCGTTTTTCTATTTGTTTCAACTGTGTTGGCTGCTTTTTTTATTACAGACATTTTAAAAATGGTTTTAGCAAAAAGACTTAAAAATAAAATGACGCCACGCTTTATTTTTAAAACAAAAAAGTGGGTAAGTATATTAATTCTAGGTTTTGGAATTTTATTACTCATTCAAGGTATTTTTCCAAAAGGGGTTGAAGCAGGATTAAATAGAATTCCTAATAAGCAGCGGCCTATTGAACATTCCATTCCTCCTGTTGATGGTACTTTGGAAAATGCCCCCAACCAGCTGGAAAAATAATTTAAAAACTGTATAAATTACGTTTGTCTTGAATATACGTTTCCGGCGCCCAATGGTTTTTGAAACTTGTAATAAAAAAACCCCAACAAAAAGTTGAGGTTTTATTAGAGGTATCGAGCGGATTCGAACCGCTGTAGCAGCTTTTGCAGAGCTGAGCCTAGCCACTCGGCCACGATACCAAATTCCTGCCAAGGCGGGAAATTCTTGAGGTTTTTTCTCAGAATGACTGCAAATGTAAAAAAATTAAACGTAAAATTGCCATTAAAAAAGTAAATTACCTTTTGCTTTTCATCGTAACACTTACTTCTGCAACATCGCCGCCAATAGGCGGATTCTTTTTAGCGACGGTTACTTTTACTTGGTTTACCATTTCAATTTTTAAAAGTATGGAATCTATTATACGTTTTGCCACGTGTTCTAAAAGCTTGGCGCGTACTGCCATTTCATCTCTTACTATTTTTTGCAATAGTACGTAATCTACGGTATCCTGAAGTTCATCAGTAATCGAGGCATTTTTTAAATTGGCTTTTACCGATAGATTTACCAAATAATCTGAACCTATTTTTCCTTCTTCAATTAAACACCCATGAAAGGCATAAATTTTTATGTTTTTTAAACGAATCGTTCCCATGGAATTAGTTTTCGCAAAGATACTTTTTTATTTATTTGGTTACCTTTGTACCACTTAAATTGAAAGCATTATTTACAAGACGGTATTCGTCTTTAAATCAATAAAAATATGACAAACGAAGCCACACCGCTAAATTTTATAGAGCAAATAATTGAAGATGATCTTAGCAAGGAATATACAAAAGAACAATTGTGCTTCCGCTTTCCACCAGAGCCCAATGGTTATCTGCACATTGGCCACGCGTCATCAATCTGCTTAAATTTTGGTTTGGGCGAACGTTATAGCGCCCCGGTTAACCTTCGTTTTGACGATACCAATCCGGCAAAGGAAGAACAGGAATTTGTAGATGCCATTAAGCACGATATTTCGTGGTTGGGCTATACCTGGGCAACCGAATGTTATGCTTCAGATTATTTTCAGCAGTTGTACGATTGGGCGGTTGCACTTATAAAAGACGGAAAGGCGTATGTAGATTCGCAAACTTCCGAAGCAATCGCAGAACAAAAAGGCACCCCGAATACGGTGGGAAAAGCAAGTCCGTACCGCAATCGTTCAGTTGCTGAGAATTTAGAGTTGTTCGAAAAAATGAAAAATGGCGAAACCAAGGAAGGTGAGCACGTGCTGAGAGCCAAAATAAACATGGAATCGCCAAATATGTTAATGCGCGATCCGGTTATGTACCGAACACTTTTTAAAAATCATCATCGTACAGGCACAGATTGGCGAATTTTCCCGATGTACGACTGGACACATGGCGAGAGCGATTATATAGAACAGGTATCGCATTCTTTCTGTACACTCGAATTTCTGCCCCATAGAGAGCTTTATGACTGGTTTCTGGACCAAGTAGTCGATCCAAAGAAATTACGCCCTAAACAGCGTGAATTTGCGCGTAGAAATTTAAGTCATACACTCGTTAGTAAACGAAAACTCGCTCATTTGGTAAGCAGTGGTGTGGTTACAGGTTGGGACGATCCGCGTATGCCAACAATTTCAGGATTGCGCCGAAGAGGATACACGCCAGAATCTATAAAAAATTTCGCAGAAAGTATTGGCGTAGGAAAGCGCGAAAATTTAATTGATGTTTCGCATTTAGAATTCAATGTTCGCGAAGATTTAAATAAAAAAGCACCGCGAATAATGGTGGTTTTAGATCCCGTAAAATTAATAATAGATAACTATCCGGAGGGTAAAACCGAAATGTTGGAGGCCGAAAATAATCAGGAAGACGAAAGTGCAGGGTTTCGCGAAGTGCCCTTTTCAAGAGAATTATTAATAGAAAGAGAGGATTTTAAAGAAGAAGCAAACCGCAAATTTTTTCGTTTAACCATTGGTAAAGAAGTGCGATTAAAAAACGCGTATATTATAAAAGGCGAAAGCGTTGTAAAGGATGCCGATGGAAACATTACCGAAATACATTGCACCTATGATCCTGACAGTAAAAGTGGCAGCGGATCTGAAGCCTCGCTACGCAAGGTAAAGGGTACGTTACATTGGGTTTCTGAGCCACACGCATTGCCAGTTGAAGTTAGGCTGTACGACCGCCTTTTTACTGTTCCTTCACCCGATGCCGACAAAGAAAAAGATTTTATGGGTTTCATAAACCCAGATTCCTTACAAACAATCACTGGATATGCAGAACCGTCTGTAGCGCAATCAAAAAGTGAGGATAAATTTCAATTTCAACGGTTGGGATATTTTGTGGTAGATCGCGATTCTACTTCAGAAAAGTTAGTTTTTAATCGGACCGTACCCTTACGCGACTCTTGGGCAAAATTGAATGAATAATTAACATTATTTCGGCAAAATCCGGCTTATTTTAAGAGGATTTGGCTATAATTTTTTCTTTTTGTGATAAATTTAGGTATTGAAAATTAACTATTAACCGGTTGTTAACAATATGCTGAATGGCCGTTACTTACCTTTGAGGATATTAACTAATAAAAACACAAAAAAATGGCATCAAATACAGGTCAAACACTTCTTGCATTAATTACTGGAGCAGCTATTGGAGCTGGTTTAGGAATTCTTTATGCACCGGACAAAGGGTCTAAAACAAGAGACAAATTAAGCAAAGAAGCCAAAAAGGCTCAAAAGCAATTAAACCAACAATATCAAGAAACCACTAGCAATCTAACCGAAAGAGCACAAAAAGCAAGAGTAAGTTTTGAGCAAAAACTAAACGAAACTTTATCATCAGCAAGCTATAAAGCAGACGATATTTTGTTAGCTATGGAAGATAAATTGGAGGCATTGAGAAAGCAAAATGCAAAATTACAGATGGATGCTACCATCGATAAAACGAAAGCAAAAGCCAAAAAAGCAACATCATAATATGGCATTTAGTAGCCTTAAGGAAAGTCTAAATCAGGTAGCCGACAGAATAGAGGATTACAGCGTAAGCACGGCGGAGTACTATAAACTTCGCCTGTTTAAATCTACTATGAAGGGCGCCATCGCATTGGTAAATTTGCTCGTTTACGGTAGTTTATCACTTTTTGTGATGCTTTTTATTTCTATCGGGGCGGCTTTTTGGCTGGGAACTTTCTTTGAACATCATTATGTAGGTTTTCTATTAATTGGCGCATTTTACGGAATAATCCTTATTTTCATGTTTATTTATGGCAGGAAAATAATTGAGCGCAATTTGCTTCATAAATTCTCCAGTTTATTATATGACGAAGACGAATTGGAACCTAGAAAAGCAGCCGAAAACGAATTGACAAATTATCAAGAAACTCTACAGGAAGAGCAGGCTAGGAGCGAAAATTTTTCAAATTAAAACGAATGAAGCGATACACTACTTTTGAAGAAATAGATAGAGATTTAAAATACCTTCGTCTAAAATCACAAATAGATTTAGAAGAAGTTAAGCTCGGTTTAACCCAAAGTAGGGAAACAATAAGCGAAACATTTTCGCCAATAAACCTAATTGCAAATACATTTGGAGCCATAATAAAGCGAGCATTTGTTTTAAAAGTGGTGGATAAATTAATTGGTATAAAACCGGTGAAAAAGAAAGAATACAACGATTAATATTTAAATATTATTATAAAACAAGAGCGTCCTTTAAAATTTTAAAGAACGCTCTTGTTTTACACGTTTTGCTAGTTAATAATTTAAATCTTCCCCTTCTTCGGGTCGTGGCGGGGTTTGTCTTTTAGGCCGTTTTTTCATTACAATTCCTTTTTCCAAGTTTTTTTTCTTCATTTCTTCACCTATCTGGTTGCTTGCTACAAAGGAGGCAATCATATTATTCAACATTTCGCTACCTGCTTGTGGAGAATTTGGCAGTAAAATAAGGTTTGTATTGGTTTCTTCACCAATAGATTGTAGGGTATCGTAATGTTGAGTAACTACAATCAATGCCGAAGCTTCCTGCGAATTAATACCTACATTGTTTAATACATCTACACTTTCTTCTAAACCACGTGCAATTTCGCGGCGTTGATCTGCAATACCTTGACCCTGTAAACGTTTACTTTCCGCTTCTGCACGAGCTTTTGCAACAATCTTAATACGTTCGGCTTCTGCTTCAAATTCAGCGGCAACTTTTTCTCGTTCTGCCGCGTTAATACGGTTCATTGCAGCTTTTACTTGTATATCCGGATCAATATCAGTAACAAGGGTTTTAATTATATCGTAACCATATGTGCTCATGGCTTCGTTTAATTCGGCTTTTACGGCAATTGCAACATCGTCTTTTCTCTCAAAAACGTCATCCAGTTTCATTTTTGGAACTTCTGCTCGCACCACATCAAAAACGTAGGATGTAATTTGGTCGTGTGGATTTTCCAACTTGTAAAATGCATCGTACACCTTTTGTTCCAACACCTGAAACTGTACCGAAATCTTTAACCGTACAAAAACATCGTCCTTCGTTTTTGTTTCAACGATAACATCTAATTGCTGAATTTTTAAATTAATGCGTCCGGCAATTCGATCTATTAAAGGTATTTTTAATTGTAATCCAGAATGCCGAATACTCTGAAATTTTCCAAATCTTTCTACTATTGCAGCCGTTTGTTGTTTCACGGTAAAAAAACTTGCAAATAGAATAAACAAGCCTATTATTAAAATTGGTACTAAAATAAACCCTCCCATATTTCTTTAAATTTTTAATTATTGAATGTGGAAGATACGAAATTAAAGCAATTTTAGGCGTCTAATATTTTTGGTAACTAAGTATTTGCTAACAGATTATTTGGTGTGTGTCTGCGCGCGAATTTAAGCGAGCAAGCTGTAATTACGCGCATTCCTATCATTAAATAGAGTTGAATAAGAAGTTTAAGAAATATGATTAATTGCTTTTTCAATTCGGGAAATACTTTCTTTTTTCCCTAAAATTGAAATTATATCGAAAACTTCTGGGCCTTTCATTTCACCCACCAACGCCAAACGCAGTGGCATCATCACTTTTCCAAATCCAATATTTTCTGAAGTAATCCAGCCTTTTACACTTTCGGAGAGATTTGTTGCGGAAAAATCGTCAGTAGTGTCTAAGATTGTAATTACCTGTTTTAATATACCTGGAGTTTCAGGTTTAAAAGCTTTATCGGAGGCTTTTGCATCGTATGTTGTGGGGGCAACAAAAAAGAAACTTCCCTGTTCCCAAAGGTCGCTTACGAATGTTGCACGCTCTTTTAAAAGGGAGACGATCTTTATCAATGTTTCTGTTGATGGTTGAGACAGAGCATTGCTTTGTAATGATACTTTGTTTAAATATTTTTCAAATTCATTTGCCAATACTGAATCATCAACCATTTGAAGGTATTGATGCTGAAACCATTTGGTTTTTTCGGGATCAAACTTGGCACCGGCTTTATGCACACGTTCCAGTTCAAAGGCAGAAACCAATTCGTTTAAATTAAAAATTTCTTGCTCGGTTCCTGGATTCCAGCCTAAAAAGGCTAACATATTTACAACGGCTTCTGGCAGATAACCACCTTCGCGATAGCCGGAAAATAAATCGCCTTCTGCAGTTTTCCATTCCAAAGGAAATACAGGGAAACCCATTTTATCGCCATCGCGTTTGCTGAGTTTTCCGTTGCCAGTTGGTTTTAAAATCAGCGGCAAATGCGCAAATTGCGGGGCATTCCAACCAAAAGCGCGGTATAACAAAACGTGCAGTGCCAATGACGGTAACCACTCTTCGCCTCGGATTACGTGGGTAATTTTCATTAAATGGTCGTCCACAATGTTGGCTAAATGATAGGTTGGCATACCGTCGCTTTTAAACAAAACTTTATCGTCCAGCACATTGGTTTCTACTTGCATGCCGCCACGAATAAGATCGTTTAAATAGAGCGTTTCATCCTCAGGCGATTTAAACCGAATTACAAATTCGTCGCCATTTGCTATTTTTTGTTGTGTTTCTTCCGCAGAAAAAGTGAGTGAATTTTTTAGCTTTAAACGGTTATGCCAATTGTAAATGAAGGTTTTTCCATTAGCTTCATGATCTTTACGGTGTGCGTCAAGTTCTTCGGGAGTATCAAAAGCGTAATACGCATTGCCAGAATTTATCAAAGTATCGGCGTATTCTTTATAAATATTCTTGCGTTCACTTTGTCTGTATGGACCGTAGTTTCCTTCTTTCCTGGGGCCTTCGTCGTAGGGTATCTGCAACCAATTTAAAGCTTCAATAATATAAGTCTCGGCACCTTCCACAAAACGATTTTGATCTGTATCTTCAATTCGCAAAAGGAAATCGCCTCCGTGCTTTTTCGCAAATAAATAGTTGAATAGGGCAGTACGAACACCACCAATATGTAAGGGACCAGTTGGACTTGGGGCAAAACGCACCCGAACTTTTTGAGACATAATATTACATTAATTTTATAAGCTGCAAAGGTACAATTATGCTCGGGTTTTTTAAAGTCATTGCACGTCGGGGTTTTGTGTTTTTTTGGATTGATTATTGCAACGTGGCAAGACCAGAATATTATTGTATTTTTAGCTTCTTATTTCAGGGTTTTAAACCTTTTAATGGTACGTACAGATGTAAAACACTACGGGTGAAATTCCTGTTTTCACAAAAACTATGAGCACTTTTAATATCATCCAGCAAAAACTGGAAGAATTTATTAAGAAATACTACACCAATGAGCTTATAAAGGGAGCTATCCTTTTTTTTGCCATTGGCCTGCTGTATTTGCTTATAACGTTGCTCGTTGAGTATTTTCTGTGGCTCAATCCCACTGGAAGACGCATACTGTTTTGGGCATTTGTAATTGTTGAAATAGGATTGTTTGTTCGCTTTATTGCCTTCCCGCTAGCAAAACTTTTTAAACTCCAAAAAGGAATTGATTACGAAGTAGCCTCAAAAATAATTGGGAACCATTTTCCGCAGGTAAACGATAAATTGCTCAATGTAATTCAGTTAAATCAGAACCAACGTGAAAGTGAATTGCTAGCTGCAAGTATTGATCAAAAGGCTATTGAGCTACAACCTATTCCTTTTAAAAGCGCGGTAAATTTTAAAAAAAACGCCAAATATTTAAAATACGCAGCCATCCCTATCTTTGTGTTTTTGGCTTTTAGTCTTTTAGGTGGAACAGATATTTTTTCGAGTAGTTATAAACGCGTAGTGCATTATGACACTGCTTTTGAGCCACCCGCACCTTTTGCTTTTATAGTGTTGAACGAAAACTTGAATGCGGTTGAAAACAAACCATTCAACTTAAAAATTCGCACTCAAGGCACAGCTATTCCAGAGAATGCTAGCATCAATTATAATGGCGAAACCTATTATATGCAGCAGACTGCCCCCGGTTTTTTCGAATACACTTTTCAACAACCCTCGGAAAGGGTTCTTTTCAATTTAAAGGCCAATAAGGTGAATTCTCGCACTTATAGTTTAGACGTCGTAAAAACTCCGTCGCTGCTTAATTTTGAAATGGTTTTGGATTATCCTCATTATACCGGAAAAAAAGATGAAACTTTAAAAAGTACGGGAAATGCTACTGTTCCCGAAGGCACAAAGGTTAAATGGAACGTGGCTACCAAGAACACAGAAATGGTTACGTTAAAAACAGCAGATACTTCTTTTTCATTTTCGGCGAACGGAGCGAAGTTTAATATTGAAAAAAATATTTACAACAAATTAGATTATGCTATTACCACTTCCAACGAAAAATTGAAGGATTATGAAAATCTCGCCTTTACTTTAAATGTTGTAAAGGATCAATTTCCCGAAATAGATGTGCAGTCAAAACAAGATAGCACCAATAGCCAGCGAGTTTTATTTTTAGGTCAGATTTCAGACGATTATGGACTTACAAAATTACAATTGGTCTATTACCCCATTGGAGAAGAAAAGCAGGCTAAAAAGCAACTTTTACCGCTTAAAGCAACAAATTTTGATCAATTTACCTTTGTATTTCCAGGAGCATTGAACTTAGAAGAAGGAGTAGCCTACGAATACTATTTTGAAGTTTTTGACAACGATGCTATCCATCATTACAAATCTTCAAAATCGGGTGTTTTCTCATTCAAAAAGCTTACCAAGGCTGAGCTGGAGGAAGAACAATTGCAAAATCAACAAAACGCTATAAAGGGGTTGGATAAATCTTTAGAAGAATTTAAGGACCAACGACAAACCTTAGAGGAACTTTCGCGTACTCAAAAGGAAAAAAATCAACTTAATTACAATGACAAAAAGAAGCTTGAAAATTTCCTAAAACGTCAGAAGCAGCAAGAGGAAATGATGAAGAATTTTTCAAAGGAATTAAAAGAGGAGCTTCAAAATTTTCAGCCGGAAAAGGAAGAAAAAGATTCATTTAAAGAAGAACTTGAAAAACGATTGGATGAAAATGAAGAGCAATTAAAGGAGAATGAAAAATTGCTCGAAGAATTGGAAAAAGTACTTGAAAAAATTCAAAAAGAAGAGTTAACGGATAAACTTGAAAAGCTCTCAAAACAAAATAAAAATCAAGAAAAAAATCTAGATCAATTACTTGAATTAACTAAGCGCTATTACGTTGAAAAGAAAGCGGAGAAACTGGCCGAACAATTATATGAAATAGGAGAGGAACAGGAAAAACTTGCAGAAAAACCTGTCGAGGAAAATACAAAAGAAGCGCAAGAGGAATTAAACAAAAAGTTCGAAGAACATAAAAAGCAAGCGGAAGAGCTTCAAAAGGAAAATGAAGATTTAAAGAAGCCTTTAGATATTCCTAAAGATAAAGTTGGAGAGCAACAAGTTGATGAGGAGCAAAAAAAGGCCACCGAAAAATTAAAGGAAAAGAATCCCACCGAAGCCGGAAAGAATCAAAAAAAGGCTGGACAAAAAATGAAACAGATGGGCAAATCTATGCAAATGCAAATGAAATCCGGCCAAATGGAATCTATAGATGAAGATGTAAAAATGCTGCGACAAATTGTGGATAATCTCGTTGTATTTTCTTTTCAGCAAGAAGATTTGATGGAAGTATTTAAAAAGATTGATTACGGTAACCCAATTTTTGGTAAAAAGTTAAATATCCAAAACGATCTTAAAACTAATTTTGAACATATAGACGACAGTTTGTTTTCACTGTCGCTACGACAGCCGCTGCTTGGAACCCAAATAAATTCGTCGTTGACTGAAATACAGTATAATATAGATAAATCTTTAGACAGGCTTGCACAAAATCAAACGCGACAAGGTATTGGTAATCAGCAATATACAATTACTGGCGCCAATGATTTGGCGGTTTTGTTAAGTGATATTTTAAGCAATATGCAAATGCAATTATCTATGGCCATGGGTTCCGGTTCTGGAAAGGGCATGCCGAGCCCCGGTGCTGGAAGTGGGCAGGGATTTCAATTACCCGACATCATCAAAAAGCAAGAGAGTTTAAGTGAACAAATGAAAGAGGGAATGGAGAAAGGTGAAAAGGGTTCCAAAGGTGAAGGAAAGGGTAAGGGAGAAGGCAAAGGTGAAGGAGATGGTACTGGGGATGGAAAGGGTGAAAACGGTAATAATGGATCTGAGGGTGAAAAACAAGGGGAAGGTGAAAATGGCAAAGGCGAAAGCGAAAGGATGAATGGTGAGTTGTATGAAATTTATAAGCAACAACAGGATTTGAGACAACAACTACAAAATAGACTCAGCAAGGAGGGCTTAAAGGGAAATGGTGGAAATCTTTTAAAAAAGATGGAAGGAATAGAACAGCAACTTTTAGATAAAGGGTTTAATGAGAATACGCTTCAACAAATGCAAAACTTAAAGTATGAATTGTTAAAGTTAGACAAGGCTGCTTTTGAACAGGGACAGGAAAATAGGAGGGAATCAAAGACCAATAAACGAGAGTATCGTAATCCTATTCAGCTAGCTCCCGATGATATAAAAAAATACTTTAATACTACTGAAATTTTAAATCGGGAGGCATTACCTTTGCGGCAAGATTACAAAAATAAAGTTCAGGAATATTTTAAAGAAGCCAATGATTGAGTTTAATTTTGAAACCGATTTTACGTTAGATAATTCTAAGAAACTACGAAATTGGATTTCTAAAGTAATAATTGCTGAAGGGTTTGAAGTGGGTGAGATTTTATATATTTTTTGTGATGATGAATATTTACACAAACTAAATATTGAATTTTTAAATCACGACACGCTAACGGATATTTTGAGTTTCGATTATTGTCTCGGCAAACAAATAAATGGAGAAATTTATATTTCTGTTGAACGCGTAGCGGATAATGCTGCAGACTTTAAAACTGAGTTTACCGACGAATTAAATCGGGTAATTATTCATGGCATTTTACATTTCTGTGGTTATTTGGATAAAACCAAAGAGGAAGTAGTCCAAATGCGAAATAAGGAAGATGAGGCTCTGCAATTACTCCTCAAAATGTAAACCCAATAATCTGGATTAAACAATTAATAATAAGATAATTGTTGTAATTTTGCACCCCAAAAAAAATTAGTTTATATAAAATGTTCCACGTGGAACAATTAAGGAAGAATATGTTTCAAGAAAAGTATGATGTAATTGTGGTAGGTGCGGGGCATGCGGGATCTGAAGCCGCTGCCGCTGCTGCGAACATGGGTTCCAAGACCCTGTTGGTTACCATGAACTTACAAACTATTGCTCAAATGAGTTGCAATCCGGCTATGGGAGGAATTGCTAAAGGGCAAATTGTGCGGGAAATTGATGCAATGGGAGGTTACAGCGGTATTGTTTCTGATAAGACTGCCATTCAGTTTAAAATGCTCAATAAATCTAAAGGTCCGGCTATGTGGAGTCCGAGAGTTCAAAGTGATCGCATGCGATTTGCCGAAACTTGGAGATTAATGTTGGAAAGTACACCAAATTTAGATTTTTATCAAGAAATGATCTCTGGCATAATCGTAGAAAATGGTATTATAAAAGGCGTTAGAACATCACTAGGTTTAACAATTGAAGGCAACAGTGTTGTACTTACAAATGGAACCTTTTTAAACGGACTAATTCATATTGGTGAAAAACAGTTTGGTGGTGGACGTGCGGGCGAAAAGGCTTCAACAGGAATTACAAAAGACTTAATCGATTTAGGATTTGAAGCGGGTAGAATGAAAACAGGTACCCCACCGAGGGTTGATGGACGCTCTTTGAATTTCTCAAAAATGATAGAGCAACCCGGAGATGAAATTCCCGAGAAATTTTCTTATTCGGATAAAACCACTACATTGAAAAATCAACGCTCTTGCCATATGAGCTATACCAGTTTGGATGTGCATGATATTTTGCGTGAAGGATTTAATAGATCTCCAATGTTTAATGGGTCTATTCAAAGTTTGGGTCCTCGCTATTGCCCTTCCATTGAAGATAAAATTAATCGATTTGCCGATAAAGACAGACATCAGCTTTTTGTAGAACCTGAAGGTTGGGATACGGTAGAATATTATATAAATGGATTTTCAACTTCCTTGCCAGAAGATATTCAGTTTAAAGCCTTAAGAAAAGTTGCGGGCTTTGAAAACGTAAAATTCTTCCGTCCTGGGTATGCTATTGAGTACGATTATTTTCCGCCAACACAATTAAAACATACACTTGAGACCAAATTGGTTTCCGGACTGTATTTCGCTGGTCAAATTAATGGTACCACTGGGTATGAAGAAGCTGCTTCGCAAGGATTAATGGCTGGTATAAATGCGCATCTAAAAGTACGTGAAAAGGAACCCTTTATTTTACAACGTAACGAAGCATATATTGGTGTTTTAATTGACGATCTTATTACAAAAGGAACGGAAGAACCTTACCGTATGTTTACATCGCGTGCAGAATATAGAACATTACTTAGACAGGACAATGCAGACTTTAGATTAACCCCAAAATCTTTTGAAATTGGATTGGCGGGTGAAGAACGTATGCGGAAAATGGAGGAAAAGAAAAGGAAATCTAGTGCATTTGTACAGTTTTTTAAAGATACAAGTGTTGCCCCAGAAGAAATGAATCCAATTTTTCAGGCACGTGAATCTGCTTTAGTCCAGCAGAGCGATAAAATGTTTAAATTCTTTTCGCGTCCAGAAATTACAATGGAGGATATGAGGGGTATTGGTTCGGTGGCAAAATATATTTCAGAGAACGATTTGGATGATGAAATGATTCAACAAACAGAAATCCAAGTAAAGTATTCTGGCTATATAGCCAAGGAAAAGAATAATGCCGATAAATTGAACAGGCTCGAAGGTTTAAAGATTCCTGCTTCATTTGACTATTCAAAATTAAAATCACTCTCGTACGAAGCAAGGGAGAAACTTTCAAAAATTAAACCAGCTACAGTTTCACAGGCCTCGAGAATAAGTGGTGTTTCTCCAAATGATGTTTCCGTGCTTCTTGTATATATGGGGCGTTAACAATGTTGTTTCACGTGGAACATATTACCTTGTTTGTAAAATCTAGCTTTAAACTTCATAAAAATAAATAAGCTTTTCTTATTTTGAAAAATCGCGCAAACATTTACGTATCGGTAAAGGATTACTTAGTCTCTGGTGAAAAGTTTGATTTACTTCTAGATGAAAACTTAGGCTTATTAAAAACCTCTCCACAACCAAAAGTAGAAAATCTTTCTAAATATTATGAAAGCGACCAATATATTTCACATACCGATGATAAGAGTGGATTGTTTGCAAGTTTGTATCAATTGGTAAAAAAATGGTCGCTAAAACACAAAACAAAATTAATACGCAATCAAAATGGCAGTGTTGGCTCATTGTTGGATGTTGGCGCAGGAACCGGTGATTTTTTAAAAGTAGCGAAAGACAATGGTTGGAAGGTCAATGGAACGGAACCAAATACAAACGCTTTAAATTTAGCATCGAAAAAAGGAATTAGTTTGAAAGCTAATTTAAATGAATTTGCTGGAGAACAATTTGATGTTGTTACGCTTTGGCACGTATTGGAGCATGTGGCGGATCTAGATGAAACAATAAGAACTTTGGCAAATTTGGTAAAGCCCAGTGGCACTTTAATTATTGCAGTGCCAAATTTTAAAAGTTATGATGCTAAGTATTACGGAAAATATTGGGCAGCGTATGATGCGCCCAGACACCTTTGGCATTTTTCAAAACATTCAATAATAAAACTATTTAAAACTAATTTTCAACTGCAGAAAATTAAACCAATGATTTTCGATTCATTTTATGTGAGTTTACTTTCCGAAAAATATAAAGCAGGAAATGCATTTTCAGTGAAAGCAATTTGGATCGGATTATTGTCAAATTTCAAAGGAATGAGCACCAAGGAGTATTCTTCGCACATTTACTGCTTCAAAAGAATAAAATAGGCTATTTAAAGCCTTTTTAAGCCCTATTTCACGATTTATGCACAAACATCTTATTCAATTTATAAAATTTGCTGTAACGGCCTAATAATGAGTCATTTTCAATAGGTATCAATTATGATAAACCTATTAAAATAGATTCTGTCTATACTAGTTCTTTTTTATGAATTAATCGAGTTAACTTAATGGAAAGATCGGTGAAGATTATTTTTGCATTTCCATTTCGCTCAATGTGGTAAGTGGCTTCTTCTAAAGCAGCAATAATTTCAAAAATATTATTTTGATGCACAAAGGGCGCAAATTTAGATATAGAAAACGAACTGTCATTCGCTTCAAAATATAAAAGAGACTTTGCCCCATAATTAGCTAATAACGCTTCGCGAAATAGCTCTATACAATAAGTTAAGAATTTTTTCTGGGTTTCGCGTCCCGCTCCCGCTAAATCGTCACTCCAGTTTAACAAATTGTTTATGGCAGTTTTATTCCCTTTGGCTCTAAACGCAGTTCGTACCCAGCTTATAAACCATTTTTCGAATATTTCATCATCACCAGTGTCGTCTAGCAATAATAATGCATTATTATAGTCTCCCCGTGCCCTGCGAGCCGTTTGAACGGCCAATGGTTCACTTATTTGTAGGTTACTAATTAAAGATTCAGAAATATCGGCTTCCGATAACAGAGGAAAGGTTAGTTTTTGGCATCGCGATTTAATCGTAGTTAGTATTTGTTCTTCTTTTTCGGTTAAAAGTAGCAGCACGGTCTTGTCATTCGGCTCTTCTACCAGCTTTAATATTTTGTTGGCACATTCACCGTTCATATTGTCTGCCATCCAAATAATCATCACTTTATAGTCACCCTCGTATGCCTTAAGCGATAATTTTTTTGAAATACTTTCTGCCTCGTACTTGCTGATGTTTCCTTGCTTATTCTCAATTCCAAGACTTTGCAACCATTCAAACAATGAAGCATATGGATTGTTAAGGACGAAATTGCGCCATCCTTCGGCATAATTGTCCGAAATAGCATTCTTTTTTACATAATCGCTAGTGTTTACAGGATATACAAAATGCAAATCTGGATGCGTTAATTTTGAAACTTTGTTTTTGCACGCAAGTTGGGCTGCGCTCCCTACGGAATATTTACTGCATAAAATGGCCGAAGCATAAGCAATGGCCATTGGCAGCAATCCACTGCCGTTAACTCCCGAAAACAGCTGCGCGTGCGGAATTCTGCCATTTTCAATAGTTTTTAAAAGATGCGATTTTATATGTTCGTGGCCTATTACTTCTGAAAAATCCATTCGCAAATCTAATCAATTTAATACTTACTTTATGATTGAAAAATCTATTGAAAAAATAGATTTTTAAAAATAGAATGACATTTTGGATTATGCTTCCAAAGACATTTTAATCGTTAAAAAAAGTATATTTGCAGCCTAAATTTATATAGATGAAAACTGTAAACGACATAAATTTTAAAAGCAAGAAAGCGTTAATAAGAGTAGATTTTAATGTACCGTTAAACGATGATTTCAAAGTTACCGACGTTACCCGGATACGCGCCGCTAAACCTACCATTTTGAAAATTCTGGAGGACGGTGGAAGTTGTGTTTTAATGTCGCATTTGGGCAGACCCAAAAACAGAGAATCTGAATTTTCATTGCAGCACATAATTAAACCATTGTCTGAAATTTTAGGAGTGCAGGTAAAATTTGTGGATGATTGCGTAGGGCCAAATGTTGAAGAAGCGGTAACCAGTTTAAAATCTGGCGAAATTTTATTGCTCGAAAACCTACGTTATTACAAGGAAGAAACAAATGGTGATCAGGATTTTGCCGAAAAGCTTTCAAAATTTGGAGACATTTACGTAAATGATGCATTTGGAACTGCACACCGCGCACATGCTTCAACAGCGATTATAGCCCGATTTTTTGAGGAAAATAAATGTTTCGGATTATTGTTGGCTTCAGAAATAGAAAATGTAAAAAAGGTGCTGGAATCCAATGAAAAGCCAGTAACAGCTATTATAGGCGGTGCCAAGGTTTCTTCAAAAATTACAATAATTGAAAATATTCTCGATAAAATAGACCATTTAATCATTGGCGGAGGAATGGCTTTCACATTTATAAAAGCACAAGGTGGAAAAATTGGAAATTCGTTGGTAGAAGACGATAAGCAAGAGCTGGCCCTCGAGATTTTAAAATTGGCAAAAAACAAACACGTGGAAGTTCATCTACCTGTTGATGCTATTATTGCCGATAGTTTTTCGGGAACAGCCAATACCAATGTTTCAGACATAAAAACAATTCCCGATGGTTGGATGGGGCTGGATGTAGGACCCGAAACAAACCAGATTTTTGCGCAGGTACTGCTAAACTCCAAAACTATTTTATGGAACGGTCCCGTAGGTGTTTTTGAAATGGATAAGTTTGCCGAAGGCACTAAAGCGCTAGGAAAAAATATTGCCAAAGCAACCGAAAAAGGCGCATTTTCTTTAGTAGGTGGTGGCGATTCTGTAGCGGCTGTCCAACAATTTAATCTGTCGGATAGTGTAAGTTACGTATCTACAGGTGGGGGTGCAATGTTGGAAATGTTGGAAGGAAAAACATTGCCCGGTATAAAAGCATTGTTGCAGTAAAAGTTAAATATCACAATATTAGGCATTTGAGTGTAAAATTTGCGTAATTTCGCGAAATCATTAAATTTGATAAAATTTTTTAATCAAAAATGCGTTACCATTTTTGACTACTATAAGGCCAGATGCTTTATTTTAGGAGTAATAATCAGGCGAATTTACTAAAATCCCCAAATACAATTAATAGCTGATGAAACTAAGTACAAACCTTCCATTTATACTGTTGCTAGCCTGCGGTATGAGTTTTGCACAACAAGGTAAAAAGCAGAATAAAAAGCTTCAAACAAAGGAAATTCAGGTTATTGATTCTATTAAAGTAACCAGAATTTCTGAAGAATTACCTACTTCTGTAGTGGCAACTTCTATTAAAGATAGTATAGTTTTTGACTTAAAGGATATGGCATTGGCTCGTAAAAAGGACAGCTTATGGCTAAAGGAACTTTACAAGTCTGATCTTTTCGATGATTTTTACAACAGCGTTGCCAATCAGAATTTTGACCCTGTTGATTATGACGAGCTACCCACAGAAGTACTCAAGCAACGTTTAAAAGAGTTAGATGCGCGCACTCCGTTTAAGGTGGAGTATAACCCCTCTTTAGAAAGTGTAATCAAACAATATTTAAAAAATCGTCGCAGAGGTTTGGAACGCTTAATGGGGCTTAGTGAATATTACTTTCCATTATTTGAACAAGAATTAGACAAACATAATTTGCCGCTAGAATTAAAATATTTAGCCGTAATTGAATCAGCTTTAAACCCAAAGGCTCAATCTAGAGTAGGTGCTACGGGGCTTTGGCAGTTTATGTTTCCTACCGGAAAAATGTTTGGATTAGATGTAAGTTCCTATGTAGATGAGCGCTCAGATCCATATCTGGCAACCGAAGCCGCCTGTAAATATTTAAAAAGCTTAAACAACAGTTTTAACGATTGGGATTTGGCACTTGCAGCCTATAATTCGGGTCCTGGGAATGTTTCAAAAGCAATACGTCGTTCTGGTGGAATGACAAATTACTGGAGCCTGCGCAATTATCTTCCACGTGAAACTGCTGGCTATGTACCTGCGTTTTTGGCCACTATGTATATTTTTGAATATGCACAAGAGCACGGCTTTAAAAAACAATCTGCGAGGATACCTTTTGTAGCTACAGACACCATTCGCGTTAAACAACAGATTACTTTAGATCAAGTTGCAAAACTCACCAATCTTGATAGAGAAGAACTTGAATTTCTTAATCCTGCATATAAACTAGGCATTATTCCTGTTATAAAAAATGAAAATTACGTGTTGCGTTTACCGCTTACTGCCGTAGGAACTTTTGTAACCAACGAAAATGCAATTTATACCTTTGCACAGGAAGAGCAGGAAGAAGCCGAAAAACCACTGCCCGAATTATTTGAACAGCCTGAAAAACTGCGTTATCGTGTAAAAAGAGGCGATTATTTGGGTAGAATTGCCGAACGCTATGGAGTTGGGGTTAGCCAAATAAAAAAATGGAATGGCATGCGCAGCAACACTTTAAGGGCGGGTCAGAATTTAATAATATACCCAAGAAAAAGTGTTCAAAACATTGCAAGTAACGCAGCAGTGCAGAGCAGTAATTCTTCAGAAAAAACGTACACAGTCCGGAATGGTGATTCTTTGTGGAGTATTTCTCAAAAATTTCCTGGAGTTTCAGTCCAAAATATCAAAAAATGGAACGATATTAGTGGTACTAACTTAAAGCCTGGAACTAAACTAAAAATACACAAAGGATAGTTCCCTAAAAACATCCTTTAAATGAAACTATTTACCATTGCATTGTTATCGCTTTTTGTTGCATTTACTTCTTGCAATAATAGCGGCGCCAAAGACAAATCTCTTGTTCCCGATTCTGTAGGAAACATTAATGTGCTTCAAATAATTACTCCTAACGATTTATGGAATGGAGTGGTGGGTGAAGCCATTCGGAATAATTTTGCAGCTCCCACAGACGGTCTTCCACAGGACGAACCGCTTTTTTCAATGAATCAAATGCCGCCTGAAGCCTTTACCGGTTTTGCCCGTAGCAACAGGCTATTTTTATATGTGGTTTTGAGTGAAGAAGATAAAGTAACTATCGCCACCAATGAATATGCCAAGCCACAAATTGGAGCCATAATAAAAGCTTCTTCCGAAGAAAAATTGGTGGAGCTTATCAATAAAAATGCTGCCCAGATAATTGAAAACTTCCACCAATCTGAAATAAAGGAAAGGCAACGCAGAACCGCTATTTCGTTAATGAAAACCGATTCGCTTAAAAAAGCTATGGGCGTTACGATGCAAATCCCCAGTGCTTATAGAATTGCGAAAGCTACTGACAGTTTTTTCTGGATGCGGAAAGATTTAAAGGATGGAACAACAAACATTTTGGTATATCAAGTTCCTCTTTCAATGATCAACAACGACAGCACTGCCGTGGGCGACATCATTAAAATACGCGATTCTATTGGCAGCAAACTGCTACCTGTGGAAGACGATGGCCAATTTGTTACCGAAGATGCCTATGCTCCGTATCTTTTCACAACAAAAATTGATGGTAAATTTGCTTATGAAACCAAAGGTACTTGGGAAGTAAAGGACGATTGGATGGGCGGACCCTTTGTAAACTACGCCGTTCGCGACGAAAAAAATAACCGCTATTTAATATTGGAAGGATTTACCTACGCCCCCGCGGTGTCAAAAAGAGATCTTCAATTTGAACTGGAATCTATATTGAATTCTGCTAAAATTGAATAACAAGAAATAATAGAGTTTATAAAAAAGAGCCTCTCAAAATTTGAAAGGCTCTTTTTTATAAATATTAAACGAAAATTATTTTTTCTCGTCTAAGTTTTTATCAGTGGTTTCATCTTTGGAAGCATCCTTAAATTCCTTAAGTCCGCTACCCAGACCGCGCATAAGCTCTGGAATTTTCTTTCCGCCGAAAAGCAACAATACGATCACAACAATCAATACAATTTGCCAAGGGCCAATAACACCTAAAGGAAGAAATAATGCATTCATAATTTAAAATTTTAATTACGCAAAGGTAACAAGAAATGTTTAGATACAACGTTTTGAGGATAACTTTAGCGTATAGCGCTTCAGTTTATTTTATATTTGTAAAAAGCAATTGCAGTTTATGGCTAAAAAAGAAAAGAGAGCAAAAAAATTTAAAAGGAAGCTCTTGCACAAATACCGTTTGGTAATTTTGAACGAAGAAACCTTTGAGGAACGCTTTTCGTTTAAATTAAATAGATTGAATGTTTTTGTATTCAGTACACTATTTGCATTGCTCCTTATTTTGTTAACTACCGTAATTATTGCTTTTACGCCACTTCGCGAATACATTCCCGGATATTCCTCAACTGCACTTAAGAAGCGCGCAACGCAATTAACCTATAAAACAGACTCGCTACAGCAGATTCTCGCCGTAAACGAGCAATACCTTGCTTCAATTAAAAAAGTGCTTACAGGCGACGTAAAATCGGTTGAGTTCAATAAAGATTCCATCATAGCAGTTGCAAAAACAGATCCTTCGGTATTAATTAGAACCTCGCGGAAAGATTCACTACTACGTGATGCCGTGGCCAAGGAAGACAAATACAACCCATTAATAGCGCCGCAGATTAGGCAATATGCTCTTTTTGCACCGGTAAAAGGTACCATTACCGAACATTATAATTCAAAAGCAAAACATTATGCCGTAGATGTAGTTACGGTAAAGGACTCCCCAGTTAAAGCAGTGGCAGAAGGAACAGTTATTTTTGCCGAATGGACTGCAGCCACAGGAAATGTTATTATTTTAAAGCACGATAACAACTTAATTTCAGTGTATAAACACAACGCAACACTTACCAAAGGTCAAGGAGAAGCCGTAAAAGCTGGCGAAGTAATCGGTACCGTTGGCAATACCGGCGAACTAACCACTGGCCCTCATTTACATTTTGAATTATGGCGCGATGGCTTTCCAGTAAATCCAATAAATTTTATAGATTTTGATTAACCCATTATGTCCTTAAAAACCGTTTCCGCTAAAATCTTTGCTAAAATTGTTGCGCTCCGAATTCAAAAATGGAGTAGAAATCCAATTGAAACGCAACAAAAAGTCTTTGAAAAATTAATTGCCGATGCAAAAAACACGGCCTTCGGGAGCGATCACGATTTTGTTAATATTACTTCGTATAAAACATTCGCCAAACACGTTCCCATACGCGATTACGAAGCTTTAAAACCATATGTAGAGCGAGTAGTTTCGGGCGAAGAAAATGTGCTATGGCCCGGAAAACCACTCTATTTCGCCAAAACTTCCGGAACAACTTCGGGCGCAAAATATATTCCATTAACAAAGCAATCCATGCCCCATCATATCGAGGCAGCTCGGAACGCAATTTTGTGTTATATAAATGAAACCGGCAAGGCTGATTTCGTGGACGGTAAAATGATTTTTTTACAAGGCAGTCCAGAAATGGACGAAAAAAACGGAATTAAACTCGGCAGACTTTCCGGCATCGTAGCCCATTATGTGCCGGCATATCTTCAAAAAAACCGTCTGCCAAGTTGGGAAACCAACTGCATAGACGATTGGGAAACCAAGGTGGACGCTATTGTTGAGGAAACCAAAAGTGAGGATATGACCGTAATTAGCGGTATTCCGTCGTGGGTACAAATGTATTTTGAAAAACTTCAAAAAAATACAGGGAAAAAAGTTGGTGATCTTTTTAAAAACTTTAACCTGTTTATTTACGGAGGTGTAAACTATGAGCCTTATCGCGCCAAATTTGAAAATTTAATAGGAAGAAAAGTAGACAGCATTGAGCTGTTCCCCGCCAGTGAAGGATTTTTTGCATTTCAAGACAGTCAAAAGGAAAAAGGCATGTTACTGCTTTTAAATGCTGGAATATTTTATGAGTTTATAGAAGCTTCCAGTTTTTTTGAAGAAAATCCAAAACGATTGACCATCGGCGATGTTGAAATTGGAGTGAATTATGTGATGATTATTTCAACAAATGCGGGGCTTTGGGCCTATAATTTGGGCGACACTGTCCAATTTACTTCAACAAAACCATACCGCGTAATTGTTTCGGGACGTATAAAACATTTTATTTCGGCATTTGGCGAACACGTAATAGGAAAAGAAGTTGAGGAAGCCATGAATAAAGCGATGGAAAAATATAATTTTTCAATTACTGAATTCACTGTTGCACCGCAAATAACCCCTTCCGAAAATAAGCTTCCGTACCACGAATGGATGGTAGAATTTGAAAATGAACCTGAAAGTATACCGGAAGTTACCCAATTTCTCGATACCGAAATGCAACAACAAAACTCGTACTATTTCGATTTAATTGCTGGAAAAGTACTTCAACCTTTAAAAGTAACTTCACTTAAAAAAAACAGTTTTCAAACCTACATGAAATCGCAAGGCAAGCTGGGAGGGCAGAATAAAGTGCCACGTCTTTCCAATGACCGTAAAATTGCCGATGCATTAATAAAAATTCAGCCTTAAAATTAGTGTTATCTTTGCTTCCGATGAATAAATTAAAGTCACACACAAGAACACGTGCACAAGAGAGCACACAAGCAATTGAGCGTATTTACATTACAATGCGCCATTTGTTTAATCGCGGTTTTTACAAACCTATGGGCGTTTCGGGAGAAACGTTGCGGGAATCTTTACTAACCCTTCGTCCGGAAATTTATGGTTCCATTACCGAAGACAAAATAGAGCTACAAGGTTTGCTATATGTAATGGACCGTTTGCCCTATGGTATTGAGGAATGTAGATTCATAAACCTAACCAGCGATGAAGGATATAAAAATTCACATTTTGAGCCAATAATTCCGCTTAAACGCCGCAGAAACTGTTACCGAATAGATTCTGAGCAAATGAATATTGAAATAACCCGCGGCCGTTCAGAAATTTATGATATTCTCACCCATTTAACTTTCCTTTTTATTGAATCGCACAAGATTATGAAGCAAGTGCTCATAAATGAAAACGGCGATGTAATACGCGATTGGAAAAAACTTGAGCACGCCGTACTTAAAAAAGGCAAACTCACTAAGGAAGAGAAAGAAGTTGCATTAACGCACACTGCAAACTTTTTAGGAAGAACTTTTGAGGAAGTGAAAAATGTGTATGCTTTTTTTGCAAGTGAAAAAAACGAAAACCGCTTTTTTAGTATTATTTACTATTTAGGAAAATTGGCTATAGACGAGGTGTTATCAGACAATCAGCGTATTATTACTTTTAGCCCGGTACTCCGCGAGCGTTTAGGCCATCATATTCACGGCGAGCAATGGGCATTTCGCATTAAAGAAAAACTTCAGAGCAAAGGATTGCTAAAACGTCCGCTGCATATTATTAGTGCAAATATGCACAGCGTTATGAATAGTATTTATGCTCCAAAAGCTCTTGCAACAGAGTTTTTAAAGAAAAAGCCAATGGAGGTTTTTGAAGCGTTAAGCAACAACGTTAACTTAAAATTGCGTGATAAGGTTACAAAAACGGCATTGGCCGAAGGAATGATTTTTATTGAAGATCAAAGCGGAACCAATATTGATATACAAGTAATAGATACCGCCAAAATAAAGGAAAGCCCATTTACCGAAGCCATAAAAGATGTAGAAGATTCAAAGAAACCTGTAATAATTGTAATGGATTACGCTTTTGGTGAGCAAGCCTACGAAACCATGGACGAGCTTTTAAAACCATATGTAGATAGCAATAAGAATCGCCATTTATTAAACGTTGCTTCTGTTTCTATTATGGGTAAAGCAGGAATTCTGGAGGGTGGAAAGGGCGACATCATGATTCCCTCAGCCCACGTTTTTGAAGGTACGGCAGATAATTATCCGTTTAAAAATAGATTAGATAAGTCTGATTTTAAAGATGACGACGTAGCAGTTTTTACGGGAACAATGATTTCGGTTTTAGGTACTTCGCTTCAAAATCGCGATGTACTCAAGTTTTTTCACAATTCCACTTGGAATGTAATTGGACTTGAAATGGAAGGTGCGCATTACCAAAAGGCAATTCAAGCCGCGGCCAAAATACGCCGAAGCATAAGCTCGAAAGTTAAGGTTCGTTATGCCTATTACGCATCGGATAATCCGTTGGAAACTGGAAGTACATTAGCCTCTGGCGGATTGGGTACAACTGGAGTAAAACCCACCTACTTAATCACCGAAAAGATGTTAAAACAAATTTTAGAGACACCTAAAAATTAATTTTGAAAAACGATAAAGTACTGGTTACCGGAGGAGCAGGTTTTATAGGATCCAATTATGTGGAATACGTCCTAAAAAATTCAGCATACGATATTTTCGTGTTGGATAAGCTAACGTATGCGGGAAATTTGAAAAATCTGGAACAAGTTTCGCATAAATTCACCTTTATAAAAGGTGATATTTGTGATACCGAAATGGTTCAAAATTTATTTGCCGAACATCAATTTCAAAAAGTAGTTCACTTTGCTGCCGAAAGCCATGTGGACAATTCTATTTCGGGTCCGTCCGAATTTATCCAAACAAATATTGTAGGAACTTTTAATTTGCTTGAGAGTGCCTATAAAACCTGGATGAACGGCCCCAATGATTTGAAAGATGAATTCAGAAATGCGCGTTTTCTGCATATTTCAACCGATGAAGTTTACGGCACACTGGGAGAAACAGGTCTTTTCACCGAAAAAACCTCGTATGCGCCCAATAGTCCGTATAGCGCGTCAAAGGCTTCGTCAGATTTTATTGTACGCAGTTACTTTCACACCTACGGATTGCCCGTTGTTACTACAAATTGCTCTAATAATTACGGGCCCAATCAGCACAAAGAAAAATTAATCCCAACTATTATTCGCAAAGCAATTTCGGGGGAATCTATCCCGATTTACGGGGATGGAAAGAATGTGCGCGATTGGCTTTACGTTGTAGATCATTGCAGTGGCATACAGTTGGCATTAGAGAACGGAAAGCTTGGGGAAACCTATAATATTGGCGGCCGCAATGAACGCGAAAACTTATATATAGCCAATGTTATTTGCGAATTGTTAGACGAAATGCTTCCGAAGAATACTTCGTATAAAGAACAAATTACTTTTGTAAAAGACCGTCCCGGCCACGATTTTAGATACGCCATTGATGCTTCAAAAATTGAAGGTGAACTGGGCTGGAAAGCAAAGGAAAATTTTGAAACCGGTATTCAAAAAACAATTGCTTGGTATTTGGATAATCGGGATAGATTGTAAATGTTAACCATGAATACACGAATAATTATAAAAGAATATTCGTGTATTCACGGTCAATTATAACACTTGTATAACAGGTTGTTATTGCATATATTTGAAGAAATATTTAAGAATTGATATTATGAAGGTACAAACAGCATTAAGATTTGACAAAGATTTGTTGGAGCTCGTAAAAGCAAAAGCAAAAGCCCAAAAACGAAGCTTAAATAATTATATTGAGTTTTTATTGTACCAAGATGTTGGCAATATTCCAAATACC
The DNA here is from genome assembly GCF_029814825.1 of Aequorivita marisscotiae. NCBI lineage: Bacteria > Pseudomonadati > Bacteroidota > Flavobacteriia > Flavobacteriales > Flavobacteriaceae > Aequorivita > Aequorivita marisscotiae. Next base: position 954,591 of record NZ_CP122379.1, on the reverse strand, counting down.
GAAACACAGCAAGCTATTTATGAAGCCCATAACGATATAAATCTTACAAAAATTCCTAATCTAGACAAGTATTTAGAAGATATAATGAATGATAGAGACTGATGTACGAATTAATTGAAACTTCTAAATTTAGAAAAGATATTAAAAGAATTTTTAAAAGAAGCGGAGCAGACTTTGCGTTAGTTTCAGAAGTTCTTCATCTGCTTGAAATCAAGGGTGTTAAGGGTATACCGCCTACTATGAAACCCCATAAACTGAAGGGGAAATATAAGGATGATTGGGAATGCCATTTAAAACCTGATCTTTTGATTATTTGGTTTCAAATTGAATCTCCAAAAACCATAAAATTGATTAGAATCGGCTCCCACTCCGATTTGTTTTGAACATATAAAAAACGATTTCGTTTTACACTTCTATTCGTGTATTCGTGGTCAAAAAAAAACACGTAGATGAAAGGAATAATTTTAGCAGGAGGTTCAGGTACACGTTTACACCCAATAACATTGGCGGTAAGCAAGCAATTAATGCCGGTGTACGACAAACCGATGATTTATTATCCGCTGTCCACGTTAATGATTGCGGGTATTCGCGATATTTTAATAATCTCCACACCGCAGGATTTACCGCTGTTTAAACAACTTTTGGGCGATGGCAAAAAGTTGGGTTGCAACTTTCAATATGCCGAACAACCCAATCCCAACGGACTTGCCGAGGCTTTTGTCATCGGAAAAGATTTTATTGGAAATGATAAAGTGGCTCTAATTTTGGGCGATAATATATTTTACGGTTCTGGCTTAAAAGAATTGCTGCAATCCAACAACAATCCGGACGGTGGAGTAATTTATGCGTACCACGTATTAGACCCCGAACGATATGGCGTTGTAGAATTTGATAAAGCTGGAAAGGCCCTTTCAATTGAAGAAAAACCCAAAACGCCAAAATCTAATTACGCCGTGCCGGGAATTTATTTTTACGACAATAGCGTAGTAGAAATTGCTGCAAATATAAAACCCAGCGCCCGCGGCGAATTGGAGATAACCGATGTAAATAACGAATATCTAAAACAAGGCAAATTAAGCGTGAGTATTCTCGATAAAGGTACCGCTTGGCTGGATACCGGTACATTTGCTTCGTTAATGCAAGCAGCGCAATTTGTTGAGGTTATTGAGGAGCGGCAAGGTTTAAAGATTGGTGCTATTGAAGAAGCGGCATACGAAATGGGTTATATTTCAAAAGAACAATTAATAACATTGGCCAAACCGCTGTTAAAAAGCGGTTACGGAAAACATTTACTTCAATTAGATTAGATTTGGAACTACAAAAAACTCCCTTAAAAAATTGTTTTATTATAAAGCCGAACGTTTTTAGAGACGAACGCGGACTTTTTTACGAAACGTACAATCAACAAGCATTCAAAAAAACTACTGGTTTACAGATAGATTTTGTGCAGGATAATCAATCTGTTTCATCAAAAGGAGTTTTGCGCGGACTCCATTTTCAAAAGGGTGAAATGGCGCAGGCAAAGCTAGTTCGAGTAGTTAAAGGAAAAGTTTTAGACATAGTGGTTGATATTCGGAAGGATTCGGAAACTTTTGGGAAGTCGTTCAGCATTGTTCTGGACGATGTTGAACATTTGCAGCTTTTTGTGCCGCGTGGTTTGGCACATGGATTTATAACCCTTTCTGAAGAGTCAATATTTTCGTATAAATGTGATAATTTTTACAATAAATCCTCAGAAAGCGGAATCATTTACAATGACGCAACCTTAGCGCTGGATTGGCATCTTCCAAAGGAAGAATTTATTATATCAGAAAAGGATTTGGAGCTTCCTAGTTTCACGGAAGTATTTTCATGAAAAAAATAGTAGTCACAGGCGCAAACGGACAGTTGGGAAAATGCATAAGAGATGCGGCAGCCGATTTTCCCGACCTTGAATTTGTCTTTCTGTCAAAGAATGAATTAGATATTGAAAATGCAGATTCAGTATCGGAATTCTTCAGAAAAAATAATTTTTCACATTGCATTAATACTGCAGCATACACAAATGTAGAACAGGCCGAAAGCGATGCAAAAAAAGCACTTGCAATAAATGCCGAAGCGGTGAAAAACCTGGCTTCAATATGTAATGAATACAATACTGTTTTGTTGCACGTTTCTACAGATTATGTATTTGATGGTAAATCGAAAACGCCATATGTTGAAACCGATATTACAAACCCCATCAATGTTTACGGGGCTTCAAAACTAAAGGGGGAAAAATATATTCAGGAACTTTGTGAGTCATTCTTTATATTGCGCACTTCGTGGTTGTATTCGCAATATGGCCATAACTTCCTAAAAACTATTTTAAAAAATGCCGAAGCGGCAAAACCGCTAACAATTACGACCGAACAAACTGGAACCCCGACAAATGCCAATGATTTAGCCGAAGCTTTATTGCAAATAATTGCACAAGATTCTACAGAATATGGCGTTTATCATTACAGTAACAGTGGCGAAACCACCTGGTTTGGTTTTGCAGAAGCCATACTACTACATACGGGAAAATTAAAAGATACAAATCTTGCAAAAACCAACCAATACCGTACTTTTGCCGCAAGGCCAGAATACAGTGTTTTAGATAATACGAAGGCGCAGAATAAGTTAAAATTAAAATATATAGATTGGCGGGAGAGCCTCCAATCTGTATTACAAAAGGACAGTCATTGATTTTTAAAATTATTTAGCATGGCAAAACACAATTCATCAGAAGAGGTTGATTTGGGATATTTATTGGGAAAATTTGGCGATTTTTCTAAAAGTGCAGCAAGAAACTTTTTATTAGCTATTGATTTCTTTAAAAGATATTTCATAGTAATTATTGTTATTGCAATTATAGGATTTGCATATGGGTTTTATAAGGATTATACATCCACTAAAACCTACAGCAATGAATTGATCGTAATTCCAAACTTTCAAAGTGTAGATTATCTGTACGATAAAGTAAATGAGCTTAATTTAAAAATTGCCGCAAAAGATACGGCGTATTTAAAGACGGTGTTAGACACCAACTTTTCGAAACTTAAACTCATTGAAATTGAACCAATTGTAGATTTGTACAATTTTATATCCGAATCTCGACAATATGTTGATATTTTAAAAATTATTTCTCAAAATCAGGATTTTTCTGAATATGTAGAAAACATGACGACTAGCAAATACTACAAATATCATAGAATACGAGTATTTGCCAAGGGAAAAACTACATCACAACAAATTGTAAACGATCTTATTGCTCATTTTAACAGTAATGAGCATCTGCAAGAGTATCAAAAAATATATAAAGAAGTAAAGGATTTTGAGGTAAAGGAACACTATATAATGATAGGTCAGCTGGATTCGCTAATAAAATCTAATTACGCCGGACCCAAAGCGGGTACTTCAGTATCGGTAAACAATATAGCCGATCAGTATAATTTGGTAGAAAAGAAACGACAACTTGTAGAATATTTACAGCAACTTGAAATAGAGCAGAATGATTATACCGTTCCAATAAAACTAGTAAGTGCCAACTTTAATATGGAACCAGAGAAATTTATTGATATTTCAAATAAAGTAAAATACCCGATACTATTGGTTTTCTTGTTTTCTTTAATCTTTTTTGTGCTTTATCTTTTTAGAGGTCTTAAAAAATATGCTAATGCAGAATAATTTTCTGAAACGATAAAGTTTAGTAATTCTTCAAAAAATAGTTAATGTCTAGAACAAATTTAATTGTATTTGGAACGCGTCCCGAAGCTATAAAAATGGCGCCTCTGGTTCAAGAGTTTTTAAAGAATAAAAACTTTGTAACAAAAGTTTGTGTTACTGCGCAGCACCGAGAAATGCTGGATCAGGTGCTGGACTTTTTCGAAATAATACCGGATTTTGATTTAGATCTCATGCGTCCAAACCAGAATCTGTATTCGCTGACTGCTGCTATAATTGAAAATATGAAAGCAGTACTGGACGAGGTTAAACCAGATTATGTTTACGTTCACGGAGATACAACAACCTCTATGGCCGTGGGGATAGCCGCATTTTATAGTGGTGCGAAAATATGTCATGTTGAAGCTGGTTTACGAACCTTTAATAGGCAATATCCGTTCCCCGAAGAATTTAACAGACAGCTTACGGGAAAAATTGCAGATTATCACTTTGCGCCTACGGAACTTTCTAAGAATAATCTTTTGGCCGAAAACACAAAGGAAGATACTATTTTGGTTACCGGAAATACCGTTATCGATGCTCTGCTCTACGGAATTGAAAAGGTAAATGCAGAAAATTTTAAGGATTTAGAAATTGAAAATTTAAAAACCATTTTGAATTTTCAGAAAAAAATAATACTTGTAACAGGGCATCGAAGAGAAAATCACGGGGATGGACTTATTAGTATTTGCGCTGCGTTAAAAACTATAGCAGAGAAGCATCCAGATGTTGAAATAATTTACCCTGTTCACCTAAATCCGAACGTAGTTGGACCTGTAAACGAACTTCTCGGCGGAATTAAAAATTTATTTTTAGTAGCACCTCTAGCGTATCCCGCATTTATTTGGTTAATGGAAAAGTCGTATTTAATAATTACAGATAGTGGCGGAATTCAAGAAGAGGCGCCAAGCTTGGGGAAACCAGTTTTGGTAACTAGAACTACTACCGAACGTCCCGAAGCCGTTGAAGAAGGCACCGTAATTTTATTGGGAACAAACACAGAAACAATAATTGAAGAAACCGAAAAATTATTAACAGATACTCAATATTACAAAAGTATGAGTATGTTACACAATCCGTATGGTGATGGAAAATCGGCAGAACGAATTGTAAATTTTATTGAAGCATTATAAAATGGAAAATAAACCCACAGTGGTAATGATGGGGCTTGGCTATATAGGCTTGCCCACAGCAGCGTTAATAGCGAGTAAAAAATTAAATGTTACTGGAGTAGATATTTCTCAAAGTGTCGTTAATACCATAAATGAAGGTAAAATTCACATTGTAGAACCCGAACTTGATGGTTTGGTGCATCATGTTGTTAAGCACGGCTACCTTAAAGCTTCAACAGCACCCATTATAGCAGATGTTTATTTAATAGCTGTACCAACACCTTTTAAAGAAGAGCACGTGCCAGATCTTTCTTATGTTGAAAGTGCGGTTAAAAATATAATTCCTACACTAGAGAAGGGCGCTCTGGTTATTTTGGAATCTACCAGCCCCGTTGGCACGACCCATAAAATCCAAGAAATAATTTTTGAGGAACGCCCCGATTTAAAGGGTGAAATTTTTATTGCCTATTGTCCAGAACGTGTTTTGCCCGGGAATGTAATTTATGAACTGGAACAGAACGATCGCGCAATAGGTGGAATTGATGAAGCATCTACTGAAAAAGCAGTTTGGTTTTATAAGCATTTCGTTAAAGGTGAACTTCACAAAACAAATTCGCAAACGGCCGAAATGTGCAAACTGGTTGAAAATTCATCGCGCGATGTGCAAATAGCTTTCGCAAATGAACTTTCAATGATTTGCGACAAGGCAAACATAAACGTTTGGGAGTTAATCCGATTGGCGAATAAACACCCTCGTGTAAATATCTTACAACCGGGAACGGGTGTTGGCGGCCATTGTATTGCAGTGGATCCATGGTTTATTGTTTCTGAATTTCCAGAGGAATCGAAAATAATTCGAAATGCGCGTGAAATAAACAATTATAAAACCGAATGGGCTATTGAAAAATTAAAAAATGCCGCCCTTCAGTTCAAAGTAGATACCGGTAAAGATGCTAAAATAGCCTGCATGGGCTTGGCTTTTAAACCCAATATAGACGATTTACGCGAATCGCCTGCCCTTCACGTTGCACAACAATTAAAAACCGATGGGTTTAATGTTCAGTTTGTAGAACCAAACCTAAAATCTCACAGTAAATTCAATTTAACTTCAGTTTCAGAAGCTAAAGAAACCAGCGACATTATGGTTTTTTTGGTGGCTCATAAGGAGTTTAAAGGACTAGAGATACCACCTCAAGCTATAGTTGTAGATTTTTGTGGAATATTAAATAGCTAGAATTTTTTAAAAGAGAAGTACAATGAAAATATTATTTGTAAATCCACACCTTAAAATGGGAGGCATTGCAAATTCATTGTACAATCTCCTTATCGAACTGCAAAAGGATAGTCAGTTCTCTATTGAATTGGTATGCTTTAATCCGTATTTTGGTGAAAAATTCAACCAAATAACCAATAAAGTACAGGTTTACTCTCCTTTTATTCTGAAATGTTTATACATTAATTTCACCGTAGCCAAAACACATCTGCCGTGGTATCAATTGGCAGCCTATGCAATTGTTAAGCCTATTTCAAAGATCTTGGGCGATATCACTTCTCGTAAATTAGCAATGCGGTATCTGTATAATCATTGGAATCGAGAAACTAACTACGACGCAGCAATTTCTTTTTCGAACGATATTCCAAAAAATAATGCCGAGATGGGAACAAACTATTTTGTTCAGACTTCAGTAACGGCCAAACAGAAAATAGCCTGGATCCATAACGACCTCGATAAATTGGGCTTTACAAGAAAATATATTTTAGAACGCTATAAAAATTTTGATAAAATAGTATCGGTATCAAAAAGTTGTAAAGCAGATTTTGATAGACTTGCACCAGAATTTTCAGCCAAATCGTATTTGGTTCATAATTTTCTTGATCCAAAAGTTCTTATTGAAAAGGCTGGCAACAGCACTCCGTATTCAAAAAAAAGTGATGAAATTATTTTTGTAACCGTGGCGCGTGTTGAAAACAACCAAAAACGTATTGATAGAATTTTAGAAATTGCCAAAGAACTCAAAGAAAAAAACTATTCTTTTAAATGGTACCTTATAGGCGATGGCCCCGATTTAGAAGCGTTAAAGACGCAAGCTAAAACAAATGCCTTAAAAGGATATATGGTATTTAAAGGATTTCAGCAAAATCCCTATCCGTATATAAAATATGCAGATTGTTTTGTACTATCTTCTGCCTATGAAGCCCAAGGAATGGTTTTAAGTGAAGCAATTATGCTAAATACTCCAGTTATTACTACAGATTTTCCAGCGGCAAAGGAATTTGTAATAGAAAATGTAAACGGAAGTATTGTTGCCAATAATACAAAAGCATTACTACAAGGGGTAGAAACTTTATTGAAAAACCCGGAAAAGCTAACTGTTCTTAGAGAGCAAATGACAAGCCAGCACACTAGCAGCGCTACAAATAATAGTATCGCTGAGTTTACGGGAATGCTAAATACTTAAAAACACAGATGGATCCAATAAGAGGGAGCGTAATAAAAGGCGTAAAATGGACTACTCTGGGTACCATAGGAGTTGCTATATGCTCCCTTTTGAGATTATCAATTTTGGCCCGCTTTCTCGATAAATCAGATTTTGGGCTTATGGCTCTAACACTGTTTATTTTGGGAATCATAAATCTTTTTATGGACATGGGCTTAACTTCGGCCATATTTCATAAACAGAATATTTCAAAAAACGAATACTCGAGCCTTTACTGGATTAATTTAATTTTTGGGATATTGGTCTTTGGCATTATTTTTTTCGTATCGCCTTATATTGCTTCATTTTACAATGAACCACTGTTGGCCGAGCTTATAATTATAATGGCTCTGGCTGTTTTGGCAGCTGCGCTTGGAGGCCAATTTAAAACCATAGAACATAAAAATTTAAACTTTCGAATTATTGCATTAGTAGAATTAACAAGTGCTATTATTTCTTTGGGAATAGCCGTTATTCTTGCAATTTACCAATACGGCATATATGCCTTAATATTCTCTGCACTTTTTCAATATGCGGTACCAAATTTATTTTTTTGGCTGCGAGGTCTATTTTTAAATCCGGTACGTTTTCACTTTAAATTAAGTGAAGCCTTGCCCTTTTTAAAGATTGGTATTTATGAAGTGGGAAGCCAATTTGTAAATTACTTTAATCGCGATTTGGATATAATTGTTATCGGGAAACTATTTAGTACCGAGTTATTAGGGGGCTACAGCCTTGCAAAACAACTGGTTTTTAAACCTGCACAAATTATTAACCCCATTATTACAAAAATTGCGAATCCGTTGTTGGCAAAATTCCAAACAGACATTCATGTGCTCAAAAGGAATTATTTAAAGCTTATAAATATCATCTCTTCGCTAAACTTCTTTGTGTATTTGGGCATTATAATTTTTGCGCCAATAATCGTTACCATATTGTACGGCTCTAAATATGAAAGCATAGTAGCACTGGTTCGCATCCTTTCGTTGTACATGTACCTTCGCAGTTTGGGCAATCCAATTGGCAGCCTTGTAATAGCAACGGGACGCACAAATCTATCGTTTTATTGGAATTTGTTTTCCATGGCAATAATGGCAATATTTGTTTTCTTAGGAAGCCTGGTTTCCATTCAAGCTGTTGCCTGGGCTGTAACCTTGGGATTTTTATTTCTATTTGTACCTAATTGGTGGTTTTTGGTAAGAAGAATGACTGGTGCAAGTTTAACGGAATTTACAAAAGCCATCGTCCCTAAACTTTATTTTGATGAAATAAAACGAACAATTTCAAAAAAATATAATGGATAAATAGGCTCATATACGTGTATTGTTAAATTGAAAATCGATCAAAATTTTTAAATAATGAAAAGAATAGTAGGAGTAGCAAGATTGATCGTTTTAAGCGTTGGGTTTGCTGTAATAATTGGTTCTTGTGAAGATAATAAAAGTGAAACTACTAACTTGATTAGCAAAAAATCCCACGATTTAAGCCTTCCGCAGTGGGGGCCATACACTAAAAAATACGTCGGAATTTCTCATATTCCAAATACTGAAGAAGGACTTCGTTTTGATTTGGCTGTTTTTCCATCGTTTTACAACAAAGCAATTGCTCCTCCCAATGTTTTAAAAACATCAAATTTTCACCCGTGGGAAGCCTCGCCAAACCTCGATTATTTTTCGTACCGTCACGATTTGGAATGGAAAGACAAAGTATATACAGATATAGCTTATGCTGAAATTAACCCGGATGCACGAGCCATAAAAATGACCTGTATTAATAACACAGATTCCATTCAAAACCTTTCAATGCATTTAGTAGCCTCAATGCACTTTCCGCCTTTGGCACCGCATAAACCAGAAATACCATTGATTTATGGAATTGTAAACTTGCCTGAAAACGGAGTTTGGGTTGATGCCTTGGATTATGAAACTTTCACATTTAAAAATCCTTGGATAAAAGACCAACTAGTTCCCGATGGAATGCTACGCGGAGAAATTCGAGAAAACGGCCTTGTAAATGGAAGCGGCATAGGGAACGGATTTGGTAAAAGCGCTGGCGATTTGGTTACCTACAAATTTGCAATTCCAACGAACATAAAAGATGCAGTAATAGCCATTAGATATAAAATCGAAAAGGAGGAAAATGCAAAATTGCGATTGAGCGGTTTTGTAAATACTGATGTACGCCTACCTGCTTCGACTACCCTTAACTTGGTTCAAACACCTATTGGAGATATACAAAAGGGCGAATTTCAACTTACGGTGGAATCTACCTCCAAAACCGCCGTTAATATTGACGGATATGCTATTGTGCCAAAAAAGGATTTAGGTTCAATTGAATTTAAACCGGTTACTTGGAATAGTGAACCAGAAATAATTGAAGGTCCCACGCCAACCTCAATAATTCTGAAATACGCGAATACGGATACCTATTACGGAATTTCTTGGGATTATGCGGATTTTAAAATTGCCGAATGGTTCGCGAAAGATTTGCCTAAGGATTTCAACGAACAACTAAACGCAACAGAAGATACTAAATTTTACGGCGATAAAGAAGGGCATTTTACGGATGCAGCAATTCAAGAGATAAAAATTGATCCTAATTCCTCAAAAACCATTAACGCTTTAATTTGTTCGGGTACATTGGCAACAGTTAAAACCCGATTAAAAAATGTAAAAGACCTAGATTATAAAGATATTTTTACGAAAGCTAAAAAAAAGTTGCACACCTACAATACAGTTCCTGCTGGTGAAAAATATCTATTCAGTCAAAAAAGAATGGCAGCCACCACTATAACAAATGTGGTTTACCCCATCTACACACAACATCAATACATTAGGCATCACGCACCGGGACGAAAGTGGGACTGTTTATACACTTGGGATTCAGGGTTTATTGGCATTGGTCTTAGCCAATTGGATATTAAGCGCGGCACCGAAAACCTCAATGCCTATTTAACAGGACCCGAAGAACAATCGGCATTTATCCATCACGGTACGCCGTTGCCAGTACAGATTTATTTATTTCAGGAGCTGTGGAACAAAACACAGTCTGATGAATTTTTAAAAATGGAATACCCCAGATTAAAACGGTATTACGATTTTTTGATAGGAAACACGAGCACTTCTTCTACCAGAAATCTAGATTCAGGGCTTATTCGCACTTGGGATTACTTTTACAATTCGGGTGGCTGGGACGATTATCCACCTCAAAAATATATGCACGAGCAGAAAATGGCGAAGATTACGGCTCCAGTAGTAAGCTCGGCTCATATGATTCGAGTTGCAAAAATCCTAAAGATGGCTGCTGAGGCGTTAAACATTTCGGACGACGTTGTTGGATACAATAAAGACATTGAGAGCCTCTCTGCAGCTTTAAATGAATATTCTTGGGATGAAGAAAGCGGATACTATGGCTATGTCCTGCATTCAAATTCTGGAAAGCCTGAAGAAATTTTAATGTACAACGATACCATTAACTATAATATGGGCTTGGGCGGTGTTTCGCCCTTAATAGCGGGAATTGGAAATGAAGTGCAAATACAGAAAACCCTTTCACATCTTAAAACGAAAGGCGAATTATGGTCTGATGTGGGTTTATCTACAGTAGATCAATCTGCTCCATATTTTAACAAGACGGGTTATTGGAATGGCCGTGTATGGATGCCGCACCAATGGTTTTATTGGAAAGCAATGCTAGATCTTGGGGAAGCGGATTTTGCGCACAAAATTGCCACAACAGCGCTAGAGGTTTGGAAGCGAGAAACAGAAAAAACCTATAACTCCTATGAAAGTTTTTCTATTGAAACCAAAGGCGGAAAAGGCTGGTATCAATTTAGTGGATTATCTGCACCGGTATTATCGTGGTTTAATGCCTATTACCAGATAGGAAATCTTACTACGGGCTATGATGTTTGGGTTGAAAAGGAAAAATTTAATAAAGATAATTCACAGCTAGAAGCCACCTTAAAAATTATGGATCACGCTGATAAACCTTTTTCACTTATAGCCTGTCTTAACCCAGCATATTCCTATGATGTTTATTGGAATGATAAAAAGGTTTCGCACAAAGAATTTAATAAAGGAACTTTGAGTATTACTATTACGGGAGATGCTGATACCGGGGAATTGCGCATTGAAAAAGTTAAAACATAACAAATGTGAGGATTTTCAATTTTGCATAAATTTCTAATCCTATGATTAATTCTTCATAAACTTTTTTGTAATGGAATTGCCCCGTGAATAAACCTTGATAAAATATAAACCCGGAGCTAAATTTGATACGTCAATGTTTAGTTCAGACGTTTCTTTAACTAATATGCCTTGAATTGAATATATCTGAACAAGTTCTGGCGCCTCTGTTGCTTGGATGTTAATACTATTTTTTGCTGGATTTGGGTATAAATTAAAAGAAACAGCAATATTATCTTCCACCCCTATCATTTCACATTCTGTTTGACCTTCCATTTCAACAAAAATAGTAGTTGGGTCAATGTCTGTCCAGTTTGTGGTGCTATATACACAATCGTCAACATAAATGTATGGAAGGTTAGGATTGTTATATAGTAGAAATTGTTTGATTTGATTGTTATTATCGTTACGAATATCTACCATTTCCAAAGGTGGATTGGTATGAGCACGAACCTGCAGAAGGTTTATATTATTTGAAAGATCTAATTCTGTGAGCTGATTTAATGAACACCCCAAATATCTTAAACTAACATGTTGGCTCATATCTAGTGATGTAAGATTATTATTAGTACAATTAAATTCGTAGAGATTTATTTGAGGGTTAAATATTATCTCTGAAAGTTGATTTTGGCCACAGATTAGATCTAATAAATCCGGGTTTTGACTTAGGTCGAGAGATGTGAGATTATTTCCAGCACAAAACAATGTTCTTAAATTTGTATGAGGACTTAGGTCTAAATCTGTAAGCTGCGTATATTGACATATTAGGTCTGTAAGGTTAACATTGGGGTGAAATGGAATACTACCTACAGGATTACCGTCTATATTAATATGGGTTAAACTACTAAACTCCTCAAGCCCTGTTGGATCTAAAATGTTTTTATTACTAATATCTAAAAGCGTAACTCCAGAAATATTACTGGTTAAAACGTAATCGTCCAAAACATCATCTAACCCTAAATCTATTAATACCTGTTCAAAATTATTATCGGGCACATAAGTAGTTTGTGCGTTTAATATTAAAAAAGGAATTAAGAAAATAATAAATGTAAAAAGATATTTCATAATGCTCAATTTTACTATGAATATACAAAATTATTTAATATGACCTATGGTATTTTACGTGAGTTATAAGGGCAATGTGTGTTTTTGACTATCTTTTATATACTTAATTTCCCCCTCTTGAATACTGATGTTTGATACAGGGTTTTTGTAAGCTGGAGACTGAACCTCAATTACGGTAATTAATTTATTGCTCGCTTTTTGAACCTTAATTTGATATATGGGAACTTTGGAATATTGAATTCTAGACCTATAGGATTCCTCTAAAGTGATTTTATCATTATTTATGAATGACGTTACAGTTGCGGTCATATTTTTTGGAAAAGTGATAATAGCACTGTTTTCTGAAACTTTCGCATCTGTGGCTTTTTCTCCAAAGTTGAATTGCTGGCTAATGTTTTTAACAAGATTTGGATAATCTGTCTCAGCCCAATCTTGCAGTACTATTACATTCGGTTTTATAAAGTACAATTTGCGTTTTACGGTTATGGAATCATACATGTTATGTTCACCAGAAACAATTTCAACATCATCACTTTTTGAATATCCAGTAAGCTTAGAATATTGACCTTTCTTTCCTGGCCAATAATCTTCATTATTTACCGCAATGGAATTATGTGCAAATACTGAAATTAGAAATTGTCTGTGTTCTTTTTCATACCCAAAATAGCCTTGGTCTGTAAGAATATCAACACCCAATGTTTGAAAAATAAAGGATAAGTCATCATTGTGTTTATGTACACGAGAGTAAAAATTTGCAAATAAAGCTACATAGCCGTTATCGGCTTTTTGGCTTCTTAATGTTGCAATATTATTATCAAAGTTTACCATGGAAGGTAGTTTTTTGACTGTTAATAAATCCAAAACACGCTGGTCATTCCCAAAATCATCGGCAAGCTTAGCATTCAGGATTTCCATTTGACTATCGCCCCATAGCGGAAAAGTAAGGTCTGGTTTTACCAATTGTAAGAGCACATCATTTTTTCGCAACATCTTCAGCTGAAATGCGGGGTTTATATCATCTTTCTCAATGAATTTCAATATGCTTTTATTCAGGTTGTGATTGAATATATGGTACGTTGTAGAATGCTCCCTGGCAAGCCCAGTGGGATCTATTATCTTATCAATGTTTTCCTCTGTGCGGGTTACTGTTGGATAATAGATTTTTTTGTAAAATGGAGGGTCGGATTTTGTAATCTTTGCTAAGTAGAGCAAAGTGCGATCCATCATTAATGAATGATTATTCGATTTGTAGTTTTTTGGATCCATCATAAAAGTAACGTTCAATGAAATATGGCTGAACGCTTTATGTATGAAATTGGTATCCGGGTCGCTTTCATCCAATTCATTTGCAACAGTTTGTAGCAAGTGCAAGGTTCTAAAAGCTACTGCATGGTCATACCAAGTATATTCTGAAGTTTTTTCTTCTAATGATGGGTGTTTATCAATATAGTTGAAAATATATTTTTTAGCTTTTTCGTGATACGTTTCTTTCCCATAATCGTGATATGCATGATTAAGTATAGATACAAAAAAGAGAGCTTCGTAATAATTTTGCCAAGTATTGTTCTTTTCTGGATTTTCAGACCACGTTATTTGATCGATTGGAATATAAAATGGCTTAAAAGAGTGCATTACCACAATGGAGTCTTTCATTATGAGATCTGCATAGCGTTTGTTTTTTATGGAATCGTAAGGAACCGTTCTCGGAATTTCGTCAAATCGTAATTCTTTTGAGATATCATATAAACTCAAGGCATAATGTGTGCTATCTGGCGTAATGTTTATAGCGGTATCCTTTAATTTTTCGATTTTGTTGCTATCAGTACTATTGCTATTACATGCAATAAGTAATATTAATGGTGTTAAAATAATGAAGTAGTTCCTTTTCATAATGTCTTTTCAATAGTTTTAAATCTTTGAGATTTCTGACATTTGGATTATTTTTCATTTATCAAATAAGCCGTCAGCGATTTATTCATCCCCAAAAACTTTTCTTTAAATATTTTTGCCCTTGGGAAAAGATGATTCATGTCCTTTAAGGATAACAATTGAATTTCTGCAACCTTGTCCTTAGCTTTTTCCATAGACAATTTATTTCCTCTGGAAAGTCTGGTTTTGCTCAAGACAAACAATTTTGTTTTCCGCGGAAGAAACTGAAAGTACGGTAATAAATAATGCGGTTCTATGAAAAAATATTTATTTGGGGTTTGTATATAGTAATTTTCGCCAACGCGTTGAACTTCTTTTGCCATTAACTCTTGATTTTCATAACTATATAAATGCTCTATTACTGAGTTTGAAAAAACGAGGTCGAAGGTGTTATCGCTATATTCAGAGAGATCGCAAGCATTACCTACAACAGATTCCATGTTATCGTGTTGGGTTTCAGCTTTTGTTAAATTCAAAAGCGTAATATGTATATCTGGGTTTTTATGATAACCTCTGTTAACCCAAAAAGATTCCGTGCCCCCCACATCTAAAATTGTTAAAACGGCTCCTTTTTTAGGCGCTATTTTTTTTAACTGATTCTCAAAAAATCGAAATCGTCTATCTCTGAATCTATTGGCCAAAGATTTTTTATTATTGTAGTCTGCAAGCTCGTTTGTAAAAGACATTTAATAGGTTTTTTTAGGTAATGGCACTTATTTTTATGGTACAACCAAAACTACAATTAAATCTTTTATTTAAGCAGTTAGATTACAGTCTTTGTTAAATTATTAAAGCCTTTTCTTTTTCTGCAATAAAATTTAAAAAATAGTAGCTTTGCCAGAAGATTCCATTAAGATAGTTAAGCCATAGTTTTATATATTTTACCCTAATTTGTCAACTTGAAAGTATTTAATCAAATAGTGTTAATAGTGCTTTTTCTTGCCATTGGCACAAAGACCTTGAGCGCCTTGGTTGCCATTTGTTTGGTAATATTGCTTGCAAGTGTATGGATTGACACCAAAAAAGGAAAATTGGAGGTTCCGCATTACATTATTTTGGTCTTTGGTCTTTATGTTTTTTTTCTTGTTTTGGGTATAATAAATGGTCACCCCAATCTGGTGCGCGACGTGAAGTTTCAGTTTTTTGGATTTGTATTTTATCTTTTTTTGGTAAATTTTAAGAACTTTAATCTGTTGCGCTTTTTGTTTATCCTAAATGCAATAGTAAGCGCTGTTTATATTTTTATTTATCTGGGTTTGGTACCAAGTTTATGGAATGAATCCATAGCAGGAATGGAAGGTAGGTTGTATGGACCGTCCATTATACCTATAGTTCTCATCGGTTTTTATTATTTATACAACAGAATGTCTTTTGACATGCCCTTGGGTATTTCTTGGCTGTTAGCGTTAGTCTATCTCTTTATGACGTCAAATCTTATGAATCTTGTAACCGCAGGAATACTTTTGGGTCTGATAGTTGTAAATGTTTATAAAATTTTTAAACCTGCATTTCTGGTTGGGTTTGCAATAATTCTGGTGGGATCAATTGCTTTTTTTAATTCAGATTTTGCGCCAGAAGCTATCAAAACCAAATTGCCTTATATTTTAAAGCCTTGGGAATACGCCAGTTTAAAGACTCGTATAACCGATTTTGGGATGGCGTTACGCGCTGAGGATTTTACTTGGTCTGAAAAATTAATTGGCGAAGGTTTTGGTGCGAGTACAACTATTTATCGCGAAAACGAAATAGCCGTAAGCTTAAGCGGTAAAATTACTTTTCAAGAAATTGACAATGGATTTTATTACCTCTATCATCGAGGCGGATTTTTATTGCTGTTTTTGTTTTTACTAGCAAACATTTACTTAATTTATAAAATTCCATCACTCAAAGCGAAGTTGGGTTTTATATTCATTGTGGTTTTTACAAACTTGCTTTCCATTCACTACTTTAATAATGTTTTCTATTTAATAATACCATTTCTTATCTTAGAAACAGGAATAAATAAAAAAGAGGAAGACACAAAAAAGTTGGAGGCATGAGGAACAGCTTATATGTAGTTCCAGATGTCGCCAAGGTTTCTGGTGGACCCAAAACCAGAATCTCATTATTTAAAAATATTTTTGAAAAAGAAGGAAATTTTATCTTTAATAAAAAGAACAAGCATAATACGCTTTTCAGAAAATCAGAGATAGCCTACGTTGAATCCGCAACCAATCGCATAGCTCTTATTGACATTCCGTGCCTCTTTTTCTTAAGGCTGCGTTCTAAAAAAACAATCGTCTTTATCCGCGATATTTATATTGAATTATTTCCGGAAGAATACAACACTTTTAGAGGCAAGATCACTTATTTTTCTAACAAGCTGAGCAATTTCTATTTAACCTTGATTTCCACTTCAATGGTTTTTCCCACCGTAGAAATGGGCGAAGTCTTTTTTCAAAAAAACAAGTTTTTTCCAAAACGGCCATTTACAGATTTACCGCCGGGAACACACGATATTACCCAAAACCGAAAGCTACCCAATTTCTCAGAAAAACTTGGTATTCTCTATTTGGGTAGCTTGGGCTATACAAATTCGGGCTACCAAAATTTTATTGACTTTGCCGAAATGTATAAAAACGAATACAATTTCTATATCCTCTCTGGCGACAAAGATTTAAAAGAAAAGGTAACGGCAGGTCACATACAATTAGGAAAAGTACCAAGAAAGAACATTCCACAATTTATTGCTGAAAACAATATTGCATTTGCCTTCCATACACGTCCCAGAAATATATACGACGATATTACGTTTCCTATTAAGATGTTTGATTTTTTAAGCTTTCAGCTGCCGTTTTTTTCTGAAGAACACAATCCGGCAAAAAGATTGTTAGGCAACGATTACCCACTTTTTGCATCTTTTGAAAACAACGAGGAAATTCATCGAAAAATAAAAAGCATTAACCCACAGGAATATCAGGAAATACTGAACCTGATTAAAGAGACAGCCCTTAATAACACGTATGATAAAAGGTATAAAAAGCTACTGGAGCAATAAATCTATTTGGCAGATTTTATTTGAAACTAGCACCTATTTATTTGTAGCAACCTTACCGTTATGGGACAAGCTAAATACACTGGTGCTGTGGCTATTCGTGGCTTCGTCTATCTTTCTTTTAAAACCAAGAGAGCGGCTGGAAAATATAAAACAGAACAAGACTGCTTTTATGGGTTTGTTTGCGTTGTATCTCTTGTTTATAATAGGATGGCTACTTTCAACGGAGACTAAAGATGCATTGCGCGATATGGAACGCACGCTAACCCTCGTTATAATTCCCTTAATTCTTTTGTCTCACAAACGTGAAGATTTCAATTTAAAAAAAATGTACGTTGCATTTGGAGTGGGACTCTTTACGGCAATGGTTATTTGCTGGGCGGTAATAATTGAATCTATTTTAACCAACGCTACCCCGTGGGTACAAGCTGGCTACTTTTTTAAATGGGTTTATAACGGTTGGAATGCAGTAGCCCCTTTAGAAGGTCATCCCAGTTATTTTGCCGTAATGTTGGTAATATTTATTGTGGGACTTATACGGATGCCAGCATTTAAAAACGTACGAAAAAATAAATTTAAATTTATCCTACTTTTAGCACCCTTTTTCCTCTTTTTAATCGAAACGAGCAGTAGAATTGGCGTAATCTGTCTGGTGGTAATTGCCGTAGTAACAATTTTTAAAAAGCTTGAAATTAAGAGAATATTTTATGTAATTGGCTTACTGATTGCATTGGCAATACTATCTCTAAAGTTTGATTATTTAGGTTCAAAAATGTCGCAAATCGTAGATTCTAAAGGAAATATAACCCTTGATAGGTACGACAGATGGGGCGCAATACTCACAGATTTTAAGGTCCGTGAAAGTTGGATTTTTGGTATCGGAACTGGCGATTCGCAGGAACTCTATAATATTGCCTATAGCAAAAATGGGTTTATGGTCGCATTAAAGAATGAATATAACGCCCACAGCCAATACTTGGAATTTCTAATTTCCAATGGAATGTTGGGGTTGTTGGTTTATTTGGGAGTGCTGTTTATCTTTTTCAAAAAAACCAGATTAAAGGGAGAGGCGCTTAGTTTATTTATAATAATTGTGCTGTTTTCAGGTTCAGAAACCATTTTTGGCATAAGTAAAGGTGTTTTTATATTTGCTTTTTTCTATGCACTTTTTATTCTTTTATATTCAAAGCGAGCGGTAAATGTCTAAAAAACAACGATTGTACCTCGTATCAAACATGTATCCGTCCACAGAAAATGTGCGCTACGGTATTTTTGTGAAAAATTTTGAAATAGCAGTTTCAGATTTTTTTGAAGTTGAAAAAGTAGTGCTTACCAAAAAATATTCCTTCCTATCCAAGTTTTTAGGGTATTTGAAATTGTATTTTCAAATAATACAGCTCTATTTTAAAAGCGGAAAAAATGATTTGGTGTATGTGCATTTTCCACTGCACGTGGCGCTAGCCTTAGTGCCATTGTGGTGGCTAAACCGCAAAGTAGTTTTAAACTTTCACGGCAGTGATCTTATTTTTAATACTACATTTAAAAAAGCACTATCGTTTTTCTTAAAGCCGGGTTTAAAAAAATCGACCATTGTGTTGCCGTCCAACTATTACAAAGAAAAACTCATTGCAAAATTTAATATTTCTAAGTCAAAATTATTCGTTTATCCTTCCGGAGGCATTAATAGCAAAGTGTTTTCTCCAAACCGAAAAAGCGAGAATTCCAGTTTTATAATAGGTTTTGTTTCAAACTTTATAGAAGGAAAAGGATGGCGCATTTTTTTGGATGCGCTTAAGAAAATCAAAAGTGAAAATAGCATTACCAATTTTGAAATACTCATGGTTGGCGATGGCCCAGACAAGCCAGAAATAGAAGATTTACTTGCCGACTTGGATATTAAATTTGAAATTATTTCAAACATTTCACAGAAAGAACTCGCAGCTATTTATAACCAAATGAATGTCTTCATTTTTCCCACGTATCGGGAAGAGGAAAGTCTTGGACTCGTTGGCCTCGAAGCAATGGCCTGTGGAATCCCAGTAATAGCCACTAAAATTGGTGGCCCTTTGGGATATATTGTGGATAATGAAAATGGTTTTCTTTTTGATATAAAGAATGCCACTATGCTAGCTGAAAAAATTCTGGATTTTTACAAACTGCCCGAAATTGAGAAAAATAAAATGAAGCGCAATGCAATCACTACAGCCCAAAATTATGATTCACTGACTGTAAATAAAGATCTTGTAGCATTTTTAAAGAACTTGTAAACACTATCTTTGCATCTTTAAATAATAATCGTGAGTACCGAGAAAAGAATAAAAATCCTTAACACTACCATAGATAACCTTTCTATGCAAGAAACCCTTGCTCTGGTTCAGGAAAAAATACAGAAGGGAGAACAGCTCCATCACGTAGTGGTAAACGCCGGAAAAGTGGTGGCGATGCAGAAGAATAAAGAGCTGCGCCACAGTGTAAATGAATGTAGTATAATAAACGCTGATGGGCAATCGGTTGTTTGGGCTTCGCGGTTTTTAGGGAAACCTCTAAAAGAGCGCGTTGCAGGAATAGACTTAATGGCGAGCCTTGTGGAAATGGCATATAAAAACCATAATAAAATCTTTCTTTTTGGAGCAAAAGAAGAAGTGGTTAAAAATGTAGTTGAAAAATATTCCGAAATCTACAGTCCAGAAATTATTGCTGGTTATAGAAACGGTTATTTCACTCCTTCCGAAGAAGCGGAAATTGCCAAACAGATTGCAGACAGTGGCACCCAAATGCTTTTCGTTGCAATCTCTTCGCCCATCAAAGAAAATTTTCTTTATAAATATCGCGATATCCTTAAAGATGTAAACTTAATTATGGGTGTTGGCGGCAGTTTTGACGTTGTGGCTGGAAAAACAAAACGCGCTCCACATTGGATGCAAACCTCAGGTTTAGAATGGTTTTATCGCTTTGCCCAAGAGCCTAAACGCATGTGGAAGCGCTATCTTGTAGGCAATTCTAAATTTATATATTTGGTGTTGAAAGAACGATTTTCATAATCGCGTTTACTATTTAAATTCTTTAAAATCTTACTATGGATTGGTTAAAGTTTTTTGGTGGCCCTGGGCTTTTTTTATTTCTGGCCGTTTTGGTTATTGTCGTCGTTCTATATCAAAAATTGAAAAAACGCTAAAGTTATTTGGCTTTTTCCTCTGAATTTTTTTACCGTGAAAACACCTTCCGAAATATTTAAAAACAATCCTGAAATACAGCAAAATCCATCGGTTAAAGAACTTATTTCAGAATACGAAGCAGTTTGCGATGCGCTTATAGATTTGCAGCAGATTTCAGAAATGAGCAAAGAAAAATATCTGAAAATTCTTTTACTCGAAATCCGCCAAAGTATTTCAATGGAATTAAATCGCGATCTCGAAGCCGAACGATTTGGCGAAACAGAGCGTGTAAATTTTAAACATGCAATTGAAAATCTTCGGGAGTATATAGATGAATATTGTCGCGACCACAAAATTTATCTCTGAAACCAAAAAAGGAATACACGAAAAACTAACGCGTTTTTAGCCAACCGGTAATACTCATGCGTTCCGAAGCTTTTACAACTTTTACTTCGTGCTCCAAAATTTGACTTTCAAAAATAACAATACGTCCCGGAATCGGTAAAATATTTAAATCTTCATTTTCGGTATAAATAGTGAGCTCGCCTCCATTTTCTGCCAACCAGTTGTCTTCGTTTAAATAGCAAACTATAGAAAGCTTACGTCGGTCGTCATTCTGAAAGGTATCTAAATGCCGCTTATAAAAAGTGCCGGTTGGATACACAGCGTAGTGAAACTCTTTATGAAGAATTCCTAAAAAACAGGTTTTGTTTAAATAATTAACCAGGTCATTTATTTTTTTGAAGAAAACAAGTTCTGCTTCATTTGCGCTATTTTCATCCATCCAAAGAATAAAATCACCACGAACTGATTTGTCAATTTCTTCATTCGTTTTACTGCCAATTGCAGATTTTTTAAATCTATCTGCGTCGTATTTTGCAATTAGTGAGTTGCGTAAAACCACTACTTCTTCCGAAGAAAAAAAGTTGTTTACAATGCTGTATTGCTTGTCCAACAAGTTATCTATAATAGTTTCGAACAGCGGGTTTTCAACAAATTCCAATTGCTCAAAAAGTTCTTCGGTCATTTTATATTCTTTTAAGAAAACGCGCAAATATAGCGCAGAAAGTCATTGGTTTTACACGTGCTATAAACTAAAATATATGCGGTTTGAGGAGGATATTTTTGTTCGTAAAATTCAGCTTCAATTTTCAAAAGGTAGAAAATAAAGCACGGGCGAAGAAAGTTGTATCTTTGCTGCCCAACTTTACGTTATGAACCAGATACGCATTACCAAGATTTTTTCTTTTGAAACCGGACACGCACTTTACGGCTACGACGGCAAATGCCGAAATGTACACGGCCACAGTTACAAACTTTCGGTAACGGTAATTGGCAGCCCAATTTCAGATAGCAAAAATGTGAAATTTGGGATGGTAATAGATTTTAGCGACCTAAAAAAAATCGTAAAAGAAGAAATTGTAGATGTATTTGATCACGCAACCGTTTTCAATAAAAATACGCCACACGTAGAATTGGCAAAGGAATTGAGCGACCGCGGCCACAGTGTACTTTTGGTAGATTACCAACCTACCAGCGAAATGATGGTGATTGATTTTTCTGAAAAAATAAAAAATCGTTTGCCGAAAAACATTCAGCTTCACTCCCTCAGATTGCAGGAAACCGACAGCAGTTATGCGGAATGGTTTGCGGGAGATAATTAACAATTATTCAATTAAATATTCTGAAAGAATTGTTTTTAATTCCTTGATGGATCTCTTGTTCAAGCTATCCATCTTGTTGCCTAATCGCAACTTATCTATGCATCTTATTTGATCTAATGCTACTTGCCCTCTTTTGCCTTTTAAAATAATCTCAATTCGCATCGGAAAATTTCTAAGGGTAGAAGTAATGGGCGCTACCAAGAGTGTATTTAAAATTTTATTTGAAAAATCTGGAGATATTATAAGACAAGGACGCGTTTTTTTAATCTCACTTCCAACGGTTGGATCTAAGTTCACCCAATAAATATCGTATTGTTTTACCATTCCCAATCAGAATTATTTTCTTCTTCGAAAAAATCTGGCATCAATCTTTCGGGCTGCCCATATTTAGTCACATCTTCTGCCAGCATTTCTTCCCACCCTTCACGAGGTTTAGATTTTGCAGCTGTAATGATCATTTTGTCATCTTCAATTTCGATGGCAACTTTTTCCTCGAGGCCGATGAGCTTCAGAAATTTGGCTGGTATAATGATTCCTTTTGAATTACCAATCTTTATTATTTTCGCTTCCATTTTTGAAAAATTTACACAAAGTTAATACATTGTTATAACAAAACATACAACTTAATAAAAAAGTACTCCGACAATTCACTTTCACTATCTTTGCTCCATGCAAATCCCGCAAGGCAAGAAAATATACTTTTCCAGCGATAATCATCTTGGCGCGCCCACACAGGCCGAAAGCTTGCCGCGCGAAAAGATTTTTGTGAAATGGCTGGACACTATAAAACACGATGCCGAAGCAATTTTCCTGCTCGGCGACCTTTTTGATTTTTGGTTTGAATATAAAACTGTTGTACCAAAAGGTTTTGTTCGTGTTTTGGGGAAATTGGCAGAGCTTCGTGATAGCGGCATCCAAATTCACTTTTTTGTGGGCAACCACGATTTGTGGATGCACGATTATTTTGAAAAAGAACTCAATATTCCAGTATATCACGACCCGAAAGAGTTTGTTTTTAATAACAAACATTTTTTTATTGGTCACGGCGATGGAAAAGGTCCGGGCGATAAAGGTTACAAGCGGATGAAGAAAGTTTTTACCAATCCGCTTTCGCAGTGGCTATTCCGGTGGTTGCATCCCGATATTGGAGTGCGATTGGCACAACATCTTTCGGTAAAAAACAAATTGATTTCCGGCGATGAGGACAAAGCGTTTTTAGGTGAGGAAAAGGAATGGTTGGCCCAATACGCCAAACGAAAATTGGAAAGGAAACATTTTGATTATTTTATCTTTGGGCATCGCCATTTGCCGATGGAAATAAAGGTTGGCGACAATTCAACCTATTATAATCTTGGCGATTGGATAAACCATTATACCTACGGCGTTTTTGATGGCGAACGGTTTGAATTGAGGGAATTCAAACCCCATTCATTGTAATCGTTTTACGGATGTGTCGTGATTGTAGGAACAAGGCTTGCCTTGTCCCTACAACGGTTCCGGGTCAATATTAACGAATATCTTTTAAACGTAATTGCAGGCTAATGTTTCCTTGCCATTCGTTTTCATCAATACAATACGCTGCCATAAAAGGTTTTCCGCCGCAGGCGATATCTTGTTTATCTGCCAAACCAAACCCAATTCCCGTAAATTGGTTCGAATTTCCTTGTTTCACCACGACGCGTAAATGTGTTTTATCTTCCCCCACACATTTTCCCCAACCGGTATCCATTAGGTTTTGGGTCATAAAAGTGGGTGTCATATTTCCAGGGCCGAAAGGGGCAAATTGTTTTAAAATTCTGAAAAATTTTGGGGTGATGTCTTGCAGGTTTATTTCGGTATCTATTCTAATTTCGGGGGTAAGCAAATGTGGATCAATGGTTTCTGAAACCACGCGTTCAAATTCATTTTTAAAATTTTCGAAATCTTTTTCAAATAATGTTAAACCTGCGGCATACATATGCCCTCCGAATTGCTCGATGTGTTCCGAACAACTTTCCAACGCATTATACACATCAAATCCCTTCACAGATCGGGCCGATGCAGCAAGCTTTTCGCCACTTTTGGTAAACACTAAAGTTGGGCGATAATAGGTTTCGGTCAATCGGGAAGCCACAATGCCAATAACCCCTTTGTGCCAGTTTTCTTGATAAACAACAGTGGTTTTACGTGCTTCTTCTTTATTAGCAATTATTTGCTGTAGTGCCTCCTCTGTAATTTGTTTGTCTGCTTCACGTCGGTCCGTGTTAAAAGTTTCAATCTCCGCGGCGTACGTTTGGGCTTTCTCAAAATCTGTTTCAGTAAGGAGCGCAACAGCGTGGTTTCCGTGTTTCATTCGTCCGGCGGCGTTGATGCGCGGGGCTATTATAAAAACTACATCGGTAATGGTAAGTTTTTCCTTTTTTACTTGCTTTAAGATTGCTTGTATTCCCGTTCGTGGATTGCTGTTTATTACTTTAAGACCGTAGTGTGCAAGGATGCGGTTTTCACCGGTGATTGGTACAATATCTGCTGCAATTGCAGTAGCTACCAAATCTAAATACAGCAATAAATCTTCAAGCTGTAAACCTCGTTTTTCGGCTAAAGCTTGAATTAATTTGAAACCAACACCGCACCCGCAAAGTTCCTTGTACGGATAGAAGCAATCATCCCGTTTTGGGTCGAGTACGGCCACGGCTTTCGGAATTTCCTTCCCCGGTCGGTGGTGATCGCAAATGATAAAATCGATATTTTTTTCGGATGCGTAGCCAACTTTGTCGATGGCTTTTATACCGCAATCTAAAGCTATAATTAACGAAAAACCATTGTCTTCGGCATAATCAATTCCTTTATACGATACGCCATACCCTTCGTTATAACGGTCGGGAATATAGGTTGAAACATTAGGGTAATAACTTTTTAAGTATGAAGAAAGCAAGGCAACGCTTGTGGTTCCATCTACATCGTAATCACCGTAAACCAATATGTATTCTTCATTTTCAATTGCTTTTTGAATGCGCAAAACCGCCTTATCCATATCTTTCATAAGATACGGATCGTGAAGATTGTCCAAATTTGGGCGAAAAAATTTTTCGGCTTCTTCAAAAGTTTCTACCCCGCGCTGTACCAAAAGCGAAGCAATAAGTGGTTCAATCTTCAAGGCTTTTGAAAGTGAATTTACTTTTTCGGGATCGGGTTTTGGTTTTAGGGTCCAGCGCATATACTTCGAAAATTTCAAAGTTTAAAATTACAAATTCCAAAAATAGATTGCGATTATTTAATTATGGGAAGCGCTATAAATTTACAAAATTTGGTGGAAAATATTTGCTGTATTTGAAAATTTAGTATCTTGTAGGAATAATTCTCCCCTTTATTCATAAAATCTCAATATTATGAAAATAGTTTTACTTTTTTTAGTGGGAATGTTCTCGACTTTAGGACTTGCCCAAGACGGCAGTTTAGATGTTTCGTTTGGAAACAATGGAACCGTACAAACCGATATTGCAGGCGATACGGATATGGCCATTTCAATTGCACAGCAAACAGATGAAAAACTATTGGTGGCGGGACAGTTTAAAATTCAAGGACAAGCTTTTCCGTCTATAGCTAGATATAACCTAAATGGTACTTTAGATACTTCTTTTGGTACAAATGGGGTAACAGTTTTTAATGGTGCAGGTTATGAAGAGGAATATTACAGAAAGGTTTTAAGCCAAAGTGATGGTAAAATTGTTGCTAGTGGATCATTTAGTCTGACTGCTAATTCTGAGTTTGTAGTTAACCGATTTTTAGCCGATGGCTCAGTAGATACTAGTTTCGGGAATAGTGGAGAACTGATAGTATTTCCCGAGAGTATTTATAGTGGCGAGATGGTACTTTTAAATGATGATTCGCTTTTAGCAGCGGGTAGATTATTTGAAAATGGAATATCTAAAATTGGCTTGAAAAAATATTTGCCTGACGGAACTTTAGACTCTACTTTTGGAAATAATGGCGTGGTAATTACAGAAGTAGGAAATGAATCAAACTCGGCTCAAAAAATAGAAATAACGTCTAATAACAAAATAGTCGTCCTCGGCATAAGTCAAGAAAACGGTGTTACATCTCAAGTGCTATTGCGTTACTTGTCTAATGGTACATTGGATACGTCGTTTGGCAGTAATGGAATAGTGAGCATAACGAATGAACCTGATTATTCATCAAACCATATTGCTCTGTACAATGATGGTAAAATTGCAGTTCACAGTTCTTTTTTGGATTGGCAGTTTGATATAATGAATAATTTAATTTTCAGATACCTACCTGATGGAAGTTTTGATACATCTTTTGGCAATAATGGGTATATAAATCCGAACAGAAATAATTTTATAATAAGCAACATTGAAGTTCAAGAGAACCAAAGATTGTTAGTTTTTGGAGAGCTTACTGATTTTTTTGAGGGTGGCGGACCGTTTTTTATGAAGCGGTATTACATTGATGGATATGTGGATACAGGTTTTAATTTCGTCACAAATTCTACTGAGTATTTTGTAACAGATATGTTAATTCAACAGGACGGTAAAATCACTTGTTTGGCCAATACAGCTTGGTACAATGGGCAAGAAGATATTATTATGGAGCGCCGTGTTAATAATCCTTTGTCCACTCCCGAATTTGAAAACCAAAAAACAACTATTTACCCAAATCCCTCAAACGGAATTTTCACCATTGAACGCGAATTTCCTGAAACTACGGAGTACCAAATAACTGATATTACTGGAAAAGTTATTGCCACTGGTGAATTGACTGAAACGCAATCACAGCTAAATCTTGCCGCTGTCCAAAGTGGCGTTTATTTTCTGAAAACTTCAAATAGTGTGTTTCGTTTACTGAAGAATTGAGTTGAAAAAATTTCTTCGGAAGCATTAAAACTTGAAAATATGAAAATACTTTTACTTTTTTTAATAGGAATAGCTTCAACACTTACCTATTCGCAGGATGGAACACTTGATACATCTTTTGGGAATAATGGCTTTGCAATTACCGATTTTTTTGGAAGGAGCGACAGAGGTACTTCCATAGCTGTTCAAGATAATGGAAGAATAATAATTTATGGTTTTGCAAGCCACTCCGGAGGCGGTTTTTCTTACGCACTTGCTGGACATCTGCCCGATGGCAGCTTGGATTCTACTTTTGGAATAGGAGGATTGGTAACTACGCAAATTGGAAATTTTTACGAGGAATACTTTAATTCACTTCACATTCAGCCCGATCAAAAAATTATAACCTCCACAACATTTTTTGAAAATGGAGAAGTAGGCTTTCTATTGGTTCGCTATTTACCAAATGGCACTTTAGATACATCTTTTGGCACGGACGGAATTGTAAAAACCAGTTATGCCGAAAACTATTTAAGCGGCACTGTGTTGCTTCCCGACGCTAAAATATTGGCAGGGGGAAGTTCAACAAATGGAGGCGACAATTCTATTTTACTGGTAAAGTATTTGCCAGATGGGTCGCTGGACACTTCATTTGGCACAAATGGAAGTCTCTTTCATTTTATAAATAATGAATCCTTTAAAGTTTTTGGCATTAAGGTACAAAGCGATAATAAAATAGTAGTGCCTTATAAAACCGAAGAGAATTTTGTAAAAAAATTCCAAATCGCCAGATTTTTACCTAATGGCGATTTGGACAATGATTTTGGAGTTGATGGTATTGTTGAAATAGAGTCGTCCTCTGAAGTATTTCATTCATCTATCACTATTCAAGACGATGGAAAAATACTAACCTCGTTGAGAACACAACCCGGAACTTCCATAAAAAGATTCCTGCCAAGTGGTGAAATTGACACTTCATTTGGAAATAATGGAACGGCAATTATTGACGGCGATATATTTACTGCCCTTAAAATTTTGATTCAGCCAGATAACAACATAATTGTTTTTGGAGTTACTTTTGGGTTTGAGCCCGATTTTAACAGGACTTATAGATTTAATTCAGAAGGAATACTTGACACTACTTTTGGCGCTAACGGCTACACTGCGCTGGGTTTTGAAGGTGCCGATATTGCTTTTCAGCAGGACGGAAAACTCGTAATTGGAGGCAATACATTTTTCTACAGTGGCAGCGAAAGCTTGGTTGTGGCTCGTCTTATTAATGGTCCATTAAGTGTTTCAGAATTTGAAAACGATAGCTTTAAAATTTACCCAAACCCATCAAATGGAATTTTCACTATTGAACGCGAATTGTTTTCTGAAAACACACCTTTCCAAATAACAGATATTACAGGAAAAATTATCTCTTCCGGTGAATTGACTGAAAAGCAAACACAGCTAAATCTTGCCGCTGTCCAAAGTGGCGTTTATTTTCTGAAAACTTCAAAGAGTGTTTTTCGTTTATTGAAGAATTAAATATTCTATTTCATATTGATTCAGTTCAGTTTGACACATTTAGATGTTGAAATTTATTTTAATTTCGAAGCAGTGTTTTGGTATTTGCCATTGGCAATTCATATCTTCGGCAAAAATTATTTAAAAATCACCGATGGCTCTAGTAATTCCACTTTCTCCAAACTACGATGCAGACACCCAACAGTTAGCCAAGTTTTTTAATGAAACACTTGGTTTTTGTCCCAACAGCGTGCTTACTATGCAGCATCGACCGGCAATTAGCAAAGCGTTTATCAACCTCAACAAAGCCGTAATGGCGAATGAAGGCCGCGTTACTTCAGCTTTAAAACGAATGATTGCTTGGGTGAGCAGTAATGCCACGGGTTGCCGCTATTGCCAAGCACACGCCATTCGCGCTGCCGAACGTTACGGAGCCGAGCAGGAGCAACTTGATAATATTTGGGAATACAGAACCCATCCTGCATTTTCAGAGGCTGAACGCGCTGCTTTGGATTTTTCACTCGCTGCCAGCCAAGTACCAAATGCCGTTGATGAGAAAATAAAACAAAGACTTTACAATAATTGGGATGAAGGCGAAATTGTAGAAATGCTGGGCGTGATTTCGCTCTTTGGATACTTAAACCGTTGGAATGACTCAATGGGTACTTCAATTGAAAAAGGTGCTGTAGAAAGTGGCGAGCAATATCTCGGGAAACATGGGTGGAATAAAGGAAAGCACTAGTAATTTTAGATTGATAACTATTAGTACATTAATCCAAAAAGATGTAATGGAATAATGTTTAAGGCTCCAATTTCAATATCATCTTTAAGTATAAAAGCATCTTTGAGATCTTTAATCTGATGTGTAGTTTTATTTTTGCCTCCTATTTCAACGGTATATTTTCTGTTTACGATAAAATCACCTTTTTTAACAAGGTGAATTTCATGAATATGTTTTAATTGATTGGCAAAAAATGTTTCGCGTAGGGTTCCTTGCTCTAGTTGACTTTGTGCAAGTGCATAAATTAAATTAGTATTGTTGAGGTATAATTTTTCAGGTTTGGTGAATGCACCAATGCCTTTTAAAGGAGTAAAGAATTCATGAATAAGTTCGGCTCGATCTAATATTTTGAGTGAATTCAACAGAAAATTCCTTGAAAAACCCAAGCGCTCACTAAGTTTTGAAACGTTGGGCGTAAATGGGGCACTTTGTGCAATAGCAACGAGCAGCTTTTTTATTTTCCGACTTTCTTGATACGGGATGTTTTCTACTGAACTTACATCTATCTCGAGCATTAAATTAATGGTATCTAAAAGTTTGGGATAATAATTGTCAATTCCCTCAAAGCTATAAGGATAGCAGCCGTATTTTAGATATTCCTTGAATTCTGCTACTGGGAATTTAACATGCTTTTTAAGTTCTAGTGCTACTTCTTTTTGATTTTTGAGAATATATTCGAAATTGAAAGATGGTACATTGAGGTTATGTTTTATATTCAAATATTCACGAAACGACATTTCCTTTAAAATATATTTCACCGCCCGTCGACTTAGATCGGATTCTCCTTTATTTATTTCAAGAATGGAGGAAGATGTAAATATTACATTTAGAGAAGGTAATTGGTCGTAAATCAGCTTTAATTCCCGAGACCAGTTCGGGTATTTGTGTACCTCGTCTAAAAACAAATGTGTTCCGCCTTGTACTGCAAATTCCTCCGCCAAACCAATTAAGGTATGGTTCATAAAATATAGATTGTCTAAGGAAGTGTACAAAGGTTTTTCCGCTTCGGAAAGATGAAATTTTATACGTTGAAGCAATAGGGTTGTTTTCCCAGAGCCTCTAGCACCCTTTATCCCGATAAGCCGTTGCGACCAATCAATTTGCTCCAACAAGTACCGTTCTTTTTGGATATTTAAAGCATCTAAAATACGTTCGCTGATTATGAAAAGCTCTTTCATTTTGTTTTTTATGAAAAACAAATATAATAAATATTGTTTACGACAAAAAACAAAATAAACAAAAAGTGTTTTTTATAAAAAACATTATGTAAAACGAAAAACTATTTCTTCCCGGCAACTACAATAACAATCTCCCCCTTCGGCGGCTTGTTTTCAAAATGGTTTAAAACTTCTTCGGCAGTGCCGCGGACGGTTTCTTCGTGTAGTTTTGTGAGTTCGCGCGAAACGGAAACTCGTCTTTCTGTGCCAAAATATTTCACAAACTGTGCGAGTGTTTTCAAAAGCTTGTGCGGCGATTCGTAGAAAATAATAGTTCGGGTTTCTTCGGCTAAAAGTTCCAAGCGGGTTTGTCTTCCTTTTTTCACAGGGAGAAATCCTTCAAATACAAATTTATCGTTTGGGAAACCGCTGTTAACTAATGCGGGAACAAAGGCAGTCGCGCCAGGCAAACAATCTACTTCAATACCAGCTTCAACACAGGCACGGGTTAATAGAAATCCTGGGTCGCTAATGGCCGGAGTTCCGGCATCGCTAATTAACGCAATGTTTTCACCGTTTTGAATTCGTTTTACAATGCCTTCCACCGTTTTGTGCTCGTTGTGCATGTGGTGCGAATGCATTTGGGTACCTATTTTAAAATGTTTTAATAGTTTTCCGCTATTGCGCGTATCTTCGGCGAGAATTAAATCTACTTCATTCAGTACTTCTACCGCACGAAAAGTCATATCTTTTAAATTGCCGATGGGTGTGGGTACCAAATAGAGTTTTCCCGTCATAATTTATGGGCGTACGGTTTTTCCGAAGAAGTATGAAATTAATAATACCAAAATTCCAAACAATGGCAGCGTCATTCCTGGGTCGCCAATTCGGTAAAGGGCAAAGCAGGCCAATACCAAATCGAAAAAAAGCCCTGCATAGGCCCACTCCATAACCCATTTTGGCCTTCGTAAAATTATAAATACAATGGCAGAAATTTTAGCAAGCGCCATCGGAATTACCAAATAGGAAGGATATTGATAATCTTGATATGTACCTTCAATTACCGCGGTATCTGTTAAATAAGTAAATGCCGAATATAAAAATAATGCGCTAAGCAGGCTTGTGGCTATCCAATAAATGGTTTTTTGGGCTGTCATGACATTTATTTAGTTAAAGCGTTTTTCAATGATATTCATAAAACGTTCAGAATATTCTTCTTTATCTAACCAATAATTATAATCTGGCTTTACTTTTGCCTTCACGAAATTTTGTACTTCATCAAAATTATCCATCGTGTTAATTTGTGAAAGTACCCGGGTGTAATCTTCGGCGTGACCGTCAAAGAGATGCTTTATAAAGGCTAAACGATCATTGAGCCCAATATTTAGTCCTTTGTTAATAGTTTCGTTTAGCGATTTTGGACGAGATTCTTTTAATGTTTTGCTCGCCTTTTCTCCTTCCGAAGCTTTTGGGAAGAGCCCGGTTGTTTTTCTTTCAAATTCGGGCATTTGCTGATAATTTGAAGCAAATTCCTCCAAATCGTTTTTTGTGTATTTTACCGAAGGCTTTTCCTTAACCTGTACCGAGGTTGCCGCTTGGTTTTTTGGCATCATTTCTTCCAGTAATTCGTCAATACGCTCGCTTTCTTCGGGCATTTGGGCTACAATATCTTTTATTTTTTCCATCAAAGGTTCAATAAGATCTTCTTTATGTTCTGGTTGTGGCACGGGTTCGGGCTCCGTAAACCAGTTTTCTTCGCGGAAACTTTTTGAATCTAAGGAATCTATAGTGCTATCTTCGGGCGTATCTTCCAACTGATTTTCAAGATATTCGAGCACAGATAATTTTTCGTATAGTTCGCCAACTAACCCCTTTAAATATGCGGTTTTACAAGTACTTTCTTCTTCAATTAGCTGCTTGGCGAGCGCTGTTACCTGCTCGCGGACTTTCTTCTTCATATCTTTTTAAATTAAACGGATTTTCTATTTTGTTTTTATAAATTTACGCATCCTATATGTAAACGTCAACTATTTTTGTTTCTTGTTTAAAACCAATATTTTACAAAGGTTTTAAACCGTATTTTAGTTGCGTTTACTTTTGTAAATAGATTTGTGTTCATGTTTCGCGTAAAAATAAACTATGTTTCTTGAAAATACCGTAAATCAGAAAGAACAATTTGGTTGGATTGAAGTAATCTGCGGTTCCATGTTTTCAGGAAAGACCGAAGAACTTATCCGAAGGTTAAAACGTGCCCAATTTGCTCGACAAAAAGTTGAAATTTTTACTCCATCATTAGATACTCGTTACGCCGAAGATGCTGTAACTAGCCACGATAGCAATAAAATTAGATCTACGCCCGTTCCGGCAGCAGCTAATATTCCTATTTTGGCAGATAATTGCGATGTAGTAGGTATAGACGAGGCTCAATTTTTTGATGACGAAATAGTAAAAGTGTGCAACGACCTCGCCAACCGGGGCGTTCGGGTAATCGTAGCGGGGCTGGATATGGATTATAAAGGAAATCCGTTTGGCCCAATGCCCGCTTTAATGGCAACTGCCGAATATGTAACAAAAGTACACGCCGTCTGCACCCGAACGGGTAATCTTGCACACTATAGCTATAGAAAAGCAAAAAGTGAAGCGCTTGTTTTGCTGGGCGAAACCGAAGAATACGAACCCCTAAGCCGCGCTGCATATTACAAAGTACAGCTCAGAGATAAAGTAGTAAAATTAGACGTGAAGGATGCCGAAGAAATTAAAGATGAAAAAGCATCTCGCCAAGACTGACAGCCCGATAAAACGGGAAAACAAGCATAATATGCCCAAAGCCACAGAAACCTTATTAGAAATTGACTTAAATGCGCTCAATTCAAATTACAAATATATAACTTCAAAAATAGCTCCGAGCACGAAAATGCTTGCAGTAGTAAAAGCATACGCCTACGGTAACGATGCAGTTATTGTTGCAAAAGAACTTGAAACTTTGGGTGTATCTTATTTTGCTGTAGCCTATACTAATGAGGGCGAAACACTTAGAAATGCTTCAATAAAAACTCCAATTTTAGTGTTGCATCCGCTGCCAGTTAATTTTGAAACTATTGTAAATCGCTGTCTGGAACCGAGCATTTATTCTCGAAAAACCTTAAAAGAGTTTATTGAATTTGCAGAGAATCACAATCAATCTAACTATCCAATACATTTAAAATTTAATACGGGGTTAAATCGTTTGGGGTTTAACCACAATGATTTATTATGGATTGCAGAAACACTTTCCAACACAAAAAGCGTAAAAGTAAAATCTATTTTTTCGCATTTAGCTGCTAGCGAAGATTTAAAATTGAAGGAGTTTACCCAAGGTCAGATTAAAGATTTTAGAGAAATTTCGGAGGAATTAATCGCTAAACTTGGGTACAAGCCGTTGTTACACTGTGCAAATACATCTGGAATAATAAATTATCCCGAAGCGCATTTTAACATGGTGCGATCTGGAATTGGTCTTTACGGCTTTGGAAATGATCCCGAAGAAAACAAACATTTAAAACCTGTAGCCACCTTAAAAACGGTTATTTCGCAAATCCACGTGGTGCAAAAAAATCAAAGTGTTGGTTATAATCGCGGTTTTATTGCTGAAACAGTAACCAGATCTGCAACTCTTCCCATTGGTCACGCAGATGGTATTCCGCGCTCATATGGCAAAGGAAAAGGATGGGTAACTATTGCTGGAAAAAAGGCACCTATTCTTGGTAACGTTTGTATGGATATGATTATGGTAGATGTTACTAATATTACTTGTGAAGAAGGCGATGAGGCAATTATTTTTGGCCCCTCTGCCAGTGCTGAAGACTTAGCGGCTTCAATAAATACAATTTCTTATGAACTGATTACGGCCATATCGCAACGAGTAAAACGGGTAATTCGTAAAAATTAATACTTAAATGTATAAAGTATTAATTTTTTGAAAGCATTTTAAGTAAATTAGCACATATTAACCATTAAAACCATCAAAATATGTTAAAGGAATTTAGAGATTTTATTATGACGGGCAACGTCGTAGATCTTGCCGTAGCCGTAATTTTGGCAAGTGCCGTTGGACTCGTAGTTACCGGCTTTACAAATGATATGATTATGCCTATTGTAGGGCATTTTACTGGAGGCGTAGATTTTGCCGATCTTAAATACGTGCTAGATCCAGCAGTTATTGGACCAGACGGTGAAGTAGTAGAACCTGAAAATGCAGTAATGTGGGGTAAATGGGTTAACTCAATCATTAACTTGATTATCGTAGGATTTGTATTGTTTTTAATCGTTAAAGCCTACGCAAAAGTTCGAAAGAAAAAAGAAGCAGCTCCTGCACCAGATCCGGGACCATCTGAAAAAGATATCCTATTGGAAATTCGTGATGAGCTTAGAAAAAAATAAATTTCAATCACCGCTACATTACATATTCTAACCCTTAAACCCTCTTTCGTTCAATCGAGAGAGGGTTCTTTTTATATGTTTATCAACACTGTAATTTTTAAATAAGCGTTTATGAGAAATATTATAATATTAAGCATTTTGCTGTTTTCGACCTTCCTTTCTTCTGCAACGGAAAAAATAATAGTAATTGATGTCGGCCACGGCGGCAACGATGACGGGTATGCAATAGATGGCTTTAAAGAAAAGGATCTTGTTTTTGAAATCGCATTAAAAATCGTGGCTTTAAATACCGCTGAAGATGTAAAAATTATTTTAACTCGTGAAGGAGATTACCCGCTTTCCTTAAAAAGTCGAGCAGAATTTATAAATACATTAAATCCAGATTTTGTTATTTCACTTCACATTAACTCAAACGTAGATGTTGCTGCAAGTGGGTTCGATTTTTTTGTAAGTTCTGAAAACGCTTTCTCAGAGGCATCTAACAAACTTGCTGAACGTCTAAAAAATGCAATAGATCAAGAATTTGAAAGCAATGGAATTAGAAATTCAAATTTCTTTATTTTGAAAAATGTAAGCGCACCTATTACCCTTATTGAAATGGGTTATTTAAGTAACCCAAACGACTTTAAATTGTTGACTTCCGAAAAGGGACAGAATAAAATTGCGGGCGCTATTTATAACTTAATTAAATAGCCAAGCTGGCTTTTCAATCGCTAGAAAAACATTCAAGAGACAAAAGCTAATTTTACCACACTCAATTGGTGAACTTTGCAAAAATCTTTGCGACCTTTGTAGGTAATTATTCAAATTTAAGAAATATGAAATTAGCTTTGGTGGGTGCCACAGGAATGGTGGGCGAAGTAATGTTAAAAGTCTTGGCGGAACGCAATTTCCCTGTAGATGAGCTGCTCTTAGTAGCTTCGGAAAGGTCTGTGGGCAAACAAATTTCATTTAAAGGAAAAACGCTTACAGTAATTGGCCTTAATGAAGCCGTGGCTGCAAAACCCCATATTGCGCTTTTCTCGGCAGGCGGTAGCACATCGTTAGAATGGGCGCCAAAA
The DNA here is from genome assembly GCF_029814825.1 of Aequorivita marisscotiae. Lineage (NCBI taxonomy): Bacteria > Pseudomonadati > Bacteroidota > Flavobacteriia > Flavobacteriales > Flavobacteriaceae > Aequorivita > Aequorivita marisscotiae. The sequence goes on along the minus strand of NZ_CP122379.1, from coordinate 918,477 downwards.
TTTGCCGCAGTAGGGACTACCGTTATAGACAATTCGTCGGCTTGGCGTATGGAGGCCGATAAAAAACTAATCGTACCCGAAATAAATGCCCACATATTAACGAAGGACGATAAAATTATTGCCAATCCAAATTGTTCAACAATTCAGTTGGTAATGGTTTTGGCACCACTTCATAAAAAATACAAGCTAAAGCGCGTGGTGGTCTCTACCTATCAATCAGTGTCTGGAACAGGTTTAAAGGCCGTTAAACAAATGGAGAATGAAATGGCCGGAATAAAGGGAGAAATGGCCTACCCCTATCCAATTCATAAAAATGCTTTACCACATTGCGATGTTTTTGAAGAAAATGGTTATACCAAAGAAGAAATGAAACTAGCGCGCGAGCCACAAAAAATTTTAAACGACCGTACCTTCTCTATTACGGCAACCGCTGTTAGAATTCCTACCGCAGGAGGCCACAGTGAATCTGTAAATGTTCAATTTGAAAATGATTTTGAATTAGGCGCTATACGTAAAATGTTACACGAAACTCCTGGTATTGTGCTTCAAGATAATACAGATACCAATACGTATCCTATGCCCATATATGCGCACGACAAAGATGATGTTTTTGTTGGAAGAATTCGAAGGGACGAAACCCAACCCAACACGCTAAATATGTGGATTGTTAGCGATAACCTAAGAAAAGGTGCTGCTACCAATGCAATTCAAATTGCAGAATATTTAATATACCACAAACTACTTTAGGCTTTTAAGAAAAATCGCGAAATATTTATTTATTTTTTGTTAAAAAATCATAATATTTACAAAGCGATGTTCTCTTTTTTTCAGTATCTTTAAGGATTAACCTTAAACGTAAAGCCTATGAATTCAACTTTTACTAAAATCCTAAGGATTATATTAGGCTTAGGATTACTTTTTTTTGGACTGAGCAAGTTGCTTCACTTTAAAATTATGCCAACGCATATTTATACAGGAGAGGCAGCAATCTTTATAGACTCGCTCAGCAACACTGGCTATATTCTATATGTAGTTGGAATTTTTGAAATATTTATCGGCGCACTTTTACTATTTAATAAATGGGTGCCATTTGCCCTGCTATTATTGGCGCCAATAACAGTAAATATTTTACTATTCCATATATTTTTAGATACTCCGGGTCTTATTGCGGCCTTGGTGATTGTAGTTTTAAATGTTATACTTATCTATAAACATTGGAAGGTTTATAGACCGTTATTTATATAGACCGTCCATTTAACAAAACAAAAGGCTTCTTTAACCGAAGCCTTTTGCTTTTTAGAATATTCGCAATAAGGTTAAAAGCAGTACCTTTGCATTTCTAAGAAAAAAAATAATTTTTATGAAGTACACAATCGTTACCGTAATCTTGGTGCTCGCTATTTTTTCTGGTGAAGCCCAAACTAAAAAAGAAATGTTTTCTGTGAAATATCCAAAGACAAAGAAGGAAAAAACCGTAGATACATATTTTGGCGAAACAGTAAAAGATCCATACCGGTGGTTAGAAGATGATCGGAGTAAAGAAACGGCCGCGTGGGTAAAAGCCCAAAATGAAGTAACTTTTGATTATTTAGAAAATATACCTTTCCGAGATAACTTAAAAAAGCGCCTTTCACATCTTTGGAATTATGAAAAAGTTGGACCTCCGTTTAAAGAAGGTAACTACACGTATTTTTATAAAAACGATGGGTTGCAAAATCAATACGTAATCTATCGCTACAAAACGGGAGAAGATCCCAGTACGGCCGAAGTTTTCTTAGACCCGAATACTTTTAAGGAAGACGGAACAATCTCATTGGGAGAAACCAGTTTTTCTAAAGATGGCAGCAAGTTGGCTTATAGTATTTCTGAAGGTGGAAGCGACTGGAGAAAAGTGCTTGTAATGAATACCGAAACTAGAAAATTAGTTGGCGATACTTTAAAAGATATTAAATTTAGCGGCCTCTCCTGGAAGGGCGAAGACGGTTTTTATTACTCCAGTTACGACAAGCCTAAAGGCAGTGAACTTTCGGCAAAAACCGATCAACACAAAGTGTACTATCATAAAATGGGTACACCGCAAAGCGAAGACAAAATAATTTTTGGTGCTACTCCTGAACAAAAACACCGCTATATTAACGCAAGCGTAACCGAAGATAACAATTACTTACTTATTAGAGCCAGTACATCTACTTCGGGAAATAAACTTTTTATAAAAGATCTTTCCAAGCCTAATTCTGAATTTGTTACTATAATAAACAATACAGATACAGATACCTATATTCTTGAAAATGTAGGCTCCAAACTCTACATTGTTACCAATATGAATGCGCCAAACAAAAAGATTGTTACGGTAGATGCAAAAAATCCAACTCCCGAAAATTGGAAGGACTTTCTTCCAGAAACCGAAAATGTGCTTTCTCCGAGCACTGGGGGAGGCAATATTTTTGCTAATTATATGGTAGACGCAGTATCAAAAGTTTTGCAGTATGATTACGATGGAAACTTAATTCGAGAAGTAAAACTTCCCGGTGTAGGTTCTGCTGGCGGATTTGGAACTAAAAAGAAAGAAAAAGAGTTGTATTATTCTTTTACCAATTATGTAACACCCGGTAGCATTTATAAATATGATATTGCCAGTGGTAATTCTGAATTATTCATTAAACCAGATATAGATTTTAATCCAGAAAATTTTGAAAGCCAACAAGTTTTCTATACATCAAAAGATGGAACAAAAGTGCCTATGATTATCACCCATAAAAAAGGCCTAGAATTGGATGGAAAAAATCCAACCATTCTTTATGGTTACGGTGGGTTTAATATTAGCTTAACACCAAGTTTTAGTATCGCCAATGCAGTTTGGATGGAACAGGGCGGAATTTACGCAGTGCCAAACCTTCGTGGGGGTGGCGAGTACGGAAAAAAATGGCACGACGCAGGTACGCAAATGAAAAAACAAAATGTGTTTGATGATTTTATTGCTGCAGCCGAATATTTAATCGAAAACAACTATACTTCTAGCAACTATCTCGCAATTCGCGGTGGCTCTAATGGAGGGTTATTAGTGGGCGCTACTATGACGCAAAGACCAAATTTAATGAAAGTAGCCTTGCCAGCGGTTGGGGTGTTAGATATGCTTCGCTATCATACTTTTACTGCTGGCGCTGGATGGGCCTATGACTATGGAACTGCCGAAGACAGCAAAGAAATGTTTCAATATTTAAAGGGTTATTCACCGGTACATAATGTAAAGAAAGGCGTTCAATATCCCGCAACCTTAATTACTACCGGCGATCATGACGATAGAGTGGTACCAGCACACAGTTTTAAATTTGCCGCAGAGCTTCAAGCAAAACAAGCTGGAAGCAATCCGGTTTTAATACGTATTGAAACCGATGCCGGCCACGGCGCCGGTACGCCAGTAAGCAAAACTATTGAGCAATATGCAGATATTTTCGGCTTTACTCTTTTTAATATGGGATTTGAAAAATTACCAACACAACTAAAATAAAATATAGAAAAACGGCTGTCTTAAAAGTGTAATTTAGGACAGCCGTTTTTTTTAGTTTAGCTTTTCGGTTAGTTTTTTAAATGTTTTCTTGGGATCCTTATTTTCGTATAGAATACCGTAAACTGTATTTATTATTGGTGTTTTTGCCTTTTTCTTTCCTTTTTGTTGGTTTAGGTTGTAAGCGCTTTTAGTGGCGTAAAAACCCTCGGCAATCATGCTCATTTCCAATTGCGCACTTTTTACAGTATAGCCTTTTCCAATCATGGTTCCGAAGAGCCTATTTCTACTAAAAATAGAATAGCCAGTTACTAACAAATCGCCTAAATAGGCCGAATCATTAATATCGCGTTTCATTTTATGTACCTTTTTTACGTACTTTTTCATTTCGCGAATGGCGTTGCTCATCAATACACTTTGAAAGTTATCTCCATAGCCCAAACCGTGGGCTATTCCTGCGGCTACTGCGTAAATGTTTTTAAGCATTGCGGCATATTCAATTCCCAGCACATCGTCGCTCGTGGTGCACTTAATATATTCGCTGCTTAACACGTTTGCAATCATTTTGGCCTTTTCATCATCGGCGCTGGCAATTGTAAGATAGGAAAGTCTTTCTAAAGCTACTTCTTCTGCGTGACAGGGCCCAGAAATAACCCCTATATTGTTGAACGGCACTTTATAATGCGTGTTAAAATGATCGCCAACTATCAAGCTTGTTTCGGGGACAATTCCTTTAATGGCTGAAAAAACTATTTTGTCTTCTAAAGAAACGGTTAGTTTTTCTAATTCTTTGTGAAGAAAGGCCGAAGGTACCACAAAAATAAGGACGTCTGCCCAGTTAACAGTTTGGTTAATGTTGTTACTAAGATTTAATTGTTTTAAATTAAACTCTACCGAACTTAAATAATTTGGATTGTGACCGTGTTTTTTTAGATGCTCCAAAGCGTAATTATTACGCATATACCAACCTACTTCGTCTAAATTTTCACAAAGCATTTTTACAATAGCTGTCGCCCAACTTCCTCCACCAAAAACCGCGTATTTTAATTTTTCTGACATGAATGTAATTTAAAATTTATTCTACACATACTCTTTCCATTTATTAAAAGTTTAATGCCTAGATTATAAATCTTCGGTTATCTACTAACGATACAAGTATATTTCAAAAGTACACAATTCCTACTTAAACATTTAACAGTAGCTTAAGATTAGCCGTACAATGTTTAAGTAATAGGGGGCGTTATTGGCATTGATTATTGAGATGGTTTATCCATCAATACGAGAGTAGTTTCAATGATTTTGGTTGGTTATTTAGTTGAGGCCGCTCCCCAAATAATATTTTGGAGGGGCGGTTTTTTTATTTATAAAAATTCATCTCGTCCAAATACTTCCAAACTTCAGCCGAAAGCATGGGTTGAATGTTTTTTCCAGATTGTATGCCGTTGCGGATAAAGGTTGAGGAAAGCTCAATAATTGGGGCATCTATTTTTATGATTTTTTCGTGATTTTCAAACTGTGTTTTTACAGTTCCTTCAGAAATTCTGGGGTAAATATATATTGAATAGCGTTCTAAAATAATTTCGTAATTTTTCCATTTGTGAAGGCTTTTCAGATTGTCTTCACCCATAATCAAACAAAAGTTACTATCAGGAAATTTTTCTTCCAAATATGCCAAGGTATTTACTGTGTAATTAGGCTGCGGCAAATCAAATTCTACATTGCTTGCTTTCAATTTTGGATAATTTTCAACTGCAATCCGAACCATTGCCAAGCGGTGATGGTCCTCTAAAAGGTTTTTCTTTTTTTTATGCGGATTGTGCGGCGTAACCACGAACCAAACCTCATCCAAATCACTAAACTCCACCAGATGGTTGGCAATAATTAAATGCCCAATGTGTATTGGGTTAAAGGTGCCAAAATAGAGTCCTATTTTTTTTGCCATTTGTAATTTTTTCAGTGGTGTTCCACTGTTGTTGAGGCGCAATGCGTTGCGTCTCTATCGTGCCTTTATAAAATTTTTCACCAAATCGTGCGCTTCGTTTAAAGCGGTTTCCAAATCGTGATTTTTTATAATATGATCAAATTGTGGTGCTGTAGCCAATTCTACCGATGCTTTTGCTATGCGCATGTTAATGCGTTCGTCGCTTTCGGTTTTACGTTTTTTCAGTCTGATTTTAAGCTCATCAATACTTGGAGGTTTTACAAAAACAGCCAAGGTTTTTTCGGGGTATTTCTTTTTAATCCGAAGTCCGCCAACCACATCAATATCGAAAATAACATTTTTTCCGTGGCTCCAAATACGTTCTACTTCACTTTTTAATGTACCGTAAAAGTTATCGCGATATACTTCTTCCCACTCTAAAAAATCATCATTTTTTATGTGTTGTTTAAAATCTTTAAGTGATATAAAATAGTAGTTTTCGCCGTGCTTTTCATCTCCCCGTGGGTCGCGACTGGTACAGGAGACCGAAAATTCTAAATTGAGATCTTTTTGTTTTAGTAAGTGTTGTACGATGGTGGTTTTTCCGCTGCCGGAAGGTGCCGAAAAAACAAACAATTTTCCTCCTTTCATTTATAAAACGTTTAAGGCTTGTTCCTTTATTTTTTCCAGCTCGTCCTTCATTTGTACAACTATTTGCTGCATCGGGGCATAATTTGCCTTGCTGCCAATGGTGTTGATTTCACGCCCTATTTCTTGCGTAATAAAGCCCAGTTTTTTGCCGTTGCTATCTTTAGATTTTAACGATTCTTCAAAATACTCCAAATGGTTTTTAAGCCGAACCTTTTCTTCCGTTATATCGTATTTTTCGAGGTAATAGATTAGCTCTTGCTCAAACCGATTTTCATCTACTTTTTCTTTAATATCTGCAACTGCTTTTCGGAGTCTCTCTTTAACAGCATCTACGCGTTCGGGGTCAATAGCTATAACATCGTCCAATAATTTTGAAATGGTTTTTGAACGATCCAAAAAGTCGTTTTCGAGCACCGAACCTTCATCATTCCTATATTTGTTAATAGCTTCCAGCGCTTGCTCAATTCCTTTTAAAATAGCTTTGTATTCCTTTTCATCAATCTCCTCGCGCTCGGTTTTTAATGCATCGGGCATGCGAACCGCCATTTTTAAAAGTTCCACAGGATCGCCATTTACCACATTTGCTAACTGTTTTATATATTGTTTTACAACACTTTCGTTAAGTTGTGTGGTAACTTCTTCGCCTGTAACTTCAATATAAAGTGAAAAATCTATCTTTCCGCGTTGTAACGATTTTGCAAGCACATCGCGAATTTCTAGTTCTTTTTCGCGATAGGCCGAAGGCACGCGCGTGTTGAGGTCCAGACCTTTGCTGTTTAGCGATTTAATTTCAATGGTAATGGTTTTGGAAGGCAACTGAACAACTTCTTTGCCGTAGCCCGTCATGGATTGGATCATATTCCTAATTTATTGAAGCGCAAAGGTAATAAAATTAGGTGGTAGGTTGTGATTTTGAATGCAGTGTGTTTTATATTGAATTACTCATTTAAAAATTGCACGGTGCGTGCTTCACTGAAATACAATTTATTGGTTTGGTAAAAACCTACGTGCCCCCCGTATTTTGAAATTTCTAAATGCAGATTTTTCATCGTGGCAGCTAATTTAACCGGATAGCAATTAGGTGAAAGAAAACTATCGTTTTCGGCGTTTAAAATGTAAACCGGAATTTTAATATTGGGAAGAAATTGCAAACTGCTGTTTTTTTCGTAATAATCAAAAGCATCTTTAAAACCGTGGGCTGGAGCGGTGTAAATATGATCGAATTGTAAAAGTGAAGTGATTTTTTTATATTCCGAAATCGTCATTTTTTGAGGAAAATCCTTCATTTTTGCTTTGTACTTTTTTCGAAGATTTATTAAAAATGAACTTCTATAAATATAATTTGAAAAGGCATTTAAGGCTTCCAAAGAGCCTTTTAAATTTAGTGGAGTAGAAATGGCCACCGCTTTTTTTATTTGATTTGGAAATGTTTCGCGCTCTCCCAAATATTTTAAAAGCAAATTTCCACCAAGGCTAAAACCCACTAATGCTATTTCGGAATATTTGTTTTTCTCTAAAATTAAATCGATAACTGCTTCCAGATCGTCTGTTTTTCCTGCATTGTATGATTGATACGAAAGGTTAGTCTCGCCGCTGCAACCTCTAAAATTAACGGCGGCAGTGTCCCAACCATTTTGGTTTAAAATTTTTGCTTGAGCTTTTATATAAACCCGCTGTGCATTTCCTTCCAGTCCGTGTAGTAAGATTGCTACTTTTGGGGAGAATGTGGAGGTAAAGGACCAGTCTATGTCTAAAAAATCGTCGTCTGGCAATAGTAAGCGTTCGCGTTGCTGATGCAAGCTTGGCGAAGGTCTAAGTTTTGCAGAATATACAGTAGAAAAATGGCCGTTTTTAAATGGAAAGGGTGGGTTGTATTTGCTTTTAATGAGTGGCATTTTACGGATAACTTTAACAGAAACTAAACATATTTACTATGCTTGCATAACAAAAGTAGCTTAAATTTGTAAAAAATTAGTTTATGTATACAAAACAATTTGAAATACGCTGGAGCGATATAGATGCAAACCGCCATTTGCGCAACAGTGCCTATATAGATTATATGAGCCACACCCGAATGTCATTTTTACTGGAATGTGGTATGAATCAAAAAGGTCTGGCTTCGCATAATTTAGGGCCGGTGGCATTTTATGAACATATGTATTATTTCCGTGAATTTTTTCCGGGGAAACCAGTGTTCGTTTCACTACAGTTAAAAGGATTATCGGATGATGGTATGTACTTTGAATTTCTTCATAACTTCTACGACGAAAATGGCAAAAATTGCGCCCGTTGCGAAATGATGGGCGGTTGGATTGATTTAATGGACAGAAAACTTGTGGGGCTGCCAAAAGTGTTTTTCGATCAATTTAGTGCTTTGGAAAAAACAGACGATTTTCGAATTTTAACTAAAGAGAATACCCGTAAATACAGCGAACGCCCGCGAGATATTGCTCCCATAGTTCAATAACCTAATTGGTTTGCGGTGCGGCGAACTTGGCACCAAATTATTTAGATTTAGGATGAATGGATTTTTTGGCGGCGGCAACCGTTTTGGCGCTGCTGCCAATAAAAATTTCGTCATTATTTACAATTACCGGACGTTTTAAAAAGGTATAGTGTTCTAAAATAAGTTGTTTGTAGTCTTCTTCAAGTAAGTTTTCATCTTTTAATTTCCGTTCTTGAAAAAGTTTGGCTCTTCGGCTAAAAAGATTTTCAAAGCTATCTGTAAGATTAAAAAGCTCGTCTAATTCTTCTTCTGTAATACCTTGCGTTTTTATGTCCTGCTTTATAAATGATGAAGGTATTTCTACTTCGTTCATTACGCGTTTGCAGGTATCGCAGGTGGATAAATAATATACTTTTTGCATGATGTTAAATTTAATCTGTACTTAAAAATGGCTCGGCATCCTTTATAGCTATTTTTAGTTCTATCGGACCATCGGCGTAGCTTGCTATATCGTATTGATTGTAAATAAAAATAAGGCTATCGCGTGTAAAACCAACACTTTCGGGGAGATAAAATGTTTCATTTTCAAACCAAAACTTGGTGTCGTTAATTCCTTGATCTGCTGAAATTTCCTGTTGCTGTCTAAACTTTTTTTCAGCAAATGCAGTAAATTCATTTTTATTAGTAAAGAGTGCTTCTGTGCTAAGTTCGTCGCCTGTTTGCGGATTAATGTTCAAAAAGGTGGTGGTGCCGTATCCGTGCGCACCGCCCGTGTACAAATATTGGCGCATTTCAAAGCACAAATGGTCTGCGCTCGTGTATATTTCGTTTACTGAAATTTCGGCAAAATATTCGCCCGCCATATCTGGAAATGCGTTTTTATCTGCAATATATGCTTCAATAAAACCAGTTGCGGCTTCTTCTATAGTCTTTGCTGTTGGTTCGGTATCCTCTCCTAAGATCAGGGAGCTTAAAATAAAGTTCTTTATCTTTCTATTTATTTTTTCTGAAACCTCTGTATCGCCAAATACTTCTACATAATTAATAGTTACTTCGGGGCACCTGGTATTTTCGCAAATTGTAAGCTCTTTTTCAGTAAAACTTTCCGAAGAAATTTCAATATTTTTTTCTTCGTTGCAACCCATGGCAACAAGCGCAATAAAAATAGCGACCGCAATTTTGTAATACATATGTAAATGAAATAGATGGTTAGCTTTCACAAATGAAACTCTTACATTTGAATTTCAAAAGTAATAACTTTAAAATCAGCTATTGTGAAAGTTATATTAAATGATAAAATATAGTTTGCCAATACTGATTATCACTTATAAATTACTGTTTTAAAAAATGAAATTCAACACAAAAATTATACACGGCGGGCAGCAAAATATAGATCCGGCATACGGTGCGGTCATGCCGCCAATTTACCAAACCTCAACATATTCGCAAACTACTCCAGGGGGTCACAAAGGATTTGAATACTCGCGAAGCAACAATCCAACACGGGCAGCCTTGGAACGCGCTTTTGCCAGTATTGAAAATGGGGCATTTGGTCTCGCTTTTGGTAGTGGGCTCGCCGCAATAGATGCTGTAATAAAACTTCTAAAACCCGGTGATGAGGTTATTTCTACCAACGATCTTTACGGTGGAACGTATAGATTGTTTACAAAGATTTTTGAAGGTTTTGGCATTAAATTTCATTTCGTGGGAATGGAAAATGCCGCAAAAATTGAGCAATACATAAACGATAAAACAAAACTGATTTGGGTAGAAACACCAACAAACCCAATGATGAATATTATAGATATAAAAAAGGCTGCTTTAATTGCAAAAAACCACAACGTGCTACTGGCGGTCGATAATACTTTTGCCACACCCTACTTACAACAACCTTTAGATTTGGGTGCCGATATTGTGATGCACAGTGCTACAAAATATCTCGGCGGGCATAGCGATGTGGTAATGGGCGCACTTGTAGTAAAGGACAGTGAACTCGCAAACAGGCTTTATTTTATACAAAATGCGAGCGGGGCAATTTGCGGGCCGCAAGATAGTTTTTTGGTTTTACGCGGGTTAAAAACGCTTCACCTACGTATGCAACGCCATTGCGAGAATGGCAAAGCCGTAGCCGAATATTTAAATAAGCACCCAAAGATTGAAAAGGTTTATTGGCCCGGTTTTGAAAGTCATCCAAATCATAAAATAGCAAAGGACCAGATGAAAGGTTTTGGCGGGATGATTTCATTTGTAACAAAGGGAAATAACTACAACGGAGCTATTAAAATAGTGGAGAAATTAAAGATATTTACTTTGGCAGAAAGTCTTGGCGGAGTGGAAAGCCTTGCCGGACATCCTGCTAGTATGACGCACGCCAGTATCCCTAAAAAGGAACGTGAGAAAATTGGGGTAGTAGATGCGTTAATCCGTCTTTCGGTGGGTGTTGAAGATGTAGAAGATTTAATTGCCGATTTAAAACAGGCAATCGGGTAGCCTAATTTATATAGTAAATATAGCCAAGATTTAACCAATAAATCCACTCGTTGGCTTTGTTTTCGGGCACTGGAGTGGTACCGTTATTTGCGAGCGTTGGGTTTAGACCATCTACCCAATCTGAAAAGTAAAAATGCCAGCGGCTGTCCAACATTAAATCGCTTAGTGGCGATAACTTATAGCGTATACCCACACTTCCAACTACTGCCCAAGTAGTGGCCGGATCTTGCTGAAAACCGTTAAAATATTTATCTGGCGTAGTGGCTGGGCTATTTAATTGGCCTAACGTAGAAGAAACCTCAGGATCAAAACTTACCCAATGTGCTCCCAAACTTATAAAAGGTGCAATTTTATATTGGCCCGCGGCAAAATCGCGAATGCTAAGCGGAAAATATTCAAGTTGGGAACCTACTTCAAAAACTGTTGCCTTGCCACCCATAGCTCTAAGCTGATCTGCAACTAAAGAGGTACGGTCTGGCGCAACCCATTTGCCGTAATGATTTAAATTTGTTTGGTGGTAATCTATTTCCGTGCGTATTTTAAAGTGGTCGTTAAAATAAACCGCTCTTGTATAACAGTTACAATCTGCGCTATATGAAAAATTAATATAATGTATTAAGCCTATGCCAAAACCAACGTTTCCGGCATTTGTTTCAAAATTATAGCGCTCTCCAAAATCTGAATAAAAAACCACAGGGCCGGTAATAAGACCCACCTCATGCGAAAACCCAGCTTGACTAAAACTACTTTGCTTGCCTACAAGTAAGAAGAAAAATACCAATAAAAAGAATTTGGTATTCATTGAGTGATTTATTTAGATTGAAAAAGAACAAATATATAAAAACATATTCACCATTGAAGTTTTAAAAAGCGATTTGGCTATTTTGTAAAAAATTGAGTTCCAGTTTTTATCATAACACTTATATTTGTGCAATCCTTGTACAGCTGTACATTCCAAATTGTTTTTAAAAATTGTTTTTTGAAAGCTAATTCGCTAAAAGATTAAACTATCGCTCGGCAAGGATTTTCGCTAAAAATAAAACAAAATTGTAACCAATGAAGCAAAGCATTATTGATTTCATTTCTGAAGTCGAAAAAAACAATCCTCATGAGCCTGAATTCCTACAGGCGGTAACAGAAGTTGCCGAAACAGTAATCCCTTTTATTGAAGAAAACGAAAAATACGCTAACAAAATGTTGTTAGAGCGCATGGTTGAACCAGAGCGCACAATTGTTTTTCGCGTACCTTGGACAGACGATAATAATAAAATTCACGTAAATAAAGGGTTTCGAGTAGAGTTTAATTCGGCCATTGGCCCGTATAAGGGTGGGCTCCGATTTCATCCTTCTGTAAACTTGAGTATTCTTAAATTTTTAGGGTTCGAACAAACCTTTAAAAACAGTCTTACTACCCTTCCGCTCGGCGGCGGAAAAGGAGGTTCAAACTTTGACCCAAAGGGAAAAAGCAACACCGAAATTATGCGTTTCTGCCAAAGTTTTATGACCGAACTATGTAGGCATATAGGACCAGATACCGATGTACCTGCTGGAGATATTGGTGTTGGTAGTCGCGAAATTGGCTATATGTACGGCCAGTACAAACGCATTCGCAATGAGTTTACGGGAGTGCTTACAGGAAAAGGACTTTCGTACGGAGGCTCGCTTATTCGTCCAGAAGCTACGGGTTACGGCAATGTGTATTTCGCAAAAGATATGCTGGAAACTCGAGGCGAAAGCTTTAACGGAAAAACAGTTGTTATATCTGGCGCCGGAAATGTGGCGCAATACGCTGCCGAAAAAGTAATTCAGTTTGGAGGGAAAGTGGTAACATTTTCAGATTCTGGCGGATATATTTACGATTCTGAAGGAATAGACGAAGAAAAGCTGGCCTTTGTAATGGATTTAAAAAATGAAAAGCGAGGACGTATTTCAGAATATACCGAAAAATATAGCGGAGCAGAATATATAGCGGGAAAACGCCCATGGGAAGTGAAATGTGATATCGCACTGCCTTGCGCAACCCAAAACGAATTGAACGGCGATGAAGCCAAAATGCTCCTCGATAACGGTTGTTTCTGTATAAGCGAAGGCGCTAATATGCCGTGTACCCCAGAGGCGGTTGAAGCATTCCAAAAGGCGAAGATTCTGTTTTCACCTGGTAAAGCTTCAAATGCAGGAGGTGTTGCAACTTCAGGTTTGGAAATGTCGCAAAACTCATTGCGTTTAAGCTGGACAGCAGAGAAGGTTGACGAAAAACTGCACGGTATTATGAATGACATTCACGCCGCTTGCGTTCAATACGGAAAAGATGGCGATGGATATGTAGATTATGTAAAAGGGGCAAACGTAGCAGGTTTCGTAAAAGTAGCTGACGCAATGCTTGCGCAAGGAGTGGTGTAATAACTTCAAATTCAAAATTAAAGTAGAAGCCTTTCCCAATGAAATAATTCGGAAAGGCTTTTAATTTTAGCCTATCTGTTTATGAAAGCAGAAACCCTAAAATTATCTGGCAATTAATAGATTAGACAGTATATTTTTTGGTTTGTTTTTTGACAAAACAAACTTTTAACCTATCTTTAAGAAGTGTAATTTTTAAAACTGACCAAATCATGAAAAAATTTACTTTTTACTTTTTACTTTTTACTTCTAGCTTCTTTGATCTTTGTGATGAGCAATAAGGCCCACGCACAGATCCATTGCGAAATTGACACCATAGCCGCTGCCAACACCGAAGTATTGATGGCGCCCTACAGAAGCCAAAATTATTCAAATTACTCTTTTTGTGTTCGGATATATGTACATGTAATACGAAAGTCCAACCATTCGGGCGGGCAATCTCCTGCCGATGTAAGTTTAGCACTGAGTTATTTGGACACTGCTTTTAACCCCCATAACATATATTTTGTTTGGGATCACCAGATTGATTATATTGATGATGATTCAGAATTTTATAGCCCAGGCGCCAGCGTATTCGATATTAATAATCATACCGATGGTGTAGATATTTATATGTATGATGATTCTGTTGGATTTTTAGGTTGGGACGGTTATGGTACATCACAACGAGATAAAACTGCATTTTTGGTTTCGGGATTTATGGAAGACCCGGTAACCCTTCAAACCTATCCATTGGTAAAATCGCACATCCTTTCCCACGAAATGGGCCACATTCTTACTCTGTGGCACGCCCATCACGGAACGGGCGAGAATACCGATGATGATGAATTTGAATGCCCCGAATATGCGGACGGTTCCAACTCAGCGACCTGTGGCGATTATCTAACGGATACCCCAGCCGATCCAGATATGGATTATTATGTTGATTTTGCCACCTGCCAATGGTTGGACAGCGGATTTGATGGTAATGGGGATCCCAATGACCCCAATGATCCTGGTGACCCTTATGATCCTGATGAATATAATATTATGGGGCACTCGGTTATCTCGTGTATTTCTTATCTAACACCAAAACAGGGCAGCAGAATGCGGGTGGCCTTAACAAATCTTCCCGTATTAAATGCCGTTTCAAATTACACTATTTCCGGGTATCCATGTGCAACTGCAGGCCTCACCTATTATCCAAACGCTATGGATGGGGAACTTAATCTCGACCTTAGGGAAAAACCAGCCAATACATATCCATATCAAATATTCGACGCGTATGGGGTAATGGTACTATCGGGTGAAAGCCAAAATGTGTTAAAGACCATTGACACCTCAGGTCTTGACGACGGTATATACTTCCTTCATTTTTACGACAATGGGCAGTTGACCACCAAACAATTGATTGTAGAACATTAAGAACATTGATATGAAAAAGATATTGATTCTTGCTGCTTTTGTACATACCATTTTCTGTACTGGACAGTACACCGCTATACCCGATGCTAACTTTGAAAACTATCTTGAGCAGAATGGCATGGGCGATGGCGTGCCCAATAATGGTTTGGTGCTTACAGCAAATATTGAGAACGTAACGGAGTTAGTAGTATTCTCGAAAGGCATACAGAATCTTGCTGGAATTGAGGATTTTGCCGCAGTGGAGCTTATAAATTGTGCCAATAACAACCTTCCAATACTAGATGTCTCACAGAATATGAATTTATGGGGGCTAAATTGCGCATCCAGCAATATTACAGAACTACTCCTGCCGCCAACTACCACCCTTGAGATAATATATTGTCCTGAAAATTTTTTGACTGCGCTCGATATTAGCCAAAACCCCGGTTTGGAACAATTGTATTGTGATATTAACGGTATAGGGAGCTTGGACCTTACAAACAATCCGGTCATTGATTTAGTTATAGCCACATATAATAATATATCAGGAGTTTTGGATACCTCCCAAAATCCATTGCTCACGTCAATTTCCGTGAGTCATAATAACATATCGAATATTGATTTAACCCAAAACCTAATACTTTTGGGCTTTGACGCAACTAATAACCCACTCGAAAGCCTCGATGTAAGAAACGGCAATAACGAGAATATTGCAACCTTTAATGTTTACGAAACTTCTGACTATCTAGACTGCATCCTCGTGGACGATGCCAGCGCCACCTATCTGGACGATTGGCTAAAAGACCCGGGGACAACCTTTGTAAACAACCAAGCAGAGTGCGATGCGCTGGGCGTGGCAGCGGCAACACTCCAAGATTTTACCATGTACCCCAACCCGACAACCGGCACCGTTGCCATAAACCTCCCCAACCAAGGGTTTGTTGGCTTGGCGGTTACGGTTTCCAACAACTTGGGGCAGGTTTTGGAAAGCAAAGAGCCGTTGGAAAACACAACGGTCATAAAACTGGATGTTTCGGGCTATGCGGCAGGCATCTATTTTGTAACCCTAAAAACCCTAAATGAAACCATTACTAAGAAATTGGTGGTGCGCTAAGAGTTGAAATATCGAAAACCAACAGAGGAAGCTATATTAGCTTCCTCTGTTGGTTTTTATAATATGGAAAGGCTTTTTCATTCCCATCTCGCAATAAATAGTATTTTAGCGTGTTAATATTCAAAACAGAATTTCTATGAAGCAGTGGACAATTGCTTTACTATTTATATTTCCCTTTCTGGCAAGCGCCCAGAATTTCGAAGATCGATGGACGGGTCATTTCTCTTATGTATCAATAAAAGATATTTCACAAGGCAACAATAAAATATATGTGGGAGCCGAAAATGCTGTGTTTTATTATGATATTTCAACTCAAAAAATTAAAACGCTCTCTACCGTAAACGGCCTCTCGGGAAATGCCATAACTACCATTTACTACAGCGAGGATTATAATTTGTTAATTATTGGGTATGAAGATGGCCTAATGGAAATAGTAAAAGACGGTGAAGAAAGAGTTTTAAAAGTGGTGGATATTTTAGAAAAACAAACTATTCCTCCCGACAGAAAGCGAATTAACAATTTTACCGAATTTAACGGCAAACTCTATATAGCCACACAATACGGTATTTCGGTTTATGATTTGGCCAGACTAGAATTTGGCGATACTTATTTTATTGGCGATGGCGGTGGCCAAATAGATATTGTACAAACGATAATAAAGGAACCCTATATTTTTGCGGCGAGCGCTACCGATGGAATGCGCAGAGCACTTGTAGCAGACGATAATTTAATCGACTTTGAAAACTGGACTACAATTATGGGCGGGGGCTACAGAGCAGCAGAAAAGCTTGGCAACGACCTATATGCTGCAAACCGCGCAAATACTATATTGCGTTTTACATCCAATGGCGCTACTACCGAAGTAAAAAATTTTTCGGCCCAAGTGCTTAAATTTCGACTGGCGGATAACCTATTAACTATAACTACCAATAATTCTGTACAAGCTTATTCCGAAGGATTTGTTGAAGCAGCAGCTGTAAACAATGTGCTTAATTACGATTTGGATTTGCTTTCTGGGTACGGGTTTGATGACAATTTTTACATAGGAACAAATGAAGACGGTTTGTTAATTGTTCCTTTTGGAAGTATGCAAGCCGACCAGATTTTGCCAAATGGTCCCGAACGTAACAGTCCGTATGCTATAGATGCTTCTCCCGGACAACTTTGGGTAAATTTTGGTGAAATAGACAAAGATTACAATCCATATCCACTTTCGCGCTATGGCATAAGTGTTTTAAAAGATACGCTTTGGAATAATATTTCATACGAAGATTTAAGTGCAGCTGTGGGAGCTGAACCAACAGATTTGGTAAATGTTACCATCAATCCAAAATTGCCAAATGAAGTTTATATGAGTTCATTTCAAAAAGGGCTTTTAAAAATTGTGGACGACACTCCCACAATCCTATACGATGAAACCAATAGCCCGTTAGACCGGATTATGATTGGTAACGACGATGCGGGAATTAGAATCTATGGGTCTGATTTTGACCCACAAGGGAATTTGTGGTTCGCGCAAACAAAAACAGACGAGGGCTTAATAAAATTAACCCCGGGCGGACAATTTCAAAAAGTTGACTTATCGAGCGTTATTACGAATGCCCTAAATGAATTGGCTATAACCCAATTAGATATAAGTAGAGAAAATTATGTATTTATGGGTAGTTATAGCAATGGTTTAATAGGGTATAATCCCACAACAAACCGACTTAATAAAATTGGCCAAGGCCCTGGCAATGGCAATTTACCTTCAGCTGCAGTAAGAACAATTGCCTTTGATGCTCAAAATAGACTTTGGATTGGAACCCTAAAAGGATTGCGCGTACTTTATAGTCCCGGTAGTTTTTTTGAAGAAGGTACTACTCCAGAATCACAAGCAATAATTATATTGGAAGATGGCGTAGCCCAAGAACTTTTATACGAACAAACAATTACCGATATTGAAGTAGATGGTTCTAATAACAAATGGATAGCTACAACCTCATCGGGAGTTTTTTACTTGTCGGCAAATGGGCAAGAAACCTTGCTACGTTTCACCAAAGATAATTCGCCATTACCGTCTAATACCGTTCAGGATATTGCTATCGATCCATTTACGGGCGTGGTTTATTTTGCCACCCTCAAAGGTCTTGTTGCTTATAAAGGAACCGCAACTGCTCCCGGTGACAATTTAGAAAACCTACACGCCTTTCCAAATCCTGTTCGACCCGGATTTAGCGGCAATGTTACTATAGACGGACTCACCGCCCAGGCGAATGTAAAAATTACCGATATTACCGGTAATCTTGTTTTTGAAGAAACTTCGGAAGGAGGAAGCGTACTTTGGGACACAACTGCTTTTGGAAAATATAAGGTGCGTTCGGGGGTGTATTTAGTACTCGTTACTACAGATGACAACACCGAAACCAAAGTTTCGAAAATAATGATAATCCGTTAATGGTAGTTGCTACCAAAGCCATCGTATTTTCGGCAATAAAGTATTCAGAGGCAGACCTTATTGTGTGCTGTTATACCGAAATTGCAGGTGTAAAAAGCTATTTGCTTCGCGGTATTTTAAAATCGAAAAGAGGAAAGCTCAAGGCCTCGTATTTTCAACCACTCACCCAACTCGAACTTATTGCAGACCATAAAAACAAAGGTACTTTAGAATATATAAAAGAAGCTAAAGTTGCTGTTCCGTACCAATCTTTACATACCGATATTGTGAAGTCTGGTCTGGTTATGTTTTTATCTGAAATGCTAAAAAATTGTATTCGTGAAGAAGAGCCAAATACAGCACTTTTTGCTTTTATGGAACGCGCTTTTCAATGGTTGGATGCAAATGAAGCCATTGCCAATTTTCATATATTCTTTTTAATGCAACTCAGTTTGTACCTAGGTTTTTTCCCGGATGCTTCTAATATTGAAGAAAAATACTTCAATATTATAGATGGAAATTTTCAAGCTACAGACACATCTAAATATTGTTTGGAAGGAACGCAAATTGAAAATTTTAAACTGTTTTTTAACTTAGATTACAACACTTTACATACAGTAAAACTCTCAAAAAAACAGCGAAAGGAATTGTTGGATTTGCTTTTAGCGTATTATAGTTTTCACGTTCAAGGGTATCAAAAACCGAAATCATTGGCAGTACTTAACCAGTTGTTTTCGTAATTCAATTTTATTAAAACTTCACTTATAATGGGCGCTGTAAATGTTCGTAAACATTGCTGCCAAGTTGTTTTTTGCCTACACTTTTAAACCCCAAAGCTAGATAAAGTTTTTTGGCATTTGGATTCTTAAAATCTACCAGCAATCCTATTTTTTCGTGTCCTTCAAATTTAGCTTTCTGTATTGCCGCTGCCAATAATTTTTTGCCAATTCCTTTCCCTTGATGGTTTGGCGATACGCTTACCGTATCTATATAAACTTCTCCGGGAATGGTTTCGTCTTCAATTTTTAAGTCGGTTACATTGTACTTATCGGCTATATACGCCATAAAAGGAACTCTGTATTTAGGCAATAACGCGCCATTATAGCACGTAATGGAACCCATTATAATATTTTCTTCGGCATATACCAAAGTATGTTCAAAACTGTACTGATTGGCAGGTTGCTGAAAAAAATATTCAAATAGGGGAACTGCTTTTTCAGGAGAATTTGTATTGGCAAAAGTACACGCCAAATCTTCCATCGCTTGCACAATTAACGGTGCTACTTGTTTGTAATCTTCGGCTCGAGCCGGGCGTATATTATAATGCAAGCTAGTATCCATAGAGGAAAAATAATGAATCAATAAGTGATTTAAAAGTTTGTAAGAAGCAATTGAAATCTTCAAAAGTTAGCTGTAATCCAACTTTTTATTTAAAATCTCGAAACAATTAATTGGTTTGCAAAAATAGAAAATTTCAATTTGTTGTTTTTCGCTTTTTATCCCACCAAATATAAATTATAAAAAGTATTAAACTTCCTATTGAAGCCCACAACAAGCCAGATTTTAAAGTATTTATATTTTTTCCTACAATAGCAATTAATATTGTTAGGGGCGTAATTCCCAGCAAGGTTGCTGTTATAAATCGCCAATAATTCATTTTTAATACGCCGGCTACAAAGCTAATGGCATCGTTAGAGAGAAAAGGATTTACACGAGTAATTACAACGGCCCAAAACCCATATTCTTTTAAAAAAGAACTTACTTTTTTCATGGTCGTATTTCCTAAAAGATTCACTATAATTTGCGTTCCTACATATTTACCAATTAAATATCCTACGGATGAAGCCGAGAATACGGCAATTAAAATTAGTAAGCTTCCCCAAATAGGTCCGTAGGCCAAAATAGTAACAATCATTAGCAAAATGGTGGGAATGACTATCAAAAACATTTGTGCAATCATTGCTAAAACAAGCACAAGTGGTCCAAACCAACCAAAGCCTTCAACCCACTTTTGAATGCGGGCTTCGTCATCGCTTGTAAGTACATTCCAAGCTTGGGTAAAAAATTGTTTTACTTCCGGTATTGTAAAATAACAAACCACTAATATGGCAATAAAAATAAGTGAAAGATAGAGCGGCAGCCTTTTTGTCGCTTTACGTGTATTGGTCATAGTTACTTAAATGGAATCTTAAAGTTGTGAAGTTTATTATCACTTTTTTATAAAATAGGGCTCATTTTTTTAAGTGCAATAATTTAAACCCGCGCAAGCTGTTTGCTTATAGTATTTGGCTTTTCCGTAATAAATAATGAAGAATAATCCATCACGTTTTGTACGTTATCTAGCTTACACAAATACGCGGTAGCAGCCGAAAGACCCTTTAATAAAGTGTCTTTTGAAGTGGGATTTTTGGGCTTACTGTTTCTATAATTTAAAGGAAGTGTATAGCCGCAGCCCTTTAAAAACTCTGCTTCAATATTTAAAAGTTCTAAAGGAGAGTACCCGTAAAATTTTCGCCCTAATTTTTCATGTACCAAACCAACATAATTTAATTGCAACGATCCATGCGCGTCGCTGAGGTGCTTCCAGCTATCGGTATTATTACAAATATTACCCACTGCACAGTGCATACAGCATTCTGGATTTAGCATATTTTCATGAAACGCAACATAGAGTTTAGTTAGAGCATTGTCTAATCTTTTTGTAGTTTTCATAATTTCGACTTTATGTGTTATGAAATTAAGGAATATCTGTAAAACAGGCCACCAATTTTAGATATCTTTATGATGACGGCAGTAATGCGGAAATTTTAAAAGCAAGAAAATAATTAAATGTTATATATTTACAATCAATGATTTAGCTATTTAGATCGCTTTAAATAATATTTAATTGAGAATTTAAATGATATTTCTTTCCACCATAGGCGTTTGGCAGATTGTACTAATAATTGTAATATTGATTATTACTGTACTGCCTATATTGGCTTTGATAAACATATTACAAAATGAATTTACATCCCAAAATAAATTAATTTGGGTATTGGTCGTATTATTTCTTCCGCTGTTTGGATCTGTTCTTTACTTCGCCTTAGGAAACGAGCACAAGTTGAAAAAACGGTCCTAATCTATTTTATCCGGGTAAACTCCAAGTCCTGATAGTCATAACTAAAATCGGTAAGTGGCGAAATGGCGCTGAGGGTAAATCCATTTGCTTTACCTTCAGTATTAAAAGTAAAATTTAAAAAAGCATCGGCTTTTAGCGCGGGATCATCCCAACGAACCACGTATGTAGTTCCTTTATAAAAAATCATTTCACCTTTTAAATCCAATGCCTTTTCTGCGCTAAAGCGTAGTGTACCATTCTGGTCGCTGATCTGTACGCCGCCAAACCACGGATCTTTATACGTGCCTACAATGTTTTTAGTGCTGGGTTTTGGTGTTTTGCTATTTAAGGAAGCTTTTATATCTGCAGCTACTTGCTTGGTAATGCTGTCTTCCCTGCGTTCGCCAGCCAAGCGTCGTTCGTTATATTGCTCAATCCTATCCTTGTTTTTAATATTAAAATAGCCGTCTTTTATTGAGTTGGTAATAGCTCTAAAAGCCGCACCACTTTGTTGGTTGGTAAGAACAATTATGCCTAAATTTAATTCGGGAAGCAGTGTTACTTGGCTTACAATTCCAAGTAGGCCTCCTGTATGCGTAACTTGAAAGTAGCCATTAACATCACTTAAAAACCAACCCAACCCATAAGCCGTAAAATGTGTATTATACGCTCCTCTCCCGCCTCGTACAATAGTTTGGGGCGTCCACATTTCGTTGTGTACTTTTTTGCTGAAAAGACTTTTTTGAAGTTCTTCGCCGTATTTTCCCTCGTTCAGTTGTGCCTGCACCCAAGTACACATATCGTTAATTGAAGCATAGATTCCGGCCGCTGGAGTAGCAATTTGCGTAAAGGTATCGGCTGTTAATTCCAGTTTTCCATTTACCGGGGCGTGGCCGTCTATTCTATTGTCGTCTGCTTTAATTTTTGGAATTGAAAGAAACGAACGCTCCATTTTCAAGGGTTTAAAAAAGTTTTCAGAAATATAGTCGTCATAACCTTTTCCAGAAATTCTTGCAACTATTTCGCCAGCTACAATATACAGTAAGTTGTCATAATCGTATTTGCTTCTAAAGGAAGAAACTGGCTTTAAATACCGCAAATTATGAATCATTTCATCTTTCGTAGTTGTGTTTGAAGCTGGAAAAACCATTAAGTCTCCAGCGCCCAAACCTAGCCCGCTGCGGTGGGTTACAAGATCGCGAACGGTAAATTGGTCGGTTACATATGCGTCGTACAATTTAAACTCAGGAATAATATCGGTTACTTTGGTGTCCCATGAAAGTTTTTCCGCATCAACTAGTTTTCCCAAGGCGGCGGTGGTAAAAGCTTTTGTATTTGATGCCACGCCAAAAAGAGTGTTTTCGTTTACTTCGGCATTGGTTTTTAACGAACGCACGCCGTAGGTATTTTTATGATATATTTTTCCATCCTTTATAACAGCAACCGCCATTCCGGGAACATCAAACGTTTTCATGGTTTTTTGTACCAAACTGTCAATTTGCGAGCTACTAAGTGCCTGTGCATTTATGAGTGAAGTAATGCCGAAAAACATAACGGTTAAGGCAATGGTTTTTTGAAAAAAGGTTTTCATACTTCTATTTTAATGTGTTGAAATTTAAAATTTATTAGCGCGTTCAAGTTATAAATTTTTGTAGTGTTAATTATAATATCAGGTCTAAAATCACTTCTACTTTTTAAAAATTTGCGATATATTTAAACCGATACCTTAAAAAACTTTACATTAATATTTTTATAAAGAATTGCTGAGGGCGCCTATTTCTTCTTAATTTTGAAACTATATGATTGCAGCAATAACATTATTTTTGGTCGTGGCCCTTTCAGCTTTAATTACAAAAATTGCAACTATTGCATTAATCCACACGGGTCTTTCTACTCAAAGCGCGCGGTTTCAAGCGCGTTCGGCTTATACTGGCGCGGGATTTACCACTTCAGAATCCGAAAAAATTATGAACCATCCTGTTCGTAGAAAAATCATTTTCAATTTAATGTTAATTGGTAATGCGGGAATTGTTACAGTTATGTCGTCTCTTATATTAACTTTTGTCTTACCCGATACATTAACTTCAAAATTATATGGGTTGGCAATTGTTGTTTTGGGGTTAAGCCTTATTTGGTGGGCCATTAAAAGCGAATGGGTAGATCGAGTTCTTTCAAAGATTATAAATAGAATGCTAAAAAAATACACCGATTTAGATATACTCGATTACGCAGCAGTACTTCACTTAAAAGACGATTATAAAATTAGTGAACGCAAAGTTGCCGAAGACAGTTGGATGGCAAATAAAACGCTCATGGAACTGGATTTAAGGCATGAAGGCATAACGGTTTTAGGAATTTATCGAGCCGATTGCGATTATATTGGGTCGCCAACGGGGAGTTTTGAAATATTACCCCGCGATGTGTTAACTATTTATGGCAAGGCTGAGGTGATAAAAAATTTGTATTCCCGAAAAAGGGATTTTGTGGCATCTATGGCCCATAAAGAATATGTGGCAAAAGAAAATAAACGAATTGAAAAACAAAGTGCAGATCGGAACCAAGCCAATAATTAAAGGTCTTTTACCAACGTTCGTACACGCCGTGCTTTGTAAATAATTCCTAAAAAATTAAAGTATTCAATCTTTTTAAAATTACGGTACGCTTTATGTAAATCTTCGCTGTATTAATAAATCCTTCACTTTAATTTAGCTTTTTAGTGGGATTTATTCTAACGCATAAATAGTAGATTGCAATAAATATACTTCGGTAACGATAAAGACGAACTTTAATAATAAAAAGAAAAAATATGAAATTTCAATTTTTAGCAATTGTGCTCGCATCCTTTAGCTTATTTAGTTGCGGTACAACCCAAAACAATGCAATGATCAATACAACAGAATCCACTTCAGAAAATACAATTACAGAAACGCATTGGGTACTAGAAACGCTTGGAGGCGAGAAAATTGATGCTTTTAAATATGGCAACCCAATAGGTTTTAAGCTAAACGACAAAGAAAATAGAATTAATGGTTTTTCAGGCTGCAATAGTTTTTTTGGAAATTATAGCTTGGAAGCCGGCAATAGAATTAGTTTTTCGTCTTTGGGAGCAACAAAAATGGCATGTTTAACCCTTGCTTTTAACGAAGCCGATTTACTGGAAGTATTTAATCTAGCCGATAACTATAGTATTTCTGGCGACAAACTTTCGCTAAACGTTGGAAAAAGAGCTCCACTGGCCGTATTTAAAAAAGCAACGGAAACGGAACCAATAACTGAAAAATACTGGAAATTAAAAACATTGGAAGGGCAGGAAGTAAAAATGGCTAAAAACCAGGAAAAGGAAATTTACTTTATGCTGAAAACCGACGATAATAAAGTAGTTGGATTTGCCGGTTGCAATACCTTTTCGGGAAACTATACCTTGCAAGAAGGTAATCGGATTCAGTTTTCGCAAATGGCAACTACAATGATGGCTTGTCCAGATTTAGATATAAATGAAGCCGAATTTTTAAAAGTGTTTGAGCTGGCAGATAACTTCACTATTCAGGATGATGTGCTGTCGCTTAATGTAGGTCGCAGAGCACCCTTGGCGGTATTTGAAGCGGTTTATTTCAACTAAAACATAAAGATTAATTAAAACTTTATTCTGTGACGTATTTATTACTTTATTTTTATGTATTCTTTATTGGTACCATTAATGAAACCAACACTTTAACGATTCATATTACCAATATTGAAAACGTTGAAGGAACTTTAGAAGTAGCAATATTTAATTCTGATGAGCGATTTTTAGAAGAAGGTCAAGCGCTAAAAACTATTTCGGTTAAAGTAAAAGCAAATGCTCAGACTGTAGTATTTAAAGATTTGCCTTCAGGAAATTATGCTGTTTCTATGTACCATGACGAAAATTCAGACGGCGATTTTAATCGAAATTTCATGGGTATTCCTAAGGAGCCTTATGGATTTTCAAACAATTTTCATCCAAAGTTTTCGGCACCTAAATTTGAGGATTGCCAATTTTATTTAGATGCAGATCACACTATAGAAATAGCCTTAAAGGGATAATATTGCATTAACTGTAAAACCACTATTACAAAATTTGTTTGCTACTTATGAAGCGAACGCAATAAACAAATTTATTGTTGCCAGATTGCCATAGGAAAGCATTTTTTTCTAAAAGCAGTCTGGCATTTTAGTTCTTATGAATAATTTTTTTAGCACGAGAATAAAAGTTTTTTGACAGCGGTTCGAGAAATAAAACCCATAAATTTGCACCTTTATTTTTCAGTAGAAAAAATTAATTGGGAATGGGAAAAATTATAGATAATAAGTGGTTCTTACTTATTATTATTGCGGTTACTTGGGGCAGTTCTTTTATACTGATAAAAAAATCACTACTAGTTTTTTCACCCTTTCAGATTGGTGCTTTTCGAGTTGCCATTTCAGGAATTTTATTAGCGTTAATTGGGTTACCGGCACTTAGAAAAATGCCCTCTAAAACGTTGTTTTGGATTGCACTCACAGGTTTTTTTGGCAACTTTATCCCGATGTATCTTTTCCCAATAGCACAAACACGTGTAAGCAGTGCACTAGCGGGCATTTTAGATTCGCTGGTACCAGTTTTTGTATTGGTCTTCGGGTTTTTCTTATTTGGAATTAAAAGTAAATGGCTTCAAATTTTGGGGGCGCTAATTGGGTTTGTCGGCGCAGGTATATTAATGTATTTTTCCGAAACAACTTCCGAAGAATCAAAACTTGGATACGCGCTTTTAGTAGTATTGGCAACAGCTTGCTATGCCGTAGCAGCACTTATTATAAAAGCCAAATTACAGCATATTCCTTCAATGAAACTTTCGGGTGCCGTTTTTACAATTTGGATGGTTCCGTCGTTATTAATATTAATTTTTAGTGGCTTTTTTTCCGATTTTCAGCCAAATACTGAAACATGGGAAGCATTAGGTTATCTGAGTATTTTGACGATTTTGGGAACTACGATTGCAATAATTCTGTACTATAAATTAATTCAGAATACATCGCCTGTTTTTGCGAGTACAGTAACTTATTTATTGCCGTTGGTTGCAGTAGTTTGGGGATTATTAGACGGAGAAAAATTTAGTTTATGGTATGTAATCGGCGGATTACTTATCTTGTGGGGAATATATTTAATTCGTGAAAAGAAGAAAATATAATAGCGGAAACGCAATAAAAAGAAATTAAGCTTATACTAATAAATGTTTTATGATAGATTTTTTTGAAACATACAAAACGGAACTGCTATACTCCGTTCTAATATTAGTAGGGGTTGTGGCGCTAACGTTTATTACAAATATTATTCATAAAGCAATGGTTCAACGAGGGTTGAAACGAACGGAAGGAACTGAGCCAACTGCAATAAATTTAATAAAACGAATATTAAATTCACTTTGGCTTGTCATGGGAATTATGGGCCTTATCTTTTTATTTTTTACAGATGCTTATGAAAAACTAAAACACGAATTCCAAGTGTTCGTGTATTTGGGAATAGTGGCGGTAATAACTATTGTTATTGCTTCTTCCGTAAACATTTGGTTCAGAAAAAGCATAAAGCGAAAAATACTCGCCAATGAAGATCCTACCGCTTTTAAATTTTTGCGTTATATAGCCGTTTTTGCTGTATATACGGTAGGTGTATTAATAGCGCTTCTCGCGTTCCCATCGTTAAAGGGTGTGGCGCAAACAGCACTTGGCGGCGCTGGAGTTATTGCTTTAATTGCTGGAGTGGCATCGCAGGAGGCCTTGGCTAACTTAGTGGGCGGGGTTTTTATAATTTCCTTTAAACCCTTCAAAATTGGCGACATTATAAAACTTTCTGACGATATGGTTGGCACTGTGGTAGATATTACCTTAAGACATACAATTATTCGCAATTTTGAAAATAAAATGATTGTTGTTCCCAATGCAATTATCAATAAAGAAAAACTAATTAATTATAATCTTGGCGATGTAAAAATTTGCGAGCGAATTGAGTTTCAAATTTCGTATGAAAGCAACATTCTATTGGCGAAGCAAATTATGAAACAAGTTTGTGAAGCACATCCGCTTATAATAGATAACCGTTCGGCTGTAGATATCTTAAATGGCAGTGATGTGGTGCGAACGGCGCTGGTATCTATCAATGATTCTACAATTACGGTGCGCGCTTGGTGTTGGGCACGAAATTATGACGATGCCTTTAACATGCGATGCGATATTTTAGAAAGTGTTAAAAAACGCTTTGAAGCCGAAGGAATAGATCTAGCATATCCGCATAGAACGCTTGTTTTTAAAGATGAAAATATTTTTAAAAATAGCGCAGAAAACAATTGATGTTTTATAGTTTAGAAGTTTAATTACTGAATTTACCAAATAGATTTATAGTAAAACTGCATAATAATTAACCATGGATTTTAGGCTGAAAGTATTTAAAATGGTGGCAGAGCAATT
Source organism: Aequorivita marisscotiae (assembly GCF_029814825.1). Taxonomy (NCBI): domain Bacteria; kingdom Pseudomonadati; phylum Bacteroidota; class Flavobacteriia; order Flavobacteriales; family Flavobacteriaceae; genus Aequorivita; species Aequorivita marisscotiae. The sequence goes on along the minus strand of NZ_CP122379.1, from coordinate 890,592 downwards.
GAGTTTTACAAAAGCTTCAAAATTGCTATTTATATCGCAGCCCGCTGTTACAAAACATATTAATGAGCTTGAAAAACAATACGGTAAACCCCTGTTTAATCGTCATGGAAATTCAATAACACTTACTGCAGATGGTGAAATATTATTAGATTATGCTTCAAAAATAATTGAGCTGTACATCAAATTGGAGCAAGAACTTATAGATAGTCAAAAAGAACTTCCGAAAAAAATAAGCCTTGCAGCCAGCACTACTATTGCGCAATATATTTTACCTTCATTATTATCGAAATTTAAGTCGGTTTATCCGCATACGGCCATAAGCCTTATAAACCAAAATTCAGAAAGGATAGAAGCATTAGTGCTTCAAAAAAAGACCGACCTCGGTCTTTCCGAAGGAACCACCCATAATCCAACATTACATTACGAGGCTTTTATAAAAGATGAAATTGTGCTCGCCACCCGCATTGCGAATACAAATTTAAAAAGTGATGATATAAGCTTGGAGGAACTAGCTAGATTGCCCATAGTAATTCGCGAATCGGGTTCAGGCACTTTAAATATTATTGAAAATGCTTTAAAAGAAAAAGGGTTACGTTTTCAAAAAATGAACATCCAAATACAGCTGGGAAGTACAGAAAGCATAAAAAATTATCTACAATCGTCTAATGCGTATGCGTTTCTTTCCATACATTCCATAGCCAAAGAACTTAAAAACCACAGTTTTAAAATTGTTGACGTTAAAGCCTTGCGTATTGAGCGCACATTTCAGTTTGTTAGTCTTCACGGAGATTACGATAAAACTGCCGAACGTTTAAAAAATTTCTTTATCACCCATTATAACTTAATGGAATAGCGCATAACAAATTGGAATGAAAAATATACGTTAAAACATCGGAAATTTGCAGTGTAAAATTAAAACACATCACGATGAAAAATAGCCAGAACGATAAAAGTACAATCATAAAAGTAGTTTTTATAATTGTAATGGTACTCTGCGTTTTGGGATATGTAAGCAGTCCGGTAGCATTAGTAGGTGGATTTCTCTTTTCATATTTTTTGGGCCATCCATTTTTGGCGCTCAATAGCAAAGCAGTTAATTGGCTTTTAAAAATTGCCGTAGTTGGTCTCGGATTTGGAATGAATTTGGTTGAAACTGTTAATGCCGGAAAAGAAGGATTTATACTAACCATTTTCTCAATAGCGGCAACATTAATCTTAGGCTACTTTATAGGAAAACTATTAAAAATGGATAGAAAAGGGAGCCATCTTATTAGCTCTGGAACCGCCATTTGTGGTGGAAGTGCAATTGCGGCGGTTGCGCCCGTAATAAATGCTTCGGAAAAAGATATTTCTATTTCCCTTGGCGTTATTTTTCTATTAAACTCTATTGCGCTAATTGTTTTTCCGCCCTTGGGACATTTGCTTGGGCTTAGCCAGCACGAGTTCGGATTGTGGTGTGCTATTGCCATTCACGATACTAGCTCGGTTGTGGGTGCTGCATATACTTTTGGGGAAGAGGCCCTAAAAGTAGCTACTACCGTAAAGCTGGCAAGGGCGTTGTGGATTATTCCCCTGTCAATTCTTTCGGTATTTTTATTTAAGGGAAAAGGGAAAAGTGTAAAAATCCCTTACTTTATCTTCCTGTTTATTCTGGCTATTATTATGAACAGTTATTTGGCAATTCCCGAAATTTTAACCAACGGAATCACAAGTATTTCAAAGTCATTATTGGTGCTTACTCTTTTCTTAATAGGCGCCGGTCTTTCGGTAGATAAAATTAAAACTGCCGGTTTTAAACCAATGATACTTGGCGTGTCGTTGTGGGTTTTTATTTCTGTAGCCGCAATTTTTGCAATATTGGCCTTTTAAGAGTGAAGTTGTTTAAATTAACTTTAACTGATTTAAAATTTCCTGTAAAGAAACCTTTGCATCGCCAAAAAGAATGCTACAATTGTCTAAGCCAAAAAGATCGTTTTGTACACCCGCATACCCTTTGCCCATACTGCGTTTCATTACAATTACCTGTTTGCTTTCGTGGGCTCTAATAATAGGCATTCCGTACACTGGGCTGTCGGGATTATTTTCGGCAGCTGGATTAACAACATCATTGGCTCCTATTACCAAAACAGTATCGTATTGAGCCATATTTTCATTGCCTTCGTCCATTTCCTTTAAGTGTGAGTAGGCTACATTGGCTTCAGCCAGTAACACGTTCATATGCCCAGGCATTCGGCCTGCAACGGGATGGATAATATAATCTACTTGCGTATTGCGTTTCTCTAAAAGCAGTTGTAATTGCCCACACATATGTTGTGCTTGGGCAACAGCAAGCCCATATCCGGGAATTATTGCCACTTTTTGGGCAAATGATAGAGACATGGCTGTTTCAGAAATACTTATTTCTTTTATTTCTTGCTCTTCTTCCACCGCGCCATTTGTACTCTTTTTAAACGTTCCGGCAAGTACTTTTAACAAGGAACGGTTCATTGCTTTACACATTAAAAGTGTGAGCAAAATACCGGCCGCACCCACAAAAATACCACCAGCTATCATTACCTTATTTCCGTAAACAAAACCTGCAAATGCAGTGGCAATACCTGTAATACTATTTAAAAGTGAAATTACAACTGGCATATCTGCGCCGCCAATTGGCAGTACGAAAAGCACACCGTAAACCATTGCTACGGCTGCCAAAATATACATAAAAGCGGTAAAGCCAATGGGTATAATGCCAATAAAATAAAGTACGGGCAATAGTAACATTGACCCTAAAAGTATACGCGCCGAAAAAATTACGGCTTTAGTGCGTCTATCTTTTACTTTGCCGGCTAATTTCCGTTCTGCAATTATACTTCCAGTTAACGCTACTGCGCCAGTAATTAAACCTGCGATAAGTAATATTTTATTTCCTAAAATGGCTGTTGAAACATCCATCTGATTGGCTTCTACCAATCCTAAAAGCATCGCACATCCACCCCCTGTAGCATTAAACAACGACACTAATTGCGGCATGCCGGTCATTTCAACTTTGTCTGAAAGCCTTTTGCCAATTACGGTTCCCACGGCAATTGCCAAACACATAATTACCAAGTTAGTATACGGAACAACAGCTGTTAGCGCGGCAATAAAGGTTAGTACCACGGCAAGTACCATTCCCATTGCAGCTATGGCGTTTCCCGTTTTTGCATTTTTCGGAGAACTCATAAATTTTAATCCCCCCAAAAAGGAAAGCGTGGCAATTAAATAACCTATTTCGATGATTGCGTGCATGGCTTTTTTATTCTGAAATTATTCTTAGAAAAAATATGATAAAAGAAAAGACGTAAAACAAAATACAAATTTTAGTTGCTGGAAACCGAATGTTTTACGTCTTTATAATTGAATTAATTAGATGAGGAATTATTTTTTTGGATTGAACATTTTAAGCATTCGCCCAGTAACAAAAAATCCACCTGAAATATTAAGGGTGCCGAGAAAAACTGCAATTCCACCTAAGGTCAGGTTTAGGTAATCGTCTGCAGGCACGCGGAGCATTACAATAATAGCTCCTACCAAAATAACTCCACTAATAGCGTTTGCACCACTCATTAGAGGGGTGTGCAAGATGGCGGGAACATTTGCAATAACTTCTATACCAATAAAGACACAGAAAATAACAAAATAAATTTCTTGAATGTGTTGATTTATAAAATCCATACTTAAACTGTTTGTAGTTGTTTGGTGAAATGTGGGTGTGTCCATTCGCCTTTGTTTAGTATTTGCGAAGCGGATAATAACGGATCGTTTTCTACGCTCTCGGCTTTCTGTTTGTATTTCAGAAACGAGAAATAGTTATTTGAAAGCAATTTTGATGCTGCCGCAGGAATTTCGGCAGAAAGACTTGAGTTTCCGAGAATGGTAACGCCTTTGTGTTTTATACTTTCTTTGTTTTTTGAAAGTTCGCAATTTCCGCCCTGTTCGGCTGCTAAATCTACAATTACACTACCTGGCTGCATAGCTTCTACCGAGCGTGTTTCAATAAGTAAAGGCGCTTTTCTTCCAGGAATATTTGCCGTACTAATAACAATATTGGCAGACAGAATATGATTGTGAATTAATTCCTTTTGCTTTTTTTGATATTCTTCGCTTTGCTCTACGGCATACCCACCTGCGGTTGAGGATTCGGTATAACCTTCTACTTCAATAAACGTTGCGCCTAGGCTCCGAACTTCTTCACCAGCAGATTTACGAACGTCAAAGGCTTCAACTACAGCACCCAAACGACGCGCTGTGGCAATGGCTTGCAACCCTGCAACTCCAGCGCCGAGCACTAAAATTTTAGCAGGTGTAAGGGTTCCTGCCGCTGTTGTAAACATAGGAAAAACACCATTATAAATTTCTGAAGCTTTAATAACGGCTCGGTAACCGGCCAATGAGGCCATGGAGGAGAGCACGTCCATAGATTGCGCTAAAGTAGTTCGTGGCAGAAGATCTAAACTATAAACCGTAGCGTTTTTTTCTTTATAAATAGCGAATTTTGAATCATGAAAGAGGGGGTTGAAAATACCAATGAAGCAACAACCCCCCTTCATTTCCACTTCGCTAAAAGTATGACTTATGGATACAATGGTATCCGAATTTTTAAAAATTGATTCGCGAGATTGGCAGGATGCACCGGCCTGCACGTATGCGTCGTCTTCAATTTCTAGCGAACTGCCGAGCCCTGACTCAAAAAGTATATTGAGCTTTAACTCCCCGGTAAGTCGTTTAACTTCTTTGGGCAACAAACAAACCCGCGGATCGTTTGGGGTTTTAAGGATTCCTATTGTTTTGGGCTGCGGCTGTTCGCTCATATATTATTATTAAATTTTTTACTTTAAAATTATTATTTACTCAGAACGTTGAAATATTCCTCTTTAACGTCTCTATATCGCTTAAGGTGGGCAGAATATGTTTTTCTAAATTTTTCGTGTTCGGCAACATAAAACATGTCGCAATCTACATCTTCGCATTCTGCAGCTTTTGGCAATCCTTCTTTATAATTTAAAAAGGCGTCTATAGCAGCCGTATTCACTTCTTTTTCTAGCTTTAATTTATCGAGTACTGTTTGCGATTTAAATGCACCCGAAAGTTCTTTTGTACCTAGATTTAACAGGTTGCTTATCTCTTTCTCGATATATCTGAGATGCTCAATCCAGTTGTCCAATTCAATAAAATTGTTTTTAAAGGCTATGGCTTCTGGTGAATCGTGATCGTAAATTTGCATAATGTTAAATTAAATTTAAAAATGTTATGATAGCACGTCTATATCAATAGGTCGTTCGGCTTGCTTAACACTTGTTATTTTAAGCTCTTTTGTGCCATTTGGGAAATTCCAAATTACTGAATCGCCTTGGGCATATCCCATAACGGCAGACCCCATGGGAGCCAAAATAGAAATTTTATTGGCTGCAATATCGCGTTCAGTGGGTATAACCAATTGAAATTCTGTTTGCCAGGTTCCGGATTGCACGGTAACTCTACTATTAAAGCGAATTACATCTTCTGGCATTTCATCATGATCATAGATAATTGCACTTGTAAGCTCTCCGCTTAATTTTTTAAGAGAAACCTTGGTGTTTTCGTCTTTATAATAGCTCGTAACGTTTAGTAAACGCTTTAAGAAGACGAACTCCTTCTTCTCTAATATTAAATTTCCATATTTCATGGTTATAGGATCATTATTAAAAAGATGGAGCGTCCTTGCCGCAGTGGGCAATTTTATTTAGAAGCTCCATCTTTATGGGTTTTTTAATTAATTATGGGAAAATACCTCTAAGTATGTATGCTTTTTCAATACGTTCTATGGCAATACTAAATGCAGCCGTACGCATATCTACGTCGTTTTCTTCGGAGTAGGCGGTAACCTTTTTAAAGGTGGTGCGCAATTTTTTCTCCAATTTTTCTAAAATTTCATCCATCTGCCATAACTCACCATTACGGTTTTGGAGCCATTCAAAATAACTTCCTATTACACCGCCAGAGTTACACATAATGTCTGGAATGATGGTAATACCGCGCTCAATCAGTATTTTTTCGCCTTCAACATCTGTTGGGCCATTTGCACCTTCGGCCACTAAAGTAGCTTTTAATGAACGCGCGTTGTGTTTTGTAATTTGGTTGCCCAATGCTGCAGGAATACAGATGTCGCAATCTAGACCAAAGAAATTTTTACTGTCTAATTCTGAGGCTTCAGGGAAACCTACGATACTGCCTTTGTTTGCTTTTCCGTAGTTAAAAAGATCTTCAACTTTTATACCTTCCTTATTTTGAAGGCTTCCGAAAGCATCCTGTACTCCAACGAGTTTTGCGCCTTCATTTTCTAAGAAATGTGCAGCCCAATAACCTACGTTACCAAAACCTTGTACGATAAAAGTTTTTCCTTTTAGACTTTCGTTATTTTTTTCGGCCCAAAATTTAATGGTCAAAAATACACCGTATCCGGTAGCACGGTCACGACCTTCCAAACCGCCACTTCCTACAGGTTTTCCTGTAACAACATGCTGGTTTTTAGAACGTTCGCTTGTGCTTTTGGTGCTCATATAGGTATCTGCGATCCAAGCCATGGTTTGGTCGTTGGTATTTACATCGGGAGCGGGAATATCGTGCTCAGGGCCAATATTTTCACCTAAAGCATATGTAAATCTACGCGTAATACGTTCCAATTCGCCTTTTGAATATTTAGAAGGATCTATTTGGATTCCTCCTTTGGCGCCTCCATAAGGCAAACCTGCCAAGGATGTTTTCCAGGTCATCCACATTGCCAAGGCACGGGCAGCGTCAATATCTACCGTAGGGTGATAGCGAAGCCCGCCTTTATAGGGTCCGAGGGCATTGTTATGCTGCACACGATACCCTGTAAAAACCTCTACATCGCCATTGTCCATTCGAACTGGAAAGTGAATAATTATTTCAGTGTTTGTAATGCTAAGAATTTTACGAACGTTTGGGTTCAATTCTATTTTGTCAGCGGCATGGTTGAATTGCTCCAGCACATTGTCTAACATTCCTTTTTTTACAGGTTGCGGTTTTTCCACGGTTTGTGTTTTTATCATTTTAATAATAATTTTAAATAGTTGCCAATTCGGGTTCTGTTTGTTTTATTTTTAAAAGCGGCTTTGGCACTTGCTGCTGCAATTCTTCAAAATCGCTACACGAAAATACGGCATTTTTATTATGTGTTAAAACACAATAAGAAACGTGTGCACATTCACGGCAAGGATTTGTAGAATTAGAAATCATATTTCTTTTATTATTTGTGACTTTCCTATTGGCAAGGGGTGTGCCAATAAATTAAAATTCTGGACAAAACATAATGAACTAGCTTAAAATCAGTTAGTTATGTGTATTTGAAACAGGAAGGCTATTTGTAGAGATAGGGGAATATTTCCCCTATTGGGGAGATTCTACCCACATTTATTGATTTGAAAGTTTAAATTATAGCTGAAAAGTATTTTAAAAAACGCGAATGCGTTATTCTTTAATTTTTCCACGGAGGGTCTTTCGGTCTATGTTGAGGATTTCGGCAGCTTTGGTTTGGTTGTTTTCTGTTGCTGCAAGTACCTTTTCTATATATTTTTTCTCCATTTCTTTTAAAGGCAGTAAACCGTCTTCGGGAAAATCTATTTGATATTTTAGTGTTTCGGGCAGATCGTTTACACCTATGGTACGGTCGCACATAATTACGGCCCGTTGTATTACATTCTCTAATTCGCGAATGTTGCCGGGCCAATCGTAACGTTGCAGCAGGGCTTTGGCATCAGAATCTATAGCAATGTAGCGGTCTTTATACTCGTTGCCGTATTTAAATAGAAATTTATCTGCCAACAACGGAATATCTTCTTTCCTTTCTCGAAGCGGGGGAACATTTATTTCTACAACGGTTAACCGATAAAATAGATCTTCGCGAAACGTTTCCTTGGCAATCATTTCTTTTAAATTGCTGTTTGTTGCTGCAATTACGCGTACATCAATTTTTTCCGTTTTTCGTTCTCCTACCTTCATCACTTCCTTTTCTTGTAAAACTCGCAAAAGCCTGGATTGTACAGAAAGTGGCGCATTTCCTATTTCATCTAAAAAAATAGTTCCTCCATCTGCGGCCTGAAAAAAACCTTCGCGGTTATCGTTAGCGCCCGTAAAGGCGCCTTTTACATACCCGAATAATTCTGACTCTAAAAGATTTTCTGGAATTCCGCCGCAATTAACCGCAATAAACGGTTCGCGTGAAAACTTGCCATTATAATGTATGGATCTGGCTACGAGTTCTTTTCCGGTGCCGCTTTCACCACTGATAAAAATGGTGGCTTTGTTGTTTTTAACCCGATCAATTATTTGTGTTACATTTTTAATAGCCTCACTTTCGCCAATAATTTCGTTGTAATTTTTAGAATCTAATTTTTCGGTCGAAATTTTTTTCTGCGATCTTGTAGAAAGCGATTTTAAAACACTGTTCTTTAATTCTTCTTTTGTAAATGGTTTTACTAAATAATCTACTGCCCCGGATTTAATGGCGGACAGCGCGTCTTGTACCGAAGGATAGCCCGTCACCACTAATTTGGGCATGTTTGGATAATGTTCTGAAGCAAATTGAATAAGTTGAAAACCGTCCACCTCGGGCATTTTTAGGTCGGTTATCAGCAGGTCTATCTCGGTATCGCGCAGGATGGCAACGGCTTCTTTAACCGAAACTGCTTTATATGTGTGATAATCTAGCGACTGTAAATGCCGCTGAATTAACTCTAAAATATTGATGTCGTCATCTACTATTAATATGTTTTCCTTTTGAAGCATGGGTGTTATTGTTTTGAAAAAGTAATAATAAAAATGGCTCCTGTAGGCTTATTTGGCAAATAATCTATAGTTCCGCGATGGCTTCTAATTATACCGTGTACAACACTTAGGCCTAATCCGGAACCATCTCCCACGGTTTTGGTAGTAAAAAAAGGTTGAAATATTTTCTGCACATTTTCGGTTAAAATGCCGGGACCTTCGTCCGAAATTTTAAGGATTACCTTGTCTTTTACTTCTTCTAGCTCTATTTTGATTAAACCATTTTCTGGTGAAAAATAAATGGCATTTAACACTAAATTGAAGATTACTTGCGTCAATTGAATGGTATCGGCTTTTAATAATACTTCGGCTTTTGGCAGGGTAACCTTATAATGAACGTTGTTTTTTTTAAAGGTAGGGTCCAGTAAATTTAGGGCATCGTTAATTACGGGAACTATGTTTGTTAGTCCTAGATTTTGCGGCATTTCGCAAGCGAAGAACATGAGTTTTTTTACTACTTCGCGCGAAAATATGGCACTATTAATAATTTTATCTAAGTCTTGGCTGGTTTGGGTAGTTTCGGGTTCTTTGCTTTTTAAAAGTTCGGCAAAGCCGAGAATATTTGCCAGGGGCGTGTTTAGCTCGTGTGCTATTCCGGCGGTAATTTCGCCCAAAATGCTTAAACGGTCGGCGTGCTCCATTTTTCGTTTTAAAACCGCTTCATTTTCTCGTATGGAAACACGTTCTAAGAGATCGCCAACGTGAATTGCGACCGTTTGCAACAATTTTTTTTCTTCGGTTAAAAAATCTTTTTTTGCAAACCTATCGGCCGGATAATGAATTTTTATAAAACCTTTTGGCTCGTTAAATACATTGATGTTATTTTCAATCAGCACTGTTTTTTTCGAAATTGTAGAAGAAATTAGATGATAGGGTTCTGAAACAATTTCAACGGTGGCATACTTATTATACTGCAATGCCTTTCGTAGGCTTAAGGCGATGGAATAGAGTGTTTTATCGAGCTCTCTAAAGTCATTATTCACAATTATGGAAGAAACTTCGTAGAGGCAGGTAAGCTCTTTAATTCGTTCTTTAAGATTTTTTTCGGGTGTCATATTTTCAATCAAACTACTTTTCAAAGGTATCAAATTAAACATCTACTTGGAACTTGCAATTTCTGTAGATATTTAAGGAATTATATAGAATTTTTGTCAGTATTTCACAAAAGAAAGTTAAAAAATACGTGCTGCTACGTATGATATATTAAAACAATTTAAATAACTTGCAGAATAAAGATGATTAAGATTCATTTTACGGAAAATTTTAACATATATATTTAGTTAATTTTACTTCCTGACTAACCAAACAATAAAATAATGAAAAAAACTACTTCGCGAAGGCACTTTATGCGAAATTCTGCTATTGCCCTAACTGGTTTGGCAGTTTTAACTCCTACTGTTGCAAGTGCATTCACACCTTCTGAAAGTCCTTTTGATGGATACAATCCATATTCCGAGGCGAAAAAAGATTTACGAACTAGCATATTTAATTCAAACACTGTTGCGGTTAATGGAACCATTTATAAAAAAGATGGTGTTACTCCTTTAAGTAATGCTTTGGTTGAGGTTTGGCATTTATCGCCGAATTCGTCAAAATACAGGCATCGTGCAAAGCTTAAAACAGACCAAGAGGGACGCTATGAGTTTGTTACGGATTTTCCAAATAAGGAAAAAGGAAAGAGCTCGCGTATTTATTTTAAAGTTTCTAATTCGGGAAGTTCGGTGTTTTCCGAACTTTTGCTCAATGCCAATAATGCACATATTACTGGTGAACATTGGGAAAACAATAATCAGTTAGGAGATAAATTATTCCCAAAGCATTCGAGTTCATTATTTAAAACTACTATTCAATTTAATTTATCAATATAATCTAATTAACACATTATTATGGAACCATTTTTAGGACAAATACAAGCATTTGGATTTAATTTCGCACCACGTGGTTGGGCACATTGTAATGGACAATTGTTGGCCATTTCACAAAATACAGCGCTTTTCTCCCTTCTGGGAACAATTTACGGTGGAGATGGCCGAACTACATTTGCGCTTCCAGACTTGCGAGGAAGAGCTGGGTTACACTTCGGACAGGGCCCAGGGTTGTCTGATATTCGTATTGGCGAAAGAGGGGGAGTAGAAAATCACACGCTCACTACTGCCCAAATGCCTTCTCATAATCACACTGTTGCACCTGGCGGTAAGGAAGAGGGAAATTCTGACAATCCTGACGGAAGGTATGTTGCAGGAGATGGAACTAGTTCCTTTGGAGACACTTCCGATATTTCTTTAGGAGCTTCACCGAGTACTTTTACTGGTGGGGGTCAATCTTTTGGCGTTAGGGACCCGTTTTTGGGTATAAACTTTTGCATTGCCTTGCAAGGTATCTATCCTTCAAGAAGTTAAGAACATTATATAATTTATCTCCCCAAATCATTTATAAATTTAAAATCATGAAAAAAATTACCTTATTATTAATCCTGCTAATTACAACCGTAACAGGTATTGGCCAAACAACTTTAACCGTAGGTGATATTGCCTTTATTGGTAGTAATGCCGATGGAACAACTAACGTAGACGACACAGTCGCCTTTGTGCTTCTGAAAGATATTGACGCTAGTACGCAAATTATTTTTACCGACAGAGGTTGGAATGATGGATCTGGTTTTTCAAGTTATGCAGGAGATGGCGAATTTACTTGGACTTCTGGGGCTGCGATGAGCGCAGGTACAGTAGTAACCATTAACATGGGGCCATTGCCGTCACCAGCAGTGTATAGTATTATTGGTGATCAGCTATTTGCTATTCAAGGGTCTATTGCAGCACCACAATTTATAGCTGGATTGCAGTATAACGACACATCGGGTGACGATGCCAACTGGGATGGGGCAGCCACTTCTAATTCTACATCGGCTTTACCAGATGCTTTATCCACAGGAAATACAGCCGTTCGTCTAGTGCCCGAACAAGATAACTGGCAGTTTAGTTGCACGGCGGCAGGAGGAGGGCCAATTACAGGTACTCCAAACGATATTAGAGCAATAGTTCATAATAGAGCAAATTGGGTAAGTAATAATACAACTGTATATAATCCAGCGGTTGAAGCTGGCTGTACATTTACAGTGACTGCTGGAGGAGATACTACTCCACCAATTATTTCTTGCCCGATAGATCCGGCACCAATTACCGCTGGAAGCGACGGGTTGGCAGCCATACCAGATTTGGTTTCAATAACAACAGCAACGGACGATGTTTCAGATCCTGCAAATATTGCAATCACGCAATCACCCACTGCGGGTACTATGTACACTGCGGGGGTATATCCTGTTATTTTAACTGCTACAGATGAAGCTGGTAATAGTGCCACTTGTACTGTAACTGTTACAATAAATGAACCACCTACTACAATATTAGCCGCGGGAGATATAGCCTTTGTAGGTTTTAATCTCGATGGCGGTGACGGTTTCGCTTTTATACTTCTTAAAGATATTATTGCCGGGACACATATTCGCTTTACAGATTGTGGTGTAACTAATCCAAATACAATTTCGTGTAATGGTAGTGGCGACGGAAGTGCAACTTGGTATTCATCACTAGCCAGAAGCGCTGGTGATATTGTCAGTTTGGATGGTAGCTTTATGGCTTCTAGTGTATTATCCTCTATTGGAGATCAATTGTTTGCATATCAAGGTACAAGCAGTTCTCCTATCTTTATAACAGGAATTCATAGTAATGTTGATTCAGCACCAACTACAGATTCAGATTGGGATGGCGCAAACACATCTAGCACTACAACTGCATTGCCAGATCAATTAACCAATGGTGTAAATGCTATTAGGCTATATGCGACAGGACCACCAGAGACGGAAGTAGATAACTGGCAATTTAACTGTAGTTTGGTTCCTGGAGGGCTTCCAGTATCTGGAACTCCGGCACAGTTGGCTGCAATTTTTAATGATATTCAATATTGGACGAGCAACGATGCAGTAGAATTTACGCCCGCTGCTATGGCAGGATGCTTATATTCAGTGCTTCCCGCATTCGATACGGATGTAACTTTAGCTGCAGGTGTGTTAATAATTGAAGATGTAACAGACAAAAATGACGATTTAACAATTAGTTATTCAGGAGGTGTTTATACCATCACTGATAATAACGGCGGAATAATAAATTGCAGTATTCCAGGAGCTACAGGAAGTGGTACAAGTACTATAACAGTTCCTGATGCTGGAGTAACCAGTGTATTGGCAAGAACATTAGGAGGCGACGATTTATTAACGGTAGATTTCACAGGTAATTTTCCGGTTCCATTAAATTATGAAGGTGGAACTCAAACTACAGGAGATGCGCTAACATTAACTGGAGGAGGTACTTTTACAGACGTTACCCACGAATTCTTAAACGAAAACGATGGAAGTATTGATATTACAGGAAATGCTTCAATATCTTATACCGGTCTTGAACCGATAATAGATAATCTTTCAGCTATCAATCGTGTTTTTAGTTTTATTGGAGGAGCCGAAACTATAACTTTAAGTGATGATGCTACTCCTGGAGATAATTTTTCGTTTATTGATAGCTCTTTGGGTGAAAGTGTTACATTTTTAAATCCAACAGCAAGCCTTACAGTCAATACAGAAGTAGGCGGTGGTTCAGGTGCAGATATTATAAATATTGAAGGACTAGATAGCTTATTTGATGCAGATTTAACAGTTAACGGCGGAACAGACGACAACGTATTTTTCCAAACCAATCCAACCGATATTGGCACGAGTGATTTTGATATAAATGGGCAGACAATTACTGCAACTAACAATGTAACTACCACTGCAAATGGCGCAATAGTGTTTACAGCTTCGCAAAATATCCTTGTGGATGGTGGAGCAATAGTATCGTCTATTGACGGAAATGTTACGTTAGATGCGAATGCCGGTGGAACATTAACAGGAGTAGACACAGATGCTATTGTAATAACTGGAGCTTCAACCATTTCAACTTCAGGCTCAGGAAACATAGCCTTTACAGGAACAGGTGTAAGTACTGGGCCAACAAATTTAAATGTTGGAATTAATATTCGAGGTGGCAGCGTAGTTGAAAATACAGGCACCGGTACAATTTCAATAACCGGTACCGGTGGTGATGGTAATAATCAAAATCAAGGTATGCGCTTTGAAGGTGCAGGAACACGTGTTACAACAATCGATGGTGGTATAACCTTACATGGAACAGGTGGAAATGCAGCAACAACCAATAACGAAGGGGTAACAATAATCTTCGGTGCTCTTGTAGAAGCTACAGGAACAGGTGTTATTGACGTAACAGGAAATGCAGTAGGAGGGACCAATGCCAATAAAGGAATAGTTTTTTACAATGGTAATATGCGTTCTGCCGGAGGAGGAATAACTTTGAATGGTACGGGTGCCGGAACTAATAATGGAAATCCTGGAATTAGTTTAGAGAATAATTCTGTTGTAGAAGATACCGCAAATGGAGACATTTCATTAACCGGTGTTGGAGGTTCAGGTGCTATTGCAAACATAGGCGTCGATTTTACCGGCGCAAGCATACTACGAGCCAATAATGGAAATATAAACATATTGGCCACTGGCGGAGCTGGTACGGGAAATGCCAATAGAGGATTAAGAAATGTTGGTGGATCGTTAATCACGGCCACTGGGTCTGGATCAATTACAATCAACACAAACGCGGGAACTACTGGTACTTCCGATAATTTTGGGTATGAGGCAAACAATGGCTCTATTATCACAGCTGGAGGAGGAATTACCATGATTGCTCAAGGTAATGGATCTACTGATTTTAATGATGGAATGGTTATTTTAAACGGAAGTGTTATACAAGATACAGCCAATGGAGCAATTCAATTAACTGGAACTGGTGGTTCAGGTGGTATAAGTAATAATAATGGAATTAGAATCTGGGATGCAACTACGCTTATTGAAACTAATAACGGAGATATTCTTTTAAACGGAACTGGCGGTGATGGAACGGGTAATTTTAATCAAGGAGTTAGTATATACAATGGAGCTATTTTACAGAGCTTAGGCGCAGGTAATGTTACAATCTTTGGAGTTGGTGGTGCCGGAGATCAACAAAATCGAGGTATAAATTTTGAAGGTGGGTCTACGTCAATATTAACTAATGGTGGTAATATTAGCCTTACTGGAATTGGTAGCTCAGGTTCTACAGGGCCATTTAATGTTGGCACAAGTATACGAAATGGGGCAACATTGTCAACTACTGGAGCTGGAAACATTGTCTTGAATGGTACTAGCGGTGCTGGTTCAGGTGCTAATTATGGATTAGAAATTGTTTCGCCCGTAACAAGCGTAATTACTGGGAATGGAAATATCACTGTAACCGGCACATCAACCGCAACTTCGGGCTCTAATAATTTTGGAGCCTTTATAGATGCGATTATAAATGCAGCTGGTTCAGGTAATATAGAAATTAATGGTACTGGTGGGAATGGTGCATCCAATGATATGGGGATTTACACCCTAAGCAATACTGCTATTACTAGTAACGGTGGTTCTATTCAATTTAATGGAACAAGTAGTGGGGCTACTACCCCGGCTATCGATATTGCTGCTCTTACAACCCCAATTACAACTTCGGGCAATATTACGGCAACGGCAAATGTGGGAAAACTTAATACTCCTGCTGGCCTGCCAGGATATGCAATTTTTGACGCAGCAATTAGTACTATTAATGGTGTTTTTGCGCCAGGTCAATCTCCCGGACAAGCCATTATTAATGGTAATTTAGCCATTGGTTCTGGCGATTCGATTGAAATAGAAATTGATGATATTAATACCCCAGGTACAGAATTCGATCAAATTGTTGTAAATGGCGTCGTAGATATAACCGATGCAATATTAAGTTTAATTGATAATTTTGCTGGCACTATTCCTCAAGGTAATACGCTCATAATTATAGATAATGATGGTGCGGATCCTATTGTAGGAGAATTTAATGGTTTACCAAATGGAACTGGCTTTACCTTCAATGGTCAAAGCATAATTGTAAATTACGATGGTGGCGATGGTAACGATGTAGTTTTAGTTGCCGATTCTATGCCAACTGCCGTATGTCAAGACATAACAGTGCAGTTAGATGGTACAGGGAATGTATCCATTACGGCTTCACAAGTTGATGGGGGCTCGAGCGACCCTGACGGTCCCGTAACATTATCAATTGATATTTCATCTTTTGATTGTAGCAATATTGGGCCAAATAATGTAACGCTTACGGTAACCGATAGTACCGGGAATACAGATTCTTGTATAGCAGTTGTTACCGTTGAAGACAACGAAGCTCCTGTAATCACTTGCGTTGCAAACGACTCAAGAAATACAGATCCAGGAGTTTGTACATATACTGTTGTAGGAACAGAGTTTGACGCCACTTTTACAGATAATTGTACTGGCGGAACCATTACTAATGATTATAACGGAACAGCAACCCTAGCGGGCGAAATATTCCCGAGTGGTACAACTACGGTGGTTTGGACAGCCAATGACGGTAACGGTCAAACTGCTACTTGTTCTACCGATATTACAGTGGTTGATAATCAATCACCAGTAATTACTTGTGTACCAAATCAAACTAGAGATACCGATCCGGGAGTTTGTGATTATACCGTGGTAGGTGCCGAGTTTGACGCTACATTTAACGATAATTGTGGAGGTACCATAGGGAACAATTACAACGGATCCACTTCATTGGCAGGAGCTGTTTTCCCAATAGGAAGCACAACGGTTGTTTGGGCAGTGTTTGATGGCACGAATCCGGTTGTTTTCTGCCAAACTGTTATCACAATTGAAGACAATGAAGCACCAGTAATTACTTGTGTACCAAATGCCACAAGAGATACCGATGCGGGAGTATGTAGTTATACAGTAGTAGGAACTGAATTTGATGCAACTTTTACCGATAATTGTACGAGTAGCACAATTACCAACGACTATAACGGCACAGCTACTATGGCTGGCGAAGTGCTTCCAAAAGGAGTAACGACAGTGGTTTGGACAGTGAATGACGGCAACGGTCAAACCGCTACTTGTACTACCGTAATCACCGTTGAAGACAACGAAGATCCAGTAATTACGTGCGTACCAAACGCCACACGAGATACCGATCCAGGTTTATGTAACTACACAGTAGTAGGAACTGAATTTGATGCAACATTTACAGATAACTGTCCTGACGGAAGTATTACTAACGACTATAACGGCACGGCTACTATGGCGGGAGAAGTTCTTCCAAAAGGAGTAACGACTGTAATTTGGACAGTAGATGACGGTAACGGTCAAACCGCTACTTGTACTACGGTTATCACTGTGGAAGACAACGAAGATCCGGTTATCACTTGCGTACCAAATGCAACAAGAGATACCGATCCAGGTTTATGTAACTACACAATTGTAGGTACTGAATTTGATGCAACATTTACAGACAACTGTCCTGATGGTTCAATTACAAACGATTATAACGGCACAGCTACGATGGCTGGAGAAGTTCTTCCAAAAGGAGTAACTACTGTAATTTGGACAGTGAATGATGGAAACGGTCAAACTGCTACTTGCACTACCGTAATCACCGTTGAAGACAACGAAGACCCAGTAATTACGTGCGCACCAAACGCCACAAGAGATACCGATCCAGGTTTATGTGAATACACAGTAGTAGGAACTGAATTTGATGCAACTTTTACAGATAACTGCCCTGATGGAAGTATTACAAACGATTATAACGGCACGGCTACTATGGCTGGCGAAGTGCTTCCAAAAGGAGTAACTACAGTAGTTTGGACAGTAGATGATGGCAACGGTCAAACTGTTACTTGCACTACAGTAATCACCGTTGAAGACAACGAAGCGCCGGTTATCACTTGCGCGCCAAATGCCACAAGAGATACCGATCCAGGTTTATGTGAATACACAGTAGTAGGAACTGAATTTGATGCAACTTTTACAGATAACTGTCCTGATGGTTCAATAACTAACGACTATAACGGCACAGCTACTATGGCTGGCGAAGTTCTTCCAAAAGGAGTAACTACTGTGGTTTGGACAGTAGATGATGGTAACGGTCAAACTGCTACTTGTACTACCGTAATCACCGTTGAAGACAACGAAGACCCAGTAATTACATGTGTGCCTAATGCCACAAGAGACACCGATCCAGGAGTATGTAACTACACAGTTGTAGGTACTGAGTTTGATGCCACTTTCACAGACAATTGTCCTGACGGAAGTATTACAAACGATTATAACGGTTCGGCTACTATGGCGGGAGAAGTACTACCAAAAGGAGTAACTACGATAGTTTGGACAGTGAATGATGGAAACGGTCAAACCGCAACGTGTACCACAGTAATTACAGTTGAAGACAACGAAGATCCAGTTATTACTTGTGTTCCAAACGCAACACGAGATACCGATCCGGGCGTGTGTGAATACACCGTAATAGGAACCGAATTTGATGCGACCTTTACGGACAACTGTCCTGACGGAAACATCACAAACAGCTATAACGGAACCGCTACTATGGCAGGTGAAGTACTTCCAAAAGGAGTGACCACCGTAGTTTGGACGGTAGATGACGGCAACGGCCAAACGGCTACGTGTACTACAGTAATTACAGTTGAAGACAACGAAGATCCAGTGGTTACTTGTGTACCAAATGCAACACGAGATACCGATCCGGGCGTGTGTGAATACACAGTAATAGGAACTGAATTTGATGCAACTTTTACAGATAACTGTCCTGATGGTTCAATAACCAACGATTATAATGGAACAACTACTATGGCTGGTGAAGTGCTTCCTACCGGTAATACAACTGTAGTTTGGACAGTAGATGACGGAAACGGTCAAATAGTAACTTGTACTACGGTTATCACAATTGAAGATAATGAGTTACCAACAATCATTTGTCCTGCCGATATCACGGCAAATACAGATGCAGGTCAGTGTTACGCTACCGTAACCTTTGCGACTCCAGTAGCTTTTGATAATTGTGGAATTGATAGTGTTGTTCAAACTATGGGTGATCCAAGCGGAAGCAGTTTCCCGGTTGGCGTAAACACCATTGAATTCACCGCGACCGATGTAAATGGAAACACCAGCACCTGCAGTTTTACTATTACCGTAACGGATAATGAAGCTCCGGTAGCAGTATGTCAGAATATCACTATCCAACTTGATGCAGCTGGTAATGCAACTATTACTGCAGCCGATGTTGATGGAGGAAGTACAGACCAGTGTGGTATTGGTAGCCTATCGATAGATGTTGATACTTTTGACTGTTCTGATGTTGGCGACAACAACGTTATTTTAACAGTAACCGATGTAAACGGAAATACTTCAACTTGTACTGCCATTGTAACTGTTGAAGATGTAACTGCACCAATGGTAGTATGTCAAGATATTACAGTTGTACTCGATGCAACAGGAACTGTAACCATTGCAGGAATAGATGTTGACGGCGGAAGCACCGATGCCTGTGGCATTGCGAGCTACGACCTCGACATAGATACTTTTGATTGTTCAAATGTTGGTGACAATATTGTAACATTAACGGTAACCGATGTAAACGGAAACACGTCAACTTGTACCGCTACGGTAACTGTGGAAGACAATACAAGCCCGGTATTAGTGTGTCAGGACTTTACCCTAGAACTGGGCGCGGATGGTACTGCCGTTCTTGACCCAAGTGATGTGATAGCTTCTAATGACGATGCTTGTGGTATCTTTACTTCAGCTGTAGATATTACCGATTTTGATTGTTCAGATATTGGTGCGCCAGTAACGGTTCAGGTGTTTACAATTGACGTAAATGGCAACCTTGCATCTTGTACAGCAGAGGTTACTGTGGTAGACAACCTTGCACCGGTAATTACGTGTCCTGCAGACCAAACAGTAGATCCAGGACCAGGAAATATATTCTATATCCTTCCAGATTACTTTGCAACGGGTGAAGCTACAGCAATTGACAACTGTACAGATCCAGTTACAATTACAACACAATCTCCTGCAGCAGGAACGCCGCTTTCTGATGGTACGTACACCATTACATTTACCGCAGAGGATGCATATGGAAATGTTTCAACTTGTGATTTTGAACTTATCGTAGAAAGTGTCTTAGGGGTTGGCGATAATAGCTACGATCTTGGAAGCATTACGATGTATCCGGTACCGGCCAAGAATATTCTGAACATCGGCAATCCGAAGTTATTGGAATTGGAGCGACTGGAGATTTACGATCTAAGAGGAAGATTGGTTCAGACCGCAGACCTTAGAGGTATGGGCAATGTAAAAACAATAAACGTTGACCAACTTGCCGCTGCTTCCTACTATGTAAAAATAAAAGGTACAGAGGGCGAGATAACCAAACGCCTTTTAAAAGAGTAGTTTTATAATTGAATATTGAAATGAAATCGCCCGAGAATTTTCTCGGGCGATTTTTTTTAATCTTAGCAAATGATAAAAAATTTCAATCTCAGATTAATTAATCAAATTCTTCAAAATCGAATCGTTGACCTCCAACCGATACTTCGGCCATTAATCCTTCCTTTTGCAAGGTAAAAACTGCAACGCCATCGTTATACGAAATATCTAATGAAGGCGGAGCGTGATCTACAGCAATAGCCGAAACATTTGATCCAAACTGAAAATCGTCGTCCATAAATTTCTGAACAGCTTTGTCCGTTTTAAAGAATATTACTTCGCTATAGGCTTTTCCACCTATCTGTGCGCCAATATCCAGTTGTTTCATATTTGCCATTCCTACGAGTACCCCTCGTTCGTAAACGGCACCATTTCCTGAAGCGGCACCAATAATTATGGCTCCTTTTCCTACATTCGGAAATATTGCATATGCCTTGGCATCATCAAAATAGTCTTGCATTTTTGGATTAGCTTCAATAAATGCGGCTTTAGATTGTTCGGCATCCCGAATAATTTTTTTGTCCTCTGCATTCTGCGCGAAGATGTAAGCACCTATAAATAGCATTACTATCGTAAAAAGATTTTTCGTTTTCATATTTCTGTTTTTTTTTTGAAATATAAAATTACGACCAATTTAAAACCCCTCTGGTTAAAGAAGTGTTAGATTATATTTAAGGTTGTGCCAAATAAGGTGGATGAAAAATATAAGTGTAGAAAAATTTCCAATACTTATTTAAGATCTTTTTTCACTAAAAGATAAAAATTGTTGTCTAATGGAAGATATCCTTGATCGTATAAATAGTAGTACGTAGAACCAGATTTGGTTGTATAAATTCCGGTGAAATATTCAAAACTAAAACCCATTCGCAGTAGCCTATCTTTGGTAGTTTTCGTTTTATCTTCGGTATTTAATGTTTCTAGAATTCGGTAATTTTTCCTTAGGCGATTGTTAATATTGCGCACTAAATTCTTTCTGTCTTTATTTAACGAATTGTTATGCGCATTACGACAGGCGTCACTGCAATACTTTTTGTCTGCGCGCCCAACAATTTTATCGCCACATTCGGGACAGCTCCTTTCCATATTTTAAAGATAGGGTTTTTGGAGGCAAATATCAAAACACACAATTTAAAATCTTGCGGACGGTTTCTTCGAATTTAATCGAAACTTTGCTCTTGAACTTCAATTTTTCCTTTAATATGAAACCTGTAAATAGCTTCAAATTTCAAAAAAACACCGCCACTAAGCGAAGGATTTAACTGGGTGCGATCGTCGCCAAAACTAAAGGCCGAAATGCCCAAATCCATCTTTTCGCCTTCGGCATACATTTCGTAATTATTACTGGAATAGCCAAGTTTTGCACGCAATAGCACACTTTCTTCCATTACATTGAATTGCAAATAACTCGCAAATTCCAAAGAACTGAGGTCTGCGTATAGGGTGGGTGCATTTTCATAATGTACATTATAGCTTCGCCCAATTCCGAAGTAATCCATTCCAATAGTAGTGGCTCCTAATTTGTAACTTACATCTGCCGAAATGGGAAGGCTCATATCCATTTCAAACCGTTTATTTGCGCTTAGGTAGTACCATCCAAAAATAGGGGTGGTGAAAAGCCCGAACGCTTCCTGGGTTGCATATAAACCGAAACGATATTTTAACTTATCATTTCGCTTTAATTTCAATACTGCAAAACCACCAAAATAGAAGTCGGCTTCAGAAATGTTTTTGTAATCGGAGGCAATTTTGGGAAGCAAAACAATGGTAGTACTCCATTTTTCTGACCAGGTAGATGCCAGTCCCAATTTTAAATTGGCACTATAAAGACTAGTAAATTCAGTTTCTGGAAAAAGTTGTAGATTATTTCGACTGAAATCTGCACCAGTAACCAATGCGTGGTTTTCATTAAGAACGATGGGTAGCGTTACGCCTACTTCAAAAGATTTTACATATGTACTGCTGCCCGTATCTTCAAACTTATTATTGAATGTTTGACCGTACCCTAGTCGGAAAATATCTACATATTCCTGTGCGGAAACAAAGCATGGCAAAAGGATTGTAAATAGTAATAGTTTTTTCAAATTGGTAAATTGAACTAATTACGAATATATATTTATCGTTTTAAAGATAAAATAAAAATTCGCTAGAACGTAAACCAATGCTCCATTTTATTATCGGGAACTTCCTGCTTATGAAAAAACTCATTGCTTTGGGCATTGTATTTATAATCCTTGCTCCAATCTGAAAAATTGGCTGCCAATTGGGCAATGGCATCGCAAACAAAATGGGCTTCGGCATTGGTACTCGTAGGATTGAAAGACATGCGTATCCATCCCGGCTTATGTGTAAGATTGCCGCCATCTATCTCGCAAGTAATTGTATTTGAAGTTTCCTGATCTACGTGAAGTAGGTAATGACCGTACGTGCCGGCGCATGAGCAACCCCCGCGGGTCTGAATGCCAAAACGGTCGTTGAGCAATTTTACGCCTAAATTGAAATGTAAATCTTCAATATAAAAACTAATTACCGCCAATCTGTTTTGAGTATGGGGTGCCAGAATTTTTAGATTGGGAATACTTTCTAGCTTTTCAAAGATAATTTCTAAAAGTTCGTGTTCGCGTTTTAAAATATTTTCAATCCCCATTTTGTCTTTCAATTTAATAGAAAGAGCTGTGCGAATAGTTTGAAGAAATCCAGGTGTACCGCCGTCTTCTCGGGTTTCAATATCGTCAATATATTTGTGATTTCCCCAAGGATTGGTCCACGAAACCGTACCTCCTCCCGGATTATCGGGAATGGTGTTTTTATAAAGATTATTATTAAAAATTAACACGCCGCTGGATCCTGGACCACCTAAAAATTTATGGGGCGAAAAGAAAATTGCGTCCAAATGCGTTCCTTCCTCCTCGGGATGCATATTAATGGAAACGTAGGGTGCCGAGCAAGCAAAATCTACAAAACAGAGACCGTCGTTCTTATGCATTAGTTTTGCAATTTCGTGATAGGGTGTTTGAATTCCCGTAACGTTAGAGCAGCTTGTTACCGCAGCTATTTTTATGGGCCGTTCCTTATATTTTTCAACTGTTCTGGCAAAAGCTTCCATACAGACCAATACATTGTCGTTTGGCGGCACTACCACAACATCGGCAATGGTTTCGAGCCAAGAGGTTTGGTTACTGTGATGCTCCATATGCGTTACAAAAACCACGGGTCTAATTTCATCCGGAATGTTAGTGTACTTCTTTATGTTTTCGGGAATTTTGAGGCCTAAAATTCTTTGAAATTTATTTATAGCACCTGTCATTCCGCTATCGCAAGTAATGAGCACGTCCTGATCGTTGGCATTTACATGCTTTTTAATGATTTTTCGTGCTTCGTGATAGGCCTTTGTCATTGCGGTGCCCGTTACCGAAGTTTCGGTGTGGGTATTGGCTACAAAGGGCCCAAAATCCTTGAGCATTTTCTCTTCAATTGGACCGTATAAACGGCCACTTGCGGTCCAATCTGTGTAAATAATTTTCTTTCTTCCAAAGGGAGATTCAAATTCTTGATTAATGCCCACAATATTATTTCGAAAAGGCTCAAAATACTTTTCAAGGGACGATGTTTTTATGTTTTCTTCGGAAGTAATCATTATTAATATTTAAAAAAATTGCCTAATAAATTGAAATCTAGTTTTTAACTTTATTTAAATTCCATAACAAATTAATGAAAATAGCTTAAATAGAGGTGTTTAGCTATTTTTAATTTTGAAAGGCGGCGGTACCTTTTTGAAGCCAGCTGTAATATTCGTCAATATCGGGGGTGTAACCTACCGGATCTATTAAATTTTCTTCGTTATGATCCATCAAAACATAGAACGGTTGGGCATTTGCTTTGTATCGCTTAATTTGAAATTCGCTCCATTTTTGCCCTATATATTTTAACTTCTTTCCAGATATTTCAGAAACAAAAACTTCGTCTTCGGGTAGGGGTCTTTTATCATCCACATAGAGCGAAATTAGCACGATATCCTGATTTAGCAATTTCAATATTTTTGGTTCGCTCCAAACGCGTTCCTCCATTTTTCGACAATTAACACACGCATGACCTGTGAAATCTACAAGTACTGGTTTACCTACTTTTTTGGCATAGGCCAAACCGGTTTCGTAATCGTGGAATGCCAGAATATCATGTGGTCCAAGATGGGCACCTTCCGGAAATTCAGCCGTACTAGTACTACCACCACTACTCATTTTAGTAAAACCAACCCCATAAGGAGATTCGCTATACTGCATCGGGGGTGGGAAACCGCTTATTAATTTTAAAGGTGCTCCCCACAAGCCTGGAATTAAATATATGGTAAACGCAGCTACAACCAAACCTAAACTCAATCTACCCACAGATAAATGATCTATAGGCGAATCGTGCGGAAGTTTGAATTTTCCGAATAAATACAGTGTTAAAGCTCCAAAAACTGCAATCCAAATGGCTAAGAAAACTTCTCTTTCCAACCAGTGCAGTTGAAGAACTAAATCTGCATTGGAAAGAAATTTGAATGCCAAAGCAAGTTCTAAAAATCCTAAGAATACCTTTACGGTATTAAGCCATCCACCAGATTTTGGAAGCGAATTCATCCATCCCGGAAAGGCTGCGAAGAGCGCGAAAGGCATTGCCAAGGCCAGGGAGAATCCAAACATTCCAACAAATGGTGCGATGCCTCCTTTTGAAGCCGCTTCAACCAAAAGCGTTCCTATAATAGGTCCCGTACATGAAAACGAAACAATGGCCAATGCCAAGGCCATAAAAAAGATTCCAATCATTCCGCCACGTCCCGCTTGCTTATCTACTTTATTCGCCCACGAATTGGGTAACATTATTTCAAATGCTCCTAAAAAGGAAAGCGCAAAAATTACAAGCAATAAAAAGAAGAAAAAGTTAAACCAAACATTGGTAGATAACGCATTGAGCGCATCGGCACCAAAAAACCAAGTTACTATTGCACCCAGAAATACGTAAATTACAATTATTGCAATACCGTATATAATAGCATTTTTAATACCCGCGGCTCGCGACTTGCTTTGCTTTGTGAAAAAGCTTACAGTCATAGGTATCATCGGGAAAACACAGGGAGTTAGCAATGCTGTAAACCCGAATAGAAACGCCACGACAAAAATGGTCCACAGCCCTCTATTTTCCTGTTTTTTTGTTTGCTTAATTGCTGCTTTCGAAGTTTCGGAAGTAGTTTGAACACTATCTTTAACCACTTCTGTATTTTGAGCAGTTAAGGTGTCTTCAATATTTTCAGTGGTAGTATCGGTAAGTTCTGAATTATCTGTTGATTCAGGAACAACGTTCGTTTCAGAATTTTTGGCTGGCGCGGGAATTTTAAAAACTAAATCTACATAGTTTGGTGGCAAACAGCGCGTATCGTCACATACCATAAACTCTACTTCGCCTTTTATGGTAGTGCCTTCATTGCCGGTTAGAGCTATTCGCTTGGTAAATGTGGCCGTGTGCGAAAAGAAAGTAATAACCATATCAAAAACCGGATCGTGTTCGGTAACGCCTTTTCCTTCCTTTACTTCGCCTACAGATTTGTATGCATTATTTTCTTCAAAAGTAAAAACCGTTGGCAAAGGGCCATCCTCGGGCACTACTTGCGAATATAAATGCCAATTGTCTTCAATAGTGGCTTTTGCAATTAAATCGTATTCCGTTTCTGATATTTTCTTGATGCTTGTTGTCCAAGATACAGGATCTAGAATCTGCGATTGTACAGAACCGAACGAAACAAGCAGCAGTAAAAAGAAAATTTTTTTCATTAGTAAACTGTTTTGTAATGGCAAAATGAATTTCATAATTGAAGATGAGAATGAAGTAATCAAAAATATGATGCAATTTTAAGGATAAACCCTTAAAAAAATAAATACAAATATAAAGATACCTTTAGATTATGCAGGTGAATTGATTTAGAAAAGAAGGTTTTTGAAAATAAATATTGCCTTATTTGGAAATATTTATCACATAAACCTCTCTAAAGAACAAAAAACTCTAAAATCATCAAAAATTAAACACTGAAAAATCGAAATAAAGTTTTAGGAAGATTTACGGATTCTTCGGCATAATAATTACAATTAGAGGGCGTTAGTTGATAAAATGGTGTTATATTCGCCGAAAAATTAAAAAAATCGAAATGATGAAAATATCAAAATTATTTATCCTTTGTATCTTAGCAGTGGCAACCATTAGCTGTAGTAGTGATGACGACAATAATCCGCCTCCATACACGCTTTCCACAACAAATTTTGTGGATACCTACAAATTAAAATTTTTGGAAATTAGAGAAGTTGAAACAATTACTTTTAGCAACGGAACAACTTCCACATCTTCGGCGGTAACTGTGGGCAGTGTTTTTCAAAATGTAAACTTTGTTTTCAACTCAAATAACACCTATACCGCAAATGGGTTGTTTAATACGGTAACCACAGTAACTAATCCTGACGGGAGTACAACGGTTGGCGATACGGTTATTGTGAGCTTAGATGAAACCGGTACCTACACTTTAAATGTTGGCAATAGCACCTTAACTGTGACTGATAGTGATGGGGAAGTAACAGCATTAGAAATTAGTGACTATACCGAAACCAGTATGACACTCTATGCAGAAGAAACAACAGTTTCTAACAACAGTACTATTGTAACTTCCGTTGAATACAGATTTTCTAGATAGAACTTACATTATAATCACTAGAAAACGCCGCTTTTTTAAGTGGCGTTTTTTATTATTTAATTTTCCAAAATCACTACCACTCGAGAAATCAATTAATTCTTTAAAAAACCTTACTTTTGCACACTTTATTGCAATATCCATACTATGAGTACAAAGTTTAAAGAGTATAAAGGGCTAAACCTCCCGAAACTGGCGGAAGAAATACTAGATTTCTGGAAAGAAGAACATATTTTCGAGAAAAGTATTTCCATTCGTGAAGAGGCAGAACCATTTGTGTTTTTTGAAGGACCGCCATCGGCCAATGGATTGCCGGGAATACATCACGTTATGGCGCGTGCTATTAAAGATATTTTTTGCCGCTATAAAACCCAAAAGGGATTTAAAGTAGATAGAAAGGCAGGCTGGGATACCCACGGCTTACCAATAGAATTGGGCGTAGAAAAAGAACTCGGTATTACCAAGGAAGATATTGGCAAAAAAATATCTGTTGAAGAATACAACGCGGCATGCAAAAAAGCAGTTATGCGTTATACCGATGTTTGGAACAATCTTACAGAACGCGCTGGGTATTGGGTAGATATGGAAGACCCGTACGTAACGTACCAACCCAAATATATGGAAACCGTTTGGTGGTTACTAAAAGAAATTTACAATAAAAACTTAATTTATAAGGGCTATACAATCCAGCCCTATTCGCCAAAAGCTGGAACAGGTTTAAGTTCGCACGAACTTAACCAGCCAGGAACGTATCAAGATATTACCGATACTACTGTTGTTGCGCAATTTAAAGCAATAACCAATACACTGCCAGATTTCTTGGCCGAAGAATCTAACAACATTTGGTTCCTCGCTTGGACCACGACACCGTGGACGCTTCCGAGCAATACAGCACTTACCGTTGGCGCCAAAATAGATTATGTATTGGTAAAAACGTTCAACCAATACACCTTTCAGCCAATACATGTTGTGTTGGCTAAAAATTTAGTTGCTAGCCAATTCGCAAATAAGTTTGAAGAAAAGCCAAATGAAGAATCCCTCGAAGCTTTTAAACAGGGCGATAAAATGATTCCGTATTTTATTGCGAAGGAATTTAAAGGCACAGATTTACTGGGAATTCGCTACGAGCAATTATTAGATTATGCCAAGCCGCACAACAATCCCGAAAATGCTTTTAGAATAATTGCAGGCGATTTTGTTACCACAGAAGATGGTACCGGAATCGTGCACACGGCACCAACCTTTGGAGCGGACGATGCTAAAGTGGCAAAGGAAGCAACGCCCGAAGTGCCGCCAATGCTCGTTAAAGACGAAAACGGTAACTTAGTGCCACTTGTAGATTTACAAGGAAAGTTCCGTCCCGAAATGAAGGAGCTCGCCGGAAAGTACGTAAAAAACGAATACTACGACGATTCCGAAATACCCGAAAAATCTGTAGATGTTGAGCTAGCCATTAAATTGAAGACTGAAAACAAAGCTTTTAAAGTTGAAAAATATCTTCACAGCTATCCAAATTGCTGGCGTACCGATAAACCAATTCTATATTATCCATTAGATTCCTGGTTTATAAAGGTTACCGAATTTCGCGATAGAATGTTCGAATTAAACAAGGAAATAAACTGGAAACCAAAAGCAACTGGCGAAGGCCGTTTCGGCAACTGGCTTGCAAATGCCAACGACTGGAATCTTTCACGTTCGCGATATTGGGGAATTCCATTGCCAATTTGGAGAACCGAGGACGGAAAGGAAGAAATCATTATCGGTTCGGTAGAAGAATTGAAAATTGAAATGAATAAAGCTGTTAAAGCTGGATTGATGGAGAAGGATATTTTTGAAGGCTTTAAAGCGGGCGATTTATCAGACGAAAACTATAAAGAGGTAGATCTTCACAAAAATATCGTAGATGGAATAACCTTAGTTTCGCCATCTGGAAAACCAATGAAGCGCGAAGCCGATTTAATAGACGTGTGGTTCGATAGTGGCAGTATGCCGTACGCACAATGGCATTATCCGTTCGAAAACAAAGAGAAAGTTGAAAATACTTGGAGAAAGGCCGATTTTATTGCAGAAGGAGTAGACCAAACACGCGGTTGGTTCTATACCCTGCACGCCATTGCAACCATGATTTTTGACGACGTAGCTTATAAAAATGTTGTATCAAACGGACTTGTTTTAGACAAAAACGGTCAGAAGATGAGTAAACGCCTGGGCAACGCTGTAGATCCATTTGAAACTTTAGATGTTTTTGGCCCAGATGCTACACGCTGGTATATGATTAGTAACGCCAATCCTTGGGATAATTTAAAATTTGATCAAGACGGAATTTCAGAAGTTCGGAATAAGTTTTTCGGAACGCTATACAATACTTATAGTTTTTTTAGTTTATATGCCAATCTCGATAATTTTAACTATATTGAACCCGATCTTCCGCTGGCAAAGCGACCGGAAATTGACCGTTGGATACTTTCAGAATTACACTCCCTTATCCAAAAAGTAGACGAATATTACGCAGATTATGAGCCTACCAAAGCTTCGCGTGCTATTTCAGAATTTGTACAGGAAAATTTAAGTAATTGGTTCGTGCGCTTAAGCAGAAGGAGATACTGGAAAAGTACCAATAATGAAGATAAAATTTCGGCTTACCAAACGTTATATACGTGTTTGGAAACCGTAGCTAAATTAGGTGCTCCGGTAGCACCGTTCTTTATGGATAGACTTTATAAAGATTTAACGGGCGGAACATCAAAAGAAGGCGTGAAGTCGGTACATTTAACCGATTTCCCAAAAGTAAATGCCGCATTTATTGACAAAAAATTGGAGCATAAAATGCAGAAAGCACAAACCATATCGTCGTTGGTGCTTTCGTTACGACAGAAAGAAAAAATAAAAGTGCGTCAACCGCTTCAAAAAATAATGATTCCCGTTTTGGAAGATACCGAAAAGGAGGAAATATTAGCGGTTTCAGATTTAATAAAAAGTGAAGTAAATGTAAAAGAAATAGAACTGATAGACGAAGGTTCCGGAATGCTGGTAAAGCAGATAAAACCAGATTTTAAAGCCCTCGGCCCACGATTTGGAAAAGAGATGAAAGCCGTGGCAGCAGCAATTTCGGCTTTTGATCAGCAACAAATTGCTATTTTAGAGAAAGACGGTGAAATATCAGTTTTTATTAATGAAAAAAGTACTAAATTGGCACTCGAAGATGTAATAATTAGTTCGCAGGATATTGAGGGCTGGTTGGTTGCAAATGCCAATGGAGTTACCGTTGCACTAGATGTAACTATAACGCCAGAATTAAAAAATGAAGGGATTGCCCGCGAACTTGTAAACAGAATACAAAACCTGCGAAAAGACAGCGGTTTTGAAGTAACAAACCGTATTGAGGTAACACTTGAAAATAACGAAGAATTACAGGTGGCGGTAAACCAAAACCTAAAATATATACAAGAAGAAACATTAACTGAGGTTTTGCAATTTCAACCAAAAATTGAACAAGGAACCGAAATTGCATTTGACGATATTGAAACGCAAATAAGCATTAAAAAACACGAATCATGACAGAAACAGAAAAGACCAGATATTCAGATGCCGAGCTGGAAGAATTTAGAGTACTTTTAAACGATAAAATAAAAAAGGCAACAGAACAATTAGAGTTAATCCAAAGTTCATATAAAAACGACAGTAACAACGGTACAGACGATACTTCGCCTACCTTTAAAGCCTTTGACGAAGGCAGTGAGGTAATGAGCAAAGAAGCAAATTCGCAACTTGCCATTCGACAAGAAAAGTTTATCCGTGACCTTAAAAACGCGTTGGTGCGTATTGAAAACAAAACCTACGGGGTTTGTCGCGTAACCGGTAAATTAATAAACAAGGAGCGTTTAAAACTTGTGCCGCACGCTACACTGAGCATAGAGGCTAAGAATTTGCAAAAATAGGATCATCCTAGCCCCTGCCCAATGCTAAGGGATTTTATTCGTAAAAATTATAGCCTTGAAAATTTTCAGGGCTTTTTTTATTGAATAAATTCTTGACGATCTTTATTATTAAATTTGTGAAACTAGCACTCTTTATACTCGCTGTAAGCTGTTTCGGAATAAATGCTTCGGTCGGTCAAAAAATAATCGAAAAGCAATTTTTTACCGAGGATATTACTACGCTCTCTATTGAAGATAATGCCATCTTTAAAATAACAGTTTATACTTCCGAAGAATAGGAAATTAAATTTTCAGCACACATTTCTGGTGAACACTCCGAAAATGTGATAATTGAAGAAAATTTTTCTGAAGGTAAACTTTCATTAAAAACCGGATTTGCGCCATTTTTCGTTTTAAACAACGACAAATTGGCCGCCCATAAACTAATGGCCATAGAGGTGAAATTAATTGTTCCCGAAACTCTTTCGTTAGAAATTAAATCGAAACTTGCCTCCGTAGCAATAGATGGCACCATTAAAAATCTTGCAGTATCGCTACAAAGAGGCAATTGTTTTGCAACAAATTTTAGCGGAAATGCCCACCTTAAAACCACCGATGGCACTATAACCGTATATGCTGCAGATGCTGTTGGCGGAAAAGCCATTTCTACCCGTGGAAAGATTGAGAACAACTTGCCGCCCAATGGAAAGTTTTTCATTGAAGCCGAAAGTATTAATGGCAATATTAGGATGCTTCAAACCAAATAATATTGCTACTTTTGCCCGCGTTATCCATTTGCATATATGAGCCTAAAAAAATCTATTTTTATTATTATTCTGGTCTTATTGATAGATCAAATTTCTAAGTTTTATATAAAAACACATTTTGCTTTAGGCGACGAAGTTCGCGTGTTTGATTGGTTTCGTATTCTATTTGTTGAAAATGAAGGTATGGCTTGGGGTGCAAAAATTCCTGGCGAATACGGCAAGCTATTTTTAACACTTTTTAGAATTGTTGCTATTGGCGGTATAGGCTATTGGCTGTGGGACTCCGTACGAAAAAATATGCCAAGCATTCTCATCTTTTGCGTAGCGCTTATATTTGCAGGAGCTTTGGGCAATATTATCGATTCAGTCTTTTACGGAATTATTTTTAACGACAGTCACCACCAAGTAGCTACGTTATTTCCTGAAGCAGGAGGTTACGGCACGCTTTTTCACGGAAAGGTGGTAGATATGCTCTACTTTCCGCTTTATGGGGGCGTCTTGCCAGAGTGGATTCCTTTTTGGGGTGGAGAATATTTCACTTTTTTTGATCCCGTATTTAATGTGGCCGATTCGTCTATAAGCGTAGGTGTAATTTTGCTGCTTATCTTCAATAAAAAAGCATTTCCAAAGAAAGAAGTTTCGGAGTAGTATTAACCGGTGGGCGCAAGCAAATTAAAAGGATAAATGGGTATGTTTCGCAAAACCCAATAAATAACTGCCAAAGCGAAATATCCAAAAATAAAAACCTTACTGTAAAAAAGTAAAAATCTGTAACTGGTACCAAAAATCCAATTAACAATGGTAATTCCTAAGCCATAAACTAGGATAGGTATTGTTAAAACCATTAATGGGTTAAATCGAAATGCTCCAAAAATATCGCCCCGAAATAATAGGTGAATAGCCCGCTGTGAACCACAACCCGGACAGTGAAACCCCGTTAAATAGTGAAACGGGCACGGAATAAAAAATCCATTTTCCGAAGGATCATACGTGTAATAAACTATAAAAAAGACACCTGCCAATACTAGAATTAGGCCTATTTTAAAATACTTATTAGAATCCGGCAAAATTTCCTCCTATACCTATTATAACAACAAATATTACATAAAGTACCACAAGAATTAGTGAAGATGCCGCTCCCCAAATTGCCCACTTTTTTGCGTCGTCTGCTGCTCTATATGCACCATCGTAATCGCCTTGAGCCCATCGTTCATTAACTTTTGAAGCGGAAATAATCGATACAATTCCCAGCGGTAAGCAGCAAAATACGGTACATAAAATTGCCCAGATCAAGTTGTTGTCCGGTGGAGTTTGCATAGGTTGGTTGGTTGTTTCCATCTGCTTTAATTTTTAAGTTAAAATATTAGAATTTTTATAAAGATAGGTGGCAATTTTCAAAATTCACAATTTTTTCTGAAGTGATACAAAAATTTAAAGGAATATCTGTGGTTTCAAAAGGTATTTTCGGCTCCGGTTTAAAAAATGAAAGACCAACTAATATTGTGTTTTTATTGCACTTAGCCAAAAACCTATCGTAAAATCCTTTGCCATAACCCACGCGGTTTCCGCTGGTATCGTACGCCAATAAAGGTACAAATACAACTTCAATTATTTCAGGCATAATTTCAATGCCCGAGACTGGTTCTGGGATACCGTATTTTGAAGTTTTTAAAACCGTATTTTCCTGAAGTAAAAAATGTTTCATTTCACCCGAATCAAAATTTGCTTTGGAAATTACTATACTTTTGTCTTTCCCTTGTAAAATGTGAAGTAAATATTCCGTATTAACCTCTTTTTTTTCTAAAATGGGAAGAAATATATGATAATAGGTTTTATTCCAAATAGGAAGTTTTAATGCCTGATTGGCTATCTGAAGGCTCATGGCCTCAATGGATTCTTCGGAAAGCTCTTCCCGGAGTTTTTTATATTTCAAACGAAGCGAAGTTTTATCTGCCATAATATTTTAAAATTCCAACTTCCAAATTTTGTCATCCAGAACACAGTCTAAGGGCCAAATCCCAAATCCCAAATCCCAAATTCCAAAATCATCAATCGTTAATCCTCAATCGTCAATCAAAAAATCCTTTTAGTCTTCCATTTCTTCATCATCCGTATTATCGGAATTTTGAGTGGAAATATGAAAAATAGCATCGCCTTGGTTTACAATGGGCGATTGGTTTACATTTATAATATAACCTTCATTGGGCGAAGTAACTTTAAAGCGCATTTTTCCGTACGGATCGGTAATAGTTGCCAAAAACTCGCCTTTTTCTACGTGCTTGTTGCAATCTATTTTAACGTGTAGCAATCCACTGCGGTAGGCACGAATCCATTTGCTTTTTTCAATAATTACCGTTTTGGCATTTGGTTCTGGCGCTACGTGCCGTTTGCCCAACATGTCTAAATGTGCTAACACTCGCAATATACCGTCAACACCTTCTTTTGCAATGTGTTTATTGCTTTCGCGACTTTTTCCTCCTTCAAATAGTAATACGGGAATCCCCATTTTTTGACAGGTATTGCGATATGATTTTTCAATAGTATTAGAAAACACTGTAAATGGAGCATTAAAAACTTTTGCAAGTTCCAACAATTTGTCGTTCCCCGGTTTTATGCGAATTTGTGCAGCATTAAAACGGCTGGCGCCGCCTGTATGAAAATCGAGGCAATAATCTGCGTGCGGTAACACTTTTTTGGTGAAATGATATGCAACCCTACTGGCTAGCGAACCTGTTTTTGTACCCGGAAAAACCCGATTTAAGTCGCGCCCATCGGGAAACGAACGGTCGCCGTTTAAAAATCCAAATACATTAAGAATAGGAATACAGATAATAGTACCCCGTTTAGGTTTGTTTAATTTTCGGGCAATGAGCTGGCGTACAATTTCCACCCCGTTTATTTCATCTCCGTGAATGGCAGCAGTAATTAAAACCGTAGGCCCTGGGATTTTTGAGCGTTCTATAATTATTGGTATTTCAACTTTTGTGGAAGTGTAAAGTTTCGCAATGCTGAAATCAATTGTCTTACTTTCGCCCAGAGCTACGTGCTCATTTAAAATTACAATATCGCGTTCTTCCTTTTTGGCCATTTTTAAACGTTTCGTTCAATGTATTTAATAATGGAGTTTGCAATGTCTTTGCCGGTTGCTTGTTCAATTCCTTCCAAACCTGGAGAAGAATTTACCTCCAAAATAAGCGGTCCTCGTGCAGACTGAAGCATATCTACTCCCGCAATTCCAAGCCCCATGGCTTTGGCGGCTTTCAGCGCGGCCGTTTCTTCCTCGTCGGTAAGTTTAATGACCGAAGCCGTTCCACCGCGGTGCAGATTACTGCGAAATTCGCCTTCTTTTCCTTGTCGCTTCATTGCGCCAACAACCTGTCCGTCCACAATAAAGGCACGAATGTCTGCACCCCCAGCCTCTTTTATAAATTCCTGCACGATTACCCGCGCTTGTAAATTATTAAAAGCTTCAATTACAGATTCGGCTGCTTTTCTGGTTTCAACCAAAATAACGCCGATGCCCTGTGTGCCTTCCAATAATTTTATAATTACTGGAGCTCCCCCGGCTTGATCTACAATTTCCTTTACGTTTTTAGAGTAGTTTGTAAAAACGGTTTTAGGCAATCCCAATCCTGCACGCGAAAGTATTTGTAAGCTTCGCAGTTTATCGCGTGAGCGCACTAAGGCTTGCGATTCGGTGGTGGTAAACACACGCATCATCTCAAATTGCCGCACCACTGCAGTGCCATAAAATGTAACCGATGCGCCAATACGCGGAATAATAGCATCGGTGTGGTCCAGTTTATGGCCTTTGTAAATAATTACCGGATTTTTCTTTTCGATAACAATATCACATTTTGCGTGGTTAATAATCTCTACTTCGTGCTTTCGGGCCTTTGCCGCTTCCACGAGCCGTTGGGTGGAGTAAAGATTTGCATTAGCCGATAATATTCTAATTTTCATTTTTTGTTTTTTAGTTTGAAGGAGAGGTTCGTTTTATTGATATCTACAAAGAATTTTCTGCTAAGAAAATTTCGTCCCAAAAGTACGGGAAAACGCATCTCTTCGCGATCGCTCAGTGTTAAATATATTGGGTGCGTTTTGCCAAAAAGAACAATTTCCGTTTTAATTCTATATCGCGCCTCAGACTGCCCGTTACTGCTCTTTACAACTTTTACATCGTACTCGTCAAAAACAATTTCTTTTTCATGATAGCTGGGATGTGCTTCATCTAAAAAATTACATTTTAGATAGTTATCTTCCACTTTCATATTTTTGCAATGTATGGAAGAAGTGTAGGCGCCCGTGTCCACTTTCACTTCAATGTTATACAAGTTGAATTGTGGAAAATCTGCCTTATCTATCCTGCCGATGTCTCTTTTCAATGTTTAAGGAATTTTGTTATTGCAAGGTATGAAATCGAAATTGAAATCGAAATTGAAATCGAAACCCAAAAAATAAAAACTGTTCAATGGTACTGTAAACTGTCTACTTTTTAAAATTTCGCTCAATATATCCAATTACGCTTTTTGAAACGTTTTTGCCCGACGTATTTTCAATGCCTTCCAGACCCGGCGTGCTGTTGATTTCCAAAACCAAAGGACCATTTTTGGATTGCAGGATATCCACACCGCAAAAAACCAAATTCAATGCTTTTGCAGCTTTTATCGCTATTTTTTCTTCTGCGGAAGAGAGCGAAATCATTTCCGAAGAACCGCCGCGGTGCAGATTGCTTCTAAAATCGCCAACTTTGCATTTGCGTTTCATCGCCGCAACCACAACGCCGTCCACCACAATAGCACGAACATCGGCGCCATTTGCTTCTTCAATATATTCCTGCAGTATAAATTTAACGCCAGCAGCATTTAGGGTTTCAATTGTTGCCAAGGCATTTTGGGGACTTTCAGTTAAAATCACCCCTTCGCCGTGTGTGCCTTCCAAAAGTTTGATGATAATTGGTTTGCCGTTGAATGTTTTTAATTGTTCCTCAAATTCAAAAAACGAAGCATAAACCGTTCGTGGCACGGGAATTTGATGTTTAGCCAAAATTTGAAAGCATGTCCATTTGTCACGGCTATTAATTATTCCTTCGGAAGAAACCACGCTAAAAACGCCCATTGCCTCAAAATGGCGGACTACATTGGTGCCAAAATAAGTATTTGAAGCACCAATTCTGGGAATTACCGCGTGCAGGTCGTCCACCAATTCATTTTGAAAATAGAGGACGGCTTTTCCGTTTTCTACGGCGAGGTTGCAATAGGAAGGATCCAAAACCTCCATGGTGTGATTGCGCGCTTCACCAGCTTTTAAAAGACTTTGGGTGGAATAAAGCGCTTCCCCGCGCGATAAAATGGCAATGTTCATAGTTGGTTATTGTGGGTGCAATTTAACCAAAAAGAACATTGCCCATAAAATCATTAGTTAAAAATTAACGGTTATCTTTCCTCTTAGAAAAAACGGCGTTCCGGGCGTAAAATGTATTTCTTCCACAGCTTCCGGTTCGTCAAACAATCGGCTTTCGGTTGCAAATTGGGTTTCGTTCCATTCGGTATCGAAGAGATTTTCAATTGCAATTCCAAAAACAAAGTTTCTAAAAGTATAATTTATATTTAAATCCGTCACAAAATAACCTTCGGCAACAATGCTGTTGTCTTCGTTTGCAGCTCTGTCTTTTAGATATCGATAGGTAAGTCCGCCAGAAAAATTTGCGAGATTTTCAACTGCAATTCCACCGGTTGAGGTAAAATCCGGCGCCAGCGGAATGTAGTCTGCGCCATTGGGCTCCTCAGTGCTTCGGGCGTAGGTGTAGTTTGCATCGCCGTAAAAATACAGCCAGTCCGTTGCTTCGTAACGCAGGCCAAAATCAATGCCTAATCGGCGGGTTTTTCCGCTGGGCTCTACAATCCCGGCATCGCCAACATACACAAATTCCTGTTCCAAATACAAAGCCCAAATAGCTGTATTGAAAATTAGATTGTCCGTCAGTTTATAGATTCCGCCCAAATCAGCGCCGTAAGCCGCGGGCAAAATATCCTCGCCGTCATTGGAAACAACCACACGGGTATCGTTGGAATGGAAACCAATTCCCGATTTCAAAAACAATTGGAAATCGCGGCTCGGGCTATAAATAAAATTCAATTTCGGACTGGCGAAAACTTTGCTTTCACTTCGGTTATTGTAGGTTGGCGAGAGTTTGTTTTCGTAATCAAATTTGAAATAATCCAATCGCAACGCAGGATTTATTTTGAAATCGCCCAAACCAATTTCTGTATTTAAAAAGGCGAAACTGTTTATTTGGTCCACATTTCCGAAGGCAATCCGGTCCAAGATTTCATAGCGGTTTTTGGTGTGCGAAAGTTCCACGTCGTTCACATCGTCGTAGCGAACGCCAATTCCTGCGGTGTACTTAAAATCAATTGTTTCAGAATATATTTTATCTGAAAACTCCGTTTGGAAACCCAGAATATTTCGGTCTTCGCGCTGTGCAATTTGGTCGCCGTTTACGGGGTCTTCCAAGAAAAATGTAAAGTTTGAAAACAGTTCAAAATCATAATGCGAATAATATGCGCGGGTTTCCAACTTTTTGTTGTCTGAAAGCAGTTTGGAATGGTTTATCAACAAATTGGTGCGGCTGGTGTTTCCGCCTTCGGTATCGTCAATGGCTCCAAAACGATCAATCAGTCCAGCATCAATGGCGCGCTGCGGAATTTGCCCCGAAGCATCCCACTTGCTTTGGAAATGCGAAGCGGTAAGTTGCAGTTTTTGGTTGTCGGGCAATTTCAGATTGTACTTCGCCATCATATTAAAGCGGTTGAAATTCTGCGGTGAATCAAACGGACCGTTAAACGTGTTGAGTGAAGCCGCAACATAGGCATTGCTAT
The DNA here is from genome assembly GCF_029814825.1 of Aequorivita marisscotiae. NCBI lineage: Bacteria > Pseudomonadati > Bacteroidota > Flavobacteriia > Flavobacteriales > Flavobacteriaceae > Aequorivita > Aequorivita marisscotiae. The sequence continues at coordinate 852,007 of NZ_CP122379.1, read as the reverse complement.
TCTTCGTATCCATAAGGTTAAAAAGCCCCACGGTCCTAAAAGCATCAAACTGCCCGTATTCCACAGAAATAGAGCTTTTGTCTAGCTTGTCCAAGGTTTTGAAAGCTACGTAACCTGCAGTGGCAAAATCGCCGTATTTCGCGTTGTATGGACCTTTTCCGAAGGAAATTTTCTCGATGGTTTCCGGGATTAAAAAGTGCAAATCGCTGTACCCTTGCCCGTGTGCGTGCGAAACCATATTTACGGGCATTCCATCTACGGAAAGATTGATGTCGGTTCCGTGGTCTATATCAAAACCGCGCAAAAATATTTGTTCCGCTTTTCCACCGCCGGCGTGCTGGCCAATGATTAGTCCGGGAACTTTCCGCAATATTTCCTGCGACGATTTTACGGGCGCGGTCTTTAAATCTACCGCCACTATTTGGCTGAGCGTGTTTACTTCGGGTGTGATTGTAACCTGTTCTAAAGAAACTGCGGCTTCGTTTAAAGTAATGTTTATAGGTTCCGAAAAACTTTTGGCAGCTACGGTGTATTCAAAAGTATTGAAGCCTAAAATTGAAAAGCTTATTTGGTCGTTTTCGGCTACATTTTCAAGTGAAAATTTTCCAGAGGCGTCGGTGTGGGTATGATTGCCCGAGGTGCGGTCAAAAACCGCTACATTTTCTAAAGGTGAATTATTGGGGTCTGTTACTTTTCCTTTTAGCGATTGCGATTGCGCAATACCAAAGCATAGCATCAGCCCCAGTAAGAGTATTTTTTTCATGGGTGATTGGTTTAAAAAATTTAAATAATTGGGTTACCGAACAAAAAATGTCTCGGTTAAAATATGCTTGCGGAATAAATTTCTATTTGAATATACGTAACGTGTTTTATCAGTCTGAGCTTGTTAAAGACATCTCTGGACGTGCACATCGACAGGCTCAGCGTGACACGGAAAATTCAATTAAATTTATATTGCAAAACTTATGAAAAGAATGTTTCGGGAGGCGGGCTGGGGATGGTTTTTACGCTTGTCGGAATATGAAAAGTGTAAGTAAAAATGTTGCTGATATTTGTTTTAAATTTGAAATTGACGGGGGGATAGTCCTGTGCAAAATGCTTATCAAAAGTATAATTGAAATACATACTATCGTGATCGCTGGTCTCTTCCGAAGAAAATATTTTAGAGAAAAATGTAATCAGTTTGTGCTCGTGCGTATGTTCGTGGCCCAACAAATGGTCTTCTTGGTGGTGCGAATAATCTGTATGCGCCAGCACGTGAGAAAATGTGTGCATTCCTTCCACTAGCTGTTTCTGCATCGGGTTGAGCAAATACAAAGCTGCAAGGAAAAGCACGACATGCTTTTTAAAGGAAATATGAAAATTGCTTTTGGGCATTTTTTTCGGGTTGGTTGTAAATAGATACGCAAGATTCGGAAGTTTGGATTTTTAAAAAGCTTGATTTAACCGTTTCTTAACTATTTTTGATAATGTATTCGGTGTGGATGAAAACCGAACTCCATAACACTCTAAAACCAAAAAAGGGCAGCCACAACAGCTCCCTTTTTCTAATTTTAAAGTACAAAAAATCTTACTGCACCACCAACTTTTTGGTAGTAACATCATTGCCGGCTTTTAGGGTTACAAAATAGACTCCGGCGGCATAGCCTGAAACATCCAGAGGTACAACAGCAGTGTTTTCCAATAGCTCTTTGCTTTCCAAAACCTGCCCCAAGTTGTTGGCCACGGTAACGACCAGCCCCTCAAACCCGTGGTTGGGGAGGTTTATTGCCAAGGTGCTCGTTGCCGGGTTGGGGTACATGGTAAAATCTTCGAGTGTTGCCTCGGCCACGCCCAGCGCATCGCACTCTGCTTGGTTGTTTACAAAGGTGATGTACGGATCAACCAACCAATCGTCCAGATAACTGGCGTTGGCGTCGTCCACAAGGATACAATCGAGTTCGCCTGTAGTTTCAGTAACAACAAAACTCACTATATCTTCATTATTGCCATTTCTAGCATCCAATGATAAAATTGGGTTAGAACTAGCTCCCAAACTGTGGAGTGCTATATTTGTGGTCAAATCCAATTCGGCAATATCATTGTAACTCACCGAAAGAGAAGTAAGCGCCAGATTTTGTGAGGTGTTCAAAAAACCTGTGATCTCATTATGATCAGCGAAAACCAAATCCAACACTGTATTATTAGTCAAATTCAAGCTAGTTAAGTAATTGAAAAAGCAGTATAATTGTACTAGACCAGGGTTATGAGAAACATCCAGCTCGGTCAAGTTGTTTTCTGGACAGTTAATAATCTCCAAGGTTGAGGTAGGGGGGAGTATTAATTCGGTAACGCTACTGGATTCGCAATTTAGCCCCCATAGGTTCATATTCTGCGAGACATCCAAAACCGGAATGATGTTATAGGCGCAATTTAAGAGTTCCAATGCTGCAAAATCCTCAATCCCAGTAAGATCATGGATGCCTCGCGAATTTACCAATAAGGTGTCTACATTTTCAATGTTTGCCGTCAATACCAAACCGTTATTTGGAATGCCGTCACCCATGCCATTTTGCTCGAGATGGTTTTCAAAGTTTGAATCCGGTATAGCAGTGTATTGTGCAAAACAAATAAATGAGCTCAAAAGAGTTATAAAAACCAACAATTTTTTCAAAATCATAATACTGGTTTTTTAATGTTCTACAATCAATTGTTTGATAGTCAATTTGCCATTCTCATAAAAATGAAGAAAATACAATCCTTCATCGAGGTTAGAGGTATCAATGGTTTTTAACACATTTTGACTTTCGCCAGAAAGTACCATTACTCCATAGGCATCGTATATTTGAAAAGGATAGGTATTGACTGGTTTTTCCCTAAGGTCGAGATTTAGTTCTCCATCCATTGCGTTTGGATAGTAGTTTAGGCCTGCGGTGGCGCAGGGATAGCCCGAAAGAGTGTAATTTGAAACGGCAGTCAAATAAAGTATATTTACCATTGCAATCTTCATTCTATTACCTTGATTGGTTGAAAAATAATACATGCAGGGAATAACGGTATGCCCCATTATATTTTGTTCATCGGGATCATAGGGATCACCAGGATCATTGGGGTCTTGGGGATCTCCATTTCCATCAAAGCCGCTGCCCAACCATTGACAAGTAGAATAATCGATATAATAAAGCATATCGGGATCTGCTGGGGTATCCGTTATATAATCGCCGCAAGTAGTTGAGTTTGATCCATCCACAAATTCTGGACATTCATTCGGATCGCCCGTACTCTCCCCTGTTCCGTGATGGGTATGCCACAATGAAAGAACATGTCCCATCTCATGGGAAAGAACGTGTGATTTAACTGCTGGATATTTTTTATGTGTAACGGGATCCTCAAAAGAACCTGAAACAAGAAAAGCTGTTTTTGATTCATTTGTTAATCCGTAACCTCCACCGAGAAAAATAATAGAATCATCATACATATAAATATCTACTCCATCGGTATGATTATTAATATTAAATATATCACCATTTGGACTAGAATATGTATCATCATCATCGATATAATCAATTTGATGGTCCCAAACGAAATAGATGTTATGAGGATTAAAAGCGGTGTCCAAATAACTCAATGCCAAACTTACATCGGCAGGAGATTGCCCGCCAGTATGGTTGGATTTTCGAAGTACATGAACATAAATCCGAACACAAAAAGAGTAATTTGAATAATTTTGGCTTCTGTAGGGCGCCATCAATACTTCGGTGTTGGCAGCGGCTATGGTGTCAATTTCGCAATATATTTGGGCGGAGATGTTCACGGACATAATAAGGACTAAAAACGAGAGTAGTAATTTTTTCATAACAGTTTGGGTTTTTTTGGCCGTTCGTCTTAAATATAAGTTAAAATGAAGCTTTCTGCAAGATTTTTCTTAAAAAATTGCTAATAACCCATTTATAATCAGAATGTCTAATAGTTTTCGGACAACGAAAAAACCAAAAAAGGGCAGCCACAACAGCTCCCTTTTTCTAATTTTAAAGTACAAAAAATCTTACTGCACCACCAACTTTTTGGTAGTAACATCATTGCCGGCTTTTAGGGTTACAAAATAGACTCCGGCGGCATAGCCTGAAACATCCAGAGGTACAACAGCAGTGTTTTCCAATAGCTCTTTGCTTTCCAAGACCTGTCCTAAATTGTTGGCCACGGTAACGACCAACTCCTCAATCCCCTGGTTGGGGAGGTTTATTGCCACGGTGCTTGTTGCCGGGTTGGGGTGCATGGTAAAATCTTGGAGCGTTGCCGTTGGCACTCCCAGCGCATCGCACTCGGCTTGGTTGTTTACAAAGGTGGTGTACGGATCAATTAACCAATCGTCCAGATAGGTGGCACTGGCATCGTCCACGAGGATGCATTTTAATTGACCCGTGGTTTCGGTGGCTACAAATGTTGCTATATTCTCATTGTTACCATTGCGGGCGTCAAGAGTCTCTAAAGGATTGTCGCTTACTCCAAAGCTTATAAGCTCTACGTTATGTGAAAGATCCAAAGCGGTGATATTGTTGTAGGCAATGGTTAAAGATGTAATTGAAACATTGTTGGAAGTGTCAAAATATCCGTTAATTTCATTATGATCCGCCCACAATAAATATAGATTCGTATTTTGGGTAATATCCAATGATGTCAAAAAGTTCCATTCACAATATACCTCGATTAGGTTTGGGTTTTGGGTCAAATCCAGTTCTGTCAAGAAATTTTCATCACAATACAAAAACTCTAAATTTGTGCTTGGAGGTAAAATTAAGCTTGTCAGGTCAGTTGAGGTACATCCAATTGCAATAAGCTGGTTGTTGTTGCTGAGGTCCAGGATACCCCCGAGAGGGTTAAAAGCACACCCCAAATATTCTAAGGCCATAAAATCCTCGATGCCCGTAAGGTCGCCAATATTCTGGTTGTTTACAAACAATTCCGTTACCGTATTAATATTAGAGGTTAGCACCTGTCCATTATTAGGTACCCCATCCCCCATTCCGTTCTGCTCTAGGTAGTTTTCAAAATTGGGGTCCGGTATTGCCGTGTATTGGGAATAGCCAAATACACTATAAATAAAACAGCCAATGATTATCAAATACTTCATACTATTTAATTTTAATGTTCAATGACCAATTGTTTCACGATAAGCTATACTGCAGTTAAATTTTCATTTGACGAACCCCCACCGGTTGCGATATCCAATTCCGCACTGTCATCAAACAGATAGATGTCGATTCCATCGTTGTGGTTGTTGATGTTAAAAACCGCCCCGGAAGGGTTTTCATATCTATTCGTGTCATCAATGTAGTCAATTTGATGGTTCCACTTAAAATAGATATTATAGGGATTATAGCTGGTATCCAAATAGCTAAGTGCCTGATAGACATCAGAGACGGATTGTCCGCCCGTACCATCACTCTTGCGGATAACGTGTACGTACAGATTTACGCAAAAGGAATAGGAGGAATAATCCAGACTTTTATAAGGAGCATACAGCGCTTCCTTATTGGCGGAAGCCAAGGTGTCAATTTCGCAATGGATCTGTGCGTGGGCCTTATCGCTCATCATAAAGATCAACGAAGCTAGAAGTAAGAAGTAAGAAGTAAGAAGTAAGAAGTAAGAAGTAAATTTTTTCATGATTTGGGCCATTTAAAATTTATAATGGTTAAATATACGTTAAAATTTAAAAAAAAACAATTTCATCAAATGGAAGAAAAATCCCAATAGAGTTTCGCTGTCTTTTCATTAATACTGTGTCTTCGTGTATCCAAAAAGTCTTGAAAATAGTAAGATTATCATTTAACATTTTACCCTTCAATTTCATTGCGCATAAAACCTACAATCCACTATCTTTGAGCCTATGGCCCAAGCTTCGGTAACACTTCAAATTGCAACACTTCCCGATTCGCCCGGTGTTTATCAATACTACGATAAGGATGGGAAATTGTTGTATGTGGGCAAGGCCAAAAACCTGAAAAAACGCGTTTCGTCCTATTTCACTAAAAATTTTGATAACAACCGTACGCGACTGTTGGTGAAGAAAATTGCGACCATCAAGCACATCGTAGTTAAAACCGAAACCGATGCGCTTTTGCTGGAAAACAACCTTATAAAAAACTATCAGCCACGCTACAACGTGATGCTGAAAGACGATAAAAGTTATCCGTGGATTTGCATTAAAAACGAACGGTTTCCGCGGGTTTTTCCAACGCGACGGATGATAAAGGACGGCAGCGAATATTACGGGCCGTACACGAGTATGAAAACCGTACACACGCTACTGGATTTGATAAAAGGCCTGTACCCGTTGCGCACCTGCAACTACGATCTTTCCGAAGAAAAAATTAGGGCAGAAAAATATAAAGTGTGTTTGGAATATCACTTGGGAAATTGCGCCGGGCCTTGCGAAGGGTTTTATTCCGAAAAGGAATACCATGAAAATATTGAGGCCATCCGGAATATCGTAAAGGGAAATTTTAAGGATTCGTTGCACAAATTTAAAAGTCAGATGAAGCAATTGGCAGCCGATTTAAAGTTTGAAGAGGCACAGCGGGTAAAGGAAAAGATTGATGTTTTGGAGAATTATCAATCAAAATCTACGGTTGTAAATCCAAAGATTAATAACGTTGATGTGTTCACCATAATTTCTGATGAAAGTTATGGGTACGTAAATTTTCTTCAGATTTCGCACGGCGCGATTATCCGATCGCATACGTTGGAAATAAAGAAGAAGTTGGACGAGACCGATGCCGAATTGCTACAGCTTGCCATTGTGGAAATTCGGCAACGATTCAATTCGCTTTCAAAAGAAATTTATGTCCCGTTTGAAGTGGAATTGGGCGAGGATATAAAAGTACACGTGCCGAAACTGGGCGATAAAAAAGCAATTCTTGAACTTTCTGAAAGGAACGCTAAGTATTTCCGAATGGAAAAATTCAAACAGGTAAAAATCGTGGATCCGGATCGCCATGAAAAGCGTATTATGGCTCAGATGAAAAAAGATTTAAGGTTGACCGAAGAACCACGACATATAGAATGTTTTGACAACAGTAATATTCAAGGCACAAACCCTGTGGCCGCCTGTGTGGTTTTCAAAAACGGAAAACCGAGCAAGAAGGATTATCGTAAATTCAATATAAAAACGGTGGAAGGGCCCGATGACTTTGCGTCGATGGAAGAAGTGGTTTACCGCCGTTACAAAAGATTATTGAAAGAGGAGCAACCCTTACCGCAACTAATCATCATAGATGGAGGAAAGGGGCAGCTTTCATCATCGTTAAAAAGTTTGGATAAGTTGGGATTACGCGGAAAAATAGCTATTATAGGAATTGCAAAACGTTTGGAAGAATTGTTTTATCCCGATGACCCCATTCCGCTATATTTAGATAAGAAAAGTGAAACTTTAAAAATAATACAGCAATTACGAAACGAGGCGCACCGTTTTGGAATAACTTTTCACAGAAGTAAGCGTAGCAAACAGGCGTTGAATACAGAGTTAGAAACCATTGCCGGCATTGGTGAAAAGACGGTAGTTGAGTTGTTAAAACATTTTAAAAGCACAAAACGAATTGCAGCAGCCAATTTTGAAGAACTCTCAAAAGTTGTGGGAGCCAGCCGAGCGAAGAAATTAGTTGAACATTTCAGCAATAAATAATAATAAAAAATAGTAATAAATAATAATAAATAATAACCCCATTAATGAAGCACCTGCCCCTTGTAGTATTATTAATAATTTCATCCTTCTCCTTTTCACAAGAAAAACAACAGGACTTAAAAGTGGGTCTCGTGTTGAGCGGTGGCGGGGCAAAAGGTTTGGCGCATATTGGTGCTTTAAAAGTAATTGAAGAATCGGGCGTGCGGATAGATTACATTGGCGGGACTAGTATGGGGGCTATTATAGGCGCGTTGTATGCGTCGGGATATTCGGCTAAACAGCTAGATAGTATTTTTAAAGAGACTAACTTCAGCACTTTAATACAGGACGATATTCCGCGAAGTTCAAAAACATTTTACGAAAAAAAAGAATCTGAAAAATACGCGTTAACGCTTCCGTTCGACAAGTTTAAAATTGGTTTCCCATCCGGACTATCAAAAGGGCAAAATGTGTATAATCTGCTTTCAAAATTAACGAGTCACGTAAGTAATATTTCAGATTTTAGCGAGCTGCCCACTCCTTTTTTCTGCGTTGCCACAAATGTTGAAACGGGGAAAGAAGTAATCTTAGATCGCGGCTATCTACCGCGTGCCGTTATTGCCAGCGGAGCGTTGCCATCACTTTTTAGTCCGGTGATTATTGACGACAAAGTGCTGATAGATGGCGGTGTGGTAAATAACTATCCGTTAAACGAGGTGCGCGCCAAGGGAATGGATATTATTATTGGTGTGGATGTGCAGGACAGCCTTAAAACCCGCGACAATTTAAAATCGGCTTTCGAGGTTTTGGTACAGATAAACAATTACCGAACTATCAACGATATGATAGAAAAACGAAAAAATACCGACGTTTATATTCACCCAAATATTAAGGATTTCTCGGTGGTTTCATTTAATGAAGGTAAAAAAATTGTGGAGGCTGGCGTAACCGCTGCGGAATCGTTTAGCGATCAGCTTGCTGAAATAGCTTCGCAACAAAGACCTTTTGAAAAGAAGGAAATTAAGTTTGAAGACTTAGATACCATTTATATAAAAGAGGTACGCATTGAAGGCATCGAAAAATACAGCCGAAGTTATGTGTTGGGGAAATTGAAGCTTCGCACCCCAGATAAGGTTAGCTATAAAGACTTTAGTGACGGCATCAACAATCTTTCTGCTACCGGAAATTTTCAGGATATTAATTATCGATTTTTTGAAGATGATAACAATCAAAGCACACTGTTGTTGCAATTGCGGGAAAGCAGCTCGTCTATGATGCTTCGTTTTGCGGCGCATTATGACGATTTATTCCGCACAGCGGCTTTGGTAAACATTACCCGAAAACGGCTGTTAACTAATAACGATATTGCTTCATTAGATTTAATTGCCGGCGACAATCTGCGCTATAATTTTGAATACTACATAGACAAAGGTTTTTATTGGAGCGTGGGCTTTAATTCAAAATATCATTTTTTTGAAGCCGATGTGCCTATAGATTTTATTGATGCAGATTTAAACGCTGAACTATCGTTACCAATCAATAAAATTTCCATAAAATATAGCGATTTTACCAATCAGCTATATTTTGAAACGCTCTTTCGACGGACTTTTGTTTTTGGCATGGGAGGAGAGCATAAATACCTTAGATATCTTTCTGAAACCATAGGAACAGATGATCAGAATTTGCCACGGACAGTTTTTGAGAGCACCAATTATTACAGTGCCTACGGTTTCTTAGAGTACGATACTTATAACAATAGTTTTTTTCCAAAATCGGGGGCTTATTTCTCGGGCGATTTTCATTGGTATCTTTTCGCACACGGCCGCAATAAGGATTTTCAACCATTCTCGCTAGCAAAAGCAAAATTTGGATATGCACATACATTTTTTCCAAATTTTTCAGCCCATTTTACAAGTGAAGGCGGTTTTAAATTAGGCGGCCCCGAAACTACAACTCTCGATTTTGCTTTGGGCGGGTACGGTTTTAAAGAGATGAATAATATTGTGCCTTTTATGGGTTATGAAGCTATTTCGCTCCGTGGAAATACTTATCTTAAATCTACCCTTACCCTTGATTATGAAATTTTCAGAAAAAACCACATCAATATTTCAGCAAATATTGCCAACGTTGGTAACGACCTTTTTGAAAATGGAGAGTGGATAGATGGTGTAGATTATTCGGGCTATTCTTTGGGCTACGGTTTAGAAACAATTTTGGGGCCAATGGAACTTAAATATTCCTATTCGCCAGAATTGGATCGCAGCGAGTGGTATGTTGCGCTGGGGTATCGGTTTTAGCATAATATTGAACGTTTAGCTCTAATATTTTTCCGATATTTGTAGAGAAGAGTTATTAAGTGGTTTGGTTGTTAAGATATTAGGAAAAACTTTAATCACAAATTCATATTTTGCGATAAATTAATGAACACAATAACTCAATAACCCATTAACTTAAAAAGATGCCTTTCTATCACAAACTGGGCAAGATACCGCCCAAACGCCATACGCAATTCCGCAAACCGGACGGAAGCCTTTATTCAGAACAACTTTTCGGAACCGTTGGTTTTGATGGGATGTACAGCAATATTTATCACGAGTATCGCCCCACACAAGTAAAGGAAATATTAAAACAGTACAACGTTGCCCCGAAGATTGCACGCGCCAATAATCTGGAATCGCTTCGGCTAAAAGGTTTCGACGTAAAACCTGAAAAAGATTATCTAAGCAGTCGTAAAACGGTGCTTACCAATAGCGATTGCAGTATAATACTTGCCGCGCCGCAAGAATCGCAAAAGGATTATTTTTATAAAAATACCGATGCTGATGAATTGATTTTTATCCACAAAGGCAGCGGAAAATTGCGAACCTTTTTAGGCAACCTCGATTTTAAATACGGCGATTATTTGTTGGTCCCCCGCGGAATTATTTACAAAATAGATTTTGATACGGAAGACAACCGACTTTTTATCGTTGAATCGCGACGCCCAATTTACACCCCAAAACGTTACAGAAACTGGTTTGGGCAGCTTTTGGAACATTCACCTTTTTGCGAACGCGACATACGCAAACCACAGGAACTTGAACATCACGACGAAAAAGGGGAGTTTTTAGTAAAAGTGAAAAAGCAAGACGATATTTTTGAGATGGTTTACGCCACACATCCTTTTGATGTTGTAGGATACGATGGGTACAACTTTCCGTACGCTTTTTCAATCCACGATTTTGAACCCATTACCGGGCGTATTCATCAACCGCCTCCAGTGCACCAAACTTTTGAAACTGATGCCATGGTAGTATGCAGTTTTGTGCCTAGGCTATACGACTATCATCCAGATAGTATTCCGGCGCCGTACAACCACAGCAATATTGATAGCGATGAGGTGTTGTATTATGTAGATGGCGATTTTATGAGCAGGAACGATATTGAAGCAGGACAGATAACGCTGCACCCTGCCGGTATCGTACACGGTCCACACCCGGGGGCTGCGGAAAGAAGCATTGGTAAAACAGAAACAGAAGAACTGGCCGTTATGGTAGATACTTTTAAACCATTACAGGTAACCGAAGATGGTTTGAAACTTTCCGATGGCACGTATTACCAGAGTTGGCTTGAAAAAGAGTAAAAAGTAAGCGGTTACAGTTGGCAGTTATGAACTAACACAAAAATCCATGCCTCCAATTTTTTTTCAAAAAAAAAAGGGTTATCGTTTTTTCTTTTATAGTAACCAACATTTGCCGATACATATCCATATAGAGAAAGACAATAAAACAGCTAAATTTGAAATTTTTCCAACTTTCTTAATCAAATCGAGAAAATTCAATGCCTCCGAGATTAGGGAAATTCGTAGTTTAGTGGATGAAAATAGTGGCTTAATTAAAAATAAATGGAATGAGTATTTCAATAATTAAATCGACTAATGCGGTTAGTATAAGTTTCGAAGATTATAAAATGAAAATAGTTTTTGAAGATGGCAGGGAATTGTTAATCCCTTTGGAATGGTTTCCAAAACTTAGAAATGCGACAGAAAGTGAATTAAATAACTGGCGGTTTATTGGAGATGGCGAGGGTGTTCACTGGAAGAACTGGATGAAGATATTCTTATTGAAAATCTTCTAAAATAATAATAGGAATAAGATTTTTATAAAATTAAATTATGAGCAAAGAAGTAAAATCGGTTGATTACGGACTGGAGAAAATTTTTGAAGGAGCAGAAGACTTTCTGCCATTATTGGGCACTGATTACGTAGAGTTTTACGTTGGCAATGCAAAACAATCTGCGCATTTTTACAAAACTGCGTTTGGTTTTCAGTCCTACGCCTATAAAGGCTTGGAAACTGGTTCGCGCGATTCTGTAAGCTATGTACTAAAACAAGATAAAATAAAACTTGTGCTTACCACCCCGTTAAACAGTAAATCGCCTATAAACGACCACATAGTTAAACACGGCGACGGCGTAAAAGTTATAGCCCTTTGGGTAGATGACGCTACAAGTGCTTTTGAAGAAACAACCAAACGCGGCGCAAAACCCTACATGGAACCCACCGTTGAAAAAGACGAGCACGGCGAAGTAGTGCGAAGCGGCATTTACACCTATGGCGAAACGGTGCATATGTTTGTAGAACGCAAAAACTACAAGGGTATATTTTTACCAGGTTTCCGTGAATGGAAAAGCGATTACAACCCGACCCCAACGGGCCTAAAATATATAGACCACATGGTTGGTAATGTAGGTTGGGGCCAAATGAACAAATGGGTTAAGTGGTATGAAGATGTTATGGGTTTTGTAAATTTCCTTTCGTTTGACGATAAGCAAATCCATACAGAATATTCGGCGTTGATGAGTAAAGTGATGAGCAATGGTAATGGCCGCATCAAATTTCCTATAAACGAACCGGCTAAAGGAATTAAAAAATCGCAAATAGAAGAATATTTAGATTTTTATGAAGATTCGGGCGTACAGCATCTTGCCGTGGCAACAGATGATATTATAAAAACCGTTAGCCAATTAAAGGAACGCGGTATAGAATTTTTACCGCCACCGCCGCAAGCGTATTACGACGATATTCCACGTAGATTGGGCGACCATATGAATATGATGAAGGAAGACATCAACGAGTTAAAAAAACTCTCTATAATGATTGATGCCGATGAAGATGGTTACTTGCTACAGATATTCACCAAACCTTTGGAAGACAGACCAACCTTATTTTTTGAAATAATACAGCGCATGGGAGCTAAAGGGTTTGGAGCAGGAAACTTTAAGGCACTTTTTGAATCTATAGAACGAGAACAAGCACAACGAGGCACACTGTAATAGTGTAACTTTATAAGAACCCCATCGTCTTATTGAAGGTGGGGTTTTATTTTTTTGGAATGGTAGTTGTAAATCTTAAATTCATTAAAAACCCCTAAGTCGTACTCTATGAAAAAGCTGTTCGCGGTTATACTTATTTTTAGCGCTTTTGTTTCCGTATCTGCACAGGAAAGAGCTTATGGCAATGGCGAGTATTTTAAATTCCGCGTTCACTATGGTTTTGTAACCGCGGGTTATGCTACACTAAATGTAAAAAATGCTTCAATAAAAGGAAAAGATGTTTACCACGTACGCGGTTTTGGCGAAACGGTAGGTATTTCCAAATGGTTTTTTAAAGTAGAAGACGACTATCAATCTTACATAGACAGGGAAAAAGATATTCCGTACCGGTTTATTCGAAAAATAGACGAAGGTGGTTACACTAAAGATATTGAAATAGATTTTAACCACACCACAAAAAAAGCCACGGTAAACGATAAAAAAAACAATGAAACCTCAGTCTTGTCGTTTCCAAAGGACACACAAGATATGATTTCGGCTTTTTACTATTTGCGCAACCAATTAAACACCGAAAACATAAAAGCAGGCGACGTTATAGAAATGAATATGTTTTTTGACAAAGAAAATTACAAATTCCGACTGAAATTCCTTGGAAAAGAAATTTTAGACACTAATTTTGGGCGCGTGCGAACGCTTATATTTAGACCTTACGTACAATCTGGTCGCGTTTTTAAAGAAAAAGAAAGTCTAACGGTCTGGATTAGTGATGATAAAAACAAAATTCCACTACTGGTAAAAGCAGATTTGGCCGTAGGTTCCCTAAAAGCAACGTTAACCGAATTTAAAGGATTACAGCACTCCTTTAAAATAATTGCAGATTAAGAATAAATAATATTGAAAATTCCCCAACCTTGAAAAAATTAATTTTAGCCGTATTTGCACTAACCTTATTAACTACCGCTTGCGAAAAATCTAAAAATGAAATTGCCGATACCAATGTAGTCGAAACAGAACCGACTATTGAACAATACGGTTATATTCTCAATGATTTTAATGTAATCCGCGATACCATTCGTAAAGGCGATACCTTTGGCGATATTCTTTTCGCAAATGGCGTATCGCAAGATAAAATTATGGAAGTTGCAACCAAATTTCGCGATAGCTTCGACGTTCGGAAAATAGGTATTGGCAAACCATACGTACTTTTAAATTCTAAAGACTCCCTAAATAAAACCCAGGTTTTTATTTACGAAACCAATAAAGTAGATTTTGCGGTGGTAGATTTTAGAGATGCATTATCTATTTATAACAGTCAAAAACCAGTACGTTATGAAGAAAGAGAAGCTTCGGGTGTAATAACGAGTTCACTTTCGGCAACCATGGAAGAGCAGAATTTAAGTCCGTATATGACGGATGAGTTAGCAAACATTTATGCTTGGACCATCAACTTCTTTAAACTACAACCAGGCGATCGTTTTAAAGTTGTGTACACCGAGAAATTTATTGATGATACTATTCCGGGTGGGCTGCAAGAAATAAAAGCTGCCTATTTTGAGCATCGGGGCAAGCCGCTATACGCATTTAAATTCGCTTCCGATTCAAAAGAAAAATTATCGGGTTATTATGATGAAAACGCCAATAATTTAAAGCGGGCGTTTTTAAAATCGCCTGTTAAATTCAGCAGAATATCTTCCCGTTTTAATCTAAAACGACGCATAAAATATTACGGGTTTAAACTACGGCCGCATCGAGGAACCGATTTTGCGGCTGCAATAGGAACACCAATTTTGGCCACTGCAGATGGCGTTGTAACAAAATCTGAAAGAAGAGGGGGTAATGGTAATTATGTAAAAATAAGACACAACGGAACCTACGAAACACAGTATCTACATATGAAAGCTCGGAATGTAAAGGTAGGCCAATACGTAAGCCAAGGCGATGTAATTGGTTGGATTGGAATGACCGGAAATACCAGCGGGCCGCACGTGTGTTATCGCTTTTGGAAGAATGGAAAAGAAGTAGATCCTTTTAAAGAAGATACACCCTTTTCGCAACCACTTCCTAAAGAATTGCACGAACAATATTTTGCAAATCTTCTTCCTATGAAAGAAAAATTAGATTGCATTGTGTTTTAATTTTTTCAGAAATCACCCATGTTGATAACCTTGTTATTAACTAACTATCCAATTTTCAGACAGTTTGGATTTAAATTTTATCTTTATTCAGAAAGAATATTCTTAATAATTTCTTAATGGCTTTTATTGGCTAGAAACTATTTAAGATTGTATTTTTGCCGAAATTTTTAAACCTAAAATTTAAATTCATGAAAAAACTATTACTTGTTGTTTTTTTACTTGGCGGTTTTGCCGCTTTTTCACAAACAACGGTTACTGGAACGGTAATCGATTCTGAATCTAACGATCCGTTGGCAGGTGCCAATGTGGTTGAGACTGGTACCGCAAACGGCGCCATTACTGATTTTGATGGAAATTTCACTTTAGAAACATCTGCTAAATCGGGTACACTTACTATATCTTACATAGGTTATACCGTTGAAACGGTTCCTTTTAAAACTGTAGGCGCAACTACCGCGCTTGGCAACGTAAAAATTACCGTCGATGCCGATGCACTCGAAGAAGTGGTAATTGTAGGTAGAGGACTTATAGATTTGGCGAAAGATCGCCAGACTCCTATTGCTGTGTCAACCATTACTAGAGCCGAAATTCAGGCAAAGGCTGTGGGTAACGTAGAATTTCCTGAAGCTGTAAAAAGCACACCCAGTGTGTATGTTGCAAACCAAGCTGGAGGTTTCGGAGATTCTGAAATGTTTTTGCGTGGTTTTGACCAAACAAATACAGCTTTCTTATTAAACGGACAGCCAATAAATGGAATGGAAGATGGTAAAATGTACTGGTCTAACTGGTCTGGTATGAGCGACGTTGCAAACGCTATTCAGATTCAGCGTGGTTTAGGTTCTTCTAAACTTGCTATTTCTTCGGTAGGTGGTACGGTGAACATTATATCGCGCGCAGCAGGTAGAAAAGAAGGTGGTTTTGCACGTTTTATGACGGGTAATGACAGCTACTTTAAAGGTACAATAAGTTACGATTCTGGATTAAAAGGGAAATGGGCATACTCATTTTTATTAGACCACTGGCAAGCACACAGAAAATATTCTGACGGTACTGCCGGCCAAGGACAAAACTATTTTATTGGGATTGGATTTGTACCTAACGACACACACTCATTCAACTTTTTGTTAACCGGTGCGCCACAATGGCACGATCAAAATTTTGATGATGATCTAGAAACATATGCCCTATACGGTAAGCGCTACAATAGCAATTCAGGATTTTACAATGGCGAGAGATATACTTTTAGAAGAAACTACTATCACAAGCCTATAGTAAACTTAAACTGGGATTGGAATATTAGCGAAAAGACCAACCTTTCTTCTGTACTTTACGCCTCTTGGGGTCGTGGAGGTGGAACTGGCCCATTGGGAAGTTCAAGAAATATTGTAAGAGATAGAAATGGCGAGATTGATTTTGATGCAATTGAAGAAAACAATATAGCAGGAGCCGAAAACGGTATTGGAAGCTATGGTATGGGTTCCGTTGTTAGAAGAATGTCTGTAAATAATCACAACTGGTATGGATTTCTTTCCAATCTTGAAAGTGCCGTAAGCGATAATTTCACCTTTAATGTTGGTATCGATACACGTTTTTACCAAGGAGACCACTATCGTCAATTAAACGATTTATTGGGTCTTCAAGGCTTTACTGACAACTTTGGATATGACGGAGTTCGAGGCGAAGATTATGTGCTAAGCGAAACATTTGAAGCAAACCCATGGGCGGCTTTATTTAATTCGGCAGATGAAGGACAACGCTATTCTTACGATTATTCAGAAAACATCAACTATATTGGTGGTTTCGGACAAGCAGAATTTAAAACAGATACTTTCTCTGCTTTCCTTCAAGGAGCTGTTTCTACACAAAGCTACCAAAGAGAAGGTCGTGCACCAGGTAATGAAATTGAAGGTGTGAATGGTCTTGGAAAATCTGATAAAGTGAATAAAATGGGTTATAACGCTAAAGGAGGAATGGGTTATACCTTTATGCCAGATAATACCATTTTTGTAAATGCTGGCTATTACTCAAGACAGCCATTCCTTGATAATATTTTTGAAGATGTGAGAAATTCAAACTATATGCTGGAAGGCGAGAATGAAATAGACAATGAGGAAATTATAGGATTAGAAGCAGGATACAGACTTCGTGCAGGTAGATTCAGCTTAGATTTAAATGCTTACTACACTAGTTGGGGTAACAGATTTTTAGGAGGTAGTTTTATTGAAGGAGATCCAACATCTTCAAACCCAATCGAGCAGGTTGATAGATACCAGCGCTTTACTGATATTACACAAGTACACAAAGGTTTTGAATTTGAAGGGAAATACAGATATTCTAATGCATTTATGTTCCGTGCATTTGGTAGTATCGGAAACTGGAAATATGATGGCGAAACACCTTTTGAAACAAGAGAAGACCAAACTAACAATCTCTTACAGGAAGGCACTGTAAACTTAACGGGAACAAAAGTGGGCAATGCGCCACAAACCTCGTTTGGTTTTGGCTTTAAATACGATATCGTAGGCGGACTGTCTGTAGATGCGGATTATAACATCTATTCAGATCTTTACGGTTTTGTAAATGCTAGAGACGTAGTTGAGGCATCACAAAACAATGTAGTTTACCAAGCAGAGCGCCTTAATCCTTACAGTGTATTAGATGCGGGGATTACTTATAAATTTGATTTTGGAGGTAATGACTTTACAGTTAGAGCAAACTGCTACAACGCAACGAACGAAATGTACTTAAGCCAGAAAAGCTCATTCGGTTACTATTACGGAAACGGAAGAACTTGGAATGCAAGCTTGCGTTACGATTTCTAAAATCACACGTAAATATTTAATAAAAATGCCTCATATCTTTGGGGCATTTTTTTTGTTTATAAACCTTATATTTGAAGCATATTTAAAATTGTAAACTATGTACACCACTTTTCAATTTCTTCATTCGTATTGGGCTTATTTAGTGCTTCTAATTGTTTTGCTTGCAACATTCAATGCACTTGCAGGTTTGTTCTCAAAACGAGAATATGGAGCTAAAGATTTTAGAATTTCGCTTTTTGCGTTAATCGTTACACACATTCAAGTACTAATTGGCTTAATTCTTTATTTTATCTCGCCAATGGGATTGCAAAATATTACGACCAACGGAATGGGCGTGGTTATGAAAGATTCTGTTTTTAGACTGTATGCAGTAGAGCACCCATTAGTAATGCTGATAACGGTTGTTTTTATAACAATAGGGTATTCAAAACACAAAAAGAAATTGTTGTCGCACCGTAAGTTTAAAACCCTCGCAATATTTTATACAATTGCCTTAATTTTAATGCTCAGTAGAATTCCTTGGAGCCAGTGGTTTTAAAAAATCTAGAGTCAATATTGTAGATATTGAGAAATCAGATATCTAACAGTTTATGTTAGAAACTGAATTAAAGTGACTTAAGCAGTATTAAGATGCTCTTAATTGCCGCCTATTCCGCCTAACAAGGTTCTTCCCATTTGAGTATTGGGATCAATTTTGTTTATTTTATAACCTTCGGGCGAAGTACTTCTTCTTGCAATTTCATCATTAGTGCGCCTATTATTATTTACTTGATTCAAAGTATTTTGAACATAGGCATTATTGAACGTTTGAACATTATTTTGACAAGAATTGCCAACATAAATACCATTAGACCAGCAGCTATTAATATATCCATACTGTGTTACAAATACTGCTTCACCCGAGAGAAATCCACCGTGATAATTACCTTTAAGAATTGAACCATCATGATAATAATAATATAGCCCTTCCCCCTGCGCCACGCCATTCACTACGTTGCCTTGAAAATATCCGTTCGGGTAGGTCAATATAAGTATTCCGTTATAACCAGCTAGTTGCGGTGAATAAATTTGTGCTTCAGTTTTCTGTAGAAAAAAGAATAAAAGACAGAATAATAAATATAAATTTTTCATACTTAAAAAGTTATATGGGTTAAACAATTAATACGTCCTATAAAATCAGACCAATCGAGTTCTAAACGTGAAGGATTACTCGGCCAAGGATCTCGTAATACTACTTTATATGGAATTTTTCTGTTATAATTGTCATATTGAAAGAATACAGCAGTTAAAACATAGGCGTGACCAATATTTTGATTAGGAATATTTAAACCTACAATTAGAGGGTATTTATATGCTAAATCATTAATAATACTATGAGCTGTAGGATTATGCTCCATATAGGCCTTTATTGGATAACCATTTACTCTCCAACCAGCAGCTGCGTTTTGAATTGTATAGCAGTCTGCAGGTCTATCTATACAACCTTAGCCAAAAGCGTTGTTGACTATTTCACATTGGCCAACCTCTAAACCTTGGTAATCTAATACCATTTGTATGCAAGCTGCCCAACACCAATTTTGACTTTCTTGTCTAGCAACATGATAATTGAACCTATCTGATTTAACCGCTGCGGCATAATTATTTGTATCTCCAATTTGAAAAATATTCCCTGATTGAGAATATACTATCATTGTGGATTGCAATAGGATAATTAGTAAATATTTCATAATCAAATATATAACATTTTTAGAATGATCTAAATACCCAGTAATGGGTATATTTGTACTGTAGTTTTCATGCAATTCTATGGTGGTTCTCAGGTATAATTCCAGTTTTATCTAAGGCCGTTTTATTGAAAATTGATTTTTTTAGGATTAACTTTCTTCAAACTTTTATTTCAACTGAAATTAAATTTCTGCAATTACATTCTATTTATCATCACTTTTCACCTTTATCAAATAAATATAAACGGGAAAATGGTCGCTATAGCCACCGGTGTAACCATTTACAAAACTTCGGAAAGGATAACCTCTATACTGTCCTCGGGGCGTTATTAGGTAATTTTTATTGAAGATACCGGCCTTGTAAAAACGATAGCTCGAAAAATCTCTTTTCGTCAATTCTGTCGAAATGATAATTTGATCAAATAAATTCCAACTGTCGCGATACGCTAAGGTGCCCAATCCTTTTTTGTGCATTTCCTCCATGGGGTTGTATAGCTCTTTAATATGCATATTGCTGCGGTCACGCTTGGCTTTGAGCACCTCTTTAACACTTGGGCTTGTTGGGTCGTCGTTTAAATCGCCCATCGTGATGATTTTTGCATACGGATCTTCGCTGAATAACGAATCTAATATTTTCGTGTTTAGCTCGGCCGCTTTTATTCGTTTAGGCCTACTTCGCGCTTCTCCACCACGTCGCGAGGGCCAGTGGTTTACAATTATATGTATTTTTTCGCCATCCAGCATACCGCTTACCAATAGCTGGTCTCGAGTATAAATACGTTCGCTACTTTCCTGATCGTTATATATTACTAGTTCGTATGCTTTGTAATTGGTGGGAGTAAAAAGCCTTTTTTGATACAATAATGCCACATCTATTCCGCGACGATCGGGGCTGTTAAAATGAACAATACCATATTCTTGAGTTACCAATGACTTCTGATTTAATAAATCTTCAAGTACACGTCGGTTTTCTATTTCGCTAACCCCGATAATGGCTGGCGAAGTACCAGTAATATCCTTCCCTATTTCTGAAATAACCTTTGCCATATTTCCCAATTTTGCGCGATATATTTCTTGGGTCCAATGATCTTTCCCTTCTGGGGTTCGGTCATCGTCAAAAGTTATGGGGTCGTCTTCAAAATCGAATAAATTTTCGAGATTGTAAAACGCTATGGTATTTATTTTATACGTTTTTTCAGTTTGGGAAAACGAAATAGAAATATAAAAGAAACAAAAAAATAAAGGCAAACTAAAATGTTTCATAATAGCTTAAAAAAGAAAATAATCAAAAAAGTTAACTAAAAAATTTGATAAAAAATTACTTTTTTGTTAATTTTATGCGCTTAATTTAAGTTACTTCCCGATAAAACTCCCCTTTAAAGTTTGTACTAAAAGATGAAATGTTTCATTTTTATAGGGGTTCTATTTATTTTGAGTGGCTTTTCTTCGTTTGCTCAAAACGCAGTGATTACAGGTAGCGTTGTAGATACAAATTCCAGCGAACCTTTACCGGATGTAAATATTGCTATATTAAATACAGCTTATGCAACAACTACTAATGCCGAAGGAATATTTTCATTTTCGCAGCCAGACCTCCCTAAAGGCGAACAGATTCTTGTAGTAACAAAAGCTGGATACACAACCTTGCGAATTCCTATAAAAATTCAAGAAAACACACCCGTAGTTTTAAATTCAATTTTATTGGCGTTAGACCTATCTGCAATTGAAGCACAAATTGGTATAATTAGTCTATCGGACGCCGAATTGGATGAAGATGAGGGTACATCCTACAATATTTCTGGCTTGTTACAGGCTACCAAAGACGTTTTTTTAAACGCTGCGGCTTACGATTTTAGTACAACATTCTTTCGGCCACGAGGCTACGATTCCAGCGATGGCAAAGTGCTAATTAACGGATTGGAAATGAACAAAATATACAACGGAAGACCACAATGGTCCAATTGGGGAGGATTAAATGATGCGCAACGCAACCAAATGTTCTCAATGGGTATTTCGGCAAATGAATATACGTTCGGCGATCTCGCAGGAACTACAAATATAATTATGCGAGCTTCCCAATATCGAAAAGGAGGGCGCATTTCGTATGCCACCAGCAACAGAAGTTATCGGGGTAGGGTTATGGGCTCTTATAACAGCGGATTGCTTCCAAGTGGTTGGGCTTACTCCATATTGTTGGCAAGACGTTTTGCAAATGAAGGGTTTAATGAAGGAACCTTGTACGATGCCAATTCAATATTTGTTTCATTAGAGAGAAGATTCAACGAGACGAACAGCTTAAACCTAACAGCCTTTTATACCCCAAATAGAAGGGGTAAATCTTCACCAAACACCCAAGAAGTTTATGACCTTAAAGACACTCAATACAATGCTTACTGGGGATTACAGGAGGGTGAAATTCGCAATTCACGGATAAAAGAAGTGATAGAACCTATTATTATGCTTAATCATTTTTGGGATATTTCAGAAAAAACTAGGCTCAATACTAATATCGGGTATCAATTTGGAAAGATTGGAAACAGCCGCTTGGGTTACGACAACGCTCCCAATCCAGATCCGAGCTACTATCAAAAAATGCCGAGTTATTTTTTGGCAGATCCAACTGGGCCAAATTATGAAGGAGCGTACCAGGCATATTCAAAATTTGTAGAAGATGGGCAATTAGATTGGAGGAACATTTACGAAACCAATATTTTTTACGGCGGCACAGCGCGATATTATTTATACGAAGATAGAAACGATGATACCCAGCTTTCTGCAAATACAATATTAAACTCGAAATTAAATGATAAGCTCACACTAACGGCAGCTATAAATTTTCGGAATTTAAACTCCCAAAACTTCGCCAATATGCTCGATCTGCTCGGTGGAAACGGATATTTGGATGTAGATACCTTTAACACGGGCGATGCTTCGCAAAACGATTTAAACAATCCCAATCGCGTTATAGGTGAAGGCGATAAAATGAAATATAATTTTGAATTTGATGCCACAGATTACGATGCGTTTTTACAAGGGCAGTTTAACTATTCTAAAATAAACTTTTACGTAGCCGGAAAATTTGGTATTACGGGTTATCAAAGAAACGGTCTTTATCGCAATGGAAGTTTTCCAGAAAATTCCTTTGGGAAAAGTGAGAAATTGAATTTTACAACTTATGGTGTAAAGGCGGGGGCTACCTATAATATTTCGGGAAGACATATTTTAAAGACGAACGGTGCGTATTTTACCAATGCGCCAACCCTTCGCAATTCTTTTTCAAACGCTCGCCAGAACAATGCTACTGTGGTAGGACTATCTGAAGAATTAAATATACATATTGATGGCAGCTATATTTTCCGTTCGCCCATTGTAAAGGCGCGTTTAACGGGATATTATAGCTTAAAGCAGGATGCTTCCGAAATATCGTTTTATTATGCAGATGGCATTTCGGTACCGGGAAGAAGTGCTTCCACTGCTTTTGTACAAGAAGTATTAACAGATATAGATAAAAAAAATATCGGGGGCGAATTCGGTATTGAAGCACAACTAATTCCAACTTTTAAAATTAAAGGTGCCGCGGCCTACGGACAGTATATATATAACAACAATCCGAACCTTTATTTAACCTCCGATGATTTTACAGATGTACCCAATGGTGCTGTAAACTATGGGGAATCAACTTTAAAAAATTACAAAATTGCGGGCGGACCGCAGCAAGCCTATCAAATTGGTTTTGAATATCGCGATCCAGATTTTTGGTTCCTTGGCGCAACCACAAATTATTTCTCCAATGCATATATTGATGTATCGCCACTTACCAGAACAGCGAATTTTTATCTAGATACCGACGGAATTCCTTTCAACGATTACAACCCAGAAATTGCAAGAGAACTTTTAAGGCAAGAAAAGTTTGACGAATATATTTTGGTAAATGTAATAGGCGGAAAATCGTGGAAGATTAAGGGCTATTATCTCGGCTTCTTTGCCAGTATTAGCAACATTTTAGACCAAAAATATAAAACCGGTGGTTTTGAACAAGGAAGAAGTGCAAACTACCGAACACTTTTAGAAGATACCGCAAATGCTACACGTGTATTCGGTCCCAAATACTGGTATGGCTACGGAACTACGTATTATATAAACTTCTATGTTCGATTTTAATTTAAGGTATAACGACATTAAATAGTACTACAATGAAAAATTTTAAAAATATAAAACAGCTCGTTTCCCTACTACTTTTAATTTGTGCCATTGCGGCTGCTTGCGTGCAGGACGACGATTATAAAATTCCCGATGTAAATGTTGAAGAGCCCAATGTAGTGGTGAATGAAAATATAATATCAATTAAAGAGCGTTACAGAGGGTACGAACCCAAAATAATTGAAGCAGGCGATGGGTCTAACAGAGAACTATATATTGAAGCATATGTAATTTCTAGCGATGAAACGGGTAATATTTATAAATCGCTGGTTATTCAGGATAAACCGGAAAATCCCACAGCAGGTGTTGCTATTTCTACCAATGCCACTGATCTTTATACAAAATATGAACCTGGGCGTAAAATTTACTTTCGGGTAGATGGCTTGTATATTGGGCGATATGCCGAGCTACCTACAATCGGTACGCAAGATGGAGATGAAATTGGCCGTATAAATATTGAAGATTTTGAAGAGCGAATACTTCGTTCAACCGAAACAGATTCGCTTATTCCACAAATAGTAACAATATCGGAAGCGGCAGATAATGATAACAATGCCGCACTTTTAAATACACTGGTAAAGTTTGAAGATGTTCAATTTCCCGATGGCCTCGCGGGGGTAGCACATTACGCAAATCCGGATAATACCTATGGAGTAAATCGCGATGTAGAAAATTGCGAAAGCGAATTAATTGCGCTGCGAACAAGTGGATTTGCAGATTTTAAAGGAATTTTATTGCCCGAAGGTAATGGTTCTATTACGGCTATTTTAAGTAGGTTTAATGATGACGTGCAACTCATAATCCGCGATATTGATGATGTGCAAATGGAAGGTGAACGCTGTGACGAAGGCGGAGGTGGTACCGGCGGCGCGATAGATTTACCCTTCTCGGAAAATTTTGAAAATCAACCTGCAGATGTCCCCGTAACTATGGAAGGATGGGCAAATATAAATGTAAACGATGGCGCTAAACTATTTATGGTCGAGGAGCACGAAGCTAATAAATATACCCAAATGTCGGCATACAATTCTAATGAAAATCCTTGTGAAGTTTGGTTGGTTACCCCCGGATTAATATTGCCGAGCGATTCTTCGCCAACCCTTACTTTTGAAACAAATGATGGTTTTTATAATGGAGTTGGACTATTCGTGAAAATTTCAACAGATTTTATTGACGATGTTTTAACGGCAACGTGGACAGAATTGAATGCCAATATCTCCAGCGGACATACGAGTAGTTATGGTTCCGAATTTACACCATCTGGTAATGTTGATCTTTCAGCCTACGCGGGGCAAGTTGTTTATATTGCATTTCAATATTTAGGTGCTTCAAATGGCGTTTCTACAACCTATCAAATTGACACGATTTCGGTAGTGGAATAAATTGTGTTAATTATCTATTTTGAAATTACTGGCTAAAACCAAAAATTTTATTTTCGGTATAAAATAAATTAATAGATTTATTTTTACCAAAACAATAGCAAATATGAATTCTAAACGAATGCTATTTCGCCAGTATTCCGAAGGCGATTTTGACGATTATCTTAAATTGGTAAGCAATGCCGAGGTAATGAAAATGATAACAGGGTATGCGTTATCAAAAGAGGAGGCCAAAGATCGTTTCGACAAAATGTTGAAGATAAACCTTGAATCTCCAGAAATAGGTCATTTTAAAGTTATATGTGCAAAAGATGAAGCCTTCATGGGGCATTCAAAGTTAGTACTGACAGCAGAAGGTGAGGCCGAAATTGGATACGTGCTTATGCCCCAATATTGGGGTAAAGGTTTCGGCAACGAAATAGCCGAAACACTAACTAATCGGGGAAGAGAAGTTGAAAAGATTAGTACATTAATAGCTATTATTGATCCGGTAAATATTGCGTCGCAAAAAATTTTGAGCAATCAAGGATTTCAATTTGATTATAACGGCGAATACTTTGGTCTTCCTGCAACGTATTTTAGGTTGAAATTATAAAGAAAAAACCCTCACTGTATTTGATTGCTCAAATAAGCGAGGGTCATTTTCTGGTTGGTTACCAGTTAAAAATTTATTTCTTTACAACTATAAAATCTGAACGTCGGTTTTGCTGGTGTTGTGCCTCGGTGCAGTTTTCACCACAATTTACCGCAGGTCTGCTTTCGCCAAACCCTTCACCGCTAATGCGGTTTTTTGAAATTCCTTTCGAAATTACATATTGCACCGTGTTTTTTGCTCGTCTATCAGATAGATTCATATTGTAAGCGTCGGTGCCTCTGTTATCTGTGTGGCCTTCAACTTTAATAACCATTTCAGGATGCTTCTTCATTAATTGCACTAATTTATCCAACTCGAATGCTGCTTGGGGCTTTATGTTGTGCTTGTCAAAATCAAATAGAATTGGATTCAATTTAACCATTTCGCCTTCAACAATATCGTCAATTGGACGAAGTGCTATGCGTATATTTTTTTCTCCTTCTTTTGAAGAGGCTACGGTTTCGGCATTGCTTTCGTAACCTTCTTTAAAGGCTTGCACCACGTGTGCTTGATCGCAAGCTGCTGTAATTTTTGAAGTCCCGTTAGTACTGGTAGTTTCGCTTTTTAATTTGTTTTCAAGATTGTCAAACAAATCTAATTGGGCTCCGGAAATTGGTTCGTTGGTTGTAGCATCTACTACCAAAACATTGAGAATTACGTCGCAGATTTCTAACTTTTTAATTTTGTAAATATCATCGCTCCCCATTCCGCCAGCTCTGTTTGAAGATACATAACCTTCGTCTGTAGCTGGATTGTACGAATACGCAAAATCATCATCGCTAGAATTAACGCCAAGTCCGAGGTTTTTAACTTCGCCAAAGTTATTTCCATTAGCTTCTGCAGCAAAAACATCTAAGCCACCCATTCCTAAATGCCCATCACTGGCAAAATACAGGGTACCGTTTGAATCCACAAAAGGAAAACCTTCTCTGCCTTCGGTGTTTATGTTATCGCCTAAATTTACGGGTGTTCCAAAAGTTCCATCGGCAGCGATAGACACTTTATAAAGGTCTGCCTGGCCTTTCCCACCGGGACGATCGCTAGTAAAGTACAGGGTGTTGCCATCTGGGCTCAACGCAGGGTGACTGGTAGAGTATTGTTTATCGTTAAAAGGTACAGGTTGTATATCTTTCCATTCCCCATTTACATTTTCGGCGTAATAAATATTTAATTCGCTTATGCCCGCCTCGCTCTTCTTGTATTTTCCATTGTAATAATCGTTTCTGTCAAAATACATGCGTTTGCCATCTGGGGTAATGGCTGCGGTGCTTTCGTGATATTTTGTGTTTACATCGCCTTTGAGCAGAACTTCATTTTTTTCAACATCGCCAACAATAGAAGCTTTGTAAATATCTAAAAAGGGCTCTTCGTTCCATCCATACTTTTTGCGAGTTGTATTTCTGGCAGATGTAAAATAGAAATCTTTTTCAATGGTTAACCCACCAAAATCTGAATATTCTGAGTTTAACGCCTCCAGATTTTTTGCTTCGTATTTTTGGCTGTTTTCATCGACAATTTTAGGAAGATAATCTGGATTTTTCATAAAAGCAATAGCGCGCGAATCGTTTGGTTTCATTTGAGCAAATTGCTTCATATAGGTGTTATAATCGCCAAACTTACCATTTGATTTTAGGGCTTGGGCATAATTATAAACCGTTTCAGAATCTACATCTTTTCTTTTTACTACTCTTTTGTAGTAGGTTTCAGCCTTTTTTGTATCGTTAATATAAAAATAGCTATTCCCCAATCGTTCGAAAACGTAGGTACTTCCCTCGCCTTTTTTAAGTAGTTTTCCATAAGCCTCTGCAGCGTCTACATATTGTAAACGATCGTAATATTGATCGGCTTTTTTCGTTTTACTATTTTGAGCGGTCACCATGGAAGTACTTACCGCTAGGAGTAAAAATATTGTATATATTTTGTTCATCTTAAATGAATTTTTTATAGTTATTAGAAGAATCTTGGGGAACGTAAAACACGTGGCTTAAAGTACAGATCGAAGGTTAGCACCACTTCGTGCGATGCTGGACCAACGGTTTTAAGGTCTGAAGTTACGTGGTCATAAGCATATCCAATGCGTATATTGGGATTAATTTGAAACCCAACCAAGCCACTGAATGAATCGTCCAATCTGTACGATGCTCCAAGTTCAAACTTATCATAAAATAGTGCGTTTAAGTTTCCGTCGTAAGAAACTGGTGCATCAAAAGCAGATTTAACCATCACTGAAGGTTTCAACTTAAAGTTTTCTGAAACCTGAAAAACGTATCCCGCAGTTGCAAAATAGTGGTTAGTTTCTGAACCGTATTTAATTCCGTTTTCGTCTAAGTGAACAGATTTCAGCATATTTGGAACAGATAAACCTACATAAAAATTATCGCCATAGAGGAATGCTCCGGCTCCAATATTGGGATAGGTGTTTTTAATGTCTTGGCTAAAAAATGGATCATTCGGGTCTTGCAGCTCTAAAGTTGAAAGACCAACTTCGTGAAATGATGCACCCGCTTTTAATCCCAAAGCCAGTTTTACCGTACTTGCTACTTGCAGGGTGTACGAGAAATCTGCGTAAACATTTGTTTCGCTCACGGGGCCTAATTCGTCTTTAATGGCAGAAAGCCCCAGACCTATTTTGTCGCTAATTGGCTTATGCGCCGAAAATGTAAAGGTAACGGGGTTATCGTCCATCCCGGACCATTGGTTTCGGTATAATGCTGTGAGGGAAAGGCTTTCCTTTGACCCAGCATAAGCAGGGTTTACAACGTTCATATTGTACATGTATTGGGTGTATTGAGGGTCTTGCTGCGCTTGTGTTTCTTGAAAGAGCATCACCGCCATCAATACAATAAGGATATATATATGTTTTTTCATTTTTATCTATTTGATAGTTAAAAAGTATTTATGGGTTTTAGTTAGCTTCTTGGTTAAGATAAATCCAGCCCGTTGCTTGCGGACCGTAAACAGCATCGTTACCAGCAAGATCAATTACGTAAAAATATGTTCCGGAAGGTAAGTCGTTCCCGTCTTGGGTTTGGCCGCTCCATTGGTTTATGTAATTGTTCTGTTCAAAAACAAGAGCGCCCAATCTATTAAAGATTTGCAGTTTACTGATACCTGTTCTATCATTTAAGAAAGTTAAATCTAAGGTGTCGTTATAACCGTCGCCATTTGGAGATAACCCTTCAGAAATAACGCATTGGCCTACATCATATAAAGTGATGTCTATTGAATCTTCGCCAGAACATCCTCCAACTGTAATTACAACGGAATAGGTTTGAGTTCCCATCGTTCCCGCTTCAATACTAAAATTTAAAGTATTGTTTGTTTCATTAGCTAATAAGGTACCGTTTAAATACCATTGAAAGGTTGCATCTTCTTCCGAAGTAGTTGCCGTTAACGTTTCTGGTTGATTGGGGCACGTTTGGAAATTTGCACCAAGCGCAACCTCCAAATCGTCCCGAATACTTACAACTATTGAATCTTCGCCACTACAGCTCCCTACCGTTACTACGACAGTGTATTCTCCTGCTTGCGATATGAATAAGGTTTGGTTATTTTCTCCAGCAAGTAAGATTCCGTCTAAATACCACTCGTAAGTTGCATTTTGTGGGTCGCCATCTACTTGGGCAGTAAGAATAGTATCCGATTCAAAACAGGTTGAGAAATCATCACCTAAGTTTACCATAACTGGATCTGAAATAATAATATCAATACTATCAGATACCACGCAAGGACCCACAGTTATCTCTAACGTGTAGGTTCCGCTTTCGCTAACGGTAATAGTGGGTGTTGTTTCGCCAGTACTCCAGAGATACGTAATTCCTGAAGTATTTCCTGTAATTACTGGAACTATTTCAAAAGAAGAACCGTTACATAAAACTTGGTCTGAACCTAAATCAAGCACTGGAGGTTCGTTCACTATTACGTTTATTACAAACGTTTGTTCACTACACGGAGGATAGCTAACAGTAACATTGTATGTGCCAGCATCTGTTGGCGTATAAGTAGCATCTGTAGATACTGTGTTTCCATTTTCATCAGTCCATTCATAAGTCACTAAAGTTAGATCAATACCAGGATCTGAAGGAGTGGCATCTAGAACTGGAAAATCGTCTCCAACACAAAGTTGCACTTCTGATGGCAGATTTCCTGACAGATCAAAAATGGGATTTACAATTAGTTGGAATGAAACCGTGCTAAAACATGTAGGTTCGTTGGCTTTTTCAACTCTAACATATATAGTTTCTGGGTTAGAAACATTGGTATAAGCAGATGGGTTTGTAATTGCATTTTGGTTCGCTTCAGATTCAAACTGTGATAGATGAAATGAAGTATTAAAAAGTGCAGGGTCTTGGCCATTTAAAATAATGCTTATTTGATCTTCCAAATTAAATACTTCCGTTTCATCGCCATTTTCATCACACGCACTCAAGTCTGGCGGGGTAACTATTTCCGGTTGTAGGTTTTGAAGACTCAGCGTAATATCGTCAATAGCTAAATCATTTCCGCAGCCACCAATAGAGTTATTAATAAGTACGAGCTGCACATCTGTATTGTTACCCGTATTAAATACAATGGCAAATTCTTGCCAGTTAGGCTCAGGACCATTTGGAATATCACCTGTATTTGTTTCGGCTATTAGATTGCCTGAAGGGTCTTCTATTCTAAAAATAACGTTTGAAGGAATTCCAGAGCCACTACAAATACCAGTATCTGTATCGTAAACAGTTGTAATCCATGCGTTAAACGTGTATTCAATGTTTTGGTTTAAAGTTATGGTTCTTCTGTAAAACTCATCGGGATCAAATGAAGCATTTACAAAAAGCATTCTTCCATCTACATCACCTTCAGTATGATCTTCCATATCTGGAAACCATCCTGTATTTAATCCTGCAGAAGTATTTGAAATCGTGTACTCGCCATCATCTACTTGAGTAGTTCCGTTGAAGGTATAATTAGTATAAGGTGTAGAGACTCTACCAGTGCCTGTACCAAAATTTTCTTCAAAGTCTACACCTTCACAAATAGGTTCTATAGTACAGTTAGGACTGGAAAGAAAAAGAATGTTTACACTATCTGTTACTACGCAGGAGCCTTTGGTTATTTCGAGGGTGTAAGTCCCGGAAGTCGTTACCGTAATAGTTGGTGTGGTCTCGCCTCCAGGGCTCCATAAATATGTAGCTCCTGTGGTGTCTCCTGTTATTTCTGGAATTATTTCGTAAGAAGGTGTATCGCAGAAGCTTAAATCTGGGCCCAACTCTAAAGTAATGTTTCCGGAGGCAGTGGTAACTACTACCTCATCAGTTTCAGTAATAATATCGCCATTACAATTTGTGTAAACAGCTTGTGCGGTATAGGTAGTTGTAGGATCTGTTGGGCACACATTTATTGTACGGTCTGTACCAATAACGGTTCCACTTGAATCTAACCAAGAAAACACCACATTTGATGCTCCATTTGGCGTAAATCGCCATGCTTCATCTGTT
This sequence comes from Aequorivita marisscotiae, assembly GCF_029814825.1. Lineage (NCBI taxonomy): Bacteria > Pseudomonadati > Bacteroidota > Flavobacteriia > Flavobacteriales > Flavobacteriaceae > Aequorivita > Aequorivita marisscotiae. Next base: position 820,677 of record NZ_CP122379.1, on the reverse strand, counting down.
GCTAACCAGTCGCCGGTGTTTCTTCCCGGCGGGGTATATCCTTGGGTTCCGTTTTGGTTTTGGATTCCCACTACTGCATTTCCGTCATTCCAGGAACAACCATCTGGTCTATCCTGAATATAAACTTCTACCACATTTGTAGTTTCATATATTACAACTTGAGATGTAAGTTCAAGACCTGTACAAGCAGATCCGAAGTAAGGAATGCCAGGAAAATTAACCACCATTGTTCTACAAGGTGCATCGCCAAATACAGCCCAATTTATTTGGCCTGAGCCACCAACAGATGGGTCTACATCCATATACGGCCCAAAAATGGCTGTAAAAAATAAGTTAGGATCCGGTATAGATTCGTCAAAAGACCAACTGCAATAACTGCCGGGTGAATTGCTCGCCAAATCGAATGAAATTACGGCGTTAGAGCCAATTACCATTTGAGTATATGTTTGTCCAAAAAAACAAAAATCAAAGGGTAGTTGGATGGCTGGAGACCAAACATCGTCTGTATTTACAGAAACCGGTGTTCCGCCTGTAAATGGGAATGGAGGGTCATACGGTATTGAAGTCACTTGGTAACTAGTGGTCTCTCCAGTGTCTAAATAACTTGCCGTAAGATCTGTACATGGTTCGCCGCAGTCTAGCTCAACATCTTCTCCCGCATAAACATTAGGGCAACCAGGACCTTGCGCAAATGCTGAGACAGAAATAAATAAAAATGAAAAGAGTAGAAAGGAGTGTGGTTTAAAGCTGTTTTTCAATAAATGCTTACAACTTTTTGAATAGAGGAGTAATTTTTTATTCATAAGTTTAGATGAGTAATTAATATGGTTTTATCCGTTAACTTTTTTTTAACAGCGAAATATAATAAAATTCAAAATTAAAATCCTTGAAAAATGAAATTTACTTAGCTTTCCAACACACTTTTTCTCAATGCTATGCTAATTCACCTTAATTTCCGTGATTTACACATCTTTTCTTTTAAAGTTATGCTACGGATTAGCAAAATGATGTTAATTGCTTGTAAACTACAAATTACTCTTGCTATCTGTTTTGTACATTTGTGTCATAATTATTTTTATGATAGAGCAAGTAGATATTTCATATGAAAAAACAGTTTTAATTGGTCTGATTACAAAATTTCAGGACGAAGTAAAATCTGAAGAATACCTCGACGAACTAGAATTTCTGGCTTATACCGCGGGTGGTGAAGTTTTAAAACGCTTCACCCAAAAAATAGATGTACCCAATCCAAAAACCTTTATAGGTACCGGAAAATTAGAGGAGGTGAAAAATTTTGTAGATGAAAACGATATAAGTGTCGCTATTTTTGACGACGAGCTTTCACCAGCCCAGCAAAAGAATATTGAAAAAATTCTTCAATGTAAAATTATTGATCGTACAAATTTAATTCTCGATATATTCGCCCAACGCGCGCAAACGAGCTATGCCCGCACCCAAGTAGAACTTGCTCAATACCAGTATTTATTACCGCGGCTAGCTGGTATGTGGACTCACTTAGAACGCCAACGCGGTGGTATTGGAATGCGCGGCCCCGGTGAAACAGAAATTGAAACAGACAGACGTATTGTTCGCGATAGAATAGCCTTATTAAAGGAAAAATTGAAAAAAATTGATCGCCAAATGGACGTACAGCGCGGCAATCGTGGTTCGCTGGTTCGAGTGGCATTGGTAGGCTATACAAATGTGGGAAAGTCCACATTAATGAACGTCCTTAGCAAAAGTGATGTTTTTGCCGAAAATAAACTTTTTGCAACGCTAGATACTACAGTGCGAAAAGTGGTAATTGGCAATCTGCCATTTTTGCTTACAGATACGGTTGGTTTTATCAGAAAATTACCTACCCAATTAGTAGAGTCGTTTAAAAGCACGTTGGACGAAGTGCGCGAAGCAGATTTGCTATTGCACATAGTTGATATTAGTCATCCTTCTTTTGAACATCATATAGATTCTGTAGATAAAATTTTAGAAGAAATTGAAAGCGCAGATAAACCCACAATCATGGTTTTCAATAAAATTGATGTTTACAATCCCGAAGAAATTGAAGAAGACGATCTAATAACCGAAAAGACCAAAGCGCATTACACTTTAGAAGAATGGAAACAAACCTGGATGGCCAAACTAAATGGGGACGCTATCTTTATTTCGGCATTGAACAAAGAAAATTTCAGCCAATTTCGAAAATTGGTTTATGAAAAGGTGAAAGAAATTCATACCACGCGCTTTCCGTATAATAATTTTCTTTACAACGAATACTCAGAGGAAGAATAATAGCTTTTAAAGGGACGTAAAAAAAAGCTCCCAATTTTAAATAAGGGAGCTTTTTATTTTTGTATAATGTTTAACTTCTAAAATCCGTAAGACAATCCAACGCCCAAAGTTTCACGTATTTGGAAACCTTGTACCGCATTATCGTCATAAATGGCTTGCAAAGTTACATTAGTCGAAATATATTTATTCACCTTCATTACAAGATTAAATGTATAATCTACATCTACATTTTGAGGATCTTCAAGATAATTTGAATAGAGGTTTAAAATATTTTCTGCGGAAATATTAGCCATAATATTAAATTTGGCGTACGCCGAAACAGAAGCTCCAAACTCGAAGCGGCTGCTTTCATTAGCATCTACACCAAAATATTTATTTGCATTGTAAGCATCCAAAGCGCCAGGAACCGATTCATCCACGGTTGTAAAATCTTTATCAACAAGGATGAATTTAACTGTTGCAGGAGATATGTTTACGAACAGATTGTCACTTTTTTTCCAAAGCATACCAGGGCCAAACTGAATATAGGCGGGTGATAAAATGTGTGTGGTTTCGGTGCGGTACCCTTCGTCTTCTGGACTAAGATCGCTGTTAAATTCATACCCTTTTGCGAATTGCGTTTTAAAGTTAAAAAACAATGAATAATACCAATTGCTTTCTTTAACCTGTTGCCCTAAAATAGAGTTCAACTCCAAGCGATCGTTGGTTTTTCGAGAGTATTTGTCGTCTTTGTTTTTAGTGATTCCGTATTCGCCAATTAATCGGTTGTTCCACGAAAGTTTGTCGTGCTTATAATTGAAATCGTACGTTAATGAAAGGTTTCCAGAATAATTAGAAGTTCCGCCACCAGTCCATTCCGCATTAAAAGCTGCTTGATTAAATAATAGCGAAATGTTCCCCGCACGTGTCCAGCCATTTGGCACTGTATCTTTCGGAGCTTCTTGTTGGGCAAGCAATGCCAATGGTGCAGCAAAAAGAACTGCCAGAAGTAAAAATTTTTTCATCTTAATTTATGATATATTGTTTCTGCAAAAATACTAAGCTTTTATAGGAGTTGGCACAAATACGAAAATTAATCTATCTTCTTTTATAAAGTGGTACCGAAGAACAGGCCTCGCCGTACATAATGCTTTTTGCCACAGGCTGAAGTTTTTGGGCCAAAAGTACATACGCATTCTGCGGAATGGGTTTGTGGGCGCAACCTTTAATAATTACGGGTTTGTCTGTGTATTCTGAAACATCTAAATTTTGAAGCAGTTCCGCAAAAAGAATGCTTTCCAATTCTTCCAAGCTTCCAACAGTAACTTTAGCAGCAAAAGGAGCTAAATGAAGTGATAAAAGTAAATACGCCCATCCGGGAACTATGGCATCTGTACTGCAATATAGCGCTACGTATTTGTCCTGATATTGCGACCAATCGTAATTATTAGCCCTATCCCTGAAATCACTTTCTCGAAGTACGATACCTTCCAACAACCATTGTGAAATATCAAAAGCAATTCGTTCACCTTTTGGATATACGTCTTCAAGGTTAAAGGTTGCCAATTTGCTATTCGCTACGCGATTTACTATTTCGTTCACAGTTAAAATACTTTTAATTTAGAAAGCGTGTTTACAGCATTCCTAGTTCTAGTTTTGCTTCATCGCTCATTAATTCCTGCGTCCATGGTGGGTCGAAGGTTATTTCTACTTCGGCGTCTGTAATATTTTTCATCGACTTTACTTTTTCTTCCACTTCCATCGGTAAGCTTTCTGCTACGGGGCAATTTGGAGTGGTAAGAGTCATCAAAATTTTTACTTCGCGATCTTCATTAATAAAAACATCATAAATAAGTCCCAATTCATAAATATCTACCGGTATTTCTGGATCGTAAATAGTTTTAATTACGGCTATTATTTTTTCGCCTAATTCGGCCATGTCTATTTCTGTATCTGCTTCCATCTGTTTAATTATTTACTTGTGTTTGGTATGCCAGGGCATACATTTTCATTTGTTTTATCATTGAAACCAAGCCGTTTGCTCGCGTGGGCGAAAGATGTTCTTTCAGCCCAATTTCGTCTATAAAATCGGTATTGGCATCGAGAATAGCTTGTGGATTTTGGTTTGAAAATACGCGCACTAAAACCGCAATTATTCCCTTTGTTATTATGGCATCGCTATCTGCTGTAAATATTACATTGCCGTCTTTTATTTCGGAATTGAGCCAGACTTTACTCTGGCAACCTTTAATAAGCTTTTCGTCGGTTTTTAAATCCTCATCAATTAGCGGAAGCGATTTACCCAAATCTATCATATATTCGTATCGCTGCATCCAATCGTCGAACATTGAAAACTCGTCTATTAACTCTTCCTGTATTTCTTCAATCGTCATAATTCACTTTTAATTATTTGCGTCTTTCTTCGCGCTCAGGAGTACACTTCTGTCCGTTTTAGAAAATAATGTGAGCACGCCGTTTTCTATGGTAAAAGAGCCTGTATTGTTAAGCGCATCTAAAAAATCTCGTTCGGTTTTCATTATTTCTTTTTCCGCACAAAATTTTTCGCTTACCGCAAGATTTCCAAAATCAATTGTATAAAGGTCAATGGTGTATGTGCCAAAAACCGAATTGCAACCCGTGGTTCCTCGGAACGAGTTGTCTAACGCAGACATTGTAAACGTCGGGTTTGTGCTAACGTTTAGCTTTTTACCTTGAATTGCGGTAACCGTATAACTGCCCGTAAGTTGAACGCTTCCGGCTACATCAATTACTTTTTTAGTTTCATCGCAACTTATAAAAAATATTGAAAAGATTAAAATCGAAAATGTGGCAATTGTTTTCATAGTTTTTATTTTAAAAATTGAACATCAAAGTTCAAGTTTTAGCATTAAGCTTTGGGCTAACTTAACATCATTTTAGCTTTTTTTACCGCTTTTACTAACGCATCTACTTCATCTAAAGTATTGTAAAATGCAAAGGAAGCGCGTACCGTGCCCGGAATTTTATAATAATCCATTATGGGCTGTGCACAATGATGACCAGTGCGGACGGCAATACCGAGTTTATCAACGATTGTTCCAATATCATAGGGATGGATTCCCTCGATATTGAAAGATACAACCGAAGTTTTATCGGGTCCGGTGCCGTAAATTTTTAATCCTTCAATTTTTAAAAGTTCTTCGGTTGCGTACAACAACAGCTCGGTTTCGTGTTTTTCGATAGCGTTAAAACCTATCTGGTTAAGATAGTCTATAGCTGCGCCAAAGGCTATTCCACCGCAAATATTGGGTGTTCCAGCTTCAAATTTATGAGGCAAGCCAGCATAGGTGGTTTTTTCAAAAGTAACTTCCGCAATCATTTCGCCACCACCTTGGTATGGCGGTAGTTTGTTGCCCCATTCCTCTTTTATATACAATATACCTACGCCGGTTGGTCCGCACATTTTATGGGCCGATGTAACGTAGAAATCTACATTGAGTTTTTGAAGATCGGGTTTAATATGCGAACAAGATTGTGCGCCGTCAACAAGTACAGCAGCTCCCACTTGGTGTGCTTTTTCAATAATTTTTTCAATCGGGTTTATAGTTCCCAATGCATTTGAAATATGATTTACAAATACAAGCTTCGTTTTATTGGTAAGCAATTTTTCATATTCTGAAAAAATTAAAACGCCATCCTCATTCATCGGGATTACCTTTAAAATGGTGCCTGTTTTTTCACAAAGCATTTGCCAAGGCACAATATTGCTGTGATGCTCCAATGCCGAAACGATAATTTCGTCACCCTTTTTTAATATTTCAGAAAAGCCGCTTGCAACTAAGTTTATTCCGTGGGTTGTTCCTGCGGTAAAAATGATTTCGTGGGCTTCTTTTGCTTTAAAATGCGCTTGTAATTTATGGCGAGCTGCTTCGTAAGCATCTGTAGCTTCTTGCGATAGTGTGTGTACGCCACGGTGAATGTTTGCATTGTAATTGCTGTAATAATCTACAATACAATCTATAACTTGTTGTGGTTTTTGCGAAGTTGCAGCATTGTCCAAATACACTAACGGATAACCGTTTACCTTTCGGGAAAGGATGGGAAAATCGTCACGTATTTTTTGGATGTTAAAAGACATTTTGAGTTTTTTTGAATTTGAAATTCGGGATGAAGTTTACCACGAATACACGAATTAATTATATTTTCATTCGTGTATTCGCAGTGGATTTTAAAGCTCAAACCCCAAACTCACTCCAATTTTATTGGCGATAAGCTTGTTGATTCGCGATTTCAATTCTGGAATTTTTACACTTTCCAAAACGGTGTTTGCGAAAGCGTACATCAATAGGGCGCGCGATTCCTTTATGCCAATTCCTCTGCTTCTAAGGTAAAATAAGGCTTCTTCATCAAACTGGCCAATGGTACATCCGTGCGAACATTTTACATCGTCGGCAAAAATTTCCAATTGTGGTTTTGCGTTTATCGTGGCCTTATCATCAATTAAAATATTGTTGTTCTGTTGAAAAGCGTCGGTTTTTTGTGCATCTTTTTCAACAATTATCTTTCCGTTAAAAACACCGGTAGACGATTCGGCAAACAACCCTTTATAATCTTGGTGACTTTCGCAATTAGGCGCTATATGGTGTACCAATGTGTTGTGATCTACGTGTTGCTTTCCTTCAAGAATAGTAACTCCTTTTAACGTGGAATCGCAATTTTCGCCTTTTTGATAAAAGTTGAGGTTGTTGCGAACTAAATTTCCACCAAAAGCAAAAGTGTGCACGCGGCAAACGGTATCGCGTTGTTGCGAAATGTAAGTGTTGTCAATTAACGAAGCAGAAGCTTCGTCATTTTGGATTTTATAAAAATCTACATATGCGCGTTTCTCGGCAAAAATTTCGGTAACCGAATTGGTTAAAACCGCATTATTAGAAAGACTCTGATGGCGCTCAATAATCTGAACGTGGGCATTTTCGCCAACCACAATTAAGTTTCGGGGCTGAAGAAACATTGCAGCTTCATTTCCCGTTGAGAAATTGATAATTTCAATCGGTTTTTCAACCTCTTTATGTGCTGGGATATGAATATAAGCACCTTCTTTGGTGAATGCTGTATTTAACGCCGTTAAGCTTTCGCTTTTTGCGGCTTTATTAAAATACGCCTCAATTACGGCTTTGTATTTACTTTTGTTTAAAGCAGCAGACATTAAACAAACATCCAGTGTATCGTGGGTAGTTTCAGATAAAAATGAACTGTAAACACCATCTACAAAAACAAGTTTGTAGGTATCTATTTCGTGAAGAAAATACTTGCGTACATTTTTAAGCTCCACATTGCGTTCCTTGGTTGAATATACGCTGTAGTCTGGTTTTAACAACGAATTGAGGGAAGTGTATTTCCAGTCTTCATCTTTTTTTGAAGGAAATCCTTTTTCCTCAAAAATTTTAATGGCGTTATTTCGAACATCGTGCAGGGGTGAGTCAAACTCAAGGTAATCTTCGAGCCCGATGTAAGATGATAATAATTTGTCTTTAAAACTCATATTTTTTAATTCAGAATCTTTAAACTAATTCTTCTTTAATCCAGTCGTATCCTTTTTCTTCTAGCTCGTAAGCAAGTTCTTTGGTGCCGGATTTTACTATTTTTCCATCCATGATTACGTGTACGAAATCTGGAATTATATAATCTAACAAACGTTGGTAGTGAGTAATTACTATAACGGCGTTATCTTCACTTTTTAGGGTGTTAACGCCTTTGGCAACTACTTTTAATGCGTCAATATCCAATCCAGAATCGGTTTCGTCAAGAATTGCGAGTTTTGGATCTAGCATTGCCATTTGGAAAATCTCGTTGCGTTTTTTTTCACCTCCAGAAAAACCTTCGTTTAAGGATCGGGAAAGAAACTTGCGGTCAATTTCTAGCAAATCTGCTTTTTCCTTTATCATCTTTAACATTTCAGAAGCTGGCATATCTTTTTGTCCTTTAGATTTGCGCGTTTCGTTAATAGCTGTTTTGATGAAATTTGTTACCGAAACACCTGGAATCTCAACAGGGTATTGAAACGAGAGGAAGATACCTTTGTGCGCTCTTTCCTCTGGATCTAATTCTGAAATATCCTGATTTTCAAAAGTTATGTAGCCTCTTGTAACATCAAATTCTTCTTTGCCTGCAACAACAGATGCCAAGGTACTTTTTCCCGAGCCATTTGGGCCCATTATGGCGTGTACTTCGCCTGCTTTTACTTCTAAGTTAATACCTTGTAGTATATCTTTTCCTTCAAGTCCGGCGTGTAAATCTTTTATTTTTAACATGTTAATTGTTCTTTGCTGATTCTTCAAATTTTATATCTGCTTCCGAAGGTTTATCACTCACCCTCAAAATTTCATTAATTGTTATTACCTCTTCCCACTCACTGTCGGTATCGGTATTTTTAGATACGGTGCCCCTAACTATTACGTTTACCATATCAAAATCGTTTTGTTTAACGGCGGCAACTTGTTTAGAAAGTTGGTCTGAAATTTCGTTGCGTTTTACACCGTAAATAAAATTGGTTCCCATTAAAACTACGGCACCGTTAGAATCTATATAATCTCCATTGTAGGCTTTAAAATTGTCTGGGTTTGTCGCTGCGTTTTCGGTGGCTATTTCTTCTGTAGCCTCGTTTTTTTCTTCTGAATTTTTACAAGAAAAAACCGCTGCCGAAAGCATTAGCATCAAAAAGATTTTTTTCATAATAAAACGATAATTTAAGTTATTAAATAGTGAGAATGTTTCCCTAGTTTATTTGGAATTATAGCCCATAAACTCAAGGTTATCCTACCGATCCTTCTAGGCTTATTTCCAATAATTTTTGTGCTTCTACGGCAAATTCCATAGGGAGCTTATTTAATACTTCTTTACTAAAACCGTTTACAATTAGTGCAATTGCTTTTTCGGTATCAATTCCACGTTGGTTACAATAGAAAATTTGGTCTTCTCCAATTTTACTGGTTGTTGCTTCGTGTTCTATTTGGGCGGTTTTGTTTTTTGCTTCAATGTAGGGGAAAGTATGTGCGCCACAACTGTTGCCCATTAATAGGGAATCGCACTGCGAAAAATTACGCGCATTGTCGGCATTGGGTAAAATTTTAACCAATCCACGATAACTGTTCTGCGATTTTCCGGCCGAAATACCTTTTGAAATTATGGTACTTCGAGTGTTTTTCCCGAGGTGAATCATTTTGGTACCCGTATCGGCTTGCTGAAAATCGTTTGTAACTGCAATGGAGTAAAACTCACCGATAGAATTGTCGCCTTTTAATACACAACTTGGGTATTTCCAGGTTACGGCACTTCCTGTTTCTACTTGTGTCCAGGAAATTTTAGCATTCTTTTCGCATAAACCTCTTTTGGTTACGAAGTTGTAAACACCGCCTTTACCATTTTTATCGCCCGGAAACCAGTTTTGTACTGTAGAGTATTTTATTTCGGCATCGTCTAATGCTATTAACTCAACTACCGCCGCGTGCAATTGGTTTTCGTCGCGACTTGGTGCGGTACAACCTTCCAGATAACTCACGTAACTTCCTTCATCTGCAATAACTAGGGTTCGCTCAAATTGGCCAGTTCCTGCTTGGTTTATTCTGAAATATGTAGAAAGTTCCATTGGGCAACGAACACCTTTTGGAATATAGCAAAAAGATCCATCGCTAAACACCGCGCTATTTAATGCTGCATAAAAATTATCGCGCTGCGGAACTACCGTTCCCAAATATTTTTTGACTAATTCGGGATGTTCTTTTATTGCTTCAGAAATAGGACAGAAAATAATTCCTTTTTCAGCCAATGTTTTTTGAAATGTAGTTGCTACCGAAACAGAGTCCATAACAATATCTACAGCAACTCCGGCAAGTTTTTTCTGCTCATCTAACGAAATTCCGAGTCTTTTAAAAGTGTCTAGAAGTTCGGGGTCTACCTCGTCGATACTGTTGTATTTGGGTTTTTTATTTGGAGCGGAATAATACGAAATAGCTTGAAAATCTGGCTTTTCGTAATGTACGTTTGCCCAATCGGGTTCTATCATTTTTTCCCAGGCACGAAAAGCCTCCAAACGCCACTCGGTCATCCACTCGGGCTCTTCTTTCTTTTTTGAAATAGCGCGTACTACATCTTCGTTCAATCCCACGGGGAAGGTATCAGACTCAATATCGGTATAGAAACCATATTCGTATTCTTTGGTTTCCAGTTCTTTTTTTAAATCGTCTTCGGTATATTTATTCATCTTCATAAAATGTTTTAGAGTGAAAAAGATTCACCACAGCCACAGGTGCGATTGGCATTGGGGTTGTTAAACACGAATCCTTTTCCGTTAAGGCCTCCGCTGTACTCAAGCGTGGTTCCTACTAAATATAAAAAGCTTTTTTTGTCTATGGCTATTTTTACTTGATCTTCTTCAAAAAGTTTATCGTTTTCGCCTATGGTATGATCAAATTTTAATTCGTAGCTCAAGCCAGAACAGCCACCGCTTTTAACGCCAACGCGCACAAAATCGTTTGCAATATTGAAGCCTTCTTCAGCCATCAATTGTGCAATTTTTGCTTTGGCACCTTCACTTATTTTAACCATATATAGATTAATTCTAAATTAGAGGGCAAATATACATCAAATGGAACTTTTAACCATACGGAAGCGGGAATTTAAAACTATGGCACAATAGTTTTAAACAATTATTAACACATTGGTTTTTATCGTGTTTTTGAAACCTAAAATTAGTTCGATTTAATTGGGGTCCTGAAAATTTGGATTGGTGAGAAAGGAAGGGTCGGAAAGCGAGAGCAGGAATGCTTTTAGGTCTGCTTTGTCGGCTTCAGATAAGTGAACGCCGCCACGCGATACGGCTTTCATAAGAGGGTCTATGGTTCGGGAGTAAACCAAACCTTCGCTATAATGGTTAATAACTTCGTCTAAAGTTGCAAAGCGACCGTCGTGCATATAGGGTGCTGTATAGGCGAGATTACGAAGGGAGGGCGATTTAAAAAGGCCATCGTCGTTGGGGTCGCCAGTTACGTTGCCCAGTCCTTTGTCTGTAATTATAGCATCCAGCCCATTGTTATGAAATATATTGTCCGTCCATAAGGGGCTGTTTTCATTTCCGTGGCAGTGAAAGCAATCTCCACGCGCTTCGTCCATAAAAATATCAAAGCCGTTTAATTCTTGCTGCGTTAAACTGCCTTCGCCTAAAAGATATTTGTCAAATGGCGAATTGGCAGATATCAATGTTCTTTCAAACTGGGCAATGGCCTTGGCGGCCAATTCTTTGGTAATGGTTTTAGTTCCAAATGCTTTATTAAAAAGTTCTGGGTATTTACTGTGGTCTTGTAAACTACCAACGACATTTTCCCACGTATTGTGCATTTCTACCGGATTGGTTACAGGTTCCAGTGCTTGGGCTTCAATACTTAAGGCGCGTCCGTCCCAAAAAAAATGATTGTCTCTATTCCATGCCAGGTTAAAAATTGGCATCGAATTTCGCTCGCCTTCCAAACCGTCTATTCCCACACTAAAGCGCGTATTATCTGTAAAGGCATTGGCGGGTTTGTGACATGATGCACAAGCCTGGGTATTATTTCCTGAAAGGATGGGATCGAAAAATAATTTGCGCCCTAAGGCTATACCTTCTTCGGTTTGTGGATTGTCTGCTGGAATAAAAGGAGGTGGTAAAAGGCGTTCAAGAATGGTGGGAACAGTTAAAGGCTTTGGCGTGGGGGTGTATTGTTCGGTAACTTCTTCCAGAGTTGAATCGTTCGAAGAACAGCCAACTACAATCAATACTGCTAAAGCACCGATTAAAAATTGAAATTGTTTTAATTTACAAACCATTCGTTATTTTTTATTGTGAAATATCACCAATACTAAATACGCTACCTCCGTTTTTCTGCATATCTTTTTGTGCACCATAATTCATCATTAAATTTGTGCTACGATCGTTTAAGTCCCACGTAACTGGGTTTTTAAACCATTCTGAAATATCCATTTTTATTTCAATGGTAGCATCGTCTGTAATTGTGAAGTTTTTGTCGAAATTAAAGGCGATGAAATTCTGTTCAAAAACTCCGTCACTCACGCGTGCAGTTCCGTTGTGAAAATTGAAAGGTTGTGAAATTCCTGCAACATCTTCAAATTTGCCATCCATCTGCATAAAATGGTAACCACCGCCTAAATTGGTTGGCCAATTCCAATCGGCATCGTTTAAATCGCGATATGCGCCACTAATATTATCGGCTTCATTAAAACCGTATATAAAGGTTATTCCGGTATATTCTCCAGTAATTATAGAATTGGCCGGTGAAAGTGTTAACGAACTTACATTTGAAAGATCTACTAAATTGTATTCGTCAAAATTAACGGTAGTGCCATCTGCTTTTTTTAGTACGATACGCGAAATTAAATACCGAAGTCTCGAGATTTTTATTAAGTTTCCCGCTTCGTTTAAAAATTCTGTGGTGTTTAAATCTGCTTCGGCAACTGGGTTTCCAGACCAATTTTGGGTAAAGAGAATGGTTGCATTTTTTTCATAAATACAGGAGCCGTCATCTGTATTTGCGGCAGAATTATAGTTAAGCGAATTGGCATCCATACAGCCAAGTACTTCGGCGGGAGGATCGTCATTGGTGCTGCAACCAATGGTTACAAGCATTATTAGCAATAAGATAGCGTTTATTTTCATATTTATAGAAAACGTGCTTTTAGGCACTATTATTTCAGTTTAATCATTAAAAAGTCTTTAGAACCTTTGTTTAAAGGTATGTCTAAATCATTGCTTTCGCTATTTCCGACAACCACAATTTTATTGTCTGTGGTTTCAATTGCTTCCGAAGCAAACTCGATGTTGGATCCGCCAATGCTGTTTTGAAATTTTAAATTTCCATCTTTATCAATAATAAATACCCATACGTCATTCAGGCCGTTGTTTTCCTGTAAATCGCCATCTGAACTTCGGCTGTGGCCACTTAAAATATAATCGCCGTTGTTGCGCAGCACAATACTGTGAGCGGTATCGAACAGGGAGCCGCCATATGATTTTTGCCATATTTTATTACCATTGTCGTCAAATTTAACTAACCAGGCATCGGCATTGCCACGTGGGTTGGTAACATCTTGATCGCTACTGCGGGAATCGCCTACCATGATATAGTTACCATCGTCGGTTTTAACGGAAGCGTAGGAGTTATCTATTTCATCTCCGCCAAAGGATTTGGTCCAAAGCAAGGTGCCATCTGCTGTTAAACGCACAGCCCAATAGTCGTAACTGCCTTTTGGATCTGTTTTGTCAAAATCGTCACTTTCTGAAGTTCCCGTCATTAAAAATCCGCCATCTGCCGTTTCTAAGGCATCGTAGCTACGATCGTTATTGCTGCCGCCAAAATAACGCCTCCAACTGGTAGATCCGTTTGCATTTAGCTTAATTCCCCAATATTCTCCAACGCCGTGTTTTGCACCTTTCTGGAAATCGTTTCCGGCGCCACCGCTTGCCGATACATCAAAATACCCAGTAATAAAATATCCTCCGTCTGAAGTTTGAAAAGCTTTAAAAGCTTGATCGCTACCGGAAAAGCCAAAAGTTTTTTCCCACATTATAGTACCGCTGGCGTTAATTTTAACAATCCAATAATCTTGGAACCCTGCGTTAAAATTTATATCGCCATCGCTACTGGAGGTATAACCGGTAAGTAAAAAGCCGCCATCATTTGTTTTTGTAATTCGTGCAGCATTTTCGTCATCACTACCACCGTAGGTTTTACTCCAAATAATAGTTCCTTCCTTAGAAACCTTTAAAAGCCAGAAATCGCTATCGTTGCCAGATCTGTCTGTAATATCGCCATCAGAACTTCGGGTGGTGCCTAGGATTAGATAACTGCCGTCTGCTGCTTCTACAACAGAGACAGCTTCGTCTATTCCGCTCCCCCCGTAAGTTTTTATAAGTTCTACTTCTACACTTATTTCAGGTTCTGGCTCGGTCTGGGGGCCATCATCTTTTCCGCAGGAAGAAACTAAAAGTGAAAAGGATAGCGAAAGAATTGCAACGTTTAATCTACTCAATTTACTATTTGGCATAAAGGGGAAACTCAATTTTTTAGTCTATCAACAATCGTTTTGTTGTGGTGGCATTTATTTTCATTATATACATTCCAGCTTGAAATTTTGAAATGTCGATACTTTCAGAAAGACTATTAGCAACGGTTAAGTGCATTACTTTCTGACCCAATACATTGTATATTTCAATTTTATGAATTGGATCTTCTTTGGATGAAACGGTAACACGCTCTGTTGCAGGATTTGGTGCGATGGCAAAAGCAGCGATGTTATTATCTGAAACGTTTAAAAGCGGATCTTTTACAATAAACAATCCTCTATTTATGTCGCTAATAACAATATTGCCACTGGCAAAATAAGGATATACGCTCCAAGCGCCGTCAAAACGGGCCGAATTACTCGTGGGATACGTGTCGAAAAACTTGGTTTCAACGAAATTTTCGTTATCCAAGTCACTAATATCAAACACTCTTAAACCAGCTCTGTAGCTAGACAGATAAAATTCATTTCCTTTTACATACCCGTTGTGATCTATTGCCTCGACAGCAGCTTCGTATTCAAAATGAACTACTGGATTATCTAAGTCGCTCACGTCAAAAATGATTGTTCTAGTGTTAAATCCGAAATTAGCTTCGTCTAATTCGTCTCCAATAATAAAGTAGCGTTTATCGTCAGTTAGCCATCCTTGGTGTGTATAGTCAATGCTTCCGTAGAACCCAACTGAAATTCCAACAGGATTGTTTTTATCTGTTACATCTACAATTGAAATTCTATCTTCGTTACTTCCGAATAAAATTTCGCGACCTGTGTAATCTGCATCAGGGCCGTCGTACATTACAACTTGTGCGTCATGGCAATAATTGTCGTCACTAAAACCGCCGGCTCCCATTGGGTTTAGTGGGTCTTGAATATTAACAAAATGGGGTCCTCCGCCAAATGTGCTTGTGCCCACTGCGTAAGCAAAACCAGTTTCTTCATTAATTACAATATTGTGAGCATTGCCAAAACCATTGTAATGAGCATCTTCAGTAAAAGTTTCTGGAGCGTTGGTAACGTTGCGTAGCCTTGTTAAGTCAAAAACCTGCATTCCGTGTCCGTTGGCTTCACTTACAATAAAAGCATGGTCGTTGTACACTTTAATATCTCTCCAAGTACTTGAGCTACTGTGGGTAGGTAATTTGCCTAAATATAATGGGTTAATGGGGTCTGTAATGTCAACAAAAGCGGTGCCATTGCCCAAGCCCATTATAGCATATTCTCGACCATCTTGCGGATCGGTCCAACCCCAAGAATCATTTCCTTTATCAGTGCTAAAGGTGGCGAGGCTAATACGCGACTGTAAGTCTAATCCGTTACACGGGTACTGGCCAGCCATACCATTAATACAAGGTGTTTGGGCTACTGCGATTATACTAAGAAATAGTGCAATAAAGGGTACTAATTTTTTCATCGGTTTGTTTTGTAAAATTAAAAGTGGGGCTAAATGTAAACATATTCTGAGTTTTCTTACAAACCTAAGAGGTTAAATATTAATGTAATGCTGCTTTTTTTTCTTCTGCTAGGTTATAATCAATGAAACAACCATTATTTACAATTAGCTTTTTTATTGCTATTGGTTACTGTATTTTTGCCATAAATTGCAAAAACATTATATGTTTGAGAATAAAGATAACTCCGCTACAAGTATTGAAAGTTTGGGTGAATTTGGCCTAATTGACCATCTAACAAAGAACTTTAAAATAAAGCAAAAGTCCACTGTAAAGGGAATTGGCGATGACGCAGCTGTTCTTGCTTGCGACTCAAAAAACGAAATAGTTGTTACTACCGATTTACTCCTTGAAGGAGTTCATTTTGACTTAAGCTATATGCCCCTAAAACATTTGGGATACAAGGCGGTAGTCGTTAATCTTTCTGATGTTTTCGCAATGAATGCGGAGCCTTCGCAAATAACAGTGAGTATTGCGGTATCTAACAGATTTCCGGTGGAAGCTTTGGAAGAGCTCTATGCCGGAATTGCTACTGCTGCTACTATGTACAATGTAGATGTAATTGGAGGAGACACTACCTCATCTACCAGAGGTTTGCTAATTAGCATAACAGCTTTGGGTACTGTGGCAAAAGGAGAGGCAATTTACAGAAGCGGTGCAAAAGAAAACGATTTGCTAGTAGTATCGGGCGACCTTGGTGCGGCATATATGGGATTGCAGATTTTGGAACGCGAAAAGGAAGTTTTTAAAGTGAACCCTAATTCGCAGCCAGATTTAGAGCCGTATTCCTACTTAATAGAACGGCAGCTAAAGCCGGAGGCACGAAAAGATATTCCTGGCTTATTGAGAGAATTGGGCGTAAAACCAACGGCAATGATTGATATTAGCGACGGTTTGTCTTCTGAAATATTACATATCTGTAAAAGCTCTAAAGTGGGATGTAATTTATATGAAGATAAAATCCCCCTAGATCCGCAAGTAATTTCTACCTGTGAAGAATTTAAACTAGATAGCACTACAATAGCCTTAAGTGGCGGAGAAGATTATGAATTGCTCTTTACTGTTAAAACAGAAGATTTTCCAAAAATAAAGGCCAACCCACACTTATCAATTATTGGACATATTACCGATGAAAATGAAGGCGTGCATTTAATTAGCCGCGCTGGTGCGAAAATACCGCTAATTGCACGTGGTTGGAATGCACTAAGTAGCGAAGAATAATTCTTTAGTGTAACTACAAGTTAGTTTATTTCCTATACGGAAAAATGAAGCATTCATAAAGGAGGTTGGTTTTTAATAATATAAAAGCTTTTTCTTCTTTCGAATATACTGCATTAATTTTTCGTTTAGTTTACGGCGTTGGAGGGTAAGTTTTTCAAATTTACCGGAGCGATTGTTAGAAACCTCTTTCCCGCAGCAAGCACATTGATATTCAAAAATGTGATTGGTAATTTTGCGAGTTACGATATAATCGTGGCCAAATGCAAAACAGATTAGGCTTGAGATAGGAGGTCGGCTTTGGGGCATGACTTTTTCCATCTTAAGGAAGATTTAGGGTTTATTTGATAAAGCTAGCCATTATTTAGCAATAATGCAATAGTTATAGCAATTGCTTTAAATATTTGGCAACAGAGTCTTTATTTTCTATTAAACTCATGTGTCCACCCGCTATAACTTTTACCGTTGCGTTACAGTTTTCTGCTAGTTCTTTTACTTCCAATACTGGTAAAATAGGGTCGTCTGCAGCAAGTAGTACGTGCTTTTCTTTTCCGAAATTTTTAAGTACCTCGGTTCTGTCCTTTCTATCGCGCATACCTTTTATTGCCGCTTTAATTCCTTCAACTGGAAAGGTGTATGCTTCGGCTTTTAATTGGTTGATTTCTGCACTATATTTTTCACGTGAAGTTTCAGCAATTAGGTTGCTGATGGCCATGCTAATGTAGGCTTTTGGGCTTTTATCAATAACTTTTAAAGCGCGATTTCTATTGTTTTTTCTCGCTTCGGAATCTGCTGCTGGGCTAGAGTTTAATAGAACTAATTTTTCAATGTTTTCCGAAAATAATTCGGCGTAAGCCAAAGCTATATATCCGCCCATAGAATGGCCGATAAATGTAGCCGTAGAAATATTTAAACGTAGCAGAAGTTGGGCTATAACCGTTGCCATTATTTCCATAGTAAAGCTTTGGGCTAGTACACCGCTATTTCCGTGACCGGGAAAATCTAGTGTAATAACTGTATTGTGCTCAGATAATTGGGAGATAAGCGGTTTCCACATGGTAGAACTTTCGAGAAAGCCGTGTAAAAGTACTACTGCCGGACCTTTTCCGAAAACTTCATAATGGATGCGAGTATTTTTAAAATTGAATGTCATAGCTTGAAAAAAACCCCAAGGGCAGAAAACACCTTTGGGGTTTAAAATCTATAAATTGGGTTCTACTTATTCATAATTTCCTCAATTTCTTCTGCTTCAATAGGAATATTTCGCATTAGATTAAAAGGCTCTCCATTTTTTTGTATAACCACATCATCTTCCAAACGCACGCCAAAGCTTTCTTCTGGAATATAGATTCCTGGTTCCACGGTAAAAACCATATTTTCGGTCATCTTTTCCCAAAGAACGCCGTAATCATGAGTGTCTAAACCTATGTGGTGGCTAGTGCCGTGCATAAAATATTTTTTATAGGCAGGCCAATTTGGATCTTCATTTTTAACGTCTGCCTTGTCTAAAAGTTTTAAATCCAACAGTTCTTTGGTCATTAATTTACCCACTTCTACGTGAAATTCTTTCCAATAAGCTCCTGGAACGAGCATTTTTGTAGCCTCATCTTTTACGCGTTTTACCGCGTCGTAAACTTGGCGTTGGCGTTTGCTAAATTTTCCGTTCACTGGAATTGTACGCGTCATATCGCTAGAATAGTTTGCGTATTCGGCACCTACATCTATTAAAATTAAATCGCCGTCTTTACACTGTTGGTTGTTTACCACATAATGTAGCACATTTGCGTTATTGCCGCTTCCTATAATTGGAGTATATGCGAAACCGCGCGAACGATTTCTTAAAAACTCGTGCATATATTCGGCTTCAATTTCGTATTCCCACACTCCTGGTTTTACGAAATTTAAAACTCTTCTATGTCCTTTTTCCGTAATATTGCAAGCTTGCTGCATAATTTCTATTTCAATAGGATCTTTTACAGAACGCAGTGCTTGTAAAATTGGGTTGCTTCGTTCCCAACTGTGAGCAGGAAATTTTGCTTTCGTAGCTTTTATAAAACGATCTTCGCGGGTTTCGGTTACAACACTTTGGCGATAATGTTCGTTAGTGTTAAAATAAATACGCTCGGCTTGGGTCATTACTTCAAAAAAGATTTTATCAAAATCTTTTAACCAGTGAATAGATTTTATACCGCTAACTTCTGTAGCTTTTTCCTTGGTTAACTTTTCACCTTCCCAAACGGCAATATGGTCGTTTGTTTCGCGTACAAATAGCATTTCGCGGTGCTCTTCATAAGGAGCATCGGGAAAGAGTACCAGAATAGTTTCTTCCTGATCGGCGCCTGTTAAATAAAAAATATCGCGCGCCTGCTGAAATGGCATGGTGCTGTCTGCACTAATTGGGTAAATATCGTTACTGTTAAAAACGGCTACACTTTTTGGTTTCATCTGCGCCATAAAGTTTTTGCGGTTTTTTACAAAGAGTTTACTGGAAATTTGATCGTACTTCATCTGTTGTGTTTTATTTTAATAAAAAGAATTTTTGGTTAAATTTAGCAAAGCAAGTATGCTAATTTTGTTTGCTCTTAACCTGTTGGAATGAACGAAGCGCAAAATTAATTATTTCAAAGTTATCCAAGGAAGGGAAAGGGTTAAATGTGTACTAATTGTATAATTGTAATTGTGTGGTCGTTGCAATACAAACTACATCTTTAACCACGCGGCAAAGGCTTTTAATTTTTCGCTATTTTCATTTAGCCACGCTTCGGCATTTTCGTTTCCGCTTTGCGAAATATACATGCAGTACGCTTCTAAATGGTTGCTTTTGGCAAGGTCGTAGAAGAAAGGAACATAAAAATTCCAATAGAGGCCTTTTTCTTTTTCCTTTTTCAATTCGCCCAAAACTTGAAAAAAGGAATTGGTATTTTCCACAAAAAGTTCTTCGGAAGTTTTATCTGCGTTTTCGGGTAACATATTTGAGGCGCCCATCAGGCCGAGCATTAGTGCAGCAGCGGAAAAGGGATCATCGCCATCACTCATGGATATATTTATAGTTATGGCTTCGTCTTTACCTTTAGTTACGTTTCCCGAAAAATTTAGTTGAAGCATTGTGTAAGCATCTAATGAGCGAGAAGAATTTGGTTCTAAAAAGAGGAAATAATAATTAGCCAGCAACGATTGTACAGTGTTGCCCTGCTCAGATTCAATATTTGCGAGCATCCAATGGCTGCTACCGTGGCTGGGATTGTTTTCTAAGGCCTTAATTACATTTTCTTTGGCTTCTTCCATCTGGTTCAGTTTGTAATGATTTAGCGCTAAGTTATAAGGCAAAAGGTAGTCATCCGGAAATTTTCGCATTGCTTTTTCAAAAAGTTTAATAGACTGTTTTACCTCGCCCATCATATCTAAAGCAGATCCTTTAATAAGGTAGGCGTTAACCAAATTATCTTCGTTTTTTTTAAGTACCATATCTGCACGGGCTATGGTGTTTTTATAATCGTTTTTTTTAAAATAGCTCAGTGCCATTTCATAATTTACTACCGTAGATTGTGGGTCTAATATTAATGCCTTTTCATAAGTTGCAAGTGCTTTGTCGTATTCGCCTTTGTCGTGGTAGGCTATGCCTTCCTCTATATATGTGTTTATATTATTTTGTGCAAAAAACGTGGTGAAACTTAAAGTGAGTAGGAGGAAAAATAGATATTTCATACGATGTAGTTATAAATTAAATGTAGGGTTTTTTAACTAGCTTTCAATTTAGCGGTAACGAGCAACTTTATTGTTGTTTCATATATTTTTTAGTTTTAAAAAAGGTTCCTGTATCATTAAATTCCACTTCATTTTTGGTTTCAATGAGCCACATATTTACTTTTAGGTTGTTTAATAATTCATATTCTAAGCGTACAAAACCATAAATTTCTGAAAAGAAGCTTTTTAATTTAGTAACTCCAAGATTTGATGTTGCGGTGCTTTCAACAATAAAACAAGGTACTTTGCCCATTTCTGTATCGAGGGTTTCGGTGCCAACTATCTTATAATTATAGGTTAGCAGGAGTTTTCCTTCCCAAGTACCCCACATTTTGTTTCCCCATCCTTCGCCAATCTGCATTTTATCGGTCCAAGTAGAATTTAATTTTAAAGGCGTTTTTACAAAGGGAAATGATGCTGTTTCCAAACAATTAAAAAAACCAGATCTAATAGGATGGATCCATACATTTTTTTCATTTTCTACTGCGCCAGTTGAGGTTATTGATGCAAAAGTAGGTTCCTGCAAATACGAAATTTGAGTTTGGTTTTCGTTACTTCTATTGTTGTTTTCTATGGGTTGAACTATTAAATGAATCTTAGTTACCCCAATACTGTCAGTGCTTATTGGCGTAAGTTCAAAATTACTGTTTGCGAACATTCCTTCATTCCGTTTAAGTTTTAGTTTTTCTCCATTTAAATTTATTTCGTAATCGTAAATAAATACACTTCCGGGTTTATAAATTTTGTTGTTCTCGTCTATATTTTCTGCTTCAATATAAACCGTGTCATATTGTTGCGAGATCCCAATCTGAAAGATTAAAAGGAAAAAAAGATTTAATTTAATGTTCATTAAACGAATTTTAAATGAATTGAATAACCCTATTGTTTATGTTGATTTAAGCCCATTGAACGATCTGTAGAGTCAATATCCGAACTTTCTAAAAGTTATACTTATTCTTGGGTTTTTATATGCCGGATCTACGGGTAAACTGTGTTGAAAGCTTTCTTGACAATCTGCTTTCATAATTAATAAACTGCCGTGATTTAGCACCATACTTGATTTTTCTAAAGTTTGGTTTTCTCTAAAACAAAATTGTCGTTCCTCGCCTAAACTAATTGCAGGGATTACCGTAGTATCGCCATAAGCTGTTTTATCTGAATGGTAATCTACTCCAGCATTTCCGTCGGGATAATAAATACAAACACAGGTTTTAAATTTTTCGCCCGTGAAATCTTCAACTTGACTTTTAAGGGCTAACATCTGCTCGGACCAAATTCTATTGTGGCCCCAGACCGTTTCGGGAAATTTATTTTGTTCTATGAGGTCTTTGTCGAGAAACATTATTTTGCCAAAATCAAATTTAAAATGTACGCCAGCGAAAGTTGTAATTTCCATCATGCGCGTAAGTTCTTCAATCTCCATTAAATGTTCAAACAACTCGTTGGCCTCTTTTTTAGGGATAAAATTTGCGTGATAGCTAATTACTTCTTCAATATTTTTCATCTAAAACAATCATTTGTTATTCGGACCGCGATATATTTGAACTTTTTCGTCCCAATTAAATTTTCTGTTCGCCTAAAATAAGGTTTTTGTGAAATATTACTATTAATTATTTCGCTTAAAATCTTTTGTACTACTGAAATAGAAAAAATTTTTATCCGGTCGCTGCGCATTTTAATAGGTAATCTTTTATTTTAATTTAGCAAGGCTTCAATTACAGTTGCATACCCCATCTCAAATAAGTACTTTCATAATTCTTAAAACCAATTTTGATGAAAAATTTTATTCTTTCGGTACTTTGCTTTACTACTGTATTAGTTTATTCGCAACAAGGCGCTATTTCTGAAACTACCGTTACATCTAGTATTCAAAGAAAATCGGAACTGGCTCAAACTTCTTCGGTTAAAAATTTACCGTTTAAAAACATTGGCCCGAGCATTATGAGCGGACGGGTGGTAGATTTTGCGGTAAATCCTAATAACCCTATTGAATTTTATGTGGGTTATGCCAGCGGTGGAGTTTGGTACACAAATAATAATGGCACGTCCTTCACTCCAATTATGGATAATAGTCCTACTCAAAATGTGGGTTGCGTGGCAGTAAATTGGCAAGATGGAACTATTTGGGTGGGTACAGGTGAGGTAAATGCGTCGCGTTCTTCCTACGCCGGAATTGGTTTGCTGAAAAGCGAAGACAAAGGTAAAACGTGGCAAATTATGGGGCTAACGGATAGCCACCATATAAGTAGTATTCTTATAAATCCGTCCAATCCAGATGAAGTGGTTGTGGGAGCCGTGGGGCATTTGTATTCAACTAATGAGCAGCGCGGGGTTTTTAAAAGTACCGATGGCGGTAAAACGTGGAATAAAACTCTTTTTATAAATAACGAAACTGGTATAATTGAAATTTCTGTAAATCCTAAAAATTTCAACACAATGTACGCCACAGCGTGGGACAAAGATCGGAAAGCGTGGAATTTTGAAGGTAGCGGTCCGGGTAGTGGTGTTTATAAAAGTACGGATGCTGGAAGTACGTGGACTAAAATTTCAACAGAAAATAGCGGATTGCCAATAGGAAAAGGAATGGGCCGCATGGGTACCGCCGTGGTTGATGACAACACAGTTTATTTAATAGTGGATAATCAATTTCACAGAGCGGAAGAAGAGAAAAAAGAAGATTCGGAAATGCTCACTAAAGACGATTTTAAAACAATGGATGTTGCAACTTTCTTGGCGCTGGATGACAAAAAGCTAAACCAATTTTTAAAAATGAATGGTTTTCAGGAAAAATATCGTTCCGAAAATGTAAAACAAATGATTCGGGTAGGTACCGTAAAACCTGAAGATGTTGCCAAATATTTAGAAAATGCCAATAGCGCACTTTTTAATACACCCGTAATTGGTGCTGAGGTTTACAAAAGTACAGATGGTGGAAAAACGTGGCATAAAACTCACGACAGATTTCTGGACGATCTGTACTATTCGTACGGATATTACTTTGGAAAAATTCATGTAGATCCCAGCAATGCCAACAAAATATATATTTATGGGGTGCCAATTTTAAAATCTTCCGACGGTGGAAAAACCTTTACCAGTATTGATGCTGATAATGTGCACGTTGACCATCACGCACTTTGGATAAACCCCAAAATGCCCGGCCACTTGATAAATGGTAACGATGGCGGCGTTAATATTACGTACGACGATGGTAAAACGTGGATAAAAAATAATTCACCAGCAGTGGGTCAATTTTATGCGGTAAATGTAGATCACGAAAAAAACTACAATGTTTACGGAGGCTTACAGGACAATGGCGTTTGGGTGGGCCCAAGCGATTACGAAGCAAATGCTGGCTGGCTTCAAAATGGAAAGTATCCTTACCATTTTCTATTTGGAGGAGATGGTATGCAGGTAGAAATTGACAACAGAAATAGCAATATTGTATATACGGGATTTCAATTTGGCAACTACTACAGATTAAATAGAAACGGTGGCGAACCTGTTTACATACAACCCAAGCACGAGCTAGGCGACAGTCCGTATCGTTTTAATTGGCAAACGCCTATTTTGTTGAGCTCGCACAATCAGGATATTCTTTATTTGGGCGGCAATAAGTTAATGCGAAGTATGAACCAAGGAGAAGATTGGACCGCAATTTCTGAAGATTTAACCAATGGTGGAAAACCAGGGAATGTGGCTTTTGGAACGCTTACGACTATTAGTGAGTCTCCTTTTCAGTTTGGACTTTTATATACTGGTAGCGATGACGGTTTGTTGCACCTTAGCAAAGACGCAGGGGGTCAATGGGCTAAAATTTCGAATAACCTTCCCGCCGGATACTGGATAAGCCGTGTGATTGCCTCTTCGCATAAAAAAGAACGGGTTTATGTTACTTTAAACGGGTATCGGCAGGATGATTTTACCCCCTTGGTTTTTGTAAGTGAAAATTACGGCGTCACGTGGAAAGATATTCGCAGTAATCTACCTGAGTCTCCCGTGAATGTTATAAAGGAAGATCCAGAAAATGAAGATTTATTGTATTTGGGAACAGATAACGGCGCATACGTTTCTTTTAATCGCGGCGAAAATTGGGAAGTATTTTCAAAAGAATTGCCCAACGTTGCGGTGCACGATTTGGTAATTCAGCCCGAGGCTAAAGATTTGGTTTTAGGCACACACGGCCGTTCTATTTATGTAGCCGATATTAATTTGCTTCAAAAGTTGAATAAAAGCACGATGAACGAAGTAGTATTATCCGAAATAGATTCAATAAATTTTAGTCCGCGTTGGGGAAGCAAATGGAGCACTTGGGGTGAAATTTATGAGCCAAAAATGAAAATTCAATTTTACAGCCCCCAAAGTGGAAAAGCGGTTATTTCAATTAAATCACAGGAAGGAAAGGTGCTGCATCAGTTTACAATCGAAGCTACAGAAGGAATTAATGTGGTGGAATATAATTTTTCAATATCTGAAAAAGGAATAAAAGTTTTTAAAAAATCTGACATTAAAATTAAGGAAGCAGACAATGGTATCTTCTATCTTCCCAAAGGAGCGTATAAATTGAATATTTTATTGAACGGCAAGGAGGCAACTACCGATTTAAAAATAATATAATTTTGTATTTAAATCGATTCTAAATAGATTTTAAAAAATTAAGAATGTTTGGCGACATGCCTTTTGAAGTGTATTTTTGTATCACTATTCTTGAAATAAAACCATAATGGCAATATTATCTTCTTCAATTGCACGAAAAGTTGCTATGGCGCTTTCCGGCTTGTTTCTTGTTTTGTTTTTGGCACAACATTTTACCATCAACATTACTTCGGTCATAGATCCTGAAACTTTTAATAATCTGTCTCATTTTATGGGGCATAATTTTGTTGTGCAATTTATTGCGCAGCCTATTTTGATTTTTGGAGTGGTTTTTCACTTTATAATGGGGCTGGTTCTTGAAATAAGAAATCGCAACGCACGACAAATAAATTACGTTTCGTTTAAAGGAAACAAAAATTCAACGTGGGCTTCGCGAAATATGATTATTAGTGGTGCCGTTATTTTGGCGTTTTTGGGACTTCATTTTTACGATTTCTGGTTTCCGGAAATAGTTCATAAATACGTTGAAAGCAATCCGCTGGATGCAACGCGGTATTACCCAGAATTACTGCATAAATTTGAAAGCCCGGTACGCACCGGTTTGTATTGCTTGGCTTTTGTTTTGCTTGCTTTGCACTTATGGCACGGGTTTTCATCGTCTTTTCAGAGCATGGGCTGGAACAACAAATATTCAAAAGGCTTAAGAGGCTTTACCCAGTTTTACGCAATATTTATTCCTTTAGGATTTATTTTCATTGCGCTTTATCTTCACTTTAATCAATAAACACCACGAAACGCAACGCTATGTCAAAATTAGATTCAAAAATCCCAAAAGGACCCTTAGCAGATAAGTGGACAAAACATAAAAACGATATAAACCTCGTTAACCCGGCCAACAAGCGCAGTATAGATGTTATTGTGGTTGGTACTGGGCTTGCCGGCGGTAGTGCTGCGGCAACTCTGGCCGAATTGGGTTACAATGTAAAAACATTCTGCTACCAAGATTCGCCGCGTCGTGCACACTCTATTGCTGCACAAGGAGGTATTAACGCTGCCAAAAACTACCAAGGTGATGGCGATTCAAACTACAGATTGTTTTATGATACTGTAAAAGGTGGCGACTACCGTTCGCGCGAAGCAAATGTGTACCGATTGGCTGAGGTGTCGGCAAATATTATAGATCAATGCGTAGCGCAAGGGGTTCCCTTCGCACGTGAATACGGTGGGTACTTAGACAATCGCTCCTTTGGTGGCGTGTTGGTATCGCGTACCTTTTATGCCAAAGGACAAACCGGACAACAATTATTATTAGGAGCGTATTCTGCAATGAACCGTCAAATTAACCGCGGAAAAATTACTCCATACAACCGTCACGAAATGCTAGATTTAGTAATTGTTGATGGAAAAGCCAGAGGAATTATTGCGCGTGATTTAATTTCAGGTGAAATAGAAAGACATTCCGCACACGCCGTGGTTATTGCTTCGGGCGGTTACGGAAATGTTTTCTTTTTATCTACAAATGCTATGGGAAGTAACGTTACTGCTTCGTGGAAAATCCATAAAAGAGGTGCGTATTTTGCAAATCCATGCTACACACAGATACATCCTACGTGCATTCCTGTTTCAGGAGACCATCAAAGTAAACTAACTTTAATGTCTGAATCTTTGCGAAACGATGGTAGAATATGGGTTCCAAAGAAGAAGGAAGATGCCGAAGCTATTAGAAACGGATCGAAAAAACCGAACGATCTTTCAGCAGAGGAAAGAGATTATTATTTGGAGAGAAGATATCCTTCTTTCGGAAACTTAGTGCCGCGCGACGTTGCTTCGCGTGCTGCCAAAGAACGATGCGATGCCGGTTATGGCGTAAATAAGACTGGGCAGGCCGTATTTTTGGATTTTGCCTCAGCAATTGAGCGTTATGGAAAGGAGCAGGCCGGAATTCACGGAAATCATAGCCCAAGTAAAGAAGAAGTTACAAAATTGGGAAAAAAGGTAATTGAAGATAAATACGGGAACCTATTCCAAATGTATCAGAAAATTGTAGATGAAAATCCGTACGAAACCCCAATGATGATTTATCCAGCCGTGCATTATACAATGGGTGGAATTTGGGTAGATTACGATTTACAATCTACAATTCCGGGTTGTTATGTAACTGGAGAAGCCAACTTTAGTGATCACGGCGCAAACCGATTGGGCGCTTCGGCCTTAATGCAAGGCTTGGCAGATGGTTATTTTGTATTGCCTTATACCATTGGCGATTATCTTTCACAAGATATTAAAACCGGACCTATATCTACTGAATCAAAGGAATTTGTGGAAGCGGAGCATAAAGTGCGCGAGCTTTTAGAGAAACTAATAAATAATAAGGGAACACACTCGGTAGATCATTTCCATAAAAAACTGGGCCATATTATGTGGAACAAATGCGGAATGGCCCGTAATGCAAAAGATTTAGAGTCGGCAATGACCGAAATTAGAGCCTTACGCGAAGAATTTTGGAGAGATGTTAGGGTTCCCGGTACTATGACCGAAATGAACGCCGAACTTGAAAAAGCCACTCGAGTGGCCGATTTTTTAGAGTTGGGTGAATTATTCGCAAAGGACGCGCTTCACCGTAACGAAAGTTGTGGGGGTCACTTCCGTGAAGAATATCAAACCGAAGAAGGAGAAGCCCTCCGCGACGACGAAAACTTTATGTACGTTGCCGCTTGGGAATACACGGGAGATCCCGGGAATGAAGTGCTTCACAAAGAAAATTTGGAGTACGAAAATATTGAAGTTAAATCGAGAAGTTATAAATAACAGAATAACAATTAACTTTTAACAACATGAAGTTAACACTTAAAATCTGGAGACAGAAAAATAATAAGGCCAAAGGAGAACTAAAAACATATCCTATTGACGGAATAGAAGGCGATATGTCTTTTTTAGAGATGCTCGACGTTCTTAATGAAGGTTTAATAAACAAAGGCGAAGAGCCCGTAGTTTTTGATCACGACTGTCGTGAGGGAATCTGCGGAAGCTGCTCCCTACAAATAAACGGCGAACCGCACGGACCAGATAGGTTGGTAACAACTTGCCAGTTGCATATGCGCATGTTTAATGACGGCGATACCATTGTTATTGAGCCATTCCGTGCAAAAGCATTTCCGGTGATAAAAGATTTAGTGGTAGATAGAAGTTCTTTTGATAGAATCCAGCAGGCAGGTGGCTTTATTTCGGTAAATACATCTGGAAATACTATTGATGCCAACGCTATCCCGGTAAATAAACACGATGCAGACGAATCATTCAATGCGGCAACCTGCATTGGTTGCGGTGCTTGTGTGGCAGCTTGTAAAAATGCCAGCGCTATGCTGTTTACCTCGGCAAAAGTGAGCCAGTTTGCATTGCTGCCGCAAGGAAGAATTGAAGCAACAGAGCGTGTTTTAAACATGGTTTCTCAAATGGATAAAGAAGGTTTTGGAAATTGTACCAATACCGGTGCGTGCGAAATTGAATGTCCAAAGGGTATTTCTTTGGAAAACATTGCCCGTATGAATCGTGAATATTTAAGTGCGAGTTTAGAAGGCTAATTCTTCAACTTTTATATAGTAAAGGCCCTGCACTCGCAGGGTTTTTTTATTTAGAGGATAAAGGTTTCGGTTTTTAAATGGTAATTTGTTTACCGATAATTTTCAAATAAATGATTAACTTATCCTTTAAAATCAGAAAACTATGTTCGCAAAACTACCCTTCGTAATTTTACTTTTGATTTGTGGGAGCATAAGTGCTCAAATTCAATTTCAGGACCACGTAATCATTGATGATACATTTTTACCCAATGGGCCATTTTCAGTACATTCAGCCGATATTGATGGCGACGGCGATATGGATTTACTTTCAGCATCCCGCGATGACGATAAAATAGCTTGGTACAAAAACGACGGCTTAGGCAACTTTCAGACCCAACAAGCTATTTCTACAAATGCTAATTTGGCAATTTCAGTTTATGCCGCAGATATCGATGGCGATGGCGATATGGATGTACTATCTGCATCTTATGAAGACAAGAAAATAGCTTGGTATGAAAACACTAATGGCCAAGGTGCTTTTGGCCCCGAGAAGATAATTTCAACAAACGCAAATGGAGCTAGAATGGTTTATACTGCCGATATCGATGGCGATGGTGATGTGGATGTACTTTCTGCATCTAGTAATGATAATAAAATTGCTTGGTATAAAAATTTAGATGGCTTAGGAAATTTCAGCTCAGAACAAATAATCACCTCAAATGCTAATGGAGCATTATCAGTCCACACTGCTGATATTGATGGCGACGGCGATCAGGATGTGCTGTCCGCATCATATTTGGATGATAAAATAGCTTGGTATGAAAATACAGACGGAATGGGCGCCTTTGGCGGCCAACAAATAATAAACACCGATTTTTTGGCTCCAATTTCTATTTACGCTGCAGATTTTGATTTGGATGGCGATATGGATATAGTATGTGTTTCTGCTGATGATGTTGATTTTATTGGGGTTTTCAATAAAACAATTTGGTTTGAGAATACAGATGGACAAGGTGTTTTTGCATCCCACGAAATAGACGATTCTTTAGATAATATTCCATTACATCAAGTATCTGCAAGTGATATTGATGGCGATGGTGACATGGATGTGCTCTCTACAGGAATCGATCAAATAAGATGGTATGAAAATATTGATGGGTTGGGCAGTTTTGGTCCTCAACGGATGATTAATTCAAATATTCAAACTGCAGTTTGGGCTCACGCTACAGATATTGATGACGATGGTGATAAAGATGTTGTTTTTGCCTCGCTTTATGATGACCTTGTTGCGTGGCACGAAAATCTAGATGGTTTGGGCAGTTTTGGACAGTTTAATAACATTGTTGTTCAAGCCGTTTTTCCACTTTCCGTATATCCTGCTGACCTTGATGGTGATGGCGATTTGGATGCAATTTCAGCATCGAGTATTGATAATAAAATTGCGTGGTACGAAAACCTCGATGGGCTGGGAACTTTCGGTATTCAGAACATAATTGTTGTTAACTTAAATGGCGCGGGATTTGTTAGGGCGGCAGATGTTGATGGTGATGGCGATATGGATGTGCTCTCTACTTCAAGAGATGACTATAATATAGCTTGGCACGAGAACCTCGATGGGCAAGGAAGCTTCGGGCCGCCACAAATAGTATCCAGCGGTATGGCCATTGGTTTAAGTCTCGGTGCAATAGACATAGACCGCGATGGAGATCTGGATATTGTTTCCTCTACTGGAGGAGATAGCCAAATTGTTTGGCATGAAAACCTGGACGGCCAAGGAAATTTTGGTCCCCAACAATTAATAACGCTAAATGCAGATCATCCCTCTTCCATTTATGCTGTTGATGTAGATGGCGATGGCGATAATGACGTGCTGGCTGCTGCCTTGGAAGGTGATATGATTACCTGGTATGAAAACACCGACGGCTTGGGCACTTTTGGCCCGCAACAGATAATTTCTACCGAGACCGATTATGCAACCTCGGTATATGCCTCAGACCTTGACGGTGATGGCGATATGGATGTGCTTTCAGCATCTAGCGCTGACGATAAAGTGGCGTGGTATGAAAATTTGGATGGACTGGGAAATTTTGGACCACAAATTATTATTTCGGCGAGTGCAAATTTCAATAGAAGTGTTTTTTCTGAAGATGTTGATGGCGATGGCGATATGGACGTACTCTCCTTATCCAGTAACCCAAATTTGGTAACTTGGTTTGAAAATATAGACGGCCAAGGCACTTTTGGCCCTCAACAAATAGTAACATCAAATGTAATATATCCAACATCTGTATTTGCTGCAGATATGGATGGCGATGGCGATATAGATGTACTATCTACTTCAAACGGTGATGATAAAATTGCTTGGTACGAAAACTTAGGCCCCTTGTCCGTAGCTGAAAATAATCTAGATGAATTTATTATTTATCCTAATCCAACATCGGGTATTTTAACGGTTAAATCGCCAACGGAAATTGTTAAGTTAGAAATATACAATCAATTAGGGCAGCTTGTTTCAAAAGAATCGCATCAAAATACAATCAATATATCGAAAACGAGGGTGGGTTTATACTTTTTGAAAATATACGATATAAACGGTGATTGCTATGTAAAAAAAATAGTCAAGAAATAAGACAGTACTATTTTTACGTAGAAAATTTTTCATTCTGATTAGTTAGTTCTACTTCGTTAATGAGATTGTTATGGATAATTTTCAAAAATTCTTCTGTGTCGTAGGGTTTAGCAATTATGGCATTCATTCCTGAGGCCGCAATTTTGGTTCTCATTTCTTCAACTTCAATGGCTGTTAAGGCCACTATTGGAATAGTTTTATTGAATTTTCTAATTTCTTTAGTGGTTTCCATTCCATCTTTACCGGGCATATTAATATCCATCAATACTAAATCGAACATATTGGTTTTTAATTTTTCAATGGCAATATTACCACTATCGGCAATGGTGCAATGCATTCCGTATTTTTCAACTATTTTCTGTGTTACTATCTGGTTAATTCTATTATCATCCACCACAAGTATTTTTTTGCCGCGCAAAACGTTGTAATCGTGCGCTGTTTCGCTTTCCAACGATTGCTTATGGATACCGAACGTCAATGCAAAGCTAAACGTAGCACCCTTACCTGGTTCGCTTTCTAAACTAATAGTGGCATTTGAGGCTTCCAGCAATTTTTTAACAATAGTTAGCCCAAGTCCAGTGCCTTGTATTTTAGAATTTTCTGAATCTACTTGTTGAAATTCCTCAAAAATTGCCTTTTGTTTTTCTTTCGGAATTCCGACGCCAGTATCTTCAACGCTAAATTTTATAGTTACTTTATTGTTGGAAATGGACTCCATTTGTGCCAAAATGTAAATATTTCCTTTCGAGGTGAATTTCACGGCATTGCCTACCAAATTCATAAGAATTTGCGATAGTCTAACGCGATCTCCAACCAAGTTCTGGGGTATATTTTCTGATATTGATACGTGGATTTTGTTTTTGTTCTGCATTAGAGCATACTGAAACGACGAAACAATAGACTGGATTAATTCATTTAAATTAAATGATGTTTTAACCTCTTTCAAGGTGTTAGATTCGAGCTTACTTATTTGTAAAACATCGTTAATAAGTGCCAAAAGATAATCTGCAGAAAATTTTAGATGCTTTAAATCTGTCTGGTGACTTTTAAGCGATTTGTCTTCTAGCAGAGCTGTGGCTAGCCCTATAACACCGTAAAGCGGGGTGCGCAATTCGTGGCTTACGGTGCTAAAGAACTTACTTTTGGCCATTGCCAATTCTTCTGCTTCCTGCTTTGCTTTTAATAATTGTTGGTTTTTTTCTTTTAAAGATTGCGTGAGCTTTTTTCTACCCATATGTGATCTAAACAGAATAATTAAAAAAAGCCCCATAATAATTGCTGTTCCAATAAAAAAGAAAAGCAGAAGATTGCTTACCATGGCTCTTTCCGAAATTAATTTTTTCTCTAATTCGGCTTTTTGGGCTTGCTCTTTATACTCTTTTACACTAAACTGTGCGGCTGCATTTTGAATGGCCATTAGCTTTTCTTTTTCAAACCGAATTTGTGTAATACTGTCAAATTTTTTCCGCATTAAATAAGCCTCTTTAAAGCGGTTTAGGCTATAAAGAGTATTGCTGTATTCTAAATACACTTCAATTAACGTATCGTCTAAAAAAACGCCATTTTTTGTAGATGCAATAGCTTCATTAAAATTTTCAATGGCTCTAATCGGATTGTTTAAAGCGCGCTGCAATTTCCCTTCAAGTAACTTCATGTCGGTTTGCATACGCTTGTAATCCACGGCTGTAATGCCTTTTTTTGCCAACTTAAAATAGTTCTGTGCTTTTTTGTTTTGACCTTGATTAAGATAAATTTTCGATAGATTATAATACACTATTGAAACAGCTAGTGTGTCTTTTCTACGGAGGGAAAGTGGCAAGGATTTTACAAAAAATGGTAGGGCAGAATCGTATTTTTTTTCAGTAAGATACAGTGTTCCAATAAAATTATATGCGCGTGCCATCTTAAGGTTATCGGTAGTTTTTTTGGTAAATTTTAAGTAGTCCTCTCCATAGAGATGGGCATTTTTAAAATCTTCTAAATGCATAAAGGCGGCTGCCATCATATATCGGGAATAATAGGCGTTTTCAATATCTCCAATATCTTCAGCGAACTTAATATTATGAATGGAAGAGAGTATTACAGAATCATATTTTCCTCTAAACAATAAGGTATGCGTATGTTGCTGCAGTGCTATTAATGAATCTTTCAGTACAGCAATATCATTCGCGGTTTTTTGGGAAACAGTGTCCGGATTAATTTGTGCAAATCCTAACCAGGAAATTAGTAACACTATGGAGGTAAGATACTTCAAGATAAAAAGATGTGTTGTGAGTGAGGTTTCTAAATATACTAAAATATAACGAAATTGAGAGCGGATAGTATTTTTTTAGAGCTAAGTAAGAATTTAATTATAAATTATTGAAATAGCAATTTCAACAGATGCTATATAACATGTTGTTGTTTTTTGAAATAAAAATTTATCTTTAAATACTCAAAAAAACACATCGATGAAATCATTTCTTTTATACTTCGGACTTTTTTCAATTTTTACCACTATGGCCCAATCTACAAAGCCTAACGATCCTTTGGCACATACCTATTCTATTGTTGCACGCGATGCGAATACAGGAGAAATGGCGGTGGCCGTTCAAAGTCATTGGTTTAGCGTTGGCACAGGTGTTTCCTGGGGCGAAGCCGGAGTTGGTGTAGTTGCAACACAATCATTTACCAATAGATCTTTCGGTATTCGGGGATTGGATTTGTTAAAACAAGGAAAATCTCCGCAACAGGCAATGGACATTTTGTTGAGCGACGATGAGGGCCGCGATTTTCGACAAGTTGCAATTCTAGATTCCAAAGGAAGAGTTGCAACACATACGGGAAAAAATTGTATTGTTTATGCCAGCCATGCAAATGGTGAAAACTTTTCAATACAGGCAAATATGATGCTTAATGATAAGGTTGTTCCTGCCATGGAAAAAGCCTGGAAAACATACAATAAATTGCCGCTAGCAGAAAGGATGGTACAGGTTTTACTCGCTGCCCAAAATTCAGGGGGCGATATTCGTGGAAAGCAATCTGCGGCGCTACTAATTGTTGCTCCAGAAGCTACGGATGAGCCATGGAACGACGTACTACTAGATTTGCGAGTAGATGACAACGAAAATCCTGTAAAGGAATTAGATAGGCTTTTGAACGTATTTCGAGCGTATGAACACATGAATCAGGGCGATGTATATGTTGAAAAAAATGAAATGAAAAAAGCAATGGCCCAATATAATGCTGCCATGAAAATGTTTCCTGAAAATCTTGAAATGCAATTTTGGACTGCCATAACCTTGGCAAATGATAAACAATTTGAACGAGCTGCCGAAATGCTTGGTAAAATTTATGAAAAGGATAAAAACTGGAGAGAATTAACCCGGCGTTTACCAAAAGTGGGGCTGTTGAATGTTTCGGAAAATGAATTGTTAGAATTGGTTAAATAAGTTTTAACACCTTTATATTCAATATAATTATAATAAATCCGTTTTCTCATAAATTGATTGATATTTATGCAAAAAGGCTTTATTCTATTGTTTTATATTTTTTTCGGAATTAGTACTTCGGCACAGATAGGCCCTGTTATTGGAAGAAATAGCAACAATGAAGAACGTGTTGCAAAGGGTGAAATTTCTTCACAATTTTCAACTTTAAAGTTGGCGCATGTCATAACCAAAAATGCTACTACAGATAGGCAAAAAGTAATTTCAATTTATACTTGGATTGCCGCCAATATTGCTTACGACCATGAATTGCGACTGAGCAAAATGCTTCAAAACACAATATATACTTCAGAAAATAATGTAATAAAAAAGGTTTTGGAAAGAAACAAAGCGCTTTGTGGTGGGTACGCTTTTCTGTTTAAAAATCTTTGTATCGATGTGGGGGTTTCTGCTGAAGTAATTCATGGATTTACACGAGATTATTCCCGAAAGAGTAGAAAGAGCAAGACGCCAAATCATACCTGGAATGCCGTAAAACTCGATGGCCAGTGGCAATTGCTAGACATTACTTGGGCTATAAGTTATGGCAATAAAAATGGAACAGACGATTTTTGGTTTTTAACGGAACCTTCAGATTTTATATGCACGCACTACCCAGAGATTTCAAAATGGACACTTTTAAAGCACCAAGTTTCATTTTCAGACTTTCAGGCTCACTTGGTAAAATAAAAAAACCTTCACAGCGTGGTGAAGGTTTTTTTATTTTTAAACAAAATTGTTATTATGCTTCTGCGTTTGGAACGATAGAAACGTAACTTCTGTTATCTTTCTTTTTGGTGAATTTCACTACCCCGTCTACTTGCGCGTGAAGGGTGTGGTCTTTACCACCATATACATTTTCACCTGGGTGATGTGTATATCCTCTTTGTCTTACAATGATATTTCCGGCAATAGCGGCCTGGCCTCCAAAAATCTTAACGCCTAAACGTTTCGATTCGGATTCGCGACCGTTTTTGGAACTACCAACTCCTTTTTTGTGAGCCATTTTGTTTCGGTTTTAAATATTATACGTTAGCGAGATTATTTTTCAACCCCACCGTCTAAATTGTCTTGCAATTCTTTTAATTCATCCCACTTGCCATCTGCAGCTAATTTAGCTTGTTTTGGCCAAGTATCGGTAACTAAATGAGCAAGGTTTGAACTTGCTTCAGAAAGAATAGTTGCGATAGCCTCTGGTTTTGCCTTTGCAACTTTCGCAAAAGTATCCAATCCGGCAGCAACCATAGCTTCTGCAGCTTTAGGTCCAACACCTTCAATCTTTTTAAGATCATCTGCTTTTGCAGCTTTTGGAGCGGCTTTTTTTGCAGGTGCCTTTTTAGCTTCTGCTTTTGGAGCAGCTGCTTTAGTTTCTTTCCCGCCTGACGGACGGGCAGGTTTTGGAGCAGCTTTTTTGGCTGTTTCCTTTTTAGCTGGTGTAGCTCCTGAAGCTACAATGCTTTCAATTACAATTTCAGAAAGGGCCTGACGGTGTCCGTTTTTAACACGGTATCCTTTTCGGCGTTTCTTTTTGAATACTATAACTTTGTCACCTTTAAGGTGCTTTACGACTTTTGCTCCTATTTGAGCGCCGTTTATAGCCGGGGCGCCAATGGTAATATTGTCTCCGTCACCAATAAGAAGTACATTGTCAAAAGACACTTTTTTTCCTTCTTCTACTGGCAAACGATTAACAAAAACCTTTTGGTCTTTCGCAACTTTTACTTGCTGCCCTGCTATCTCTACAATTGCGTACATAGCGAATCGTTTATAAAATTAGTTAAACTTATATTTCCCTAACGTTTACGGAGGCGGTAACTTCCGAAGCAAATACGGTTTGCGTAGGGGGCTGCAAATATAATTTTTAAATTGGAAACAGCAAAGTGTTTTTCTTTAATCTTTTCAGAACTAAGTGTGCAAAGTGTTTTGTTTTAGATTTTTGTATCTGCCTGCAAGTAAATAAAAGCTGGAAGGCCATTTCCCTGCATTTATTTGATGGTGTGCCTATTTCCGTCTTGTGTGTTCCAAGATTTTTTGAGAAGTTGCATAAAGGTGAGTGTTAAAACAATACTTGTGGCAAAGCCCATAATTAAAATAGAAAGTATTAACATAAGTGTTCCCATGCTGTATTCCAAATTCCATCGGTCCATAATTCCAGCGGAAAATTCGGTATCTATTTGGTACATATAGATTGCCATAAATAGCGTAAAAAGAATTGAAGCTATTCCGCCTGAAAATAAACCTACCTCAAAGCCCTTTTCGTATTTAAAGTTGTTTTCTCCTGTTGCGTAATTTTTCATTGCCATATAAATACCAAAGCCAAAAATTAAACCATTAACCGAACTTAATTCAGGGTATTGGTGAAGACCTATTAATTTTAAGAGAAGGAAATATGCAATTAAGGCTATTGCAATCCAAACGCCATAACGAGAATATACTTTAAACATAGTGGTGGTTTTTACACCCAAAAGTTACGAAAAGTTGCCGAACCATTTGTAAATGGTTTGTTAACTTTTTATTTACAAGCTATATTAGGCTACTGCCACGTAATGGTTTCCATTAGTTTACGAATGTCTTCGCGTAAATAAACTACGGCAGGATAGATGGAATCAAAATTTGGTTTTGCATCAAAATATAAGGCTCCGTTTAAAAAATGATTTGTACTGTCCGTAACATAAAATTCTGCTTGGGTGGCTGCATTTCCATTAATCATATAGAACATGCCGTATACGTTTTTGTCTGGATTTACATAGGGCTGCTCGGGGATGCTATTTGCCTTTATAGTATGGTCATATGCTAATTTTTGCGCATCTTGCAAGAGTGAATCTAAATTGTTTTTTCGTACATCTTGGTAGGTTAAATACAAGGTGGCCTTCATTTCTGGATACGTAATATTTATGCCGCAGTTGTTTTTCTGGACGAGCGTTGTAATGTGATTCACCGAAAAAGAATAGGGACAGTCTGTGGAAACGGTACGGTACTGGGGTTGTGGATATTCTAAACGCAACATAGCCGCAGGTTTTACCAACGTATTATCTTGACAGGATGCAAGGGTAAAAAAGCTTATAAATAAAGTAATATAGAAGTTATTAATTTTCAATGGTAAGTTTTATTTGTTTGATGCGCTTGCCCTCAAACGCCTCAATGGTAAACGCATAATTGTTGAAAGATATTACTTCGTTTTTCTTGGGAAAGCCTTTTGAAATTTCTAATAGAAACCCGGCAAGCGTTTCGGCTTCACCTTTTTCGTCTTCAAAAATTTCTGGATTTTCAAGTTTTATTACTTTATAGAAATCTTTTAGTGGTGTTTTTCCTTCAAAAACATAGGTATGATCGTCCAATTTTGAAAAAATTAAATCTTCATCGTCAAATTCATCGCTAATTTCACCAACAATTTCTTCAATAATATCTTCTAAGGAAATCAAGCCGCTCGTACCGCCGTATTCATCAACAACAATGGCGAGGTGCATTTTCATTTCTTTAAACTCATTCAGTAAATCGTCCAGCTTTTTATTTTCGGGAACAAAATAGGCTTCGCGCTTTAGGGTTTTCCAGTCTAGTATTTTTCTATCTGTAAACGGAATTAAATCCTTTACATATAAAATTCCGGTAATATTGTCTATGCTGTCTTTGTAAACAGGAATCCGGGAATAACCTCGTTGAATAATTTCTGGCAGAATTTCTTTAAAAGGTTGCTCTTCGTTAAGTGCAAAAATGTCCATTCGGTTTTTCATTACCTGTTTGGTGTCGGTGTTTCCGAAGGTAACAATACCTTGAAGGATTTTTTGTTCCTCAAAAGTGGTATCCTGATTAGAAAGCTCTAGCGCTTGCGATAGATGATCTACACTTATATTAGATTTTTGTTTGCCGTACCGATCGTGAAGATACAATGTGGCAGAACGCATTGGCGAGCTAATTGGCGATAACAATGTATCTAATACATTTAGCGGCTGCGCCATAAAAACTGCAAATGAAATCCGGTTGCGATTGGCATATATTTTTGGAAGGATTTCGCCAAAAAGCAAGATTAAAAAAGTAACTACAACTACTTTTAAAAGGAATACTACGCTTAGTTCAAAATAATGCAGATTGAGGGAATAGTCCCATCTGGCAAACCAAATAGTGCTCAACGACTCAAAAAGCAATACAATGGCTATGTTAATAAAATTATTTGCTACCAAAATAGTGGCTAATAACTTTTTGGGCTTTGCTAGTAAGCGCTGTACGATGCCTAATTTTTTGGCGATTGATTTTTCGTCATTAGTTTCAAAATCAGATGATGTTAGCGAAAAGAAAGCCACTTCGGCACCAGAAATCAAGGCTGAGCACGCCAAAAGTACAAACAGTAAAACAGTACTTAATATTTGGGAAAAATCCAAAACGGTAAGAAAATATAGTAAACCAGGGGGGTCAGTATCCAAGTTGATTATTTTAGTTAAACATTAAAAAGGAAGATCGTCCTCTTCATCAGAAACTTGATTGTTTGTTTGCGGTTGTGCTGCAGACTGTGTTTTCTGAGTAGTTTGCGCGGTATTGCCAGTTCCAGAGTTTGCGCTGTCACTCTTGGGAGATAAAAAAGTAAAATCTGTACAGTGAATTTCGGTACTGTATCTGTCCATGCCTTTATCGTCCTGCCATTTGCGAGTTTTTAGGCGACCTTCAATATAGACCATATCGCCTTTTTTTAAATATTTTTCGCAAATTTCTGCTGCTTTGTTTCGCACTACAACATTGTGCCATTCTGTGTTTGTTACGCGCTCGTTTGTTGTTTTATTGGTATAGGTTTCGTTGGTAGCAAGCG
Organism: Aequorivita marisscotiae; assembly: GCF_029814825.1. Lineage (NCBI taxonomy): Bacteria > Pseudomonadati > Bacteroidota > Flavobacteriia > Flavobacteriales > Flavobacteriaceae > Aequorivita > Aequorivita marisscotiae. The sequence continues at coordinate 780,862 of NZ_CP122379.1, read as the reverse complement.
GAAAACGGCCCAAGCTATTGCCGCCTTCAAAATAATGCATTTTTACATCATCTCCGGTATGCCCAATCAACATTACTTTGTTTAATGTTCCACTCATAACTATTGTTTTTTTAATTTGTGCAAAGGTAGATTTTGCGTTTTAAATATACGGAATTTTTAAAATTTTATATAAAATGATTTCCTGCCGCATTATGTAAGGTAACCGAACATCAGTAATTCTCAAAAAACTCCGAGACAAAATCTGCAATTAAAACGGGAACTGCGTAATCTTTTACGTTGGAAATTGGAATTGTATTTTCATTTTCCTCCAACGTTTCAACGATCCAAAACCGTGTGCTTAAATGTTGATGCGAAAGTTTGTGAACGATTGGCGTTTCATTAAATAGTGAAATAGTATCGATTTGTAGATTTTTGCAAAATGTTTGAAATTGCGTATGTTTTGTAAGGGAACGAAGATTTACTTCTTCCGAAGTTTCAATTAAAGGAAATTGGTATAACTGCTGCCAAATTCCTTTTCCCGTGCGCTGTTGTAGCATGGTGTGTTCATTTTTGGAAAGCACAACTAAATAATTGAAGAATCTTTTTTTAATGGGTTTGGCCTTTATTTTAACGGGAAGATGATCTACATTTTTCTGCTGGAAAGCCTTACAACTATCGTTAAAAATACAATTATTGCAATCTGGGTTTTGCGGCACACAGTACCGCGCGCCAAATTCCATAATGGCTTGGTTAAAGGTGCCGGGCTCATCTATATCTATAAGTTGCTGTGCGAGTTGTTTAAATTCTTTTTGTCCGGCAGTGGTATTAATAGGAGTGTTGATTTCAAAAAAGCGAGAGAGAACACGATAAACATTACCATCTACAACCGCTTCGGGTTGGTTAAACGCAATACTAGCAATGGCACTGGCTGTGTAATCGCCCACGCCTTTTAACTTTAAAAGGTCTTTGTAATTGTCGGGAAAAACCCCGTTCATTTCTTGGCACACCATTTTTGCGGTGGCATGTAGGTTTCGGGCACGCGAATAATAACCCAAACCTTGCCAAAGTTTAAGCACTTCGTCTTCGCGGGCATTGGCTAAATTTTCAACTTGCGGATAGGCTTCAATAAATTTCAAAAAGTAGGGCAATCCTTGCGCTACTCGGGTTTGTTGTAGAATAATTTCTGACAGCCAAATATGGTACGGATTCTTTGTTTTGCGCCAAGGCAGTTCACGCTTGTTTTGTATATACCACGCAATGAGCTTTTTGGAAAAATTAGGGGCTATTTTATGCATTGGGTAAAATTAATCTATATCCCATTAAATTTTAAAGGATTAAGGTTTGAATTATTGATTTTAAAATATGTATATTTGCGGTCTGAAAAAAAATCTAGAAAAGAATAATTAATTAAAATTTACAAGAATGACGAAAGCAGATATCGTAGCGAAAATTTCAGAAAAGCTCGGAATGGAAAAGAATGAAGTTCAAGCTACTGTTGAAACCTTTATGGAAGAAGTAAAAAATTCATTAGAAGGAGGAGACAATGTGTATTTAAGAGGTTTTGGAAGCTTTATTATTAAAACAAGAGCCGAAAAAACAGGAAGAAATATTTCAAAGAACACAACTATTAAAATTCCGGCTCACAATATTCCAGCTTTTAAACCTGCAAAAGTATTTGTTGAAGGTGTAAAAACTAACGTGGACGTAAAATAAAACTAACCCGTTCCACTTTTGTGGGGCATTAAAAAAGACTTTAGTATGCCAAGTGGTAAAAAAAGAAAAAGACATAAGGTAGCGACTCACAAGCGCAAGAAAAGACGTCGCGCTAACCGCCACAAAAAGAAAAAGTAGTTTCTAAACTACTTTTTCTGTTTTAAAAGTGTTTTGGACAGAATCCCTTTTGGGTATTCTTTTCAATAAAAACAAACAAAAGATCGTTCTTTGAAAATGACATTGCAGCAACTGGCTTTTAGATTGGTGCAGTATCGCCGGATTTTTATATAAAATCTGTGAAAAATATTGTTTAATTAGTTCCGAATTTTTCTTCGGAACAACAAAATTAATGTAAAGTGAACTACGAATTATTTATTAGGTCCGGTTCACAAGAAGTTGATTTTGCCCTTTTAAAAGATGGAAAACTTATAGAGCTCCACAAGGAGGAAGAGGATAACAATTTTACCGTAGGCGACATATTTCTTGCCAAAATACGTAAAACTGTTCCTGGGCTTAACGCCGCCTTCGTGAATGTAGGCTACGAGAAAGATGGTTTTTTACACTATCATGATCTCGGGCCTAAAATACTTTCGCAATTAAAATTTGTGAAAGCCGTAAGCTCTGGAAAATTAAAAGATTATTCCTTAAAAGAATTTCCGTTCGAAAAAGAGATTGATAAGCATGGCAACTTAAACGATGCCTTAAAAAGCAATCAATCTATTTTGGTTCAAATTGTAAAAGAACCCATATCCACCAAAGGACCCCGTATAAGTTCAGAGCTTTCTATAGCCGGACGATACATAGTTTTGGTTCCCTTTTCAGACCGTGTTTCTGTTTCTCAAAAAATAGAAACCAACGAAGAAAAAGACAGGTTAAAACGCTTAATTACAAGCATAAAACCCAAAGGATTTGGCGTTATTATTCGTACCGTAGCCGAGGGCAAAAAAGTAGCAGAACTGGACAAAGATTTACAGAATCTTATGGAACGCTGGACAGCGATGTGTAAGAAGCTACAAGGGGCGCACCACCCTTCAAAAGTGCTAAGTGAGTTAAATAGGGGAGCATCTATCATTCGTGATATGTTCAACGATTCATTCTCTGCAATACATATAGACGATGAAACCCTATACTTGCAAATAAAAGATTATGTGCAGGAAATTGCACCCAAAAAAGACAATATCGTAAAGTTTTATGATAGCAATGTACCGATGTTTGAAAAATTTGGCATCGATCGGCAAATTAAAACTTCCTTCGGAAAAACGGTCTCAGGTAGCAAAGGAGCCTATTTGGTTATAGAACATACCGAAGCAATGCACGTAATAGACGTGAATAGCGGTAATCGTAGCAATAAGCAAAAAACACAAGAAGGCACTGCGCTGGAAGTGAATTTAATTGCAGCTACCGAAGTGGCAAGACAACTAAGGTTACGCGATATGGGAGGCATTATTGTGGTAGATTTTATTGATTTGGCAAATGCCAATCACCGAAAACAGCTCTACAACCATCTTCGCGATGAAATGAAAGACGATAGAGCAAAGCACAAAATACTACCACCAAGTAAGTTTGGGTTAATACAAATAACCCGCCAACGCGTTAGGCCAGAAATGAATATTAAAACCCGTGAAGAAAATCCCAGTAATGTGATAGACGGAGAAATTGAAGCGCCTATAATTGTTGTTAACAGAATAAATGAAGAGGTAAAGCGCCTATTCAAAAAAGACTATAAAAAGATAACGCTAAATACGCACCCTTTTATAGCGGCCTTTTTAACCAAAGGTTTTCCAAGTGTGCGCACCAAATGGTTTTTGGAGCACAAAAAATGGATAAAAATTCAACCAAGAGATGCATATACATATCTTGAATATCACTTTCACGATAAAGATGGTGAATTGATAAAATAACCAAAACCCCTTTTGAAGACTTACTTCGAAAGGGGTTTTTTTGTTAGTTTTACTTCCAGTTTGAACACTCACAAAACATACACCGTTGAAGAAGCTACCAGGCGAATGGAGCGCTACTGTGCCTATCAGGAACGTTGCCATAAAGAAGTGCGCCAAAAACTGTATGAAATGCAGATGATCCCGGTGACAGTGGATAATATTATAGATCACTTACTTAAACATAATTTTTTAAATGAAACCCGCTTTGCGCAAGCCTATGCCAGAGGAAAGTTTAGAACGAAAAAATGGGGAAGAAATAGAATTGTGAATGAATTGAAATTCCGTGAAATTTCAAAATTCAATATTAAAATTGCTCTAAAGGAAATACCCGATGCTGAATACTACAAAACCTTTGAAATCTTGGCAGACAAACGATTGCTACAATTAGCTGGCGAAAAAAATCTTCAAAAAAAGCGAAAAAAACTGGCCGATTACCTTTTTTATCGTGGGTGGGAACCTGAGTTGGTGTACCACAAAGTGAATGAAATTTTAAAATAATTAGAATTTATTGTAAATAAAACTTGACATTTCAAGGCATTTATTTATATTTGTGTCAAATAAACTTTACAAATAATCAAATAAACTTTACTTATGGACGCAAAACAGAATACATGGAAAGTAACCAATAGGAACAATATTAAACAATTAGCCTATTGGACCGGAGGGTGGGTAATAGCCATGGCAGTGGCCTCCTTTGGACAAAAATTTTTCTGGGAAGGCAATACTGTATTAACTCTCATATTTATTTTTATAGCTACTGTTGTTGGTATAGGAATGATTATTATGAATCGAAAATACATTAACAATTTGGACGAAATGCAGCGCAAAATACATGTTGAGGCAATGGCAATTTCATTAGGTATAGGCGTGGTTGGTGGATTGAGCTATTCATTATTAGATCAAGCAAAAATTATTAGTATTAACGCGGAAATTGCAGATGTAGTTATACTCATTGGGATTACATATTTAGTAGCAACTTTTGTAGGCTTAAATAGATACAAATGAAGAATAAAATCAAAATACTACGTGCCCAGCACAATATGACCCAAGCCCAATTGTCAGTTGAAGTTCAGGTTTCTCGGCAAACTATAAACGCTATTGAAACAGGAAAATTTGATCCCAGTTTACCACTTGCCTTTAAGATTTCAAGATTATTTAAATTGCCAATTGAAAGTATATTTTTTGAAGAATAAGGTATAATTAAGCGAATTTTAAACTCATACCAATAGCGCCTATTTAATAGATATTGAACGAAGCCCCAAAGCTAACTGAAACTTGATTATGCAACTTTTCGGCCTGAGTTAACATATTTGTGTTGTATTTTGAAATAGGAATATTTATCTCGGTAAAAACTCCAAAACCATTGGTAAAGAAGTATCGCAAACCCAAATGCCCGCCAAAGTTTTTCAAACTTGCGTAAAGACCGGGATAAACATCTAAATATTCATCAACGTTTATAACATTTCCAAGGTTTGCGTTAAAACGTGCACGGAAGTCAAACCTATCCTTAAAATCTGCGAAGGGCTCTTCTTCGCCACTTTTATTTCTAATTTTATCGATGCCCAACAAATATGTTGAAGCCAGTCCGAGTGAAATATTTTCACCCACGCCAAAATCTACACTCCCCATAATTCCAGTGCCATTATCTTGAAAATTAGCACCAATCTGGAATTTTACGTCGCCCTTTCCGGTATAGGCCTGTGCAAAAGTTACCTGTACCCAAAGTAGTATAAAAACGATTGCGGCGATTTTCATTTAAAAAAAATTAAAGGAAAGGTACTGAATTCTTAAGGAACTATAGCATTTTATTGGTGCGCAAAATAGCTTGTTCGTTTTTCCAATCAATCCATTTTTGTCCTTTTAGTTTTCGCATTAACTGATCGTAGTAACGCATAACAGCAATATTATAAATTGCTTTGGCCAAGTTTTTAGGATTTCTTGCAATGGCACGTAGGCTCATCGAAAAACCTGGGGTAATGTAGCGCATATAATGCCAATAGCCTTCGGGCATGTATAAAACATTGCCGTGCTCTAAGTTGGTGATATAGCCCTCCGCTTTTTTTAATGCTGGCCATTTGGTATAATCAGGATTGTGAAAATCTATATCTTCACGAGTAATTAAGGAATGGGGTATTTTATATAGATAATCATTCTGTTTTTGGTCGAAGAGAATCACTTCTTTTTTTCCTTGAAAGTGAAAATGGAAGATGTTTGCCAAATCAATGTCATAATGCATAAACGTGTACGAATCTGTTCCGCCGAAAAAGAGCATTGGTAGGCCTTTCATTAATTTCAAACCAAAATCTGGATAACTAAAATCTTTTTGGAGTTGTGGCACTTCCTTTAAAATGTTCCAAAGAAAAATACGGTAATTGGTGGGTTCTTTTTTTAAAAGAGCAACATATTCGCTCATCTTCATTTCTGCGTGCGGCTCGTTAAAACCATCTTTATGACTAACGGGACGGTTATCGTAAAGTGGAACGGTTTTATCGCCAGCCACTTCGGCCATATAATTGAGATCCCATTTTGTAAATGCCGGCCAGTCCTCTACAAACCTTTCAATAACTACTGGTTTTTGGGGCTTAAAGTAATTTTTTAGAAAATCTTCTTTGGTAATAGTTTTTACCTTGTCTATCTTCTGTAACTGCATAACTGTTTTGGGTTGAAACAAATTTACGAATCTCTTTTAACAGATGGAAGGGGTGTTAATATAACTTTAAGGAATTGAATAATTTTTTCAAATTCAATCCAATTAAATAAATTATTGTTTTTCGATAATTTGGATATATTTGTTATCGTTAAACAATAATTATTTTATAAATGAAAAATTTAGGTATAGTAAGTGTTTTGTATTTTATTTTCAATTTCGCTTTTTGGGTAAGTATTGCTTTTTTAATATTTAACCTATCGTTGCTAGTTTTTACCCATGATGGATCTGTCGGTAATTTTTCGACTGATTTGCATCCTTCAAAAGGGTTTCAAATTCCTGTAAAAATGTATATTCGTACTCCCGATTCAATCTTCGATTGGAAAGGAGAAAGACCTTCAAAGAGGATCGACAAAGACATATACAGTATAAATAAGATACCCGCTGAAACCTCGTTCGAAATTTTGTCTAAATTTAAGAACGAAACATTGCAATTAACACAAAATCATGTATCTGTAAACACCAAGGTTCGGGTAAAAAGTTCGAATATGCTATTTGGTATTTTTGGATATTTCTATAATTATCTTTCACTTGTTGTAGCAGTGATTTCATTTTATTTATTAAAAAGGATTTTTCAAATATTAAGAAGAAGAATTACTTTTTCCTCCGCTCTTTTCGAAAACATAAGAAATTTGGGTTTTCTATTCATATTTTCACAAATCTGTTATGTAGTGCTAAGTGTTTATTTTGCAACTAACTATGGTGTAATTCGCTTTATACTTGCTGATGATCCCAATGTCAATCAATTGGTTGAGTATATTTTTAATCCTACATTGGATTTCAATTTTGTGTTTTTTATAATGGGCCTATCATTGATTATACTCTCAGTTTTATTGAGGTATGGGCAAAGTATCAGAGAGGATAACGACTTAACAATATAGCAAATGGGTATAGTTATAAACTTAGATAAGTTATTGGAAAGTCGTGGTATGAAAAGCAAAGAACTTGCAGAAATTATCAATATTACGGAAGCCAATCTGTCAATATTAAAATCTGGAAAAGCACGAGCAGTTCGGTTTACAACCTTGGAGGCAATTTGTAAAGCATTGGATTGCCAGCCTGGAAATATTTTGGAGTATATAAAAGATTGAAATGATAGGTATAATTTATGTCTATATCTGTTTGAACAATTAACGCTTTTTCCAAATGAAGGTATTTTACGAAATGACTTAGCTGAGAACATACGAAGCATTCCATACCAACCACATATCGTGTTCTATCTTATTTACGAAAAATCTATTTTGATTGTCAGGGTTTTACATCATAGACAAAACAATGCGGATTATTTCGAGTAAAAAATTAATTTTTATAAAAAACAAAAATCCCAAACTCCATCATTTTGGAATTTGGGACTTATTTTTTTTGGATTTGCTTCGGCTTAATCCGCCAAAACCATCACACGATTGTTGTTGCACTCAACAGTGCCTCCGGAAATATGAAGTACCCACCTGTCACCTTCTTTGGTAAATTTTTTCTCAAAACCATCGGCGATCGTTGGGTTGCCTTTAAATTTCACTTTGCCTTCCTGTAAAACAGAAACAATGGGAGCGTGATTATTAAGCATCTGAAATTCACCATCTACACCGGGTACGGTAATGCTTTCAACTTCACCTGCAACTAAAGACGCTTCGGGGGTTACTATTTCTAAGTACATATTTATAAGTTTTCAGTTGGCAGTTACAGTTGGCAGCTATTGCTATCTGCCACTGAATACTGCATACTTTTTTAAGCTTCAGCAAGCATTTTTTCTCCTGCTTCAATAGCTTCTTCGATGGTTCCTTTAAGGTTGAAAGCAGATTCTGGTAGGTGATCTAATTCGCCATCCATAATCATATTAAAACCTTTAATTGTTTCTTTAATATCTACTAATACGCCAGGAATACCTGTAAACTGCTCAGCTACGTGGAATGGTTGAGAAAGGAAACGCTGTACACGACGTGCGCGGCCAACAGCCATTTTATCTTCTTCAGAAAGTTCTTCCATCCCAAGAATTGCAATAATATCTTGTAGTTCTTTATAACGTTGTAAAAGTTCTTTTACGCGTTGTGCGCAGCCGTAGTGCTCTTTACCTAGAATAGGTTCAGTAAGAATACGCGATGTAGAGTCTAACGGGTCTACCGCTGGGTAAATACCAAGCTCCGCAATTTTTCTTGAAAGTACAGTTGTAGCATCCAGGTGGGCAAAAGTTGTTGCCGGCGCTGGATCCGTAAGGTCATCTGCAGGTACATAAACCGCCTGAACAGAAGTAATAGAACCTCTTTTTGTTGAAGTAATACGTTCTTGCATCGCACCCATCTCTGTTGCCAAAGTTGGTTGGTAACCCACCGCTGAAGGCATACGTCCAAGAAGTGCAGACACTTCAGAACCTGCTTGTGTAAAACGGAAAATATTATCAACGAAGAAAAGAACGTCTTTTCCTTGGCCCTCGCCAGCTCCATCACGGAAGTATTCAGCAATAGTTAGCCCAGAAAGAGCAACACGCGCACGTGCTCCCGGTGGTTCGTTCATCTGTCCGAAAACAAAGGTAGCTTTAGATTCTTTCATCGCAGTTTTATCTACTTTTGAAAGATCCCAGCCGCCAGCTTCCATTGAGTGCATAAAGTCGTCTCCGTATTTTATAATACCAGACTCAAGCATTTCGCGAAGTAAATCGTTCCCTTCTCGAGTACGTTCACCTACACCTGCGAATACCGAAAGACCTCCGTGGCCTTTGGCAATATTGTTAATTAACTCTTGAATAAGTACCGTTTTACCTACACCAGCACCACCGAAAAGACCAATTTTACCACCTTTTGCATACGGCTCAATAAGATCTATTACTTTAATACCTGTAAATAAAACTTCGGTAGAAGTGGAAAGATCCTCGAATTTTGGAGCATCACGGTGAATTGGAAGGCCGTTGTCGCCAGCTTTTGGCAAGTTTCCGATACCATCAATAGCATCGCCAATTACGTTAAAAAGTCGACCGTATACTGCATCTCCAATGGGCATTTGAATTGGAGCTCCCGTTGCAACAGCTTCAACGCCACGGCTTAAACCGTCTGTAGAATCCATTGAAATGGTACGAACCATGCTCTCGCCAATGTGCGATTGAACTTCAAGAACCAAAAGGTTTCCGTTGTTGTTTACCTCTAACGAGTCGTATATTTTTGGAAGTTCCGATCCGCTATCAAACGCAACGTCAACTACCGGGCCAATAATCTGTGCAACTTTTCCTGTACTTTGTGACATGAGTAACTGTTTATTTTATAGTTATCTAAGGGCAAAAAAACCACCCCTATTTTGAACGGTGCAAAGATAGTTTTTTCTAGATGAAAAATGCAATGGGAATGTTGAAAAAATTAACTACTTCAAAAGAAAAAACATTAAACTAGAAAAAATTGATTAATGTATAGTAAAAGTGCGTGTTTCACACGTATAGTTTATAGCTAATGAAACTTTGAAATTGCCTTAAATTGAAGAATATGTTTTGAAAATATAAAAAAACCCAAACAGTGTAACTTACATAAGCAAGTCAGGCCGTTTGGGTTTTAGTAGTAACTTATGCTGTAAATTATTCTACAGTAACAGATTTTGCCAAGTTTCGAGGCTGATCTACATTTCTGTTCAGCATAACTGCAATATGGTATGAAAGTAACTGCAATGGTATGGTTGTTAACAAAGGTGTTAAGGCTTCCATAGTATGCGGAACCTCCATAACGTAATCTGCCATTTCCTTTACAACGGTATCGCCTTTAGACACTACCGCGATAATTTTTCCTTTTCGGGCCTTAATTTCTTGGATGTTGCTTACAACTTTGTCGTAATGGTCGCTTTTTATGGCTATTACCACTACTGGCATTTGTTCGTCAATTAATGCGATAGGACCGTGCTTCATTTCAGCGGCAGGGTATCCTTCGGCATGAATGTATGAAATTTCCTTTAATTTTAAAGCGCCTTCTAAAGCTACTGGAAAATTGTAGCCTCTTCCCAAATAAAGAAAGTTTCTGGCATCTTTAAACGCAGCGGAGATTTCGGTTATCTTATCGTCGGTTTTTAAAGCTTCTTCAACTTGGTTTGGAATTAACTCCAACGCACGTAAATAAAGCATAAAATCGCTTTGGCTTATTGTGCCTTTTGCTTTTGCCAGACGTAGCGCTATCATTGCTAAAACAGTAATTTGGGTAGTAAAAGCTTTGGTAGATGCCACGCCAATTTCTGGTCCCGCATGGGTGTAGGTGCCACTGTGAGTTTCGCGCGAAATAGAAGAACCAACCACATTGCAAACTCCATAAACAAAGGCACCTTTAGATTTTGCCAATTTTATGGCTGCAAGTGTATCTGCTGTTTCACCACTCTGAGAAATAGCGATTACTACATCTTTTTCAGAAATAATAGGGTTGCGATAGCGAAATTCGGAAGCGTATTCAACCTCTACTGGTATGCGCACCAAATCTTCAAAAATATATTCAGCAACCAAACCGGCATGCCACGAAGTGCCACAGGCAACTATAATAATGCGTTGGGCATTTGTAAATTTTTCAATATAATTTTCCAGTCCGCCCAGTCTAACAATGCCTTGATCTGCAAGTAATCTGCCGCGATACGTATCTTTTATAACTGAAGGTTGCTCGTATATTTCTTTTAGCATAAAGTGGTCGTAACCACCTTTTTCAATTTGTTCTAAGTTAAGTTGAAGTTCTTGAATGTACGGGGCAACAAGAATATCGTCTTTTATTTTACGCACTTTTACATCGCGTCCTAGTCTAATAATTGCCATTTCCTCATCTTCTAAATAAATGGCGTTGTTTGTAAACTCTATAAAAGGAGAAGCATCGCTAGCCACAAAAAATTCGTCTTCACCAATACCAATGGCTAATGGACTTCCCAATTTTGCAACTACAATTTCGTTTGGTTTCTTTTTGTCGAAAAGTGCTATTGCATACGCTCCCACCACTTGGTTTAAAGCAATTTGCACGGCTTTTCCTAGCTTTACGTTTTCTTTAATTTGAATGTCTTCAATTAAATTAACCAAAACTTCGGTGTCTGTATCAGACTTAAAAGTGTAGCCTCTATTTATTAATTCTTTTTTAAGTGAACCGTAATTTTCAATAATACCATTGTGTATAATTACCAAATCGCCACTCATAGAATAGTGTGGATGGCTGTTTACATCGTTTGGTATTCCGTGGGTGGCCCAACGGGTGTGGCCAATGCCTAAATTGCCTTCGCGAGAAATATTCAACTTTGCTTTTTCCTCCAAACTTGCAACTTTGCCTTTTGTTTTGCACAGTTGAATGTCGGTACCATCAAATAGTGCAATTCCTGCACTGTCATATCCTCTGTATTCTAAGCGTTTTAATCCGTTTAAAACAATGGGATATGCTTCTCTTTTGCCAATATAGCCTACAATTCCACACATAATCGACGTTTAATTTGGTTCAGTATAATAAATTTGAAGTTTTAGTCTTTTTTCTTGATTGGGCGATGCGTTTCCGTGAAGAATGGTTCCTTCGGGAGAAACGATAGCACTCGAGGGAACTTCCTTAATGCTAGGCTCCATCGGGTTCTGCAGCTTCTGCGTTGTGCGGGTTAACACATTTTGCGAAACAATAATTCCCAAAGGCACGTTTGTGCTGTCTTTATTTATCAAGTTGCTAATATGGTCGGTAATTTTCAACTTGTAATAATCGCCGTTACCATCGCTGCCTCTTTGCAATTTTCCGTAATGATTGGAAAGTGCATCTATTGCCTCAAGTCCGTTAGTTGGATCTTGATTGTAATCTGCCAAAACATCGCTGTTTTTTAAATCGTAAATTACAATTCGTTCGGGTTCCGTAGCGCCACCAACCATTAAATCTTGATTTACATACAGAATTAGGTTTGCTTCATTTACAATCCATTTTTTATCGCGAAGCATTTCAAGATCGTCAGCAACTCCATTATTGTCATTATCTTTTCCGAAAAGCTCAATTACCGAAATAATTCCATCGCCACCGCGCAGATATAAGTTTTCATTGCCCGTTTGGATATTTGGATTTTCTACAGCAGTTTGTATTTGTTGCGGAAGTTGGTTTGTAAATGTATTTACACTTATGCCTCCATTAAAGTTTAACTTAAACGTGCCATTTTCGCGCTCGTCATCATCATTCTTAAAGTTGTAATAAATTGTAACGAAAGCTTTTGTGGCATCAAAAATAAACAAACTTCCATTGTCTGTTGTTGAGCTTACATCAAAATAAAGTCCTCTTAAAAAGTTTTTGAAGTTATTGCTATTGCGTAATTCGGGAGTACCTTCCATGTCAATAATATTGGTTTGGAAGAAGGTAGAATCCAATTTTACGCGAAGGCCTGGGGGCAGTTTTATTTCGTCTTCTTCGCCTTGGTTAAATAGATATCCGTTTTTAGTAGGAATAAAATCGATTACTGTAGCTAATTCTTCACCTAAATAACTTTCAAAAAGTGGTCCTTGATTGGTATAATAGTTTTGAAATTCCTCAAAACCAGAGTCTGGATCGTATTCTCTTAAAAAATATTTCGACTGTAAAATTGAAATATTTATCGGGCTTGTACCGTATATAGAATCGAGTTCGTACGTTGTTATGCTGTCTACTGTGGTCTCGGTGCTGTAGTAGGGAAGGTACACAAATACACTATCTACCGTTGCACTGTCTCCAAATTTTGGGTCGCTACTCTCTAACGTTAGCTGGGAAAGCAAACTAACGGTTGATTTGCCATACACAGGATCGTTATAAACCCCAAATTGATAGGATGGCAATCTATTGCTCTGCACCGGCCCTAATTTTCTGCTGTAAGAAATAACAGTTTGCGAATCGTCTAAAATTCCGTTTGGAATTTCTGTTCCCAATACTTCAGAACCGATAAGAGAGGTTTCTTTTTGGCATGAAGAAAACGCAATAATTATGAGGAAAATAGTGCCAACCATTGGCAACAAGCTTTTTAATTTCATCTGCATACAATGTTTATTAAATAGGAAGGAATTGTGTCTAGATTATTGGTTATAAGTTGTTTCGTAAATAAAGGGGATAAAATTTAATTGGGGTTTTCTTAAAAATTTCGTGCTAAACTGTTTTCAAATTAATTATAGCACTAAAATTTATTCCAAAACTTTCGAGCTGTAAAAATCTAAATATGCTTGCGAAAAATCTTCCATATTATGATACTTTAACACGGGTTTGTCCATAGTGTTAATAAAATTTTCGAGCGCTTCAGGAATTTCTTCTGTAGCTACAATAATGGCATCCGAATTTCTAATGGCAATCTTCATCAGGTTTATATAACTCGGATCTTCTAATTCGGCAATGGCTTCATCGTCTATAGCGTCATACCTCACTTTTTCAATGGTGTCTTTTGCTAACGATCCTTCGAATCCAGTATTGTAAACAGAGGTTACAATTTTACTGTTTTCAAATAATGGTTCATTGCCGTAATAATTGCGAAGGTAAAGCGGCAAAAAGGCTGCCAACCAACCGTGCACGTGAATAATATCTGGCGCCCAGTTTAATTTTTTTACCGTTTCAATTACTCCTTTTGCAAAGAATATAGCGCGTTCGTCATTGTCTTTATAAAAGTTGCCATCTTCATCGGCATAGGTGGCTTTTCTTTTAAAATAATCTTCGTTGTCAATAAAATAAACTTGAATACGCTCTTTGGGAATTGACGCCACTTTAATTATCAGCGGCATATCCAGATCGTTTATTACCAAATTCATACCTGAAAGGCGTATTACCTCGTGCAGTTGATGTCTTCTTTCATTAATGTTTCCATAACGGGGCATAAAGATTCTAATCTGGCCACCGTTGTTATTGATCATTCTAGGAGCTTCAAACGACATTGAAGAAATCTCGGTCTCGGGAAGATAAGGCACAACTTCTGAAGACACATACAAGACTCTTTTATCTTTCATCTATAAGTTTTTTAAAAATTATTTGAAATTTTGCCTCAATTGCTTCGAGGCATTTAAAAACACGCAAAATTACGAAAATTTATGTAGATTGTCTTTAATATATTAATTTTGCCCGCTCTTAAAGCAATTTTATGGTTGTATTTACCCAGAAAGAAACCTTGGTGAAAGCCTTGTCTTCTGAATATAAAAATGACAAAATAGGTTTTGTACCAACAATGGGTGCATTGCATAAAGGCCATATATCATTGGTTGCTAAAGCTTTGAGCGAAAATAGTTTGGTGGTGGTGAGCATTTTTGTAAATCCAACCCAGTTTAATAACACGGCAGATCTTAAAAAATATCCGCGTACTCCCGAAGACGATATTATGTTGTTAAAATCGTTAAATGAGGATATAATTGTGTATTTACCTGAGATTTCAGATTTATATGAAGAAACTGTTACGGCAAAAAAATACAATTTTGGCGCTCTTGAAAACGAAATGGAGGGAAAACACCGGAAGGGGCATTTTGATGGCGTGGGAACAATTGTAAGTAAACTATTAAAAATTGTAAAGCCCGCTTCGGCTTACTTCGGCGAAAAAGATTTTCAGCAATTACAGATTGTAAAAAAATTGATTGAAATTGAAAACCTCCCCGTAAAAATTATTGGTTGCCCTATTTTAAGAGAAGAAAATGGGCTTGCCATGAGTTCGCGAAATAAACGGCTAAATAAAATCCAGTACGATGAGGCCGCTATTATTTATAAAATTTTAAAGGAAGTACGTGAAAAATTTGAATCAACAACCATTGCAGATCTAAACTCTCTGGTTGCGGAACGATTTTTGCAAAACCCAAACTTAAAATTGGAGTATTTTGAAATAGCCGATGAAGAAACACTTAAAACCGCAACCCATAAAAATGAAGGTTTAAAATACCGTGCTTTTATGGCAGTATTTGCTGGTAAAGTTAGGCTTATAGATAATATCTCTTTAAATTAATATCTTTGCACCATGCAAATACACGTAGTAAAATCTAAAATCCATAGAGTAAAAGTTACCGGTGCCGATTTAAATTATATTGGTAGCATCACTATTGACGAAGATTTAATGGACGCCGCCAATATTATTGAAGGCGAAAAAGTTCAAATTGTAAATAACAATAATGGCGAAAGGCTCGAAACGTACGCCATTCCCGGTCCGCGCAATAGTGGCGAAATAACGCTTAACGGTGCTGCCGCAAGACGCGTAGCTCCGGGCGATGTACTTATACTTATTACCTATGCAATAATGGAAATAGAAGAGGCCAAAGCCTTTAAGCCTGCATTGGTTTTCCCGGACGAGGAAACAAATTTACTTCGTTAAATTGAGCCGTTCCCTTTCAAAATTCTTACAGATTGCCGTTCCACTTGGTTTGGGCATCTTTCTTATTTGGTATATATATCAATCGTTTACTCCCCAACAACTCACTGAAACTAAAAAACATTTTACTGATGCTAATTACGGTTTTGTACTGCTTTCAATAGCGCTGAGTGTTTTAAGCCATATATCACGTTCGTATAGATGGAGCTTTATGTTAGAACCCTTGGGTTATCGCACTAAAATTGCCAATAATTTTATGGCAGTTTCCGTGGCCTATTTAATGAATATTTTTATTCCTAAAAGTGGCGAATTTTCTAGAGGTATTATTTTAGATAAATATGAAGGAGTGCCTTTTCAAAAAGGATTTGGTACTATTATTTCTGAAAGAATCGTTGATTTAATATTTCTACTTTTATTTACCGCCTTGGCATTGTTTATTAAGTTTGATGTTTTGTATCAGTACATCGTGGGCAGTATCCCTAGCTCGCTGTTGTATATTCTTATCTTCGGGATTGTATTAGGCGCCATTAGTATCCCGCTGTATGTTAAATTTTCAAAATCGAATGTCAATAAAAAGCTGAAAAACTTTGTAATTGGTTTAAAGGAAGGAATCTTCAGCATTCTAAAAATGCAAAGAAAAGCGGCGTTTTTATTTCACTCGTTTTTAATCTGGGGGTTGTATCTGCTCTCTTTCTATACGGCGCTCCACGCATTGCCAGAAACTGCAAATATTTCAATCGGTACAATTATTATTGCTTTTGTGGTAGGTAGTTTTACATTTGCCTTTACCAATAGCGGTTTTGGTACCTACCCCGCGGCTATAGCCGGAATTTTAGCAATTTTTGGAGTAGCCAAAACTGTGGGTGTGGCTGTGGGTTGGATTGTTTGGATTTCAAATATTAGCGCGATTATTTTCTTTGGAGTACTCTCTTTGGTATTGCTTCCCATTTATAATAGAAAGGGGTTACAATTATAGCTTTTTTAGAAAATATAGCTCTTTCAAAAAACCTACGAATTCAAAATTTCATATCTTTCCACAGCATTTAAAAAGGTAGGGTTATGAAAAGTATGCTAATATTTTTGGTCGGAGTTTTGCTTAGCAATGCTTCATTCTCACAAATTATTTATGAAGAATTTAAATCGGAAAGACTGGACCAGTCGCGAAGATTAAAAATTCAATTGCCCAGAAATTACGACACGAATGTTGATAAAAAATATCCAATAGTGTTGGTGCTGGATGCAGATTATTTGTTTGAGCCAGTTGCCGGAAATGTAGATTATTTTAGTTATTGGGAAGACATGCCAGAGTCTATCGTCGTTGGAGTTATGCAGGGTGGTTCGCGATATTTTGATTGTGCTTACGACGACAATACATTTTTTCCCGATGAAAAGGGAGCCCGTTTTTTTGAATTTTTAGGGCTAGAACTTATTCCGTACATAGATAAAAAATACCGTACCGCTAAGTTTATTATTGGAGTGGGACACGATTTTACCGCTAATTTTTTAAATTATTATCTCTTTAAAGATCCACCTTTGCTTAACGGATATATTAATTTGAGTCCAGATCTGGCGCCCATGATGGAAGAGCGGCTAGCAGAACGCATACCACAGATTCCGGGAAAAATATTTTACTATTTGGCAACTGGCACAGACGATATAAAAGGACTGATGGAATCATCGGAAGATTTAAACAAACAATTGAGCAGTATAAAGAATAATTCGTTTAGCTATTATTACGATAATTTTGAAGGCGCTACACATTATTCGTTGGGCGGTAGGGGAATACCCAATGCGTTGGAAAAAATATTTTCAGTTTATAGACCAATAAGCAAAAAAGAATACTCGGAAGTATTGCTAAAATTAAAAACGCCGGTTATTCAATATCTTTTAGATAAATATAAAGTTATTGAAGATCTCTTTGGAATAACTAACAATATTCGTGTTAACGATTTTATTGCCACGGCAACCGCAGCAGAAAAATTAAAGCAATGGGAGTCGTTGCGGGAAATTGCAACTATGGCAAAAAAGCAATACTCAGAAACCGTGCTGGGCGATTATTATTTAGGCCGTTATTATGAAGAAACCGGTGAACCCAAAAAAGCAATGAAAATCTTCCAAGGAGCTTTTGATAAAGAAGAAGTAGATTTTATTACAATAGATAAATTATTGGACCGAGCAGATAAAATAAAGCAGGATTTTGGGTACTAAACCAACTTAAAGTTCCTTTATAATTAACCTATGCAAATAGGCCCAAGTGTTGAGTGCATTGGAATTTGTATTTTCAATATCTAGTTTTGTAATAATATTGCTTCTGTGCTTTTCTACCGTTCGAACCGAGATAAACAATTCTTTTGCTATTTCGCTACTGCTTTTTTGTTGGGAAACCAATTTTAAAATAATTTTTTCAGAATACGTTAAATGTTTCATTTTCCGGATGTCTTCTGAAACAGCCTTAAGCGATGAATCTTCAAATGCCCGGCTGAAGTAAACATTGTTATTTAATACCTCTTCAATGCATTCTTCAATTTCATAAAATGAATCTTCCTTTAGCAAATACCCGTTTATTTGAAGCGCCCTAGCTTGCGATATATATTCTATCTCCTTGTGAAAGGAAAGCACTATAAACTTAGTGTCAACTTCTTTCTGCTTGGCCATTTTAATTACATCAAAACCGGTTAAAATAGGCATGTCTATATCTAACAAGGCAATGGTTGGGTTGTGAACCAGAATTTTTTCCAAGGCTTGCATTCCATCAGAAGCCTGTCCCACAACATTGTAATTATTTTCTAACAATTCGTCGTAAAGCCCTTTCAGGATCATGGGGTGATCGTCTGCAATTACAATAGAGATATTATTTTTTTTAATCATTTTAGATTGGAATTGTAAGCGTTATTTTAGTGCCTTTCTTTAACTGACTTTTAATATCAATTTTTGAGTTTAAAATCTTCGCGCGTTCTCTTAATGTTTTCATTCCGAGGCTTGCGCTCGTTTTAATCATTTCTGAGACTTCAAACCCTTTTCCATTATCTGCTATTGTTGCTTGTATGGTATTATTTCTTTTTTTAATAGAAACGGAACCGGCCTTGGCTTCGGCGTGTTTTACCATATTATTGAGTACTTCTTGTATAATTCTATATAAATGTAGTGAAGCTTCTTTGGTTATAAGGTTGTCTATATCATCTATTTGATGTGTAAAAAAAATATTGGTATTAGCATCTACTTCATTAATCATGTTCTTAATTGCGGCAGTAGGCCCCAAACGTTCTAAATTTGCCGGATGCAGTCCTCTAGAAATACTGCGAAGTTCATCTAAAGTGCTGCTGGCCAAAGTTTCCATATCTTGATTTTTAATATTTTTTGTTTTTTTGGTTAACAACATTAGTTTTTGGCCTACACTATCGTGTAATTCGCGCGCCACTCTTGTACGCTCTTCTTCTTGTGCCTTGATAAGGTTGTGCGTGTAGGCCTCATTTCTTTTACGCGCTAGTTTACTGCGATAGGAAAAAAAGACAAATACGCTAGCGGTAATAATAGATACTACCGTAACCCAAAAAAGCCATGTTTTCCAAAATGGAACTTTTATTTCAAACGAATACTGATAGGGCTGGGTTTGCCATTTTCCATAGCCATTATCTGCAGTAAA
This sequence comes from Aequorivita marisscotiae, assembly GCF_029814825.1. Classification (NCBI taxonomy): domain Bacteria; kingdom Pseudomonadati; phylum Bacteroidota; class Flavobacteriia; order Flavobacteriales; family Flavobacteriaceae; genus Aequorivita; species Aequorivita marisscotiae. The sequence continues at coordinate 761,637 of NZ_CP122379.1, read as the reverse complement.
TTCAAAGGTGTATTTGCCCGGAGGTAAATATGAAAATACCACATTGTTATCTGCTATAGGTTCAGACCATTGGTTTTCGTCACGCAGCCCAATCATTCGGTATTTATACTTTACGTTTTCCGGATTGGTAAACGTAATTGCTTCCATCGAAAAACTTAAATAGTTTTTTTGATAGGGTAGAACTATGCTTTTTTCGGTACTATACAAGCTATCGATCAACGGTTCTGAAAACAATAAAATTTCGGGTAAATTTAGTTTTGGCGGCTTATTGTTAGCTGTAAATTTATTCTCGTTAAAAGCTATAACACCGTCTAATGAAGTGGCCAATACTGTTTTATCTTTTGTAACAAGCAGGGAATTAAAATCTATATCGTTTGCTAAAAAATGAGGTATGGTGTGGTAATATTTTGCGACAATTGAATCATTTTGCAGCAAATTTGGGAGATCTACTTTAATTAAAACATCCCTTCCGGCTAACCATAAATCGTTACCATCTACCTCTAAAGCTCTAAAGTATTTTAAACCAGAAAACCGATTCATATTAAAAGTTTGTATTTTAAATTGGTCGTTCTGCAGGCTAATGTGATATAATTTTTTTTCGCTACCAGCTAGCACTTCAGTCTTAGTGACAGTAGATATGCTCCTAAAATTATTGTTTGAAATCGGGCTTAAACCGTGGATTGTATCTAATTTTTTATTTTTTATTTGAAATAAACCACTTACTTTGCAAAGCAAATAACGGTTGCCAATTGGTTCAATGCCTATAGATCTTTTAGAATTTATAAAATATATTGAATCTTTGGTGCGGACTTTTATTGTATTTGTACCAAACAGAAAGGTTTTGTCTTGCTTTTTAAATATTAAATTATAATCGCCTTCATCTACTAATTTTGAACTTGGTTTATTATTTGTATGTTCAAAAACGGCTTTACCGGTATTGTATAGTAGGTTGTCTTCTTCTGTTACAAAAAGATTTTTTATAGGGCCATTTTTTGTTATTTGTCTAATTGTTTGGGAATCATCCAAAATAGCAACCCCTTCGTTTGTGGCCATCACCACCTTTCCGTTCCATTCAACAATATCATTTACAGTAGCCAACCCTTGACTGTCATCGTAAATTTTAAAAGCTGTATCTCTAAAACGGATAATTCCTTCGCCATATGAAGTCATCCAAAGATTGCCTTCATAATCTTTAATAGTTTGATAAATGTATTTTGAAGGCAAGCCCTGAGCCTCATTTATAATTTCTAAATGCCCGGTGTTTTTATTAAAAATTCCAATGCCATTTCCCTCAAAACTTAAATAGAACTCATTTTCATTCGCTTCTAAAATGCCGTATATCCGGTTTTTATCAAAATCGTCAGGATTAAATTTAAATAACTGAAGCTTGTCATTGGTAATTTTATACAATTCGCCATAAGCCCCTACCCATATATTTTTTGCATCGTCTACCAAAACGGAATAACAAATATTATTAATGCCGCTCTTTTCGTTGAAAATATTTTCAATCTTAAGCGGGTTTAAAGTCATTTTGTAAATCCCTAATTTGGTAGAAGCTAGATATATAGTGTTATCGTCATACCACGCTGCATTTTGAATACCTTCAACCCGATTTTTAGAATCATTTTTTAACAAATCGTGCAGTTTGCCATCTTTAAAAATAGCAATGCCTTGTACAAAAAATATATACATTAAACCATCGCTACTTTCCAACATAGCGGTTACGGCTCCCAAGGCGTCAAAATTTACGCCTTTTGGATTGGTAATTTTACCATTTTCAATATAACTAACGCCATTATCTAAGGTGCCCACCCAGATGCGACCCTTAGAATCTTCAAAAAGACTAAAAATTATATTGGAAGCGAGACCGTCCTCGGTTGTGTAATTTGTAAAAGTTTTGCCGTTAAAACTGCTTAATCCCGAAGTAGTACTTATCCAAATTCTGTAATCGCTCGCTTGAAGTATGGCGAAGGTTTCGTTGGTTATCAATCCTTCCTCGGCTTTATATTTTTTAAATTGATATCGCTGCGCGTTTGTATGCATCGAGAATACACACAAAAATAACATTGTGAGGAATAAGCGTATCATTTAGCGAAGTTTGTTGTGTAAATATATTTAATTTAGCCGAACTATTATGGCTAAAACAAAAACAACATTTTTCTGCCAAAACTGCGGTGCCCAATACGGCAAATGGCAGGGGCAGTGCAATTCGTGTAAAGAGTGGAATACCATTGCCGAAGAAGTAATCCAAAAAGCCGAAAAGGTAAGTTGGAAATCTTCCGAAAACGCCTCAAAAAGAGTGGCAAAACCACAGCGTATTTCTGAAATATCAACACAAGCCGAAGCCCGTTTAAACACAAAAAACAACGAATTAAATAGAGTTCTTGGCGGCGGATTGGTTCCAGGTTCCCTAACGCTTTTGGGCGGCGAACCCGGCATTGGGAAAAGTACGTTAATGCTGCAAATTGCTTTGCAACTTCCGTATAAAACGCTTTACGTTTCGGGCGAAGAAAGTGCCCAACAAATAAAAATGCGCGCCGAACGTATTCAACCTATTTCCGAAAACTGTTTCATTTTAACCGAAACAAAAACGCAGAATATTTTTAGAAATATTGAAGAAATTGAACCAGATATCGTGGTAATCGATTCTATTCAAACTTTACACACAGACCATATTGAAAGCACTGCGGGCAGTATTTCGCAAATTCGGGAAACCACGGCCGAACTTATAAAATTTGCAAAGGAAACCGCAACTCCGGTAATTTTAATTGGTCATATAACTAAAGATGGAAATATCGCTGGCCCAAAAATTTTGGAGCATATGGTAGATACCGTGCTGCAGTTTGAAGGCGACCGAAACCATATTTACAGAATCCTCCGAGCCAACAAAAATCGTTTTGGAAGTACAAACGAACTCGGTATTTACGAAATGCAGGGCAGTGGTCTTCGCGAAGTTTCCAACCCTTCGGAAATACTAATTTCAAAAAATGACGAAGACTTAAGCGGAACCGCAATTTCTGCTACTCTGGAAGGTATGCGCCCCTTGATGATAGAAATTCAAGCCTTAGTAAGCAGCGCAGTTTATGGTACACCACAACGCAGCGCCACGGGTTATAACGCCAAACGGCTGAATATGATTTTAGCAGTTTTGGAAAAACGCGCCGGTTTTAAACTTGGTGCAAAAGATGTATTTTTAAACGTAACCGGAGGAATAACCGTTGACGATCCCGCAATAGATTTAGCGGTAGTTGCCGCAGTACTTTCCTCAAATATTGATATTGCTATAGATAAGCGCCTTTGCTTTGCCGCGGAGGTTGGCCTTGCCGGCGAGGTACGTCCCGTAACCCGTGTGGAGCAGCGCATTATGGAAGCCGAAAAACTTGGTTTTACTTCCATAGTAATTTCAAAATACTGCAAAATCCCAAAGAATAACTTTCACATAAATATTATTAAAGTAGCCAAGGTGCACGATGTGGTGCATCATCTTTTTGGGTAACTTTCTCGCTAAGGGAAAAGTATCCTCCCCAACCTCCCAGAATGGCAGAAGCAGCGTAAGGCTTTCCCCTTTGGGGATTAGGGGAACTTTAAGTACATTAGCATGGTTATGAATTTGAATTTTTTTTTAATTATTATCCTTTTCATAATAATTGCCAGTGGCTGCAAACAAGTACGCAAAGCGGCCGATGTATTTGTGCAACCCACGGCCCGCGAGGTTTACGAACGCAATTTTTCAAAAAATGATTCCCTGTTGGTTAATTGGAACAAGGCTTTTGAGAGGGCAAAGCAGGATAGTATTCAAATTACATTACCTTATTCGGAAAGCGGTGTTTTTTCAAAGGAAAATTTCAATGTTTACAGCTATAACATTCAGTTGAAAGAAGGCGAACGCATTGTGGTTGATGTGGAAAAACAAGCTGATTCTGCCTTGGTATTTGTAGATCTCTTTCAGGCGAAGAATGATTCGCTTCAATCTTTTGAACTTTTAGAAAGCTCGGAAATAAAAAAGCCATTTCTGTCAAAAGAAATAGAAACATCCGGATTTTACAAAGTTATGGTCCAGCCGCAACTGGAGTTGCAATTTTCTTTTGTTTTAAAAATTTATACAGAACCAATATACACCTTTCCTGTAAGTGGGGCGGGAAATAAAAACATCCAGAGTTTTTGGGCAGATCCACGCGATTCAGGAAGCCGCTCCCACGAAGGAGTTGATATTTTCGCAGTACGGGGTACGCCGGTGATTGCAGTTTCAAATGGCGTTATTTCTTCGGTAGGCGAGCGCGGTCTGGGCGGCAAACAGGTTTGGCTTCGCGACGGTCTCTTTGGAAAGATTATTTATTATGCGCATTTAGACAGCATTGCAGTTTCCGAAGGAAAAAGGGTAAAAATTGGCGACACTCTCGGTTTTGTAGGCAATACGGGCAATGCACAAACCACGGAGCCACATCTTCATTTCGGAATTTACAAAGCACGCGGAGCAATAAATCCGCTTTCATTTATTAAGAAAACCGAGATTCAGCCCAGTGAAAAATCTTCGGCAATTACAAAAGCTGTTAATGTAAGAAATCGCGCAAATATTCATAAAGGGCCCGCTTCAGTTTTTGAACAATTTGGCAGTTTGAAAAAGCACGACACAATTATTGTTTTGGGAAAAAATCAAAACTGGTTTCATATTCAAATCCGAGACAGTTTAAAAGGTTTTGTAAATGAAGCCACACTAAAAGCCGTATTTCCGAATTAACTTTTTTTTAGCCGTTTGAAAAATAGCTTAGTAGTATCTTTAGAAATCAATTCTAAAACTGCAGCTATGTCTATCTTTTCTAAAATTAAACAAACTATTAATTTAATGCAGGACATTGATCTGGACGCGCTGGGGAAACTTTCGCAAAAAGTAGATCTTTCCGAAATTATGAAAACTGTTGGCGAGCTTGACGATAGGCAACTTGCAGGATTAATGCGAATGCTGAAACATAAAGGTGGAAAAAAAGGACAACACAAATTGCCGCCCATTGATGGCGATTTTTACGATTTGGCGTTAAAACTCACTCCCCAACAGCGAGAATTACAAATAAAAGTGCGCAATTTTATGGAAGACGAAATAAAGCCGATAGCCAACGAATATTGGAACAAGGCCGAATTTCCGTTTCAAATTATTCCGAAAATGGCAGAATTAAACATCTGCGGACTTACCTATGAAGGTTACGGAACGCCTTATGAAACCTACGTTATGGAAGGCATTATCGCGATGGAATTGGCGCGGGTGGATGTTTCAATTTCAACATTCTTTGGCGTTCATAGCGGCTTGGCAATGGGATCTATTTATATCTGCGGAAGCGAAGAACAAAAGCAGGAATGGCTCCCAAAAATGGCTAAAATGGAACTTATTGGCGCCTTTGGCCTAACGGAACCCGAAGTTGGTTCGGCTGTTGCCGGAGGTTTGGGAACTACCTGCAGACAGGAAGGCGATGAATGGGTTTTAAACGGACAAAAAAAATGGATTGGGAATGCTACTTTCGCTGATGTTACTGTAATTTGGGCACGCGACGAAGCTTCCGATCAAGTGAAGGGATTTTTGGTTAGAAAGGGAAATCCGGGTTTTAAGGCTGAAAAAATTGAAAACAAAATGGCACTTCGAACCGTGCAAAACGCACTGATAACTATGACCGATTGTCGTATTCCCGAAAGCGACCGACTTCAAAAATGCGATTCGTTTAAAGACACTGCCAAAGTATTGCGAATGACGCGCGCAGGAGTGGCTTGGCAAGCAGTGGGTTGCGCTCGAGGCGCTTATGAAGCAGCTCTAAAATACACCAAAAAACGCGAACAGTTTGGAAAACCGATTGCTTCTTTTCAATTGGTGCAAAATCATTTAGTTGAAATGGTTGCCAATCTTACGGCAATGCAAACTATGTGTTTCCGTCTATCCGAATTGCAGGATGAAGGTTTACTTACCGATGAACACGCTTCGTTGGCAAAAGTATTTTGCAGTATGCGAACCCGCGACGTAGTGAGCCAAGCCCGCGAAGTGATGGGCGGCAACGGAATTTTACTGGAGTACGACGTTGCCCGTTTCGTAGCAGATGCCGAAGCAATTTACAGTTACGAAGGCACCAAAGAAATCAATTCGTTAATTGTGGGTCGAGCCATTACCGGTTATAGTGCGTTTGTGTAAAAAAGCTCTCTTTGAGGGTGAGGGGGACTAAGGAGCTGGATTCGGAATTTGACTGTGTACCGCATTAATCTCCTTTAAAATTTCTTTGGAAAGCGAAACATTAATACTTTCAATATTTTCCGAAAGTTGCGTGATAGCCGTCGCGCCAATAATTGGGGCGGTTACAAATTTTTTCTGAAGAATAAAAGCCAAAGCCATTTGTGCAAAGCTGAGGTTGTTATTTTTGGCAATTTCGAAATATTTTTCAGTTGCTTGAACAGCATTTGCATTGCTATAGCGACTGTATTGTTTAAATTGATTAATTCGAGAATTTTTGTCGGCGGTTCCGTTTAAATATTTTCCGGTGAGCGTACCAAACCCTAAGGGCGAATAAGGCAAATACCCAATATTTTCACGTTGAAGAATTTCACTTAAACCAATTTCGTCTTTTCGGTTAACCAAGTTAAACGGATTTTGAACGGAAACCACTTTTAATTTTCCCTTTCGCGTTTCTTCCAAACAACGCATTACGCCAAAAGGAGTTTCGTTGGAGAGCCCGAAATAGCGAATTTTTCCCGCTTTTACGAATTCTTCCAAATTACTTAAAATTTCGGCAAAATTATCTCGCCATTCTTCATTCGGCTTATGGCTGTAATCCCGCTGGCCAAAGTAATTGGTGTTTCGCTCCGGCCAATGGAGTTGGTATAAATCTATATACTCTGTCTGCAGCCGTTTTAAACTATTATGCAGTGCATTTTCCAAAGAATTTTTACTGAAATCCAATGGTTGACGAATATGGTCCATATTTCGGCTCGGGCCAGCAATCTTGGTGGCTAAAACCAAGTTTTCGCGATTCTTTTTTTTCGCAAACCAATTGCCAATATAAGTTTCGGTTCTTCCCTGCGTTTTAGGATTGGCGGGCACGGGATACATTTCGGCGCAATCAATAAAATTGATGCCTTTTTCAATGGCAAAATCCAGCTGATCGTGGGCTTCGGCTTCAATGTTTTGCTGGCCCCAGGTCATGGTGCCGAGGCAGAGTTTGCTGATTTTTAAATTTGTATTTGGGAGGATTGTGTATTTCATTTTTAAAATTCAAGTTCCACTAAATGCGGACAATGGTCGCTGTGCATTGCATCGGGCAGGATTACGGCGCGTTTTAAATTATCCAGCAACGGTTTTGAAACCAAATTGTAATCTATACGCCAACCTTTGTTATTGTTTCGGGCATTGGCGCGGTAGCTCCACCAGGTGTAATTGTGCGGCTCTTTGTTAAAATGGCGAAAACTATCAATAAACCCACTTTTCATAAACCTATCTAACCATTCCCTTTCTACTGGTAAAAAGCCAGAAACGTTTTTATTGCGAACGGGATCGTGAATATCAATGGCTTCGTGACAAATATTGTAATCGCCACAAATAACCAAGTTTGGTATTTCTTTTTTCAGCTTATCAACATATTTTTGAAAATCGGCCATAAATTTAAATTTATGTTCCAAACGGGCAATATTTGTTCCGCTTGGCAAATACAAACTCATCACGGAAACATCGTTAAAATCTACACGGATGTTTCTTCCTTCATAATCCATATATTCTATACCGGTGCCGTATTCAACGTGGTTTGGTTTTATTTTTGAAAAAATGGCCACCCCGCTGTAGCCTTTTTTTACCGCGCTGTGCCAATAGTGATACGGGTAACCAGCGTCTTCAATTTGTTCAATTTCAACTTGATCAAAATTTGCTTTAGTTTCCTGAAGGCAAACAACATCGGGGTTTGCGGCTTTAAGCCAATCAATAAATCCTTTGCGCATTGCGGCGCGAATTCCGTTTACGTTGTATGAGATTATTTTCATAACATTTCCCGCGGAGGCGGGAATCTCTTTTAGGTTTATTTTTTTTGTAGTCGCAATATAAAAATCTAAATTTCGATTACCAACTTGTTGAGTATTTCTTTACTGGTTTGTCTATTTTTGATGAAATTCCCACCAAAGTTTATCCCTAGCAACAGCCGAAGGATTGGAATACACAAAATAAAATCTTGTGAAATAAGTTTAACTAGAAAAGTTTGTTGTAATACCAAAAGATTCCCGGATGCGCGGAAAAGGGAAATAAAAACCCAAGTGTTTAGTTTAATAGTCAATGAAGTTATTCCTGTCTGTTTTATTCTTTTTTATTGTGGCTGCTGGCTATGCGCAGGATATTTCTTCAAATTATAAAGAGAAAAAAGTTGCTTTACGGGACACTGTTGTTTTGGACAGCGCGGGTATTAATCCAAAGCGATTTGTAATTCTCGATAAAAACGGAAATTCGCCAAATCCGTTCAGTTACCGAATAGATTTTAAAAAGGGAACTATTATTTTTTCCGAAGAATTACAGCAACAGCAAGATTCGTTAACCATCCAATATTTACAGTATCCCGAATTTTTAACACGCGAATATTTCACCTTCGATTCAGAAATTATAGTTGAAAATACTGGTAAAATCGACAAGCTTTATTCGTTGGACGAAAGCACTACAAAAAATGTTTTTACACCTTTTGACGGTCTAAATACCTCCGGTAGTATTACGCGCGGAATTACCATAGGAAATAATCAAAATGCAGTGGTTAACAGCGAGCTGGACCTTCAAATTACCGGAAAGCTGAGCGATAAAGTTTCAATTAGAGCTTCTATTCAGGATGCAAATATACCCACGCAGGAAGGTGGATATTCGCAAAGTTTAAATGAGTTTGACCAAATTTTTATCGAGCTATTTGGTGAAAATTGGAACATCCGCGCCGGCGATATCGATCTTCAAAATAGCAATAGCTATTTTGGGAAATTTACGAAAAAGGTACAGGGAATTTCACTTGGTGGCATTTTCAATAATGAAGATGGCTCTAAAATTTCGGCCTATGCATCGGGTGCTTTGGTACGTGGCGTTTTTTCAAAAAGCGAATTTATTGGGCAGGAAGGAAACCAAGGACCGTATAAATTGGTGGGGCCCAATGGCGAACTTTATATTTTGGTGGTTTCAGGTAGTGAGCGGGTTTACGTTAATGGACTGCTTTTGCAACGTGGGGAAAACGAAGATTATGTAATAGATTACAACGCTGGTGAAATTAAATTTAACCCAACTTTTCCGATAACTAGTAATATGCGAATTATGGTGGAATATCAATATACCGATAGAAGTTATACGCGGTTTATTGGTTATGGTGGCGGGAATTATACAAGTGAAAATTTAGATTTGGGGGTTTATGTTTATTCAGAAAATGATGCTAAAAACCAACCTTTGCAACAAAGTCTTTCGGAAGAACAGGTAGCTATTTTACAGGCGGCAGGAGATAATCGGGAGCTGATGAACGCACCATCTGCGGTGCCCGATACATATTCGGAGAACAAAATTCTCTATAAAAAGGAAACTATTAATGGCGAAGAAATTTTTGTCTTTTCAAGCAATCCCGAAGATGAACTTTTTAGTGTGCGATTTTCACTTGTGGGCCCCAATAATGGCAATTATGTAATAAGTGAAACCAATGCCATAAGCCGTATTTTTGAATACGTAGCTCCAGTTAATAACGTGCCTCAGGGAAATTATGCGCCGGTTATTCGGTTAAATGCACCAATAAAATTGCAGGTTGGCGGCCTAAACGGAAGTTTTCATCCTTCCGAAAAAACACAAGTAGATTTTGAAGTTGCAGGGAGTAAAAACGACCTCAATCTTTTTAGCGATATAGACGACAATAATAATGATGGTTTTGCGGGGAGACTGGCTTTTAAGCAGCGGTTAGTAACAACGGCAGATACATTGAAAATAGACGGATTTGGCTCTTTGGATTTTGTACAGAGAGATTTTAGGACCATTGAAAGGCTATATAATATTGAATTCAACAGAGATTGGAACCTGATAAACCCGATGGGAAACCAAAGCTTTGTGATTTCAGGAGTAGAGGTTTCGCATCCAAAAATTGGCGGGGGGCGGTATGAATTCCAAAACTTGAATTATTCTGAAAATTTCAACGGCACTCGGCACGTAATTGGATCCGAATTAAGACTAAAGAAATTTCAGGTTCATACCCACGGAAGCTATTTAAACAGCAAAGCCGATTCTATAGCATCTAAATTTTTTAGGTTTAATAACCGTACAACTTATTCGTTAGAAAAAGCTTGGGTGGGCGCAAAAGTTGCCTTGGAAGACAACCAGATAAAAGATGTGGTTCGCGATAGTATTTCACCTATAAGTCAAAAGTTTAGTGCTTTTGAGGCCTTTACCGGTATTGGCGATAGCACCAAAGTTTTTGTGGAAGCCGGCTATCAATACAGAGTAACCGATAGTGTTCGCAATAATTTACTTCAAAAGGTGAATTCTTCAAATACGTATTATTTAAAATCGCGGCTCATAAATACCGAAAACACCCAACTTTCGGCTTTTGCAAATTATCGGACATTAAAATACGAGCCCAAAACAGGCACCGGTTTTAACCCGAATGATTCGCTGCCCGTAACTATTGATAATCGTGAAACTGAACGTTCGCTCAATTCGCGAATATTGTATAATCAATCGCTTTTTGATGGCGGTATTCGCTTAAATACAGCTTTGGAATCTAACAACGGAGTTATTGCGCAACAGGAATTTACCTATGTAAAAACGGAGCCGGGACAGGGCGTTTATGTTTGGATAGATTATAATAACAATGGTATTCAGGAATTGGAAGAATTTGAAGTGGCACAGTTTCAAGATCAGGCGGAATACGTTAGAGTTTTACTTCCTAACCAAGTATTTCTAAAAATAAGACAAAATAAATTTAGTCAAATTTTAACCTTAAACCCTCAAAATTGGTCGAATAAAGAGGGCTTTAAAAAGCTGCTTTCGCATTTTTACAATCAAACTTCCTATGTTTTGGATCGAAAAGTAAAACGAAAAAATGACGGATTCAATATAAATCCGTTTGAAGATGGAGGCGAAGACCAATTGGGACTTACGTTGAATTTTAGAAATGCATTGTTTTTTAATCGTGGCAAACAGCGCTATACTACCAGTTATACTTTTATATCTACGTCGGCCGATAATTTACTGGCGGTGGGATTACAACGAAATAATTTAAAAAGCCACCAACTGAATTTCAACCATAAATTTTACGAAAGTTGGCTGCTTAATTTAAAAGGTGCTACGGGCAGTAACGAAAGTCTTTCAGAGAGTTTTGCCAGTAGAAATTACCGTTTGGATATGTATGAATTTATTCCAAAGATTTCCTATTTGCTGAGCCAACAAACACGATTCGACGTTTTTTATGAATTTGCAAATCAGGATAATCAGTTGGGCGAAATGGAGCAATTAAAACAACAAACTTTAGGTTTTTCATTCGCATACACCAATGCCGAAAAAATTTCGGTAAATGGTGAGTTAAACTACATAGACAATAATTTTACCGGAAGTCCTTTTTCACCTGTGGCATACCAAATGTTAGAAGGATTGCAACCTGGTACCAACTTTACTTGGCGGTTACTTTTTCAAAAGCGGATAACTAAATATTTAGATGCTAATCTTTCCTATTTCGGTAGAAAAAGTGAAGCCACCAAAACAGTACATACAGGCAGTGTACAGTTGCGGGCATATTTTTAGCAATAACACCAAGTAGGTTGTTTCACTATTTATTTACTTAAAACGGTAGCGCTATTTTCCTTTTTTGTATCTTCATAAAACAATTAAAAAAAGGAAAAAATGTTTTTAAAAATAGGAATAGCAATCTTTTCAACTTTAATACTTTCCTGTGGCACCACAGTGAAACAAACGGAAAGTACTTCAACGGAGGAAACAACTTCAAAAGAAGAAACCGTAGATCCTCAAAAAATGATTGCTGCTGGGTATATGTTGGGTACAATAATTTATTCGGATAAAGAAAATGATTGCCCATACACCATACAAATGCCTGGTGATAAAATGGAATTTTACTATTTGGACCCTATAAATTTAGATGAAACCTACAAAGTGGATGGGTTAAAAGTATGGGTGAAGTTTAACGGATTGCGAAGAATGAATAGGTGCGACAAAGCAACGCCCGCTGAAATAACTGATATAAAAAAAGGAGGGTAAAATATTACCCTCCAATTTCAAAATATAGAATTAACAACTTAAAAAAATTATTCGGAAAGCCAGTTTTTATATGATATGGTTTCCTTCATTTTTTCTGAAATATCTTCAATTTTAATACGTTCTTGCTCCATAGAATCTCTATAGCGAATCGTTACTGTATTGTCTTCAATTGTTTGGTGATCTACGGTAATGCAAAAAGGTGTACCCACAGCGTCCTGACGGCGATAACGTCTGCCCACGGCATCCTTTTCATCGTAAGTTACATTGTAATCCCACTGCAGGTCCTCAATTATTTTATGTGCAATCTCAGGTAGGCCATCGCGTTTAATTAAAGGAAGAACAGCTGCTTTTATAGGAGCCAAAATTGCGGGAAGTTTTAAAACAGTTCGTACGCTTCCGTCTTCCAGAGTTTCATCTTGTAACGAATTGCTCAATACGGCAAGAAACATTCTGTCTAGCCCGATAGATGTTTCCACCACATAGGGCACGTAGCTTTCATTTAATTCGTGATCAAAAAACTGTAGTTTTTTTCCAGAGAATTTTTCGTGAGCTTTTAAATCGAAATCGGTACGGGAATGAATTCCTTCCAATTCCTTAAATCCAAAAGGAAAATCAAATTCAATATCGGTTGCGGCATTTGCGTAATGCGCCATTTTTTCGTGGTCGTGGAAGCGGTAATTTTCTTCGCCCATCCCCAAAGAAAGGTGCCATTTTAAACGAGTTTCTTTCCAGTATTCGTAGTATTTAAGCTCTTCGCCGGGACGAACGAAAAATTGCATCTCCATCTGCTCAAACTCGCGCATTCTGAATATAAATTGACGCGCAACGATTTCGTTTCGGAAAGCTTTACCAATTTGGGCAATTCCGAAAGGAATTTTCATTCTTCCGCTTTTTTGGACGTTTAAAAAGTTTACAAAAATCCCCTGTGCCGTTTCTGGACGTAAGTACAAATCCATAGCACTTTCTGCCGAGGCACCTAACTTTGTGCCAAACATTAAATTAAATTGGCGTACTTCGGTCCAATTTTTCGATCCTGTATCTGGATCGGCAATACCCAATTCTTCAATTAAAGCTTTTACATCTGCTAAATCTTCATTTTCGAGAGAGCGTGCCATTCTTTCTAAAACTGTGCGCTGCTCGGTTACATATCTAACTACACGAGGATTGGTGGTAACAAATTCTTCTTCATTAAAGCTGTCGCCAAAACGCTTCTTTGCTTTTTCAATTTCTTTTTGAGCTTTTTGATTGAGCTTTTCGGCATAATCTTCTATTAGCACATCGGCGCGATACCGTTTTTTGGAATCTTTATTATCTATCAACGGATCATTAAAAGCGTCTACGTGGCCAGAAGCCTTCCACGTGGTTGGGTGCATTAAAATTGCAGAATCTATACCTACAATATTTTGGTGCATATACACCATGCTGCGCCACCAGTATTCGCGAATATTTTTCTTTAACTCTACGCCGTTTTGGGCATAGTCGTAAACAGCGCTTAATCCGTCATAAATTTCGCTTGATGCAAAAATATAACCGTACTCCTTTGCGTGGGAGACTACTTTTTTGAATTGATCTTCGTTATTTGCCATGGCGCAAAAATAGCAAAAAGCCCTCCAGTCCCCAAGTGGGGAATTGAAATTTACTGAAAAAAAATGCCTCAAAAATCATATTTGATTTTTGAGGCATTAAAATTCCTTTTTATGTGTTGTAAATGGTTTCTATTTAAGTGCCATTGTGGTAGTGGCAATAAGGCTTGGGCCGTCAAAAAGATTAATAGTATATCGGCCTTCAATTAGGTCTACCTCGGCAGAATTTACTAAAATACAAACATCTAGTTCATCATTTTCGTAAAATACGTTTGTGGAACTGCTGTAATTTATATTTTTTTCTTCAAATTGTTTAACCGCATCGTCGCCCATCATTTTATTTCGTGGATTAATAACTTGAACGTAGAATGTTCTATCGCCTTTTTTCGCAATAGCATTTGGGGCTAGAGTAAAGCACGCTCTTATTTTATCTGCACGACTGGCACGTTTGGTATCTACCACTTTTCCGCTATTTCTAATAATTACAGCTTCGCCGCGTAAATCTGTAGCTTTAACGATAGATCCTTTTTTAATGGTTTCGTTCATAGCCATATTTTCCTGATTTACCGAATCTACAACCATGCGTGTGTTTTCTAACTCGGTCGAGGTACTATCGCGCTCCATTGCTAATTGCTTATTTACCGCTATGAGGCTATCGGCACGTTTAAAGAGTAAAATTCGTTCTTGCTTAAGTTTGCCAATTTCTCTCTTATATCTATCAATTAAAACCATGTTGGCTTCGGCATCTTTAACTGAATCTAAAAGCACAGTAATTCTTTCGCGGGCGGCAAGTAAATCTTTGTCTTTAAGTTCGTTGTCTTTTATCACTTCGTCATAGTTGGCAATAAGGCTTTCTAGTTCCTGCTCTATATCTGCTTTTTGCATCTCAAGCTTTGATACCGTACTTTTACTATCATTAAATAAAGTAACCGTATAAACAGCAAGGGCTATAAGCAAAATTGAGAGTACCCCAATGAGTATCTTAAATTTGCCACTATTATTTTCATTTGTAGTCATAATTAATAAGTTAAGTTTAGCTGGTAAATGTATGCAGCTATTTCTTTAACAAACGTTTACGAAATGATAAAAATTCTTAAAATATGTTAAATCTTCTTTTCCCGAGAGTTTGCGTGGGTTGTAAGCAACTGTTATTGAAGGGTGAAGGAGTGGTATGTTTAGAATGTGTTCATTCTCTTCCGCTAGCAGTGTTTCACAGAACGGGTAGCACACAATTAAAAGATAAATTTTACGGAAGGTTTTTACTGAAAAATGCTACCGCCCTCGTCTATTTTCAAAAAAGAGGGTTAACACAGAAATTGTTGCACAATCTTAAATATCGCGGCAAGAGCGAGATAAGTAATTTTTTTGGACAATGGTTGGGAGCTGAATTAGCCGAGATAAATTCGTACAATGACGTAGATGTTGTAATTCCAGTGCCTCTTCACAAACAAAAATTAAAGAAACGCGGCTACAATCAAGTGGAAGGATTTGGAAAAGAAATAGCCAAAGCTTTAAACATTCCTTACCGCGATGATATTTTAATAAAGATTTCGAAATCGGGCCCACAGGTTTTTAAAACACGAATCCTCCGTTTTGATGCCGAAGAAGTTTTTACAACCCAAAACCTGGAAGTTATAAATAACCACCACGTTTTGCTGGTAGACGACATAATTACCACTGGTGCAACTTTAGAAAAATGCGCCCTTCAATTATTAAAAGCTGAAAATGTTACCATCAGCATTGCCACAATTGCCACTGCATAAAAGTATATTGCAAATTGTTGCCACTTATTGTTTAATTTTGAAATCTCAATTTCGCATCCAGTAACCTTTAAAAAACTATTAGTGAAACACCGTCTACTTTACATTGCCATCGCCTTTTTATTTATGCTTTCATTTGTAGATTGCGCAAAAAAAGGATCGCCATCGGGTGGACCACGAGATACCATTCCGCCGGTTATAGTGCGAAGTATTCCTGAAAATTTCACTACTAATTTTACAGGTAGCGAAATTGAAATTAGGTTCGATGAATATATAAAGCTGAAAGATATAGCCAAAGAGCTCATCATATCACCACCGATGAAGTATGCTCCAATTATAACACCTTTAAGCACTTCAAAAACCTTAAAAATAAAAATAATTGATACCTTAAAACCAAATACAACATACTCCTTCAATTTTGGCAATAGCATTGTAGATAATAACGAAGAAAACAAATTTGAATATTACAAATACATTTTTTCTACTGGAAGTTATATAGATAGTTTAAAAGTTGCGGGAAGCGTAAAATATGCACAACTTATTACACCCGAAATTCCAACAACCGTAATGCTTTACGAGATTAATGAAACCTTTAAGGATTCGGTGGTTTATTTTGAAAAACCAACGTACATAACGGTTACCAAAGATAGTACGGGAACTTTTGAGTTAAGCAACTTAAAAGAAGGGCAATATTTACTAATGGCGTTAAAGGAAAAAAATAACGATTACACGTTTCAGCCTAAAAACGATAAAATTGGTTTTGTAAAGGAACTAATTACCTTGCCTACGGACACTACTTATACCATCACCCTTTTTAAGGAAATACCCGATTATAAATTTACACGTGGCAGTCAGATTGGTAATAATCATATAGTTTTTGGTTATGAAGGCCGCGCAGAAAATTTAAACATAAGCACACTTTCAGAAATGCCCGAAAGCTATGTTTCTACCTTTTTTAAAGATGAAACAAAAGATACACTTCACTATTGGTTTAAGCCAACGGTTCAAGTAGATTCCCTAAGGTTTAAAATTTCCAATAATTCTAACATCGATACAGCTACGGTGCGAATGCGCGAACTTTATAAGGATTCGCTAACTATTACAGCAATAAAAACAGGTACGGTAAAATTAAAGGACACCTTCCAATTACGGGCTAATACACCGCTTATTTCGTATAACGCTTCCAAATTTGAAGTAATGGCGAATGATTCAACCTTTGTTGAAACGAGTATAAAATTGAATGAAAAATACAACCGTGCCGAGGTATATTTTTCAAAAACTGAAGATGAAAGCTACACCGTAAAATTATTGCCTGGAGCGCTGACGGATTTTTTCGAAAAAACCAATGACACCCTAGAGTATAAGGTAAGTACACGTTTAAATTCCGAATACGGTACATTGAGCTTAACTTTGGTAAATGCAGCGCAATGGCCATTAATCGTCCAGTTACAAGACAGCAAATACAAACTGGTGGCAGAAGAATACCTTACGGAAGATAAAACGGTACTTTTTGAAGCGCTTTTGCCCGACAAATATTTTCTTCGAATAATTTACGACGAAAACCAAAACGGAAGATGGGACGCCGGAAGTTTCCTAAACCGAATGGAACCCGAAAAAATAATCTACTACCCCAGACAAATTGAAGTGCGCGCCAATTGGAGCTTAAACGAAACCTTTACGTTAAAGTAAACGTATCGCGATCGTTTAAAAATTGCAGATGTTGTCGGTTGGTTTTAATATGTTCCATTTCTAATGCAACAGTTTCCGTAAATTCACCAAATGCAGAGGGAGAAATCTGTTTCCCCAAAACATCAAAAACCGATGAATGCCCAATATATTCATGGTCGGCACCATCAAAACCTACCCGGTTTACCCCAATACAATACGCCATATTTTCTATGGCTCGCGCTCTAAGTAGCGTGTCCCAAGCAAGGGTGCGAACTTTTGGCCAATTGGCAATGTAAATTAAAACGTCGTAATCTTCGGTGTTTCTTGCCCAAACAGGAAATCGCAAATCGTAACAAATTAATGGGCAAATTTTCCAGCCTTTGTAATTTACAATCAGTTTCTTGTTTCCATCGGTGTAGGTTTCATTTTCCTTCGCTAGCGTAAAAGTGTGTCTCTTATCATATTTTTCGTAATTGCCATCGGGAAAAACAAAAAAGAGGCGGTTAAAAAATGTATCGTTTTCAGCAATAATAACGCTTCCAGTAATGGCGGCATTGTATTTTTTTGCCTCTTGAATCATCCATTCAAGTGTTGGGCCATAGTTCGGTTCGGCTAGCTTTGCCGCGTTCATTGAAAAGCCCGTGGTAAACATTTCAGGAAGAATTATTAAATCTGTTTCTTCGTTTATATGCTGGAATTTCTTTGAAAATTGTGCTCTATTGGCTTCGGCATTTTCCCAAACCAATTCACTTTGAACAATAGTTACTTTTAAATCAGTTTTCATTTTTCTTTTAAAATTACTGTTTCTTTTTCAATTGAAATATTAAATTATACTTTGAGCTCATTAAGAATTTTCGCTGCTTCTACGAGTGTTTCGTCTGTTTTGGCAAAACAAACACGTATCTGTTTAAAATCTTGTAGGTCTTTATTAAAAACTGAAGTTGGAATCGTTGCAATTTTACATTCTTTTGTAAGTCTTTCGGTGAATACGAGATCACTTTCGTTTGAAATGTCAGAAAAATCGAGCATTTGAAAATACGTGCCTTTGGTGGGAATAATTTTAAAATTGGAACCTTCGATTAAATGTAAAAAGAAATCGCGTTTTTGCTGGTAAAAATCTGCAAGCTTTAAATAGTGGTTTTCGTCTTTTAGATACGTGGCCAATGCTTTTTGAACGGGATGATTCACGCAAAAAACTACAAATTGATGCACCTTTTGAAACTCCCGCATTAGCTTTTCTGGAGCTGCGCAATAGCCCATTTTCCAACCGGTGTTGTGAAATGTTTTTCCGAAAGAGGCCGTTATAAAACTACGTTGGGCCAATGCTTCAAATTTTGAAGCACTTTGATGGCTGTTTCCGTCAAAAATGATGTGCTCGTACACTTCGTCGCTTAAAACTAAAAGATTGTTTTTTTCAGCTAAATCCTGCAAATGAAGCATATCATCTTCAGTAAAAAGCATTCCTGTGGGGTTGTGCGGCGAATTGATAATTATCATTTTAGTTTTTGATGAAATCCTATCGGCAACTTCTTGCCAATCGGGACTATAAAATGGGGGTTTTAATTGTACCGAGACTATTTTTCCACCGAAGAGTTTTACCGTTGGGGCATAACAATCGTAGGCCGGCGTAAAAATAATAACCTCATCGCCTTTATTAATCGTTGCAGCGATTATTGTAAAAATGGCTTGAGTAGCTCCCGCCGTAATAGTAATTTCCGTTTCGGGATTGTAAATGTGATTGTGAAGATTTTCAATTTTTTTTGAAATTTCCATCCGCAGTCCGAAATCGCCGGGCATTGGCGCATACTGATTAAAGCCATCGCTCATTGCTTGATTTACCAAAGCGTTGAGAGCGGGGTCGCTGGGAAAATTGGGAAAGCCCTGCGAAAGATTTAAGGCATTGTGCTTTGCCGCCATATTGCTCATTTTGGCAAAAATGGAGGTTTCTATGTTTGGGAGTTTAGAATTAATCATTTTGTCCGGTATTTATAAACACCAAAATATCGTTGATGCATTTGTCTAAATTATATTTTATTTCGTTGGTCCAAAATCTAAAAACGGTGAAACCCATTTCGCTTAATTGTTGATTTACTTCGCGATCGCGCTGCATGTTCCGCTCGATTTTTGGAATCCAAAAGCCGCTATTGCTTTTTAAGGTTTTTTTTCGTTCCGGCCAATTGTATCCGTGCCAAAATTCACCGTCAATAAAAATAGCGAGTTTATATTTAATAATGGAAACGTCTGGTTTTCCGGGAAGTTTTTTGCTGTTTATCCGATACCGAATTCCTTGGTTCCAAAGCGATTTTCTGAAAAGCAATTCAGGTTTCGTATTCTTCCCGCGAATCTTGCCCATTATTTTAGAGCGCTTTTTCGTAGTGTAGAAGCCGGATTCTTCATTGAATCTTGGGACTTTTATTTTTTCCTCTTCATAAATCATTCACTTAAAGTATGAATTATCTTTGCTTTGTAAAAGTTAAATGTTTTCAAATAAAAAAACCCTCACAAAAATGCAAGGGTTTTAAAATTCAAAAATCGCAAATCTAAAATCTACAATCGTTAATCCTTAATATCTGTAATACTCAGGCTTAAATGGTCCTTCAACAGTAACGCCTATATACTCGGCTTGTTCTTCGGAAAGCTCAGTAAGCTCAACCCCAATTTTTTCAAGGTGAAGTTTGGCTACTTTTTCATCCAAATGTTTTGGAAGCATATATACTTTATTTTCATAATTTTCACCATTTTTCCAAAGCTCTATTTGTGCCAAAGTTTGGTTGGTAAAACTGTTGCTCATCACAAAACTTGGATGTCCCGTAGCGCAACCTAAATTTACCAAACGACCTTCGGCCAATAGGATAATGTCTTTACCATCAATAGTGTATTTATCAACTTGTGGCTTAATTTCAACGTGCGTAATTCCGTGATTTTCCTTTAACCAAGCAACCGCGATCTCGTTATCAAAATGCCCAATATTACAAACAATGGTTTTATCTTTCATCGCTTCAAAATGTTCTCCGCGAACAATATCTTTGTTTCCGGTAGTAGTAATTACAATATCTGCATTACCAACAACGGTTTCTAATTTCTTCACTTCAAACCCATCCATTGCGGCTTGTAAAGCACAAATTGGATCAATTTCCGTAACGGTAACAATACTTCCGGCGCCTTTGAAGGAAGCAGCAGTACCTTTACCAACATCGCCATAGCCACAAACAACAACGCGTTTACCCGCCAACATTATGTCGGTAGCACGGCGGATTGCATCGACAGCACTTTCGCGGCAACCGTATTTATTGTCGAATTTACTTTTAGTAACGCTATCGTTAATATTAATGGCAGGCATGGGCAAAGTACCTTTTTTCATTCGTTCGTAAAGACGGTGAACGCCCGTTGTGGTTTCTTCCGAAATACCTTTTACAGCAGCGGCAAGCTCTGGATATTTATCCAAAACCATATTGGTAAGATCGCCACCGTCGTCTAGTATCATGTTTAACGGTTTGCGGTCTTCGCCAAAGAACAGCGTTTGTTCAATACACCAATCAAATTCCTCATCGGTCATTCCTTTCCAAGCATAAACTGGGATTCCAGCGGCAGCAATTGCAGCGGCAGCGTGATCTTGGGTGGAGAAAATATTACAAGAGCTCCAAGTAACTTCAGCTCCTAAGGCCACTAAAGTTTCAATAAGCACCGCGGTTTGAATGGTCATGTGCAAACATCCCGCAATGCGCGCACCTTTTAATGGTTGCTCCGCGCCATATTCTTCACGAAGCGACATAAGTCCAGGCATTTCTGCTTCAGCAAGCTCAATTTCTTTTCTTCCCCAATCTGCCAGGGAAATATCTTTTACTTTAAACGCCGTATAAGGCACAGTTTTCGTTGACATATTTGTTATATTTATACCCTCAAAAGCGGGCATTTGTTAAGATTAATTTCTTTTTTTGAGTCTGCAAAAGTACAAATTATCCTTTTATAATCTATGCCACTTTACAAAACTATAACAGTTAACGCCACAACTAAAGTCTTCATTTGGAAGATTGAAGAGTCGTTTAAAGCTCTTTCCGAAGGAATATCTTTAACCGAAAACTGTTCGAACAGAGTTTTTAATATGAAAAGCGATTTGCACAGGCGTGGCTTTATGAGTATTCGTCATTTATTAGCGTTAGCGGGTTATACCGACCACGATTTGTATTACGACGAAAATGGAAAACCTCACTTAACGGGTAATATGCATATTTCAATTACCCATTCGTTTAATTTTTCTGCAATAATAATTAGCGATTCTGAAGTGGGAATAGACATTGAAAAACAACGAAATAAGATTCTAAAAATAGCACATAAATTTACTCCGATTGAAGAATACCGAACCATTGCAAATGACGATGCTTTGATGCGCAAACTAACAATTGTTTGGTGTGCAAAGGAGTCTCTTTATAAAAGTTTTGCTGAAAAAGGCGTGAGCTTTTTGCAAAATATATATGTGGAAGAATTCGCGTTAGAAGATTATAAAACTACGGCCACCGTTACTTTTAAAGAGAAAACTGTAAAATACAATGTGGCATATTTAGAATTTGAAGGTTTTACCTGTGCCTTTGCGCTACTTTCAGAAAATCAATAAATGGAAGATACGTTTTACAAAACGCTTCTCAACAATATTTCGGCAAAAAAGAAGCAGCTTGCTATATTAATAGATCCGGAAAAATTTACCAATGCCGAAGCGGCAGTATTTCTGAAAAAAATTCCCAATGAAACTACGCATCTCTTTGTAGGTGGAAGTACGGTAAAAAATGGCAGAACTAACGAAACCGTACAAGTTTTAAAGGCTGAAACTAATCTTCCTATATTTTTGTTTCCGGGAGATTATTCACACATAACCCCACTTGCAGACGCTCTTCTCTTTCTTACGCTACTTTCAGGAAGAAATGCCGAATATTTAGTTGGCCAACAAATAAAGGCTATCTCAAAACTAAAACAAACGGCCTTGCAAATTATTTCAACAGGTTATATTTTAATTGATGGCGGAAATAATTCGGCAGTTTCAAAAGTGACGAAAACCGAACCACTCTCCCAGCAAAATATTGAAGAAATTGTTCACACCGCCCTTGCGGGACAATATATGGGTGCAAAACTTATTTACTTAGAGGCGGGAAGTGGCGCTAAGTTTCCTGTAAATGGTGCGATAATTTCAAGAGTGAAAAGCACAATAAGTATTCCTGTAATCGTTGGGGGCGGAATTAAAACCGAAGCACAAAAACAGGCTGCCTATCGGGCCGGCGCAGATATGGTTGTGATGGGGACGGCTTTCGAATAAATTTGAAATCTTAAAAACAAAATTCCAAAAACCGAAATTGTGATTGGATAGTTATTAAAATCGTAGTTTTGAACTAAAATTGAAAAAATGAAAATTTCAGTAGAATTAACCCTTTCGCCGCTACAAGACAACTACGAACCAGCGATTATCAACTTTATTAAAAGTCTTCGAAATTCTGGACTTACCGTTTTGGAAAATCCGCTTAGCACACAAGTTTACGGCGAATATGACACGGTAATGAACCTGCTTCAAAAGGAAATGAAAACTGCATTGGAAGCTGTAGATAGAGGTCTTCTGTATATTAAAATTGTAAAATCTGATCGCAGCGATTATGAGCCCCATTTTTGATTGGTTTTTTGCACAGTACCAAAATGTACCAACGCATTTAGTAATTCTAGAAATTGTTGCTGTTGTATTTGGGTTTTTGAGTGTTTGGTATGCCAAACAGGATAATATATTGGTGTATCCCACGGGTATCATCAGCACCGCAATTTTTGTTTATATTTTAGCGGTATATGCGCTTTTGGGCGATATGATGATAAACGCCTATTACTTTTCAATGAGTATTTACGGCTGGTATATTTGGACCCGAAAAGTAGACGAAACACATTACACGCCAATAACTAAAACAACAAAAAAGGAGCATAAAACCTCAATCATAATTTTTATTGCAACCCTTATTTTTGTGTTTGCAGTGTACCAATTGTTCGATAATTGGAACAGTTGGACGGCTTATGTGGATACTTTTACTACTGCAATCTTTTTTGTGGGAATGTGGTTAATGGCCAAAAAAAAAGTGGAAAACTGGATTTATTGGATTATTGGCGACTTAATTTCAATACCACTTTACCTTTATAAGGGGCTTGTATTTAGTTCGTTTCAATATGTATTGTTCACAGTTGTGGCTATCTATGGTTATCGCGCTTGGAGAAAGAACGTCAATAAACTCGAAACCTCTTTACTATAATGATTAAAGTAGTGCTATACGGTCCAGAATCTACTGGAAAAACAACGCTGTCTAAACAATTGGCGGCGCACTACGATACTCAGTGGGTTCCAGAATATATGCGGCAATTTCTAGAAGAAAAGTGGAATTTAAAAGAAGAATTAATCTCAATAAACGATTTAATTCCTATTGCGGAAGGACAATTAAAACTTGAAAAAGCAGCAGCAAAACAGGCAGATAAGCTGCTAATTTGCGATACAAATTTACTGGAATTAAAAGTGTACTCGGAATACTATTACAACGATTACTGCCCAGAAGTAATAAAAAGTGAAGCAACCAAAAACAATTACAGCATCTATTTACTAACCTATATAGACATACCTTGGGAGCCGGATATTTTGCGGGATAAACCCAATAATCGCGAAGAAATGTTTCATATTTTCGAGGCCGAATTAAAAAAGCAGGGTTTTCCGTATAAAATTTTAAAAGGAAACAAGAATGAAAGATTTAATAAGGCGGTTGAAATAATTAATGCTCTTTTACAAAATTAAAACCCTCCGTACACGCCTAGCCTCTGTGCAGAATACAAACTACAAATACACAGAGTACATAGAGAAAAATTGAAAAATGTTTACCAAAAAAAACATACAACAAATACAAAAACACGGCCTAACCGAAGCCGACATAGACCGGCAACTGCAAATATTTAAAAATGGAATTCCGTTTGCGCAGATAATTGCACCTGCAGCGCCAAACAACGGGATAAACATTTTTTCCGAAGCGGAACAAAGGCAATTCGCCAATCTTTTTGAAGGTCAAAAAGATAAGCTAAATCTGTTGAAATTTGTTCCCGCTTCTGGTGCGGCCACGCGTATGTTTAAGTTTCTACACGAGTTTTTGGAAGATTATACTATTTCAGAAAATATAGATGAATTTCTTCAAAAAACAGAAAATAAAAATGTACAGATATTCTTCGATGCACTTGATGACTTTGCTTTTTCACATTTGGTTTTTAAGCAACTGGATATAAAATATCCCGATTATTACAATTTCGAAAAAGGCAAGAAATACTATTTATTTGTAAAAGAAATGCTGGCGGAAACTGGTTTAAATTATAGTAATACACCCAAAGGTCTCGTTCCTTTTCACAAATACGGCGACAATTACGTTACCGCTTTCGGAGAACAATTATTTGAGGCCGCACACTACGCAACGTCTAATGGCACTGCCTATTTGCACTTTACAGTTTCGGCAGAGCATGAAGAAAAATTTAAAAAGCGCTATGCAGAAATCCAGAAAAATGTGGAGAATCGCACTGGAAAAACATTTAAAATAACGTATTCCTTTCAAAAAAATGAAACAGATACAGTCGCTGTAACGCCCGATAACGATTTGTTTTTAGACCAAAACGGCAATTTGCTTTTCCGCCCATCGGGCCACGGAGCCTTGCTGGAAAATTTAAACGATATTGATGCAGATATTGTGTTTATTAAAAATATAGACAACGTAGTTTCTGAAAATTATATTGAAACTATTGCTTTTCAGAAAAAGGTTTTAGCTGGAAAATTGATTTCACTTCAGCAGGAAATTTTTGGTTTTATTGAATTACTGCAGTCAGATAATCCATCTGAAAACGTTTTAAAATTGGCTTCTAATTTTATTTCGGAACAATTAAAAATTATTGACACACCCATAGATAAAAAGGCAATTTTGAACATTTTGGATCGGCCAATCCGAGTTTGCGGTGTAGTTGAAAATACCGGTGCACCGGGCGGTGGGCCTTTTTTAGTAAAAGATAAAAACGGGCACCTTTCGTATCAAATTGTAGAAATGTCGCAGATAGATACAATCAATGCCCAGCAGCAAAAGCTGGTGGCAAAAGCTACGCATTTTAATCCTGTTGATTTGGTTTGCGGTGTACGTAATTACAAGGGTGAAAAATTTAACCTGCTCAATTTTACAGATCCCGAAGCAGGTTTTATATCCAATAAATCGTATCTCGGTAAACCTATTAAAGCCTTAGAATTGCCGGGCCTTTGGAATGGCGCTATGGCAAATTGGAATACAGTTTTTGTTGAAGTGCCCCTTAATACCTTTAACCCAGTAAAAACGGTAAACGATCTTTTAAACAAAGCGCACCAACCCAAGTGAATGTAGAAATTTTAATATCAGAACTAAATTTTAAAGGCATTCGGAGTAGCGGTCCCGGAGGTCAGCATGTAAATAAAACTGCTTCGAAAGTTGTGCTATCTTTTAATTTGGAAAATTCGCAGGCGCTATCAGAAGGAGAAAAGGCACGACTTAGAAATAAATTGGCTACAAAAATATCTTCCGATGGCACACTCACGTTAGAATGTGGCGAAACGCGGAGCCAGCATCGCAACAAATCTATTGTAATAGAACGGTTGCTGGCGCTTCTTCAGCAAAACTTAAAAGTTGCAAAAAAACGTAAAAAAACCAAACCTTCAAAAGGCGCTATTGAACGACGATTAAAATCTAAAAAACAACACGCGCTCAAAAAATCTAATCGCCGACCTCCCAAAATTGATTAGCCTTTATACAATAGTTGTGTAATTTTTATACAACTGTTCTTTGTTTTACACACTATTTCAATTCTTCAAAATATTTAATAATTAGCTAAAACGCTATATTATAGAATGTTAATAGGTATTTGCCGAACCAAATTTCTATGGCATTACTTTTTCATTATACAAGACAACAAACAAACTTAGAAACGAATAAATAAATTTTTAAAACAAAAAGATGAAAAAGTTAATTTTAAGTACAGCAATTTTATTAGGAGGGTTAACCGCAGTAACTGCACAAACCGAAAAGGAAGCAACAGCAATGACGGCACAAAAGCAATCTGCAGTTGAAGTTCAAGTAGAAAACAGATTAGATGCCGCCCAAGATGCAGCAGCCGAATCTGTAGCAGTTTCTGTAGTAGCACAAGATTACAAAGAAGTAAAGGTTACTGAATTACCTCAGAGTGTTCAAGATGCAGTAGCTGCAGATTTCAGCGATGCAACTATCTCTAAAGCTTATGTGAATGCCAAAGGTGACTATAAAATTGAACTTGCAACTGCCGATGCAAAAAGCGCAACCGTTTATGCGAACGCAAAAGGTGAGTGGATTAAAAATGAATTAAAGAAGCAGTAAGCTGCAGGTATTTTTAGATTCAATACTTCTGAGAAAGGCGTCCAAATTTTTGGACGCCTTTTTTGTGATAATTTTAAAGATTACCCGCTCAATTACTTACTATTTTTACCTACTGGAAATATATAATGGCGCAGCAAATACACATAGTTGAAGACGATGTAGCTTTTGGAAAAATGCTTACAACTTTTTTGGAACGAAAAGGGTTTGCTGTTTCGGTTTCCCTCAGTGGAGAAAACGCTCGAAAAATGCTTACCGATAAAACGTTCCATTTTTTGATTACAGATTTAAAATTACCAGACGACTCCGGCTTGGCGCTTTTGGAATTCTCCCAAAAAATAGCCCCAAATACAAAAGTTATTTTAATGACAGGTTATGCCGAAGTAGATACTGCCGTAAAGGCAATTAAAAAGGGAGCTTTAGATTATATTTCTAAACCTTTTCGGCCCGAGGAACTATTAATGATTATTGAAGAAGAAACTTCAAAATCAAAGGATGTTGATTTAAACTTCACCGAAACCAAAACCGAACCTATTTCGGCACCCGAAACAAAATTTGTAGTTGGTATTAGTGAATCTTCCAAAAAATTCAACGAATATTTGAAGCTCGTCGGACCAACAGATATGTGCGTTCTCATTCAGGGCGAGAGCGGAACTGGAAAAGAAGTAGCCGCAAAGGCAATTCATAAATATAGCTCCCGGTATAACAAAAATTTTGTAGCGGTAGATTGCGGTGCTATTCCAAAGGAAATTGCTGCAAGCGAATTTTTTGGCCACGTAAAAGGAAGTTTTACAGGTGCGGTTAACGATAAAATGGGTCATTTTGAAGCCGCCAATGGAGGGACACTTTTTTTAGATGAAGTAGGAAACCTTTCGTATGAAAATCAAATTCAATTATTGCGTGCCTTACAGGAACGACGTATAAAACCCGTGGGCAGCAATACCGAAATAGATGTAGATGTTCGCATACTATCTGCAACAAACGAAGATTTGTTAAAAGCTGTTTCCGAAGGTAAATTTAGAGAGGATTTGTACCATCGTTTAAACGAATTTTCAGTTCATATACCCTCTTTGCACGAACGCAAAGAAGATTTATTTATGTTTACTGAATACTTTTTGGCCGAAGCCAATCAATCTTTGCAAAAAGAAGTTGTCGGGCTCTCAAAGGAAGTGGAAGAAGCGTTTAAAAACTATGCCTGGCCAGGGAATTTGCGCGAATTAAAAAACGTAATTAAGCGGTCGGTTTTATTAACCAATTCAGCCGTAATACCGCTGGAGGTTATTCCGAAAGAGGTTTTATTTTCTGAAAAAAAGCAAAAGAATTCTGTAGATTTTTCAAAGGAAAGCAACGAAAAACAACTCATTTTAAATGCCCTAAAAGAAGCCGATTTCAATAAAACGAAGGCTGCAAAAATGTTAAATATTACCCGTAAAACACTTTATAACAAGTTAGAATTATATAAAATTGAACTTTAAAACACTTCGTTTTTAAGAGCATTTTGCACTACGCCAATTGCTACAACCAATTCTTTATAATCGCTTTGCATTGTAAAGTAAAAATTTTCGGGAATACGTTGCAGGGGATAATCCTCCATTTTTTCAAGTATTAATATTGCTTCCTTTGCTTTAATTTGACGAAACATCGTAAGCATTCGGTGAGCTAAATCTGAAATTGATTTGTAGTCTTTTTCTTCAATTAAATTTGTGAGCTGCTGCAAGTCTTCAGTAGTTTGAGAATTAAAAACCGCGAGTACATCATTCATGGCTTGGGGCGTACTCAAAAATGACTTTAGCAGGGAAAGATCAATCACGTCATTCGTTAATGGGCTTTTTTCACTAGCTGTAGTATCGAAGCTATTCTCAAAAAATTGGTTTTGTGTCGGAAATATATTAGCCAATACGGCTACCAAATCCTGCTTCGAAAACGGCTTTGGAAGCATTTCTGCAAACCCCTGTTTTATATAATATTCACGGGCGTGCTCTCGGTTGCCTGTCATGGCAATTATGGGTTGATTTTTATATGAAGAAACGTTGCCATTTTTTAAATTTTTTAGCACTGAAAAGCCATCTGTTTGGGGCATTTGGATATCAGTTAAAATAAAATCGAAACCGTTATCGAAACTAAATGTTTTAAAATCGCTGTAATTCTGAAAGGCTTTTGAAGCAATATTCATTTGTTCAAAAATTTCCTGTAAAAGCGCACGCATGGCATCGTCATCGTCAATAATTACAACATTTAAATTTTGAAAATTAGGCTGTTCTTTAGATACTTTTTTGGGTAAAATTCGCGATGTATTTTTCAATGAAAGCGTTAAAATAAAAGTGCTCCCTTCGCCCAAAACACTTTTTACATTTAAATGGCCGCCCAGCAAAGCAGTTAGTTTTTTAGAAATTGCGAGTCCCAAGCCGCTACCGCCAAATCTGTGGGCTATCTCTGTTTCGGCTTGTGTAAATTCGTTGAAAATAAGTTGTTGTTTTTCTTCGGAAATACCAATTCCGGTATCGATTACGGAGATTTGAACAGTTGAAATTGCATTGTTTATTTCTATTTCAACCACTTTTATTTCAACGCTACCTTTTTCGGTAAATTTAAAAGCATTGCCCACCAAATTATTTATTATCTGCCGAATTCGCAACGGATCACTTTCAAAAATCCTGGCTTTTAATTTTTCTGAAATCGAAATTTTAAGGGCTACTTGTTTTTGGAAGTATTGTTGTTTTACGGCGTTTCCCGTATCGATAATTATATTTTCAAGTGAAAATGGAATGCTTTCAAGTGGCAGTTTTCCAGCTTCTAGTTTTGAATAATCTAACAAATCATCAACCAAATGCGAAATAAAATGCGAGCTCGTATTAATCTGCCCCAAATAATATTTTTGTTTTTCGGAAAGATTTGAATTTTCAAACAATTCGGCATAACCGCTAATTGTATTTAAAGGTGTTTTTAAATCGTGACTTACGGTCGAAATAAGTTGTTCGCGGCTTTTTAAAAGTGATTCGGCATAATTTTTAGATTCTTCCAAATTCTTTTTGTAGCGCTCTGCTTTAAAAAAATCTGAAAGAATAAAATACGAAAACAGTAAAACCAAAATCCCTCCCAAAATCCCGGCAAATTTTAGAATTTCCGATGTGCGTTTCATCGATGCACCGCGTTGTTGTTTTTCAAGCGTATTGTTTTTGGTTATTTCGCGGTCAAAACTTTCAATTATCTCGCGCAAGCGCTCCGAAATATTTAGGTCGTTTTTAATCAGTTCGTTTTCCTTTTGCATCAAAGATTGCCGAATTCGCGAATTTTCCTTTTTAGCTTCGGCTACAATATAACGTGCGGCAATTAGCATAGAATCTACGGTTTTCGACTTTACAGTAGAAGTGTCGCGCCGTCTATCACTATTGAGATAGTCTGCGTAATTTTGCCAAATTCTGCGTTCCTTGTTGCTTAAGTTCGCTGGGTTTCGGATTAATGATTCTACAGAGGTTAGCCCCACGGAAGCCTCCAGTTTTTGCACTTCGCGCATAATATCGTCCAGCGAAGCGTCTTTTTGATTTGTTAGCCGTAGAATTCGAAGTTGTTCAATATTTTCATTTTTTTCCTTTAATAGCGCATGTACGCTATCCAACTGTTTTATTTGAAATTGATTGGAAGTAAGCGATTTTATTTCTTCAATCTTTTTAAAAAGCGAATCTGTTTTGGCCATATAGGCTTGAAAATCATCATCATTTTCGGTTAAAAGGGCGAGCCTCGAAAAACCGTCGGTTTCATAAAGTAAATTAATGAGAATTCCAGTTTCAATAAACTTCTTTTCGCCTGTGGATTCATTGGTTTCAGCGCTGAATTTTTTAAATTCAGAATACAGAAAAAAGCCAACCAATACCGATAAAGCTCCCAGAATGACGTAGCTCAGAATAATCTTAAATGTAAACTTGTTTTTTGCAGTAGCCATTATCCAAATGTAAAAACTAAAGCAAAGGCGAAGTATTAAGGATATGGTAAAAATTGAATATGAAAATTAATTTGAATTATAAAAAAGGAATGTATCTTTGCCCAACATCTCAAAGGGGTGCTAAGGGATTTTAGATTGAAGATTGAAGATTGTTGATTTTAGAAGTAGTTCTGAAATCGTTAATCGAAAATCAACAATCGTTAATCATTCTGGCTGAGATTATACCCAAAGAACCTGGGCGGGTAATGCTGCCAAGGGAACACAGTAAACCCCCTGTAATAATGCGCGACGTATTATTTTCAGGGTTTTTTATTTAACTATTTAATCAACAAAGAATAACGCCCCTTTTATTCGTATAATTTAAATTATTACGAATGAAAAAGTTATTAATTTCTACCTTTTTTACTTTATTAAGTAGTGCCGTTTTTGCTCAAGAATTTACCGTTTCGGGGGTGGTTACTGATGTTAACGGACAGCCATTGCCAGGAACAAATGTAATTTTAAAAGGGGACGGCGGAACCATTACAGATTTTAATGGCACATATAAAGTTTCTCTAAATTTGGGTAAGCACAGTATTCAATTTAGCCATATAGGCTATGTTCCGGATAGCCGCTCTGTAAGTGTAAATGGTAATTTAGAGTTGAATATTACACTAGTTGAATCATCGGAAACTCTAGACGAAGTTTTGGTACAAGCGGTTCGCGTGTCTGCAGATTCACCAATTACGCATTCAAACCTAGACAAAGAAGATCTTGAAAAACGAAATCTCGGGCAAGATATTCCGTATATGCTGAGCTATATGCCATCGGTTGTTACAACAAGCGATGCGGGGGCTGGCGTAGGTTATACCTATATACGTGTTCGTGGAAGCGATGCTTCGCGCGTAAATGTAACCTTGAACGGAATTCCGTATAACGACTCTGAAAGTCAAGGTTCTTTTTGGGTAAATTTACCCGATTTCACTTCTTCGGTGCAGAGTTTGCAGTTGCAACGTGGCGTGGGAACTTCTACCAATGGTTCCGGCGCGTTTGGTGCGAGTTTAAACTTGTTGAGCGATGCAGTTTCGAATGAAGCCAATGGCGAAATTTCAAATTCATTCGGAAGTTATAATACACATAAACACAATGTTAAGTTCAGTACTGGCTTGCTTTCCGAGCATTTTGAATTAGCGGGAAGATTGTCAACAATTCAATCTGATGGGTATATAGACCGAGCCAGTTCCGACTTAAAATCATATTTCCTGCAAGGTGCTTTTGTTGCCGATAACACTTTAATTAAAGCCTTGGTTTTTGGCGGACGGGAAGAAACATACCAATCGTGGAACGGTTTGGAAGACCCGGAAAAATTGCAAAACGACAGGACTTTTAACACTGCGGGAATGTACACCGATGAAGACGGAAATACACAGTTTTACGATAAGGAAGTAGATAATTATGCACAGGATCACTACCAACTACTTTGGAACCAGCGTTTCAATAACAATTGGAGCACCAATGT
Source organism: Aequorivita marisscotiae (assembly GCF_029814825.1). Lineage (NCBI taxonomy): Bacteria > Pseudomonadati > Bacteroidota > Flavobacteriia > Flavobacteriales > Flavobacteriaceae > Aequorivita > Aequorivita marisscotiae. The sequence goes on along the minus strand of NZ_CP122379.1, from coordinate 729,558 downwards.
AGCGTTAAATTATACAAAGGGAAAGGGGTATTTTGAACAGTATAAAGAAGATGAGGATTTTGAAACATACGGTTTTGAACCTCTCGAAATTGGAGGCGATACCATAAATACAACCGATGTAATTCGCAGACGTTGGTTAGACAATAATTTTTACGCAGTAAATGCAAACGTAAATTACAAAAACAATAAAATTGATTTCACAGGTGGCGCATTTTATAGCTACTATACTGGCGATCATTTTGGAGAAGTAATTTGGGCGCGCTTTGCCAGCGATTCTGAAATTCGCGATCGCTATTATGATAGCAATGGTACAAAAACCGAATTTACCGTTTTTTCAAAAGGAACTTATACCATTAATTCGCAATGGAGCATTTTTGGAGATTTGCAAGGACGCTTTTTAAATTATAAAACTTCAGGGATTACTTCAGATTTAGTGGAAATGATATACGATGAAAACTATACTTTTTTTAATCCCAAAGCTGGATTATCGTATAAAATGAATACTGAAAACCAGTTGTATTTTTCCTACGGAAAAGCCCACCGCGAACCTTCACGAAACGATTATGAACAGGGAATTATAACTCCTGAAAAATTAGACGATTTTGAACTGGGTTGGCGTTTTGCTTCAGAAAAAATAAAGGTAAATACAAACTTGTATTATATGAATTACAAAGACCAACTAGTGCTTTCCGGCGAATTGAACGATGTGGGTGCTGCGTTAAGAACAAGTAGTGGGAAGAGTTACCGTTTAGGATTGGAGGTAGATGCCGAAATTCAGATTTTAAAGAATTTGCGCGTTCTTCCAAATATTGCCTTAAGCACAAATAAAAACGTAGATTTTGTTAGCGCTCGCGATGGCGAATTGGTAAATCTAGGAAATACAAATATTTCGTTTTCACCTTCCGTTGTTGCGGGAAATATGCTGGAATATTCACCAATCGGGAAATTACAATTGGGTTTTCTTTCAAAATTTGTAGGCCAACAATATATGGGAAATATTGACAGTGAGGCTTCAAAATTAGACAGTTATTTTATTAACGATCTAAATATTGTTTATACTTTAGACAATCTTCCGTGGATAAACGAAGTGGTTTTTTCGGCATTGATAAACAATATTTTTAATGTAAAATATATTTCCAACGGCTATTTTTATACCTACGATGATGATTTCAGTAATCCAGGAACAATTACTACGATTGAAGGCGCTGGCTACTATCCGCAGGCAACAATAAATTTTCTACTGGGTGCAACCATAAAATTTTAGCAAATTATCTAAAAATTTGTAACCGCGTTTATGGCACACTTAATTGCTAATTACAATTGTGTTTCCATTTTTCTGCGCGTTGTATTGTTGCATGGGGTATTTGGCGTCTGGTTCTGTAGTGTGCTGTCCCGAGGTTATAAAATATTCATTTTCATCAGTAGCGCAGGGGCAGCTGGCTATAACGCCCGTTAATTCCATTCGGGAACAGTTGCTCGGAGCATGATTGGGGTCTGCTAAATCAAAAGCCAAATATTGATTTTCGGTAACGCAATACACTACAATGCCTTTAATGCCCTGGCCCGTAACCACATAATTTCCTGGAAATTTTAAAGGGTTGTATTCTGGTAAATTTAGATTTAAATTCAAATTAACCACAGGATCCGTTAAATATGGGTTTCGTTCTCGTTTATCGTCGCTTTTTGAGCAAGAAAAGAAAATAGAAAGCATTAAAAGTAAAAAAATCTTAGTTTTCATCTGTATAAAGTATTTAGACAAACTTTGGTCTGGCGGTTGTTGTTCATTATAAGCGAGTTTTCAATGAGAAGGCACGCATAAAATTAAAATGAACTATTTTAAGGCCGAAATTACAACAAATTACGGAACAAGTAAATTTTTAGTATATTTGTTAAACACAATCCCGTCGCCGTATGGGATTTTTCTATTCCCGCACAGGCGGGAATCTTATTATATAGAATTTAATGAATTAAAAAAGGGTTTGTAATGCACAAACGATGAAGTTATGAGTAAAGTATCTTATTATACAGCCGAAGGATTAAAAAAATTAAGAGATGAGGTAGATCACCTACGTGATGTAGAAAGACCAAAAGCCTCTAACGCAATTGCCGAAGCACGCGACAAGGGCGATTTAAGTGAAAACGCCGAATACGATGCCGCAAAAGAAGCACAAGGAATGCTTGAAATGCGAATCGCAAAATTGGAAGAAATTTTGGCGAATGCCCGATTAATAGACGAATCGCAATTAGATTTAAGTAAGGTTTTGGTACACTCCAATGTTAAGATTAAAAACCAAAACAATGGAATGGAAATGGCCTATAAGTTAGTGGCCCAAAGCGAAGCCGATTTAAAATCTGGAAAAATTTCCGTAGATTCCCCAATCGGAAAAGGATTGCTTGGCAAACAAAAAGGCGAAATTGCCGAAATACAAGTGCCAAATGGAATACTTAAATTCGAAATTTTAGAAATCACAAGAGACTAACTATGGCGTCTATTTTTACACAGATAATTGATGGAGAAATTCCATGTTACAAAATTGCAGAAGACGATAATTTTATTGCGTTTTTGGATATAAATCCAAATACAAAAGGGCATACCCTCTGTGTTCCAAAGGAAGAAATAGACAAGATTTTTGATATGGGCGAACACCTGTACCTACAATTGATGCAATTTTCCAGAAAAATTGCCCGCGCTTTAGAAAAAACAGTTCCGTGCAAACGTGTGGGAATGGCAGTAGTTGGTTTAGAAGTGCCTCACGTGCACGTACATCTTATTCCGTTAAACGATATGGACGATATGCGTTTCTCCAAAAAAGTAAAAATGACCTCAGAAGAGTTTGAAGCCTTGGCACTCGAAATTAGAGGGAAATTAAAGTCTTAGGTCAGGAACAAAGTATAAATTCCTACGCCTGTCAATACAATTGCTACCAAAATTATAATATAAAATAGCGGTTTTACCTGTAAATACTGTTTATGGGTTTCCGCTATTTTTTTGTTGTATTCAAAAACCCGCTCAATATCTTCGGTCCAGTTTACAGGATAAATAGTGTTCTTACAAGTATGGCAATAAAGCCTTTCGGATAGTTGTGAGGTTGGTTTGGTATAAAATGGTGTTTCTTTTTCCTTCTGCGTGAACGTAAATTCCAGTCCGTCTGCGCCAAAACACGTTGGGCAATTATTTTTTAATCGCGCGGTATGTATAGTATGTATTTTAGTGCTCATGATTAAACTGTAGTCTTTAATGCAATTTCCATCGTAGTGCCTTGATTTGGAATACTCTTTATTACGCGAATTTTTCCGTTGTGGTATTCTTCAATAATTCGTTTCGCCAATGAAAGGCCTAAGCCCCACCCACGTTTTTTTGTAGTGTAGCCCGGAGTAAAAATGCGTCTGAATTCACTTTTCGTAAGTCCTTTTCCGGTATCACTTATTCGGATAAAAGCAAATTTTGAATTTGTTTCCAATGAAATTGTTATTGTACCTTTCCCTTTCATCGCATCAATTCCATTCTTCACCAAATTTTCTATCGTCCAACTAAATAGTTGCGGATTTAATTGTACGTAAATTGGTTTTTCAGGAATATTTAGTTGAAAATCTATAAGCTTAGAGGTGCGTTTTTGTAAATATTGAAAGGTGTGTTTTGTTTCTTCAATTAAATCGTGCTGTTCCAGTTTTGGCACCGAACCAATTTTCGAAAAACGATCCGTGATCATTTCTAAGCGCGAAATATCCTTTTCCATTTCAAGAACGTATTCCTGATTTACATTTTCGCTTTTTAAAATCTCGGTCCAACCCACTAAGGACGAAAGTGGCGTGCCAATTTGATGCGCGGTTTCCTTTGCCATGCCCGCCCAAAGCTTGTTCTGTTCGGCAGCTTTTGAAGTTTTATAAAAAAGATAAATAGCTAAAATGAAAAGAAAAATTATTAAAATTAAAAATGCAGGATAATATTTCAGTTTATTTATAATTGGCGAGTTTCCGTAATAAATCGTGGAATATAATTTGCCTTCATTTCTTATTTCAATAGGTGTATATTCCGAAGAATATTGCTTTATTAACTCCTGTTTTTTCTCGAGGGTATTAACTTTCAACGAATCAATATTACGCTCTGTGTACGTTTTTTCCTTTAGCGTATAAAGGATCATAGGCGTAGAGGTGTTACTTTGGATTACTGACAGAACCAATTCGCCAACGGTAGGATCGTCAGTGGTGCTTTTTTGCTGAAGTTCTTGATAGGCCGCTGCCCAAATCTCCATTTTAGCGCGTTCATTTTCCTTTAATTGATTGAAGAAAATAAACGTATTCCACAAAATAAGACTAATTACAATAAGGGAAGCTAAAATAAAACCCCAACGGGATAGCGATTTGTTGCGAAACATAATGATAAGTTAATTGTAGGTCTGCCTTCCAAGCAGGTTTAAATATAAAGCAAATATGTTAATATTATTGTGCAATCATGTTTTTAGAAGCTATAATCTTTGGGTACTTTTGCCACAATGATATCTATTGAACCACACCAACTATCTACCGCAAAACTACATGGCTATTTATTGGGCGCAGTATCGCCAAGGCCTATTTGTTTCGCAAGTACAATTAACAAAAAAGGGGAGGTAAACCTTTCGCCTTTTAGTTTTTTTAATGTTTTTAGCGCAAAACCACCTATTTTGGTGTTTTCACCCGCAAGACGAGGACGCGATAATACTACAAAACACACCTACGAAAATGTGCTTGAAGTGCCCGAAGTGGTTATAAACATTGTGAGCTACGCTATGGTGCAACAAGTTTCGCTTTCTTCAACTGAATATGCCGCAGGTGTAAATGAATTTAAAAAAGCTGGTTTTACTGAATTGGCTTCTGAAAAAATAAAACCGCCACGCGTAGCCGAAGCACCGGTTCAGTTAGAGTGTAAAGTAAACGAAGTAATTAAACTCGGAACCGAAGGCGGCGCAGGCAATTTGGTAATTTGTGAAGTGGTAAAGCTTCATATAAAAGAAGAAATTCTCGATGAAAACGGCGCTATTGATCCTTTCAAAATTGACACGGTTTCGCGACTTGGAGGCAATTGGTACTGCCGTGCCAAAGAAGGCCTGTTCGAAGTGCCAAAACCACTTACATCGCTAGGGATGGGTGTAGATATGCTTCCCGAAGAAATTCGCCACAGCAAGGTGCTCACAGGTAACGATTTAGGGATGCTGGGCAACGTAGAAAATTTTCCCAATTCAGAAGAAATCAATACCTTTATTAATGCTTCGGAAGAATTGCAGAAAATAATAACATCAAGCAATTCTGAAACAATACATAAGAAAGCAAAGGATTTTCTCTCAAAAGGAAAAGTTGACGACGCTTGGAAAGTTTTGCTGGGTAGAAAATAGAATCCAAAGAATATAAAATAACAATAAAGAATAAAAAATAAAAACAATGGAACTACAAGGAAAAATTAAGATGATAGATGAAACTAAAGAATACGGTAACAATGGTTTCAGAAAAAGAGAGATGGTAATTACCACTGAAGAGCAATATCCACAACATATCATGATAGAATTTGTACAGGACAAAACAGATTTGTTGAACAGTTATAAAGTAGGGCAGGACGTAAAAGTAAGCATCAATGTTCGAGGTCGCGAATGGGTAAATCCACAGGGCGAAACCAAATACTTTAACAGTATTCAAGGATGGCGAATTGAAAACTTATCGCAAGCGCCAGTTAGTGGCGACATGCCTCCGATGCCACCTGCGGAAGCCTTTGAGCCTGCTAATGATTTTAATGAAGAAGAACACGACGACCTTCCCTTTTAAGTAAGGCTATAATTTAATATAATTTAAATTAACCTCGAAGAAATCAAATTTTCCCAGAGGTTTTTTTATGCAATAATTTTTAGCAAATTTGAATAATGCATTATATAGCCCATAAACTTTGGTTTCCAAACCCTAACGAAGCAACTGCCGATGGCCTACTCGCCATAGGAGGCGATCTTTCGGTGCAGCGGTTGCTATTGGCATATAATTTTGGAATTTTTCCGTGGTTTGAAAAAAACCAACCTATTTTATGGTGGAGCCCGAATCCACGAATGGTTTTGTTCCCTGAAAATTTCAAGGTTTCTAAAAGCTTTCGCAAAATTTTACAAGATGAAAAGTTTAAAATTACATATAACCAAAACTTTAAGGAAGTTATAAAAAACTGCGCTACCATTACACGCAAAAATCAAGCTGGCACTTGGATTACCGAGGAAATGCAACAAGCGTATATTGCCTTGCATAAAGCTGGACATGCAATTTCTGTCGAGGCTTGGCATGATAATAAATTAGTTGGCGGACTCTACGGCGTTGATCTTCCACAGAAAAAAGTGTTTTGTGGCGAAAGTATGTTCAGTTTGGTGAGCAATGCTTCAAAAGTTGCTTTTTATCACCTTTCGGAATACGTAAAAAGTCAGAATTATAAATTTATAGACTGTCAGATTTACAACGAACATTTGGAAAGTTTGGGGGCGGAGGAGATTGGGAGGAAGGAGTTTTTACAGATGCTAAAGCTTTAAGGAATAGTTTTTTAATGAACTATATTTTGGACTAAATGAACAAAACTTTTAAAATACTCTATAATAGTTACTTCCCATTTATTGGCTTTCCATTGGGTATGGGAATAGTTTGGCTGTTATTTGATATACCTCTAAATATTGGGCTTTTAACTGGATTTACTCTTGGGGCGATTTATGTTTTTTTTCGTTTAGGATTTCATATATAGATAAAATTTGGATAGAAGATGAAATGCTCCATATAGAATCCACAAATGCTTTTTTGCAGAACCGAAAAGTTCATTTCGAAATGGAAAAAATTTCCCACATAAAGATTTTTAATAAAAAGTGGTATAATGATTTTGGAAGAATTGAATTTAATATTGAAGGTGCGCACAAAAGATATAATTTTTTTAAAACTGAAGAACAAATGGTTCTTCAGCAACAATTGAAAGACTCCTGAAGACAAAATTATTCAATTGTTTGTATTTTCTTTTCACATAATTAATCCTTCAAAAAAAATTTAAAATCCTACCTTCGTAATCCACAATCCGTTATTCAAATGAAAAACAACTACACAAAATACCTTTTGGTATTACTTATGGCCTTGCAGACTGCTTTCGCCATTTCACAAGAAAAACAAAACCTACCGCACAATTTATCTGAAACCGAAAAAAGTTTGGTTTCTGATTATCAATTTACAAGTCCGCGATTCTCGCCACCACCATCCGGTTCAGTACGTGCAGCTGCTGAATGGGAAGAGGTTGAATATCTTTTGGTTACTTGGAATCCCAATTACCCAAATATTCTTCGGCAAATAGTAGCGGCTGGTGTACAGGAATGTAAAGTAATTATTACTACTCAAAATGAGACTTATGTTTCAAATTACCTTACAACCAATGGTGTAGATATTTCAAATGTAACATTTTTAGATGTTGATTGGGATAGCATCTGGATTCGCGATTATGCAGGAAATACAATATATTCTGACGATGTTGGAGAACTAGCATTAACCGATTGGATTTACAATCGGCCTCGTCCGAATGATGATGTTATGCCAATAGCTCATGCTGCACAAGTGGGCATTCCACTTTATACTACTAACTCTGGCACCAATGATTTGGTTAACACCGGGGGAAATTATATGAGCGACGGACTGGGCAACGCTTTTGCCTCAAAATTAATTTTGAATGAAAATGCCGCTGGCAACCCCTATGGCGTAAGCGTTAAAACAGAATCGCAAATAGACGATATTATGCAGGATTACATGGGTATAAACCGCTTTGTAAAAATGAATACACTGCCATACGACCAAATTCACCATATTGATATGCACATGAAATTACTTGATGAAGAAACCATTCTCGTAAGCAAGTATCCACCCGGAATAGCCGATGGCCCTCAAATTGAAGCAAATATTCAGTATGTTTTAGATAATTTTCAATCTCCTTTCGGAACGCCTTATGAAATTGAGTGGATAGATGCGCCACCGAGTACCAGCGGAAATTATCCCAACACAGGAGGCCCTTATAATACATATAGCAATGCGGTTTTTGTAAATAAAACAATTATGGTTCCTACCTATCGCCCAGAGGTTGATGCGCCGGCATTAGCACAATATCAAGAATTGATGCCGGGGTATAATATTGTAGGGATAGACGTAGATAATCCGGGTGAAAATTTAATTAATTCCCTAGGGGCAATTCACTGTATAACACATACTATTGGAGTTGCAGATCCGCTTTGGATTGTACATCAACCCATTGATGAAGCAAACTCGGGAAGTACTGTAATGATCGAAGCCATGATAAAACATATTTCTGGTGTAGCACAGGCAAAGGTTTTTTGGCGAGAAGAGGGTGCTACCACTTATAATGAGGTTGAAATGGCACCTTCCAATGGCGATAATTGGGCGGCAGATTTAACCATCCCGAATACAACCACAGACATTGAATATTATATTTGGGCCAAAGCTATTTCAGGAAAAGAATTAAACCGACCCATTGTGGCTCCAGAAGGATATTGGACTATAAATGTAGAAACGCTTTCCGTAGAAGAGTGGGCGCAGAACCATATTTCGGCGGCATTTCCCAATCCTACTACCGGTAAAGTTTCCTTTAATTTGAATTCAATTCAAGGTCCCGTTACAGTGAAAATCCATAATCTTTTGGGACAAAAATTATACGAGACCCTGATTGTAGATGGCAATGGAATAATAACCTTAAATCTGAATAAAAATTGGCAGGGCACCCTTTTAATAACGTTTGAAGGCAATTTCGGACAAATACATAAAAAGGTTATAAAATTATAATCCTTCCGAAAGGTAAAATTGGTACAGCGCTTTTATACGTATGCAGTTGGCTACAATAGAGAACAAGTGTGTTTTTGTTAAATTTTACACGGAAGACAATTTATTCATTTATTAATTGTTTTTTTGTGCAACCAAACAAATCAGTAATAGTATTCCTAGTAAAAAAAGTAGATTATAAAATCTAAATATCCCCGATGATTATAAAACAAAACCTACTTGTATTCCTTTTATTTGCCGGTATTTCTACCTTTTCATTTTCGCAATCTAAAACAAACGATAACAAACAGATAGATGTAGTACGCGTATATGAACAAGTAGTGCGCGATGGCTACGGCACTCCGTTTATTTACGAAAGATTGGCAACAGCCTATTATTTTAAAGGAGAATATGACAAAGCTGTTTCGTGGTTCCAAAAGTTTTATTCTGAAAAATCTAATACAGATCCAACGCTGGCTTACCAGTATACCCAGTCTTTAAAAGCTGTGGCGTATGCAAATTCAAATAAATCGGAAAGCGCTAATTTGCTTAAATAATTAAACTTCGCTGTATCGAAAACAAGTTTTAATGTGGTCGTTTACCATTCCTGTTGCTTGCATATGTGCATAAACCACTGTACTTCCAACAAATTTAAAACCGCGCTTTTTTAAATCTTTGCTCAAAGCATCGCTAACTAAGGTTGTGGCAGGTACTTCGGCGTGGGTTTTATAAGCATTTTTTATGGGAGTATTGTCTACAAATCCCCACATATAGTTGCTAAAACTACCAAATTCTTTTTGAACCTCCATAAAGCATTTTGCATTCGAAACTGCAGAATAAACTTTCAATTTATTGCGTATAATTCCTGCATTTTGAAGTAATTCGTCAATCTTTTTTTGATCGTATTTGGCTATTTTTTTATAGTTGAAATTGTCGAAAGCTGCTCTAAAGTTTTCTCGTTTCCGAAGAATGGTTATCCAGCTTAAGCCCGCCTGAAAAGTTTCTAATAATAGAAATTCAAAGAGGGTTTTATCGTCCTTCACAGGTACGCCCCATTCTATGTCGTGATAATTTACATAAAGCGGATCTGTTCCGCACCATTCACAACGTACTTTTTTTGAGCTCATTCGTGTATTTTATTTAAGATAAATCTTCAACCAAAATTTTTATTGCTGGCCCGGAAAGTTAAAAGTTATGGTGCCTAACTGCTTTTCTCTAACTGCATCTGTATTAAATCGGGCTTCTTTGGAATAATCCAAAGCCGCGTCTATTAAACATTCATTAGCTGTAGATGAAGCACTTTTGTTATATGAATTTTTAACCACCTTCCCGAGATTATTTACTTCAACATTTATCACTACTTTTCCCGAACCGTAGCAGGTGTAAACCGGATTGGGCAATTCAATATCCTTTCTGTTAACCAAGCGATAACTTATAGTTGTATTTCTATTACCGCTACTTACAACGGCTTCATCTGTTTTATTGCTTTCGCTATTGGAGAATTTTTTTTTGTTTTCCTTTTCGGGCTTTGTTAAAACTGTGGTTCCAACTCCATTATCGCTTTTTGAATTGGTGATAGCTTCATTTATTTCTTGAAGTTTTCCTTCGGTTGTTTCGGTAATTTCACGATTGTCGTTTTCTACGGATGAAATAAACTTTTCAGCTTGATTGTAGGCTCGATTGGTTTCAATTTTTACCTTTTCAGGTGAAAGCTTAGCAATAGCTATATCTTCGGGAAGCAACTCTTCTGGTGCCATAACAACATCGAAACTTTCCTCGTTTGGAGCAACCTGCTCTTTTGAAAGTTTTACGCTGTACAGAAATAGCACTAAACTTCCCGAAAGCAGGGAAGTGATCAAAAAGGCTCTATACGAATAATTAAAATTCATCTTTACAAGTACCGAAATTTTGTGCAAAATTCCACAAAACCGCTGAAAATTAAGACAGTATTAATGATATTTTAACTTGTCAGCGAATTTTCAAATGCTTCAATATCAATTGCGTTTTTTACTGAAAAGTCGCCAATTTTAGTTCGTCTAAGAGCCGAAAGATGTGCGCCATTGTCCAACGCCTTTCCAAAATCGTTCGCCAAAGAACGAATATAGGTGCCTTTGCTGCAAACCACTCTAAAATAAATTTTTGGCATTTCAATTTTAGTTATTTCAAACTCTGAAATGGTAACCGTTCTAAATGGAATATCAACCTTTTCGCCACTTCGCGCAAATTCGTACAAGCGTACGCCATCTTTTTTTAATGCCGAAAAAACGGGGGGTTGTTGCTGTATTTCGCCTAAAAACTGCTTTGTGGCCTCGTATATTTTTTCCGAAGTGATTTCTGAAATATTAAAAGTTTGATCTATTTCAGTTTCCAAATCGTAACTCGGGGTGGTGGCTCCCAAGGTAAAAGTACCGGTATACTCCTTTTCCTGAGCTTGAAATGTGTCTATTCGCTTGGTGAATTTTCCAGTGCAGATAATTAAAAGTCCAGTGGCTAAAGGATCTAACGTGCCTGCATGGCCAACTTTTATTTTTTTAATGTTGAAGGATTTTCTAATTAACCAACGTACTTTGTTTACCGCTTGGAACGATGTCCATTCCAATGGTTTGTCTATTAAAATTACTTGACCCGCTTTGTAGTCTTCTGCTGTCATTTATATATAAAAGCTCGCTACTATTGCAACAATACCCACTATTACACAGTAAATTGAAAAATATCGAAGTTTGCTTTTTTTCACAAGGGAAATCATCCAGGTACAAGCTATAAGGCCGCAAATAAAGGCTGCGATAAACCCAACGCTCAATACGCCAAAGTCTGTATTATGGGTTGAAATCTGCCCACCCAATAAATCTTTTGCTATTTTACCAAAAATGAGCGGTACTACCATTAAAAATGAAAATCTTGCCGCTTTGGCTTTGTCGTTTCCTAAAAGTACAGACGTTGAAATTGTTGCGCCACTTCGGGAAATACCGGGTAACATAGCTATAGCTTGCGCTACCCCAATAATAATTGAATCTTTTAAAGTAACGGGTTTGCCGGTATTTTTAGATCTATCTGCCAGCCATAATAACACTGCGGTTATAATTAGCATAGCGCCAACAAATGCAATGCTGCCTCCAAAAAACGACTCTAATTCTTCTTCAAATAGCAAACCGATAATTACGGCTGGAAGCATGGATAGAATAATTTTTACCGAGAATTGTGTTTCTTCATTCCAATTAAATTTTAATAGTCCGCTTATAATTTCAATAATATCTTTTCTAAATACTACGATTGTACTAAGCGCGGTGGCAAAGTGAAGAATCACCGTAAAAAGCAAACTTTCTTCCGGTAATGAGGTGTCTCCTAAAATTACTTTCCCAATTTCAAGATGTCCGCTTGATGAAACGGGTAAAAATTCAGTAAAACCTTGAACAACACCAAGAATAATAGCGTCTAGATAATCCATTTAATTTTCTTCTTTACTCTCGGGTTTTAATAATATTGCATACACCTCAATGGCAAATCCTAAAAGTACCAGGGCTGGCGCTAAGCGAATGCGGCGCCAATTGTATATTTCGGGATTAAAAACGTTGGGATCGTCGCTTCCACCTCCTGTCATTAAAATAAAACCTAAAGCTATAAACGCCACGCCAATAAGCATAAATTTGTAGTTTTTTCTTTCAAATACAAATACGGGTTTATAATCTTCTTTTCGTTTTTTTTCTCCCATGGTAATAGAATTACAAGTTGTGAATTTTCGTTTTTTAAATAGGACTATTTAATAATTTATAAAATTTAATAATACAGATCATCGGTGCGTAAATTTAAAAACCGTTGTGTGGCAATAAAGGTACTAATCCAGGTTATTAAAACACCCATTAAAAATATAAATACAAATAGTACTGCCAAAAGCACAGGGTCGCCCAATAATTGTAATTGAGGGAAGCTTTGATTTAAATAATAAAGCACCAATCCCATCCCAATCATGGCTACAATAGCTCCTATTATGCCTAGGCGAACACTTTTCCATACAAAGGGTTTGCGTATAAATTTTTTAGTAGCTCCAACCATTTGCATGGTTTTTATGGTAAATCGTTTTGCATAAATACTTAGCCGGATGCTGCTATTAATGAGCAAAACTGCAATAAATGTGAAAATTGCGCTAATTACCAATACCCAAAAACTAATGCGTTTTACGTTTTCTGTAAGTTGTGCAATTAGGGGTTTATCGTAAATAACCTCATCTACAAAATCCTTGTTTTTTAACTCGTTAGTTATGTTTTCCATTTTTTCGGGCGTAACATAATCTGCCAAAATATAAACATCGATACTATTTTGTAGCGGATTTTCACCCAAATATTCTATAAAATTTTCGCCCAAAGTTTCTTGGTGTTCTTTGGCGGCATCTTCTTTTGAAACAAAAGCTGCAGACTTCGTATATTCGGCCAATGCTAGACTTTGCTTTAATTGGGTAATTTCAACTTCTTTGGCACTGTCTTTTAAAAATACCGTTATTGCAATTTGTTCTTTAAAATAATCGGCAACTTTTTTTGAATTTAAAACTAGCAACCCTAGTAATCCCAATAGAAAGAGCACCAATGAAATACTTATAACTACAGAAAAATAGGAAGAAATCAATCTGCGTTTTTGATATTTTTCAAAAGAGGAGCTCATAGGTTTTGTTGAATTTTGGCGTAAAAATACAAGTAATTTTGCATCTTGTGTTAAACAACGTAGAAAGTTTCCAAATTGTTACATTAAGTTTAAATTTGTGTAGCCTTAAACTTTTTAAAATTATTAAACACCTGCTTAAATCGTTAAAAATTTCCCGACCGGGACTTTGGTTTCCAGTTATTTGGATTTATTTAGTTCCCTTTGACTTAGCTTCGCGTTTCTGGGAGACGCCCCTCTTTTGGGTAGGTCTGGTTTTTGTTACATTTCCGTTGAATTATTTGTTATACGGACTAAACGATTTTACAGATGGCAAAGCAGATGTTTTAAATCCGCGAAAGGGCAATTATCTTTTTGGTCCTAAATTTAACAAAAAGGAACTGGAACCAGTTTTTTGGCAAATTACCGCCGTTATTTTACCCTGCGTAGCTTTCTTTTCTTATTTAAAAGGAAGAGAAATGTTTCTGTTATTGCTCTTTATGATTGTGATGAATATTATTTACAATTTTAAGCCCTTTCGAATTAAGCGTAGACCGCCACTCGAAATTTTATTTCAAGTGGGCTATCTCTTTACGGCACTTTTTAGTATTTTATTAAATGATTTGGAAATGCTGCCTTGGCAAACATTTCTATATCTATTGTTGTTTGCTTTTCACGCACAATTGGCTGGGCAAATTATGGACATTGAAACCGATGTTTTAGCCGGTAAAAAAACAACGGCCGTTTTATTGGGACGAAAAAAAACAAAACTCCTCGTGCTCATTTTAATTTTAACCGAAGTATTTATACTGTTTTACTGGTTTAATGAGTGGGTGCTGTCCGGTTTTTTAGCAGCCTTTTCACTATGGCTTGTTTTAGATATTTTTGTTTTCTTTAAAGAGAAGCCTTATACCGTTAAGCAATTAAAGTACTTCGGAATAGCAATAAATATCGTGGCGTTTTTATCTATTGCTTGGGTGCTTTATTCGGGAAACTTACTTCAACCAAACTTTTAAATTATTAAGGTTTTTACTTGTTCTAATAAACCTTAAATTTGCCGCTCTTTCCAACATTGGAAATAATTTTTCAAAAGAATAAAAGAAGATGGGCAAATATCACTTCAACGAAATAGAGGCAAAGTGGCAGAAACATTGGGCCGAAAACGAAACCTTTAAGGCTAAAAATCCAGGATCCCCTCCTTCGGAAGGGCTGGGGGAGCCCTATTACGTTTTAGATATGTTTCCCTATCCTTCCGGTGCGGGTCTGCATGTTGGGCATCCTTTAGGCTATATTGCCAGCGATGTGTATGCGCGTTTTAAACGCCACCAAGGTTTTAATGTTTTGCACCCTATGGGCTATGATTCTTTTGGATTGCCAGCAGAGCAATACGCCATACAAACGGGGCAACATCCGGCACAAACCACTAAAGTGAATATTGAAGGTGGCGTAGATAACAGTGGTAATAAAATTGATGGTTATCGCAAACAACTCGATAAAATAGGGTTTTCGTTTGACTGGAGTCGCGAAGTGCGCACCAGCGATCCCGAATATTATAAATGGACCCAGTGGATTTTTCTGCAGTTGTTTGATAGTTGGTACGATACAGATTTAAACAAGGCACGTTCAATAGAAGAGCTGCGAAGTATTTTTTCTTCTGAAGGAAATATTCATATAAATGCGGTTTGTGATGATGGAATTGCACATTTTACGGCTTCGGAATGGCTCGATTTTTCAGAAACCGAAAAACAGGAAATTCTTCTAAAATACAGATTAACATATTTAGCCGAAACGGAAGTAAACTGGTGCCCGCAACTCGGTACCGTTTTGGCGAATGACGAAATAGTAAACGGCGTTTCCGAACGCGGTGGCTATCCTGTTGTTCGAAAAAAAATGAAACAATGGAGTATGCGTATTACCGCTTACGCCCAGCGTTTGCTTGACGGACTCGAGAATATAGATTGGCCGCAACCATTGAAGGATTCCCAAACCAACTGGATTGGGCGTTCGAAGGGAGCAAGCGTAGAATTCAAAGTCCTCCCCCTAACCCCCTCCGAAGTTGGGGGGGCAAGTAGTGCTGAGTATTTAACAGGCAATTCCAAAATAATTGGCACTTTACTTTCGCGAGCTAAAGAAATGCGTAAAAATCCAACGAAAGCTGAAGCACTTTTATGGAACGAATTAAAAACAAAAAAAACGGGATATAAATTTCGTCAACAACATCCCATCGACAACTATATAGTTGATTTTGTTTGTCTTTCTAAAAGATTAATAATTGAAGTTGATGGTGAAATTCATCAATATCAATTAGAAAAGGATGGAGAGCGGGAATTGCTTTTAAAAGAAAAAAAAGGTTTTAAAATTTTACATTTTACCAATAACGAAGTCTTTCACAATCTAGAAAAGGTGATTTCAAAAATTAATGAAACCTTAGAAATCATACCCAAACTAGAGGATTTAGAGGAGGCCTTAATCCCCCCTTTGGGGGCAAGGGGGACAATTCCCGTGTTTACAACCCGTCCCGACACAATCTTCGGTGTAAGTTTTATGGTTTTGGCGCCAGAGCACGAATTAGTTTCAAAAATCACTACCGCTGAACAAAAAGAAGCCGTAGAAAACTATGTTGAAGCCACCGCAAAACGCAGCGAACGCGAACGAATGGCCGATGTAAAAACCATAACAGGTGTGTTTACCGGCGCGTATGCAGAGCATCCGTTTACAAAAGAACCAATCCCAATTTGGATTGGCGATTATGTGTTGGCGGGCTACGGAACGGGCGCTGTTATGAGCGTTCCCTGCGGCGATCAACGCGATTATGAATTTGCCAAGCATTTCAACATCCCTATTCCAAATATTTTTAAAGATGCCGATATTTCGGAGGAAGCCTATTCCGATAAAGAAAATACAATCATCACCAACAGCGATTTTTTAAATGGGTTAAACTATTCCGAAGCAATGGAAAAAATAATTACTGCTTTGGAAGAAAAAGGAATTGGAGAAGGAAAAATAAATTACCGTTTGCGCGATGCAGTTTTTAGCCGCCAGCGCTATTGGGGTGAGCCCTTCCCGATTTATTATAAAGACGGAATGCCATATGCAATTCCAACCAAATGTTTGCCATTACGCCTCCCCGATGTTGAAAAATATTTGCCCACCGAAGAAGGCGAGCCACCGTTGGGCCGCGCCGATGACTGGGCGTGGGATGAAAAACAGTTGTCAGTTGTCAGTTGTCAGTTGATTGACTACAAAACCGTTTTTCCTTTGGAATTGAACACCATGCCGGGTTGGGCGGGCAGCAGTTGGTACTTTTTCCGATATATGGAAAGTGAAATGCGCAACGAAGTTTTCGCCTCAAAAGAAGCATTAAATTATTGGAAAAATGTGGATTTATACATAGGCGGAAGCGAGCACGCAACTGGCCATTTGTTGTACAGCCGTTTTTGGGTAAAGTTTATGCACGACCGCGGATTGGTGCCCGTAGAGGAACCTTTTAAAAAGCTGATAAATCAAGGAATGATTTTGGGGGAGAGTGCGTTTGTGCACCGAATTGAAGGAGAAAATAAGTTTGTTTCTGCTACTTTGGCCAAAGATTATAATACGCAACCAATACACTCAGATGTTTCATTTGTAAACAATTCAAATGAATTAGACATAGAAACCTTTAAAAACTGGCGTGAAGAATATAAAGACGCTATTTTTATTTTAGAAGATGGAAGTAATTACGAACCAAACTCCTCCCCTTTGGGGAGGACGGGAGGGGACTTTAAAGTTTCCCGCGAAGTAGAAAAAATGTCCAAAAGCAAATACAACGTGGTAAATCCCGATGATATTTGCAACCAATACGGGGCCGATACTCTAAGAATGTACGAAATGTTCCTCGGCCCGTTGGAACAAGCAAAACCGTGGAACACCGCAGGAATTACCGGCGTGCACGGTTTCCTAAAAAAACTTTGGAAATTGTATCATACGGGCCCAGATGATTCATTTTACGTCGCAGACACTCCCCCTTTGGGGGAGCCGGAGGGGGACAAGAGGGAGGCCTTAAAAACGCTTCATAAAACCATCAAAAAAGTACAGGAAGATATTGAAGACTTCAGCTTTAATACTTCGGTTTCGTCGTTTATGATTGCGGTGAATGAGCTTACTGCGCAAAAATGTAATTCGCGCGAAGTATTGGAACCTTTTATTATTCTTATTTCGCCCTATGCGCCACATATTGCGGAAGAGCTATGGCAAAAGTTGGGGCATTCAGAAAGTATTTCCACGGCGCCATTTCCAAAGTTTGAACAGAAATATTTGGTTGAAAGTACAAAGGAATACCCAATATCTTTCAACGGAAAAATGCGTTTTACGATGAAACTTCCATTAGATTTAAGCAAAGACGAAATTGAATCTGCCGTAATGGCACATGAGAAGACAGCCCAGTATTTAGAGGGAAGAACACCGAAAAAGGTAATTATCGTACCCGGAATAATAGTGAATATCGTTGGTTAAAAATTTGCACGCTTTTTGCTTAAATTTGATGTAAGAATTAAAAACTAAAAAAATGTTTGGATACTATATAATTGCAGGAATTATTTTTTTGGTGAGTTGGTACGTGAGCCATAAACTAAAAAGTAAATTTAAGGAATACAGCAAAATCCATCTTCAGAATGGAATGAGCGGAAAGGAAATTGCTGAAAAAATGTTGGCAGATAACGGTATAACCGATGTTCAGGTAATTTCGGTGCCCGGTCAATTAACAGATCATTACGACCCTGCCAAGAAAACTGTAAACTTAAGTGAGCCGGTTTATATGCAGCGCAATGCAGCTGCGGCAGCCGTTGCTGCCCATGAATGCGGCCACGCGGTGCAGCATGCTACTGCTTATAGTTGGTTAAAGCTACGATCAACCATTGTTCCGGCGGTAAGTGTTTCCAGTAAACTGTCTAATTTTGTAATTATGGCGGGTATTATTTTATTCGCAACCGGATCGGCGTTTGGCACTTGGATTTTTGGCGTTGGTATTATACTTTTCGCTGTAACTACGGCATTTGCATTTATTACCCTTCCGGTGGAGTTTGATGCGAGTAAGCGTGCCTTGGTTTGGTTAGAAACCAATAATATGGTTACTCCAAAAGAACACGATGGTGCAAAAGATGCCTTAAAATGGGCTGCGCGAACGTATGTAGTTGCGGCGCTTGGGTCTTTAGCAACCCTGCTTTACTTTATCTCTATTTTCATGGGAAGAAGATAATAAACGATTTTAAATAATTTATTGAAATAAAAAACCCGCGAATTTCGCGGGTTTTTTTGGTATCGTAAATGTGTAATGCGCATTATTTAACTTAGGTTATCTGGATTATACCCTAGGTATCTTACTTCTTCTTCGCGGAAAATAACGCCATTTTCCTCCAGTTCTTTTAAAATTGGTTCATAAACTTCTTTTGCAATTGGTCGTTGAACGCCGGGTGTATTTATTTCACCATTTAAAATTTTTACAGCAGCAATTGCAACCGGCAAACCAACTGTTTTTGCCATAGCCGTATGGGTTTGGTCTTCGCCAATTAAAGCCATATGGCTGTCAATTTGGTGTTTTTTACCATCTAATTCGTAACCGAATTTGTGATACATTACAATCATATCTTTATCTTCCGGTGCCAAGGTCCATTTTTCTTCCAATATTTTTTGAAGCGCCATGGCTGGGGTTGCATTTTCAATACCTATTGTTTTTTCCTTATTGAAAATGTCTAATTCCACTAATTTTTCCCACATTAAATCGTCTTGGTCTATTTTAAGCGCGTAACGAAGTTTCAGTTCAACTGTATCTGTTGGTGAATACGCCAGAAATAAATTTACAAATTCGCGATATGTTAAGTTTTTGGAATCCGGAATTATATATGTATCGTCGGTCATTCCCAATTGCACAAACATATTCCAAGCCTTGCTAAAACCAACTCTTCTAATGGTTCCGCGATAAAGTGTAAGAATATTGTCGAGGCAGTAAACAGATTGGTATTGTAACGAATTTCTATTTGCCAATACTTCAAATTTTCCGTAGCCTTCAATATTTATAAATTCGGTTCTTCGGAAAAGTCTGTGGTACGGTATGTATTTATACCTTCCTTCCTGAATAAATTCCGCGGCACCGCCTTGGCCCGCTAATACTACGTTTCTAGGATTCCATGTAAATTTGTAATTCCACAAATTATTATCGCTTTCGGGAGCGATCAAACCGCCGCAAAATGATTCAAAAAGAAGCATTTTGCCACCTTTTGCACGAATTCGGTCTATAACCTGCATGGCGCTCATATGATCTACTCCAGGGTCTAGACCTATTTCATTCATAAAAACCAAACCTTTTGCTTCGGCTTTGTGATTTAATGCCTGCATTTCCTTACTTACATAAGAAGCGGTAACCATGTGTTTTCCGTATTCCAAACAATCTTTGGCCACCTCAATATGGTAGCGCGCTGGCAGCATAGAAATTACCAGATCGCTATTTAAAACAGCTTCCTTGCGCTGCACTTCGTTAAATACGTCCAGCAAAATTCCGCGTGCGTTGTTATGACCTTCAGTGAACTTTTGCGCAGACTGTATGGAAATGTCCCCTATGGTAATAAAAAGGTTTTCTTTTTCGCTTTTATCTAATAAATAACGTATTAAGCTTGCGGCAGATCTTCCGGCGCCTATAATTAAAATGTTTCTCATCGGGGGAGTTTTTTTGTTAACTTTGAGGGTAGATTTTGTATGGCACGAAATTACTAATTCCAAAATTTAAAAATGACAGATTTCAATAAAAATATGGTGGTGACGGCTACTTTTCTTGCTGCTGCTACCATTGCAATTGGAGCCTTTGGGGCGCACGGTTTAAAGAATTTGGTAGCGCCCGCGGCCTTGGTAACTTTTGAAACAGGCGTACGGTACCAAATGTATCATTGTTTGGCTATTTTGGCATTGGGATTGGCACCTGCTATTCCATTAAAAATAAAAAAAACGGTATTCTGGTTTTTTATAATAGGAATACTGTTTTTTTCAGGTTCAATTTATTTGCTAGCATTAAACGAAATTTTGCCTTTTAATTCGGCTAGTATTGGTTTTGTTACGCCTCTCGGCGGATTAACGTTTATAATAGGTTGGATTTATTTGGGCTATTCGGTGCTTTCCTTAAAGAAGTAATAATTGTTTTTTTATTTTTCTTCAATCTCTATAAGATTTGCTACTTTTGTACTCTACAAAATCTAAAAAAGGTATGGTCGATAAAAACCAAGCTACGAAAACGATTTCGATTGAAAAATACGGAATCAAAAACGCAAAAGTTAAATATCAACTTTCTTCTCAAGAGCTTCACAGCGAAACATTACAAAAAGGACAGGGAACTGAAGCCGCTAGTGGCGCCCTGGCAGTAAATACGGGAGAATTTACTGGAAGGTCTCCTAAAGATAGGTTTATTGTGAAAGACGATGTTACCCGTGAGAGAGTATGGTGGGGAAATATAAATATTCCCTTTCCATCTGATATGTTTGATAAACTATATGATCGGGTTACCGATTATCTTTCTGAAAAGGAAGTATATGTGCGCGACAGTTACGCCTGCGCTGATGAAGACTACAAATTAAATATACGTGTAATTAATGAAACACCTTGGTGCAATTTATTTGCCCACAATATGTTTTTGCGTCCAAATGAAGATGAATTGGCTTCCTTTGATCCCGAATGGCTTATCGTAAATGCTCCGGGATTTATGGCAGACCCAGAAGTTGATGGCACCAGACAACACAATTTTGCAATTCTAAATTTTACTAGAAAAATTGCCTTAATTGGTGGAACAGGCTACACCGGCGAAATTAAAAAAGGAATTTTCTCTGCCCTTAACTTTATACTACCAGTAAATAAAAACACCATGCCAATGCACTGCTCGGCAAATGTGGGTGATGATGGAGAAACCGCTATTTTCTTTGGGCTTTCTGGAACTGGAAAAACCACACTATCTGCAGATCCGGAACGAAAGTTAATTGGTGATGATGAACACGGTTGGACCGCAGACAACAAAATATTTAACTTTGAAGGTGGTTGTTACGCAAAAGTAATAAACCTCTCTGAAGAGAACGAACCAGATATTTTTAACGCAATAAAGCCTGGAGCCCTCCTTGAAAATGTAATCATGGATGATAAGGGCGAGGTGGATTTTTCCAATACTTCAATTACACAAAATACACGTGTAAGCTACCCTATTTACCACATTAATAATATTCAAGTGCCGTCTATTGGTGAAAACCCAAAGAACATTTTCTTTTTAACGGCAGACGCATTTGGGGTATTGCCTCCTATTTCAAAACTAACTCCGGGACAAGCGGCCTATCATTTTATAAGTGGTTATACAGCCAAAGTGGCGGGTACCGAAGATGGAATTAACGAACCAACACCAAACTTTTCGGCATGTTTTGGAGCGCCGTTTATGCTGCTTCACCCTACCGAATATGCCGAAATGTTAAGCAAAAAGATGAAAGATTCTGGCGTTAATGTTTGGTTGGTAAACACAGGTTGGACCGGCGGTCCCTACGGCGTAGGAAGCCGTATGAAGCTTAAATATACCCGTGCTATGATTGCAGCTGCACTAGATGGAAAACTAAAGGATGTAGAATTTGAAAAACATCCAATTTTCAACTTGATGATGCCAAAATCCTGCCCCAATGTTCCAGCCGAAATTTTAAATCCAAAAGATACTTGGAAGAATAAAAAAGCTTACGATATTCAAGCCAAAGAATTGGCAAACTCGTTTAAGGAAAACTTTGCCAAGTTTGAATCGTACGCCAATGACGAAATACTAGCAGGAGCACCAGTTTCAGAATAATTTCCTGAGATAATTATAAAACAAAGGCTTGCCAATATGGCGAGCCTTTTTTTATTTAGCAAGTAGGTAAAGTTATTTTTTGTTGTTTACCTCTTTAATGTACTTTTCTAAAGCCATGGTCATAGAAGGTGTTTCTGGTGTTGGCGCCTGTATATCTACACGTAGGCCTTGTTCGCCAGCTGCTTTTACCGTTGTGTTCCCAAATACGGCAATGCGTGTATCCTTCTGTTCAAAATCTGGGAAGTTTTCGAACAACGATTGAATTCCGCTGGGGCTAAAAAACACCAGAATATCGTAATAAACATCGCGTAAATCTGAAAGATCGCTAATAACAGTTTTGTAAAAAGTTGCTTCTTTCCAATCTACTTTCAGATCGTTGAGTATTTCTGGAACTTCCGGCTTCAATTTGTCTGAAGAAGGAAGTAAGAATTTTTCATTTTTATATTTCTTAATAAGTGGCGTAAGTTCAGAAAAAGTACGTTTTCCCACATAAATTTTTCGTTTTCTATACACTACATATTTTTGAAGATAATAAGCAACGGCTTCACTTAAACAAAAATATTTCATAGAATCAGGCACCTTAAAGCGAAGCTCTTCGGCGATTCTGAAATAATGATCTACAGAGTTTCTACTTGTAAGAATAACCGCTGTATATTTGGCAAGATCTACTTTTTGGGCTCTAACGTCTTTGCCCGAAACACCCTCCACATGAATAAAGGGCCGGAAATCTATTTTCACCTTTTGCTTTTCAATTAATTCAAAATAGGGGGAGTTTTCAATCTTAGGCTCTGGCTGGGAAACCAAAATAGTTTTCACTTTCATAGGTAGTCTTGATTTTTTTTAAATATAAAATCTTAAACAATGCTCTTGTAAAGGATGATATAAGGTGAAATTTCAAGTGCGCAAAGATACAAAATAAAATAGAAGAAATTGCGGAAAATCAATTTTCCATTTTTCTTATAGCTGTAAAGCAGTGCAGTAGCGTTTAGCAACAGGGCGAAACCCCCAAAGAGAATGAGCGACATTGGGGTAGGCGGATACATATATAAAAAGAATAGATTGCCAGCAAAAAAGAATATTCCCAAAAAATTCCGGTAACTCAACTTTTGATATAAATAATTATTGATTAGATCATCTATTGAAAAAATATTCGCGACAATTTTCTCAATGGCGAATTTAATCAAGATGAATGTGGTGTAGGCGGTGCAAATTTGTATAAACAGCCAGTCGTTATTTTTAACCAATTCTGGATTAAAAGTATTAAATAACAGAAATATAAAAAGTGAAACACATACTATCTGTGTCGCAAATAATATCATGTTAAACGGATGGGTTAATTCGTCGTTTTTACCGTGTACAAAAAAGTACTGGTTTGTTAAGGGCAACAACGAAAATTCGTGAAAGCGTCTTGGATAGTAATATTTGGCAACTGCGTAAAATACAAAGCAGCCCAGCAGCAAGTAGGTAGCCCAATCTATGGCTTCTATCAGTCTATAGCTATAATCTGCGTTCAATTTTTTTGGTAAAGGTACAGTAAAATATAATTCCTTTTTAGCCTCGGAATTAGATTTTCATTCACATTTGTTTCTTCAAAAAAGGGTACATTTGCGCAAAAATAGCAGTATGTCTAAGGCGGTAGTGGTGGTGCCAACCTACAATGAAAGTGAAAATATAGAGCGGTTGCTGCGCACAATATTTTCCTTGCAGCGCGAGTTTCACGTGTTGGTTGTAGATGATAACTCGCCGGACGGTACTGCAAAACTCGTAGAAAACTATTTTAGCAGGTATCCTGAAAAACTTTTTTTACTGAATAGAGCTGAAAAAAAGGGATTGGGAGCAGCTTATATTGCTGGATTTAAGTGGGCATTGAAAAATAACTACGACTATATTTTTGAAATGGATGCCGATTTTTCCCACAACCCAAACGATCTTATACGGTTGTTTAACGCCTGTCAAAAAAACGGAAACGATCTTGCCATTGGCTCCCGGTACGTAAAAGGCGTAAACGTTGTAAATTGGCCTATGAGCCGGGTACTGCTTTCGTGGCTTGCCTCGCGCTATGTGCAGTTTGTTATGCGAATGAACATCTATGATGCCACCGCCGGATTTATTTGCTATAGACGAAGTGTTTTAGAGAAAATAAACCTTGACAATATACGTTTTGTGGGCTATGCCTTCCAAATAGAAATGAAGTTTAAAGCATACATAAGCAATTTCAAAATTAAGGAAGTCCCCGTTATATTTACTGACCGAACCAAGGGAGAGTCCAAAATGAGTTCAGGCATTATCTCGGAGGCTATCTTTGGGGTGATAGGGATGAAATTTAAAAGTGTATTTAACCGTAAACGATTTAATGAAAAATCATTTCATTAAACAAATAATACAGGGTAGGATTTTTTTTAAAAAAGTTTTATTGGGTAAATTAAAGTATAAAAGCTACAGATGAAATCAGTTTTAATTAAGAACGCAAACATAGTAAACGAAGGAAAAATTGTAAAAGGAGACGTTCTCGTTAAAGACGGCCGTATTGCAGAAATTTCTGAAACCATAAGTATGAAATCTGCCGAAACTAAAGTTATAGACGCAGATGGAAGTTATTTACTGCCCGGAATGATAGACGATCAAGTACATTTTCGCGAGCCAGGATTAACACATAAAGCTACTATTGAAACGGAGTCTAAAGCAGCTGTAGCCGGTGGTATTACCTCCTTTATTGAAATGCCAAACACGAACCCGCAAGCCACAACAATTAATTTGCTGGAAGATAAGTTTGATATTGCGGCAAAAACGTCGTGGGCCAATTACTCTTTTATGTTTGGAGGCACGAACGATAATATAGACGAAATTTTAAAAGTTGACCCACAGAAAGTGGCTGGACTAAAATTATTTCTAGGCTCCTCCACGGGAAATATGCTTGTGGACGATCCTAAGATTCTGGAGGAAATCTTCAGTAAAACCAAGTTGCTTATTTCTGCCCATTGCGAAGACGAAGACACTATTAAAAAGAATTTAGAAAAAGCAAAAGAGGAGTATGGAGAGGATATTCCAATTGCACTTCACCCAAAAATCCGCAGCGAGGAAGCTTGTTATATTTCTTCTTCTAGAGCCATAAAACTTGCCGAAAAAACAGGGGCTCGCTTACATGTATTTCATCTTTCAACTGAAAAAGAAACACATCTTTTTAGCAATAAAAAACCATTGGCCGAAAAGAAAATTACAGCCGAAGTTTGTATACATCACTTGTGGTTTTCTGAAGAAGATTACAAACTAAAAGGCACAAAAATAAAGTGGAACCCCGCCGTAAAAACTCAAAAGGATAGAGATGGTTTGCTTAAGGCGTTGCTGGACGACCGTATAGATGTAATTGCAACAGACCATGCACCACATACCATAGAAGAAAAAAATAATAAATATTTAAGCGCACCATCTGGAGGACCATTGGTGCAACACGGCTTGGTGGCCCTGTTAGAAATGTATCATAAAGGCAAAATTTCTATAGAGAAAATTGTGGAGAAATTTGCGCACAACCCTGCCATTCTGTTTCAAATAAAGGAACGCGGATTTATAAGGGAAGGCTATAAAGCCGATTTAGTTCTGGTAGATCTAAACTCGCCTTGGAACGTAAAAAAGGAGAATATACTTTATAAATGCGGATGGTCTCCGTTTGAAGGTACTATCTTTAAATCGCGTATAACCCATACTTTGGTAAATGGTGTTGTTGTGTATGAAAACTTCAAATTTCCGAATAAAAGCAATGCTGAAAGATTAACCTTTAATAGATAATGAAATACTGGCTATTTATTTTTGTATGTGCTTTAAGCTTTTTTGGTTGCCAAAATGTGGAACAACCAAAAAAACCAAAAAACCTTATTTCTAAAGATAAAATGATAGATATCTTAACCGAATCGTATCTGGCCAATGCTGCGCGAAGTGTAAACAACCAAACTATTATAGATAAGGGCGTAATTCTAGATTCAATAATTTATAACAATTTTGGGGTGGATAGCCTACAATTTGCCAAAAGCAATGCCTATTACGCCGCGGATGTAAATAGCTATATGGAAATTTTTCAAAAAGTTGAAACTCGACTCAAGCAAATGCAGCATAAATTAGACAGTATTCGCGAAATGGAAAGAGATTTAAACGATAGTGTCGGGAAAAAGAAGTTTGAAAAAATAATAGAAGACGAACCCCTAAAAGATAGTTTAATCTAAAAACTATTTGTTTTCATCTGTTACGCGCTTAAGCGTGTCGTCTATATGGGTAAATTGAAAATTAATGGCGTTTTCAATTTTTGAAGCATCGTAGCGTGAAACTTTAAACATAGAGCGAACCATCGGTTTTGCTAAGTTTCTCTTGGTATTAAACAATTTACTTGCAAGCCAATCCATCGTACTTAAAAAATACATTAATTGGCGGGATAATTTTTTAGTGGGCGGTTTTTTGCCAAATAATCGTGTTAATTTTGAAAGTAAATCTTTGTACGATATATTTTCGCCTACCAACACATATTTTTCATTGCTTATTTCAGAATTCATTAAGGCAATCATTGCGCGTACTACATCTTTTACGTCAACAATTCCCATAGTTCCCGAAGGATAATACGATATACCTCGTTTCGCCAGCGAAATAATACGGCTGCTTCCACCATCCTGTGGCGATGTACCTAAAATAATTCCGGGATTTACAATTATAGCATCGAGACCTTCCTGGGTTCCGCGCCAAACTTGCATTTCGGCAGCGTATTTTGTAATGGCATATACATTGTTTTTTTCATCGGGATTCCACAGCGTTTCTTCATTTACAGCTTGTTTGGTCACACTGCTGCCTAAAGTTGCGACAGAACTAACATAACATAGTTTTTTAACAGAGTTTGATAGGCACAGATTTACGATATTTGTTGTTCCTTCTTCATTAATCTTTTTTAAAAGTGAATACTTTGAAGCTTCAAAATTAATTGTGGCGGCGCAGTGATAAACGGTGGCAACATTTTTAAATGCTTCGGTAAGCGCGGGTATATCTATTATATCTGCCGCTACCCATTCAATTTTATTAAAAAGCAAATCTACTTCCGAAGTATAGAGTCCAAATACTTTTTTTACGGCATTTATATCGCTACTCTCTCTGTATATAGCGCGTACAGGAGCATCTTCTTTTAATAGAAAATACAAAAGGTGCGAACCCACCAAGCCTGTACCACCGGTTACTAAAATCATTATGCGAAAATACTCTTTTTGAAATCTATTTCGAAATTGAAATTAAAAAGCAAGCCTTAAAAATAGATACCGTATTTAAACATTTCTTAAATATGTAAGGAAGCATCGTAATTCAGGTCATATTTCTAAATTGAGAACCTTATCTTTGCACAAAATTTTTATAAAAATGAAGCTGAAAAATTTCGTAGAAGAACTACAATGGCGAGGCATGATACACGATGTAATGCCCGAAACCGAAACACACCTTATGGAATCTATGCGGTCTGCTTATGTGGGCTTTGACCCAACGGCAGATTCCCTGCACATTGGTAATTTGGTGCCTATTATGCTCTTGTCGTTTTATCAGCGCTGCGGCCATAGACCAGTTGCCTTGGTTGGTGGAGCCACTGGAATGATTGGCGATCCATCAATGAAGAATAGCGAACGAAATTTATTAGATGAAGAAACGCTAAAAAGAAATCAAGAAGGTGTTAGAAATCAATTGTCGCAATTTTTAGATTTTTCTTCGGGAGCAGAAAATCAAGCTGTACTTGTTAATAATTACGACTGGATTAAAGATTTTTCGTTCCTAGATTTTATTCGGAATGTGGGTAAACACATTACCGTTAATTATATGATGGCAAAAGATTCGGTAAAAACCAGATTGAGCGGCGAAAGTGCAGATGGACTTTCGTTTACCGAATTTACCTATCAACTAATTCAGGGATACGATTTTGTTCACCTTAATCGAAACCTAAACTGTACCCTACAAATGGGCGGCAGCGATCAATGGGGCAATATTACCACCGGGACTGAACTTTTAAGACGAATGGACAGTACCAAAGGGTATGCCTTAACCTGCCCGTTAATTACTAAAAGTGATGGAACCAAATTTGGAAAGAGTGAGGGAGGCAACGTATGGTTAGATGCAAATAAAACGTCGCCGTATAAGTTTTACCAATACTGGCTGAATACGAGCGATGAGGATGCCGAAAAATACATTAAGGTTTTTACTTTTTTAGATAAAGAAACAATTGAAAATTTAATTGTTGAACATAAAGAGGCTCCGCATTTGCGCCTGCTACAAAAGCGCTTGGCACAAGAAGTAACTACAACGGTACACAGTGCCGAAGAATATGAAAAAGCCGTTAAAGCTTCCGAAATTTTATTTGGAAAGTCCACCTCTGCAGATTTAAAAACTTTGGATGCAAAAACCTTTCTCGATGTTTTTGAAGGTGTGCCACAGGCAGATGTTTCAAAAGAAGATTTAGCCAAAGGAATTGATATTATTGGGGCACTCGCCGAAAATACGGGGTTTTTAAAATCTAACGGGGAAGCCCGCCGAGCTTTAAAGGAAAATTCAATTTCGGTAAATAAAGAAAAAGTCACAGACAATTTTACCGTATCGGAAAACGATTTAATAAACGGTCAGTTTGTATTGCTACAGCGCGGCAAAAAAAATTACTTTATTATTAGGGCCGTATAATTTTTAAAAGTATTTGTTTGTAAATCTAAGCAAGCTATTTAATCTATTTTATTGCAGCTTGGACTGCACATTCGTTTTAAACAGCTTTCAAAATTTTTTGGGCTATTTATAGTAAAAATCCCCGGCAGAACCTGCACGGGGATTTTCAATTAACTAACCAACCAAATTATGAAAAATCATCACTTTTTCACATTGGTTTGGTCGGAGTATTTACGAGTTACTTACATTGAAATTCAAGCGTTTGTGTTAAACTTTTCCCTATAAAACCATAAGATTGCATCCGCGAATATCACTGCTGTCAAAACGCCCAATAATTTCAAAAGAGCCATCGTCTGCCGTTTTTCCTAAATCTTGAGTTGCAATAAAAGCACAGGAATAAAGGTTTGCTAAATCAATAACATTAATTCCTCCAGTTTTTCCAGAAGTATAGGTAAACGCATCCTCGGTGTCGCGCGTTAAAATTTGCATCCACGGAGGACAGTTAAAAACACCTTCACCAGTTGAATACGCTTGCGAAAGCAACTCGGTCATTCCATATTCACTGTGAATTGTAGAAACGCCGAAACCTTCTTTTAAAATTTCGTGTAATTCCTCTTTAATCATTTCCTTTCGGCGACCTTTCATGCCGCCGGTTTCCATAACGATAGTGTGCTCAAGCTGAAAGTTTTGCTTTTCAATTAAATCGAGCAAAGCATACGAAACCCCGATTAATAAGGTTTTTTGATGGATTTTTTCTAAAACTTCTAATTTGTTTATCAATGCTTCCATTTCGTATAAATAAAAGCCACTCTGCGTATTGTTGGTTTTTTCTATTAAGTTTTCAACCATATAAATTAGCGAAGATCCTTCGCGTTCCAAATAGGAAGGCAGCAAGGCTAAAATTGTATAATTTTCGGGCTTGCCGTATTGTAGCTCGAACGCTTTTTGAAAGCTCTTTTCGTACACTTTTAAGTCTGAAACAAAGTGTTGGCTCGTTATACTTCCGGTAGTGCCGCTACTTGTAAAAATGGTGTTTACAGAAGTGTTTCTGGCTATTATTTTATGGCTCTTAAAAAATTGAATGGGCAGAAAGGGAATCTGCTTTAAGGTTGCTACTTCGTGAACTTTTGTATTTAACAGATCGCAGAAATTATGATATACGGGTACATTTTCATACTGAAATCGAAAAACTTCTAGGGCAAGCTGCTCAAATTCTTCGGAAGATTTTATATTGAAAATTTCTTTTTCAAACATATTTAATGTGCCCAAAATTTTATTCAAAAATAGGCAAATAAAAAAGCTTCCGCCGACACCGAAGCTTTAAAAGTTGTATTATAATTTACCCCTTAGTTTACAACCAGTTTTTTTGTAGCCGAATGGTTGCCTTGTTCAATTTTAAAAATATAAACACCACTGTTAAGCTTTGAAATATCTAATATTTCGCCCCGTAGTGCTGTTTTTAATACAAGTTTTCCGAGTACATCATAAATAGAAATATTTTTTATCCCTTGGGTTGCCGAGCGAATGTTTACAACTCCCTTGGTTGCAGGATTTGGAAATAAATTAAATTGATTGGCGCTTTGTTCAGGTACGCCTGTTGTGCTCACATACATAACATTGTCAAACCAAAATGATTCTCCACCGGCATTGTTTCTTCCTTCAATTACAAGTTGAACAACACTAGATGGTACTGCTCCAAATACATTTTGCCATGATAACTCGTATTGGCCTGTGGTTGTATTAAACGGTACTAAATCGTCAAGATCTGTTCCCGTGGAATTAAAAAGGTCTATTTCGGTGCTATTTGTAATGTCTTTTACGTAAATACGCAATCGATCCGAGCCCGATTCGTTTGTTGTGCCGTCGCCTTCGTAATTGCCATTGGCAGGATTGCTGCTATTGATTGCTATTAAAAAATCTACCGAAATCGCGGGAGTAGTTACGCCGGTTAAATCTACCTGATCAAACTCCAAAATATAATTACCGTCTATATCGCTCATTCTATAGCCGTTTTCACCAGCTGTAAACGGAACTTCGGAAGACGGTTTTTTATCGGTTACCCCTACGTCATCCCCATCGGATAGTCCCACGCCGGGTGAGTCGTACGGTGTGTATCTTGCATCAAAGCCCATTTCTCCACCCATACTTGCAAAATCTACAAGCGGTTGGCTGGCGTTGTTTATTAAATCGTGTGCAATATTCGGATCGCCAGTGTCCGTATATTTTCCAGTAAAAGTGTCTGGCTCCTCAAAACTGGTTCCCGCAACTTGAGCGAAAGAAACGGAGGCCAATAAAAGAGCCACAACTGCTGTAGTTTTTTTCATCGGAAAAAGTTTAAGGGTTATATACAAATATAATTCATTATTTTAACCTAACCAATTGGCAGTGAGGTGCAAGGCTCTGTTAAGCTATTGTAATTACAACCGCGCAATCAGAATTTTTTTCATATTAATAAAAGGTTATCTTATGGTTAACAATAAGTATGCTAAACATTAGCTCACATTAAATAATAGTATCTTTGAAATGTTAAATTGAGAAATACTGCTTCGCAAAAAGATTTATAAAAAATGAAAAAAAAGGATATTACAATTTTGTTGGTAGACGATGAACCAGACATTCTTGAAATAGTAAAATACAATCTAACTTCCGAAGGTTACACGGTTGAAACTGCCGAAAACGGATTGGAAGCAATAGATAGAGCAAAACAAATAAAGCCCCAATTAATCATTATGGATGTAATGATGCCGAAAATGGACGGTATGGAAGCCTGCGAAAAAATAAGAAGCATCCCTGAACTTTCTGAAACAGTAATTACTTTTTTAACCGCGAGAGGCGAAGATTATTCGCAAATGGCAGGCTTTGAAGCTGGTGCCGACGATTATATAACCAAACCAATAAAACCGAAAGTACTTGTAAGCAAGGTGAAAGCACTGTTGCGCAGGTTTAAAAAAGAAGATGAAGAAGAGAAAATTAAACTGGGAAATCTAACAATTAATCGCGAAGAGTATAAAATTATGCTCGGTAAAAAGGAGTTGATTTTACCCCGAAAAGAATTTGAATTATTGGCGCTACTGGCTTCTAAACCAGGAAAAGTGTTTAAACGCGAAGTAATTTTAGACACAATTTGGGGCAATGATGTTATCGTTGGCGGGCGAACTATCGACGTTCACATTCGGAAGCTTCGCGAAAAAATTGGCGACGATAGGTTTAAAACCGTAAAAGGTGTTGGTTACAAATTTGTTGTTTAATTCCCGATGAAGTATACCCGAAAATATAACTTTGCTGCTTCTACTTCGCTGCTCATCGCCTTGTTTTCTACTTTGGCGACGGGTGTGTTTTTATATTTTTTAATAGAAACGGTTTCACTCTGGCTACTTTTATTTTTTGTTATATTGTTTCTGTTTTCGTTTTTCGTACTTCAACATAGGGTTGAGAAATTTATTTTTCACCGAATAAAAAAAATATACAAAGACGTTCGAATTTTAAACGAGAAAGATTTCCCCAAACCTTCCGTAACTACAGATATGGAAGTGCTTACCCGCGAAGTTGAGAATTACGTGAACGTAAAAAAACTTGAAATTGAAACCCTAAACGTTCGCGAAAATTATCGAAAAGAATTTATGGGAAACGTTTCGCACGAACTTAAAACGCCGTTATTCACAGTACAAAGCTATATCTTAACCTTGCTAGACGGCGCAATGAAAGATAAAAAAGTGCTCAAAGAATACCTTCGAAGAGCTAATAAAGGTGTGGAAAGACTCATCTATATTGTGAAGGAATTAGATATGATTGCCAAACTGGAAGTAGGCGGCCTAGTGCTGAACAAAGAAAATTTTGACATAATTACCCTGGTTCAAAACGTTTTTGATTTGTTGGAAATGAAAGCTAAAAAGAAAAACATTTCCCTTGTTTTCGATAAAGAATACCCAAGCCAGATAGTAGTAAATGCAGATAGGGAGCGAGTAGAACAGGTGCTCACAAACCTTATTGTAAACTCTCTAAAATATGGAAAACAGGACGGAACCACCGAAATAAGTATTGAGAATATTTTAAAAAGTAAGGTACTAGTAAGGGTTACCGATAATGGTGAAGGAATTTTAAAAGAAAATATTCAGCGTATTTTTGAACGTTTTTATAGAATAGATAAAAGTGGCTCAAGAAAGGAGGGCGGAAGTGGCCTCGGACTTTCAATTGTAAAACATATCGTGGAGGCTCATAATGAAAAAATTTATATCGAGAGTCAGTTTGGTGTGGGTTCAGAATTTTCATTTACTCTCGAAAGGGGAAAATAATTTGGTATAATTAATTGGCGGATGTGCTAGTTTTTTTAAGCCTTTGTACACCAAAATTTTATTTAGTAATTCTATTTTAAAATCCTGTTGTTTACACGATGGCGCAATGCCCAAATAATGCAATCGTTTTGCCAAATACTCCTGCTCATATTGTCCGGGTGTAGGTACAAAAAAAACCTTTTTTTCAAGAACTGTTAAATCCATGATGGTAGTATAACCAGATCTAGCAACTATTATTTCACTTTCGTTTATCGTAGCTTCCAATGCGTCGGTTTGCAAATAGTTTACTGCTTTAATGTTTCCAAAGTCATCCCATTTTTCAACATTTTCTACAATACCGCGAACCATTAGAATGCGTTTTTCACTTTCTTTAAAAGCGTTTATTAAAAGTTTTTCAAATTGAGTGCGCTGTGGTTCGGGACCGGAGAGCAACAATAAAATATCTATGGTTTTGGGCAGCTCCTTTTTTTTCATTCGGCTTAATACACCCATGTACTCTACCGGAAACGGCTCGTTGTTTAAATGGCCCAATTTTCCGCTGAGATTCATAATTAAATCAGGTACGTCCGGCACCCAACAGCTGCTGAATTTCTTAATTATTTTTTGATGGATTCTGCTACTAAAATACGTTGTGCTTCCGGTTAAAACGCGAAGTTGATGAGTTATAAAAATTGAAGGAATGGTGCTATTTCTTATGCCAAATCGGTTGTCGCTTATTATACCGTGTATTTCCCTTTCCGACATTAATTTTTTTATAAACCTATTTTCTGCGATAATGGTTCGCCGTAATTGTGGAAGTTTTAAAAACATTTTCCATTTAAAAAATATTTTCTTTTCGGGATATGTAATATTGTAGGTAGGAAGCTCAAAAACCTCTAAATACGGAAATTCTTTTTCTAGCAATAATAATGCAGCTCCATCTGAAGCAATTAAAACTTTAAAGTTTTGTTTAAGCAACGCGCGAATAATTGGGATACAGCGCGTAGCGTGCCCAAGACCCCAATTTAAGGGCGCTACCAAAATTGTCTTCTGCTGTGACATAAAACAAAGGTAGCAATAATTGCAGCGGCATTTTATTTCCTTAATTTTACCGAAAATTTAAAAATTTTGGGAAGTAAAAATAAACTAAGGCGTTTTAAGGAGAATGAAACTTTTAAAAATGTAGTACAGCCTTCGCGGGAGGAAGTGCAAAACAACTCGCTGAAGTTAAAGGGTAATTGGCGGAAAGGATTTTTTAAAAATGAAAACCCACTCGTGCTAGAACTTGGCTGTGGCAAAGGAGAATACAGTGTAAGTTTGGCAAAAGCCAACCCGAACGTAAACTTTTTGGGAATAGATATTAAGGGCGCCCGTTTTTGGCGTGGAGCAAAAACTGCCTTGGAAGAAAATTATACAAACGTTGGTTTTCTTAGAACGCAAATAGAACTCGTAGATCAGCTTTTTGACGAAAACGAAGTAGATGAAATTTGGATTACATTCCCCGATCCCCAAATAAAGTTTAAACGCACTAAACACCGCCTCACAAATCAGGATTTTCTGAATAAGTATAAAAAGATTTTAAAGCCAGATGGGGTAGTTCATCTAAAAACCGATAGCGAATTTATGCACGGTTATACACTTGGATTATTGCACGGATTGGACGAAATAATAGAATACGCTCACCACGACGTGTACGGAAGCGATGGCGCTCCCGAAGCTGTAACGGCTATTCAAACCTTTTATGAAAACCAATATCTTGAAAAAGGAAAAAAAATAACCTATATCAGGTTTAAATTCCGTTAGTTAAAATTTTATTATATTCACAGAAACTAAGGCCCTAAATGGCAATTTTTTACAACTTACTTATAGGTCTATTTGGGGCGTTTATTGGGGTGTTGCCGCCCGGATTAATAAATATGTATGCGGCAAAAATAAGCATGAAAGAGGGCCGAAAGAGAGGTTTCCTTTTCTCCATTGGCGTGTGCATAACGGTGATGATACAAACGTATGTTGCCTTGATTTTTGCAAGATATATTGGTCAGCATCCCGAGATTGTAAGCTTACTTCAAAAGGTAGCCTTAGGAATTTTTATTAGCCTTACCATTTACTTTATTTTTATCGCAAAAGACACGCGAATACAAATTCGCGACCACGGTGAAAATTCAAAAAAAAATCGTTTTTTCCTCGGTATTTTTATTGCAATGCTCAATCTGCTCCCACTGCCATATTGGATGTATTTGAGCATTACTTTTAACACTTTTGGAGCTTTTTCGTTTTCTCAACCTGCACTTATACTTGCCGTTATTGCGGCTGGCATTGGTACTTTTAGCAGTTTGGCACTTTACGTTCAGTTTTTTAGACCTAAAGAAGATTCCCGTAAGTTAAAGCTAAATATGAATTATGTAATAGGGATAATTACCGCTATTATCTCCGCAATTACACTATTGAAAATTATAAAACATATGTAACGTGGCCGACCCGAGTTTTTTTGACAAAGTATATTCGGTCGTAAAATGCATTCCTTTCGGAAGGGTTACATCGTATGGTGCAATAGCAAATTATTTAGGTGCTGCCGGAAGCGCTCGGATGGTGGGTTGGGCTATGAATGCGAGCAAAAAACACGAGGTTCCTGCACATCGTGTGGTAAACCGAAACGGATTGTTAACCGGGAAGCATCATTTTGACGGCACAAACCTAATGCAACAGCTTTTGGAAAATGAAGGAATTGAAATTGTGGATAATAAAATCCAGAATTTTGAAAAACACTTTTGGGATCCGATGAAGGAGCTTTAGTAGGTAAATTACAAACTGCAAGCATCAAGTTTTAACCAAACTAATCCGGCGTTTTAAGAATTGGAAGTATTAAATTGTTGAAATTTTCAATACTTTATTATTTCCTAATTTTAAAAAAATTTACAAATCATTGGAAATAATTTCACTAAAACTTCCTAAAAACTACCACTGTATACTGCCAACTTATTTTAGTATATTTGCACTTTAGAATGAATCTAAATATTACATATATACAATGAGCATTTCAAAACAAAATATCCTTCAAGCACTTGAAACCATTACTGTTTCTGGCGAAGGAAGAAATATGGTAGCAAGCGGTGCTGTGCAAAATGTTGTTACATTTGCAGACGAAGTTATCGTAGATTTAAAACTATCTACCCCTGCACTTCACATTAAAAAACGCGCTGAGGCAGATATTATAAAAACCATACATGAAAAAGTAGACGCAACAGCCAAAGTACAAGTAAATATAAAAGTTGAAGCGCCTGCTAAACCACAAAATCCAAATCTAATAAAGGGAAAGCCAATTCCTGGAATTCAGAATATTATAGCAGTAGCTTCCGGAAAGGGTGGCGTTGGTAAATCTACAGTAACGGCAAATTTAGCGGTAACACTTTCAAAAATGGGCTTTAAAGTGGGTATCCTAGATGCCGATATTTACGGACCTTCCATCCCAATAATGTTTGATGTGGCAATGGAAAAACCACTATCGGTTAATGTTGGCGGAAAAAGTAAAATGAAACCTATTGAAAATTACGGAATTAAAATTCTTTCCATTGGCTTTTTTACGCAACCCGATCAGGCTGTAATTTGGCGTGGACCGATGGCCGCCAAAGCATTAAACCAACTTATCTTTGATGCCGCTTGGGATCAACTAGATTTTATGTTAATAGATCTTCCTCCAGGAACAGGCGATATTCATTTAAGCATTATGCAGTCGTTGCCAATTACCGGCGCAGTTGTAGTAAGTACTCCGCAAACCGTTGCCTTGTCTGATGCTAGAAAAGGTGTGGCAATGTTCCGCCAAGAAAATATAGATGTTCCCGTTTTGGGAATTATTGAAAATATGGCCTACTTTACTCCTGCGGAACTTCCAGAAAATAAATATTATATATTTGGAAAAGAAGGTGCAAAACATTTGGCGGGCGATTTAGACGTGCCATTTTTAGGTGAAGTGCCGTTGGTACAAAGCATTCGTGAAGCAGGTGACGTTGGAAGGCCAGCAGCTTTGCAAACAGCAACGCAAACCGAGGAAGCTTTTGAAACAATAACCAGAAATGTGGTAGAAGAAACCGTGCGTAGAAACGAAAATCTACCTCCAACCGAGGCAATAAAAATTACAACAATGGCAGGTTGCAGTGCCGTAAAAAAATAATATGACAACCCAAGAACTTACACTAAAAGTAGAGCAAGCATTAGA
The DNA here is from genome assembly GCF_029814825.1 of Aequorivita marisscotiae. Classification (NCBI taxonomy): domain Bacteria; kingdom Pseudomonadati; phylum Bacteroidota; class Flavobacteriia; order Flavobacteriales; family Flavobacteriaceae; genus Aequorivita; species Aequorivita marisscotiae. Next base: position 692,162 of record NZ_CP122379.1, on the reverse strand, counting down.
AGAAATAAGACCGTTTTTACAAAACGATGGTGGCGATATTTTGCTCGTGTCCATAGAAGATGATAAAATTGTAAATGTACAATTACAGGGCGCTTGTGTGGGTTGTTCGGTAAACCAAATGACCCTAAAGAGCGGGGTAGAAATGACCATTAAAAAATATGCTCCACAAATAGAGAAAGTTGTGAGCATTACCCAGTAATGACAATCGTCATTTTATTCTACCATTTTCTAAATTATTTTTGAACACAATTAAGAGATCGTCTTTCATGATAAAAACAGATATACTCATAATAGGTGCTGGTCCTACGGGACTCTTCGCTGTTTTTGAGGCCGGATTACTAAAACTAAAATGTCATCTAATCGATGCACTTCCACAAGCGGGTGGGCAGTGTACAGAAATATATCCCAAAAAACCTATTTACGATATACCTGGATTTCCAGAAATATTAGCGGGCGATTTGGTAAACAATCTAATGAAACAGATTGAACCATTTCAGCCTGGATTTACATTAGGCGAACGCGCAAATACAATAGAAAAATTAGAAGATGGCACGTTTGTAGTAACTACCGATAAGGGCACAAAACATCACGCGCCAATAGTAGCTATTGCTGGTGGTTTAGGTAGTTTTGAACCACGAAAGCCTCCCATTACCAATCTTTCAGATTTTGAGGATAAAGGTGTAGAATATATTATTCGAAATCCTGAAATATACCGCGACAAAAATGTGGTTATCTCTGGCGGCGGTGATTCTGCCTTGGATTGGAGTATCTTTTTAACAGATGTTGCTAAAAGCGTAACGCTTGTTCATCGAAGAAACGAATTTCGTGGCGCGTTAGATAGCGTTGAAAAAGTTCAAGAATTAAAAAACCTTGGCAAGATTGAATTAATAACGCCTGCCGAAGTAATTGGTTTGGTTGGAAATAACGGTTTGGAAGAAGTAGTAATAAAACAAGGCGATGAGGTTTTTAACCGTGAATGCGACCATTTTATTCCCTTATTCGGATTGTCGCCAAAACTCGGGCCAATAGCCGACTGGGGACTTGAAATTGAAAAGAACGCAATTAAAGTCAATAATGCTTTAGACTATCAAACAAATATCCCCGGAATCTATGCCATTGGTGATGTTAATACGTACCCCGGAAAACTGAAACTTATTCTTTGCGGATTTCACGAAGCTACGCTAATGTGCCAAAGTGCGTATCAACGCATTTTTCCAGATAAACGTTATGTTATGAAATACACTACCGTTGGCGGAGTTGAAGGTTTTGATGGCAGTAAAAAGGAAGCGCCAAAGGCAGTAATTAAATCAATAGATTAATATACCTAAAAAAATGCCTCCTCGGGTTTAAAACATTTAATGCACTGGAGTCTGTACCAATGAAAGATATTAAAGTAACTATTGTAGATCGTCATGGGGTAAAACATAAAGTTGATGCTCCCACAGATATGAATATGAACCTGATGGAAATAGTTAGATCGTACGAATTAGCGCCAGAAGGAACCATTGGTATTTGCGGCGGAATGGCCATGTGTGCCTCCTGCCAGTGTTACGTTGAAAGTCCCCACCAACTTCCCGAAATGAGCTATGATGAAGATTTAATGCTTTCAGAAGCTTTTAATGTGAAAGAAAACAGCCGCCTTAGCTGCCAAATATTTATTAAGGAAGAACTCGACGGACTTGAAGTAGAATTAGCCCCCGAAGTCTAGTGAAGTGTTTTCAACACACTTTTAAATAGCAGTTCAACAAATTTTTTATATGCTTTTTCAGAAGGGTGCAAACTGTCTGCTGCAACCAATTCTGGATCGTCTAAACCTTGCTGTGTAATTGGGGTTATGTTTTTAAATGCCACTCCTTCTTCTTCAGCAATCTTTTTAGCGTATGCATTGTATCTTTTTAAGTCTGAAGTTATTTTTTCCGCTTTCCCAGATTTTTGTCCGAATGGCGTAAACGCATAATCGGGAATGGAAAGTACAATTACATTTTCAGTTTTTCCTTTTGCAAATTCAATTGCTTTTTCAAGTAATTCTGAAAATTCTTCTTCATACACTGAAAAGGGTTTTCCTTGGTACTGATTGTTCACACCTATAAGTAAGGTAACCAAATCGTAATTTTTTGGTGGATTTTCATTGACGATTGCAGCAAGTAAATTGGTTGTTGTCCACCCAGTTTTGGCAATTATTTTAACCGTGGTTTTTTTCTTCAATACGGCGTTTAAAGAAGCGGTTAATTGTTTTGGGTAATTACAACTGTCGCAAACACTTTCGCCTATAGTGTAACTATCTCCAAGTGCTAAATATGTATGTGTAGTTTCTTCAGAAGAAAGGGGTTCTTTTGAAATTCCACAGGAAATTGTAATTAGGGTAAGTAGCGCTATTGCATTTTTAAAAAACATCATTTTTGTATTTTCAGTTTATAATAATACGATAATTGCTGCGAATGAGGTTTGTAATCCTTCATATATCGACAAGCATATTCTTTTCGAAAAATTATATATTGAAAAAACAAAGCCACGACTTTCCAGTAAAATCGTGGCTTTGTTAAAATAATCGTGCTACTATTGAAAAGCGTTTAGTCCTGTAATATCCAAACCAGTTATTAACAAGTGAATGTCGTGTGTGCCTTCATAAGTTATTACACTTTCAAGGTTCATCGAGTGGCGCATAATGCTGTATTCGCCAGTAATACCCATTCCGCCTAACATTTGTCGCGCTTCGCGAGCTATGTTAATTGCCATATCTACGTTATTTCGTTTCGCCATTGAAATTTGTGCGCTCGTAGCCGTACCTGCATTTCGCATAACGCCCACACGCCAAGCCAACAATTGGGCTTTGGTGATTTCAGTAATCATTTCGGCCAATTTTTTCTGCTGAAGTTGGAATTGCCCAATTGGTTTTCCAAACTGGATTCGCTCTTTTGAATAACGCAACGCCGTGTCATAACAATCCATCGCAGCGCCAATGGCACCCCAAGCAATTCCATAACGTGCAGAATCAAGGCAGCCAAGTGGCGCACCCAAACCTGATTTGTTTGGAAGTAAGTTTTCTTTCGGAACTTTTACGTTGTCAAAAATAAGTTCGCCCGTTGCCGAAGCGCGAAGCGACCATTTGTTGTGTGTTTCGGGGGTAGAGAAGCCTTCCATGCCACGTTCTACAATAAGCCCGTGGATTCTACCTTCTTCGTTTTTAGCCCAAACAACGGCTACTTGTGCAAAAGGAGCATTGCTTATCCACATTTTGGCGCCGTTTAAAAGATAGTGGTCGCCTTTGTCTTTAAAATTGGTGGTCATTCCGCCGGGATTGCTCCCGTGGTCCGGCTCGGTTAAACCGAAACAGCCCATCCATTCGCCCGATGCAAGTTTTGGCAAATATTTTTTGCGTTGTTCCTCGGTTCCGTATTTGTAAATAGGATACATAACTAAAGAAGATTGCACAGAGGCGGTACTGCGAACGCCACTATCGCCGCGTTCAATTTCCTGCATAATCAATCCATAGGAAATTTGGTCGAGCCCCGCCCCGCCATATTCCTCGGGAATATACGGGCCAAATGCACCAATTTCGGCAAGACCGCTAATAATTTGTTCTGGAAATTCGGCCTTTTGGGCGTATTCCTCTATAATAGGCGATACGTCGCGCTTTACCCAATCGCGGGCGGCTTGGCGTACCAGTTTGTGTTCATCGGAAAGTAATTCGTCAAGATTGTAATAATCTGGAGCTTCAAATAAATCTGGTTTCATGTATAAGTAATTTAAAGGAATACAAATGTAGAAATCACAACCATATAGACCTACATTTTCAGGTAAAATTCCCGTACAAGATTTTTGTATTCCTCCGTATACTTATGGCGTGAAGTTTCAACGGTAAGATTTTCTATTTTTGGAGAAATTTTTTCGAAAGAAAACTCCACCATACTTCTTTTTTCTTCGGCCTGCCCGCCGTGGCGGGAAGTTTCAGTGCCCCGAACCCTGCAAATCCTATTTGGAAAAAGGTTTACTTCCGAAGCCATTTTTATAAAATTTTCTTCTTCTTTCCGTGGAATTAGGCCTTATTGGAGAAATTTAGAGATGAGAAAGACTGTTACTTATCATTTTTACTTTTCAGTTTGCGTTGGAGCACTTCAACCTGTTCCTTGAGTTTTAGATTTTCTTCTTTCTTCTCCAACAACTCTTTTTTCAGAAAACCGTTCATTTCTTTTATCTCCTCAATTAGCCTATCGGAAATAAAATAAATAACCTGGGCCATATCGTCCTGAAGATGGTGGTTGTGCTTTGTGGTGCTACTTGTTTCCAAAATCTCTTCAATGGGAACATTAAAATGAGCTGCTATTATTTCACACTCTGCTTCCGTGAATGGTGCAAAGCCTGTTTCCTTGCGTTGGTACTGAGGTTGGGAAATACCCAGCAAAGCTCCCATAGCTTCTCGGGACATTCTTCTGTCCTCCCGCAGTTTTCGTAGTTTTTTGTGCATAATTTCTTGATTTAGGGCAGGGGAGCATTCTCAAATGTATTTAATAAAGACCTAAAAATCAAGTATAATTTATTATTCATTTATTATGGATTATGCGAATAATTTGTATGATATTGATTATCAGAAAAATGGGGGGGTAAAAAGGGAGAACTACCGCTTGGTATTTTAGTGACAATGCGTTAACTTTATCTTAAGTTTTTAATGTATATCAATAAAAAATCAACAATCATCTAAATTAAGTTACCTATCATAGAATAAATACTAAAAAAAGAGAAAGCCCTTACAAGGTAAGAGCTCTCACAGTCCCGCAAAAACCAATGTTTTAAAGATTGGAAGTGTAACGAAACCTTCACGAAACCCAAAGTTACATATTTATCATTAAAACACAAATGGTTTTTGCCCAAAAAACGCTGAAGCCGAAAAGCGTACAGAGTAGGTGTTTTAATTTTTAAATTATGTAATTATGAAAAATTTAATTCTATCCTTGATGGCCATAGTATTAATAAGTGGAGTTAACTATGGAGCGATTAATAAAAAGGACAAAACTATAAAATATGATGCTGGACATGAAATCTGTGTTACAATAGATTTGATTTTAGTAGAAGTAACTTATTGTTATTCTTGGGAAGATGAGGGAGGAAACGGTGGTTGGAAACCATTGCTTGAAGCAAATAAAAATACTACTGGGGATATTGTTACTCAAGGTGCAAACGCTTATTTGGTTATTCATGGATTCAATAATCAATTGACAGGAGTTAAAGTTACTGGTGGTAAGTATGATATGCCGAATGGCTATGAGACTGTTCCAGGTGAGTATGTGATTCGCAACGGCGATTTGAAAGTTCTACTGAAAAAGAAATAATTACGAATAAAAGCACCCTTCAAACAATTTTGTTTGAAGGGTGCTTTATAATCCAAATAGAATTATGCGATCAAAATTTTTAAAAGGATACGTTATAGGGCTAATTATTTCTATAATACTCATTGCAGTTATTGCTTTGACATTGGGAAATTTTAAAATAAGTTAGAAATGAAAAATATAAATTTCATATGGGGGGTGTTATTAGGATTTTTGACTCCTATAATAGTAGGTACTTTTATACTATTTTATAATAAAAAGATCGAGAGACCTATAGTAATGGACATCAATTCTCTGGAAATTATAGGAACAGATGGAACATCTTTAAGATTAAATACTATTAATGAAAACGGTTTGCTGATCAATTTCTGGGCCACTTGGTGTGCACCTTGTATAAGCGAAATGCCCTTTTTTCATGAAATAGAAAATGAAGAAAAAATAAAAGTAATTGCACTGTCAAATCAAAAAATGGATATTATTAGAAAGTTTGTTAAAGAAAATGAATACTCCTTTATGATTGCGCAGTATAGAGTTAGCAATGACGAAATTATCAATGTGCTGCCAACAACGGTATTGTTAAACCAAAATCAAGAGGTTGTCTGGTCCAAAAGCGGTTCAGTAACTAAAACCGAATTAAATAAGGCTATTAAAATGCTTAATAAGCAGTAATTGTTTCAATTAACTTTTAACCCATACGTTATGAAAGTTTTTCTATCCTTAAAACATTGGCAACTGTTCCTTTTAATTTATTGCCTGCCCCTTGCTTTGTTGGCGGGTATGATTGGGTACATGATAATAGTCGGAGGCGGCACTTCGGAAGCACTCCTTTTCTATAAATTATTCCTGTTGGGCTTTTTAATTTCAATGGGTATTTATTTTTATTGGCTTTGGTCCCTTGCAAGCTTTTTCACCAAGAAAAATCCCAATGTACACAGAAAAACCAGACTTAAATTTCTGCTGTTACTCGCTTTTCTGTTGTATGTAGCGGTGAATCTGTTGCTTTATTTGAACATTGATACTTGGGCGTTGGAGGGGAATATGCAAAACTATTTTAAGATAATAATAATTATAACAATGCTGGGTTTTGTATTTGTGGTGTTATATCTCTATTGTCTTTATAGGATCGCAAAGATTTTTAAGACAGCCCAATTGGGAAAAACTGCCTCTTTGTCCGAATTCATTTTGGAACTTTTGCTATTGTGGTTTTACCCCATAGGAATATGGATAATCCAGCCCCCGGTCAATAAAATGTTGAAGAGAGAAATGTAAAACTATTTGACCAAAAAATTATTCGCTTAAAAAACAAAAAAAAAAATGAAATCAAGACTATACTTAACATTGGTTATCTTGCTGCTATATGCAACATTCGCGACCTACGCACAATCCGCAGCCCCAATTGGCTTTGACATCCGCGGAAGGGATTGCAGCGGTGGCCTTGGCCTTTGCAGCGCAAATAAAATGAGCAGCCCAAACAATAACATCTCTATTCAAAAGACAGGTGAAAATGTCTTTGTTTTGGCAATAAATCGCTCTTCATTGTCCGGAGCTGAACAGACCAGTATTGCAGGACAACCCTTTTCTGCATTTCAGGCCAATCTCCCTACATCATTTACGCAGACAGATGATTTAATCTTCGATAGCGAGGTAGTGCAGGCTTTAGGGCTCGTCCCAAAATACAAGTTGCTAAAAAAAGGCAGCTATCCTATGCAAATAGAAGAAAATGTCGTAAAAATAACCCTGACCCTCGCAGAGGTCGGTAAACCCTAAACCCATGAAACGCGCATTGGTCTTTATGCTATTCTTTCTCTGCTTTTATAAAGGCTTTTGCACTATAAATCCAGAAGAAGATCCCAATAATATTGTGGATGAAATGCTTTTTGAGATTAGGGCAGTGCAGCGGGAGTATGCCATAAAAAGGGAACTGATTTTTCTTCATTTGCAACAGGCAAATAGTTTGCTGCAAAATGCCAAGACCACAGACGAAAAAGTGGATTTGTTAATTCAAAAAGATGCTTTCAGTACAGAATTGGAATTTTTGAAAAACAGTGAACTTCGGGACATCAGTAAAATTAGATACATCAAGGGATTGCAGATTATAAAACTGCTTTATGAAAAAACGCTTTCCTTGGACCACCATTTTGCTGCCGTTTCCACGCTCAGGGATGTGAACAACATCAGCAACCCAAACAACTATCCCGAGTTTGTTGAAATGAAGGACAAACTGAAAACCACACAGGATAAGCGAACAGGTTTTGACTTGCCCAGTTTGTTAAACAGCAATATATACACTTCTGTCGTATATTCCTTTGTTTCCATGTTCACGAACACAAATACTTCCAAAGCCGAAAAAGATAGCAGCTTGAAGGAAGTGGAATGCATCCTCGATTTTACATTGCGAATGCACAACGACCTAAACACCATCTATTTCGAGACCGCTTTTTTGCAAAAGAAAAACGAGAACATTTCCGAAGCCATCAAAGAACTTTTTAAAGAATATACAAAACCATTGGAGTATTCCACGAGCCTTGAGGATTGCAGAAAAAGTGATGATTGGGATGCGGTACGGAAAAACCTTGACACTTATTTAGCCACTTTGGACAAAACCTTGGAAGAATGCCGCAAGAAACCTGCAGATAAATCTGGAATTTCCCGTAGACCGCCTGCTCCAGTTTATCACCGAATACAACAATTTTATAAACGAGGGAGTAAACTTTTATGAAAAATTCCAGATTATGCTTTCCAGTTATGAAAATGAGAAACAATGTGCCTCAAAAACCCCTGTGGAATATTCACGTTTAAAGGAAGGCATTTCGGTTACCATTGAAAAATTCAATACCGCTTATAAGCCCGTGGAGATCAATGGGAGTAAAATGAAACAGTTGCTTTATGGCATCAATGAATATGATTGAAAAATATCACATCTTCAAGTAAAAATCCCCCACTAGTTTTTTGTACTCTTCAGTGTAATTGTGGCGTGAAGTTTCAATGATAAGATTTTCTATTTTAGGAGAAATTTTTTCGAAAGAAAACTCCAACATACTTCTTTTTTCTTCGGAAGTTTCATTGCCGCGAACTCTGCAAATTCTATTCGGAAACAGATTTACTTCCGAAGCAATTTTTATAAAACGCTCTTCTTCTTTCCGCGGAATAATTACTGCGAAAACACCTTCATCCGAAAGTAAAAGAGAAGCACTTTCAATCAATTCATCAAAAGGAAGCGCATCGTTAAACCGAGCCAATTCTCGAGAAGTAGAAATTATTTTCTCTCCTTTCGGGGGAGATGCCGAAGGCAGAGGGGGAGAATAAAATGGCGGGTTGGAAATTATGAGGTCGTATTTATCTTCTATTTCCTCAGCTAGTTCTGCCAAAGATGCATGATAGCAAAACAATCTATCGCCCCACGGTGAGTTTTCAAAATTATCTACGCACTGTTCAAAAGCGTTTTCTTCAACCTCAATGGCGTCTATCATTTCGGCGTTGGAACGTTGTGCAAGTTGAAGTGCAATAATTCCGGTGCCTGCGCCAATATCTAAAATTGAAAATGGGTTTTTTTCAATTGAAACCCATGCTCCGAGAAGCACCCCGTCTGTACCAATTTTCATCGCACAACGGTCTTGTGCCACGGTAAATTGTTTAAATTGAAAAGGTTTCAAAATGATTTTCAGATTAACGATTAACGATTAACGATTAACGATTAACGATTGTTGATTGCTGATTGAAGATTTTGGAATTTGTAATTTCGAAGTTATTTGGAATTTGGTGCTTGCAATTTGGGATTTCATTCTCAAATGTACATTTCAATCAACCCCTCCGGTACATCCAAAAGAATAGTTTTGTTTTCCCGATCTACTTTTTTGATGAAATGATCTATCATCGGAATCAAAATTTGCTTTCCGTCGCGATCTATTTCAAACAAAGCTTGCGAAGTGGTATCGTTAACGCCGGTGATTTCACCAATTTTTCCGAAAGATTCGTCTTCGGCGGTAAAACCAATTATTTCGTGATAGTAAAATTTGTTGCCAGAAAGTTTTGGAAGAAACTCCAAAGGGAGATATAAATGTGCGCCAATAAGTGCATCGGCTTCGGCTTCATTTTGCACATCTTCAAAACGCACGCGTAGCAGCTCACTTTTATGCAATGAACTTTCTTCAATAAAAAATGGAATCAGGTTTTTGCGTTGTTCCACAAAAACCGATTCCATTTCAGTAAAGAGTTCGGGTTCGTCTGTATCAAGTTTAATGAGCAGCTCTCCCTTAAAACTATATTTTCTAACGATTTTGCCCAAGTAGAAGCAATTCTCCTTTTGCATCGCCTTTAGATTTAAGCTTCTTTCTTGTCCTCTTTTGCTTCCTCTGCAGCTTCTTCAATTGCAGATTTTGCAGCTGGAGCTTCTTCAGTTGCAGTTTCAGCAGATGCTTCAACTGTTTCTTCAGTAGTTTCCTCTTCTGCTGGAGCTTCAGCGGCGGCAGTTTCAGCAGCACGCTTTTCATTTACAGCTTTTTCAGCAGCAAGTGCTTCAGCTTTCGCTTTGTCTTTGCTTTCTGAAAGTGTTGCTTTTTTGTGATCGATAGAATCTCTCTTAGTTTCTGACCACTCATTAAATTTTGCTTCAGCTTGTTCTTCTGTTAAAGCACCTTTACGAACACCACCAGCAAGGTGATTTTTCATTAAAGCACCTTTGTAAGAAAGAATGGCGCGGGCGGTATCTGTAGGTTGTGCTCCATTTTGAAGCCACTTTACAGCTAAGTCCACATCAAGATCAATCTGTGCAGGGTTTGTTGTAGGATTGTAAGAACCTATTTTTTCTAGGTATCTACCATCTCTTTTACTACGGCTGTCTGCCGCGATAATCCAGAAAAAAGGTTTCCCTTTTTTTCCGCGTCTTTGTAGTCTGATTTTTACAGGCATATTTAAAATTAATTTTTGGGGTTCTCGACCCCGGTTATAATTAAGGACGGCAAAGATAGTGTTTTTTTAGTTTTGAAATTCAATCAATTAAAGTTTTTTATTTTACATTTGTAGAAAAACACTTACAATTCTATTTGCCGATGAAAAAGCTACTTTTTTTGCTAGTTGCCACTATATCACTAATCTCCTGCGAAGATACTAAAACCAATACTGTTGCTTTACAGGCAAAAGTAGATAACACCCTGTATATTTCTACTGAAGCCAGCGCAGATGCCAACCCAAATGGTACCGTTACAATTCTAGGATTAAGCCGCGATGAATCTATAAAAATTCATCTTTCGCGTTTGGCAGAGGGTAATTTTAATTTCCAAGAGGGCTCAAGAAATTACGCTATCTATACAGATATGGGCGGTAATATGTACACAACAAATCAAGATAGCGAGGGTGTAGTTACCATTTCTGAACTAAATGAGACCAATAAAACGCTTTCGGGTACGTTTAAATTTAATGCCTTTCTTCCGGGAATAGACACCGTATTTGTTTCTAAAGGAGTACTGTATGATGTGCCGTATATTGGTGTTAATATTGACGATCCCAACAATGCTGGTACATTTTCTGCAAAAGTAAATGGGGTTTTATTCACCCCCGTAGCCGTATCATCACGTAGCTCTGATAACGCAATAATTACTTCTGCAAGTACAGACAATGCCATTATGATGATTTCTGTGCCAACCGATGCGGAGCCAGGAGAATACTCTTTGCCAAGAGCAGGATTTACCGCAAGATATCAAGGTGTGAATGGGCTTGAAACCACGGCCTCTGGAACTGTACAGATTTTAGAACACAATGTGGCAGCACAGACCATTAAAGCCGCTTTTTCTTTTGTAACAGATATGTCTGAAATTACGGAAGGGCAGTTTAATGTGAGCTATTAAATAATCTTCGCCAGATAGAATCCCGCTAAAGGTTAAACCTTGTTAATTTGTTTTAAACTTAGGTTAATAATTCGTTGAACGCCTTTGTTCGTAGTATATTGAGGTATATCCGAATGAAGTTGAGCAGTTGTCTTTAAAGGAACGATGTTGAAAAAACAACTGCATAATTTAAAACGAAACGAATATGAAGTTTACTGAAAAAATGTCGAACAAATTAAACGAACTGTTAGAGAAAAATTATGACGCCGAAAAGGGTTATAAGAAAGCAGCTGAAAATGTAGAAAATACAAAGCTGAAACAATTCTTTAACGATCAAGCCCAAAAACGATACGATTTCGGTCACGAATTAAAAACCGAAATTAAAAACTACGGCGAAACCCCAGATAAGGGTGGAAGCACAACGGGTGCAATGCACAGAACTTGGATGGATATTGAAACCGCCTTTTCTTCTAATAACGAAGAAACCATTTTAGAAGAAGTACAAAAAGGTGAAAAAGCTGCAATCGAGGAGTATAATGAAGTTATTACAGATACCACATTGCCTCCTACCACAAAGCAGATTTTAACCAAGCAGCGTGACACAATAACGAATGCATGCCAAAGTGCCAAAAATTTTGAAGCTGTAGTATCCTAATTTTTTGAAAAAAAAGAATAAACCGTCTTTAGATTTTTTCTAAAGACGGTTTTTTGTGAACAACTCCTAACAATTTAACTTCTCAAAAGCGAAGGGTTTTTCTATTTTTACGTCCTCGGTTCAGTGTTCAGTTTTCAAGGCTCTTAACCTAAAATTCTGAAATCAACAATCGGTAATCGTCAATCTAAAAGCTTCAATCCCAATGTATTTAATCTTCGATACAGAAACAACAGGTCTTCCAAAACGCTTTAAGGCTCCCGTTAGCGATAGTGATAACTGGCCACGCTGTATTCAGATTGCATGGCAATTGCACGATGCCATGGGCAACTTGATTGAGCATCAGGATTATTTGGTGCAGCCCGAAGGTTTCAATATTCCATTCGACGCCGAAAAAATTCACGGTATTTCTACCGAATTGGCAACATCCGAAGGAGTTTCCTTAGAAGAAGTCGCGACAAAATTTCAGGCCGCCCTTTCAAAAACAAAATTTCTTGTCGGCCAAAATGTGGGGTTCGACGTAAATATAATGGGCGCAGAATTTTTCCGTCTCGGAATAGAAAATCCGCTGCCCAATCTACCTGTTTTAGATACGTGTACCGAAACAACTGCGCAACTTTGCCAGATTCCTGGAGGTCGCGGCGGTAAGTTTAAATTGCCAACGTTAACCGAACTGCACGAATTTCTTTTTAGCGAGCCATTTGCCGAAGCGCATAATGCCACAGCAGATGTGGAAGCAACCACACGGTGTTTTTTAGAATTGGTGCGAAGGCAGATTTTTACAACGGCTGAGCTTGAAGTGCAACCGGATTATTTCGAAAATTTTTCAGAAAAAAACCCTGAACCCTTTCAGCTTATTGGACTGGAACACATAAATCTGAAAAAGGCTTCTGAACGTATCAGAAAGCAAATGCAGGCTGCTTCAGAAACAGAGGAAATCTCTTCCGAAGAAATAAAAGAAAATATTGCAACGCTTGAAAACGCGCCTTTTGTGCACCTTCACAATCATTCGCAGTTTTCAATCCTTCAATCTACTTCAAGTACGTTAGATTTGGTAAACGCAGCGGTAGCAGATAACATGCCTGCCGTATCGTTAACAGATTCCGGAAATATGATGGGTGCCTTCCATTTTGTGCAAGCCGTTTCCAATTACAATAAAACACTTGCAGATTTACCAAAGGACCCTGACGATGAAGATCCTCCAAAACCGCTAAAGGCAATTGTGGGTTGCGAGTTTTTTGTATGCGAAGATCATCTGAACAAAACCCACAAAGACAATGGCTACCAAATTGTGTTTTTGGCGAAAAATAAAAATGGCTATCACAATTTGGCCAAAATGGCTTCTATTGCTTACACAGACGGATTTTACTATGTACCGCGAATTGATAAATCTATAGTTGAAAAATACAAAGAAGACCTAATTGTTCTAACCGGAAGTCTCTATGGCGAAGTGCCGGGAAAAATCCTCAATATTGGTGAAAACCAAGCGGAAGAAGCATTGCTTTGGTGGAAAGAACAGTTTGGCGCCGATTTATATGTAGAAATTATGCGCCACAATCAAGAAGACGAAAAGCGCGTAAATGGCGTATTGGTCGAGATGGCAAAGCGCAACAACGTAAAATTGGTTGCCTGCAACAATACCTATTATATTAAAAAGGAAGATGCCAATGCCCATGACATTCTGCTCTGTGTAAAGGACGGTGAAAAACAAGCAACTCCGATTGGTCGCGGCCGTGGCTACCGCTATGGTTTACCAAATCAGGAGTATTATTTTAAGTCGCAAGACCAGATGAAGACTCTATTTAAGGATCTTCCTGAAGCAATTTTGAATATTGAAGAGGTAGTTTCAAAAATAGAACCCTTCAGCTTGCATCGCGATGTTTTGCTTCCCAATTTCGGAATTCCAAAGGAATTTTTAAACCCTGAGGATATTGATGGGGGCAAACGTGGAGAGAACGCATTTTTACGACACTTAACGTATGAAGGTGCTAAAAAGCGCTATCCGGAATTAATAGAAGTTTCTTATGAAGCATTAACCGATTCTGAAATTCCCGAAGGTGCCTCGGAACGAGTAAAGGAAATAAAACAACGTCTCGATTTTGAGCTAGAAGTAATCGCTAATACTGGTTATCCGGGTTACTTTTTAATTGTACAGGATTTTATTGCTGAAGCCCGAAAAATGGACGTTTCCGTGGGTCCTGGGCGTGGTTCAGCTGCGGGAAGTGCAGTGGCGTATTGTTTGGGAATTACCAATATCTGCCCCATAAAGTATGATTTGCTTTTTGAGCGTTTCCTAAATCCAGATCGTGTGAGTATGCCCGATATCGATATCGATTTTGATGACGAGGGCCGAAGCAGAGTAATGGATTACGTAATTAATAAATACGGCAGCAACCAAGTAGCGCAAATTATTACCTACGGAACCATGGCTGCAAAATCTTCCATTCGCGATACGGCGCGGGTTTTGGACTTGCCATTAAATGAAGCCGATAGAATTTCGAAGCTTGTTCCCAATATGACCAAGCTGAACAAAATTTTCGGTTTGAGTCCTGCAGATTTACGGAGCCGTTTCCGAAGCGATGAGCTGCCGAAAGTGCAAGAGCTTTTAAATCTTGCAGAAGGAACCGATTTGGAAGCGCAAACTATAAATCAAGCAAAAATACTGGAAGGCTCCGTTCGGAATACGGGTATTCACGCTTGCGGTGTAATTATTACCCCTAGCGATATTACAGATTTCGTACCCGTTGCCACAGCAAAAGATTCAGACTTGTACGTTACCCAATTCGATAACTCGGTGGTGGAAAGTGCAGGGCTTTTAAAAATGGATTTCCTCGGGTTAAAAACCTTGACTCTTATTAAGGATACGGTTAAACTTGTAAAGCACAAACACAATATAGAACTTGATCCGGACTTTTTTCCATTGGATGACGAAAAAACCTATCAGCTTTTTCAGAGAGGGGATACGGTAGGTATTTTTCAATATGAATCGGCAGGAATGCAGAAATATATGAAGGAATTGAAGCCTACGGTATTTGCCGATTTAATTGCAATGAACGCGTTGTACCGTCCAGGCCCGATGGAATATATACCTAGTTTCGTAAAAAGAAAGCACGGCGAAGAAGAAATTGAATATGATCTTCCTGCAATGGAAGAATACTTAAAGGAAACGTACGGTATTACGGTTTACCAAGAGCAGGTGATGCTTTTATCGCAGAAATTGGCAGATTTTACCAAAGGTGAAGCCGATGTTTTGCGAAAGGCCATGGGTAAAAAACAGAAAGCGGTACTCGATAAAATGAAGCCGCAATTTATTGCCCAAGCAGCGCAAAAAGGTCACGATCCAGAAAAACTTGAAAAAATCTGGAAAGATTGGGAGGCGTTTGCCAGCTATGCTTTTAACAAATCGCATTCTACTTGCTATGCATGGATTGCATATCAAACTGCCTATTTAAAAGCCCATTATCCAGCAGAGTATATGGCGGCGGTTTTGAGCAACAACATGAGCGATATAAAACAGGTTACCTTTTTTATGGACGAATGTAAGCGAATGGGCCTAACAGTCTTGGGACCGGATGTGAACGAATCTTTCCATAAGTTTACGGTAAACGATCAAGGCGCAATCCGATTTGGAATGGGCGCTATAAAAGGCGTGGGCAGTAGTGCCGTGGCCACAATAGTTGAACACAGAAAAGATGGTAAATACAAATCGGTTTTTGATTTGGCAAAGCGGATTGATCTTCGTTCCGCGAATAAAAAAGCTTTTGAGAATCTGGCTCTGGCTGGCGGTTTTGACAGTTTTGATACCCACCGCGCACAATATTTACACGATGATGGCGATGGCGTAATGTTTATTGAAAAAGTACTGCGCTATGCCGCAAAATATCAAGAAACTCAAAATTCTTCACAAGTGAGCTTATTTGGCGATGCCAGTGAAGTGCAAATCCCCGAGCCCGAAGTTCCGCCGTGCGAGGAATGGGGCACGATGAAAAAATTGAAGCAGGAACGCGAAGTGGTTGGCGTGTATATTTCGGGCCATCCGCTGGACGATTTTAAAATAGAAATGCGCAGCTTTACCAATTGCAAGGTTTCAGATTTTAATAATCTCGAAAAATTCATCAATAAAGAATTGTGTTTTGGAGGCGTTGTGAGCGATGTGCAGCACCGTGAATCAAAAGCTGGGAAGGGTTGGGCTATTTTTACCGTAGAGGATTATGAGGATAGTTACGATTTTAAAATTTTTGGAGAAGAGTACTTAAAGTGGCGCCATTTCTTAGTTCCGAACAGCTTTATTTACGGACGTGTTTTTGTGAAAGAAGGCTGGACAAATCGCGATACCGGTAAAAAAGGGGAGCCGCGACTTCAGTATAACAGCTTCTTATTATTACACGATGTAATGGAAATTTACGGTAAAAAGCTAACACTTACAATTCCTTTGAATGAATTGGAAGATGAAAAAATCAATTCTCTCAAAAACTTGGTAAAAGTACATAAAGGCGAAAAACAATTATTTTTTGTAGTAATTGAAAAAGGTGAAAAAATTAAACTCACCATGCCAAGTAGAAAGCACAAAATAAATATTTCAAAAGAATTACTTGACGAATTGGAACGAGAACAATTACATTATAAGTTAAACTAAGCCAAACGATTTCTGAAACAACACAGAAATCACGCTATAGAAAACCTTAATACCTTCATTTCCTAAACATATATTAAGAGTATAAGATTTCGCATAAAAATTAACTATTTTTGAAACTTCATTAAAAAACAAAGATTATGGCATTAGAAATAACAGACGCAACATTTGAAGAAACGGTTTTAAAAAGCGATAAACCGGTATTGGTTGACTTTTGGGCAGCCTGGTGTGGCCCTTGCCGCATGGTAGGACCCATCATTGAAGAAATAAGCAAAGAATACGACGGTAAAGCCGTAGTAGGAAAAGTAGATGTAGATGCAAACCAAGAGTTTGCTGCTAAATATGGAGTACGTAATATACCAACGGTTTTGGTTTTCCAAAATGGTGAAGTAGTAGGCCGCCAAGTTGGCGTTGCTCCCAAAAATGTATATGCAGAAGCAATAGATTCGCTTTTGTAAAATATTTTGAAAAAGAAAAATTAAAAACAAAAAGGCTTGGCGTATTGCTAGGCCTTTTGCTATTTTAGTAAAATGGCAGGTAAGGCGTGTTATGCTGAGTACAGTCGAAGCAAAGTCGAGACCTCCTTTGTAGAAAATATGATAATAAAAACCTCTGGACTGCGCTCGAGGGGACTGACCGAAAACTATGAAAAAAACAAATAAAGTACAGGATAAAATAGATGGCAAATTATTAGAGGAACGCAAGGTTTTCCTTTGGGGAATGGTAGATGACAAAAGTGCACGCCACGTGGTGGATAGGTTAATGTATCTAGATGCACTGAGCCACGACGAAATTACATTTTACATAAACAGTCCGGGGGGTTATGTAACTTCCGGTTTTTCAATTTACGATACCATCAAGCAGCTAAAGAGTCCCGTTTCAACCATTTGCACTGGTTTGGCAGCTTCTATGGGTAGCATTTTGCTTTCGGCAGGCGAAAAGGGAAAACGGTTTATCCAGCCGCACGCACGCGTTATGATTCATCAGCCAAGCGGTGGTGCTAGAGGTGTAGCAAGCGATATAGAAATTACGGCTCAGGAAATTTTAAAAACCAAAGAAATTAGTGCTCGAATCTTGGCAGAAAACTGCGGACAAAAATTTGAAAAAGTAATGAAGGACTTTAACCGCGACCATTGGATGAATGCCGAAGAGTCTGTGGAGTATGGAATTGTGGATGAAATTTTAAAATAACATTATAAGTTGTTGAGGTTACTCACTTTAGCTTCACTTTGTGACCCGCATTAAATGAATATAGAAAAAGAAATAAACCAGATTACAGGTTTCAAAAACCTCGAGCTGCTTGCAAAACAAGTGGTGGAAGGCTTTATTTCGGGACTTCATAAAAGTCCGTTTCACGGGTTTTCTGCAGAATTTGCTGAACACAAAATTTATAACAATGGCGAGAGCACCAAACATATAGATTGGAAACTTTTTGCCAAAACCGATAAGCTTTATACCAAGCGTTACGAGGAAGAAACAAATCTGCGCTGCCATTTAATTGTAGATAATAGCAGCTCTATGCATTACCCTAAATTGAAACAGTTTAATATAAATTCCTTAAACAAGATTGGTTTTTCGGTACTGGCTTCAGCGGCAATTATGAACTTGATGAAGCGGCAGCGCGATGCTGTGGGCTTGAGTGTTTACAGCGACGAATATGAATTTTATGCTTCGGAAAAGGGCAGTGAGCGGCACCATCAAATGTTACTTCAAAAATTAAATGAAGCGCTGCTTACTTCTCAAGAAAAGACCCAAACTAAAACGTACGAGCACCTGCATTTAATTGCAGAAAAACTCAAACGACGGTCGCTGGTTTTTCTATTTTCCGATATGTTTCAAAGCGATGCCGAGGCTGAAAAGTTATTTGAAGCCCTACAACATTTAAAATACAACAAACACGAAGTAATACTTTTTCACACTTTCGATAAAAAGAAGGAAGTAACGTTTAATTTTAGTAACCGTCCCAAGCGTTTTGTAGATGTTGAAACAGGCGAATATGTAAACCTGTATGCAGATAATATTAAGGAACAATACGCCGAAGCGGTGCAAAATTACTTTACCGAATTGCAGTTGCGTTGCGCGCAATACCGAATTAAGTATGTATTAACCGATATAAACGAAAATTTCAATAAGATATTAACTACGTATCTTGTGGAGCGTCAGAAGTTTGGATAATATTTATTATTTTTTAAAAAAATAGTTTGTGGAAATGAAATGGAGTAGTATATTTGCCACCGCTTAATACAGCAAGAGAGAAATTTCAAAATGTATTGGTAACAATTTTTCACTTTGCCCAACTGTTGTTGGGATCTTTCGAAAGAAAGGTTGAAAAACTTGGTCTGGTAGTTCAGTTGGTTAGAATACCTGCCTGTCACGCAGGGGGTCGCGAGTTCGAGTCTCGTCCAGACCGCAACAAGAAGTTGTGTTGAGTCACTTAAGGGTGGCTTGTGGTTTAGAAATAGACCGATGAGAAGCTTATCCAATGGATGGGCTTTTTTTGTTTTTGGAAGGTTTCTAATGTCTTTCCGCTTTTTGGAGATCCTTTTCAATTGTGCTTTCTTTAGCACTTACTTTTGTACTGTCCTGATTAAAAGTAAATTTTATATTTTAGTAATGTCTTTTTTCTTCGAAATTTATGAATACATCAGATCAAGTTTTAGCTAAAATGAATCAATACGTCGCTGAATACAAAACTGCCAAAGATTTGCGTTATGTGTTTTTAAGCTGTTATAATTTAATGAGTGCCAATATGGTGTCGGCAATTAATAACAATGAATTTCACGATACCGTTTGGGTGAATGCATTGCTTCGGCGTTTTGCAGATTATTACTTTAATTCATTAAAATGTTACGATTGCGGAGATGTAACTTCCAAAGTGTGGGAACACGCCCATAAGATTACGTGTAATAAGGATGTAAGTCAATTGCAGTGTTTAATACTTGGAGTGAATGCACATATAAATTACGATTTGGTGTTGGCCCTATCCGATCTTCTAAAACCCGAATGGGAATCGCTTTCCGAAACGCAACAAAGACAACGTTACGAAGATCACAAACATGTAAATTATGTAATTGCAAGTACAATAGATCGTGTACAGGATGAAATTCTAGAACCGCTAAACCCAATGCTTGAATGGGTAGATAGTTTGTTAGGCAGAATGGATGAGTATCTAATATCTAGGCTTATTACAAGCTGGCGCGAAGATGTTTGGGAAAACACGCAAATGCTACTTAAAATTGAAGATCCAGATGCCCGCGAAGCTTTTAGAATACAACTAGAAAATTCGGTTTTAAAGCGCGCTGCAGCCATTTGTGTATTTTAAACATGGTTGTATTTAGCAAAGATTACTTAGTTGAAGAATCAGCTAAATATTCAATCTAGCTCATTTTTACTTGTTTTTTAGGAATAGGAATAGTGTTCCGCCTCTTAACATATTACTTCAAATTAAACTTGAAGTTATACTATAAAAGAAGAAGGTAACCCGAAATAGCCTTAGCTATTTTTTAGGCATACATCTTTAAAACCTCTACCAGATCGGGAATGGACTGTATCTTAAGTTTTTCGAATACCCGATTTTTATAGGTGCTAATAGTTGAAGAATGTAAATTTAGGCGGTTAGAAAGCTCCTTTAAAGGGAGGCCTTCTACCAATTTACTCGCAACTTCAAGTTCTCTATTAGACAGGCTTTCTAAAGGCGATGCTTGTTGATCTTTATTTAAGGAGCTAGAAACAATTGAGTCTTTTATTCCTTCGCTTATAAATTTTCCTTTTTCAAGCATTGCATATAGAGCTTGGTCTATTTCGTCCTTAGTGGAGTGCTTGTTTAAAAATCCATCGGCGCCCATTTTTAATTAGCGCAACCCATACACATGTTCATCCTGGGAGGAGAAAATGAGAATTTTTAAATCGGGCTGTTTTAATTTAATAAAATCGATTGCTTGCTGTAAGGTGCCATTGGGCATATTTACGTCAAGAATAGCAAGATCAAATTTTTCGCGGGAGATGAGAGACGAGAGCGATTTGTAATCCTCTACCTCTGATAAGTTTGCGTGTGGCCGGAGCTGTTTGATGATTTGCACCAGCCCCATGCGCACTATACCATGATCATCCGCAACTAAGATGCGAGTGTTCGAAAGCATAATATTTCATTTTTAGATTAGGGGCAGGATCATAGAAATTTTGGTACCCGCATTTTCAGCGGATTCAATCTCTACTTTTCCATGCACCAAGTTTACGAAATTTTTTGCAATCTGCAAACTTAATCCTGCACCAATTTCATTTTCAGTACCTTGAAAAACAGGTTTTTCAAATGTAAAGAGCAGTTCTTGGGTGGTGGCAGACATGCCCGTACCGTGGTCTATAAGGGATAAAACGATTGAATTGTCTGATTTTATTGCCTCAAAATAAATATCACTTTTTTTATGCGAATATTTTATGGCATTGTCTGTAAATTTTGATAAAATATAGGTTATTAAGAAGGTATCGCTATTAAAAACTAAACTCTCATCGCCTTTAAATTGAAAAGATAGTTCCTTATTTTTAAGTTTTGTTTCAAATTCCTTTCTCAGTTTAATAAATAAATCTAACGCAAAAATCTCAGTCTTTTTAAGCTCAAAATCATTTATTTGTGTTCTAAGCCATTCACTGGTATCTGTTATTGTTTGGAGATTTTTTTTGGCATCTTGCCGTACCTGCACTAATAGTTTAAAGAAATCGTCTTTACTTATTGTTTCGCTTTCAACGGCTTCGATAACCCATAATAAACTGCCAAAGGCTTGCTTAAAATCGTGGGTGAGCAATGAAATCCATCCTGTTTTTAATTCATTTTGGGTTTTTAGGCGCTCAATTTCATCAGCGAGTTCTTTCTTGGTCATTCTCTATATTTTAATTTTCGTGAACCTTAATTTATGATTTATTTTTTCCGAAGTTGACTGGAAAAATTGTGGTTTATCAATTTAAGTTTTTTCTTCACTTTCCGCCACCATTAGTTACTTTTTCTCCCAACCATTTAGACAACATGTGGCTCAGGCTTTGTTTTAAAAGAGGTTTTGTTAAAAAATCGGTCATTCCCGCATTAAGGCATTTTTCTTTTTCTCCAGGAAGACTGCCTGCGGTAAGGGCAATTATAGGAACTTCCATTTGAACTTCCGCGGCCCTGATTTTTCGGGCGGCCTCTAAGCCATTCATCTTTGGCATTTGTACATCCATAAGCACGAAATCTGGAAACTCCTTTTTGTATTTTTCAACGGCTTCTGCTCCATTTGTAGCTTCAACAATAATCGCATTGGGCACAATGCTTTTTAAGTATAGCCGCGTTAGGTGCATATTTACATCATTATCTTCCGCTACTAAAATTTTTAAATCGCAAATGGTGGGTTGCGTGGGCTTTTCTTCTATAACAGGGGCTTTGGCAGCTTCGTTATTTTTAATTCTGGAAAGTGTTTGGTACATCTGTTTCATACGGATGGGTTTAACCAACCTGCTCGAAACTTCCAGCTCGTCGCAAGCCGCTTGCAATTTGTCGTCGTCAGAAGAGCTGTAAAGCACGATAAAAGGAAGTTCTTGGGCCGAAGGTTTTAATCCTTTAATTTTTTGGATGGTTTCAATTCCGTCCATTATAGGCATATGATAATCCATGATTATTACATCAAATTCGGGATTCTCTAGCATTACCAATAATGCTTTTAAACCGCTTTCGGCCTCCTTTACTTGAATGTTTTTTATTTCCAACATCCGCTTTAGGATTTTTCGGTTGTTTTCATTATCATCTACAATAAGCACACTTTTTATATCATGAAGACCATTTTCTAATTCTTCGTCTTCTACTCTAAAATCAAGATCGAAATAAAAGTTACTGCCTTTTCCTTGTTCGCTCTCTAGTTGTAGCTTGCTATTTGCCAATGCCAATAGTTTATTTGAAATAGACAATCCCAATCCGGTGCCGCCAAATCGTTTGGTTATGCTGCCGTCTTCTTGTGAGAATGGATTAAAAATTTCCTGCTGCTTGTCCTTATGAATACCAATCCCGGTATCGCTTACCCCAAAACGCAGTCGCATTTTGCCCTCGCCATAGTTCTCTAAAATAGTAACGTACAGTTTAATTTCCCCTTTCTCGGTAAATTTTAGAGCGTTGCCTAAAAGGTTTACTAATATTTGTTTTAAACGCATGGCGTCTGCCCAAATATAGTGCGGTATGTTATGGTCTATATCTAAAAGCATCTCTAACCCTTTGGTATTTATACCGTAGGAAACAATATTGAAGGCTTCTGAAACTATTTCTTCCACTTCAATTCTGTCAATAGCCAACTTCATATTGTTGCTTTCCATTTTGGAAAAGTCCAAAATATCGTTAATTATACTGTATAATGAAACACCCGATTGATTGATGATTTCTAAATATTGTTTTTGGGTTTCATCTAGTTTTGTGGCTAATGCAAGTTCTGTAAAACCAATAATTCCGTTTAAAGGCGTACGGATTTCGTGACTCATGTTTGCCACAAATTCCGACTTAGCTTTAAAAGCTTCTTCGGCTTCTTCTTTGGCTTTTTTTAACTCGTTGTTTAATTTTTTTCGCTCGGTAATATCTATAACATTGGTTAAAACTTGTTTGTTACCCGCTTCATCTTCATCGAGCGTGCTTATAAAATACCAGATGGCGTTTTCGCCCGATTTTTTTACAATAGACATTTCGCCCGAAGCTTTTCCGTACTTTTTAATTGCTTTTAAATACTCTTTAATTTCATCGTGGTATTGGGCATCTCTTAAATGAAAAATTGTAGATTTTTGCATCACCTTTCTGGAATATCCAGTTGCTGCCAAACCTGCGTCGTTTACATCTATAAAGTTACCGTCTAAATCGTGTATGCTTAAAATACCTTGTATATTATCAAATAGCTTGTGATATTTTTGTTCACTTTTTTTAAGCAACTGCTCTCGTTGAACAAATTCGGTAACATCGCGCCCAATGGTAAATACAAGTTTTGCCTCCAAATCTGGAGTACTTGTCCATTCTATCCACTT
Organism: Aequorivita marisscotiae; assembly: GCF_029814825.1. Taxonomy (NCBI): domain Bacteria; kingdom Pseudomonadati; phylum Bacteroidota; class Flavobacteriia; order Flavobacteriales; family Flavobacteriaceae; genus Aequorivita; species Aequorivita marisscotiae. The sequence continues at coordinate 668,711 of NZ_CP122379.1, read as the reverse complement.
ATTTTCGCCTTCCTTTGTTTTATAACGATTGGTGAAATTGACAACAGATTTACCCAAAGCTAGATTCTGCATCGCAATAGTAGTTTCTTCCTTGTCGTCCTCGTGAATAAAATCACTAAAAGGAGATTCCATAAATTTTTCATTTGTCCATCCCAAAGTTTTGGAAAATGCAGGATTTATTTTTACAAAGCTGCCTTCAAAAGAGGCAATTCCAATTAAATCATTTGAGAGCTGAAATAGATTGTCGTGCTTTCTTAAGCGCTGCTCATTTTCTTTACTCGTTACCCATCTGTTTATTTGCTGAACCGATTTTTCGAGAAAGTTATTCTCAGAATGAGTTAAAACTCTTTCTTTGTTATCAAAGATATTTAAGCTTCCGATAACGGAATCGTTGGAGTCTATAATGGGGAATGATTCGTAAAACTTCACCTCAAAATTAGTTACGGTATGAGGTGCCAGTTTTATATCTTTGTTTTTCTTTTTTAAATTGGCTTTTATTGCGGCGCTAAATGGGCCTATTTTTTCGATGGAATTATCGGTTGTGGCAATAACAAATGCTTCCTCTTCGTCAAAGATAGTGATGGTGCATAAAGGCATATCAATTATTTCTGAAACCGAAAAAAGTAAATAATCAAAAACATCGGCATAGCGCTTGTTTAGCGCATTTAGCTTCGTTATTGATTGATCTTGAACTGGGGCGGTTTTTGGGCTTACTATTTTCATTTTTTTTTATTATTAGATGGGGCGAATAAATACCCTTAAAGGGCGATAAAACTGTAAATAACATTTATTGAGTAGGTGTTTTTTTCTTTTGCTACCAATGATTGGGCAGCACTGGCTGAAATGGTATATTTTATATTCAAACTTTCATCGAGAACGGGGGTGCCGTTATTAATTATTTTTTGAGAGGTAGTAGACAGAGCCACATTTGATGAACCTCCCTCAATGCCCACTTGTAAAATGCTTGAAGGCACGTCAGATTGCACGCCAGACTTCCTAAAGAAAGGCGCATCTGTTTTAACGTTAAGCTCGTAGGTTTCATTGTTTGAAATCATTAATTGATTGGCAATTGTCTTGGTTTGCCCGTCTTGGTATTGCGCTATGGTATTGAATTCAAAATTAACCGCATTGCCCGAAGTAGGAATTGTTATTTCTGAAAGAGGAACAACATTTATTGTGAAATCTATATTCTGCGGTGAAGCGGTGGAATTGTCTGTGCTATTTGCATTCAAATTTATCTGAAACTTATACGTCCCTGCTTCATAAAAATGCGTTTTCAAGTCTTCTTTTGAAACAGAGGCTTTTAGTTGAAAACTATTTCTATTATCGCTTTCAACATTAAAATTATCTGAAGCAGTAAAATCTTTCCAGCTATTGGAAAGTGGCAACGTATTAATTTTCAGATTGTCTCCGCCAAGGTTAACAATTGCTATATTGCGCGTACCCTCAACTCCTTTTGAAGACGTAAACTGGATGGTGGAAGAAGCGCTTTTTCCAAACAACTTAAAGTCTACTGTGTTTCCTATTACAAAATCGCCCAAACTCGCTTGCACTTGTGTACCGCCAGACCTATATTGATTTAGCGAGTTTATTTGTCTATAAACAGAATTATTAGCAGTAAGCCACCAAATGGCTTTTGGTACGGAAATTATTACGTTGAAGGAAACTGGGGTAAAATCACCATCATAATTTTGCGTAACAGCCAAGGTATAATTTCCTGCGACAAAAGTGTTATTTAAAAAGACTGATGCAGGCATTTTAAATTTGAACGTTATATTTCCCGGATTATATCTGCCCGAGGGGTGTGGGTAGTACCAAGCTTGTGGGCTCATGGTGAAAGTTTGGAAACCAGGTAATCCATCTTTATTTTGAAGTGGCGCATCTTCGCCGCCAATGCTATTAAATTGCCAATGAAGTACAGAATTTGGTAATAAAACTCCCGAGTGGGACGTGTGAGAAAAATATTGACTGCTAGTGGCCCACATAGCCGGGTCGTTATGTTTATCCCATTTTTTTCCGTTTGTGGCATTCATAACAGTTTGAACAGTAAGAAATTCAGTGCCGTTAAAAATATTCTGTGCTGGCACAACGATGTTGACATTCTGGGCGTGTACAATGGCCGTACTACCTATTAGTAACAAAACCCCCAAAACAATCCAGTTATATGTTTTCATATTTTTCTCGTCTTAAAATTTCTTCACCTTAATTTCCGTATTCTTCTTTTTGAATTCAAAAGTTAGGGTTTTAGGATGAATTTCATTTTCCAAAATAACTTTTTGCGAAGCATTTGTATATTCGTATTTATTGTTCTCAATATAAATATCGTAAGCGCCATTGCCAAGAAATAATTCAAAGGTATCGTTTTGATCAACCACGGTGCTAATAACAATGCCTTTACGGTCTTTTGCATATACAACTACTCCACGTACAGAGGTGTTCAGTTTATCGTAAGCTTGTTTTTTCTCTACTAACTTGCCGATTACTTTATTCTTTTTCACCAAACTAATTTTAAGTGTTTTGTTTCTGTCCACTATTATATTTGGGTCCGTTACCATTCGAAGGCCAGCAGTTTCGTTAATTTTTAAGGTGTAGCTCCCCTTGGGCACATTGGAAAAACTAACTTTCCCGTTCTTGTCTGTAATGGCAATAAAATCGTCTAACTTAATGGTTTCGTGGGCTAGTGCAATTTCATCAGAATCAAAAACACCGTTAAAATTTTTATCGTGAAATAATTGTAAACTAAGCTTGTGATTGCCTACAGCAGTAGCTTTTATAAAGTATTTTTTAATCCCTACTCTAATTTGGTAATTGCTTCCTTTATACCCCAAATTCATTGTTGAGTTATATTGGCTGTAATTGCCATACCCGGTGGCAGACCAGCTTCGGGAGAATTTATACTCTAAATTTCCATTCAGCGTTTTGTTGGTATTGCTGTAAAGTTCGGAAAAATTAATTCCTGCTGCAATTGCACCTGTGAATGTATTGTTTATAGTATTAAAATTATAGGAAGCAAACGCACTGTAATTGAGAAAATTCTTGTTTTCCAAATTGTAGTTATTCAACTCCATAATGGTATTCGGATTGTACTGCGCAGAACCATTTAGTGAAAAACCGCCATATCTATACGAAAGATTGGTTTTTAAACTGTGAAACCAACTGTTATTGGAAGGACTTGAATACGAATATTCTGCCGAAAGATCGAAGCTGTGCCCACTGAAAGAAGTGCCTATGCTTGTGCGAAAACGATAGGATAGTAGTTCGTGTGCAAAGGAAGTATTTGTGCTTTTTTGTTTCTCAATTTGTGGTGAAAATGAAAAATTCCAGTTGGAGAACGAAAACTGTGTGCCAGTCTTTAAAGATTGTGTACTATAGAAATAATATGGATAATACCTCGTCTCATCAACATTAACCACTTCTTGATAACTTAAATATTCAGGCTGCACTTGCGAATTTTGGTATTGCAGAAACAGGCGTGCAAATTGAGAAACTTTAAACCCAATATTCTGATTAAAATTGAGTGAACCACGGTTTAACCCTGCATAGCTTTTACTGGCAATATCGTTTAACGATTGGAACTCCCATTTTCCAAATTTTGTTTGGTAATTCAATCCTGCACTTAAACCTACATTTTCATCGTGGTTTATTCTTCCTTTTTCGTGACTTAGTCCTGTTTCAACTCTAAAATTATGAGCTGGATTTAATGCAAATGAAGAAACAAAACTTGCAACCTGCGAATCTGTTTCTGAACGTGGATCATGGTCAAAAACATACGAAACCTTTCCGTTAAAGTCTTTAGAGTCTCCGAAGCTGTATTTTGCACCTGCTAATTTAGAGCCTTCGCTCTCTGGGAAATAGGTGCCATAAAGGTTGTAGCTATTGTCTAATGCGAAAACCTCTACGGCTTCATATTCGCCAAACTTTGTGTTTACTAATCCTCCTCTTCCCGAAACGGAATAGTCGTATTCGTTTGCGTAAATATTTCCAAGACGGAATACGGTGTTGTTTTTTTCAACTTCAAGCCAAGTATCGTAAAAGTTGTATTGGTTTTCGGTCAAGTAATAATCGGTAGCCAGATTAAAGGTTGCCTGCGTATCTTTTCCTAATAAAAATGTTGAATTTCCCTTTACTTGCAGATAGTTAAAGCCGCTGCTTTGTCCGTTATAACCAACTTCTACAAAATTTTTGCCCATCTCAGCGCCCGGCCCGCGCATTAGCTGCCGGTTGTTAGAAAGGATTATTAATTTTAAATAGGTGTTCCCAACATTTTCATTGTCTATTAAATCGGTTGCTCTTACATTAATATTGTAATCGGGATAAAAAGATCCTTGATGCTTTAAGGACACCTTAAATTCCACTAATCTTTTTTCCTGCCCTTCCAAAGCTAGAATAATTTCTCTAGGCTTAATCTCCAAACCATCTGGCACCCCTTGAAAAGTAAGTTTGATGGAACGCTGAGAAAAACCCCTGTTTTCAACAAACAAAGAAAGTGTAGATTCAGTCTGGGAAGGATCAATATAGTTTTCGCGCGTAAAGGAATATAACGCAATCTGCCTTTCTTCATTTCTATCAATAAAAAACGAAGCTTCTAAGTTTTCTTTTTTTCCTTCAATCAAGTAGGAGAGTTGATAGGATATTTCTTCCGACTTCATTTTCATAAAATCGGTATTTACTATAAACTTGATTGGCAATCTTTTTTCTTCCCCTTTTAAAAGCTTATATGTTGATTGAGGTGAAAGAAGTAATCCGGGATATGTTTCCTGTGGCTTCAGATTTTCCAGAGTAATTTCACTATCGCTATTGTTTTTGAGAACTATAAAATTGATAAAACTTTGCCCCTGCTTTACTGACAGCGAATCTTTTTCAAAATAAAAATCTAGTTTATTTACTTCTTGGGTATATGCATTAAAGATCCCGAAAAACACAAAAATTGAAGTTGTATTTTTTAGAATAAGAAGCGGTATGCAGTTTGGGGATATCAATTTCAGTTTTTAAAACTCGAAGGTTTTTTCACCGACTCGTAAATCGTTGGTTCCTGCCATTTTTATAATGGTAACTCCCAGATAAGTTCCTGTTAATCCTTCGGGTAAATTAAATTTTACAACTTGTTTGGTGCCGGGAAGCATAGAAATATTGATTGGGTTCAGTTTAAGTTCCTCGCCAGTTGAAGTATTTGTAAGTTCTAATTCTACAGAGGCGTCGTTTATTACATTGCCGTCGTTTTCAATACCAATTGCAACTTTTCGTGAAGTAGTATTTTCATCAGAGATATCCTCAATACTCATAATCTCCAAACTCAAGGTATTATTGTTTGGTGGGGTGCAATAAACGTGCAAACCAAATTCAAACAAGGCTATAATCCCTATTCCTTTTTGTTGCTCTGCTTTGTCTTTTTGTTTGCCAATCTGCGTAAAAAACAACATACTGTTTGTTACGGCCGAAGCTGAGGCGTCCACAGGAATTTTCATGGTAACTATAATTTCCTTGGTACTTTTAGCTGGAAGGTTTACGGATGACTCAGTGGTGGAGATCCAAGTAGCGTTAGAATTTTCTAAGGTACCAGGTTCAAAGTACACTTTGTTGCCATCTTCCTCTCTTTTCCAGTCTTTTGTGTTTATGTTAAACACATAATCTGTTTCTGAACTGTTGTTTAAAATTACAGGTTGACTTATTGTTTCGCCGGGATTGCCAGTAAAGAAAAGTCGCGTGGGCGACATAGAAATTCCTTGTGCAAAAATTGATTGGCCGAAGGAAGTACAAAAGAATAAAATAAGAGAATAATGCCAGTAGGTGCGCATAATACGTTGTAAGGTTTTAAAATGAGAAAAGATTCCCAAAATTACGTTAAAAAAGTAACTTAGGGAATCTTTAGGCGTTAAAACCAGATTTATAGTGCAGTAGCAGTATAAGTTACTGTTTGCGTATAGGTTCCTGCCGGTTTTCCTAAAATGTCCGTAGAAGAAGATCTAGCAGCAGGAATTAAATAATCTAGCTCTAAAACCACTGCGCTTCCCAATGTCGCGTTGCTGATCAATGTTTGGTCCGAGGTGGTCAAGACAATGTTTGCCGGTGTTCCGGTCATAGTTGTAGTACCGCCAGCAACTGGCTTAATGGTTAGTACATCCACAGGAATGTTGTTTGTTCCATCTGTAAAGTTAGCACCGTCAGCTTTTACTTTAATATCAAAGTTTTTTGTAGAAGTAACTTTCAAACTATTTGGAACGTTTACAGTAGTATCTGTGTTATAGTCTGCTGCTGTAACGTAGTTGAAAGCAACTTCTCCGCCAATGGCAACACTGCCGGCGTCGATTGAGATTACATCTGCTAAGATAATGTTTACTGTAGTAGTAGCAGTATTGTTTTGAGCTGCTGCGTTGTTAGTTCCGAAGAAAAATGCTCCAAGAGCTAGTGTAGAAATAATTAGTAGGTTTTTCATTTTATTAAATTTAGGGGTTGTTATTATTTTTTAAAAATGTCTTTTACTTTGTTTTTGACACTACAAATATAGAATGCATTGCAAGTTTAGTTTGTAGTAGAAGTTGTAAGTGTGTGTAGTTAATTAACTACAAGAGAAGATTTAAGTATTTTATAAATTTGAAAAGGATCCCCAAGGCTACAGCAACTGCATCCAAGGAGATCCCTAAATTTTATTCAGAATACTATTCGTATTATAGTGCAGTAGCAGTATAAGTTACTGTTTGCGTATAGGTTCCTGCCGGTTTTCCTAAAATGTCCGTAGAAGAAGATCTAGCAGCAGGAATTAAATAATCTAGCTCTAAAACCACTGCGCTTCCCAATGTCGCGTTGCTGATCAATGTTTGGTCCGAGGTGGTCAAGACAATGTTTGCCGGTGTTCCGGTCATAGTTGTAGTACCGCCAGCAACTGGCTTAATGGTTAGTACATTCACAGGAATGTTGTTTGTTCCATTTGTAAAGTTAGCACCGTCAGCTTTTACTTTAATATCAAAGTTTTTTGTAGAAGTAACTTTCAAACTATTTGGAACGTTTATAGTAGTATCTGTGTTATAGTCTGCTGCTGTAACGTAGTTGAAAGCAACTTCTCCGCCAATGGCAATACTGCCGGCATCGATTGAGATAACATCTGCCAGGGTAATGTTCACTGTAGTAGTTGCGGTATTGTTTTGAGCTGCTGCGTTGTTGGTTCCGAAAAAGAAAGCTCCAAGAGCTAAAGTTGAAATAATTACTAGGTTTTTCATTTTTATAGGGTTTAGGGTTTGATATTGTTTTTTATACTGTCAGTTACTTGTTTTTGACACTGCAAATATAGAGTGCGTTTCAAGTTTGGTCTGTAGTAGAAATTGTAACTGTGTGTAGTAAAATAACTACAGAGGTAATATCAGACTATAAAAAATCCTAAAAATATGGCGGGCGCGCAGTAATAGTGCGAACTTCAGCCTATCTAATAAAATGACTTGTGGAATAACTTGCGTTATATATGAAGGGTATAACTAAAAAAAATGCAATATAATTAAATGGCGGTTAAGGTGTAGGTAACCTTTTGGGAATAAATGCCAGCTGGTTTTCCAAGTATATCTGAAGAGGTAGATCTGGCTTGTGGAATAATATAATCTAAATCTAAATTAAGTTTGCTCCCTTGGTCTGCACCAGAAATTAAAACTTGGTCCTGGGTAGATAAAACTACGGGAGCAGAAGAACCGGTTAATTGAGAACTCTCATTCTTTCGAATAGTTAGTACATCTACCGGAATATGGTGCGATCCATTTTCAAAAGTAGCGCCGTTTGCTTTTACTTTTAAATCGAAAGGTTTTGAAAATGTAATAATTAAGCTGTTGTTTATCGTAGCGGTCTTTTCTGAATTGTAATCATTTACATTTTCATATAGAAAATCAACAGTGCCACCATCGGCAACACTACCGGGTTCAATTGAGAGTACATCAGCCAGTACAAGGTTTATTGTAGTAGTAGCTTGTTGTGCTAACATTGAACTATTTCCAAAGAAAAAAAACGTAATAACAATTGCCGTAACCGCGATTACCTTATTGGATGAAAATGATAGCACGTAGTTTTTCATAGTTAAAATGATATAAATGAATTTCAAATATAAATTAAAAAATCAATTTTAAGAATTTTTTATGCACTTTATCCGAAATTTTATTCGCTTTAACCGAATTCTTATAGTTTATCTAAAAATAATGTTACTGCATTTAATCACTAATTCAATGATAAATATTTTATTTTAAGATGTTTAGCGGTCTCTCTATTTTTCGGCCTATGTTAACGTTACATTTATATTATTGCGTTAAAAAATTTGAAAGCCATGATTTTAATTTTATTTTTGAAATTCCTAAATCAAACTTTAAATGCCCCGAATCCTACTTGTCTTTTGTATAATTCTCTCTGTTTCCTGTTCCAACAAACGCGATTATAAAAACAGTTCACGAGCCACAGGATGGAAAATGATTGGTCGCACGGGTGGGTCGGCTAGTAATTACAATAAAACTACCAAGGAGCAAGAAACAGGACCAGGTTTGGTTTTTGTTGAGGGCGGAACTTATACAATGGGCCGCGTTCAAGACAATCCGCTAGGCGAATGGGATAATACCCCTACTCAGCAACATGTAATGTCTTTTTATATAGATGAGTCTGAGGTTACCAATATTATGTATTTAGAATATTTGGATTGGTTAAAACGTGTTTTTCCACCAGAGATAGACAATTATAAATACATTCTCACCAGCGCTATTCCAGATACTTTGGTTTGGCGCAATCCACTTGGCTTCAACGAATCCATGGTTAAAAACTATTTACGTCATCCAGCGTTTTCTGAATATCCTGTAGTAGGGGTTAGCTGGGTTCAAGCTGTAAATTTTTGTGAATGGCGCACAGATAGAGTGAATGAAAAAATTCTGGAAGAAATGAATTTTACAGCACGTAATGCACGGTATAACGTAACTGGCGATAAACTATTTTCTACCCATACTTACCTTCAGGCACCCACCTTAACGTATGGCGGTAGCGACTCTATTTTAAGTGGTGGGAAACGAGCCAGTAAATTGCTAAAATACAGAAATGACAGTACTGCTATAGGTGCCAAAAATATAAGCTTGTATTTACAACAAAAAGATGGTGCATTTCTTCCAGCGTACCGACTACCAACAGAAGCGGAGTGGGAGTACGCGGCCTTGGGACTTACAAGTATCAGGGAATACAATACACACAAGGGACGAAAAAAATATCCTTGGGACGGACAATATACTAGATCGGGCAAGCGTCAAATGAGAGGCGATCAATTGGCTAATTTTAAAAATTCTAAAGGCGATTATGGTGGCATTGCTGGCTGGAGCGATGACAATGCCGATATTACGGCTCAAGTAAAAAGCTATCCTCCAAACGATTTGGGTATTTACGATATGGCTGGAAATGTTGCCGAATGGGTTGCAGATGTTTATCGACCCTTAATTGCCGATGAGTATAACGACTTTAACTACCACCGCGGAAATATATATACCAAAGATTCAAGAAATCCAGATGGTAGTTTTAATGTTGTAACGCCAAACACTATTATTTATGACACTTTACAAACTGGAAAGCTAATTCCCAGACAACTTCCGGGTGAGTTGGTTCAAATACCAGTAGATGAAAACGAAACGTATCTTAGAACAAACTTTTCTACCAGCGACAACCGAAATTATATCGATGGCGATTTAAGCTCAAGAAGATATGGAAATAAAGATTCCCAAGAAGCTCGTCCAATGTATAATGCGCCGGTACACACCGCAAGGATAGATAGTGCTGGAAAAGTACATAGGCAATACGATAAAAGTTCCCATAGAACCACTCTTATAAATAATGAAGTGCGCGTATTTAAAGGAGGTTCTTGGCGCGATCGTGAATATTGGTTAGATCCCGCTCAAAGGCGCTTTATGCCACAATATTTGGCTACAGACTATATAGGGTTTAGATGTGCAATGTCTAGAGTAGGTGCTAAGGCGATTGCTAAAAAGAAACCGCGAAATTAATTACAAACGGGAGTATTGTTTAAAAACACACATTACACTCAAATTGTTTGTTTTAATACCCGCATTTGCTATCTTCACGGCCCTAATTGATAGAAATGATTTTAAATAGTATAAAAAGCCGCCGCGCGGTTTTTCCAGCCCAATACAACAAACAACCCATTGCAAAGGAAGATGTATTAAATATACTCGAAGCCGCAAATTGGGCGCCTACCCATAAGCGTACCGAACCATGGCGATTTAGGGTTTTTCACGGTGTTTCACAAGTTGGTCTGGGTAAATTTATGGCCGAAACCTATAAACAAACCACCGAAAAATTCTCCGAATTTACATATAATAAGCTTATGGACAACCCTGTAAAGGCAGGCTGTGTAATGGTAATTTGTATGCAGCGCGACCCGAAAGAAAGCCTGCCAGAATGGGAAGAAATTGCCGCGACCGCCATGGCTGTGCAAAATATGTGGCTTACCGCTCACGACTTGGGAATAGGAGCGTATTGGTCTACTCCAGGTATTTTAAAATATATGGACAAGTTTATTCAATTGGAGGAGGGAGAACAGTGCTTGGGATTGTTCTATTTAGGCAAATACGACGAGCCTCTGCCCGAAGGAACACGAAAAAATTCTATTCAAGAAAAAGTAGTCTGGATGTAACTAATTATTCTCTATACAAAGAAAGCTAAGAGGCCTCATAAATTACAATATATGAGGCTTTTTTATTTTATATAAAAATTTAACAACTATAAAATTAGTTTAAACTAAATAATTAGTTATATTTGTTATCTCACATTTAATATCTAAAGTGTCATATCTATAAATCATGAAACAATTAACAAAAGCCGAAGAAGATATTATGCAGATCCTTTGGGATTTGGAAGAAGCTAATGTAGCATCAATTATAGAGCAACTGCCAGAGCCAAAACCTGCTTATAACACCGTTTCTACCATTGTACGTATTCTGGAAAGCAAAAATTTTGTGGATTACAGAAAGGAAGGGCGGGGCCATGTTTATTTCCCAAAGGTGAAAAAAACCGAATACAGCAATCAATCCTTAAATAAGTTAATGGAGGGCTATTTTCAAGGCTCTTTTAAAAGCATGGTTTCCTTTTTTATGAAGAAGAACGATATAAGTATTCAGGAAATGGAAGCTATAATGAAAGAAATTAATTCTGAAAAAACTGGAAAATGATACACTTACTCCTACAAATATTCGTTTTTCAATGCCTGTTTTTGGCAGTGTACAACCTCTTTCTAAAAAAAGAAACCTTTTTTGGTTTAAACAGAATCTATCTGTTAGTCACTCCAATTTTGGGCTGCATTTTACCATTTATAAGTTTAGATTTTCTTCAGCAAACCGTGCCTCAGGAATTTGTGCAACAATTGCCAGCTGTTGTTATTGGCGCCAACACATTCGAAACAATATCAACTAATACAGGAACTTGGATTCCCGGTTTTTTAGATATTTATTTCTTGGGAATAACGGTTAGTGCCCTGTTTTTTCTTTATAAATACATTAAAATAGCAACCTTAAAATCGGTAGTTACTATAAAAAATAACGACGGAACTAAACTCAAAATACTACCGAATACCAATACTGCATTTTCGTTTTTAAACACTATATATTTAGGTGAAAATATTTCTGAAGCAAACAGATTAAAAATTATTGCTCATGAAAAAATTCATCTAAATGACAAACATTCGCTAGACCTGCTTTTTTTTGAATTTCTTAAAATCGTATTTTGGTTTAACCCGATGGTATATCTCTTCCAAAACCAATTGGCAACCCTACATGAATATATTGCAGATGCCAAGATTACCGCTCAAGAAAGTAAAGCTTCTTATTATCAAAACCTATTATCGGAAGTTTTCCAAACCGAGAAAATTTCATTCATCAATACATTTTTCAATCAATCATTAATCAAAAAACGAATTAGTATGTTACAAAAATCAAAATCGAAAAAAATCGCGCAACTCAAGTATTTATTGTTGTTGCCAGTAATTTGCAGTATGCTGTTTTACGCTTCCTGCAGCAACGAACCAAAGGCGGAGGAAACTCTAACCGTGCAACAATCAGACTCCGAAGTGATGAACAAAATCAACGAACTGGCCGAAGCTATTATGAAAAAGGGCGATATGACTCCCGAAGAGGAAAAAGCACTAAAACTGCTAACAACCCCTGCGCAACCGGGCGATAAAGTTTATACATCTGTTCAGGAATATTTAAATGAAACTGCAGATGATTCTGACAAATCATTTTCCTTTTCCGAAATGGAGAAAGTGCCAACCTATCCCGGTTGTGAAGGTAATAATGAAGCATTAAAAAAATGTTTCACAGAACGGATAAGTGCCTTTGTTGGAGAAAATTTCAACACTAAACTTGGGAGTGATTTAGGACTTACAGGCAGACAAAGGATTCTTGTTCAATTTAAAATTGACAAATCTGGGCAAATAGTTGATGTTAAGGCACGAGCCCCAAAACCAGAACTTGAAGTAGAGGCCGTTCGTGTCGTAAAATTGTTACCACAAATGCAACCCGGTGAGCAAAAAGGTAAAAAAGTGGGCGTGATATACTCCCTGCCCATTGTTTTTGACGTTGTGGAATAAAACTTTATCTTAAGACCTTACAGGTTTTTAAAACCTGTGAGGTCTTTTTTACTTTCTTCTCAGTTCATTTTTTTTTAAATCGAGGTTAAAAGAGCTTCTCTTCTCAAGAAACCTTTGGAGTCTTTTTTTAATAAATAGTAACTTATCTTTCCAAAGAATTAACTTTCAGTAAATTTGTACTTTTCAAGTTGAATTTTTTCTGAAATGACACAGCGACTGTTTTTTGTTTTTCTTCTGCTACTGGCAACTTCCTGCCAGTTTTTTGAAACTGAAAAGGTTACTTCCGAAAAAATATACAAAGAGGAAATTAAAGCTATTGACTGGAAAGAAGTAGATCGGTATCCTTCATTTTCAAACTGCGAAGACAAATTAGAAAAACCTGAACAGAAAAACTGTTTTATCAATACAATTAGCAGTCACCTTTATAAATCTATCAGTCACGAAAATATTATTGCCGTACGCGAAGTTTCCGACACCGTAAAAGTAAATTTTGAAATAAGCAGCGACGGACAGCTACATATTTTGGAAATTAAAATGGATACTTTGCTGAGAAAAGAATTTCCCGGTTTAGAAAAATGGATTGTGCAAAGTATAGATTCGCTCAAGCCCATTGCTCCTGCCTATAAACGCGGTATTCCTGTAAAAACAAGATTTACCTTACCTGTGGTTATTCAAACCAATTAACTTAGAGTACAAATTTGTACCCAAGCGTTAAATCTATGGGAAATTCTGAATTACTATCTACATTTAAGCCTACAATATCGCTGTAGTTAAAAGTAATAAAACCCTTGCCCACTTTTACGTCTGCGCCAATTCCAAAAGTTAGAGGCGTATTAAAATCACCGCCCGATTCCGTATAAACCTGTGCTGGCCCTCCAAAAGGTATAACCGTGTATTCTCTACTGGAATGAGTAAAAGCAGCAAATTTGGCATTTATAAAAGCATCGAATTTTGTGGTTTTTACAAATTTAAAACGGTAGTTCAACGATAGTTGCGAAGCTGAATATTTATGCTCGTCGCTTTCAAAAGTTTGTTTAAATTGAAGCACCATAGCGTGCCGTTTTAATTTTACCGCATCAATTAATTCAAAATCAATTCCAGCTACTGGCTGAAATGCATTCGTAGGATTTGAAGTGTAAATACTATTGCTAATACCCGCAAAAGCTCCGAGCCTAAACTGTAAAGCAATCGTTGCCGAATCTTCGTAAAAATTAGGGTTTTTTAATTTGTTGTACTTTGCAAAAAAAGTGTGCAAACTCGGTAAGGTTAAATTTACCTTTTCGGTAGAAACAGCAGCATCTTTGGTCTGCTGCTTCAAAACCACTTTGTATTCTTCTAAATATGTCCCGTTTTGTTTGGTGTTTTTAAGCTCTTCAATTTGGTCTCCCTTTTTTGAAAAATAGCGATATTTACCGTCAATGGTGTTCCAAAGTAAGGTTAGTTCGCCGTCAACTTCTGTATTCAAAGTATATGTTTGGCCATCTACAGTGTATTGCTGCTGGGCTTGCAGGGTACCTGCAAAAAGTAAAAACAACCAAACAAAATGAGGGAGAAACGGTTTCATAACAACTTATTTTTAAGTACGGCTAAGGTAAAAAATTTAATTTGTTTGTTGGGCTTTTTTAAAGGTTCGCCCTTTCCACAAATACGTTCCGTCCAAAGATCCAACAACTACCGCAACAATAACAATAGCATACAAAAAGGGCTGACGAATAAATTTCCAAAACGAGATTTTTATATCGAAAAAATCCCCCGATTGCAACAAAACTATATAATCGGTTATAATTTTAAAGCCGAGCAACGCGATATAAATTGTAGTATTTTCAGAATCAAAGATCATAAGGAAAGGCAAGGCTAAAACTGAGATATTAACTAAAAAAACAAGCATTCCCAAGAAATATGAAATTTTATTTTGCTGCTTTGAGATTTTTGAAGCCCAACGAATACGCTGGTTTAAAACCGCTTTCCAGTTTTTTTGTGGCTTGGTGATAACAATTGCGTCTTTCGATTTTAAATACAAGACTTTTTTCGGAAAGGTCTGTTTTATTTTTTCCATCAAAAAAATATCGTCGCCACTGCCAATATGGTCGTTTCCTTTAAAACCATTCACTTTTATAAACGCTTCTTTCTTATAGGTTAAATTGGCGCCGTTACTCAATAATATATTTTTATAGCCAATACTACCAATGGTTACTGCTTGTAAACTAAGTGCATCCAACTGTTGAAAATTTTCAATAAAACTCCCGTTAGATTTGTATAAAACTGGACCGCAAACCATCATTGGTTTATTTTTTTTAATAAAACCATCTAACGTTGTTAGCCAGCTTTTTGGCAATTCGCAGTCTGCATCGGTAGTTGCAATCCATTCAAAATTTGCGTGTTTAACGGCTTCGGTGATAGCATCTTTTTTGGGTGAAAAAGTGCGGCGTCTGTTTTGAATTAGGTTTATAGAAAGCTTACTCTTTACAGTAGCTTCGGAAATAATTTGTTCGGAAGTATCTTCCGAAGCGTCGTTTACAAATATAATTTCAAACATATTGGAAGGATAATGTAAACCTTCTATCGTTTCCAATAGTTTCGAGAGGTTTTCAGCTTCATTTCTAAACGGAATTACAATGCTAAAACCAGTTGTTCGCTTTGCAACTTTTTCCGAAAATAACGGTACCTTTTTAAATCCGAAGACCAAAATTAGCATACAAATAACGTACACCACAAATAGGGTGGAAAAGACCCAAATCATCGGGTAACAGGTTGATAGGTAAAAACAAAAAAGCTACCCAAGATTGAAGGAATTACAAAATTTAAAAGCCACATTGCCAATACGGACCATAAAACTGTAAGTTCAGAAACCCCTACTAGCGAAAACAGCCACACCGCAACTCCGCCGCGAATTACCACATCTAAAAAAAAAATTGAAGGCAATACAGATACCAAAAAATACATTGCGAATATTAAAGGAAGGGCTGCTGAAACGCTTATATTCCCTCCAAAAAATAATAAAAGTGCATAAAACATTACGCTAAAAATTACATAGCGAAAAACCGAAAAGAGTATTGTTTTTAATTTAACTTGACGGGGTAACTTATAATAAAAACGAAAAACCCTCGCCACAGAAAGATCTTTAAATAAAAGCACTTTATCTTTAAAAAAATAGCCGAGTACAAAAATCAAAATCACACTAACTAAAGCAATCGCTACAGTTGTTATAGAATACGTAATATTGAAGTTTTGCAGTAAATATAACAATCCAAAAACTCCAAAAATTGTGGTGACAAACATTTGTGCCGTACCGGAAAAAAAATTTAAAAGAAGTATTTTTTTTCGCAACTTCACGTCAAAAAACAAAGCTTTCGCACCGTAATCTCCAATGCGGTTGGGTGTTGCCAATGAAATGGTTAGTGCCGCCAAACTCTGTTTTAAAGCCGTTTTAAAATTTATTTTTTCTACTGTGGAAAGTAAGTTTTGCCACTTTGCTATTTCAAAATACCAGTTGGCAGCTGCTAGAATTAAAAACAACAAAAACAGATACCCTGAAACCATTCCCTTGGAAAAAACCGAGGATGTAAATGCTTCTAAATCTACCGATGAATAGTTTTTCAGTTTATAATAAATATAGCCAAAAGTTATTGTGAGCACCAAAACTTTTGCGGTGGCAAGTAGATATTGTTTAGCTTTGTGCGATTGGGCGATCATGATGCTAAAATACAAATTCCTGTCTAGGCAGGATCTTCTTCTAGATGGAAAACAAAACTGAAAAAATAATTTTAGGAATTGATCCCGGAACCACAATTATGGGTTTTGGGCTTATAAAAGTTGTAGGAAAAAAAATGAAGTTTTTACAACTCAATGAGCTTCAACTAAAAAAATACGACGACCATTACCTAAAGTTAAAACTTATTTTTGAACGAACCGTAGAGCTTATAGACACACATAAGCCAGACGAAATAGCCATTGAGGCACCTTTTTTTGGCAAAAACGTTCAATCAATGTTAAAACTTGGAAGAGCGCAGGGAGTGGCAATGGCAGCGGGACTTTCACGGGAAATTCCCATTACCGAATACTCGCCCAAAAAAATTAAAATGGCTATTACCGGAAATGGCAATGCCAGCAAGGAGCAAGTGGCTAAAATGCTGCAAAGTGTTTTAAGTTTAAAGGAATTACCAAAAAATTTAGACAGTACCGATGGTTTGGCAGCGGCGGTTTGCCATTTTTACAATATGGGGAAAGTTGAGGTGGGCAAAAGCTACACGGGCTGGGCTGCTTTTGTAAAACAGAATGAAGGTCGTGTAAAAAAGTAACTTAATTTCTAGAAATCCAATCTTCCACAATATGCGAAATTTCCTTTGTATCCTGTAAATGAATAATTTCTAAATCAACCTTTCTTTTTAAATTGCTTCCTATAGGAAACACAAAACCGTAATACTGCGGTTCAATTTTCTTTTTACTCAACACATAATGATCTTTTTCTTTATCTGAAAAAATATATTCCAACGGAATTTCATCATAAATTAAAGCATCTACTTTTTTCTCCAAAAGCAACTTGTAACCCTCCGATACCGTTTTTACAGCTATGGGTTGCCCATCTACATTCCGAACCCGATCCATTATTTTTTTGTAATCTGGTACCGCCACTTTTTTACCATCTAATTGCTGTATGCTGGTAATGGTTTTGTCTTCGCGCGCGGTAAGTGAAAGCGTGGTTGCAATTCCGGCCACAAAAGAAGTAGCAAGAATTAGCGATAGTATCATCCACGAACCCATAACTACCCTGCCCGCTGGGGTGCGTGGCGAATAATCGCCATACCCAACCGTGGTCATCGTAACAATGGCCAACCAAATACCCGAGCCAATGCCCTGGTGTATGCGCTCTCCGTAGTCTTCTTTGAATTTTCTACCTTCCACCAGCCAAAATAAAAAGCCTACAACAGTAAGTATTAACAATAATCCAAGTACTGCAAACAAAAATGTTTTTGAGAAAATAGGACTCACTTTTTCCCAAACCGTAAGTTCCTGTACAGGCGCCAAAATGGCCATTTCGGTATTGTAATAGGGTTGTGAAAACGAAATTTCCTCGGCGCGTTCCTCATTTATTGTGGTCGGGCCCAACAGGATGGCTATTTCGTTATTTTTTGCAGCTTCAATTCCCGCTTCAACCGAAGCGTATTCCTGCAATGTATATTTTAGGTTTAGATCAAAGGCAATTTCTTTCCAAATATCAAATACGATTCCTTCCTCATTTTCACCTTCAATTACAAAGGGAGCCGAACCTGCATATCCTACCCGAATTATTTCATCATTAGTTTGTGCAATAGAAAGAAAGGAAAACAATAAAAGAAAAAAACATAAATAACGATGCATAATTTTAATGGTTTATCAACGATTTTTGATTGTCAACTTTTAAAATGAAGAAGTCCAATTTCGGTAAAAATAATAACTAATTTTGAAGACTTAATACGTTTTTGTGGTTTTAAAAATTCTATATATTTAAAACGGCAGATAATAGTTTAGGATTATGCCGAAAAATACAATGCTCAATCACGATTATAACAGGCAGAATAGTGGCGGAATTTACATTCACATTCCGTTCTGTAAGCAAGCTTGCCACTACTGCGACTTCCACTTTTCTACTTCCATAAAGAAAAAGCCCGAATTGGTCGAAGCACTGTGCAAAGAATTGGCAATGCGAAAAAATGAATTAAAAACCGAAGTTGAAACCATTTATTTTGGCGGCGGCACCCCTTCATTGTTAACCATTCGGGAATTACAATTATTGATTGATGAAGTTTACAAAAACTTCAAAGTTTCGGAAAATCCTGAAATAACTCTCGAGGCAAACCCAGATGATATTGTATCGGTCCGTGCGCAGTCGGAAACTATTTTTAGCGATTATAAAACCATCGGTATAAACAGACTCTCTATAGGAATTCAATCTTTTTTTGAAGAAGATTTAAAGCTCATGAACCGCGCGCACAATGCTGCCGAAGCGTTGGAGTCTATAAAGGAGGCAAAACAATATTTCGATAACATCAGCATCGATTTAATTTATGGCATTCCCGGAATGACCAACGAACGCTGGAAGAAAAATCTGTCTATTGCTTTAAGCATACAGGTACCGCATCTTTCGTGTTATGCATTAACCGTTGAGCCAAAAACGGCTTTAAAGAAATTTATTGAAAAGGGAATCGTACCGCCCGTAGATGAAGCCGTTGCAAAACAACATTATGAAATTTTACTTAGCGAAACCGAAAGGGCAGGTTACGATAATTATGAATTTTCAAATTTTGGAAAACCAGGTTTTCATTCGCGTAATAATACGGCATATTGGGAAGGAAAACCTTACTTGGGCATTGGACCATCGGCACACGGTTACGATGGCAATTCGCGGAGTTGGAATGTTTCAAACAATACAAAATACATAAAAAGTATTAAAGCCGGCATACTGCCTTTAGAAACCGAAACCCTTTCAAAACCCGATAAATACAACGAATATATTATGACGGGATTGCGAACTAAAAAAGGGGTGTCAATAGAAAAAGTTATACGGGAGTTTGGTCCAAAATACTCCGAATATCTTTTAAAACAAGCCGAAGATTCATTAAAAAACAAACTTTTAATACTTGAAAATCAAACATTGAAAGTTTCAAAAAAGGGAAAGTTTTTAAGCGATGGTATTGCGGCCGATTTATTCTTAGTAAATTTAGATTGATGAAAACCACGATAGAAATTCAAAATAAAACCATACTCGTTAACCTATCCAAACCATTGGATATTTCAATCCCTTTGCAAGCATCGGAAAAGAATCCATTGGCTTGGTACCAAAACAAACCCACCATTAAACCCGTAATAATGGGTGAGTGGACGGGAAAAGTTTCCGAAGGTGCTTCGGTAAATTTCAACAATGTTTTTTTCAATCCGCACGCCCACGGTACACATACCGAATGTTTTGGACATATTTCAAAAGAATTCCACGCTATAAACGACTCATTAAAAACCTTCTTTTTTTTAGCCGAAGTAATTTCGGTACAACCCGAAAAAGTAGGGGAGGACGAAATCATTTCCGAAGAAAGCATTAAAAAATCCTTAAACGGAAAAACCCCCGAAGCCGTTGTAATTAGAACGCTTCCGAATAATTCAGAAAAAAAATCGAAACATTGGTCCAATACCAATTGGCCGTATCTTAACGAAAAAGCAGCGCTGTTTTTAAGGGAAATAGGCGTAAAACATTTGTTGATTGACTTGCCCTCGGTAGATAAAGAGAAAGACGACGGCAACCTTTTGGCACATAAAGCTTTTTGGAATTATCCGAAAAACCCTCGTACAGATTGTACAATTTCAGAACTAATCTTTGTTCCCACTGCAATTAAAGACGGTAGCTACTTGCTTAACCTGCAGCTAGCCTCATTCCATAATGATGCTTCGCCCAGCAAACCAGTTTTATATAAAATTTTTTAGGATGAAAACAACCTTAAAACTCGAAGAAGCGGCGCAATTTATTTTGGCAATTTTTCTTTTTTCGCAGCTAGAATATGCGTGGTGGTGGTTTCCCGCGCTATTGCTCACTCCAGACATTGGAATGATTGGGTATTTAATAAATTCTAAAAGTGGTGCATTTACATACAATCTACTTCACAACAAAGCCATAGCCATCGCTATTGGTTTGGTAGGGTTTTACGGTAACTATTCGTTGTTAATTTTAATAGCTGTAATTTTGTTCGCTCATGCGTCGCTGGATAGAATTTTTGGATATGGATTAAAATTTCCAGACAATTTTAAACATACGCATTTGGGAAGAATAGGAAATTAAAATTATGGAATATCTATTTATAGGATTAGCTGTTGGCGCCGTTTTGGCATACTTTATTTTCGCGCGATTTGGCGGCGGGGGAAGAAGGGAAAAGGTAAACGCCCAATCGGTTATTTTAATGGAAAAAATTAGAAGTGTTTGCAAATTCATTACCGTTGAAGGCGATTTTTCTGAAATTTTCCACTACGAAAATGTAAAGGATAAATGGCTCAATTTAGTACTAGGGAAGAAGAAAGCCCTTATTTTAATTGATGCAAAAGCGCACATTGGTTTTGACCTCACCAAAGTACGGATGCACGCCGATACCAAAACCCGAACAATTGTTTTAACTAATTTTCCCCAACCCGAATTACTTTCCATTGAAACAGATTTTAAATATTACAATAAAAAAGAAGGTTGGGCAAACCCATTTACTGCTGGCGATTTAACCGAAATAAATCAAGAAGCCAAAAAACATATTGTCGCCAAAATTCCAGAGAGTGGTTTGCTGAACGAAGCTTCAAAACAAGCGTTGGAAACCATTCAACTTATGGAAAAATTAGTTGATACTATTAATTGGAAACTTGATTACACAGCCTTGCAAGTTGATGAAATACCTCAAAAAATTGCCTTGGAAAAATGAAGCTGCTTTTTTGGTTTTTTATTGCATTGAATATTTCGGCTTTTGGGCAAGACTATCAGCGCGTTGACGCTATTCTTACAATGTATCCAGATTCATTTGAGAGTCCGGAGAAACTTTCAAAATTCATCTCCCGCGATTTTGTTTCCGAAGAAGATAAAGTAAGGGCAATTTATACGTGGATTATACAAAATATAGCATACAATCCAGATGAATATAAAAAGTTTGATTATAAGTTTTCCAATTATCGTGAACGTAATGAAAAGGACGAAAAACTTCGAAATAACATTATTCAACGTACTATAAAAACCGGTCAGGCTGTATGCGAAGGCTATGCCATGCTATTTGAAAGACTTTGCGAGTTGCAGGGAATAAAAAACTATTTGGTACGGGGCGATATAAAATCTAATTTTTCAGATATTGGGCGGCCTTTTAAACGTATTCATATGTGGAATGTGGCTACAATTGACGGGAAACCGTATTTGTTTGATGCTACCTGGGGCGCAGGAAAGTACAACGAAAAATTTATTAAGGATCCTACGTATTTTTATTACAAAACCCCGCCAGAATTATTTATAAAAACCCATTACCCCGATATGTTTGAAGACGCTTTTTTAAACAATACAATTACAAAAGAGCAGTTTGCGGCAATGCCTCTAATAATTAAAAGAGAGCTATTGCCTACAGATATTGAATCTCCCACAAGTGGCTTGCTATTTGAAGAGGAATATTACGACGAAATTTTATTCTCCATAAAAAATATTAATCCTGCAAAAATTTCATATTCGTATGGAGATCAAGTTGTACCAATTAAATCTGTAGAAAGAGAAGCAGACCGAATAAAGTTTAACGTGCCCTTAATTATAGGAGCAAAGATTTTGCTAATTTACATTGATGAAAAACCAACCTTGGGTTATAAAATAAATTAATGAGCACCATTGCCATTTAGCAGTTTATGAATATAGAAGAGTTTAGAGAATACTGTATTTCCAAAAAAGGGGTAACCGAATCTTTTCCCTTTGGCGAAGACACGCTGGTGTTTAAGGTAATGGGTAAAATGTTTGCCCTCGTTGGTTTGGAAAACCACCCTGCAACAGCCAATTTAAAGTGTAATCCTGAACGAGCCATTGAACTGCGGGAAGCATACGAAGGCTTAATTGTGCCAGGCTACCACATGAGTAAAGTTCATTGGAATACTGTGGCATTAGAGCAAAATGTGCCACATAATTTGCTGCTGGAATTGATAGATCATTCGTACGATTTAGTTGTGGATAGTCTTACTAAAAAATTAAAAACAGCGCTCAAAAATCTGTAATTTTGCAATATCCCCAAATCGCTAAATCCCTAAAGGTTTTAACCAACACATAATGAATAATCCCTCAGCTTTTTATAAAACACAAATTGAAATACATTCCCAAGCTTTAAAAAAACTTAAACAAAAATTGGCCGTTTCCAGTACACTTCGGTTGTTTGTTTTTATAGCGGCGTGTGTTGGGTTGTATTTTTTCTTCGGAAATGCCCAAGCAGTACTAACTATTGTTTTTTTAACTATCGTGATTTTTATCTATTTGGTAACAAAGCATAGCGAACTTCAATACCAACGCGATTTAAAAAAAGCATTAATTGACCAAAATGAGACGGAACTCGAAGTGTTAAACCGGGTTTTTCATCATTTGCCGGACGGCGAAAAGTATAAGAACCCCCTTCATTTTTATAGTCAGGATATAGATCTTTTTGGGCGTGGCTCTTTTTTTCAATATTTAAATAGAACCTCGTTATTAAGTGGTTCCGATTTTTTGGCAAATATTTTTATTGAAAACAAAAT
This sequence comes from Aequorivita marisscotiae, assembly GCF_029814825.1. Lineage (NCBI taxonomy): Bacteria > Pseudomonadati > Bacteroidota > Flavobacteriia > Flavobacteriales > Flavobacteriaceae > Aequorivita > Aequorivita marisscotiae. Next base: position 645,865 of record NZ_CP122379.1, on the reverse strand, counting down.
TGAAGCCATTTCAGAGAAGCAAAAAGCTATTGCAGAAATTTCTGAAAAACCCGAATGGCGGCAGCGGTATTCGGCAATTGCATCCTTGGTAAAAACTGAAAGTCCAGCCTCAGAAGTTAATGATTGGTTACAGCAGTACAAAGCTTTTATTCCCAACTGGATTAAGCCTCTTTCACTAGTATTTACAACGGTTTCCGTTGGATTAATTGTAGCCAATTATTTCGGTGTTTTATCGGGCTATTTTACAGCTGGATGGCTTATATTGGGAATTATAATTTCAGGGATATTTCAAAAAAAAGTAAATAACCTTACTTCGCATACTTCAAAAATACAGAGTACTTTCGAGCAATTTTACAAACTAATTTTAGAAATTGAAAACGAGGACTTTTCTTCTGAAATACTTTCTAAAAAACGAAATTCGGTAATTCAGTCCAAGACAAAAACATCTGCGGTAGTAAAACAATTTGCAAGATATTTAGATGTTTTGGAACAGGGGAATATTATGATTTTTGGTACGCTTATCAATGGTTTTACCCTTCGTAATCTGCGCCAATGTTACAATATAGAAAAGTGGATTAAAACGCATAAAGATAGCGTCCCTGCTTGGTTTAATAGCATAACACTTTTTGATGCCTACAACAGTTTGGGGAATTTTAAATTTAATCATCCCAATTATATTTTTCCAGAAATAAACGATAAAATTCCCGTGCTAAAAGTAAAAGGAGCGGGGCATCCACTGCTGAAAGAAGCTACGATGGTTCGCAATGATTTTCAAATAAACTCGGAAGAATTTTTTATTGTTACTGGCGCAAATATGGCTGGGAAAAGTACATTTTTAAGAACGGTTTCGCTTCAAATTGTAATGGGGAATATTGGGCTGCCAGTTTGTGCCGAAAAAGCCGAATACAACCCAATAAAACTTATTACCAGTATGCGAACCACCGATAGTTTAACCGATGATGAGTCGTACTTTTTTAGTGAATTAAAACGCTTAAAATTTATTGTGGACGAAATTAAAACCGACCGTTATTTTATTATTCTCGATGAAATTTTAAAGGGTACAAACAGCACAGACAAGGCCATCGGCTCCCGCAAATTTGTGGAGAAACTCGTTGCGAGTAATTCTACGGGAATTATCGCAACGCACGATTTAAGTCTGTGCGCCGCCGCTGAAGATTTGTCCGAAGTAAAAAATTATTTCTTCGACGCTCGAATTGAAAACGACGAACTTTATTTCGACTATACTTTTAAACCCGGAATTTGCCAAAACATGAACGCCTCTTTTCTATTAAAAAAGATGCAAATTGTAGATTAAAAAAATATAAGCTACACATTAATAGATGTTTGTGTTTTTTTATTTACATTTAGCAATCTGATTCCTATACACTCTTTCCTCCATAAAATTTTATTTTACAGTCTGTCCCAAATATTAAACTAGTAATCAATTTTAATATTTATACTAATTTAATTTTATGGAATTATGAAAACAACTACCAACCTTAAGTTTATTGCAGTAGCATCTATGATGTTGCTATTTAATTTTAGCCTTTTTGCACAAAATGCGAACAGACCACAGTATATGTCTGTTACCACGAACCATTGGAATATGGATAAAGATGATTTCAGTATGAGTGATTGGAAGGCATTAGAAAAGGAATATTTACAAAAAGTTGTAAGTAAAAACGAACATGTTACGTCTGCGTCCTTTTACACACATTTATTTTCACCCGATAATACCGAAGTACTTTATGTGCAAACATACCCTTCTTGGGAAGCCATGGATAAAGCGGCTAAACGCAGTGCTGAACTTGAAAAACAAGCTTGGCCGGATGACAAAGCGAGAGCTAATTTCTTTAAGAAACGCAATGATTATTTTGCAGCATACCATTCCGATGAAATTTATGCTCCGATTGATGGCGCCAAGTTATTGCCTGCTGACAACACGAAAGATTTAGTGCTTTACGTTCGCAAAACATATTTTACTTTTCCGGAAGATGGTTCGCAAAAGGAATTTGATGAAATGCGAGCAGATAATTTTGCTAAAGTTCTTTCAAAGAACGAATACATCAAAGGATATTACCCAAATGTTCACGCTTGGGGCAGCGATAAAACCGAATTTATAGAAGCGTTTTTCGTTGATTCTTTATGCGATATGGAGAAAATGTTCGATAAAAATGGCGAGTTAATTAGCCAAGCTTGGCCAAGAGATTCCGGAATGGAACGCGGTAAAAAATGGGGTAAATATTTTACGGGCAAACACGGTGATGCCGCATATACGCTAATCGCGGAACTTTCAAAATAAAACTATAAAATTTCTACTTTATCTAAAAAAGGATGTTTTAAAAAAGCATCCTTTTTTTATATTGAGGAAGGGTGTATTTTCGCGGCTTGGCTCTTGTAAATATTAGCTTTTAATGGATTCAGTAACACAAATAGTTTTAGGAGCGGCGGTTGGCGAAGCGGTTTTAGGTAAAAAAATTGGGAATAAAGCAATGGTTTTAGGAGCAATTGCAGGTACAATTCCTGATTTAGATGTGCTTTCCAGCCATTTTACCGATACCGTTACCGCTTTGGAAATTCACCGCGGCTTTACGCATTCCATCGTTTTTGCTGTTACTTTCGGACTTCTTTTTGGGTGGCTACTTTCACTCTGGGACAAACGGGCAAGTTTAAAGGAATGGTCGTGGTTTTGGTTTTTGTGCTTTGTTACACACCCGTTATTAGATGCACATACCACCTGGGGAACACAGCTCTTTTGGCCTTTAGATTTGCGGTTGGCGTATAAAAATATATTCGTAATTGATCCGCTTTATACCTTGCCATTTTTAGTGTTTTTAATTTTGGCAATGCTTCAGAAAAGAGGCAGTATTAAAAGAAGAAAATATAATAATCTCGGTTTAATTGTAAGCAGCGCGTATATGTTGCTTACTATTGTTCTAAAAGGAATTAGTTATACTAAATTTCAGTCTGCCTTAGACCATCAAAACATTGATTACCTTGCTTTGGATACCAAACCCAGCCCACTGAATACGATTTTATGGACGGCAAATGTGGAAACTAAAGACGCCTTTTTAATAGGCGATTATTCGTTTTTTGATTCCAAACCCATTCAGTTTTATTCGCATCCGAAGAATCACGAAGCTCTAGGCAATTTAAGGGAATTCGACAAAGTGCAACGCCTTATAAAAATTACACAAGGTTGGTACACAGTTTCAGAAAAGGATAAAGGTATTTTTTTAAACGATCTTCGTTTTGGAATGATAAGCGTAGATCCGCAGGCCGAAAAGTATGCTTTTAGTTTTTTAATCGAAAAGACTGGAAACGAGGTAACCGTTACCGAAGAAGAAAAAGATACCCGCGAGGCCAAAAAATTATTGACAGATCTGTGGGAGCGGATTAAAGGAAATTAACAACTTAAATCTGCAATAATTTTCCACTCACCTTCAATCTTTCTGAAAATAATCATAAAAACACCATTTGCATTGCCCGCATCACGCACTAAGTGATATTGGCCCATTACGTAATACGAATCTTTTTCAATTTTGGTAATTGCGTCTATAGTAAACTTTAATGTTCCGGTATGTGCTTTTGACGGATATCCTTTTTTATAGTTATCCAGCGTTTTTTGCCAACCATTTGTAACACCTTTGCTGCCGTAAAATTTTAAGGAATCGCTTTTCCAATACCCCTGCATAAAACCTTCAAGATCGTTATTGTTCCAGGCAAGTTCCTGTATTCTTAATACCGAAATAATGGCTTCTTTATCGGTTACTTCGGTTTGGGAAGCGGCGTGTATGGTAGTGATTAAACACAGTAATAGAATAATTTTTTTCATAATTTAAATGTTTCGATTAAAGATAAATTTATTTTTAAACTGAAGGGTTTAAAATGGCACACAATCAAATCAATTTTAAAAATTTCAGCTAACTTTACTTCAAAACAAACTATCGATAACCCAATTTAAAATCTTTTGAGCACTTCTAAAATAGAAATTTCCGGTTCATATCTTATAAAATCGTTTCTGATTATAGGCGGTATATTAACAATTCTATATATTGGTTCAGGGCTGTTAATGCCTTTGCTCGTGGCCGCGATTATTGCGATTGTGTTAGACAAACCTACCGAAAAATTAAAACAATGGGGTCTGCCTTCTTGGTTGGCTATTACACTATCTGTCTTGCTTATGATCGTAATTTTTAGCTTGCTAACGTGGCTTATTACTTCACAAGTAAATACCATGGCGAACGATTGGCCCACCATAAAGGAAAAGGCTGCTGGAAAGCTAAACAACCTCTCCGAATGGGCAAACCAAACCCTTAATTGGGATTATAAAGATTACTTGGAAAACAACAAAAGGTTAATCCAAAAAGCCGAAAGTTTTGGCAGTGCATTTCTTTCTTCGTTAATGAATCTCGTTTCGCAATCCCTGCTTATTTTCGTGTACATCATTCTACTTTTAATGCAACGGGATATGTTTATCACGTTTTTTAAGAAATTGGTTTCAGACAGTGCTGCGATGGGTACTATTTTAAGTAATTCAAAAAAAATTATAAGTAGTTATTTATTGGGTAAAGGAAAAATTATGGTTTTTCTCTTTGCAATATATTATCTCGGTTTCACATTAGGTTCGGTACCGTATGCATTTTTTTTAGCTCTATTTGCGGCACTTTTCTCAATTATTCCTTACGTTGGAAATTTTATCGGGGGTGGCATTGCAGTAATCCTTTCTTATTTGTATGCCGGCGCTACACCTGCTCTTATCGTGATTGGTGTGATCTCGGCAGCACAGTTGGTAGAAAATTATGTGTTAACCCCATGGATAATTGGAGATGAAATAGATCTTAACCCCTTCGTTACGGTTTTTGGCGTTATACTATTTTCAGTACTTTGGGGTATGGTCGGAGCCATTATTTCGCTTCCGCTTATCGGTGTTTTAAAAGTGGTTTTTCAGCAGACCAAAGGAATGGAACCGTATGCATTTTTAATAAAAAAGAAAGGTTCTTAAACCTATCGAAGCTCTGCTTTTACTGAAAAAAATAGTATTAAATACGAACCATATAATCTTCCGTAAAAACAGTTTTTAATCTTACCAACAGCTCATTTGCGTGCGCTTTATTGAAAACCATTGGTGGTTTTATTTTTAGAACGTTGTGATCGGGTCCGTCAATACTCATTAAAATTCCGAGTTGCTTCATTCTATTGGCTAAATAGGTAGCGTGTTCGGGCAAGGGATTTTTATCCGAATCGTTTAATTCAAAGCCTAAAAAAAGCCCTTCACCGCGCACATCGCCAATAACAGGAAATTGTTTCTGAAGTTTCTTTAATCCAGCAATTAGATATCCTCCTACTTTCAGCGCATTTTGCTGTAGATTTTCCGCTTCTATAACTTCTAAAACTGAAAGGCCAATAGCGCAAGAAACGGGATTACCTCCGAAGGTATTAAAATACTCCATGCCCGTATTAAATTTTTCGGCAATTTCTTTTGTACACGCTACCACTGCCAGTGGATGCCCGTTGCCGGCAGGTTTCCCCATGGTTACAATGTCGGGCATAATGTTGTAAAGTTCAAAGGCCCAAAAGGTTTTACCCATACGGCCAAAACCGGTTTGTACTTCATCGGCAATGCATATACCACCTGCTTTGCGAACATGTTTGTAAACTTCTTTAAAATAGTTTTTTGGAGGCACAATTTGTCCACCGCAGCTAATTAGTGTTTCCCCGATAAATCCAGCTATTTCCTTTCCTTCGGCTTTTAGATTTGCAATTATTTTCTTAGCGTGATTTGCGTAATTGGTGCCGCAATTTTCCCCTAAATATGTCCCTCGGAATGAATCTGGAAGTGGAAGAATATGTGTTGTTTCGGGCTTTGGAAAACCTCCTTCACCTTCAAATTTATACGAGCTCACGTCCATGACCGCATTTGTATTACCGTGATATCCAACTTCAACGGCCAAAAAGTTTTTATTGCCCGTAACGGTTTTTGCCATTCGCAGTGCGAGTTCATTGGCTTCGCTACCTGAGTTTACAAAATGGATAACCGATAAATGTGGCGGTAATTTTTTCAACAGTGCATCGGCGTACGCAATAATTTCTTGATGCAGATAGCGGGTATTGGTATTTAAAACGGCCATTTGTCTTTGGCCAGCTTCCACTACTTTCGGGTGTTGATGCCCAACGTGGTTTACATTATTTACGGTGTCTAAATATTTTCTGCCGTTGATGTCTGTTAAATAGACACCTTCGCCTCGCACGATATGCAACGGTTTGTCGTATGAAAGACTCAAGCCTTTTCCGAGATGATCCTTTCTGAAGTTAATAATATTTTCTTCGGAAATCTTTTCTTCGGAAGTGTTTAATTTTTCCTTAAAAATGAAATCCGGATTCGGACAGATACTTTTCCAAACTGCAACTTTTGAAGGCAAAGCCACCCCGTTGAAGTTTTCGTTATTGCCCAAAAGATCTAAAATAAGCTGAAAGTGAAGATGCGGTGCCCAGTTGCCGTTTTCGGAAGATTTGCCAATATAGGCTATACGATCGCCTTGTTTTACTTTTTGACCTACTTGTAAAATTTCCAGCGACATTAGCGATAGATGCCCGTAAAGTGAGTAGAACTTTAGGTCTTTAAAGGTGTGCTTTAAGATAAGCATCGGGCCATAATCTTTATCAAAATTATTATTATGAATTATTTCCACAACTCCATCAAAGGGAGCGTGGACGGGAGTTTTTGCCGGTAACCAAAAATCGGTACCCAAATGAACTGTTCGGTATTGTGGCCCGTTGTTTCCCTCACTTTTAAAAGCCTCCGTGGTATAAAAAGGGCGCGTTTCTAAGTAACCGTTTAGCAGTATGGTTTTAGGATGGTGTTTTTGAAATTGCTTTAATTTAAATTTTGAAATCTCTGGGTCGTTGTATTCCGAAAGATTGCCGAGAAGCGTGCTGCCAACACTCATATCCAGATTTACTATTTTTTCTGAAGCTACATTTGGAAACATTGTTTTTAATGTAACTTGTTTACTTTTTGCCCAGGTTTCAAACTTTTTTTCCAATGGATGTGCCGAATATCCACAAGCGTTTCGGAAGGAATAATAGGCGAAATTTTCATTCACTTGAAACCATTTCTGCAATAATTCCCAAGCGGGCTTTTCGCTAATAATAAAATATTCATCATTTGGGAATTCGGCCTTTTTTAGAGCAGCGCTAGTAACCGTAATTACCAACCGAATACCCACCAAAATATAAAGACATTCAAGTTCGTTTTCAGATAATTTATAATGTTTGTTATATCCGTTTATTACTTCTAAACCTGCCGAAAGCGGGTCTGGGAGATGCATCATTGCATACGCCAGAACAATAGCCAGGTCGTTTATGGTTTGGGTAAAAACCGAATCGCCAAAATCTATAAAACCTGTAATTTCTGGATTTTTGAAATCCTCTGAAACTAGAATATTGTAATCGTTCAAATCGTTATGAACAATACTTTTTGGAAGAGATTTATAGGTGGTTTGTATTTTTTCGAAACGATTTTGGAAATGGGAAAGCATCTTTTTTTCTTCCCTTGTAAAGATATTTAAATGCGCTTTTGTCCAGGCGGCGTTTGCCAAATCCCAGTCTAATTTTTTGTGCGCGGCCGGATGGCTAAAGTCTTTTAGCGCCTGTGTTAACTTTCCTGCGGCATTGCCAAGGCTATTTCGCAAACTTTCCGTTTTCGGATTTACGGTTGCCCAAAGCCGTCCGGGAACCCAAGTTAAAACTCGCGCCGATTTGTTATTTTCAATCGTTGTGAGTGGCTTTCCACCTTTGTTTTCCACGATTTTCGAAAGTGAAAAATCAAGTTTTTTTGTTGAAAGGTGCTTTAATATTTCAATTTGAAAATCTAATTGTTGTACGTTTTCTTCTTTAGAGATTTTTAAAAGAAATTTTTTACCTAAACTCTTTTTTTTATGGGGTGAAGAACAGCTTAAAAAGAAGTTTTCATCTACATATCCGTCCAGTTTAGTGGCTTTAGCAGTAATGTTGTAATATTCTTCGGCAATTTGTGATGCTTGCTGGGGGCTAAATTTCGTCATAATCTATGGTAGTATAAACTAACAATAATACTGAAAATGAGAAGGACGAAATTAAACTTTGCGTTAAAACTTCGTCCTTTACATTGGGCTAATTAAAATTATAGAATGCTTTTTTGTTTCGTGTAAAACGCGTCTGCCTGCATTTGCATAAGTTCGCGGGCTTTTTTTCGTTTGTAATCGTAGAGTTCCTGTTCTTCGGCAATATCAGCGTAAACCCTATTATTAATTTCGCGATCGGTAGTAACGAGTATATCGCGCTGTGCCTGTTGTTGGGTTACCCATGATTTTAAGGCGCTTTCCTGTTCTTCCAGCTTTAAGTCGTAGGCGCCTTTTGGCGATAAAAGTTTTGCCAAAATAGGCGAAGTTTCAATCGCTAAAAACAATAAAAAGATAAAGAGGGAAGGCAATAACGGCAGTTTATCCAATGCATTTACTCGTGCCATCAAACCATCAAATCCTTCAATTATGGGTTGGGTGTTTGCAACTTTTGTTTGATATTGGGTTGCGAGATTGGCTATTTTCGCTTCGGCAGCGGCTATTTTTTCTGCGTTTGTTTTCTTTAATTCGACTAATGCTGCAAGTTCTGCGTCGTGTTTTTCGCGTTTTTCTTTGTAAACAGGGCCTTTTCCAATAAGTTCTGTGCCTTTGCGCCCTTCGGCTTCGGCAATATAGGTTTCGTAAAGCGCGTTTACTTCGGCTTCTTTTTTGGTTATTTCGTTTTTTAATGTTGCTATTTCACCTTCTAATGCCGTGACCGAAGGCGTAAACTGTAATGCCAATTGATCTTTATTGGCGAGGGTCATTTCATTTTTTTCGGTAAGTAAAACTTGATTGATTTCCTTTTCAAAAATCTTCATTTCCAAAGGCTTCGAAATAACAATTGCTATAATGATTGCTAAGGCTATTCGAGGCGAAGCTTGTATTAATTCGTCAAAAAAGTTGTTTCTTTTTTTAATTGTGGAAACGATAAACCTGTCGAGATTAAAAATTAATAACCCCCAGATAATTCCGAAGAAAATAGCCGAATAATAATTATCAAAAACGGTGTAAAGTGCATAAGCACCAGCTATGGTAGCCATAATGGCGGTAAAGAAAACAGTTGCGCCAATGCCGGCGTATTTTGTGCGCTCACCGGGCGAGCATTCATCAAGGATGGCTGTATCTGCGCCAGAGCAGAAGATAAAAAAACGTTGTAACATAAATTTTGAAGATTGATGAAACTATATAACGCTATTTCTATCAGATTGTTACAGAGGCGGCAGATATTTAATTTATACTAATAGTTTAAAAACACACAATTATTGCAAGTTGCATTTTGTGGTTTTGCGGTTAAATGGGCTTTACAACTTCAAATTTTAAACCGCTATTTTCATCTGTAAAAAACACTTTTTCGCCATTTTTAGAAACTTTAAAAGTAATTTTTGAACGGGTAGTAGTTATGGTTTGCGTGCTCGCGTTGTAATTCCAAGTAGCGTTTTTATGCGTAGTGGTAGTGTATGAATAAGCCGTTCCGCCCGGTTCTTTTTCCTTTATCTCAAAACTGTTATCGGCATATAAATTAATAACAGCATTTGCCATAGCTGCTGCCATTTTTGGATTGCTGCTGCTGTTTTCAACACTTTGCACAAGCCAAGTACCTGTAATTTCTTTTTGGGAAAGTGTTTGACTTTGCGCGTTGGCAGCGAGAAGGATGAAGGCGAAAAGGGTTATTAAGTTTTTCATTGTGATTATCTTTTTATGGAATTTACGGATTAATTTAAACTTTTGTGAAGATACGAGTTTTTATGCTTTTGAGCGTCGCCCTGATTTTTAGATTGTGTTAAAAAATTGCTATCAACAAAAGAAACCTCTCGTTAAGGAGGCTCTTTTGTTGTGTTGGATATTTCCAGAAAGTTACTGTTTTATAATCCTTAAAGTGTTTGATCCTTCTTTAGCTGTGCTCACTTTTATAAAATACATGCCTGCCGAAGCATTTATCTGCTTTTCTATTGTTTTTGCCGAAGTGTAATTTTCTTCAGATATAAGTTGCCCGAGCATATTATAAATCTGTACTGTTACATCTGTATATTCTTTGCCCAAATCAATCGTAAAACTGCCTTTAGAAGGGTTTGGATAAATGACAAATGCTTTATTGTCAATATGGTCTATACCCAAACTAATTGTATTTTGAATGGCAAGAAGTGCGTCAATTTTTCCATACCCCCACGTATTGTTGGGAACAGACCCAGTAAAGGAATCCTCTCTACAGGAATTGCGCAATATGGTTTTTATTTGCCCAGGGGTAAGATTAGGATTTACTTCTAGCATCAATGCCATAATCCCTGTGGAAAGCGGTGCTGCGGCACTTACCGCGTTTTGGATTCCATAAAGCCCGTTCCCGCCTTGAACAAGTGTACTGTTAGACCGGCTATAGTACGTATCGGGACTGTAGGCACAAAACGCGATTTCTCCCGGTGCTGCAAAATCTGGAGCTAATCTTCCATCCTGTGTAGGCCCTCCACTAGAGCCGATCCATAATTCTCCAGGATCGCCCTGTCCTGTAAAGTGTCGAAATACTCCATCTAAATCATACCATCCATCGTTTATCACATAGTCTGTGGGTACAATGTTCAATGTGGCACTGGCATAATCATTAATGCTGTAGCCGTGCACTACATAGGAGAGGAATCTGTTGTTAAGAGCAAAATTAGAGGGATTTAATGTACTGTGGAATTCGCCACCATCAGTTATCGTTGCACCTTGAAGAATTATTTTGTAAGTACCTGTTCCAGTAAAATCCACCATTAACTCTCTTCTGTTGGCGTCAGATCCCCAAAATTCCTGATTTTTCCCTCGATGGTACATAAAAATATCTCCCAAGTTCTGATCCACAGCATCATTAGGGCCATTAGGAGCCGCAAAAGGACCTTCTACCGTTCCATTAGGTCTTTGAAAACTTACTGTAAAACGGTCATTTTCACTATACCAAAGATCAGAGCGTAAATTACCTGCAATTGTTTTATTTACTAAAAGCTCAATGGTCTGATCCTGTGAAATAGTACCTGAAGCGTGATTATCTCGTCCGCCATCGTCACCTATTCCACAAACAAATGTATGGCCACTTTGCACATATTGATCAATAGCTCTGCTATACGTGCTACTTCCGTCCGTTGGGCCACCTATTGAACCTATATTCATTAAGGTTACAGCGGGGAGTCCGAGTTCGGCTATTTTATCTGACGCAAATTGCAATGCAATAGCTATGTAGGATGGATCCCAAAAAGCATCTTGCCCAGGCTGGCCATTAAAAGGAGGAAAATAATCGTGAGTGATTTTTATACTAATAATAGTAGCTTTTGGAGCTACTCCATGAAATTGGCCGTCTGTAGTGCCACTACCATTGCCACAAATAATTCCGGTGGTTGCCGTGCCATGACCAAATCTATCTGTTGAGAGCAGCGGATCATTATTTATCAGTGCTGTATTGATGGCGTCGTGATTATGGATGGTGCCCACTCCATAGGGGTTGTTGGGGTCATTTGCTCCCGTTGGATCAACCATGTCGTAGATATAGGCAAGCCTCGTATTACCATTTTCATCAATAAAATCTGGATGTGTATAGTTAATACCCCGATCAATCATAACAATTAGAACACCTTCTCCACTCAGACCGTATTGCGTATATACTTCGTCTAAGTTAACTTCAGCTCTTGGTATAGGTCCTTGAGCTATCAATTGTAATGAAAATAGGAAACAAAGAAATATAATTGTGTTTTTCATGGCTTTTAGATTTAGTATTATTATTTATATATTAAACTAGACACCCATTGAGCAATCTATTCTTTTATAATTCTTAAGGTCTTCGATCCTTCATTGACAGTGCTTATTCTTACAAAATAAACTCCTATGGAACCTGTGATTTCTTTTGATATTATTTTTGCAGAAGCGTATTTTTCTGAAGAGATTTGTTGCCCGAGTATATTGTAAATCTGTACTGTTACATTTGCATGTTCTTTGCCTAAATCAATCGTGAAATTGCCAGTGGTGGGATTTGGGTAAAGCATGCCGAATTCCTGATTAGTTTCAATAACACTCAATGGTTGGTCAAATTTATACACCCTCACCTGTCCAGAATCTTGACCGTTGGCATCACTCTGAGGGAATCCAATGCTTATTGTATCTCCAGTATTGCTGAATTCTAGACCAAAGCCACTATTGTCTCCAACTTGTCCGTAAATGGTTTGGCCAAATTGCACCCAATCTGTTCCATTAAATTTAAAAATTCGGGTATTCCCATCCAGCGTGGTAGCGCCTCCGGGGCCTAATAAACCTTTTATGGCAATAATATTTCCAGGGTTGTTTATGGCAACTCTTATCCCAATTTTATCAAAATCTCCCATGCCATCAATGCTGGACCCCTTTTGAACCCACGAAGTACCATTCCAAGAAAAAACTCTGGCTCTTCCTATCCGATCTCCACTGTTACTTTTAAATTCACTTTCTGCGGAAATTATTGTGTTGCCATCTGCGCTAATATCCACAGATAAACCAAAATTACCATTGGTTTGCTCGCCTGGAATATCATCTCCTTTTGCAATCCATTCGGTCCCATTAAATTCGTAGACGCTAATTTCTCCATTACCATTGCTTACAGGATCAGCATATAGGGCACCTGCAACAAATGTGTTTCCATCTGCGCTTAATTTTACGGAATATCCAAATTGATCTTCCATTGCCTCCCCATTTATGTTTGAACCTAGTTTTACCCACGCATTTCCGTTCCAGCCAAAAACCCGCACCTGTCCTGTGTTTATACCTTGGGAACGATGATCAATTGATCCAATTGCCACTCTGGTGCCATCTGCACTCATGCTCACCGCTCCACCACTTTGATCATTTGCGGTTTCACTTGGAATAGTTGCCCCGAGCTGGACCCAGTTTGCACCATCAAAAGAAAAAACTCTCACATTTCCAGAACCATTTCCCGTATTATCGTTATATGGGGCGCCAACAGCAAGGGTATTGCCGTCTGCGCTCAGACTGACCCTGCTACTGTGGTCATCTGCAGCTTCACCATCAATGTCTGCTCCTTTTTGAGACCAAACGGTGCCATTGTAGCTAAACACTCGAACCTGGCCTGCGTCGTTTCCTGCGTCGTCATTATATTGCGCTCCCCCAGCGACTGTATTGCCATCGGCACTAAGGGAAGCCCAGCGACCAAAGTCATCACCGGGGGCTTTACCATTTATATCGTTACCCAATTGCACCCAATTTTGCGCAGAAGCAGTAAAACAAAAAATGCTTAATACTGAAAAAAATAAAAGTCGTTTCATAATATCTGGTTTAGTGTTAATTAAAATAGATTTTGAAACTTGGCGAAGTATTTCTGTGACAAGTTTCTATTCTTTTAACGATGGTGTTTAAAAAGGTCATCACTTATTCTAGAGAAAAGATGAAAGAAAATAGATAAAAGAGGAAGTTCAGAAAAAGAAAAGATAGGAGGATCCGTGACCTGAGATTTGAATCTTAAAAAAAAACACTAGAAAGTAGTCGGGGAGTAGTTGGATTATGCTTTGTTTATTTTCTTTCTTTTGAGAAGAAAAATAATGAAGACACCTATTAATAAAAATCCTAAAACCCACCACCAAATAGGATTGAAATTGTGTTGTAATTGAATGGGAGCAGTGTCACCAATCAAGACCATGCCTGCCCAATATTGGGGCGATACGGTGCGGCCTTTGGCAGTTGCAATGTAGTTTAGTTTTGCTTGTCTCAAAGCTTCATCTTTTGCCATTCCTTCGGCGAGATTTTCGTAAAAATTTTGAATAATCTTCACGCTGCTTTCTTCATCAATTTGCCAAAGACTGGTCAAGATGCTTTCGCTACCGGCATAGTTGAAGGCGTGTGCCAAAGAAATCATTCCCTCACCGGGCTGGTACGTAGGTTTTCCAGTTTCGCAGGCCGTTAGGATAGCTAAATTTGAGTTTAGGTTTGTGTTGTAAATTTCATAAGTGTACAATGAATTTTCGTCGTAGCTGTTATCGCGCGCGTATTTTTTCGCAAAAATAAGCCGGGAAAACTCAGGACTTACGTTGTTGCTTTCTGCATGTGTGCCAATGTGAATTATTTTGTGATCGCCAGCATTGGCTTTAAAAATTTGCTTGGTTGAATTTTCATTTATAAACGATTGCCCATCAAAAATTTTAGAGTAATTCTCGGCCAATTCTACACTACTTGGTTGCGATAGCAAAGTAAGGTAGGCAATGTCGCTATTTACCGAATCTGTAATGGCGATTTTGTATTCGCTTTTCATTTTTTTAGTGAAACCAGGAGCAAAGGCAACAAAATTTTCAGAAAACATTTTGGGCTTTTTGTCTTCGTTTAAAAGCAATAGACTAAAGTTGTACGAAATGGAATAGCTCGCCAGCAAACTAGTAGTGGCAAGTTCTTTATAGCTTTTTATTTTTGAAGGCGTTAGGGTTTCAAAACTTAAGTTGAATAATGGACCATCTGGAATAACAACTATTTTTTCATTACTAATACGGTTGCTCAAAGGTTTCCACAATTGCTGATAAAGTTCATAAAGCAAGTTGGATTCTACTTCAAAAGTTACTTTTGGATCGCTTAACTTTTCAATATGATTTTTTACAGATTTGTATTTTAGGGGAAGAATACTTCGGTTTTTGCTATCCAAAACAATTCCGTACAAATTTTTTTCGATAAACAAATAGCGAATTATAGTAGTGTTGGCGGGAATATATTTTTGTAAATCTTTAAGTGAAGCATCCAATGTGGCATACTTCATTTGGTAATATTTGGGATAGGCTGTTTTCAAAGAATCTAAAAACAAATTATAAATAGTACTCGCGTCGAGATAATTTTGAAATGACGAAGATGAATCTTCACTTAAAGCGCTGAGGTTAACGGCTTCATTTTTTAACTCGCTTTCCCTTTTTATAACAGCTTGCGGAACATCTGCAAAATTGATTTTATCTTGAAGCATCAACTTGGAGCGGATGGTGTAATAAACACTGTTTTCGTGAGTTTCAATAAGCTTTGTAAGGTATTTTTTATTGTCGGTTTGGGTGTATAAATCATAATACAGCTGTTTTGTGAAATTGTAAAGCCCCAAAAAATTTGAATACAGCACATTTACATTATCGTCTTTTGAAATCAGGGCTTTCTGTTCCTCAAGAATTTTGAAGGCATCGCCCAAATTTTTCAAAAGACTTTTGAGAAAAATAGAATCTTTGGAAGTGTTTTGTGCGTAAAGTGCTTCTGATTTCGCTAAAATCAACAATGGTTTGCGGTAGGTCAATTTTAATACATCTAAACGGGTACTTTTGTTTTGAGTGCGGGCATCAATATAATCTATTCCTTTTTGGCTCCATTCGGCGGCTTTTGCGAAGTCGCCAATAGTATAATACACTTCTGAAAGGTTTAGAGTATGAGCAATGAGGTCGCTATTGTTTTCGCCTCCGTTCTTTTTTAAATACTTATAGGCGTTTAAAGAAGTGGTTAATGCTGCTTCATCTTTACCGTTTTTCGCCAAAAACAAGCTTTTATCCTGTGCAAAACCTAAGTAGGTATCGTCTAGGTTTTCTCCTAGGGCGATTTTGTATAATTTTTCGGCATCGCTGTATGATTTTTCCGCCTTTTCAATTTCGCCCTTTAGGTCGTAACAACTTGCAAGATTGGCAATTGCAATAGCTTGCCAATATACATCCGGACTGGAATCGGTCTCGTAGATGGCGAGTGCTTTTTCTAAGGAAACAACAGCGCTGCCTGTTTCCTTTAATGCCATTTGCGATTGGGCTAACAATATAAGCGCACGTGGAATTTCTGGGTCGCCTGGGAGGTATAATTGATCACGATTATTGTAAATGTACGCCATAAGTTTATTGGCTCTATTTACGTGGCCAATATTAGTATAAAGCGAACCGAGGTTTGAAATACCGGTCCATTTTAAACGTTTACTGCGCGAAACAACACGAACATCTTTTGATTCATTTATAACAAAATTGCAATCTTGAATGAGCCTTTCCAGTGTTTGTATGGATTCAGAAATATTGCCACGAGCTTCCATTACCAGGGCCATATTCAATTTAATGCCTGAGGAGGAATACACTTTATAAACCGAATCGCCCTGTATTTTTTGTAAGGTTTTGATAGCGTTTTCAAAGAAGTATTGCGCACTGTCTAATTTTTGGGACCGCCACATCATAATGCCAAAAAAATTGTTGACGTCGGAGATTTTTTTATAGTTCTTTATCTCGGATTTTTTTAATTCTGAAAGTGCTTTTTTAGCCTGTTTGTTGGCGTCTAAAAATTTTCCGGATATGTAATAGGAATACGTTAACGCATAGTATGCCTCGCCAATTTCGTTGTGCGTTGCATTGGGGACTGATCGTATTGTATTTAGTGATTTTTCAGCAGCATTGAAAGATTCGGTGATGTTTCCCAATTCCTCATAAAGTTGAGAAAGCCCGTACAGTGCTTTATGCTGGGCGCGTTTGGATGCTCCCAGTGTTATTAGGTTTTTAAAAAATGCATCGGCTTTTTTGGCTGCATTATTTGGGTTGCTTTTTAAGAACGCAACCTTCCCCACATATACTGTGTATTGCGCCAAAGAATCTATTTGTTTGGCCTGTTTAAAATTTTCAATTTGCGTATGTAGTGCAATATCTGCCTCTTTTAATTGATTGTTTAATAGATAACCGTCTATTAATTTAATGCCAGATAAATCTGTGTCTTGACCGAAGCTCTTTTGGGAGAAAACTAAAAAAGCGGTCAGGATTAAAAGTAAAAAATTGTTGTATTTAAATACCATACAATTTTAGTTAATGTTATCGGAAATAGTGCGCACAGTTTATAATCGTGTTCTTGTACGATTATATTATTACAGCTGTTTTTTCATTGCCACAGACCAAAGTCCAGGGTTGTAATTATATGAGTTGTATTTAAGGCTCTGTTTATTTGTTTAGAGCCTTTAGTAACTTGTTATTTCTTTCAGAAGGATGCTGTTTTAACAGTTGTTTTGCTGCTTCCATTTGTCCTAATTTTATTTTTGCCAATGCTGTGTAATATGCGGCATCTTCTTTAAAAATACCTTCATTGAATTTACTGGAAGGTTCTAAATAGTCTAATGATTTTTCAGCATTTCCTTCGGCTAAATAGGCCACTCCTAAAAAGTAATTTAGAGTGTCATTGTTTGCTTTTTCGGGGAGCAGCTTTTGCCACCAATTAATAGCTTCTTTGTATTCTTCGCGTTTATAAACTATCATTCCTTCGTAAAAACTATAGTTGTTTGTCGTGCCCATTACTGTTCGCAAACCAGGGTCTGCTTCAAAATGAGCTGCAAATATTTTTTCTGGAGAATTGGTGTTTTGCAATAACCAAAATATTCCAAATAATACGACCAATACCGCGGCAATAGAATACCATATTGTCGTTGATTTCGTTTTTTTTGCTGCACCTTTTTGTATGTATAAACCTTTTTGATCAGCTGAAATGTGCTCGTGAAATTCCTTGATTTTCGATTGGCGGATACTGTCTTCAATCTCTATTCTTACTTGTTTTACGTGTGCTATTTTTTCGGATAGGTTTGAAATTTGGTTGAGTTTTTTATCTGACAATAGTGCTTCTTCTGAAACATTATTTTGGTCCAGATACGTTTCTATTATGTCCCATTCTAACGAGTTTATTTCAATTGGGGATTTCATTTTTTCATTTTACTTTTTAGGTACTAGTTTTTGCCAAGTGCCAATTCCTTTAATTTTTGAATGCACCTGTATTTTTTGTTTTTAGCCGAGGCTTCTTCAATATTTAGATTTTCCGCAATATTCCGTAAAGACATTTTGTGGAAATAAAACTGCGTGAGCAAATCTTTACATCCTTGGCCAAGGTTTTCAAAAGCAGCCAATGTTATAGTTAGTTGCATGTCCTTTTTGTTCAGTTCACTCGCTGGTGTGTCATCTGCTGCTAGTTGATACATTTTATCGTTTATTGAAGTTGTTTTTCTTTTAGCTACAGTTCTTGTTTGGTCTATCCATTTGTTTCTGGCTATTGTAAATAGATATGCTTCTATCTCTTTTTCGTTTTTTGGCTGAAACTTTCGCGAGCTCAGTTTTTTCCAACAAACAAAATAAGCTTCCTGAAAAACATCTTTGGCATTATCTATAGTGCCTCCATTTTTAAGGATGTAATATTTTGTTTTCGGATATTCGGCAATATAAAATTCACGTATTGTTGCCTCCTCATTATTTAAGAAAGCATCCAATAGTTTAAATTTTCCTTGAGTGAGTGTATCTTCCATAGAAATCTATGGAAATATACGATTTTAAACTTTCTTTTTCAATTTGAAATTTGTCCTATTTTTAATTTTAATTGACAGCTATTAAACCTCAAGCCAATTGGCGTTTCAATACCATAACGATAATTGTTTAAAAGGTCATCAAAAAGAAATGGATTTAGGACGTAAGACCGCTTCGCTGAAAGATATAAGATGTATAATTGGCAATAAAAAATGCCCCATTTTTCAGGGGCATTCCGGCTGATGTCCAACCTAAAAGCTATTGAACGATCTACTGTTTTATAATCCTTAAAGTGTTGGATCCTTCTTTAGCTGTGCTCACTTTTACGAAATACATGCCTGCCGAAGCATTTATCTGCTGTTCTATTGTTTTTGCCGAAGTGTAATTTTCTTCAGATATAAGTTGCCCGAGCATGTTTGTAATTTGCACAGAAACATTTGTATATTCCTGACCAAGGTTTATAATGAATTGCCCATTTGAAGGGTTTGGAAACAGGGTTAGATTGCTCAGAGAATTTTCTTCGGTTCCCAAAACAATGTTGCTTACTTTTAGCGTAACATCATTTGGGTTGCAGATTACATCAAAAGTATAATTATGGCCGTCGTGATGTGCAGTAACGCTTGCCGGTAGGTTACAAGTTGTAATGTCGTTTGCCGTAAGAATTACAAATTCATCATTTAAATTTGCTTCGTAGTTTAAGTCTACGAGAATAGTGCCTTCTAAAATGGCATCTCCCTGGACATCATATACATCAAATTGAGAGCCAGCGTTTGGTCCGTATATTTCAATGGCTAAGATCGCATTGGTTGATGAGGCATAATCGTTAATATGGGTTAAAGTTCCGGGGTAGCCACCTGGCGAAAGGGTGCCTTCAAAAATAATGTTACTTCCAAGTTGTACCGATCCATTTCCCATTAAAATACCATCACCTTGTAAGGATCTACTAAACTCTAAATTGCCAGTTTCGGCAATGATTTTCCCTGACCCTGTATTGTTTACATTGCTTTGTATGTTGAAAGTTCCTGCTTCTTGTGCTCTCTTTATAATCCCTGTATTTACAATGGTTCCCCACTCACTATTGCCTCCTACAATTGAACCATTTGTGTTTAAATTGATAACTCCTGTGGGCAGATTGTTCAAGGTTGGATTACCATACCCTAATTTAACTTGACCAGATTCATTTACATTTATAGTTCCTTCATTGTTTAAGGTTATTTGGTCTCTGATGGCTGTGCTTTGACCACCGTCTGCTATATTAAGTATCCCAAGATTATAAAGAGTGCCATTGTCTTGAAGGTCTCCCTGGAACCAATTAACACCAGCTGGTCCATCAAAATCGAAAATGGCTTCCGTTCCTGTTGCAACACTTAGCTTTCTGTTCCAATTTATGGGCCCGGCCAGTTGCCCGCTAAGGGTGCCTTCACAGATTATTCCAGGGTTACTTCCAATGTGCCATTCCAGAATACCGTTGGTCGCTACATTATAAATACCATCGGTCAGTACGGTATTTTCTTTAGTAAATTGCAAAGTTCCGCTTTCCACTAAAATAGTTCCATTGTTATTTAATAATGGAGCATTTATTTCAAAAACACCTGTTCCCTGTGCTCTTTTTATTAAACCTGTGTTTACGATAGTTCCCCACTGACTATTGCCTCCTACAATTAAACCATCAGAATTTAAGTTGATAACTCCTGTGGGAAGATTGTTCAAGCTTGGATTACCATATCCTAATTTAACTTGACCAGATTCATTAATATTTATAGTTCCTTCATTGTTTAGGGTTATTTGGTCCCTGATGGCTGTGCTTTGACCACCATCTACTATATTAAGTATTCCAAGATTGGTAAGAGTGCCATCATCTTGAAGGTCTCCTTGGAACCAATTAACACCAGCTGGCCCATCAAAATCGAAAATGGCTTCCGTTCCTGTTGCAACACTTAACTTTCTGTTCCAATTTATGGGCCCGTCCAGTTGCCCGCTAAGAGTGCCTTCGCAGATTATTCCTGGGTTAATTCCAATGCTCCATTCCAGAGTACCATTGGTCGCTACATTATAAGTACCATCGGTTAGCACGGTATTTTCTTTAGTAAATTGCAAGGTTCCGCTTTCCACTAAAATAGTTCCATTGTTATTTAGTAATGGAGCATTT
The DNA here is from genome assembly GCF_029814825.1 of Aequorivita marisscotiae. Taxonomy (NCBI): domain Bacteria; kingdom Pseudomonadati; phylum Bacteroidota; class Flavobacteriia; order Flavobacteriales; family Flavobacteriaceae; genus Aequorivita; species Aequorivita marisscotiae. Next base: position 625,358 of record NZ_CP122379.1, on the reverse strand, counting down.
ATTTCAAAAACACCTGTTCCCTGTGCTCTTTTTATTAAACCTGTGTTTACGATAGATCCCCACTGACTATTACCTCCTACAATTGATGTGTCTGTATTTAGATTGAGAATTCCCGTAGGTAAGTTGTTAAGTGTTGGAGTTCCGTAACCCATTTTAAAGAGTCCAGAGTCATTAAAATTGATTGTTCCTTCATTGTTCAGAATCAATTGGTCCCTAAGTGTTTGAGAGGATGAAGGGCCTTCAACTATATTAACTATTCCAAGGTTATTAATTGTGCCATTCCCACTTAACTGTCCAGTGGTCCAAGTAACAATCACATTGGTTGAGATAGAAGAAACAGAGGACGTGGAAATATTATGTTCTATTGTAACCATTGCATTTCCTTGAAAATCAAAAGATTTAATATTTGCTGAAGCATTAAAAGTCATAACACTTCCTGTGGGAATTATAACATCATGAGTTGAACTTGGTACACCAAATGGATCCCAATTGCCATCTACATTAAAGTTGCCGCCAGAAGGTCCCACCCATGTTTTTGTCTGTGCTGAAATTGTCAAGCAAAAAATACCTAAAATCGAGAAAAATAAAAATCGTTTCATACTATTTGGTTTTGGGATTATATAGGTACATCGGGATTGTTTTAAAAATGTCATCATTTTCATGAATTGTTTTTTTCGCTACATTTGTGCTTTATCCCCATTGCAATATGCCACAACACAAATTTATTGTTTGTAACTACAACAACTCTTTATCTTCCGGAACCGTTTCATATCAAGCACCTAGCAATATTGCTTTGGTGAAATATTGGGGTAAATATGGTGAGCAGTTGCCCATGAATGCTTCCGTTAGTTTTACTTTAAAAAACTGCAATACCAAAACAATACTTTCTTTTAAAAAGAAGGATTCTAACGGATTTGATTTTGAAGTTTATCTGGATGGACATAGAGAAATATCATTCGAACCAAAAATTTTAAAATTCTTCGAAAGAGTAGAGGCCTATTTACCGTTTTTGAAGGATTTTCAATTTAAAATTGAAACTGCCAACAGTTTTCCGCACAGTAGTGGTATAGCTTCTTCTGCTAGCGGGATGAGCGCTTTGGCTTTGTGTTTAATGGATATGGAACGGCAAATGCAACCCGATATACCTAAAGATTACTTCATTGAAAAAGCTTCATTTTTGGCGCGTTTGGGGTCTGGAAGTGCTTGTAGAAGTATTGAAGGTCCTTTAATAGTGTGGGGAGAACATCCTGAAATTAATGGAAGTAGTAATTATTTCGGTACAAAATTTCCATTTAAAGTTCACGAAAATTTTAAAAACTACCAAGACACTATTTTATTGGTAGATAAGGGCGAAAAACAGGTAAGTAGTACTCTTGGCCATAATTTAATGGTGGAGCATCCCTTTGCTGTGCAACGTTTTAGGCAAGCGAAAGATAATTTATCAAAACTGATTTCGGTTTTTAAAAATGGCGATATTTCACAATTTGTTAAAATTGTAGAAAGCGAAGCGTTATCGCTGCATGCCATGATGCTTACTTCTATGCCTTATTTTATTTTAATGAAACCCAACACGTTGGAAATCATTAACCGTATTTGGAAATTTCGCAACAATACAAACAGCCAGGTGTGCTTTACGTTGGATGCCGGAGCAAATGTTCACATGCTTTATCCTGAAGTTGAAAAAGACACCGTACTACATTTTATTAAAACGGAACTCGCACAATTTTGTAAAAATGCTGAATTTATTAAAGATGAGGTTGGCTGTGGTGCGGAAAAACTACAAGACACCAAATTTTAAAGATTAAATATAGAAGTTTCCGTGACTTAGAAGGACTTTAGGGTTCATTGTTCTGGTGTTCGGTATTCATAGTTTCTTTTTTATTCTTCACGATAAAAAATAGTAATAAAAAACCAACAATCCCAGCCAAAGCATACCACCACCAAGCTACACTAGTTTTTAAAATAATAGGAGCCGAATCGCCTATAAGTATTAAACCCGCCCAATAGTGAGGCGATGCTGTACGGCCTTCGGCGGTTTGAATATAACGTATTTTTGCCTTGCGCAATGCTTCGTCTTTGGGCATTTTTTGGGCAAGATTATCGTAAAACAATTTTACAATTTTAGCACTGGACTCTTCATCAATTTCCCAGAGGCTGGTTAAAATGCTTTCACTTCCCGCATAGTTAAAAGCATGCGCCAAGGAAATCATCCCCTCACCGGCTTGATAGGTAGGTTTGCCGGTTTCGCAGGCTGTTAAAATAGCGAGATTGGAAGAAAGATCTATGTTGTATATCTCGAATGAATACAATGAGTTTTCGTTGTAATTTTCTACGCTCTCCGGGGTTTTTGCAAAAATTAATCGGCTTAATTCTGGGCTTATATTATTGCTTTCTGCGTGCGTCCCAATATGTATAATTTTATGTTTTTTTGCATTGGCAATAAACTTTTCTTTATTTGCTTTTTCATTTATAAAATAACTCCCGTTAAACTCTTGGGCATACTGTTTTACTAAATCTTCACTAAAGGGTTGTGGCAAAAGTTTTAAATAGGCTTTATCTAAATTTACCGAGTCTTTTATGGCATGTTTATAGTTTTTCTTCATTACTTCATTAAATCCAGGTGCAAAGGCAATAAACTCTGATGCATACTCCGCAACTTTTCTGTTGTCTTTATACAGCAACAAACTAAAATTATACGAAATGTCGTAATTGGCCAACAAGCTATTGGACGCCATTTCCTTAAAAGTAGCAATGCGTTTTGGTGTAAGAATTTCAAAACTGAGATTAAAAAGTTCACGGTCCGGTACAATCACTACCTTTTGGGTGTTAATATAACTTTCTAATGGCAGCCATAGTGCCTGATATAAGTCGAATAATAATGGACTAATTTTTTCAACTGAAAAAGCATCATCTTGTAGTTTTGTGATATGCTCTTTAACCGAAGAAAAATTAAGGTGTATCATTTTTTTCCAAACCGAAGAAACTACGTAAGCATAAAGTTCGTTTTCAATAAAAATGTATCGGATTACCGTTGTGTTATTGGGTATTTTTTGTTGCAGATCTGTAATGGGTTCCTCAAGGGTTGCATAGCGCATTTTGTAATATTTGGGAAAGTGATGCTTTAGCGAATCTAAAAATTGTTCCCAGTTTTCTGACGCCTTAAAAAAAGATGCAATATTAGTTTCTTCCGAATTGTTAAATGCAGAAACCATATTATTTTTTAGTAAGTATTCGCGTGCCACAACTTTATTGGGAATATGTTTAAAGGTTATATTTTCACGCAAATCCAATCGCGACCGGATACGGTTGTAAATACTGGATTCGTGTAGGGCGATAAGTTTATCTAAATATTCCGGATTTTCGGTAATCTGGTATAACTCTAGCCTTATTTTTTCAACAAAGTCTAAAAGCTCTTCATTTTCGGCAAGTAGTAAAATAATGTCTTCCTGGTTGTTCACCACTTTTTTTCGTTGGTTTAAAATAGCGATACCCTCATCTACTTGTGCTAGCAATTCTTTTAAAAAATCGGGGTTTTTATTTTCTTCTAAATAATATTTAGACGCAGCATTTATTAGTAAGGCTTGTGGCTTTCGGTACTGACTGAGAATAGAATCTGCCGTGCTTAATTTTTCACCTTTCTTTATAATGTTGAAATCGAGGGCTTCGGTACTGTATTTTTTTGCTTCGGCATAATCTTTAAGTAAAAAATGTACTTGTGCCAAATTGATTATGTGATAGAATTCCTGTAAGGTATTTTTAAAATCGCCCGTGTGGGTGTAATTGTATATTTCTTCAGCTAGGGCAATTGCTTTTTTTCTAAATTGATTTTTAGCAGCAAAGAGCGAATGGGTTTGCAACCCGTCTAAAAAATCTTTCGGATAGTTACCGTCCAGAGTATTTCTATATGCCGTTTCGCCTTTTTGATAATAGAGTTCTGCATTGGTTACATCTCCTAAAGACTCATATATAGTTGCCCGCGTGTTAAGAGCTCCGGCTTCCCAATAAAGGTTTGCTCCGGGGCTCGTTTTTAAAAGCTCTAATGCCCGATCTGCATTTATGGCAGCTCCCTCAAAATCTCTACTTGCAATTTTTGCTTCAGCCAAGATTATATTTGAAATAATAAGATTGATATCGTTTTTTTCAAGGAACTTTTTTTTCTGTTCGAACGAATATTCTATTAGTTCCTGAGCGCGGGAATGTTCACCTAAAGTATTGTAAAAAACCGCCATATTATCAAGGGTAACACACTGCTGGTTTTTTGCTTCAATTTTTCTTGCATTATCTGTAGATTGCTCTATATACGCCTGAAATCCAGAGATAGCTTCTTTAGAAATTTTAATGGCTTCACGGTTTTTGCCGAGGGCATTCCATAAAACGGCAAGGTTCATTTTTATGAGGGCCGGACGATAATGACGGTTCATTATATCGCTTTCATCGGTTTTTGCCAAAACTTTTATCGCCTCCTCAAAGTAATATCTAGAACTATCTAGCTTAGCCTCTTGCCACATCATTCCACCGAGTGCATTGTAAACCTGATTGTAAAAAACGTAATCTGGTTCTTTTATTTTATTTAAGATGCGCAAGGCAGTTTGGTAATGTTTGTTCGCAAGCGGATAGTTTCCCATTTTTGCTGCATAATACCCCATTTTATATTCAAAGTTAGCTTCAATTTTATTATTGGCAGCATTATTTTTTTTGGTAATTGATAGGTTTTCGAACAAGATGTTGTATGCGTTTTGTGTTTGTCCGGCATAGTCGTAAACCCACGTCATTTCTGCAATAGCTTCGGCAATATACTGTGGGGTGGCGTGGGTTTTTATTTCGGCTAAAAGCGCCTCGGCTTTTTGTATGGCTAAATTATTGTTGCCATTGCTTAATTTAAAATCACCCACAAATTGAATGTATTTGTAAAGACTGTCGTATTTTTTTTCGGTACGATAACGTGTAAGGATTTTTGAAAGCTCAGCGCGGGCTTTTTCAAGAGAATCCTGCGCAATAAGCGTGTGCATTTTTTTTACGGAACTGTATTTTTGTTGCGAATAGCATTGAAAACAAACTGAAAAAAAAACGAGCTGGAAGAAGACGAGGAATCTCAAGATTTTAAAAGTCATTTAGGAATACTTTTTTAAAGATAATACGTAGTTGAGGAATATTTAAAAGAAAGATACAACTTATTTTTTAGTAATCTATGAGGTGTTCTTTTCAATATTCGGCTTTAGGACAGGGCATTAAATTAAAAATGTTTGCTATTATTGAGAAATCTTTGTGAAACTATAATCTTTAAAAACCCTATCTTTGTGACATATTTCGGTATTAAGAATAAAAAACTGTAATTTTATAGATACAACTAAACAGCTTATGCGCGGCCCGCTCTTTTACTCAAAAATTTTGCTTTTCGGTGAATATGGAATCATTAAAGATTCTAAAGGACTTTCCATTCCGTATAATTTTTATAACGGAGCACTGAAAATAGATGCACATCATACTGTTGCTACTCATAAGTCTAATGCAAGCTTAAAGCGCTTTTCAGAATATTTGGAAGCACTTGAAACTGAAAACCCAAAACTGGTTTCATTTAATTTGGAAGCTTTAAAAGCCGATGTGGAAAACGGATTGTATTTTGATAGCAGTATTCCGCAGGGTTATGGCGTTGGTAGTAGTGGGGCGTTAGTTGCCGCTATTTATGATAAATATGCGAACGATAAAATTACCGTACTCGAAAACCTCACCCGTGAAAAACTGTTGGCGCTGAAAGCAATTTTTGCCGAAATGGAATCCTTCTTCCACGGAAAGTCTTCGGGTTTAGATCCTTTAAATAGCTATTTGAGTCTTCCTATTTTAATTAATTCCAAAGATAATATTGAACCTGCCGGCATACCTTCGCAAACCGAAAATGGCAAAGGTGCTGTGTTTTTATTAGATAGTGGTAGTACAGGTGAAACCGCGCCGATGGTGCAGATTTTTATGGAGAATATGAAACAGGAAGGTTTTAGGAATATGCTAAAAGATCAGTTTGTAAAACATACCGATGCCTGTGTTGAAGATTTTCTACAAGGCGATGTTAAATCGTTATTCGGGAATATTAAACAACTTTCAAAAGTAGTGTTAGACAATTTTAAACCTATGATTCCTGCGCAATTTCACAAGCTTTGGAAAAAGGGAATTGATAGCAATGCCTACTATTTAAAACTTTGCGGTTCTGGCGGCGGCGGCTATATGCTAGGCTTCACCGAAGATATTGATAAGGCCCGTAAAGCACTAAAAGATTATAAACTGGAAGTGGTTTATAGTTTTTAGGAATTTTTTCTGCTCTGAAATATTTTCAGAATTTTTCAATTTTGCACTATGCTATCCCGAAAACAAAAACTCTTCTTACTAAAGTTTTTCAGCCTGTTTTCAGTAGTTCGCGGATATAACATTTTAATTATTGTAATTGCCCAATATCTTACAAGTATTTACATTTTAGCGCCAGATTTGCCCGTTAGGCAGGTGTTGTTCGATGTTAATTTATTGATGCTCGTATTGGCTTCTTCCTCAGCAATTGCAGGAGGGTACATTATAAACAGTTTTTACGACAGCGAAAAAGATTTGATTAACCGGCCGCACAAAACAATGTTGGATAAACTGGTAAGTCAGCGCACCAAGCTTTCTGCATATTTTGTACTCAACTTTTTGTCGGTGGTTTTTGCAAGCTATGTTTCGTTTAAAGCGGTATTATTTTTTTCTTTCTATATTTTCTTTCTGTGGTTCTATTCACATAAATTAAAGAAGTATCCTTTTATAGGAAACATAACTGCAGCGATACTTGCAGTTGTACCATTCTTTGCGATTTTTGTGCATTATGGCAATTTTGACGTTGTAATTTTTGTACACGCTACTTTTCTATTTCTATTAATTTCTATGCGTGAACTGGTAAAGGATCTCGAAAATATTACGGGCGATTTAACACACGGTTACAATACTATTCCCGTGGTTTACGGCGAAAGGATGGCAAAGCGCATGCTGTCTCTTTTAAGTGTGTTAACGCTAGTTCCCATCATTTTACTTGTCACAAAATTTAAGGATGAAATTGGCTATATGCACTTTTATTTTTATGGCAGTATTATTGGGCTTGCTTTTTTTCTTGCGGTTTTATGGTATTCTAGAACAAAAACGCATTATATAATCCTTCACAACATTTTAAAATTTGCCATTGTCTTAGGCGTTTTCAGTATTGTGTTAATTCACGTAGAATTATTAACAAGTAGAATTTTTTAAAAGTAGTAGTGAAGGTTATGCATAAAAGATAGTCTGCTTCATTGAGTTTAAATGAAAAGGACCAGCGAGACTAACTACTTCAACTTTACGAAAAAATCCCAAATTACCACACCCACACTTACCGAAATATTAAGCGAATGTTTGGTGCCAAATTGCGGAATTTCTATGACGGCATCGCTGGCAGAGACTACTTTTTGTTGAACGCCCTTTACTTCATTTCCAAAAATTACGGCGTAGGTTAAATCATTTTGCACAGAAAAATCGTTTAGGTTTACCGCCAGTTCAGCCTGCTCGATAGATGCCACAAAAACACCATCGTTCTTTAGTTTTGATACAACATCTAATGTGTTTTCGGCATATTCCCAAGCTACACTCTCTGTTGCGCCCAAAGCTGTCTTTTGAATATCTTTGTGCGGCGGCTGCGCAGTAATGCCACAGAGATAAATTTTCTTCACTAAAAAAGCATCTGCTGTTCGAAAAACCGAGCCTATATTGTTCAAACTCCGAATGTTGTCCAAAATTATAATCAACGGAGTTTTATCCGAAGCCTTGTATTCTTCAGGATTTATACGGTCTAATTCGCTATTTTTAAGTTTGCGGTATTTCATAAGGGCGCAAAGTTACTCGTTAATTCGTTAATGGGAAATTTGGTACTCGGTAAATTGAAGCCAAAAACAACTCGAGGTCGGTAATGTGCTATTATTGTTGATAAAACCCAATAAATCAGTACTACTTCATTTTATAGAAAACTGCAATTTGCTTATTTTTATCGATTGTAGATTTATAAAAAGATACCCGTAATTTGGGCATTTGTTATGGCGAAGAAAGAAACCCCCTTGATGAAACAGTATAATACTATTAAAGCTAAGTATCCTGATGCTTTGCTGCTTTTTCGTGTGGGCGATTTTTACGAAACCTTTGGGGAAGACGCCGTACGTGCCGCTAGAATCTTAAACATTACACTTACCGCCCGCAACAATGGCGGTGATAATATGGAGCTTGCTGGGTTTCCGCACCATTCGTTAAATACCTACCTACCAAAATTGGTTATGGCCGGTTGCAGGGTTGCAATCTGCGACCAATTGGAAGATCCAAAATTAACAAAGAAAATAGTGAAACGCGGAGTTACCGAACTGGTTACCCCAGGCGTGGCCTTTAACGACGATATTTTACAGTCTAAATCTAATAATTTTCTGGCAGCGGTTCACTTTGGAGCAAAAAATTTGGGCGTATCGTTTTTAGATGTTTCCACGGGCGAGTTTTTGGTTTCGGAAGGATCTGCGGAATATGTAGATAAATTGCTTCAGAATTTTAAGCCTTCGGAAGTGCTTTTTTCGAAACAAAAACGAAAGCATTTTACCGAAACTTTCGGGAATGAATATCACGTTTTTCACTTGGAAGACTGGATTTTTCAAACCGATTATTCATTTGAAACACTTACAAAACATTTTGATGTAAAAAATTTAAAAGGATTTGGCGTAGATCATCTGGGAGATGGTATTATTGCTGCCGGTGCAGCGCTTCATTATTTAAGCGAAACACGCCATACCAAACTTCAGCATATATCGCGTATTGCCCGAATTGCCGAAGACGAGTACGTATGGATGGACCGCTTTACCATTCGCAATTTGGAACTTTACCATTCTAATCAGCAAAATGCGGTAACGCTTTTAGACGTAATAGATAAAACAATTTCGCCTATGGGTGGAAGGCTTTTAAAACGTTGGATGGCCCTTCCGCTAAAAAATGCCGAAAAAATAAACCGCCGTCACGAAGTAGTAAGTTTTTTATTGGATAACCCGGCCATTTTGGAAAAAATTCAATTAAACACCAAACGCATTGGCGATTTAGAGCGTCTTATTTCTAAAGTAGCAACAGGCAAGGTTAATCCGCGCGAGCTTATTCAACTTAAAAATTCGTTGGAGGCGGTAGTTCCCATAAAAACGTTGGCAATGCATTCGGAAAACGAATCGCTAAAAATTATTGGGGAACAATTGCACGATTGCGAATTACTTCGAAATAAAATAAAAGAAACCCTTTTTGAGGACGCTCCGGTAAATATTTTAAAAGGAAACTCAATTGCCGAAGGTTTTTCAGAAACGCTCGATGGGCTTCGGAATATTTCTGCAAATGGCAAGGAATATTTAGATGAAATGCTGGAACGCGAAACAAAACGCACGGGTATTACTTCGCTTAAAATAGCTTCAAATAATGTTTTCGGCTATTATATTGAAGTCCGAAATACCCATAAAGACAAAGTTCCGGAAGAGTGGATTAGAAAGCAAACGCTTGTTAGTGCAGAGCGCTATATAACCGAAGAACTTAAAGAATACGAAACCAAAATTCTTGGCGCCGAAGAAAAAATACTGGCATTGGAACAGGAAATTTTTGCAAAACTTGTGAATTGGCTGCTTCAATATATTAGTTCGGTACAGCAAAATGCAGCTTTAATTGCGCAGTTAGATTGTTTGTGCTCGTTTGCTACACAGGCACGGGAAGCTAATTATACGCGCCCGTTGCTAGATAATTCATTTGATTTGGATATAAAAGAGGGGCGTCATCCGGTTATCGAAAAGCAACTTCCGCCCGACGCGCCCTATATTGCAAACGATGTATTTCTCGATCGCGAAAACCAGCAAATTATTATGATTACGGGGCCTAATATGAGCGGTAAATCTGCTATTCTTAGGCAAACAGCTTTAATTGTTTTACTGGCGCAAATGGGGAGTTTTGTTCCGGCTTCGGCGGTACGGATGGGCTGTGTAGATAAAATATTTACAAGAGTAGGGGCAAGCGATAATATTTCTATGGGCGAATCTACTTTTATGGTAGAGATGAACGAAACGGCAAGTATTCTGAACAACCTATCGGAAAACAGCTTAATTCTTTTAGACGAAATTGGACGAGGCACCAGTACTTATGATGGAATTTCAATTGCATGGGCCATTAGTGAATACTTACACGAACATCCAACGCACGCAAAAACGCTTTTTGCAACCCATTATCATGAATTAAATGAAATGACCGAAACCTTTGAGCGAATTAAAAATTACAATGTTTCGGTAAAGGAATTAAAAGACAACGTGCTTTTTCTTCGAAAATTGGTCCCAGGTGGCAGTCAGCATAGTTTTGGAATTCACGTTGCAAAAATGGCAGGTATGCCCCAGGCTGTGCTTTTAAGGGCGAATAAAATTTTAAAACGGCTGGAAAAGAGTCACGCCTCGGAAGAATTGACCGAAGAAATGAAAGCAGTTTCAAAGGAAGAAATGCAGTTGAGCTTTTTTAAGTTAGACGATCCGTTGCTCGAAGAGTTGCGCGAAGAAATATTAGACATTGATATTGATACACTTACGCCTGTAGAGGCTTTAATGAAACTCAATGAAATACGGCGTATGTTACAACGAAATGCAACTGTAAAAATTAAAAAATAAAATTCATTAATAATTTCTTTAAAAACACTTTGCTTTTGAAGTAAAATTTTTAAATTTGCTCCCGCTTTCACTAGGAAGCGACGTTCATTAAAATTCTGCGAAAATAGCTCAGTTGGTAGAGCGCCACCTTGCCAAGGTGGAGGTCGCGGGTTCGAATCCCGTTTTTCGCTCACAATGCGAGAATCTCTAAGGAGGTTGCGGGTTCCATCAAATTGTGGAAGCCGTTTTCGCTACGCTTTAAATGCCGAATGCTCGGCATTTTTTGTTAAGTCCAAGATTGTGTTAGACAATCATTTTTAAGCTCGAGTGGTGGAATTGGTAGACACGCCGGACTTAAAATCCTGTGACCATCTGGTCGTGCGGGTTCAAGTCCCGCCTCGAGTACAGAATCCTCTTTGTTGAAAAACAGAGGGGATTTTTTTATGCCAAGAAAGTTCGTAAAAATTCGCACAAAAAAAGCCTTTTCGGTTAAGAAAAGGCTCGTATGCTTTTTGATAAAAAAGGCTTATTGACCGTCAGTAGCGTCTTCTACAGCTTCTTTAGTGTCGTCAGCAGCTTCTTCTACAGCTTCACCTGCATCTTCCATTGCTTCGCCAGTAGCGTCAGCAGCGTTGTCGATAGCTTCGCCAGCTTCGTCCATTGCGTTTTCAGTTTCAACTTCAATAGTTTCAGCAGTTTCTTCAGCGTTTTCAGATGTAGTTTCTCTACAAGAGTAAACAGAAGCAACTAGTGCAAGAGCAGTAAGTGATAAGAATATTTTTTTCATTGTGATAATAAATTAGTGATTAATAGTGCGCAAAAGTAATTAAAAAAATGATTCAAAATTTTTTTTCAGATAAATATTTCCAGTATCGTTTCGGAATATGTTTTATGTGCAGTTGCATATTTTTTCGCGAAGCTATATTGCTGCTCTTAAAGTAGTTGCCCCAAAGTTCCTGAAATTGCATCTCTTCGGGGGTGAAGTAGGCCAGTGCGCTGCTTTCGGTGTTTATGTTTGAAGCTATTTCCATTGAAACAGTTTGCACTTGTTTAAGATTGTAATACAACCCATATTTTCTTTTTAAATCGTAAATAAGCCATTTTTGGTCTGCGTATCTTTTTTGAAAATGGTCTGAATTAAGAGGCAAAACATTAAAATCCGGTTCAATTGTGGCAAAATAAATTTGGTCTTTGGTTAATTTAAACCGAATAAAAGCGTCCATTCTATGTTTTTCGCGATCTACTTTTTTGCAAACTTTGGAGATTTCTAAAATGTAAGGATCGGTATAATCCTTCTCTATATTATTATTTGCATTTATTGCACGCCGTATGTAATACAGAATGCTATTTTCAATAGAGGCTATTTCACTTAAATAAGCTTTGTAAAGTTTTCTTTTGCCTTGCGCACTTATTTTTTTTGATAGGCCGTTCCACACCCTGTTTGCTATTTTGCTGCATCGGCAAGGATGCTTAATTTTTCATTTATTCTTTCGAAATTCATAGCTTGATTTGGAATTTTGCCAAAAATACGGAAATATTCCAATCATATTGGATTAAATCCATTGTATTTTTAGGATATGTTCCAAATAATAGTATATTTGTGTATGGAATCTAAACTATCTATAGAAGCTCAGCGTTTTAAGAAAATTCGCGAAGAGCTAAGGCATACCCAGCAATCCTTTGCCGAATTGCTAGAAATTGGTGCAACAACCGCCGATATTGAAAGAGGAAAAACCAAAATTACCGGGAAGGTTGTGATGGAGCTCATGGCGCAGTTTAATATAAATCCGTTATGGATTTATGGTAAAAGTTTTGAAAAATATATAGATACGAGTCGTGGTGATGTAAGTCCAAAAGTTTTAACGCTAGATACAACGGGTGAAGATTCTATTATTTTAGTGAACCAAAAAGCAGCTGCCGGATACCCCAACAATATACACGATGTGGGATGGTACCAAACGCTTCCGGCATTTAATATTCCTTTGCCAGAATATAGAAACGCATCCTATCGCGGTTTTCAGGTAGAAGGTGATAGTATGTTGCCGAATATTAGGCCAAATGAATGGGTTTTAGGTAGGGCTGTACCTAGTATAAACGAAGCTGCCGACAGTAAAATTTATATCGTTGTTTTAAGAGATTCCGTACTGGTGAAAAAATTGCAGAAAATACCTAATAATCCTCAGGCAATTAGGCTAATATCTTTAAATGAGGAATATCTGCCAATTGATGTAAAAGTGAAGGATATTCAAGAATTGTGGATGGTAAATAGCAAATTAACCTTCGGAATTGACGAGCCGTCAGAAAGTAATTTGCTGCGCCAGTTACAACAATCTATGGACGATCTAAAAGCACAAGTTATAGGAATAACGCAAAAAAAAACCGACTAATTTAGTCGGTTTTGATTTTTTGGGTTAACGGATTTTAATTGTCAACGTCCACTTTTATTTTGGAATCTCCGTCTTCATCGGTTTTAATTTTCACTTCTTTCGTTTCGGTTTCCATTTTTATTTTTGTGTCGCCGTCGTCGCTTTTTACTTTTGTGTCAGCGCCTTCTGCCTGCATTTCTTGAATTATTGCTTCTTCTTCAGACAATTCTTTTTCCTGATCTCTACACGAGGTAAATCCTACAGATAGGAATGCTGCGCTTAATAAAATTACTGCTACTTTTTTCATATTTAGTGTTTTAGTTTGGTTCAAATTGTTTGTTGTTAAATGTCGTCAGTTCCGCCAGTACCTGTATTCTCCTGTATTTCGTTAACACCTTCTTGAATTGTGTTTTCTACGGGGTCTGTGGCATCATCATCTGTCATGTCTTCTATTTCGTCGTTAACGTCGTCAACAACGTCTTCAACATCGTCGGATTTTTTAGTTTCGCGGCACGATACAAAAGCAGTGCTAAATGCTACTACGAGTGCCAAACTTACTATTAGCTTTTTCATACTAGTTATTTTTTATGATGGTTATTTATTAATCGTCGTTACCTATATCTTCGATTTTCTTGTCAATTTCTTGATTCACTTCTTTATCCACTTCTTTAGCGGCTCTTTCTAGAATACCTTCATTGTCGTTATCGGCTTCAGTTTCTACGTGTACTTCACGTACTACTTCCTTTGTTTCCGTTTTCTGTTCACGGCACGAACCAAAAGCTATTAAAGCAACAGCAAGTACCAAAATTAGTTTTTTCATAATTAGATTGTTTTTAATTGTTAGAACAAAGCTAAGTGATTAAAATTATGAAATGTATAATTAAATACTAAATAATGTAAAGGAAATACTAATTTGAAATTAATTGAGCGATTGTTATCATTAAAATTTAATAAAAAAGTTGCTCATTTTAATTTGTGGGAAATCCAGTTAACAATAGTCTTTGTAGCGCCCGTATTGTTGTTTACAAAGTGACCGGCAATCATTCCAGTTTTGTTTCGGAAATGTTCATCGTTCACTAATTTGGAAAGAATTTCATTGGCTTCAGCAGCATTTTTTACGGCGAATAAACCAGCTAGATCGCGCAAACGAATGGCTTCTGGGAATGCATCAAAATTTTTACCGATTACAATGGGCACACCAAAAGTAGCAGGTTCCAAGATATTGTGAAGTCCCGTTTTACCCATTGCACCGCCCACATACGCAATATCTGCATAATTGTAAAGTTTGGTCAATAAACCTATACAATCTATTATTAATACATTGTATTCTGAAATATTTACTTCGTCTATTGCGGAATGAAGCACCATTTTCTTTACTATTTTGGTGGTGAAAGCGGCTATTTTATCACTTTCAATTTTATGCGGGGCAATAATGAATTTTACTGTGTCGGGAGCCGAATTTATATAGTCTATTAGTACATTTTCATCTTCCTGCCACGTACTTCCGCAGACAATACAAACAGAATTTTGTTTAAACTCTGCTGCAAATTTTAAAGTATTGTCAATTTCAATTTGATGCGAAACCCGGTCAAAACGTGTGTCGCCGCTCACGGTAGTTTGTTTAATGCCAATACCTTTCAAAAGTGTTTCAGAATCTTTATCCTGTAGAAAAAAATGATTAAAAGTGCCAAGAGCTCTTCGCATAAACCCGCCATAGCTTTTAAAAAATATCTGATTTTTCCGGAACACACCTGAAACCAAAAGCGTTGGGATGTTCTTTTTCTGAAGTTCGAATAAGTAGTTGGGCCAAAATTCGTACTTCACAAAGATGGCAAGAGTAGGCGTAATTGCCGAAATAAATTTTCGAGCGTTTATGGCGGTATCTATCGGTAAATAGACCACCGCATCTGCCAAAGGAGTATTTTTTTTATTTTCAAAACCCGAAGGCGAAAAAAAACTGACAATAATTTTATGGTTGGGTTTTATTTTTTTTACAGCTTCCATTATTGGTACCCCTTGTTCAAATTCGCCCAAAGAGGCACAGTGGAACCAAATAGTTTTATCTGCAGCCGAAATCTTTTTTTCTAAAATTTTAAAAACATCTTTTCTGCCCGAAATAAAGAGCGCTAACTTTTTACTGAAAAGTGCCGCAATGTGTAGCCCGAAGGACACTAAGTAAATTATTACATTATAAAAGGTGCGCATACAAAACAAAAATACCAAATTTCAGGAACCAATTTTCAATTAGTTGGCGCAATAAAGTAATAATTCAATAAGGTAACTTCTTCAATTCAAACAAATATCATTTTCGTAATTTTACCGAACTGAAAGAAAAGAAGTTCAATTTAAAGTTTCCGCTGGGGCGGGGTAATTATGAAAAAAATAGAAATGGTTGATCTTAAAGGTCAATATCAAAAAATAAAGGAGCGGGTAGACAGTTCCATTTTAAACGTTATTGAAACTACCGCTTTTGTGAATGGTCCCGAGGTACATCAATTTCAAAAAGAATTGGAAACATACTTGGGGGTGAAGCACGTGATTCCCTGCGCCAATGGTACCGATGCATTACAAATAGCGATGATGGGGCTTGGATTAAAACCCGGCGATGAGGTAATTACTGCCGATTTTACCTTTGCTGCAACTGTTGAGGTTATCGCGCTCTTGCAATTAACCCCGGTCTTGGTAGATGTAGATCCGGTAAATTTTAATATAGATGTTGAAGCTATTAAAAAATCAATAACGCCCAAAACCAAAGCCATAGTTCCCGTGCATCTTTTTGGCCTGGCCGCTAATATGGACGAAATTATGGCTATAGCCGAAGAACACAATCTTTATGTAATTGAAGATAACGCGCAAGGCATTGGTGCAGATTACACATCAAAAGACGGTACTAAAATGAAAACCGGCACTATTGGTCATGTTGCGTCAACCTCTTTTTTTCCTTCTAAAAATCTAGGATGCTATGGCGATGGCGGCGCGATTTTTACAAACGATGATGATTTAGCACATACCATTCGCGGTATTGTAAACCACGGTATGTACGTGCGTTACCATCACGATGTCGTGGGTGTAAATAGTAGGTTAGATAGCATTCAGGCCGCAGTGCTACGTGCAAAGCTGCCCCTTTTAGATGAATATAATGCGGCCCGCAGAAATGCAGCCCGCAAATATAGCGAGGCTTTTGCAGGTGTAAAAAATATAGTAACGCCCACCGGTTTTTGCAATAACACGCAAACTATATGCGATGTTTGCGATTGTCACGTTTTTCATCAATACACTTTAAAAATAATTAATGCAGATCGCGATGCGTTGGTTAACCATTTAAATGAAAAAGGAATTCCGTGTGGAGTTTATTATCCAATTCCATTACACTTGCAAAAGGCGTATAGAGATGAACGTTATAAAGAAGAAGATTTCACGGTTACCAATCAGTTAATAAATGAAGTTATTTCGCTGCCAATGCACACCGAGTTGGATGATGAACAAATAGATTTTATAACAAAAACGGTAATTAATTTTATTGAGAAATATTAATTAAACTAATTCCCACATTATCGGGCACACATATGAAAAAAATACTAGTAACTGGCGGATTGGGCTATATAGGAAGTCACACCGTAGTTGAACTTCAAAATTCAGGTTTTCAAGTTATCATAATCGATAACCTTTCAAATTCTTCAATTGATGTTTTGGAGGGATTGACCAACATCACTAAAACAGCGCCCAGTTTCGAAAGACTCGATCTTAGAATAAAAGCAGATGTTACAGACTTCTTTAAAAGAAATCAAGATATAGAAGGGATTATTCATTTTGCTGCCAGTAAAGCGGTGGGCGAAAGTGTTGAAAATCCGTTGCTTTATTACGAAAACAATCTAAATACACTTATCTATTTACTTCAGGAGTGCAAAGCGTACGGTATAAATAACTTTATCTTTAGTTCGTCCTGCACGGTTTACGGCGAGCCAGATTCACTTCCAATTACAGAGAACGCCCCTGTTAAGGCTGCAACTTCTCCATATGGAAACACCAAACAGATAAGTGAAGAAATATTAAAGGATGCGTGTTCCATTTCAACTTTAAAGTCCATAGCACTGCGATACTTTAATCCCATTGGAGCACACGAAACTGCCGAAATTGGCGAACTACCGGCGGGCGTGCCACAGAATCTTGTACCGTTTATTACCCAAACCGCTGCCGGGGTCCGAAAGGAGCTATCGGTTTTTGGAGATGATTATCCTACCGAAGATGGTAGTTGTGTTCGCGATTATATACATGTAGTAGATCTGGCAAAAGCCCACGTTACTGCATTGCAACGCTTACTTTTAAACAAAAATGAAACACAGTTCGAGGTTTTTAACTTAGGTACCGGCAGAGGCAGCTCTGTTTTGGAGGTTGTAGAATCTTTCGAAAAAACCACGGGTGAAAAACTGAATTACAAAATTGTGGACCGTCGTCCGGGCGATGTTATTTCGGTTTATGCAGACACAAAGAAGGCAAATGAAATTTTAGGTTGGAAAGCCGAAAAAACTATGGAAGATGCTTTGGCTTCAGCTTGGAAGTGGGAGAAGAAAGTTCGTGAAATAGCGTAATAACACTGTTTATAATTTAAAATACAAATATGAAGAAGCTACTAACCCTTTTGCTTTTACTCGTTTTTATTGCAAGCAATGCACAGGATGTTTATCTACACTGTGGTAAATTAATTGACACCAAAAGCGGTAAAGAACTTTCGGAGAAGACAATAATTGTTTCGGGCAACAAAATTATTAGTATTGAAACAGGATATTTAACTCCCAAAAATCCTAAAGATCGGGTAATTGATTTAAAAAATAAAACAGTGCTACCTGGTTTAATAGATATGCATGTACATATTGAAGGGGAAACCAGCCGCGATCAATATTTAAAACCATTTACTTTAAACGATGCCGATGTTGCTTTTAATGCTGCTGAAATTGCCCGCCGAACTTTGCTAGCCGGATTTACCACAGTACGCGATTTAGGAGGAAGTGGCGTAAATGTTGCCCTTCGCAATGCAATCAACAGTGGAAAATCCGATGGGCCACGAATTTATACTGCGGAAAAAGCTTTGGCTACAACGGGTGGGCACGCAGATCCCACAAACGGACGAAAAAAAGAATTGATGGGAGATCCCGGTCCTGCCCAAGGGGTTGTAAATGGCGTTGAAGATGCTGCAAAAGCTGTGCGGCAACGCTACAAAAATGGTGCAGATTGGATAAAAATTACTGCAACAGGAGGGGTTTTAAGTGTTGCGAAAAGCGGTAAAAACCCGCAATTTTCAGAAGATGAAATTCGAGCTATTGTACAAACTGCAAAAGATTATGAAATGCCGGTAGCAGCGCACGCCCATGGCGATGAAGGTATGCAGCGCGCCATTCGCGCAGGTGTAAAAACCATTGAACACGGCACGCTTATGAGCGACGAAACCATGGAATTAATGAAAAAACACAATACTTATTTAGTGCCTACAATTAGCGCTGGCAGGTTTGTAAGCGATCAAGCTAAGATTGAAAATTATTATCCGGCTATAATTGTACCGAAAGCATTGGAGATTGGCCCGAAAATTCAAGAAATGTTTGCACGAGCGTACAAGAAAGAAGTGCCCATAGTTTTTGGAACCGATGCGGGTGTATTCCCACATGGACAAAATGCAAAAGAATTTGGTTATATGGTTGAAGCTGGAATGCCAGAAATGCAAGCAATTCAATCGGCAACTATTATTCCGGCACAGCTTCTAAATGCAGAGAATGAAATAGGACAAATCGCCCCCGGGTTTTTAGCAGATATTATCGCAGTTGAGGATAATCCAATAAAAAGCATCAAATCGCTAGAAAATGTAGTTTTTATTATGAAAAACGGGGTAATTTATAAGAATTAATCAAAGTTTAATTCATATTTAACATTAATTATTTGCAATTGGAGCTAAGCCTTTGTTTCTTTGCACCCGAACAGTATCCTGTACTTTCGCTTTAAAAATAAGGCAAAGGGGATCAAAAAAACAAAGATGAAGTTAGTTTCAGTGAAACGACAAACAAAAACAGAAAAACGATTTACAGAAAAAATGGGAATGTTCACAACAAGCGTGATCTACATAAAAAAAACATTTTTGAGCATTCCATTTAAAACCCTTCACAAATACCGTGAAACTTATTATGGTAAAACTAAAGATTGTGAAGATTGTAGGATAAGCGCTTAATGAACAAAAAATTTAAGATTTAAAGTTTCAATAAATCTTTTACTATACCAAAACACCGAATGCGAAAGCTTTATTCGGTGTTTTTTTGTTTTAATACATTGCTACTCTTTTAAGCACTTAAGGATAACCAAAATCTGTCTTTCCACGTTTCATCGGAAAAAACTATTTGTTGTTCACCATTTTCTATTACTTCTAACTGTTGTTCGGTAGCAACAAGTTGAATTTCTTTATACAAAATGCGCTCTTCAAAATTAATATAACTGCTTAGTTCTTCTTCTATTTTGTGCAGTATCTTGTTTAGTTCTGCGGTTTCTGCAAATAACCTATTTAGTCTTCTGTGGTTTGCTAAGGCTCTCTTAACACGTACATTATTTTCGCCTAGAATTGGAAAAATGTTTTTTTGCTCCATATCAAAATGAGCGTCTAAATAATTCGCCTTAAACCAATCAATATATTTTTTAATTCGTTTGGCATCAACTTTATTGCGTAGTCCCAGTCGTATGCGTTCGCAGAGCAGGATAACCTCGTCGTGTTCTTCAATAATAGGCGTTAGTTCTACCTTCGGATTCTTTGTTGTTTTGTTCATTTCTAGCGTCTATAAGGTTTAATTTAAATTAATTGAGTCTTAATTATTAGTATGCAAATTTGCATGAATTCTTTAACGTGGCTTATGAGTTCAATCATAGTCCAAAAATTTATAAATTTTTTGCAAGGCTATTCTATAAATAATCCTTAATTTTGAATGATTCTAAATAAGAAATTTAAAAAAAGAAATATATATGAAATTAGCATCATTAGTTAAGGAACTTGAATATCACGAAACTCGTCCGACCATTCAAGTTTTAATGGAAACCGAAACAGGAAAGGAAATAAGAATTGCATTTAAGGAGGGTCATGTAATGAAAGAGCACAAAACACCTTTTCCGATTGTAGTTGAAGTTTTTGAGGGCAGCATTGAATTTGGGATAAATGGAGTTATTCACAATTTGCAAAAGGGAGATTTGGTAGCGCTGGAAGGCGGTGTGCCACACGATTTAAAAGCTTTACAAACCAGTACGGTACGTTTAAGTTTAAACAAAGCAGATTCCGCAAAACGAGTGGACGATGTTGCAAAAAATTCCTGATGGGTCATAAAACAATAAATACCGAACAAGGCCACTGGATTCTCGCCAATATGGGAAAAAAAGTATTGCGTCCTGGCGGAAAAAAACTCACCTCAAAATTGGTGGGTGGGATGCATGTTTGTCCTGAAGATTCCTTTGTTGAATTTGCGCCTGGGATAGGCTTTACAATGGCTAAGATACTTAAGGAAAAACCAAAAAATTATACTGGAATAGAACTAAATGAAGAAGCTACCGCAAAATTACGGAAAAAGCTCAACGGTGCAAAAACGGCAACAATAATTAATACCTATGCGGCCCAAACTGGGCTAAAAGATGAAAGTGCAGACAAGGTTTTAGGTGAAGCGATACTCACAATGCAGGTTGATAAGCGCAAATCGGAAATTATAAGAGAAGCATTTAGAATTCTTAAAAAGGGCGGGCTTTACGGTATTCACGAACTCGGTTTAACTCCCAATGAACTGGACGTTAAATTTAAAGAGACCATTCAACGGAAGTTGGCACAGACCATTCGCGTAAATGCGCGCCCCTTAACCCAAAAGGAATGGTGCCAGCTTTTGGAAAATGAAGGGTTTGTGATAAAAGCAATCTATGAATCGCCAATGCATCTTCTAAAACCCAAACGAATGATTGCCGATGAAGGAATTTTTAGAGCTCTTAAAATAGGTTTTAATATTCTCTCGCATCCGGCTGCCAAAAAACGAATTTTAAAGATGCGAAAAATCTTCAATAAGTATGAAAACCAAATGACTTCATATGCTATAATTGCCCAAAAACCTTGAATGTAAAAATAAATAGTTTCAGTTAAGTATGAAATTTTAAAAATAATTCACTTAAAAACAATGTATTCAAAAAATAAAATAGATTCTTTTATTAAAGAAATACCTCTTTTAAAGGATATTATGAATTTAAAACCTGTGGTTTGGCTAAATCCCAACAGAAAACCAAGTTCGGAAATGCCTTCTTTTCCTATTAAGAAGGAAGATATGGATGCTGCTGAGCAATTGTGGAAGCGCTTTGCCCCCTTCTTTGTTAATGCATTTCCAACCACTGCAAAAACCAATGGTGTGTTGGAATCTCCGTTAATGGAAATTCAAAATATGAAGTCGCTTTTAAACCAAGAAAACACAAAAATTGAAGCACACTACTTTCTAAAATGCGACAACGCCCTTCCAATTGCGGGTTCGATTAAAGCACGCGGTGGTTTTTTTGAAGTATTGCACTATGCCGAAAAATTGGCGTTAAAAGCAGGTATTTTGAAAAAAGGAGACAATTACGCTGATTTTACGACAGATAAATACAAGACATTCTTCAACAAGTATAAAATTGGAGTGGGTTCTACTGGCAACCTGGGATTGAGTATTGGAATTATTAGTGCCAAATTGGGATTTCAGGTTACGGTTTATGTTTCGGCTGATGCCAAAATCTGGAAAAAAGATTTGCTGCGTTCCAAAGGAGTTGAAGTGATTGAGTTTAATGGCGATTTTAGTGAAGCGATTCTCGCAGGCAGACAAAAAACGAACGCCGACCCAATGGCGTATTTTGTGGATGATGAAAACTCCTACGAATTATTTTTGGGCTACACCGTGGGTGCGCTCCGCTTAGCAAAACAATTGGAAGAGGCCAATATTAAGGTAGATGCAGAGCATCCACTGTTTGTTTATTCTCCTTGTGGCGTTGGCGGTTCTCCAGGTGGAACGGCCTTTGGGCTAAAACAAATTTATGGCGACAATGTGCATTGTTTTTTTGTGGAACCCACACATTCTCCAGCCGTTTTAACAGGATTGGTAACTGGCGAAATGAGCAATATAAGTGTTCAGGATATTGGTGTTGACAATAAGACCGAGGCCGATGGTCTGGCAGTGGGGCGCCCATCTAATTTTGCAACTTCAGTAAGTAGTCATTTGGTGAGCGGCATTTATACCATAGAAGACGAACAACTTTTTATCCTATTGGCGAAATTGATGGACACTGAAAAGATATTTTTGGAGCCATCTGCCACCGCGGGTTTAATTGGACCGCAACGAATTGCCACTACAAATTACGCCGAAAAGAACAACTTGAACATGCAAAATGCTACCCATATTGTTTGGGCAACAGGGGGTGATTTAGTACCCAGTTTTGAACGAGAAGAATTTTATAAACGCGGATCAGAAGCTCTGGTTTAATAGTAAAAATACTTTAACCGAATGGAATAACACAGCTCTATCAGCCGCATTAGGTTTGCTCCATTTCCAATTTTAAAAATGCCGCAATTCTCAACGAATAAAACTGTTTTTTTTATTTGATAAATTAATTTTATCCATTATTATATAAAAAATAAATCATAATTTATTTAGAGCGATATATATAATAATCTGCAATATAATTACTAATATTACCCCTTGGATGATGAAGAAATTTCCTCAAAAAAAATCAACTCAATACTGCGATATACTATGAAAAAAATCTTGTTTTTAATTTTAATGAGCGGGTCGTTTATAGGCTTTGCCCAAGAGTCGAAAAATTTTGATGCAGGACCGCAGGGCAAGCACGAATTTAGACTCGATGGTTTTGAAGCATTAGTTTTTAAAACAATTGAAATAAATTATGAATATGTTATCAGTAAATATTCTGGAGCAGGTGCCGCCATCAGTTTTAATACGGACGGAGAAACTATCGGAGATTATGGTCAAAAGTTTGCCTTTACACCTTATTATCGACAGTATTTTTTAAATAAAAAAGAATACGGGGCACGGGGTCTTTTTGTTGAAGGGTCGCTACAGCTGGCCACTGGTGAGCACGAAATATATTATTACGACTACAATCCAAATACAGATACATATATAGAAGGTACAACTAAAAATAACTGGTTCGATACAGGAATTGGGCTAGCTATTGGTCAAAAATGGGTTAGTAATAATGGCTTTACTTTTGAGATTAGTGCCGGAGGTGGAAGATACCTTTTAAATGATGATTATGCACCAGAAGGATATTTTAGAGGTGGGATTTTAATAGGCTATAGATTTTAAATATATTTAAGATTCTCTAAAAATCTGAAAAACCTTCGGTAGCATTGGTGCCGAAGGTTTTAATATTTTATTCCGCAAGGTATCTTAAATTTTATGCCTCGCCTTTTTCAGTTTCGGCATTTCTGTCAATTTTCTTTACCAATCCCTGGAGAACATTGCCGGGACCAACTTCTACAAAATTGGTTGCGCCATCCTTAATCATGTTTTGAACACTCTGGGTCCATTTTACAGGAGCTGTAAGTTGAAAGATGAGATTTTCCTTTATTTTTTTTGGTTCAGTCACAGCAAAGGTTGAAACATTTTGATAAATGGGGCAAGCTGGCTTTTTAAAATGTGTATCTTCAATAGCTGCTGCCAATTCTTCGCGAGCAGGTTCCATCAACGGGCTGTGGAACGCGCCGCCTACTGGCAAAATTAAAGCTCTACGTGCGCCAGCTTCTTTTAAACTTTCACAAGCTTTTTCTACAGCATTAACATCGCCTGAAATTACTAACTGTCCGGGACAATTATAATTTGCGGCAACCACGATTCCAGGAGTATTTGCACATATTTCTTCAACCAAATGATCATCCAAACCTAGAACTGCGGCCATAGTTGAAGGCGTTACTTCACAAGCCTTTTGCATTGCCAAAGCACGTTTGTAAACCAACTGTAAGCCATCGCTGAAGGCAAGCGTTTTGTTGGCCACCAAAGCCGAAATTTCGCCTAAAGAATGCCCAGCAACCATATCTGGCTTAAACTTGCTACCCATCACTTCGGCTAAAATAGTGGAGTGAAGAAAAATAGCGGGTTGGGTTACTTTGGTTTCTTTTAACTCGTCTGCAGTGCCTTCGAACATTATTTTGGTAATGTCAAATCCTAAAATTTCGTTTGCTTGTTGAAAAAGTTCTTTTGCTTTTAAAGAGTTTTCGTAAAGATCTTTACCCATTCCGGTAAACTGCGCGCCCTGTCCGGGAAATATGTATGCTTTCATTTTTAGTTGATTTAGAATTACAAAAATAGGATTAATTCTATAAAAATCGATTTACTATTTGGTTCACCTGCGGTAAATAGCCTGAGCCAAAAATATTTAAATGAACCAATAAATAATACAGTTGCCACAGTGATACACGTTTTTCCCAGCCTTCGTTTAAAGGAAAAATAGCGCTATAATTATAAAAAACTTCTTCCGAAAAACCACCGAAAAGCTTCATCATGGCAAGATCCATTTCGCGCGATGCGAAAGCTACTGCCGGGTCTATTAAAACGGCCTCTCCCTTTTCTGAAATTAAAAAATTTCCGTTCCAAAGATCGCCGTGAATTAATGAAGGAGGTTCAGTCGGGATTTCTTCTGAAATATTTTTATACAATATTTCAAGATTTTTAAAATGAAATTTATGGTTGGACGCTAATTTAAATTGCGGTTCTAATCTTTGTGTAATGTAAAATTCTGAAGCAGAAATACAGATGTTATTTTGCTGCTTTAAACTACCTATATAATTGTCGTGGTCCAATCCAAAATTTTGCTGAGTGGTTTTATGGAGGGTCGCCAGCTTTTCGGCAAATAGGCTCCAAAAATCACTGCGTAATTTACCAACAGAAATATATTCCATCAACAAATAGGAAGTATTTTCGGAAGTGCCGGTTGTCACTACTTCGGGTATGCTAAAGCTTTCCGAGGTTTTAAGCAATTGCAAACCTGCCGCTTCGGCAACAAACATATTGGGAAACTTTGAGGTATTATTATTCAATTTCACAACAAAACGCCCTTGTTTACACTTTAAAAGAAAAACTTGGTTAATGTCGCCCCCAGATAGTGGTTGCGCATCAATTAATTGAAGGTTGTTTTGCGATGCTATTTCAGAAAGTAGTTTTTCCAATTGATACGGGAAAGCAATTAACGCTATTTCTGAATCCAAGTTTCATACGTAAAGGAATACTTATGTTTTTCATCCTTGGCGTGTTCTGTTTTAGAAATTAGCTGCCAATGGTCCTTTGAAAATTCTGGAAAAAAAGTATCTGCATCCTTAAAGGCGCCGTGAACGCGGGTAAGTTCAATTTTATCTGCAAATGGCAGGCCCATTTTATAAATTTCGCCCCCTCCGATAATAAAAGGTTGCGAATCGTTTTTTGAAATTTCAAGTGCATCTTCCATACTGTGCACCACCACTGCGCCCGGTTTTTTGTAGTTTTTATTTCGAGTAATTACCAAATGCGTTCTATTGGGAAGTGGCTTCGGGAACGATTCAAACGTTTTGCGCCCCATAATAATATAATGCGTGGTGGTTAACTCTTTAAAACGTTTAAAATCATCCGGTAAATGCCAAAGCAGCCCATTGTCTTTTCCTAGTTCGTTATTTTCGCCAGCGGCGGCAATCATTGTAATCATTGTACGTCTGGCGGTAAAGGATTGTTTAACTGGTCTTTTTTTGGAGTCGCTGGCGGCGCGGTGGGCAGTTGTAATTCTGTATCTACTTTTTTCTGAAGTTCGGCAATACGTTCGGCTTGTCGGGCTTTTAGTTTTTCAAGTTGCCGATCTTCCCATTCTTTGTCCATAAACTTATTCATCACAAAAACGTTAAAAAGATGTACAAGAAATATAAATGTCCAGATTAAGATAGCCCACACAAACCAGTTTTGGAATAAGGTTTCATTACCGTAACCCAAAACAGGATTAATAATTATTAATAGTACTGAGCCTACTAAAAACAGAACAAAATGGCGCATCAGGTTTTTTTTCTGTTTTATACGTTGGCGCGCGTACTCGTACTGTTCGCGTTGTTCGGCGTCAATTCTTTCGGTTTTTTTAGCTTTTGAAAACATAGTTGGTTACTTTCGTTGAAATTGAACTTTTACTGATGCATTCAGCAATGTAAAAATACCTAAAATTCGCCATTTTGGCCACGCACTTATGGAAGATTTAAAAAAACACTTTCCAGCGCTAAAAACCTGTACGTATTTAAATACTGCTTCAAACGGCGTAATTCCAAAACCAGTTATAGAATGGCGCCGCCAGCACGACTTAGATTTAATGAACCAAGCCAGTGTTTTTCGCGATAAGCACAAACTTCATATTGAACGAATTAGGAAAACCGTTTCTAACTTTTTTGATGCCCGTGCAACTGAAACTGCCCTAATTCCCAATATATCCTTTGGAATAAATAGCGTTTTGGAAGGACTTTTAAAAGGGCAGAAAGTATTGCTTCTTAAAAACGATTATCCGTCTGTAAATTGGCCTGTTGAAACAAGAGATTTTGAAGTTTGTTATGCCGAAATTGATGAACATTTAGAACAAAATATTGAAGAAGCTGTTATAAAGCACAACCCAGATATTTTTATGTTTAGCATTGTACAATGGCAAAGTGGAATTAAAATAGATTTTGAATTTTTAAAACGGTTAAAAAGCTGTTATCCCAATTTGCTAACAATTGCCGATGGTACGCAATATATGGGTGCGGAGAAATTTAGCTTTGCTGAAAACGCCATCGATGTTTTGGGCGCGAGTGCTTATAAATGGCTAAATGCAGGCTATGGTAACGGATTTATTATGGTGAAGAAATCTGTAAGAGAACGTATTTTCCCAAAAACCATTGGGTTTAATTCTGCCGAACGTTTTGAGAGTTTGCCTGCCGAAACTGCTTTTATGAAGCATTTTGAACCGGGCCACCAAGACACCTTAAATTACGGAAGTTTGGAGCAGGCTATATTATTTCAGGAAAAACTGGGAACCGAAAATATATATAAAAAAATAGCATTCCTTTCCACCAAAGCGAGAGCGAGTTTTGCGGCAATGGGGCTTCTAAAGGAAGATACATTGCTTCGCGAAAGGCATTCTTCAATTTATAATTTGAAAGGCGATAAATCGCAGTTTAAAAAACTGAGGGAAAACGATATTATTTGTTCGCTTCGAGGTGGGGGAATACGCGTGAGTTTTCATTATTACAACACCGAAGAAGATTTAGACAAGCTGGTTCGTATTTTAAAATAGCTATTCAACTACCGATACTCCTTTCCAAAATGCCACGTGATTTTTTATGGCTTTGGCGGCGTATTTGGGTTCCGGATAATACCACGCCGCATCTTTATTAACAGCGCCATCTACTTCAATGGTATAATATGAAGCATCGCCTTTCCATGGGCAATGTGTTTTGGTATCACTTTTTTTGAAGTAGGCAGATTTTATTGCGTCTTCGGGAAAATAGTGATTGTTTTCAATAACGACTGTTTTGTCAGATTCTGCAATAATTTTAGTATTCCAAATGGCTTTCATTTATTGTATTGTTTTGGGTTTTTGTAGTTCGTATTACGCTTTTTTGAAAACGTAATTTTTATAATATTCCTGTTCGTCTGTAAACGACGAAACAATTGTTAATCCCGATTCTTGGGCAAGCCAACGCACTATTTTATCGTCGTATTTCTGCGAAATTTCTGTGTGTATGGTTTCCCATTTATCAAAATGTACGGTTAGCTGCAATGCTTCAATTGTCACGTCCATTGCTTCGGTGGCTACTAAAAAGCTTTTAGCTGTACCGGTTTCGGGGTCGTAAACTTCCCAATGTTTAAATTTTTCCGGATTAAAATTACCGCCGAGCTCGCGATTAATTCGAGTTAAGATATTTTTGTTAAATGCTGCGGTTATTCCTTCGGGATCGTTGTAAGCGTTTAAAATTGTCTGAGGTTCTTTTTTTTGATCGAAGCCCATAAAAAGCAAATCGTCCGGGAGCATACTATCTTTCAATTTTGTGAGAAAGTCAATGGCTTTTGGATGTTTTAGATTGCCAATATTGCTGCCTAAAACCATTATTACTTTTTTGCGCTTGTTAAACCCTTTTAACCGTTCTAAAACTTCAAAATATTCACCTACCTCGGCATCTACGGTAAGTGCGGGCATTTCGACAGCTAAATTTTTGGCAAGTAATTCAACAGCATTTTCGCTTATATCAATGGGTTTGTAAATAAAGTTGAAGTTATTTTCAGACATATACTTTAAGAGCAGCTTTGTTTTTTTGCCATCGCCAGCACCTAATTCAATTAAATCGAGACCGTTTTCGCGATCCCGAAAAAGTTCGCCTATTGTTTGGGTATGGTTAGAAATAATTTCAAATTCACAACCCGTTAGGTAGTAATCTGGCATTGCCATAATATCCTGAAAAAGGCTATCGCCCTTTTTGTCGTAAAAATATTTGGAAGAAAGGTATTTCGGAAAACTGGTAAGCCCTTCGGTAACTTCGTTTTTAAAATTTGTGTTGTGTTTCGGTTGCGTTTTAGTAGTCATATATTTTTAGTCGAGATTATTTAGCCAACCTTATTATTTAGCCAACCTTAAACCGGTAAATTGCCACCGTAAGTTTGTTTGAAAAAAATTGCGATAGGTGGCGCGGGTGTGTTTTGGTGAAGTAGCCACCGAGCCACCGCGAAGCACTTTTTGATTTACCATAAATTTACCGTTGTATTCACCAATAGCGCCCGGAGCCTTTGTATATCCGGGATACGGTAAATAGGCGCTTTCAGTCCACTCCCAGCGGCTTCCCCATTTAAAATTTTCTTGGGCGGCTTCCCATTCAAATTCAGTGGGGAGACGGCATTGTTTCCATTGAGCAAAGGCGAACGCTTCAAAATACGATAGATGCGAAACAGGGGCTTGTAAATTTAATTTTTGGAGCCCCATTAAGGTATATTGGTGCCAAACATCGTTAATTTTATGCCAGTACATAGGTGCCGAAATATTATTCAGTTTTACCCAATCTAAACCTTCGGCATGCCATAAGTTGAAATCTTTGTAGCCGTCTGCATTTATAAACTCCAGATATTCGGCATTGGTAATTAATTTATTCGAAATTTTATAATCGTGCAGGAATACCTTGTGGCGACCCAACTCATTGTCGTAACAGAATTCTTCAGAATTATTATGCCCTATTTCATAGATTCCTTCGTTAAATTGAAGCCATTCCTGTTGAAAATTTTGAAGTGGATTTTCGTCAAAAGAATCATTGTATTTGGGCAGTAACGGATTATTTCCCAAAACATACTTTATGTCTGTGGTAAGTAATTCTTGGTGTTGTTTTTCGTGATGGATTCCTATTAGGAGAATTTCTTTTAATTCTTCTGAAATATCTTCGGAAAGAAATTCCTTCATCTCGTTAGTAACATAATGACGATAGTCGTAAACTTTGGCTACTCCAGGCCGCGACAGATTTCCGCGATCATTTCTAATTACTCTTTTTCCTACATTTTCATAGTAGCTGTTAAAAACGAAAGCAAAGTCCTCGTGAAAAAGTTGGTAATCGGGTTTGTGTGGTTTTAAAATAAATTCCTCAAAAAACCAAGAGGTATGGCCTAAGTGCCATTTTGGTGGCGATACGTCTACAATGGGCTGGACCACATAGTCTTCAATCTCCAAGGGTTTGCAAATATCTTCGGTGCGCTGGCGGGTTTCTAAAAAAAATGAAACCAATGTATTTGTTGCTATCATAAAAAAAGTGCCGCATTTTTTTTGACGACACTTTAAATATAAATATTAAAATTGTTTAAGGCTATTTCATTGGCGTTAAACAGTTGTTAAACTGGAATTATTAGTTTTTTCGCTTTCGTTTTTTTTTCTTTTTTTCGTTCTGTGTTGGTGGTTCAATTTTAAACACAATAGGTAATGAATACAATACGCCAACAGCTTCGCCTTTTTGTTTTCCTGGCTCCATTTGGGGGAGGTTGCTTACAACGCGAACGGCTTCGGCTTCAATCTCGGGATGTGCGGCACGGGCGCGTACGCCTACCACATTTCCTTCTTTGTCTATTTTAAATTGAACGGAAACTCTGTAAACATTGGGAGGGAGGTTAAGTGCTTCAATTTTGCTTAAATTAAAATGCATGCTAACAAATTCAGAGATTTTGGTAGACATACATTTTTTTAGTTCCAGATTGGTGTTAAAGTCGCAATCTGGATACACGGGAACTTTTTCAATTACTGCAAACGGCACGTTATCGTTGGTCGCGTGAGATTCAGAAACCTCTTCGCTTTGCGCAAAAGAAAATGCCGAACTGATAATAATCAGAATTGTGAATATTTTTTTGAACATTTTATTTCCCGGTTTTAAATGTAAATGGCACAGTGTATTTAATAGCACGAGGTTTACCGCCCATCATTCCGGGTTTTGCCATTTTTGGAATTGCCATTATATTGCGTTTGGCTTCTTCTTGCAATTCTTTAGTACCTCCAGAAACACTTTTTACATCTACAATTCCTTGTTCGTTTATAACAAACTCTACAATTACTCTACCTTCATCATTGTTTTTGTAGGCGTTGGGAGGGTATTTAAAATTTTTTGAAATATGCGTGGCCAACTGAGTGTTAAAGCAATTGTCGCGCTGGGACACATTTCCTTTTTCACAACCCGGCCAGATGGGGGCTATTTCTTTAAGGGTAATATTGTTTTTACGAACGTCTCCCCATTCTTGTTGTGCAAAAATGGCGGTTGAAAATAGAAAACAAGTTAAAAATAGTAAATTCTTCATTTTGGGGTTTTTGAGTTAAAAATTAGATGGCAACAGCACCTTTAATGTGAGGATGCGGATTGTAATCTACAAGTGTAAAATCATCAAAAGTGAAGCCAAATATATCTTTTACATCTGGATTGAGCAACATTTTTGGCAAAGGCCTAAAATCTCGAGACAATTGAAGCTCCACTTGTTCATAGTGATTGCTGTAAATATGGGCGTCGCCGAAGGTATGTATAAAATCGCCAGCTTTGTAGCCACAAACTTGTGCCATCATCATCGTTAGCAATGCATAAGAGGCAATATTGAAAGGTACTCCTAAAAATATATCGGCACTGCGTTGATAAAGTTGACAAGATAATTTACCATCGGCTACATAAAATTGAAAGAAAGCGTGGCAGGGAGGGAGCGCTGCTTTGCCATTGGCAACGTTTTCTGAAAACGATTTTGAAGTATCCGGCAACACGCTCGGGTTCCAAGCGCTAACGAGCATTCTTCTACTGTCTGGGTTGCTTTTTAGGGTTGTAATTATATCTGAAATCTGATCAATTTCCTCGCTGTTCCAATTGCGCCATTGGTGGCCATATACGGGTCCCAGGTCGCCGTTTTCGTCTGCCCATTCGTTCCAGATTCGCACGCCGTTTTCTTGAAGATATTTTACATTTGTATCGCCATTTAAAAACCACAAAAGTTCGTGAATAATAGATTTTAAGTGAAGTTTTTTAGTAGTAATCATTGGGAAGCCTTCGCTTAAATCAAAACGCATTTGATAGCCAAAAACACTTTTGGTGCCAGTGCCGGTGCGGTCTTGTTTTGCAGAGCCAGTTTGCATTACGTGTTTTAAAAGGTCGTGATATTGTTTCATTTTAAAGCCAAATAAATTAATGGCCTAATGTACTAATAGCGACGCTGATGCTCAAATAATTTTAGACTTGCTTTTAAAATAGTTATCAACGGTTTTAATTTTCAAATCA
This sequence comes from Aequorivita marisscotiae, assembly GCF_029814825.1. Lineage (NCBI taxonomy): Bacteria > Pseudomonadati > Bacteroidota > Flavobacteriia > Flavobacteriales > Flavobacteriaceae > Aequorivita > Aequorivita marisscotiae. The sequence continues at coordinate 593,535 of NZ_CP122379.1, read as the reverse complement.
TTTTTTTCTTATTTTTAATTGTAAATCTGCGTTATGGAAAAAAAGTACGAGCTATCAACTGGGATCTTGGAATGTTATCCTTTTCATGCTTTATTTTATTTTAAAGCCACTGCCTTCAATATAGCCGAAGCAAAGGAGCTATCTAAGGCGCTCGATACCCATTATAGGGGCAGAAAATGTGTTGTTATTTCTACCAGAGAATTTACCAAAACTATTAATCCGCTAGTGTATCAAGAAGTGCCTTCAAAAAGTGTTGTAGGCGTTGCAATAGTGTCTAATAGCGAGAATGTTAAAAATGAAGCTATTGAGGAACAAGGTCTTTTTAAGGGTTCCTTTGGGTATTTTAATTGCATTGAAGAAGCCGCAAACTGGGCCGAGACGGTTGTAAACTAAAATTACCCAATTATCATACCCGCGATGGTTGCCGAAATTAGAGAAGCAATAGTTCCGCCTAATAAAGCTTTCATTCCAAATTTTGAAAGTGTTTTTCGCTGTCCGGGAGCTAAAGAACCTATTCCGCCAATCTGAATTCCTATGGACGCAAAATTTGCAAACCCACAAAGCATATAGGTAGCCATAATGATGCTTTTTTCATAGTTGAGATGAAGCGAATTTCCTATGTTTTTAAGTTCGGCCAATTGTATGTAGCCTACAAATTCACTGGCAACAAGTTTTATTCCCAACAATTGCCCCATCATAAACATATCTTCCTTTGCTACGCCAATTAGCCACATTAATGGTGCGAAAATAGTTCCTAAAATTGCCTCTAACGAAAGACTTTTATAATCTGAATTTGCAGCTACCCAATCATTGGCCGTTGTTACACTGCCCACCCATCCCAGGATTCCGTTGAGCATGGCAATAAAAGCTACAAAAACCAAAAGCATCGCACCTACGTTTACCGCCAGTTTTAAGCCTTCGGTTGTTCCGTTGGCAATGGCATCTAAAAAGTTGGAGCCTATTTTTTTTGAAGAAACTTTTACATCTGTATTTATAGGTTCAGTCTGAGGGTATAAAATTTTGGAAATAACAATTGCACCCGGCGCGGCCATTACTGAAGCAGCCAAAAGATGTTTTGCAAACGTTAATCGCAAAGCGGGATCATCACCGCCTAAAAACCCAATATATGCGGCTAGTACTGCTCCAGCAACAGTAGCCATCCCGCCAATCATTACCAGTAACATTTCAGACTTATTCATTTTTTCCAGGTAAGCTTTAATTAAAAGCGGAGCTTCAGTTTGGCCTAAAAAAATGTTTCCGGCAACACTTAAGCTTTCGGCGCCGGAAATATTTAAAAGTTTGGTAAGTAGCCACCCCATTGCCTTAACTACTACTTGAATTATTCCGAGGTAAAAAAGCACCGAAGTTAGCGCAGAGAAAAAGATAATAGTTGGTAAAACTTGAAATGCAAAAATGAACCCGTACGAATTAATGTCTAACATGCCGCCGAATAAAAACTCGCTTCCGGCCTTTGTATAATTAAGAACATTTACAAAAAGTTGACCAACGCTTTCGAAAATATTTTTGATAAAATTCACTTTTAAAACCCCAATGGCAATAAGCAGTTGAAAAGCGAGTCCGATACCAGCTGTCTTCCAATTTATGGCTTTTCTATTTGAACTAAAAAGAAAAGCTATTAATAACAGTGAAATCATCCCTATAATACCACGCCACAAACTATGTACCGTAAAACCTTGGCTGGGAGTAATTTCTGCAGTATTTGCAACCGTTGCAAGTGCCGAAGTAGTTTTGGGGGCTGCAGATGTTAGTTGGTATTTGTAATTATTTTCGGAGAGAGATAGCGTGCTGTCTGTTACTTGTTCAACCCGAAATCTTCGAATACTATCGGCAGGATTATTAAAGAAAAGAACTAATAGATTATTTTGTAGCATGTAGTCGCCACTTGGTGTTAAACTGTCGGCTGCCAAGTGATATTCAAAAGTTCCGTTGTCGAATTTTAAAAAATCCTCTTTAGAATTTATGTTTAGTATAGCGAGACCGTTTTCATCTTTTACTTCTGAAAATTGCCAGGTTTTTTCTATGCTTTGGGCAAAACTATTTCCGAAGAAGAAAAGCGCCAAGGCTACAAGTATAATTTTTTGCATAAATATTAAATAAGTACCAATCTTTTTTTTGCTCTTATTGATCTTCTATAAAGTGTTGTTAATTTACTTTTTAGATGTAGATCTGCAACTATTCCCGTTTAGAAATTTCATCGCGAATGCTTGCGGCTTTTTCGTAATTTTCGTTTTTCACAGCTTCATCTAACATTTTATTTAATTCACTAAGACTGTAATTGGAATAATCTGCACTCGATGATTTTAGCGACTCCCTGTCTTCACCTAGAATTAAATCTTCAATTACCGCTTCTTCCTTTTTTGAAAGCGCTTTTTTGGAAGTTGAAGTTTTTAAGTGGATTCCCGCTTTGTCCAAGATATTTTTATAGGTAAAAATTGGAGCATTAAACCGAAGCGCCAAAGCAATGGCATCGCTGGTGCGCGCGTCTATTATTTCTTCAATTTTATCGCGTTCGCAGATAATGCTGGAATAGAAAACGCCGTCTACCAATTTGTGTATAATAACTTGCTTTACAACAATGTCAAAACGGTCTGCAAAATTTTTAAAAAGGTCGTGGGTGAGCGGTCGCGGAGGGGTAATATCCTTTTCTAGGGCAATGGCAATAGATTGTGCTTCAAAAGCCCCGATAACAATGGGAAGTTTTCGTTCACCGTCAACTTCGTTTAAAATAAGGGCATATGCGCCATTTTGTGTTTGGCTGTATGAAATTCCTTTGATTGTAAGTTTCACTAAACTCATTCTTCAAAAATCAGTTGTAAATATTTATTTCGCGTTGTTCAGTTAAACAATAGACTATAAAAGTAACGAATAAAAAATCAATAAAAAAGGCTGTTTAAATTTGGATGCTTCCTTATCTAAACAGCCTTTTATCGAGGCACAAATTAATAAAAAATTATGCGTTCTGTGCCTTAAATTCTTTTAATTTTTCTGTAAGCTGAGGCACAATTTCGAAGGCATCGCCTACAATACCATAGTCTGCGGCTTTAAAGAAAGGTGCTTCGGGGTCATTATTAATAACCACTTTTACTTTTGAAGCATTAATACCTGCCAAATGCTGAATAGCACCAGAAATACCTATGGCAATGTAAAGATTTGATGCAACAGGTTTTCCTGTTTGCCCCACGTGCTCGCTATGCGGTCTCCAACCCATGTCGCTCACGGGTTTTGAGCACGCCGTGGCGGCACCTAAGGTTTTTGCGAGATCTTCAATCATTCCCCAATTTTCGGGTCCTTTTAGGCCGCGCCCACCAGAAACAACAATTTCGGCATCTGCAATGGTTACGGTATCGGTAGCTTTATCTACGGAAACAATTTCCATATCAAAATCGTGTGCATCGAGGTTTGGAGCAAAGTCTTCAGTTGATGCCGACGTTTCATTTTCTTTTAACCCGTATGAATTTTTACCTAAACCAATTATTTTAATCTCGGTTTTAATTTCTGTTGTGGCGAAGGCTTTGTTCGTAAAAACGCTGTGCTTCACTTTAAATGGTGAGGTGCTCTCTGGTAGTGCAACAACGTTGGGAACAAAACCAGCTTCAAGATTAATGGCCAGGGTTGGCGCTAAAAACTTACTGTTTGCACTCGCCGATAAAACAATAACTGTTGCGTTTTCACTTTTTGCGGCTTGCCCAATGGCATCTGCGTAAGCTTCGCCATTAAATTTATTTAATTTGTCATTAGAAACCTGTAGCACTTTTGAAGCGCCGTATTTTCCTAATTCCGAAGTGTCGTTTGCATTTATGCTAACCGCGGTAACCGAAGTTCCCATTTGGTCTGCAATGCCTTTTGCGTAAGAAACTGCTTCGAGAGCAATTTTCTTTATTTTTCCTTCTTCTGATTCTGTATATACTAAAACTGACATGTTTTTCTTTTTTTGATTCTTAAATTACCTTCGCTTCGTTGTGAAGAAGATTTACTAATTCCTCTACATTATCTACTAATTTCACGGGGCCTTTTGGTGCAGGTTTTTCAAAACTTACGGTGTTTGTTTCGGAACTTGTTTCATCTGCTTCTTTCACATTCAATGGTTTGGTTCTGGCTTGCATTATACCGCGCATATTAGGGATGCGAAGATCGCTTTCTTCCACCAAGCCTTTTTGGCAACCAATTACCAACGGAAGTGATGTTTTTAAAGTTTCCTTTCCTCCGTCTATTTCACGAATTGCGGTTGCTTTTTCACCTTCTACTTCTAGGCCAATACAGGTGTTTACAAAATTGGCACCAATTAGTTTGGCAAGCATTCCAGGTACCATTCCGCCGTTGTAATCTATAGATTCTCTTCCGCCAATAATTAAATCGTAACCGCCTTCTTTGGCAATATTTGCCAATTGTTTCGCAACAGAAAAACCATCGGTTGCCGGGGTGTTTATACGTATTGCTTCATCGGCGCCAATCGCCAATGCCTTGCGCAATGTGGGCTCTGTTTCTGGCCCGCCAACGTTTATTACGTGAACCGTGGCTCCTTGTTTTTCTTTAAACCACATGGCGCGTGTAAGGCCAAATTCATCATTTGGATTGATAACAAATTGTACCCCATTTGTATCAAATTTGGTGTCGCCGTCGGTAAAATTAATTTTTGAAGTTGTGTCCGGTACGTGACTTATACAGACTAATATTTTCATCTTTAAAAGTGTTTTTGGATTGTAAAATTTGAGCCAATTTATAAATTAAGATTATAACCAAATTGCTCGTGTGCGAAGTTAAGAATATATTTCTTTTTTTTGTTATGCACGCATAATAAATTTTGGTTAAAAGTGACTAATTATTATATATACAGATAGTATTTATGCTATTTTTGCTACCCATTCCGATATCTTTTCGGAATATTGTTATTTACATTTCAATTTAAACAAATGAAGACACTACAATTTAGAGAAGCCATACAAGAAGCGATGAGTGAAGAAATGCGTCGCGACGAAACTATATACCTAATGGGCGAAGAAGTTGCCGAGTACAATGGTGCGTACAAAGCCAGTAAGGGAATGCTAGACGAATTTGGCGCAAAACGGGTTATTGACACCCCTATTTCCGAAAACGGATTTTCAGGTATAGCCGTGGGTTCTGCAATGAATGGCAACAGGCCCATCGTAGAATTTATGACGTTTAACTTCTCTCTCGTTGCAATAGACCAAATTATAAATAACGCTGCAAAAATGCGCCAAATGAGCGGTGGGCAATTTAATATTCCCATTGTTTTTCGTGGACCAACAGCTTCTGCAGGACAACTGGCCGCTACCCATAGCCAGGCTTTTGAAAGCTGGTATGCTAACTGTCCTGGATTAAAAGTAATTGTGCCAAGCAATCCTGCCGATGCAAAAGGGTTGCTAAAAAGTGCCATTCGCGATAACGACCCCGTAATTTTTATGGAAAGTGAGCAAATGTACGGCGATAAAGACGAAGTGCCAGAAGGCGAATATTTAATCCCCATTGGTGTTGCCGATATTAAAAGAAAAGGTACAGACGTAACTATTGTTTCTTTCGGAAAGATTATAAAAGAAGCTTACAAAGCGGCCGAAACACTTGCCGAAGAAGGTATTGAATGCGAAATTATAGATTTGCGTACCGTGCGTCCGTTGGATTATCAAGCAATTTACGACTCTGTAAAGAAAACAAATAGACTGGTTATTCTGGAAGAAGCATGGCCTTTTGGTAATGTTGCTACAGAAATAACGTACCAGGTTCAAAATAACGTTTTTGATTATTTAGATGCACCCATCGTAAAAATAAATACGGCAGATACGCCAGCTCCGTACTCGCCCGAATTATTAAAGGAATGGTTGCCAAATAGTGAAGATGTTGTTAAGGCTGTAAAGAAAGTGCTTTATAGAGACTAATTTTGCGCTCGTAAAAAATAGTCCACTACATACATGAAGCATCTTTTAATTTTATTTTTATTGATAACAGGTGCTTCGGTACATTCCCAAACCAAAGTAAGCGGTGTAATTAAAGATGCTACGGATTATCCTGTTGCTTTTGCAAACGTTATTTTTAAAGATTCGCAGGAGGGCACAATCTCTGACGAGAACGGGAGGTTTTATCTTGAAAGCGACAAAAGTTATGATACCGTTGTTTTTTCGTTTATAGGCTTTACCACTAATGAGGTGGAGCTTACTTCGCGCACTACGTATAATATGGAAGTAGTTATGCAAGAAAGCGCCGACGCATTGGACGAGGTAGTGGTGTATGCCGGGAAAACTTCAAAAAAAAACAATCCTGCCCTCGATATTCTTCGAAAAATTTGGGAAAATAGGCGGGAAAATGGTGTTAAAAAATTCAACCAATATCAGTACGATAAATACGAAAAACTTGAATTTGATTTAAATACAATTGACAGTGCGCTTATTAAGAGTAAGATTTTTAAGGGCATGGAATTTATATTTGACCAGACAGATACTTCAAAAATTACCGGAAACACTTATCTGCCCATTTTTATCAACGAAGCCGCTTCCAAAGTTTATGGCGATAATCTTTTGTCTGAAGAAAAGGAAGTATTGCAAGGAAATAAAAATTCAGGTTTTGAAAATAATCAGGCACTTATCGCTTTCGTAAAAGATCTTTATAGCGAATACGATGTGTATGATAACTATCTTAAATTTTTTGATAAAGCGTTTACAAGCCCACTTTCCAAAACGGGTGTAGACGTTTATAATTATGTGCTGCGAGATAGTGCATACCGCGACAATAAATGGTGTTATAATATTGTGTACTACCCCCGCCGAAAAAACGAGTTGACTTTTAAAGGCGATTTTTGGGTAAACGATACTACTTGGGCCATCAAGGAAATAAATTTAAAAGCTTCTAAAAGTGCAAACCTAAACTGGGTTCGCGATGTTTATATTGAACAAGAATTTGAAGTGCTAAACGATTCTACGTTTCTTATTACCCGCGATTATTTTATGAGCGATTTCAGCTTTAGAAAAAAAGAAGAGGCACGCGGCATTTATGGAAAGCGCACCACATTATACGATAATTACATTTTTAATATTCCAAAGGATAAAAAGTTTTACGCCCAGCAAGTAGATCCGTATAACTATGAAGTTTATAATCGTCCCGACGATTTTTGGGAAAAAAATAGAATGGAAAAGTTAAGCAAAGATGAAACTGGCGTCTATAAAATGCTCGACACGCTTAAAACGGTAGGTAGATTTAAAGCACTTTACAACATAGGTGCCACCCTGGCCAGTGGTTATTATGAAGTAAACAATTTTGATATTGGCCCTGTATTTTCAATTTTCGGATTTAATGAGGCCGAAGGAATGCGTATTCGCTTGGGAGGAAGAACCTATTTTGGTCAAAATGATCCTTGGCGACTTGAAGGTTTTGGGGCGTACGGGTTTAAGGATAATCGTTTTAAATATGGTATTTCTGGGAAATGGCTTTTAGATAGAAAATCCCGACTTACAGTTTTTGGGGGAAATCGTCGCGATGTGGAGCAAACAGGCGCGAGTCTAACCAACAGTAATGATGTTTTGGGAAGAAGTTTAGCGTCGTCGTCACTGCTTTCGGTGGGCTCTAACGACAGATTGTCGCGAATTAACTTGAGTACAGTAGGATTTGATATTGAACCTTGGAAGAATTTTATTTTGCGCTTAACTACTTCGTATAGAACATTAAAATCTGCCACCGATACGTTTAGCATAGACTACAAAGTAATGAATGATGGAGTTTTTACTGGCGAAGTAAAGAGCGTGCTTAAACAAGCCGAAATACAGCTTGGGTTCTATTATACGCCAAGAAAGAAAACTTCCGGATACGGTGTGGAACGCACTGTAATTAACGAAGGCGATTTTCCATCTTTTTATGCAGGTTATAGCTATGGTTTAAAAGATATAATGGGAGGCGATTTTGAGTATAAAAAACTGCAGGCACTATACACCCAACCTTGGAATATCGGGGGGCTAGGGCGCTTGCTCTCTACCGTTGAGGTGGGTACTACTATTGGCGCCGTACCATTAAGTTTGTTAAATCCCATACCCGGAAATCAAACGTATTTTAGTCTTTACAATACTTTTACGCAGCTAGATTATTACGAATTTGTTAGCGATACCTATGCGTCGCTTCATTTGCAGCATAATTTTGGAGGCAGAATATTTTCGAGAATTCCATTGTTGCGAAATTTAGATTTACGCGAGGTGGTTGGATTTAGAGCAGTTTATGGTACAATTTCGCAAGAGAATATAAATTTAAATGCCTCTAATATCGTGTATAAAGCCCCCGAAAATATCTACTGGGAGTGGAGTGTAGGCATAGGAAATATTTTTCGGGTTTTCAGACTCGATTTTAACTTTCGAGGTAATTATTTAGACAATATAAATGCTCGTGATTTCGGAGTTACGGGGGAGTTCGGCTTTTCATTTTAGCAGTTGGTCCTACCAAATTTGCAATAAGCAGCAATAATTCAAATAGTTTTTAAAGGTGAAATAGTCGCACTTCAAGTATTTGTAACGGTATATCTTTGTGTTATGAAAAATCTTTCGTTTGCAGAACCCCTTCCCACTACTGAAATAGATCTTTCACTATTTAATATCTCTGGAAATAGATTATTTTTAAAACGAGAAGATTTAATCCATCCATTTGTTTCAGGCAATAAATTCAGAAAACTTAAATACAACCTTCGGCTGGCTGATAAACAAGGATATAAAACGATTTTAACGTTTGGGGGAGCATTTTCAAATCATATTGCGGCAGTAGCGGCAGCTGGAAGAGAGTTAAATTTTAAAACCATAGGCATTATTCGGGGAGAAGAGCTAGAAAGCAAGATTACTGAAAACCCAACCCTTTCATTTGCCAAAAACTGCGGAATGCAATTATATTTTATTTCGCGAGAAGCATATAGACACAAAGCAGAAATTGATTTCATAAACAAATTAAAAACCCAATTTGGCGATTTCTATTTGTTGCCCGAAGGCGGAACCAATGCCTTGGCCGTAAAGGGATGTGAAGAAATTTTAAACGAAAAGGGATTATCGGCAGATTATATTTGTGTTTCCGTAGGTACGGGCGGTACGCTGGCTGGCTTGGTAGTGGCTTCAGAAGAAAACCAACGTGTTTTGGGTTTTTCGGCATTAAAAGGCACGTTTCAGGCGAAGGAAATTTCAAAATTTACTTCAAAAACAAATTTTAAAATTACCGATGCATATTGTTTTGGCGGATATGGTAAAATAGATTTTGAATTGGTTCGTTTTATAAATGAGTTCAAAGAAAAAACAAAAATTCCCTTAGATCCTATTTATACCGGAAAAATGTTGTACGGTATTATGGATCTTCTGAAAAAGGGGCATTTCAAAGAAAATAGCTGTATTTTTGCCGTTCATACAGGCGGTTTACAAGGCATAGCTGGTATGAACCAAAAATTGAAAAAGAAAAACCTACCTATAATTGAATAACATGATTGGCAGAATTATTCCACTTCTCTTACTGTGTATTATTTGTTTTGGCAGTTGTAAATCGAAGAAAACAGCTTCAAAATATAAAAAAAGGCAAAATACGGAACGTGTGGTCCGCGTAAACCAAACGGTTAAAGAAAAGGACACCAAAGCAGAAGAACCTAGCGTTGTAAAAGTACCTGTGAATACACCCTATAGCGAACGTGTAGCAAATTACATTAATGAATTTAGTGGAATTGCCATGGAAGAAATGCTACAATACGGAATTCCTGCAAGCATTACTTTGGCACAGGGAATCTTAGAAAGTGGTGCTGGTGCTGGTGAACTCACAATGAAGGCAAACAATCATTTTGGTATAAAATGCCATAGAGGTTGGGAAGGCGAAAGTGTTTACCACGATGATGATGAGCGCGGCGAATGCTTTAGAAAATACAGCGATCCCAAATATTCATACAGAGATCACTCTTTATTTTTAACCCAGCGCAGCCGCTATCAAGATTTGTTTAAATTGCGAAAAGACGATTATAAAGGCTGGGCAAAAGGCTTGCGAAAGGCCGGTTATGCCACCGATCCAAAATATCCCGATAAACTTATAAGCATTGTAGAACGCTATAGATTGGATCAATATGACGATCAGGTTTTGGGAAAACGTGTAAGTACCGCAGAACCCGACGATACTAAAATTGGAACGTATGCGGTAAAACCCGGTGATACGCTTTACAGTATTTCAAGACGATTTAACCTTACAGTGGAAACCTTAAAACAATACAACGGATTAAAAAATAATGATCTGGCTATTGGGCAAATACTGTATCTACATCCTGTGAAAAATCAATAAGAAAGCGACTTAAGACTGTAGTTTTCTGAAATAATTTCTTTTCATAAGCAATAAACTTTTAATTAAAATGAAATATCAAAGAAGCAGTGCGCTTTTTCAAGAGGCGCAAAAGGTTATTCCTGGCGGAGTTAATTCGCCGGTACGCGCATTTAAATCAGTTGGCGGAGATCCTATTTTCGTTGAAAAAGCGAAAGGGGCCTATATTTATGACGTAGATGGCAATAAACTAATTGATTATATAAATTCGTGGGGTCCTATGATTTTGGGCCACGCCCACGAACCGGTAGTCAATGCCGTTATTGAAAAATCTAAGCGAGGAACTTCCTTTGGTATGCCTACGGAAATTGAAACCGATATAGCGGCACTAGCGGTTTCTATGGTGCCAAATATTGATAAAATTAGATTTGTAAATAGCGGTACGGAAGCTTGTATGAGCGCAGTTAGATTGGCGCGTGGTTTTACGGGAAAAGACAAAATTATAAAATTTGCAGGTTGCTATCACGGACATAGTGATTCCTTTTTAATTCAGGCAGGCAGTGGTGCGATTACTTTTGGGGCACCAAATAGTCCTGGTGTAACTAAAGGCACCGCAAAAGATACCCTGCTTGCTACATATAACAATTTGGCAAATGTTGAAGAAGTAATTGCCGCAAATAAAAATGAAATTGCCTGTATAATTTTAGAGCCAGTTGCTGGAAATATGGGATGTATTCCACCAGCGGCGGGATTTTTAGAAGGCTTGCGTAAACTTTGTGATGCGAACGATATACTTTTAATTTTTGATGAAGTAATGACGGGGTTTAGACTTGCAGCGGGAGGAGCTCAGGAGTTGTTTGGTGTAAAGGCAGATATTGTTACCTTCGGAAAAGTAATTGGAGGTGGACTGCCGGTTGGCGCATTTGCCGCACGAGAAGAAATAATGAATTATCTGGCTCCTATTGGCCCTGTATATCAGGCGGGAACTTTAAGTGGCAACCCGTTGGCAATGGCGGCTGGATTGGCAATGTTAAAAGAATTGAACGAAAATCGAGAGGTTTTTAATTCAATTAATAAAAAGACAGAATACTTACACAAAGGCTTAGAAACAGCTTTAAAAACGGAAAATGTAAAATTTACTATTAATAGGGTAGGTTCAATGATATCGGTACATTTTTCAGAAGTTCCCGTTACAGATTTTGCGTCGGCGGCCCAAGCTAGCAATGAAAATTTTAAAAAGTTTTTTCACGGATTGCTGAATGAAGGAATTTACATTGCGCCGAGTGCTTTTGAAACTTGGTTTATTTGCGATGCATTGAGTTATGAAGATTTGGATGCTACTATTGCAGCATGCCAAAAGGTTGCAAAAAAGCTAAATTAGAGAAAACTGCTTATTTTAAATAGGTGCATAAAAAAGCCCCTTTCTAAACCAAGAAAGGGGCTTTTTTTACTAATAATCAATCACTAATTATTCATTTTAAGCCATTGAGCGTATTGCTCGGCCGTCAATGTTTTTTTCATTGCTTCTTTTAGCGAAGCATCAAATTTTTCTTTATTGGCTTTAACACCTGCGTTGCTAGCATCTTTGCCCGTAACGTGTTTTTGATAGTTAACTTCTTTTGCTACAAGTGCTCTAAAAACTGCGCGGCTTTGATCGCCGTTTAGATTTAATGCTTCTGTAATTTTTGCAGTTTCGGTTTTGGCAATTACCTCTGGTCTGTTAGTATCTTGAGACAATTGCTGCGCTGAGGTTGTTTGAACTCCCAAGAGCATAGTTACGGCAAAGGCAAATACTGTTAGTAGGTTTTTCATTTTAGTTGTTTTTAATTTTTTGAAGTTACTAATGTAACTAATTTGGTATTAACTAAAACAATAATTACGCCAAAAAATACAATTGAAACCGCAATTATTTTTCACCTCTCTTATTTAACGCATTTTTACTCCTCATTTTTCGTCTATTATGTTCTGAGGCTTTTTCCCATTTAGTAAACTGTGCATCGGTAAGAATTTCTTTCATCGCTTTTTTCATTTCAATGCGCTTATCCAGCATTGCAGATTTTGCTTCATATTTTTCTTCATCTGTCATATCCTTTCGGTTTTTTGAACGGTTGGGTTTGTCTTTTTGCATATTTAGCAATAGTTGATTCACCTTTATTTGTTGCGTTTCATTTAAATTCAAATCTAAAGTCAGTTTTTTGGTGTGTAATTCGGCTCTTTGTTCAGGGGTTAAGTTTTCCCGTAACTGTTTGCGGTGTTCAGGTCTATTATCGTTTTTGTTTTGTGCACTTATGGCGAAGGTTGCAAGCGCCATAAAAATAATCATTGCTTTTTTCATCTGTATAATATTTATTGTTACATAAGTATGACCTTCAATTTTTATATTAGTTTAATTTACTATAAATATAATCTTAACTCACTCAAACGGCAGGTTCCCTAAAAGTGGTTTTTAAATGTTAGATATACTGAATAGGTTTATGCAATAAATGGTTGCTGATCATAATTCTCGCGCCGATGCGAGGCCACTTATGCCAAAAAGGAGGATAATTTGTGTTCAGTGATATTCATAAAAAAGAGCCGTAGAAATACGGCTCTTTTCATTTTAAAAACAGTACTAATTATTTTACAACGAAGCGCAATACTTTGTTGTAATCGTTAAACTTGAGTATATATACTCCCAAGGACAGATCTTGAATATTAATGCTGTTATTATCGGCATTTACAATTTGCTGTTTCACTTTTTGGCCTAACATATTATAAATTGCAATAGTGTATTCTTGGGTTAAGTTTGCCAATGAAATAGTTTGATCTGCTGGATTTGGATAAAGCGACACGCCAAAAAATTCGTTGTCATTCACTCCTGCAGTAACGCAAGGGGTTGGGGCAGTACCAGCGTTATTTTCATCATAATTACAATCAGCAGCGTCTGAAAATGCAGCGGTAAGTTCTATTGTGCCACCATCTGCTGCAAAAACAACATTAGTGAACGTATGCGACGTAGTTAAACCTGAGGTAGATACTGAAGCCGTTCCGTCACCCGTTAAATCTAAAGTTCCTGTTGCTGGCGGGTTTACGAAGGTTACAGTTACATCAGCAGTAAAAAAATCGTCACTGCCATCTGTCGGGGTGCCATTATCGTTGCAAGGCGAAAGATTTGAGGTTTGAATACCCGAGATGTCGCAAGCGTTTGGATCGCAAACATAGTTTGGCAATACATAGCCTCGCGCTGTAAATCTGTCTGTAAAGGCATCAATTTCTGCACAACTGTAATTCATATCTATGGCAGCTTGTCTTACAGCGATCGCAGCGTTTTGTTGATTGGTGTTGCTATTGGTCATGGCAAGGCCTTCCCAAACTGCGGCGTCCATTTTTTCTCTTCCAATTATTTCCCAAATTTCGAGTAATACGGAGGACCATATTTGACCATCAGTATGAATTGAACCCGTTAGGCCACCCGGATACATTGCACCATAATTGGTTACGCGGCCATTCCAAAATGGATTGTGTCCGTCCCAACCAAACACCCAAAAGTATTGTGGGTCTGTAATATCCCAAAAACCTGTACTTCTTTTATAACTATTAGCCCAATAATCGCCAGTTCCTTCACTTAGCCCATTAACCTGACTTAGATTTCCGTTAGTAGCAAAGTCGTGAAGACCATGACCCAATTCGTGAAGCACAACGTCCATATCTTCGGCGTCGTCAATTCCACCTTCCCCAAATTGAAGACTTCCTGCGCTGTAAAATGAATTGTCTGCTCCGTTGGCACCATGTGGATCATAACGCATTACGCCACCATTGTAAATTGATACCAAAGGAATTCCTAAATCATCATTAATATATCGAAAACTCTTATCAATATGGTGATAGCAGTTTGCAGCTTCAAAACCTTGTTGGTCTCTTGTAAAACTGAAATCTGAATTTGTTTGTAAAAACAATCCCGTGGAGGGGGAGCCAAGTTCGGCTATTTCGGTATAGGGGCCTTTAAGTCGGTAGTTGGTGCCGTCAAATTGAATATCAAATAAGGTTACTGCGGTTCTTGCCGCATCGAGATCTGGGTTTGTAGCGTCGCCGTTGTCGGAGTAATTTCCGCCGTAAACGTTACCAGTTTTAGTAAGTGGATCCGGATCAAAAACCATTGCTGTACCATTAACCAAAGTTGTGGGAGTTACAGTGTTTGAGGTGTGTTTACCATTCTTTTTATGATAAATTGCAATATCTCGGGTGCTTAAAACAGTGCCAGTTGTGGCATCTATAATTGTTTCCCAATTTCCCATTCGGAATTCAGACATCGTAGTAACCCTATAAACCAATTTGCTGTCGCCAAGTTTATTATATACGTAGAGTTTTACTTCTTTTTGAGAAATATACCCTTCAATATTCAGTGCAGATTTTGCAATACGTAAGGCGTCTTCTTCAGATATTGAAGGTGTTGTGGCAATACTCGCCACCGAACTGTCAAAAGTACTTGCGTGGTAAGTTACTTGGTTTTTGTTTGAAACGTGAACCGCAACTGAAGAATCAAAAACTTCTACCCCATTTACTGTATGTTGGTATCGGAAAGTTGCTCCCGAAGGACCTATGTGGCTATTTTTTAATTGAAAGTTTTGATTGGTTTTGTTGATGGGCATATTATTGTCCATCCAAGTTTGGGCAACACTTTCCTTGCTGCTTTGGGCAAAGAAAACTTGTGTAAACACCAAAATTAGCGAAGTGAATAAAAGTTTTTTCATAAAATTAGGTTTAAAAAGCGTGAATAGATTGTCAAATGTAGTTGTAATCACATTTAAATCAAAGGTTTTTGAAATAAAGAAATTCAAAATTTTATTCAAAATTATGGTGGTAAATGAAAAAAAAAGGGAAGCAACATTGAAGTAACTTCCCTTTTTATACTATATTATTGCTGTTTTTATAAAACTGAAACCAGCAAATTGTCGTCGGTTTTTTCAACCTTTGCCAATTTTGAAGCCGTTAGGCCTTTAATGGCTTTGTCCCATTTTTTGTTGCTCAAACCGCTTTGAGCTTTTAATGCTTCCAACATAATCGGACTGTTGGTTTTTAAAAGAGTGAAAACTGTTTTTTCATCTTCGGTCATTTCCACTTTTTTCTTTTCCGGGCGCATTTGCGGGAAAAATAGCACCTCTTGAATGGAAGGGTTATTCGTTAAAAACATTATTAATCTATCCATGCCAATTCCCATACCACTTGTTGGGGGCATACCGTATTCTAATGCGCGTAAAAAGTCGTAATCTATAAAAGCTGTTGCTTCGTCATCTCCGCGATCTGCAAGTTTTAATTGTGCCTCAAAACGCTCGCGTTGGTCAATGGGATCGTTTAATTCGCTGTAGGCATTTGCTATTTCCTTGCCGCAAACCATTAATTCAAAGCGTTCGGTGAGATCTGGATTGTCGCGGTGTTCTTTACAAAGCGGACTCATTTCCTTTGGGTAATCTGTAATAAATGTTGGCTGAATATAATTGCCTTCGCACTTTTCGCCAAAAATTTCATCAATGAGCTTTCCTTTCCCCATTGTTTCATCCACGGGAATTTTCATTGCTACGGCAGCTTTTCTAATTTCATCCTCGGTTTTTCCAGTAATGTCGAAACCTGTAAAATTTTTAATAGATTCTGCCATCGTTACTCTCGGATAGGGTGCTTTAAAATCTATATTGTGTTTTCCGAAGGTTGCTTTTGTGGTGCCATTTACTTCCAAAGCACAGAATTCTAACAATTGCTCGCAGAAATCCATCATCCAGTTGTAATCTTTATACGAAACGTAAATTTCCATGGCGGTAAATTCTGGATTGTGGGTGCGATCCATTCCTTCGTTTCTAAAGTTTTTGGAAAACTCATACACCCCATCGAAGCCACCAACGATTAATCTTTTTAGATATAATTCATTCGCAATTCGCATATATAGCGGAATATCTAGCGAATTATGGTGAGTAATAAATGGTCGTGCTGCAGCACCTCCAGGGATGGGCTGTAAAATTGGAGTTTCAACTTCAAAATAGCCGCGGTCGTTAAAGAAAGTACGCATGGCGTTAAAAAGTTTGGTGCGCTTTACAAAAATTTCTTTTACGTGCGGGTTTACAACCAAATCTGCATAACGCTGTCTATAGCGTTGTTCGGGGTCTGTAAAGGCATCGTGCACTTTCCCATCGGCATCAACGCGGGGCTGTGGCAAAGGTTTTAAGGCTTTGCTCAATAGGGTGAAATTTTTCACCATTACGGTTTTTTCGCCTACTTGCGTTTTAAAAAGTTCGCCTTCAATTCCTATAAAATCGCCAATATCCAACAACTTTTTATAAACCTCGTTGTACAACGTTTTGTCATCTCCCGAACAAATTTCGTCGCGGTTAAAATATACTTGAATTCGGCCATCGGCATCTTGAAGTTCAGCAAACGATGCTTTTCCTTGTATTCTTCGAGACATTAATCTTCCGGCAATTATCACATTTTTGCCTTCTTCAAAATCTGCTTTAATGTTTTTCGAAGTTTCGCTAACGGGATATAAATCTGCTGGATATGGGTTAATGCCCATCGTGCGCAGTTGTTGTAATTTTTCTCTTCGGATGATTTCCAATTCAGACAGTTGCATATATTTCAATATAAAAATAAGTTTGCAAAGATAGGTAATTGAACTTCGATATATGAAGTTCAAAGTTCGAAAATCGAAGTGCAAGATTTGAAATGTAAAATACGTTGCCGAGAATTGAAAATGACAGAAGTTATAAATAGAATACCGAGTGGTACACGCGATGTTTAGTGTTTTAAAAAGCAGGTGCGGACGATTAATAAATTACAGAAGTGAGAAATAAAAAATATTAGCGTAGTTTTGTTTGTTATGAGTATATGGAGAGTTTTACTGTCAATTCTATTTCCGCCGCTCGCCGTTATAGATAAAGGTTGTGGCTCTGTAATTATTGTTTTTATCCTTACCGTATGCGGATGGATTCCGGGCGTGATTGCCGCTCTTATCATTTTAAATAGCCCTAATAGATAACATTATGAAACTAAAATTACTATTTCTATTTGCCTTTGCACTTACATTAATAGGCTGCCAATTTTCTGAAACCATGGTTATGAATGCTGACGGAAGTGGCGAAATGACCGTTGAGGTAAATTTAAACGAAATGATGGCCTTTGGAGGCGGTGCGATGCTAGACTCTGCCTCGGTTAAAGTAGATACCATTATACATATGAAGCAGTTTTTGGAAGAAAAACGCGATAGTATCTCGAAGCTTTCGGCTGCCCAACAACAGAAATTAAAGAAGATGGAGAATTTTAATGTACGTGTAAAAATGGATTCAGAAACTTCTGAAATGATTTATGCAATTTCTACCAATTTCAAAAATGTAGCGGAAGCTAACGACATACTAAACGGATTGGAGCAAGTTGGAGGCATGATGCCTGGCGATAAAACCCAAGCGATGAAAACAACCAAAGAGGAAGGTTCGCAAGAATTAATTGGTGTGAATTATACATTTAAAAATGGAGTGTTTAAGCGCGATGCATACATAAAGGATAAGAAAATGCACAAACAGCAAGTTGATAGTTTAAAGCAAGCTGAAGCTTTTATGGGTGGATCTAATTATACCATAAAATACACTTTTGCCAAAAAAATAAAGACAACCTCTAATCCCGAAGCTAACTTTTCGGCAGACAAAAAAACGGTTACCGTTCAAACTCCCTTTATTGAATATTTTAAAAATCCCGATTTACTTGATTTGCAAGTAGAATTGGAAAAACAGTAATTTTCGGCAACGTATTTGTATCTTACTCACATAACACTAAACTAAACACAGATGAAAGCATTGTATTTTTTAATTCCACTTTTTATGGTTAATGCCTGCAAAACGCAGACTGGAACTGTAATTTCATCAGAAAACACCAATATGGAACAAGTAGAAAACACCAGTTCTGGCTGCCCAGAGGCTGGAAACTGTAGTGTAGTATTGCACAAAAATAAAAGTCTTGTAGTAAAAGAAGACGGTACCGGAGCTTTGTATCCCGAAATGACCGCCGGCGACAATATGGTAGTGGAATACACCTATTTAAAAGAAGGCCCCGAAGGCACTGCAGATGGCAATTATTCTGAAACCATCCATTTTGAAATACCCAATAATGTGAAAAAAATAAGCAAAGTAAATGCTTCTTTGAGCGATGTAAAACTTTTGTACGGCAAACATTGTTTTTGCAAGGGGGAGGCGGGTTACTATCCAATTACTAATGGCGAGCTTTCTATTTCTACCAACAATGAAACGCTTACATTCAATTTAAATTTTGAAGTTGGCAAAACATCGCAGGTAGTTTCAAATATTTCAGAAACGGTTAAGCTATAGTTGTAAGCTTCCTTTGAGATAAAAAGGAACTGTATTGAGGGCGAAGTTAAGCTTCACTTTAAAAAAGAAATAGATATAAAAAAAAGAGAAAAGAACAGGAAACTAAATCCTGTCTTTTCTCTTTTTTAATTATTGAATTAACTGCGAATTAGTTTTTCACAATCTTTTTGGTCGTTACTTTGTTGCCGTTCTTTACAACAAGGAAATACATACCGCTTTCAATATAGCTATACTCCAATTGTTTGTTAAAAGTACTTGAAGCAGATACATCGTCAAAACTGTATTGGTTAATTGCTCTTCCTCTTAAATCGTAAAGAGAAATTTCAATTTTGTCGTTAGACGCTGGTTTGAAAGTTAGGTTAAAAGTTCCATTTGAAGGGTTTGGATACACCGAGAAGTTTTCGAAAGCAAAGTCTTCAACGCCTACAACGCCATCTACTGTTATAACGGCATCGTTTAGGTCGTAGAAAATATTGTTAGAAGACATAACCATCAATCTTCCTGTGGTAGTATTTACGTTTGGAACATTTACCACAGCGCTTCCGTTGTTTGGAACGTTTAGCGCAACCGAAATTGGGTATGTTTGTCCATTATCAGTAGAGAACCAAATATCTACATTTGGGCTATCTACGGGAGCTACATCAGTTCCAGCAACATCCCAAGTAACGGTTTCGGTATTCCCGATAGTCCACGTAGTGGCTGTATTTTGAGAAGTAATCTCAAACGGACCGGAATTAGCATCAAAAGTTAATATTAAATTGTCGCTAGCCGAAGCACCTCCACCGGCAACATTATCGCGAACGGTATATCTAAAATTCATAATTCTACCTACTGAAGGTACTACTTCCCACGTGTTTTGTGTATTACCAGAAAGTACAGTACCAATAGCTGGCATATATCTCATCGGCGAGTCTGATGGATCTAAAGTTCTAAAAGCCGGGCCGCTATTAGATGAATTTTGAGGTGGCATAGGCGCAACCTGTGGGTTCATTTGTTCCCAGCAATGTGATAATATATCGCCATCTGGATCAGAAGCAATTCCTTTTAATCTAAAAGGAGTAGATTTTGGTAATGTGTAGTTAGGACCAGCATCTGCTACAGGAGGTAAGTTGTTTGTTGGTGATTGTACTCCACATTGTCCTTGTCCATTTTTAATATAGTTCCAGATTTCTTGTATGCTAATAGCAGTAAAATAATCATCACTATTGCTTTGTACGTTTGGAGGGCAAATACCAGCATAACCCATAATTGAAGATCCGCTACCAGGCTCTACAGCAGTTGAAGGATTTCTATTATTTCCACAAGAATTATTAAAAGTGTGGTTTGCACCAAATTGGTGACCCATTTCGTGTGCAACAAAATCAATATAGAAAATATCGTTTATAGGCGAAGTTAAACCTGTAACTCCTCTTGCTTTTTGTCCGGTTCGGCAAGGAACTCGAAGCCCAGCAATACCACCACCACCAGTACTAAATACGTGGCCAATATCGTAATTGGCATTTCCAATTATAGCATCACAGGTAGTTTGGTTTTGCCCAAGCATAGTACCTCCACTGTTGTTGGTGTACGGATCTGATGCTGCATTAAGGAAGATAATGTCTGTATTATTGGCAACGATAACCATAGTTAAAGAAGCGTCTCTTTCATACACTCCATTTACACGTGTCATGGCCACGTTCATTGCAGAAAGCACTGCAGCTTTTTTTACAGCATCCGAGGCACCGTTAGGGATTCCTTGTTGGTTTAAATGATATTGAGCATATTCACCTGTACACGCTAAGGCAAGTCTAAAAGTTCTTAGAATTCCATCGTCTGCATTAATGTTGTTATTAGGCAAATCCATTATTTCAGTTTCTTCCGTTAAACAAACAGCACTATTAGGATTCGCAGGAACTTGATTAATATTATAAGCTATATAATAATTTTTGTCCTGTGTATAAGGATCAATATAGATAGTAGAATAGTGTACAGAAGAGATCATTACATGTACGCCCACATTCGAAACACTAAAACGAGCAATGGCAGAACCATCATCTATACCTTGTGCGGCATAAGATCGAATACCTGGGTGTTGCGCCTGAAGTTCTGGCTCCATTACAGAGGCTTCATAAACACGGAAACGCTGAATAACACCGTCATTTGTTGGAAGTTCAATTACAACATCTGAGGTTCCCGTAAATCTTTCGGGGGCACGTTGCAATTGGCTTTTTAAAGCTGTTGTGTTTAGTGAGTATAAGTTAAATTCTTGCGGCATAGCGTTGCGAAATGCCTTTTGTCGGGTCTGCGTCTCGGAGTTTGTTGCCTTGCTCCATAACGCATTCTGCGCTTGTAATCCAATGCTTATTAGCATTAAAAATACAATCAGGAATGGCTTAAAAGTACTTTTTTTCATTGTAAATGTAGTTTATATGAATGTTTAGAGCGGTAAATATAATAACCTTTAGCCGATTTAATAAATATTTAAGAAATTAACTTTGGGATTTTTTATAAAAAAATTCACAAAAACTGAGAATTTTAAGTAGAAGAAAATATTAATCAATAATTTTACCGAGCTTAATAAAAACGGCAATGTAATGAGTAAATTTTTACAAATAAAAGACCTAGGTTTTAAGGATTATAAAGAAACGTGGGAATATCAAGAAGTATTGTTTCAAAAAATTCTACAAATTAAAAGCAACAACAAAAAGCAAGGTTTTGCGCACGATACCCCCAATTATTTTTTATTTGTTGAACATCCGCATGTTTATACGCTAGGCAAAAACGGACATATTGAAAATTTACTTATTTCAGAAGAAAAGTTAAAGGCAATAAACGCCACTTTTTATAAAATTAACCGCGGTGGCGATATTACCTATCACGGCCCAGGGCAAATTGTAGGTTATCCTATTTTAGATTTAGAAAACTTCTTCACCGACATTCACAAATATCTGCGTTTTTTAGAAGAAATGATTATTCTTACGCTCGCCGAATACGGCTTAAAAGCAGAGCGAAGTAAAGGCGAGACCGGAGTTTGGCTAGATGTAGGCACTCCCTTTGCCAGAAAAATTTGCGCTATGGGGGTACGAGCAAGTCGCTGGGTTACCATGCACGGTTTTGCTCTTAATGTGAATACCAATTTAGGTTATTTTGACCATATGATTCCCTGCGGAATTAAAGACAAAGCCGTTACCTCGTTACACGTAGAATTAGGAAAAGCCGAAGTTTCATTAGCCGAAGTAAAAGAAAAACTACTAAAACATTTTCTTCAACTCTTTGAAGCCGAAATAAGGAAAAAAATGGAAGCTTAACCTTCTATTTTCTCACTCGCCATTGGGCCTTGTTTTTTTATTTCTTTATTGAATTTCTTTGCGGTAGTTTGTAGTATAACAGCTTTAAACTTTAATTTATACCGTAAAATACTATACTGTTCGCCTCGCCTTTTACAACTAAACCAGTAGAACTGCCCTCGCCCATGGCGGCTTCTGAAGTGCCATAAACCGGAAAACCGTTGAGCGTTTCTCCATTTTTATCAAAAACATATACCTTTTTCTCCTGCGTTTCGGTTATGGTAATGTATGTTTTTCTACCTATATTAAATAGTTTCGGCACCGTGTAAAGTCCCAGGGGTAGTTCTACTAATTTACCATTAATTCGCAACAAATTGTCGTCCTTGGTTACTTTTGTGTTTTCTTCAACTAAAAACCAATAGTTGTTGCCTACATTTAACTTTAGCGTAGAAACCTTCCCGTCTTGAGCGATGCGTTCTTTCGTGTTCTCTTTGGTAATAACAACAAAATTGTTGTCCTCTTCTGCAATTGGAATATCAGAAAAATTGAACTTTTTTGAAATTGAAATCCGCGGTTTTCCCACGCGACTTAAAATATTGAGTTTTCCGTTTTCCTCGGCAATTACAATATAATCTTTGTTGCCCATGCGTATGTGTACGGGCGATAGCACAATAGAGCTCTGCGTTTTATTAAATCCAAAACCTTTTACGGTTTTACCGTTTTTATCGTACATAAACACCTCTTTGTCTTGCACAACTACAAAGCGGTAATTGCGGTTGTTGTCGTAATCAAAAACGGAGAGCGGTCGCGTAATTTTGTCTTTAAATTTTATAGGAAAGCCTTTTACATCTTTTCCATTTCTATCTAAAATATAAAACGTGTCCTGGGTTACGAAAGCAATTTGATTGCCGCCAGAAATTTCAACTTCCTCAATTTTTCCTAAAATCGGAGCACCGAGATTTTTACTCCAAAGAATTTTTCCGCTTTCCGAAATAAAATAGAGTTTATTGCCAATATCCTGCACCACTATTTTTACACTGCCATTTTTGCCTTTAACTACGTGTGGATTTCCCAGTAAGGGGTTTTCGAGTTGTATGTTGAATTTTTCCGACACGCGGCCCGAAATACTTTTAGTAGCACCCCCGCTTTCTTTGCAACTAAGCGTTACGTGCGCAAAATTTCTGTCGAAGCTAAATTGAAGGGCTGCCAGGGGAAATTTATCAAACGATATATTTTTAAAATCCGCGCGGCTTTTTGAATTGAAAAAATCTGAAATGGTTTCCGAAAACTCGCCTTGCATTTTAAAGATTAAAAGGGAAGAAGCGCTGCTTAAATCCTGTGCTGTATTTTTAAAATACGAAGTGTTTTTTAAAGTTGCATTATTTTGAAACGAACTTATAATTTGCGCTGCGGTTTCTTCACTTTCGGTAAAAACAAAGAAATTTTCAAGTTGAAAAACATAATTCGCTTTTTTGTAATTTATAAATGGCGAAAAGGTTTTTTGGAACAAGTCCGGCTCGCTAAAACTGCTTATTTCAGTTTCGCGAAACATGCTTTTAGAAGAAACAAATCGCGCCAAAGCATCGTTTGTTAAAGAAGGATCAATACTTTTTATAAAAATTGCGGTTTCGCTTTTTAGGCTTATACTTCCCACTTCACTAACCGAGCCGAAAATCCCGGTTGTTTTTAAAATTGGGTTTTCACCTCTAAAAGTACGCAGATTATTTTGAAAAGCTTCGGCATCGTTAAAGGTAAAACTTAAGGCGCCTAACGCATCGGTGGGCACCAAAGCAGCTACATCATTGTGTTGCGGTACTTGTTCCTTAAAAACGTTTAGCAATTGTGGAATGCTGTCTGTAGCTAGTGTAATTCCGGTGGCGGTAAGAGATTCGGGCGCAATGGCAACGTCCAGCGCACTCCACGAAGTAAAATCTATTTTGGTAGAATCGGCGACAGCAATTCTATTTCCACGCATCAAAGCCGTAAACCCGTTTGAAGATGGTAAATTAAATACTTTTTTAAAAGTGGCATCGCGTTCGGTTTTTCCCTTTAAAATATCCTGCAAAATTTTTTGCGAAGACGAAATTACAAACACGCTATCTATCTGTGCGGTATAAGCAATTTCTGGGCTACGGCCAGATTTGCTGGCATCTATCGTTATACGTTGAAACGATTTTTTATCTATTTGCAGGGTTTCAACTGTTTTATTTTTAATGGAATCTACCTGAAATAAATTTTCAGTGTGTTTTGAAATAAAGGTAAATGCAGACACCGAATCGTTTAATATATTAATACACAAAAGACTTTGCGCCGTGGGATGTAGCTTTTTAAAGAAAACAGATTTTTCGGCAAAAAATAAATACGGGCCAGTTTTTTCGAACATTGAAAGCAGGGAGTTGGCCTCAATATCTGCCTGTAGATTTTTAAGATTCGAAATTTTAAAAACCATCGAAGCATTCTCTGGAACAAAATCCATTAAAGTGCCTGTTTTCGAAGGGCTTTTGTCGCAACCTCCAAGAGTTCCAAAAAGAATAGCAGTAATAAATAGAAGCGCAAATGGTTTCCGGCAAATTTTTCCCATAACACAAAAATAGCATGGATTAATGATGGTTCAATGCGAAGTATAAAATGTTTATTGACGGGTTTTCAACAGTACAAATACTTGCTGTGATTAAAAATTACAAAGTATCCGCAATGTTTAATGTAAGTTGATCGGGAAGCAGTTTAAAACTCTTGCGATGAAAAATGGTGCTACCGTGCTCGCGAATAGCTTCGCGATGTGCTTTGGTTGGGTAGCCTTTATTTTGTTTCCAATTGTACTGTGGAAATTTTTTATGCAGCGTTGCCATATATTCGTCGCGATAGGTTTTCGCCAAAATAGATGCCGCGGCTATGTGTAAAAATTTACCATCGCCTTTTACTACACATTCAAAAGGCGTTTTCCCTAAAGGCTTAAAACGATTGCCGTCAATAGCAATAAATTGTGGTACTTGCGAAAGTCCTTGTATTGCGCGGTGCATTCCCAAAATAGACGCATTAAGAATATTTAATTTATCAATCTCGTCCATCATTACATGAACTACTTTAAAACAAATAGCTTCCCGCTCAATAATAGACTTAAGTTCCATTCGTTTTTTTTCGGAAAGCTGCTTGCTGTCTGTTAAAAAAGGATGCTGAAAATCGTCGGGAAGAATTACAGCAGCAGCGGTTACCGGACCCGCCAAGCAACCACGGCCGGCTTCATCCGTGCCGCATTCAATGAGGTTTTTATTAATTTTTAGTTGAAGCATTATTTATACAAATCTCTATAAATTTATAGAAATAGAAAATGGAAAACCCATCTAATATATAAGTGCAAAATTTAAATTATAGAATGAAACTCACGAAGTTTAAATTTTGTTTTATTTGTAATTCAATGGTGCACATTTAGAGTATCTGCCCAATCTCAATAAACTAAAAAATAAATTACCTTTGCCCGAAAGTTTCTCCAAGGATGAAAAAAACACTTGTGCTATTATTTCTTTTTTGCGCTTCGGCTACTGTGTTTTCGCAAACTCCTGCAAAGAAAGAAAAACCACCTATAGATTATTATAAAATTATTTCGGCAACTAGAGATACTACTTTTGTAGATACTACCCTTTCTATTGCTAAAAAGTACAAATTTAATTACCTGCGGAAAGATAATTTTGAGCTGCTGCAATTTTCAAATGTAGGGCAGACGTATAATTCGCTTGCTTATAATTTTAATACGTTTAATCTAAAGCCGCTATTTGTAGCACAGTCGCATCATTTCAACTATAAAGAAATTGACGATGTAAATTATTTTAACGTTCCAACGCCTTTAACGGAGCTTTATTTTAAAACCGCTTACGAACAAGGACAGCAATTAGATGCGTTTTTTACAGTAAATACCTCGCCGCAATTTAATTTTTCGGTTGGTTATAAAGGGGTTCGTTCGTTGGGGAAATATCAGCATATTTTAACCAGTACGGGTAATTTTCTGTTTACTTCAAATTACCATACAAAAAATAAGCGCTATGTTGTTCGTGCGCACGTAGCGGCACAGGATATTTTAAACCAGGAAAACGGTGGTTTAACCAACAATTCGCTACAGCTATTTATGACTGCAGACCCTGAATTTAATGACCGCGGCAGGTTGGATGTAAATTTTGAAAATGCGGAAAATAAACTGGAAGGACTCCGTTTTTATGGCGATCAGTATTACGAATTGTTTAGCAATCGCGATAGTACCGGGTACTCGGTTTTAACTATTGGGAATGTTTTAAGCTATGAAGATAAATTTTTCAGATACAACCAAACAAAGCCTTTTAAAAGTTTTGGCCCTTCGTACGAAACAGCCGATTTGTTCACCAAAACCAAATTGGAAGATTTTAATGTAAAGGCGTATGCAGATTTTGACAATTCACTCATTGGAAAAATAACTGCTTGGGCGGGCTATAATGATTTTAATTACGGTTATAATTCCGTTTTAATATTGGATGAGGCGCGAATTCCCAACAGAATTAAAGGAGATATAATTGAAGCCGGTGCCGCTTTTGCAAAAGAATATCGCGGATTTAAACTTTCTGGTAAAGGCGCATTAAACATTGCTGGCGATTTTGAAGGTAATTATATTGAAGGTTCAGCTTCGTATAATTTAAATGAGGAATACAATGCCAAAGCTTCGGTAAATATTCATTCGGTGGCGCCCAATTTCAACTTTTTATTGTACCAAAGCGATTACCAAAACTACAATTGGAAAACCAATTTAAACAATGTAAAAACACAGCAACTCAATTTTGAAATTAATACAAAACAATTTGGAAATGCTTCGGTAAGTTACACGGGAATTGACGATTACACCTATTTTGGTATAAAGGAAAACGACAGCACTCCGTCTCCCAATCAAGCTTCTGAAAGAGTTGATTATCTAAAAATAAAGGCCGAAAAGGAATTCAAATACCGAAATTTTGGTTTTGAGAATACAGTAATGTATCAACAGGTTTTAAATGGTGAAAACATTTTGAATGTTCCACAGATTATTACGCGAAACACGCTTTATTTTGAAGATCATTTGTTTAAACGTGCTTTGTTTTTACAAACGGGTGTAACTTTTAAATATTTTACCCAATACAATATGAATGGTTATGATCCTGTATTGGCGGAGTTTTACGTGCAGAACGATCAGGAATTGGGCGGTTTCCCGTTGGTAGATATTTTCTTTAATGCTAAAATTCGGCAAACGCGTATTTACTTTGTTTATGAAAATTTCACTAATTTATTTAGTGGTGGCAAGAACAATCATTTTGCGGCACCGGGCTACCCATATCGCGATGCTGTTTTAAGGTTTGGGCTGGTTTGGAATTTCTTCCTATAAAAAAACCCGCCACTTTCGGACGGGTTCATTAATTTATATCAATTCGAGCGCAGTCGGAATTTATAATCCATCAATCTCGCAAAAGCCCTCTGGAAATTACAATTTTTTGTATTTCTGAAGTTCCTTCATAAATCTGGGTAATTTTCGCATCGCGCATAAAGCGTTCTACGTGGTATTCCTTTACGAAACCATTTCCGCCGTGAACCTGAACTGCTTCAACAGATACATCCATTGCTACTTGGCTGGCGTATAACTTTGCCATCGCACCGCTCATATCGTAATTGTTGCCTTGGTCTTTGTCCCAGGCTGCTTTCATTACTAAATGCCGTGCAGCTTCAATGGTGGTATGCATATCGGCAAGTTTAAAGGCAATAGCTTGGTGGTTTGCTATTTCGGTACCAAAAGCCTTTCTAACTTTTGAATACTCACGAGCCAAATCGTATGCGCCTGCAGCGATTCCCAAGGCTTGGGCAGCAATACCAATGCGGCCACCAGCAAGGGTTTTCATGGCAAATTTAAATCCAAACCCGTCTTCGCCAATTCTGTTTTCCTTTGGAACTTTTACATCGTTAAAAATTAACGAATGCGTATCGCTACCGCGGATACCTAATTTATCTTCTTTCGGTCCAATTTCAAAACCTTCCCAGCCTTTTTCAACAATAAAAGCGTTAATGCCTTTGTGTTTTTTGTCTTTATCGGTTTGGGCAATTACTAAGTAATAATCTGCGGTTCCTCCGTTGGTAATCCAGTTTTTGGTGCCGTTTAATACGTAGTGGTCGCCTTTATCAATTGCAGTAGTTTTTTGCGATGTAGCATCGCTTCCTGCTTCAGGTTCGCTTAAACAAAATGCCCCAAGTTTTTCGCCTGTGGCTAATTTGGTAAGGTATTTTTGTTTTTGTTCTTCGGTTCCGTAAGCTTCGAGGCCGTAACACACGAGCGAGTTGTTAACCGAAACAATTACCGAGCAGGAGGCATCTACCTTGCTCAGTTCTTCCATAACGAGTACGTACGAAATGGTGTCCATTCCGCCGCCGCCGTATTTTGGATCTACCATCATTCCGAGAAAACCAAGTTCGCCCATTTTTTTAACTTGCTCGGTAGGGAATTTCTGAAGGTTATCTCTTTCAATTACGCCCGGCAGTAATTCGGTGCGTGCAAAATCACGAGCTGCGTCGCGAATCATTAAATGTTCTTCGGATAGACTGAAATCCATAGGCTTTTTATATGTAAGAATTGTGTTTTAAAAAGAAAGCACAAAGGTACTTATAAAAAGCAAATTCTAAAAAACAAATACTAAATAACAACAGATGGATAAATCATGGCGATGCAATTATAATTTCGATTATATTTTAAATAGATTGCCTATCTATTGGCATTATTAAAATCTTCCGTAGTATCTTTAAATTCTTGATGTTTATAATTTGAAAAAGGAAAAGTATCATATTATCGGCGTAATGAGCGGTACTTCGCTCGACGGAATTGATTTGGCCGAAATTGTTTTTAACCATGCCCAAGCGCGATGGAGCTTTGAAATTCTCGCTGTCGAAACCGTGCCATATACTACATTTTGGAGGGATAAGCTGCGCGAAGCCATAAATTATTCCGAAGAAAAATTAGAGCGTTTAGATTTTAAATACACAGAAAAACTTTCTGAAGAAATTTCTAAATTCATTAAAAAACACACCATTCAGGAAATAGATGCAGTTTGCAGTCATGGGCACACCATTTTGCATCAGCCCGAAAAGGGGTTTACACGTCAGATCGGGAATTTACCGCGCATTTCAAAAACGCTTCAACAAACGGTAATTTGCGATTTTAGAGTGCAGGACGTGGCACTTGGCGGGCAGGGCGCACCCTTAGTGCCTATTGGTGATAAACTGCTATTTTCGGCTTATGATTATTGTTTAAATCTGGGCGGGTTTGCCAATTGTTCTTTCGAAAATAAGGCAGTGCGTGTGGCCTACGATATCTGTGCGGTAAATATTGTTTTAAATAGATATGCCGAAAAATTGGGGTTTGATTTTGATGAGAGCGGCAAATTGGCGGCATCTGGAAAAGTAGATGAAACGTTGCTCCAAAAAT
This sequence comes from Aequorivita marisscotiae, assembly GCF_029814825.1. Classification (NCBI taxonomy): domain Bacteria; kingdom Pseudomonadati; phylum Bacteroidota; class Flavobacteriia; order Flavobacteriales; family Flavobacteriaceae; genus Aequorivita; species Aequorivita marisscotiae. Next base: position 564,190 of record NZ_CP122379.1, on the reverse strand, counting down.
TGAATGCGCTTCCTTTTTATACTGAAAAGCCTCCGAAATCTTTGGGATTGGAGTGGGTGCAATCTACAATTTTTACTCTTTTGGATGCATTTAATATTTCAACAGAAAATATATTGCGCACATATACCGAACATATAGCCATGCAGCTTGCCAATCAATTTTCGGCGCGTGCATCTGTCTTGGTTACCGGAGGTGGTGCATATAACACTTTTTTAATTGAACGATTGAAAAATCAATCTTCGGTGGCGGTACTAATACCATTGCCAAAAATTGTGGAATACAAGGAAGCATTGATATTTGGACTGTTGGGAGTGCTCAAGCTTCGCGATGAGGTTAATTGTTTGGCGAGTGTTACGGGAGCTTCACAGGATCATTCCAGCGGGAATATATACTATCCATAATTTTTAAAGAAAATAAATTCAAACGCCTCACAAGTTTTTTATATTTGTCCTATTCTATTAGCACCAACACAAAAAGATTATCGCGCTTCAACGCAATTGAAAACAAATTTTTAATGCTCCCTAATTAATGAAAGAATTACTTAAAAAATACGAAGAAAAAGAACCCGAAATAGTTTTTCATTGGAAAGATCCAGAAACCGAAGCCGAAGGCTGGACCGTTATAAACTCGTTGCGAGGCGGGGCTGCCGGTGGCGGTACGCGCATGCGAAAAGGTTTGGATATGAATGAAGTGCTTTCACTTGCGAAAACAATGGAAGTTAAATTTTCAGTTTCGGGCCCAGCAATTGGCGGCGCAAAATCTGGAATTAATTTTGATCCTGCCGATCCTCGAAAAAAGGGAGTTTTAGAGCGTTGGTTTAAGGCTGTAGCTCCATTATTAAAAGGGTATTACGGCACTGGTGGCGATATGAATGTAGATGAAATTCACGAAGTAATACCGTTTACCGAGCAATGTGGTATTTGGCATCCGCAGGAAGGTGTTTTTAACGGGCACTTTATACCCACCGAAGCAGATAAAATTAACCGTATTGGGCAATTGCGCCACGGCGTTATAAAAGCATTGGAAAGTACCGAGTACTCGCCAGATATAACAAGAAGCTATAAAGTAGCCGACATGGTTACGGGTTTTGGCGTGGCAGAAGCAGTAAAACACTATTACGATATTTACGGCGGCGATGTAAAGGGAAAGCGCGCAATAATACAAGGTTTCGGAAACGTAGGTTCTGCTGCAGCGTACTATCTTTCGCAAATGGGCGCCAAAATAGTAGGTATTATAGATCGCGATGGAGGTGTAATAAATGAAGATGGTTATTCATTTGAAGAAATAAAACAACTATTTTTAAACAAGGATGGCAACTTGCTTGTTGCCGGAAACATGATTCCATTTAATGAAATAAACGAAAAAATCTGGAAGGTCAAAGCAGAAATATTTGCTCCTTGTGCAGCGTCCAGATTGGTTACACAGCAACAGATTACCGAAATGATTGAAAGTGGATTGGAAGTTATAAGCTGTGGTGCCAACGTGCCGTTTGCGGATAAGGAGATTTTCTTCGGTCCGATTATGGAATACACTGACGAACGCGTAAGTTTAATTCCAGATTTTATAAGTAACTGTGGTATGGCACGCGTTTTTGCATATTTTATGGAGCGCAAGGTACAGATGACCGATGAGGCAATTTTTAACGATACCTCCATTACTATTAAAAATGCAATTCAGAATACCTTTAATAATAATAGTACCAAGACCAACATTAGCAAAACTGCTTTTGAAATAGCATTGAAACAATTGTTATAATTTTCAATAATAAGCACCACTATGGAATCAATCATTATTTTAATTTTCGTAATCGGATATCTCTCAATAACCTTAGAGCATCCTTTAAAACTAGACAAAACAGTACCGGCACTTATTATGGCAGCCCTTATTTGGGCGGTTTTAGCAATAGGTTTTACCAGTGGTTGGTTTGACGTTATTAATACTGAAGAAAAAGCATTTAGCTTTCTTACAGGTGGCGAGCTCGCCATGGAAGGGTTTGAAGGTACCCTGCTTCATCATTTAGGAAAAACTGCCGAAATACTTATTTTCTTAATCGGGGCAATGACAATTGTAGAGATTATTGATCTTCACCGCGGTTTTGAAGTGTTGAAAAGTGCCGTTAAAACAAAAAGTAAACGGAAACTATTATGGATTATCGGGGTGCTTGCATTTATACTTTCAGCAATTATAGATAATCTAACGGCTACAATTGTTTTAATTACGTTGCTGCGTAAGTTAATTCATAGAAGAGAAGATAGAATATGGTTTGCTGCCATGGTTGTAATTGCTGCAAATGCCGGTGGAGCTTGGTCTCCTATTGGCGATGTAACAACAACTATGCTTTGGATAGCCAAAAAAGTATCTGCCGCTGGGCTTATTGAATATGTGGTTATACCCTCTATAGTTTGTTTTGTTCTGCCTTTTATTGTTGCAAGTTATTTGCCGGCCTTCCGAGGTAATATTGATGTTGAAGTCAGAGAAGATATAGAAGAAGGCGCTATCTTAAGCAGTAGAACTATGTTGTTTTTAGGGTTGGGAATGATTGTTTCGGTTCCAGTTTTTAAAACTCTAACACATTTACCGCCTTATATGGGAATGATGCTGGCTCTAGGGGTTGTATGGCTTGTTTCTGAATATATTCATCCAGAAGAAGATTTTACCCGAGAAAGAAGGCATCTGTACTCTGCACATAAAGCGCTATCGCGTATTGAAATTTCGAGCATCCTTTTCTTCCTCGGAATCTTAATGGCCGTTGCAGGTTTAGAAAGTCTTGTATATGGTGTTTCATCAGAAGGTGATCCTGTAGGAACGCTACGTTATTTAGCAGAAGTATTGCAAGCCGCAATACCAAACCAAGATGTAGTGGTTATTCTTCTAGGTATCGTTTCTGCAATTATAGACAACGTACCATTAGTTGCTGCGTCTATCGGAATGTACGATTTACCAATAGATTCTGTACTATGGCATTTTATAGCGTATTCTGCCGGAACTGGAGGAAGTATGCTAATTATTGGTTCTGCAGCGGGAGTTGCAGCCATGGGTATGGAACGTATAGATTTTATCTGGTATCTGAAAAAAATCACTTGGCTGGCGTTTATCGGCTTTATAGCAGGCGCAGGAACATTTTTATTAATTGAAAGAGTGATATTTCACAACGCATAACAATTTCTGAAATCTATTACCGTTATTCACTAAAACAAAACCTATTTTATGTTGAACTTGTTTATTCAAGAGGGTGCTGATTTGGCACAGGAACTTGAACCCATTTCTGAAGAAAAGACCCTTTCTATTATGGATCTTCTCTTAACCGGAGGAATTGCCGGTCAGATAATAATACTCGTGCTATTCGTGCTTCTATTCGTTGCGGTTTATATTTATTTTGAACGGCTTTTTGCTATTAAAGCTGCATCCAAAATGGATGGTAATTTTATGAACCAAATTCGCGATCATGTGGCCAAAGGCAATATTGAAGGAGCCAAAGTGTTGTGTGCTCAAAATAATACGCCGGTTTCACAATTAACCATAAAAGGAATTTCCAGAATAGGTAGCCCTTTAGAAGATATAAATACCGCAATTGAAAACGCAGGCCGATTGGAAGTTTATAAACTCGAAAAAAATGTGAGTGTGCTTGCAACTATTGCCGGCGCTGCACCTATGATTGGTTTCTTAGGAACAGTTATTGGAATGGTTCTGGCTTTTCACGAACTTGCAACAAGTAGCGGGCAAGCCGAAATGGGAAATCTCGCCGAAGGTATTTACACAGCCATGACAACAACCGTGGCTGGGCTTATTGTTGGTATTATTGCTTATATGGGGTACAATCATCTTGTGGTAAAAACCGATAAGGTAGTACATCAAATGGAGGCCACAGCAGTAGATTTTCTAGACATGTTAAACGAGCCAACTTAATGAATCTTAGAGGAAGAAATAAAGTAAGTGCCGAATTTAGCATGAGTTCCATGACAGATATTGTGTTTCTGTTATTGGTGTTCTTCTTGCTTACTTCGCCTGCAATAACTCCAGATGCATTGGATTTAATACTTCCAAAGGCAAAAGGAAAAACTTCAAATGTACAGAAAGCTTCCGTTAGCATTACAAAAGATGGAGCATACTATGTAGATAAAGAACGTGTAAGCGAATACAGTATTGAAAACGAATTGAAAAAAGTACTCGCCGGTCAGGAAGAGCCTACAATTATACTTCGCGCCGAAGAGGGGGTGCCCATAGAAGATGCCGTTTTTGTGATGGACATTGCCAATAGAAATAGCTTTAAAGTTGTACTTGCGGTCAGACCTAATTAATGTTGCTATTGTGCTATAATTGGCACTGAAATTGCAACTGTCTTTAATCTCAAAATCATAATCCTTGAATTTTTTAAACACAAAACATAAACGAAAAAGTATGACAATCACGATTATCGTGCATGTTATCATCCTTATTCTACTGTTTTATGTGGGTATGAAATATATGGATCCGCCATTAGAGCAAGGAATAGCCGTTAACTTCGGAACTACCGAGACGGGTAGCGGTGCAGTACAGCCTACTGAAAAAATACAGTCCGAGCCCCAAAGAGCAACGTCAGAGCCTGTTACACAACCTAAGACCGACATTAAAGAAGAAGTAGTAACACAGGAAACGGAAGATGCTCCCGTTATTAAAAAAGAACAGCCAAAAAAGGAACAAACTGTAACTCCTGTAAAGGAACAGCCAAAAAAAGAAGTAAAAAAGCCAGACCCCAAACCAGATAAATCTACAACCGATGCACTTGCAAGTATTTTGAATGGTCCTAAAAGCGATGGCACAGCCACGGGAGGCGAAGGCAATGATAAAAATCCCGGCGACAAAGGCAGTATTGATGGCGACCCGAATGCAAGTGCCTATTATGGAACTGGTAAGGGATTGGACGGTGATGGTAACTATTTACTTGGCGGAAGAAAGGCGCTTAATAAAGAAAAGTTTGTGCAAGATTGCAACGAAGCCGGGACTGTAGTTGTAAGTATTGAAGTAAACCGATTGGGGAAAGTTACCAGTGCAACTGCCGGAGTGCGGGGTACTACCAACAATTCACGTTGCTTGTTGGAGCCCGCGAAAAAAGCGGCTCTAGCAACCAAATTTAATGCAGACGATAAGGCTCCAGTAAAACAAATTGGTAAAATTATCTATAGATTTAGTCTTTCTCAGTAAATTCGTATCTTAAATTTATTGCTATCAACTATTCAGAGACCATTGCTTGGCTTTTTGCACAGCTCCCAATGTATCAGCGGGTCGGACAATCTGCGTATAAGGCAGACTTAGCAGCTACCATCAATCTTGCAAATTATTTAGGTAATCCCCAGGAAAGTTTTAAAAGTGTTCACGTTGCCGGCACCAATGGCAAGGGCAGCACCAGCCATATGCTGGCTTCGGTTTTTCAAGAAGCTGGTTACAAAACCGGGCTTTATACTTCGCCTCATCTAAAAGATTTTCGCGAACGAATTAAAATTAATGGTGAAATGATTCCGAAACTCTACGTTTCAGATTTTGTTGAAAAACACCAACTTTATTTTAAAGATAACCAATTGTCTTTTTTTGAAATGACTGTGGGATTGGCGTTTGACTTTTTTAGAAATGAAAAAGTAGACATTGCCATTATTGAAGTAGGAATGGGAGGAAGGCTAGATAGCACAAATATCGTTCTTCCGGAAATTTCAGTAATTACAAATATAGGGCTTGATCATACACAGTTTTTGGGTAATACCTTAGAAAAAGTGGCAGGTGAAAAGGCAGGTATTATTAAAAGCAATACACCTGTTGTTATAGGAGAAACAGTTCCCGAAACGAAACATATCTTTGAAACCGTTGCTGCACAAAAATATGCTCCCATTAGTTTTGCCGAAAACTTGAATGGCCTAGATTATATTTCAGACTTAAAAGGTATTTATCAAGAAAAAAATATAAAAACCGTATTAGCGACTTTGATGGTTTTGCAGCAAATCGGCTGGAGTATTTCTAAGGAAAACATTAAAAACGGATTGTTAAATACGGTTAAAAATACCGGATTAATGGGGCGTTGGCAAAAGCTAAACAGTTGTCCAAACGCAATCTGTGATACCGGCCATAATAAAGAAGGTTTGCAATTGGTGATTGCCCAACTGGCTAAAGAGCGTTTTGAAAAACTCCATATTGTATTGGGTGTGGTAAACGATAAGGATTTAACCTCCGTGCTGCCAATTTTTCCCAAAAACGCCATTTATTACTTCTGTAAACCAAACATTCCAAGAGGAATGGATGCATCGCTATTATTGTCTAAAGCTCGTGGTTTCGGACTCGTCGGGGAGGAGTATATTTCGGTGTTACAGGCTTATAAAGCGGCGCTGCGAGCTGCTTCACCGGAGGATTTAGTTTTTATCGGTGGCAGTACGTTTGTGGTTGCTGAAGTTTTATAATTTTTTTTTCAAATAAATGTTTGCGGGAATTAAAAACTAGCTTATATTTGCAACCTCTAAACAATGAGGGCGATTAGCTCAGCTGGTTCAGAGCACCTCGTTTACACCGAGGGGGTCGGGGGTTCGAACCCCTCATCGCCCACCAGTTTTTAAAAAACCGAAGTGAAAGCTTCGGTTTTTTTTATTGTGTTATACTGTGTTCATTATTTATGCGAATAAGTTTAACTTTGAAACCACCACCACTTAAAACTAAAATTTTTGATTCCATTTATTCATAAAATAATAACAGACGTAGTAAAAAGTCGGCAAAAGACCGGAAAATCAAAAAGCGCAACAGAACCTCTTGAAAAACGGGTGAACAATCTTGAAATTGAGATTGTTCACGAAGTGGGAGATTTTTTCTTTTTACTATTGGGAGTGGTTTCAGCATCATTTGGACTAAGGGGTTTTTTAATTCCTAATGGGTTTATTGATGGTGGCGTTACCGGGGTTTCCCTTATGGTGAACGAATTAACCGGAGTTACATTTTCATTGTTATTAGTCTGCTTTAACCTGCCCTTTTTAATTCTGGCGTACTTTTCTATCGGACGGAGATTTGCAATTAAAAGCGTTATGGGGATCGTGCTACTGGCGGTTGCCGTGGCGGTTATTCCGTACCCTGCAATTACAGACGATAAAATATTGGTAGCGGCTTTTGGAGGACTGTTTTTAGGTTTGGGCATCGGACTGGCTATTCGCGGTGGTGCTATTATTGATGGTACCGAAGTGTTGGCCATCTATATTAGCCGAAAAACCAGCCTTACCGTTGGAAATGTAATTATGATTTTTAACGTTGCTATATTTACCGCGGCAGCTTATTTTCTTTCTACAGAAATTGCACTTTATGCAATACTCACTTATTTTGCCGCTTCAAAAACTGTTGATTTTGTAATTGATGGAATTGAAGAGTTTATGGGGATTACAATTATTTCTGATAAAAATGAAGAAATAAGATTGGCAATAATTGAAAAAATGGGTCGAGGCTGTACAATTTATAAAGGTGAAAACGGCTTTGCAAAGAAGGGGGAAGCGCGGAAACTCGTTGATGTGGTCTATACTGTAATTACCCGTTTGGAAATGAGCAAGCTAAAAACAGAAGTTGAAAAAATAGACAAGCAAGCATTTATGATCATGACTTCGGTTAAAGATGCGAAAGGAGGCATGATTAAAAAGAAGCCCATTAAAAAATTTGATAAATAACTGTAAAAAGCCAGTTTGTTTTACCTTTCGGATTTTGTATTTTCAAGCTTTGTATATAGGGCCATTAACTCAGTTGGTTTAGAGTGTCACGTCGACAACGTGGAAGTCGTTGGTTCGAATCCAACATGGCCCACTTCAAAATATAATTATAAAAAATCTAAAATCCGCTCCAATGCCATTCCACGCGAAGCTTTAATTAATATTGTAGCATTTTTTGGAGGATTGGTTTTTAATGTTTCACGCAATTCATCAAAAGTTTCAAATTGTTTTATATGTGAAGAATTATTGGCTGTTTTAAAAAAATTGCTTCCTACTAAATACACATTTCCGAAGGAGTTTTCGGTTAAAAAATCAACGATATTTTGATGTTCGGATTCAGCTTCCTTTCCCAGTTCAAACATATCGCCTAGATACATAATTTTGGTTTCGCCCTTGGCTTGTTTAAAGTTTTCCAAAGCAGCCATCATACTGGTTGGGTTTGCATTATACGCATCCATTAAAACCGTGTTTGTGCCTTTTTTAATCAATTGCGAACGGTTGTTTGACGGTGTATAGCTTTCAATACCCACCTTAATTTCTTTTGCAGAAATATTAAAAAATGCACCAATAGCTATTGCCGCAGAAAGGTTGGCAAAGTTGTAGGCCCCTACTAAATTGCTCTGTATTTCGGTGTTGTTGAATGCCACCAAAAGCTGGTGCGAGCCATCTAGCAATTCTATATTATAATCGCTATGTTTTGTGCCAAAGGTTACTCTTTCACTGTTTTCGGACTTATTTAATTGTTTTAGATCGTTGGCGTTCACAAAAATTTTCTTCTTGTGTTTTTTTAAATATTGATACAGTTCAGTCTTACCTTGAACCACACCGTCTAAGCTGCCAAAACCTTCTAAATGGGCTTTTCCAAAGTTGGTAATATACCCGTAATCTGGATCTGCAATCTCGCTTAACATTTTTATTTCACCCAAATGATTGGCTCCCATTTCAACAATGCCTATTTCGGTTTCTTTATTCATATTGAGCAAAGTTAGGGGAACGCCAATGTGGTTGTTTAAGTTGCCTTGTGTTGCCACGGTATTAAACTTTTGGGAAAGAACAGCATTTATAAGCTCTTTGGAAGTTGTTTTGCCATTGCTCCCAGTGAGTGAAATAATAGGCAGATTTAAATTTTTTCTATGAAAGCGTGCCAGTTGCTGCAGCGTTAACAGTACATTTTCTACCAATATAGTTTCACCAGTATTTTTATGAAAGGCAGTTTCATCAACAATAACTTTAAAAGCACCTTTATCCAGTGCTTCCTGTGCAAATAAGTTTCCGTTAAAGTTTTCACCTTTAAGAGCAAAAAACATGCAGTTTTTTTCAATTTTTCGGGTGTCTGTACAAACGCCACTGCTCTGCAAAAAATACGTGTGAAGGGATGCTATATTCATGAAATAAATATACTAAAAAACCCTCCGAAGCTGTATGCCAAGGAGGGTTGTTTTTTTAATTTTTAAATCGCTAATTTCTGGGGCGCTTCCCTTTTTTAGATTTTGAACCAACGCGACTCATTGCGCATCTAAACCCAATATAGTCTGTAGCCATATCTTGGGGGAAATAGCGTCTCTGTGCAGGATCTAACCAGTAATCTCTATCTCTCCATGAACCTCCTTTATAAACACGAACTTCGTTGTCTATAAGTGTAGTTCTATTTGATGATTTATCGTACTGACGATCTAGGGTACCAGAGCTATCTACATAAACCTTTTGAATAGGTGAATTGTACATGCGATTAGTGTTGTCGGCACCTTCGCCTTCTTCATCGGCAAATGATTGATAGTAACGAGATGATCGTTTATCGCCGTCTCTGTAATCGCGATTATCGCTTTGGGAGAAGTTTGTTCTTAAATAGGTTTCATTTTCATCAACTGGAACTTGGAGGATTCCGCCTGGAAGGTTTCGAGCTACAATTTTTCCGTTGCTTAAAGTGTCGAAAACAATAGAATCTTTTGTAACTACTTTTACTTTTCCATCTTCTCCAATAGCATTTTTGGTGTAAACGTTACCTCTGTAGTAATTGAAATCGTTAAACTCATCGTCAACAATTGGGCGGTAAACATCTGCTACCCATTCGGCAACGTTACCGGCCATATCGTAAAGTCCAAAATCGTTTGGTTCGTATGATTTTACTTGAGCTGTAATATCTGCACCATCATCACTCCAACCAGCTATACCTCCGTAATCACCATCACCTTGTTTAAAGTTTGCCATTTGGTCTCCACGCGATCTTCTTTTGCCTGAACGGGTATATTGACCTTCCCAAGGGTATTTTTTCTTACCTCTGTAAGCATTGTAGTTTCGAAGCCCAACGAGACCGAGGGCTGCGTATTCCCACTCAGCTTCGGTTGGAAGACGATACGCTGGCATAAGCAAACCATCTTTACGTTGAATGTATAAATTTGTACTGTCTTTGCTTCTTTTTGCAATAGATTCAGATTTTTTCCCACCGCGGGTAATAGAATCATTACCACCGTATGTTAGTGTTGGCGCGTTTAAATAGGTTGCTGTATTGAATGTTTCGCCAGGTTCAACTTCATAAGGTGCATTTCTGGCGGTAATGCCTTCATTTGCCAAAACCATTTCATTTACGCGATCAGTTCTCCAATTACTAAACTCAACTGCTTGAATCCAACTTACCCCTACTACAGGATATTCGGCATAGGCAGGATGGCGAAGATAGTTATTGGTCATAACTTCGTTGAAACCTAAACGATTTCTCCAAACCAATGTATCTGGTACAGCGCCTTCATAAATTTTTCTATAACTTTCGTCGGTAGGAGGGAATACTTGTTTTAACCAATCAAGATATTCAAGATACATAAGGTTAGTAACCTCAGTTTCATCCATATAGAATGATTGAACGTGTTGTTGGTTAGGCGAGTTGTTCCAATCGTGCATCGGATCGTCTTGTACTCTACCCATGGTAAAAGTACCGCCTTCAACAAATACAAGGCCTGGGCCTGTTTCCTGTTCTCTAGATTGCGGATTGTATTGAAAGCCTCCTTCTTTGGCATTCATTTTCCAGCCGGTGGCTCGAGAACTGTTTTTATAGTCTCTGGATTTGTTGCAACCAACTAGAAGTGTGGCTGCTATTAAAGTAATAAATAGCTTTAACGTTAGGTTTTTTCTAAACATCATAGATTCAAATATGATAAAATTGGGTTCGCAATATAGTAATTAACGACAAAAACACAATAATATTTTGTTATTATTGCGCTGTAGGGTTTTAAAAGGTTTTAAGACCAATAAAGTTGCAAACGTATTAGTTTTAAAATTATTATCCTAATGCGACAATACAGAAAACTTTTAAAAAAATGCGTTATACTAAGTGTATATTTGAAGCGTTATTGGTACTAATGAGAAAAGCGATACTATTTTTTGTTTTTATAGCCCTGCCTTTTTTAGGAAAGGCGCAATCAAAAAGCATAACCATAGATTGGGGAAATTCCAGACCCGCTGCGAGTAAAATTGAAGGCACTGAATCTTCATCAACCACCAAGCAAAAAGCTAAGGCTGCATTAAAGCTTCAATTAAATAAAGAAGCAATTAGCTATCAAACTAAATGGGAGGATGCGGGTTTTGCCGATAAAACTTCGGTTACGCTTACCAATGTGCGTTATGGCTCGGTTTCTGCCGAAGAACTAAACCTGATTGATACCGAATTAGTACCCGATAAATTAGAATACTACCTTGGTAGTTCGCACTCTAGGGAAAAACTCTTCACTTTATTAAAAATTTCACCTATAATCAAAACCAACAGTGGGTATAAAAAAGTATTGTCTTTTGATGTAGATTATCGCTATGGTCCATTTTGTACAGACTATACGCCGGATATCACTAATTCGGTGCTTGCAAGTGGTAAGTGGTATAAATTTAAGGTAGCCGAAACTGGAATTCACAAAATAGACAGATCTTTTCTGAGTAGCTTGGGAATGAACGTAGATGGCATTAATCCAAGAAATATTAAAATATATGGTTTTGGAGGCAAATCCTTACCGTTGTTGAATGAAGAAAATAAATTTTTTGACCTGCCCGAAATAGCCATTCAAGTTGTAGGTGAAGAAGACGGGTCCTTTGATGGTAACGACTACATTCTATTTTATGGTACCAGTACTAATGGTTATGTAGAAGAAAACGATTCAAATTTAAACCCTTATACAGACAATTCATTTTATTATGTAACCGTAAGTGGAGATGCCGGTAAACGGGTGCGCCCCATGGTTGAACCAACAGGAACGGTAGATTTTACTATTTCAGAATTTGACGATTATCAATTTTATGAAAAGGACGAAGAAAGTCCGACAAAACTGGGTAGAAAATGGTTTGGCAATCGATTCGATATTAATAATGAACAAAGTTTTAATTTTGAATTCCCAAATATAGTTTCCAGCAAACCAATACAACTCACCATTAAAACGGCTGCGGCTTCAGAAAGTGCCACTTCAATGGCGGTAACTGTTAATAGCACCTCGCTAGACCCAATAGAATTTCGAGCTCTAGGAGTGGGAGGGCTTTTAGATTTAGATGAATATAGAAAAGAAATTCCAGCCAGCAGCGAAACTGTTCAAATAGATTTATCATACAACAACGCTGGTAATCCTTCGAGCATTGCATATTTGGACTATATTGGCCTATGGGCCGTTAGAACATTAAGTGGTGCCGAAGGACAATTGCCTTTTAGATATAATGCTGCGGAAACCCTTACTGGCGTGGGTGAATACCAAATAACCAATGCCGCACAGTTTTCGCAAGTTTGGGACGTTACCGACTCCCAGTTTATTACTTCAAAACAAAACGAAAACAATGCTTCCTCATTCAGTTTTAAACAAACACTTGGGCAAGTGCGTGAGTATGTTGCCGTAGGGCCTTCCAATTATTTGGCTCCTGTTAAGGTTGCACAACCGGTTGTTCAGAATCAAAATTTAAAAGGCACTATTTTTAAGGATGGTTCCGGAAATTTTCGAGATGTAGATTATCTTATTATTACAGCACCTTTCTTAATTCAACCTGCATTGCGTTTGGCAACGTATCATAAAAACCTTCAAGGGCTTAATGTAAAAGTGGTAACCACAGACAAGATTTATGAGGAATTTAGCGGTGGCAGTCAGGATATTAGCGCAATCAGGAATTTTGTTCGCTATGTTTATAACAACGCTTCCACCGAAGCAAAACGGGTAAAATATGTAGGTATTTTAGGCGATGCATCTATAGATTATAAAAACAGACTGGCGAACAACAACAATATTGTTCCAACTTTTCAAACACTTACGGGGGTTAGTATTGCACAATCGTTTATGTCTGACGATTTCTTCGGAAATATGGATCCATGTGAGGGCACTATTGGCTCAGGTACCACAGATATTGATTTGTTAGACATCGCTATGGGCAGAATAATTGCAGATAATGTTTCCATGGCCAATGCCATGGTCGATAAAATTATAAAATACACCTCCGAAAGTTCGTATGGCAACTGGAGAACCAATTTTGTATTAATTTCTGACGATATCGATGAAGATAATGAGGAGCAATTACAGTTAAAACTAGATGCGTTGGGCGATCAAATTTCTATGGAGAAGCCGTTTATTAATGTGAAAAAAATTCACACCGATGCCTACCAACAAGAAGCCTCTGCCGGTGGTAGCCGTTATCCAGAAGTAAACGAAGCCATTAAAAGTGCTTTTGATGTAGGCGCTATTATTATAGATTATTTTGGCCATGGGGGTGAAGATGGTCTAGCTGCGGAGTATATTTACACTAAAGAAACTGCGCAAAATCTGCGAAACAAAGACAACTTGCCGTGTGTGGTTACAGTTACCTGCGAATTTACCAAATTTGACAACCCATTGCGTATTACAGCTGGCGAACTTACCTATTTAAATAAAGAAGGAGGAGCCATTTCCTTGGTTACAACTACTCGGGCAATTTATATTAATACGGGGGTATTGTTCAATCAGCTACTGGCAGACAATCTTTTTGGCTACGGAAGAGATGTGCCAGAAACTCCGGCCGAAGGGCTTAGACTCGCAAAGCAAGGTATAGATAGCGATTTAAGACGCGTGGTTTTCTATATTGGCGATCCTGCAATGCATCTTGCTTTTCCTAAAAAAAGTATTCGAATTACACGGTTGAACGATGTACCTATCGGGCAAGCAACAGATACTTTAAAAGCTTTGAGCAAAATAAAACTTGCTGGCGAAGTTATAAATGAAGCGGGGATGCTAATGGCAGATTATAACGGTATTTTAGAAGCAAAAGTGTTCGACAAAAACGTAATGAGGCAAACATTAGATAACGATAATTTTAACTTTATAATGGATTTTACCACTTTGGGTGAATCATTATTTAATGGGAAAGCAACCATTGCCAACGGACTTTTTGAATTCGAATTTGTGGTTCCCAGAGATATTCAAATCCCTGTGGGGAAAGGCAGAGTAAGTCTATATGCCAAACGCAATAACGAACTGGAAGATCAGGCAGGTGTAAACTTAGATATAGATGTTGGCGGATTAAATGAAAATGCTCCCGAAGACAACGAAGGGCCGCTAATAAAACTTTTTATGAACGACGAAAGTTTTGTGTCGGGCGGAATCACAGACGATTCTCCTATGTTGCTCGCCAAACTTGAAGATACCAACGGTATAAACACTGCGAGTGGTATAGGCCACGATATAGTTGCAATTCTGGATGGCGATGAGTCTAATCCGTTTGTTTTAAACGAATTTTATCAAGCCGACGTTGACGACTATACCAAAGGAAAAGCAACCTTTAAATTTCGCGACCTTGAAGATGGTTTGCATACCCTAACTTTAAAAGCATGGGATGTTTACAATAATTCGTCAACGGCCGAAATACAGTTTATAGTGGCTGGTAACGATAAACTCGAAATTACCCGCGTACTTAATTACCCCAACCCCTTTGTAAATTACACCCAATTCTGGTTTAACCACAACAGGCCAGATGAAACTTTAGATGTACAGGTTCAGGTGTTTACGGTAACGGGAAAAGTGGTGTGGACAAAAAATGCAACCTTGCCACCTTCTGGAAGCTATCTGTGTCGTGAAATTACGTGGGACGGCCGCGATGATTTTGGCGATCGTATCGGAAAAGGTGTGTACGTTTATAAGATTACCGTTAATTCGGCGTTAACAAATCAGCGGGTTGAAAAATTTGAGAAACTCGTCATCCTTTAAAAATTAAATTTATATTTGCTCAAAATTATTTAATATGAAGAAATTATTTATTCCAATTTTGTTAGGCCTTGTGGCATTTAAATCTGTTGCACAAGAGGATAATACAGGAATTGAAAATCGTGTAATAACAACAGGTGTTCCATTTGTACTTATTGCCGCAGACCCTCGTGCCGCTGGTATGGGAGATATTGGCGTAGTTACTTCTGCCGATGCTTTTTCACAGCAGTGGAACCCAGCAAAATACGCTTTTGCACTTTCAAAGCAGGGCGTGGGTGTAACCTACACCCCCTATCTAAGCAAGTTGGTAAATGATATATTCTTAGGAAATATTACTTATTATAACCGTTTAAACGAACAAAGCGCCGTGGGTGCAAGTTTCCGATATTTCAGTAATGGGGAGATTGAATTGCGCCAAACAGCAGATGAAGAGCCATTATTGGTTAAACCAAACGAATTGCTTTTTGATGTTTCATATGCACTTAGGCTTAGCGAACGATTCTCTATGGCCGTTGCCGGACGCTATATTCGTTCAGATTTAAAACTTCAAACTGCGGTGGCAGATGCTTCTGCAGCAAGCTCAGTAGCCGTAGACGTTGCAGGGTATTACCAAAGTGAAGAAATTCCTTACGACGATTTTGACGGCCGTTGGAGATTGGGTTTCAATATTTCTAACATTGGTCCTAAACTTAAGTACGACGAGGTAGGCTCGGAAAGTAACTTGCCAACAAACCTCGCTTTAGGTGGCGGATTCGATTTTATCTTAGACGAGTACAACAAAGTAGGTGTTTCTGCACAAGTTAATAAGTTGTTGGTTCCAACCCCAAGCGATTCTAACAACGACGGTGTAATTAATAGTGAAGACGATTATTACAACGAAAGTTTCTTTAGTGGTATGTTCTCTTCATTTGGCGATGCGCCAGACGGTTTTAGTGAAGAGTTGAAAGAATTTACCTGGGCTCTGGGAGCCGAATATTGGTACCAAGATGTATTTGCTTTCCGTACGGGTTATTTCAACGAAAGTGACGTTAAGGGAAGTAGAAAGTTTCTTTCATTCGGAGCAGGTTTCCGCTATACCGCCATTAATATTGATATTTCGTACTTGTTCTCTACTTCAAAATTGGCAAATAGTCCGCTGGATGGTACCCTTCGTTTTGGGTTAACATTTAACTTTGGCGATGAGTACGACGAGTATTAGAAAGGTTTAACTAATGAAATGTTTAAATGTTTAAAAGTTTAATTTTAAATAAATCAATTTGTCAATTAAACCAGTGAGCAATTAAACATAAAATGAAAAAACAAAAAATTGAGATTGCCTTGGAAGTTTTTGAATCCGTTTCGGAGCTTCCAAAAAGCATTCAAGAATTAATGAATAAGGCGCAGCAAGCATGTAAAAATGCGTATGCGCCTTATTCGCGTTTTAGGGTGGGAGCAGCGTTACGTCTTGCATCCGGAACAATTGTATTGGGCAACAATCAAGAAAATGCAGCTTTTCCCTCGGGGCTTTGTGCCGAAAGGGTGGCTGTATTTAGTGCGGGTGCCAACTTTCCAAATGAAACGATTACGGCGCTCGCCATTACCGTACAAGCCGAAAGTCATGAGGTAACCGAGGCCATTGCACCCTGCGGAGCCTGCCGCCAATCGCTTGCCGAATACGAACAAAAACAAAAAAGCCCAATAGCTATCTACTTTCGCGGCGAATCTGGCGACATTATTAAAGTGGCTTCCATAATGGATTTATTGCCGCTGGGTTTTGATGCCAAATATCTCTAAAGAAAAAGCTAAGCTTAAAACTTACAATTTGTTTTTTTTAAATCTGGAATTTATTTAAAACTCCGTAAATATTTCAGATTTCGTTTTTGGGATTTGGAATTTGTATTTTCTGCTTATAAAGTACTACTTTTGTTATCCGTTTAATTATTTTCCCCACGGGAAAACCTTATAGCAGATAGATGAAGAAAATCACCAAAAAAACGTATCTAGATTGGTACGAGAACATGCTCTTTTGGCGTAAGTTTGAAGATAAACTAGCACAAGTATATATCAATCAAAAAGTGAGGGGGTTCCTACACCTTTACAATGGCCAAGAGGCCGTCTTGGCAGGTGCGCTGCACGCTATGGATCTTACCAAAGACCGAATGATTACCGCTTACCGTAACCACGTGCAGCCCATAGGGATGGGCGAGGATCCTAAAAGAGTAATGGCAGAGCTTTATGGCAAGGCAACTGGAACCTCTCAAGGTCTGGGTGGCTCCATGCATATTTTTTCCAAAGAACACCGTTTTTATGGGGGTCATGGTATTGTTGGTGGGCAAATTCCACTGGGCGCTGGTTTGGCTTTTGCCGATAAATATTTTGAAAGAGATGCGGTAACCATAACCTATATGGGCGATGGAGCAACGCGCCAAGGGTCGCTTCACGAAACTTTTAACCTTGCAATGCTTTGGAAGCTGCCCGTGGTATTTTGTGTTGAAAATAACGGCTACGCTATGGGAACTTCGGTTGCACGTACTGCCAATCATACTGATATTTGGAAGCTCGGTTTAGGCTACGAAATGCCCTGCAAACCAGTTGATGCCATGAAACCGGAAGTAGTAGCAAAGGAAATGGATGAAGCTATACAGCGCGCACGTCGTGGCGATGGTCCTACATTCCTTGAATTACGAACCTATCGCTACAGAGGGCACTCTATGAGCGATGCCCAACATTATCGTACAAAGGAAGAAGTGGCCAAAAAGCAAGAAGAAGATCCCATTACTTATGTGCTTCATCAAATTTATGAGAATAAGTGGGCAACGGAAGCAGACATAAAAAAGATTGACAAAAAAGTGAAAAAGTTGGTAGAGGAATGTGAAAAATTTGCAGATGAATCTCCATATCCAGAGAAGAACGTAATGTTCGATTCTGTTTACGAGCAAGAAGATTACCCGTTTTTATCAGATAAATTATAAGAAATGGCAGAAGTAATAAACATGCCGCGTTTAAGCGACACCATGGAAGAAGGTACGGTAGCAACCTGGCTCAAAAAAGTGGGCGACACCGTAAAGGAAGGCGATATTCTTGCCGAAATTGAAACAGATAAAGCAACAATGGAGTTCGAATCGTTTTACGAAGGTACCTTGCTCCACATTGGTATTAACGAAGGCGAAACCGCAGCTGTAGATACACTTTTAGCAATTATTGGTGAAAAAGACGAAGACATTTCAGCATTGATTGATGGAAAATCTGACGATAAAAAAGATGGTTCATCAAACGAAGATTCGGAAAATGACACTTCAGAAAAAGATACTTCTAAAAATGATAATGTTGAGAAAAAGGATTCTGAAAATGAAGACACCAAAGAAAAATCTGAAGAATCTTCATCTGGAGCCGAACTGCCCGAAGGTGTTGAAGTAATTACCATGCCGCGTTTAAGCGATACTATGACCGAAGGAACAGTTGCCACTTGGTTAAAAAAAGAAGGTGATAAAGTAGCCGAAGGCGACATTCTTGCTGAAATTGAAACAGACAAAGCCACTATGGAGTTTGAATCGTTTTATTCGGGGACGCTCTTAAAAATTGGTATAGGCGAAGGCGAATCGGCACCGGTAGATGAGGTTTTGGCCGTAATAGGCCCGAAAGGTACAGACGTTTCAGGGCTGTTAGAAAATTTCAAAAAAGAAGGAAAATCTTCGGTTAAAAAGGAAAAAAGTTCCGAAGAAAAACCTTCAAAAGAAGATAAGAAGGAATCGGCGCCGGCAAAAGTTTCAGAAACAAAAAATACTTCGTCGGCAAAACCAAAAACTGATGATGGCCAACAACAGGAAAGAATATTTGTATCGCCTTTGGCTAGGGTTTTAGCCGAGGAAAAAGGAATTAATTTACGTCAAGTTGTTGGTAGTGGAGAAAATGGCCGTATCGTTAAAAGCGATATTGAAAATTATCATCCAGCTGCCGGTGGCGGACAAGCTTACACACCGGTTGGAACCGAAAGTTTTGAGGAAGTGAAAAACTCGCAAATGCGTAAAACCATTGCAAAACGTTTAGCCGAATCGAAATTCACCGCTCCCGAATATTATTTAACCGTTGAGTTGGATATGGACCACATAATTGCAGCTCGTGAATCTATAAATGCTACTCCCGATGTAAAAATATCGTTCAATGACATGGTAATTAAAGCGTGCGCCATGGCATTGCGCAAACATCCGCAGGTAAACAGCCAATGGACGCCGGAGGCAACCAAAATTGCAAAACACATTCATATTGGTGTTGCCGTGGCAGTAGATGAAGGATTGTTAGTTCCTGTATTAAAATTTGCAGACCAAATGACTTTTTCACAAATAGGAGCTCAAGTTAAGGAGCTTGCCGGAAAAGCACGTAACAAAAAAATTACACCTCAGGAAATGGAAGGTAGTACGTTTACAGTTTCAAACCTTGGAATGTTTGGAATAACGGAGTTTACTTCAATTATCAACCAACCAAATTCGGCAATTTTATCTGTTGGAACGATTGTTCAAAAACCGGTTGTTAAAAACGGACAAATAGTAGTAGGTAACACGATGAAGGTTACACTAGCTTGCGATCACCGTACTATCGATGGCGCAACAGGGGCCAAGTTTATGCAAACTGTAAAACAGTATATTGAGAATCCTGTGACGATGTTTGTTTAATTGAAAAAACTAAAGTGAGTTAGACCTCACAGGTCTTTGAGACCTGTGAGGTTTTTTAATTTATTGAAATTATGAAAAACATAATAATTACAGGTACTTCCCGTGGAATTGGTTTTGAAATGGTAAAGCTTTTTTCTGAAGCCGGACACAATGTACTAGCACTTTCAAGAAATTCTAAACCTATTTCAAATCTAAAACTGAAGAACGTTGCCGCGCTAGAATTTGATATAGCCGATCAGTCTGAAATAGTAAAACTTTCTGCCTTCCTTCAAACTTCAATGAAAACAGTTGATGTTTTAATAAACAACGCAGGATTTCTGGTGAATAAACCTTTTGCCGAAATTACCTCCGAAGAATTTAAAAAGTGTTATGATGTAAATATTTTGGGGCCAACTTCGTTAATAAAAACAGTAATTCCGTTTATGAAAAAGAAGGGACACGTTTTAAACATTAGCAGTATGGGTGGCGTACAGGGAAGCGTAAAGTTTCCTGGGCTCAGCGCATATAGCAGTAGTAAGGGAGCTTTAATTGCCTTAACTGAATTACTCGCAGAAGAATACAAAGAAACCGGTCCATCTTTTAATGTTATGGCCTTGGGATCGGTACAAACCGAAATGCTTGCCGAAGCTTTTCCCGGTTTTAAAGCACCGCTTTCGGCTACAGAAATGGCGCAATATATTATGGATTTTTCACTTAATGGGAATAAATTCTACAACGGTAAAATATTGCAGGTTTCAAGCACTACGCCTTAAGTTGTTGCTGCTTTCCCTTAGGTTTTTTCTTCAATTTGTTCAGCCATATTATTACGCCCGTAATGGGTAAACTCGTAGCTATTAAACAGGAAATAAAATATATTGTTTTTGAAAACTACCCGTAGATTGTTCCCATATGTATTGCTTTGATGGAACTTGCAATCTGTACGTTTAAGGGTTTTTCCGAAAAAATTTGCTTTGAAATTAGCGTTCCATCGCGATCTATTTTTAATTCATCTACTGCAGTCTGAAAAAAATCTTGATCATGGTATTTTTTTACGCTGAAAATTTCTGTTTGATCTGTAGGAATTTGTAATTCGGTTGTTCCCTGAAAAGCAAGTTCATTCTGAGTAATCTTTAGTACATCCTCAAAACTAATCTGTTTCGTGTTTTTTGGAGCTTTGGAATTTATTTTGGGTCCTCCGCCGCGTCCTGCAAATACAGGGGTGCCAAGCACGGCACTTCCGGCATCTTTATACCATTCAAAAGACCAGAACAAACCTGTTAGCGACATTATAATTAAAAATATTGCTGTATAAAATCCTAGGGTAACATGTAGGTCGTGATTTACTCTTTTCCACTTCGCGCGCCACGCAATTTTAAATCCTGGTTTTAAATGCTTCCATTTTAATTTCTTTAATTTTTTCTTCGGAAACCAAAGTACAATTCCCGTAATGGATAGTATTAAAAATAGTATAGTTGAAATACCTACAATTGGTCTTCCGATAGCTATGTCTAACAGCAACCAGCGGTGCAATTTAAACATTGTCATAAAAAAGCCGTCCAATACATTTGGCGCAGCCTTTGTAAAAGTTCCGCTGTATTGATCTACAAAATAGGTAGTTCCGCGCCTGTCTTCATTATTTGTTTTAACCGAAAACGCATAAGGTTTTGTGTTATCAGGATTTATGCTCACGCGCAATACTTCACCTTCATTGGAAAGTGATTTTGTCAGGTTTTCAATTGGAAGCGCATTCCTAGTAGGCAGAACAGTTATCTCTTCGGCAAAGAGTCCCTTTATTTCCTGCTCGAAAGTGAGAACGGTACCCGTCAAGCAAATAATTAGGAGTACGATTCCGCTACCGATTCCCAACCAAAGATGAACATCGTTTATAAATTTTCGAAGCGTATATTTTTTTGTTTTCATAATGGCTTTAAAATTAATAAAAGGCACAACTTACGTTGTGCCTTTGGACACTTAACAATTCAAAAAACTAAAAATTATAACGCAATACACCTGCAAAGTTTCGTGGCTCGGTCTGATTGATATATCTGGTTCTATAGGCATTATAGCCTATTTTATCGAACACATTGTTCAGCAGAAATTGAAGACTCCAGTTTTTATCGAATTTATATTCTGCTTGAAAGTTTACCATGGAGTAGGCTTCCACATCAAAAGGTTTTTGGTTTGGCACAATTCCTTGATGGGTAACAGCTCCGGACGACCAATCGTTTATGGGGCGTTCCCCGGTAAAGTAGGCTCCAGCGCCTATGGAAAGTCCTTTTAAAATGTTGTTTCTAAAGGAATAATTGGCATAGGCATTAAAGGTGTGTTTGGGTGTGTTTAACGGTGCCGATCCGTACACGTATGAAGTGTGTTCTTTGTACTGCGAATCAATATATGCATAGCCGCCAATTAATTCCAAGTTTTCTAGCGGACGCCCGGTGAGTTCTATTTCTATTCCTTGTCGTTGGTCATTTCCGCCTTTAGCATAGTATAAAATATTTGTCCAGGTTTCATCATAAACAGGCAGATTTATGTTTTTATTGTTGATTTTATAAAGCGTTAAATTGAAACGCAAACGGTCATTGAGCCAAGTGGACTTAAAACCGGTTTCCAATTGGTCGTAACGCTCGTTACCCAATTCCTCACCGTTCTCACCTAAACGCGATGCCGTACGCGGATAGGAACTGTTGGTATAAGAAACAAAAACATTTACATTTTTAATTGGCGAAACAATTATTCCTCCCAACGGGTTGAAGGCATCACTACGTGTATTCTCAGCTTCTGAAATGGTTTCGGTTGAACTAAAACGAGCTCCCAAAAATGTTTTTAGCCAAGTGTTCCAAGAAATTACATCCTGTGCCACAAAGCCGAGTGAGTGGGTTTTTCCCCCACTTGTCCTTGCTGCATCCAGCGCTATAGCGGGCAAGGTGTGACTTATATTTTGAAAGACATTAATAGTGTCAATCACGCCAGCAGATTGACTACTAGTGCCAAATCGGGAAGCGCGATAATCAAAGCCTACTTGGAAGGTGTGCTTAATAGAACCTGTGTAAACGTTATCTCCAATTAAATCAAATTGCAGCACACTATTGTTGTCATCGCGGGTAGAAGTGGTGTAACTGCGCTCGCGAATATTGTAAATTGGCGTATCATTTTCTTCAATCGTTTCGCCTAAGCTTGCCCCTTTGTCGTTTAATTTTAAAGAAGAACTGTAAAAGGCACCTTTTAAGGTAAGCTTGTTATTTAGCTCATGGTCCATTCTAATGGCATAAGTAGTGTTTTCGGTAATTGAACGATCGTTTTCGAACCCTAAAAATTGTGAATGTGGAAGATCGTAAATGGCATTTGTGTCATTTTCGGCCAAATTTACCGTGCCCAAATCTGGAGTTCGACTGTCATAATAATGATCTAGTTCTAAAGTTACAGTTGTCTTTTCATTCACTCTCCATTCAAAGGAAGGGTTAAAATAGAAACTCTCTTTTTCAACCAAATCCCTAAAACTATCGGCTCTTTCCAAGGCGCCATTTAAGCGAAACGCTAGGTTTTTTTCTTTGTTCAAAGGGCCGTAAACGTCAAAGGTAGGACGTACTTGCCCAAAGCTTCCTCCCCGTAGGCTTACGCTTCCACCGGAAGTATATTTTGGAGTTTTTGTAACAATATTTATAATTCCTCCCGGGCTTCCCAGATCTGTGGCTACACCTTGTGTTATGGAGGCTGTTCCTTTTAAAACCTGAATATTATCTACGCCCTGCATATCTGTTAAAATACCCACTCCCCGAAAGTCGGAATGTATGCGGACACCGTTTTTTAAGATGGGGATGCCTCTAAATCCGCGGGAAGACATGCTCTCCCGTTTGTTGCCGTAGGTTGCGAAAGTGTAAACCCCTGGCACGTTTTTGGTCGCTTCGGAAATGCTCAAAGCACCTTGGTCCTCAATCAATTTTTCTGAAAGTACAGAGATACTTTGTATTTGCTCATAGGGTTTTAACGGCAAGCGAGTTAGAGACTCAATTTTGTCGGGATGGTCATTTCGGTTTCCGAAAACTTCTACCTGATCCAATTCATTATCATAGGATAGCTGAAAAATAATGCCGCTTAAAACAGCTTCGTTGGGATTAATTGTTAGTGTGGTAGTTTTATGGCCCACGGCGCTCGCGGTAAGTTGCCATGCGCCATACGGAATATTATTAATTGTAAAAATTCCGTCGGCATCGGCAGCACTTCCCTTCTTCAGTTCGGGAATATAAACACTTGCAAAGGGGATTGGGATATTGTCAATATCCGTAACAGTTCCTTCGATTCTTGCTACTTCCTGTGAAAATATAAACTGTGCTCCCAATATAAAAAATAGGGTGGTGATGAATTTCATTTTGTTATTTTTATTTAGATTGGATTTAAATTGGGTGCAAATCTAAAGTGTAAAATTAATATTTCAAAGTTTATTTAGAACAGTTTTAAATAGCAGGATGTAAGATGTTGAAATCAAAATAAATGCAGCTACAAATTTTTTAAAATATCTTTCAGGAAGACGATATTAAGTGTGGTAAAAAGCCTGAAATTGCATTAAACTGGCTATTTTTGGAACTGAAATAACGGTTAGCAGCTTCTTTATTCCGTATGACAGAAATTCTAGAAAAATATATTCCGCAAGCTTCCGTAGCCTCCGCTTTTGAACTTATAAAAACCCATAATGTTCATCTTAAAATTGTAAACGAGCGCGTTACACGACACGGCGATTACCGAAAAATGCCCAATGGGCAACACCAAATAACAGTAAATGCGTCGCTAAATAAATATCGATTTTTAATTACATTAGTTCACGAAATTGCACATTTGGAGGCTTTTACAAAATACGGGCGTTTTATTAAACCGCACGGGATAGAGTGGAAGCGCACTTTTCAATTATTAATGTTGCCTTATTTGCGTCCCGAAGTTTTCCCCAATCAATTACTGCCATTATTGGCGCGGCATTTTAAAAATCCGAAAGCTTCCAGCGATACCGATGCCGCACTATCTTTAGCCCTAAAACAATTTGACCCCGAAAACGATAAAAACTATATCTTTGAGATTCCTTTTGGAGCACATTTTAGATTGTATAACGGCAAAATATTTAAACGCGGCAAACAACGTGTAAAAAGGTTTGAGTGTGTAGAAGTTTCTACGGGAAGAACCTATTTATTTAATCCGAATGCCGAAGTGGAATTTTTGACGCCTCCGAACCCACAAAAGGAAAATTAATTTCCGGGAGCAATATGGTTTTTGCAAGGTATTTAAAGCCTTGTAGGTTTGTTAAATGCTAAAAATATGAATAGAGATTATTACGCAGTAATTATGGCGGGCGGCATTGGTTCAAGGTTTTGGCCTATGAGTACCCAAGAATTCCCAAAGCAGTTTCACGATATGTTGGGGACGGGACAGACCTTATTACAAAAAACTTTTTCGCGTTTAAATAAAATAATTCCTTCGGGAAATATATACATTCTCACCAATGAAATGTATTTGGAAATTACCTTAAAACAACTACCCGGAATTACCGAAAAACAAGTGGTTTTAGAGCCCGCAATGCGAAATACCGCACCCTGTATTCTACTTTCGGCATTAAAAATTAAAAAGGAAAATCCCAACGCATTAATGCTAGTTGCGCCCAGCGATCATTGGATTGAAGATGAAGCTGCATTTGCCAATGATGTGCAAGCCTGTTTTGATGCGGCGCAGCGCGAAGATATCCTACTTACTTTGGGTATTGAGCCAACTTTTCCGAATACGGGATATGGGTATATAGAAAGCGAAAAAAGCAGCGCCTCACAAATAAAACCGGTAAAGCAATTTCGCGAAAAGCCCGATTATAACACTGCCAAACAATTTTTGGAAGCAGGAAACTTTCTTTGGAATGCAGGTATTTTTATTTGGAGCGTAAAAAGTATTACCGCATCATTTAAAACTTATTTGAACCGAATGAACACCTTGTTTTCAAAAGGGATGCAAACTTTAAATACTTCGGAAGAAAAACAGTTTATTGAACATACTTATCCGCAAGCCGAAAATATTTCGATTGATTATGGAATTTTAGAAAAGGCTGCCAATGTATTCGTAAAAAAAGCTACTTTCGATTGGAATGATTTGGGAACTTGGGGTGCGCTTTATGACAAATTGAACAAAAATGAAGGTGAGAATGCAATTGTAAATGCCGAAACACTTTTAAAGAATTCTGATAAAAACATGATTTTTACTGATAGAAAAAAACTTGTTGTTTTAGACGGGATTGAAGATTATATTGTGGTGGATAAAGAAGATGTTCTTTTGCTATTTCCGAAAGCGAAGGAGCAGGATATAAAAGCATTGTTGCAGGAGGTTTCGAATAAATTCGGTAAAAAATATTTGTAATGGGTACATCACAAAATAATCAGGACGTTAAGGTTACTCCAAATGATGAGGAGTTTGAGCAAGTAAAGCTCAACACTTGGCAAAGTATCAAAAAATTCCTGAGCGAACTTTTTGACATTCGTGCAGATACAGACCGCGATGCGACCATTGAAGCCGTTAAAAAAGATATTTCGTTTAAGGGCCATACCGCATGGATTCTTATTTTTTCAATTTTTGTGGCCTCTATTGGGCTAAATGTTAGTAGTACAGCGGTGGTTATTGGTGCGATGTTAATTTCGCCATTAATGGGGCCAATTGTAGGTATTGGGCTCTCTGTTGCCATTAACGATGTAGATACGCTTAAACGCTCCTTAATTAATCTTGGAGTGATGGTTTTTTTAAGTGTGCTAACCGCTTTTCTGTATTTTAAACTTTCGCCCTTAACCGAGGAGACGCCTGAGCTTATTGCCAGAACATATCCTACAATTTTAGATGTGCTTATTGCAATATTTGGTGGATTGGGATTAATTGTTGCAAAAACAAAGAGTGGTACAATTGCCAGTGTTATTTTTGGAGTTGCAATTGCCACTGCTTTAATGCCGCCTCTTTGTACCGTGGGTTACGGCTTGGCTATAGGTAATGCTTCGTATGCGGGTGGTGCTTTGTATTTATTTTCTATAAATGCGGTTTTTATAGCACTTTCTACCTTTATTGTTTCAAAAATATTACAGTTTCCGTTGGTGCGTTATGCCAATAGCAAGCGCAGAAAACGAACTGCGCAAATTGCAACCGTAATAGCTATTGCCGTTATGATACCCAGCGTATGGTTGTTTCTTAAACTTTTAGACCAACAGGTTTTTGAAAATAAAACCAAGGATTTTGTAAAAAACGTTATTCAATACGAAGGTGCCGAAGTTGTAAAGTTTACGCAGGACTATAAATCTAAAAATATTGACGTGTATTTAATTGGTCGTCCTGTACCACAAAATAAAATAAACGAGTGGCTTCAGGAATTGGAAAATACCGAAAATTTAAGCGAAACCCGGTTGCGTATTTATCAAGGTGCCGATCAAAGTGGGGAAATGGCAGCCAAACTTTCCGGTGAAATTAAGGCGGGAATTTTAGAAGATCTGTATGTTAAAAACGAGCAAATTATTCAAAATAAAGATGAACAGATTCGCTTTTTGGAAAACGAAATAGCTCATTTAAAAGTGCAGAACATTCCGTTTAAGCAGTTAAGCGAAGAGATTAAAATTAATTACGAAAACATTGAAACTTTCAGTTTTTCGAATAAAATAACCACTAATTTTAAAACTACGGATACTGTCCCGGTTATAAATATTCGTTGGAAAAAGAATGTTTCTTCTAAAAATCGGAAGGCAGATTTAAAAAAGATAGAAGCTTGGATGAAGTTTAAAATGAAATTTGATACCCTTCAAGTTTCCGAATATCCGTAGGGTTAACCTTCCTTTAGTTGTACTTCGCGAATTTTTTTGAAAAGGTCTGATGAGTACACAAAGTTTGTAACATCTTCATTATCTGTTTTGAAAATTTGTTGATTGGTGCCCTGCCACACCAGTTTTCCGTCTTTCAGCAGTACCACTTTTTCGCCTATTTCCATCACCGAATTCATATCGTGGGTTACTACAATTGTAGTAATATCGTACTCGTGGGTAAGATCCTGAATCAATGTATCAATCAAGGTTGCTGTTTTTGGATCGAGACCGGAATTGGGCTCGTCGCAAAAAAGAAATTTTGGTTTGTTTACAATTGCACGGGCTATGGAAACCCTTTTTTGCATTCCACCAGATATTTCTGCTGGAAATTTTTTATTCACATTTTCAAGATTTACCCGTTTCAATACTTCGTTTACCCTGGCAACCATATCGGCTTTTTTCTGCTTGGTAAACATTCGCAGCGGGAACATAACATTTTCTTCAATATTCATAGAATCGAAGAGTGCTCCGCCTTGAAAAAGCATTCCAATTTCTTCGCGTAACTTGCGCTGCTGTTCGTCGTCCATATCTTGTATGGCCTTATCTTCGTAATAGATTCTACCTTTCTCAGGCTTAAAAAGTCCGATAAGACATTTAAGCAAAACCGTTTTTCCACTTCCACTTTGTCCAATAATAAGGTTTGTTTTTCCTTTATCGAATTCGGTTGATATTCCTTTTAGGATTTCCTCATCGCCAAAACTTTTATGTACATCTTCTATTTTTATCATGAGCTAAGGAGAAGTTGGGTTATAATATAGTTGGCCGCAATAATCAGCACGCTGGTCCAAACGAAGGAATTGGTGCTCGCCTTACCTACTTCCAGCGAGCCACCTTTCATATAAAATCCTTGCCAAGAAGGAACGGTGGCGAGAATAAAAGCAAAAACAAAAGTTTTAAAAAAAGCGTAAAAGAGTTGGTAGGGAATAAAATCTTCCTGTACCCCCGCAATAAAATCGGAAGAACTTGTAAAACCGCCGTAAACGCCAGCCACCCAACCCCCGAGAACGCCAAGGAACATTGAGAGCACAATTACAAACGGATAGAACATTAGAGCCACAATTTTCGGAAAAACTAAATAGTTTAATGAATTAATTCCCATTACTTCCAAAGCGTCTATTTGTTCGGTAACCCGCATAGAGCCTATACTGGAAGTAATAAACGAGCCTACCTTTCCCGCCATAATTATGGAAATAAAGGTAGGGGCAAATTCCAGTATAACAGATTGGCGCGTTGCGAAACCTATTAGGCTGTCCGGAATTATAGGGTTATCCATATTTAGGGCCGTTTGTATGGCCACAACCCCGCCCACAAAAAAGGAGATAAATGCTACAATGCCCAACGAGCTAATAATAAGATCGTTGATTTCCTTAAAAATAAGATGCCGCAGAACCGATGTTTTGGTAAAGCTACCAAACACCTTTTTTAGCATTATAAAATAAGAACCAATATCTTCTATATACTTCATACAATCGTAAGCTATGGCTAAAATACTAAAATTAGCACACTGATAATTGAAAATGCTTTTTTTGGCTTTTATTTATCAAAAAGAGCCATCATTTTATGGTATATCGCAATACTTTCAAAAATACCATTAAATTTAGAAGCGCCAGGGCCTTCCGCAAAAACGGGAACCATCGTACCTGAGTGGCCAGTAGTAGAAAAAACCGGTTTTACTTTGTTGTAATCTTTGCCGTCAGATGCTAGTGTAAAACCTCCTGTTTCGTGGTCTGCGGTAACAATTACAAGCGTTTCGCCATTTTGCTTGGCAAAATCTAAAGCTACGCCCAAGGTTTTGTCAAAATCTAAAAGCTCTTCTATTAAGTAATCGGCGTCGTTGTTATGGCCGCCCCAATCTATCTGGCTTCCTTCAACCATTAAAAAAAATCCTTTTTCGTTTTTAGACAGTTTGTCCAATGCAAGTTTGGTGGCGTTCGGAAGAAAATTGCCACGGCCTTCATTTATTTTGGGCATTCCATCTTCTGCAAGTAAAATAAGTTCGTTTTTCTCACTGGGGGTTTTCGGAAGTTGATCCGTAATTACTTTATAGCCTTTGGCTTCCATTTCAGCTAACAAATCATTTCCATCTTTTCTTTTATTGAAGAATTTCAATCCACCCCCAGCAAAAAAGTTTACACCGGAATTAGGTGCAAATTCTGTAATTTCCTCATACATTCTTCGGCTTTTTACGTGGGCATAAAAACTGGCAGGGGTAGCGTGTTGAATAGACGAAGTAGCTATAATACCCGTGGCCAAGCCTCGTTGCGAAAGTTGCTCTACAATGGTTGGTACGGCAATTGTATCTTTATTTACACCAATTGCGCCGTTGTATGTTTTAACGCCAGTGGAAAAAACTGTTGCGCCAGCGGCCGAATCGGTAATTAAATCACTAGCGGACGATGTTTTACTTAGTCCAATTGTACTGAAATGTTCAAAATTTGGTTTGCCGTTCTTGTAATAAATTGCGGCGGAAACCTGGCTCAGCCCCATGCCGTCGCCAATTAATAAAATAATATTCTTGGGTTTCTTTTCTTCTGACGAATATGTAGATACCGTATTATCGCTTACCTGAACAGAAACGCAGGAAGTAGTAATAAGTAGGCTTGAGAAAAAAAATGTGAGGAAAGAAATCTTGAGTTGCATTGCTAAAATTTAAGGAGCAAAAATAACGAATTTATCTACGATTATATGTTAAGGAGATGTTGTCGTATTTTAAATCTTAAATCTTAAATCACCCCAATCCCAATTTCTTTCGAACGTTTTTCCAACGGAGGTTGCGGATAAATTCGCCTTCCTTTTCTGAAACGATAAAGTCTAATTTGGCGTTTTTCGCTTTAAAGTAACCTTTTAATGTATCTGCAAAAAATGAAAAACTATTTTTTTTGGAGGCGAGTTTCGCCGAAGCGATAAGCGTAAGCCAAAACCCGTAGCGCATTTTATAGAAAGCCTCGCCCTGTTTGTGTTTTGAGGCTTTTGTATAGACTTTGCCCGTAGGTTTTAAATGCTTTACGTGCAGCGAAGGGTCGGTCTTTACTTTCCAACCGTGGTATTGGGCCAGGAGCTCATCCACCGTATCCCAGCCCATTGATTTTTTTAGGCCGCCGATTTCTTTGAAACATTTTCTTCTGTACAATTTTATAGGGCCACGCACTTTAGTTTTTTTTGAAATGTTTTCAAATTTCCACTCATTTTCTACTTTAATATAAAGATTACCGCCAGCAATGCCTACTTTTTCATCGGATGAAAATAATTCTATTATTTTTTCGAAATAATTTGGGGGTAAAATAATGTCAGCGTCAAATTTGCATATAACATCAAAGTCATCATCTAGCGTTTCAAAACCTTTATAAAAAGCATTTATAACTTTACTGCCCGGCTCGTGAAGTTTTTTTGAATTGTGAAATTCACTTTTTATAAAATGGTATTTTTCTGAAAATTGATCAATTATTTGTTGTGTCCCATCTGTTGAAGCGTCATTTACAACAACAATTTTTTTGGGAAGTAAGGTTTGCTCAACTAACGACCCAAGAGTTTTGCCGATAAATGCTTCTTCGTTATGGGCGGGTATGACGATGTAGAAATTCATTAAATTCTTTCAGCATAAACAATATAATACCGTGGCGTAACCCTTCTGAGAATTGGCCGAATCCCGATTTTATTTACAGGATTGGTAAATTTTTCACGTTTCACAATACGCCAACCTGCCTTTTCCAAAAGCCAGTCAAATTGCCAATCCTCAAATTCGTGGTAGTGGCGGTCCCATTTGTCGGTTTTGCTTTTATAAGCCGAGGCAAACCAAAGCTTTAAAGGAATGGAAGCAACCAGTTTTTTTGCTTGAATATCTTTTAATACGTTGAAAGGGGAGACCAAATGCTCAAATATTTCGAAGGCGGTAACCACTTCAAAATCATTCGTTTTAACAACTTCGGTTTCAAGGTCAAGGTCTTCGCCTTTGGTATTTGTTACATTAAAGCCTTCTTTAGTGAGAATTTCGGAAAAGGGATTGGAAACACCCAAATCTAAGATTTTTTCTTCCTTGGAAATTACCTCTTTCAAAAAATGAAGCGTGTGTTTGTATCTTTTTTTAGGAAACTTGCCTTCGTACATCTTTTAAATTCTGAATTCTGAATTCGGATTTCAGAATTATTTACACCTTATAAACTATCGCATTAATATTCATGCCCGCGCCAACGCTTGCAAAAATAACCACATCTCCTTTTTTTATCGAGTGGCCCTCTAACTCACCGTTCAACACCAGATCGTAAAGCGTGGGTACCGTGGCTACGCTACTGTTGCCCAATTTGTTGATGCTCATGGGCATGATTTTTTCGGGAGCGGCCTTGTCATATAACTTGTAAAAACGGTTTACAATGGCCTCATCCATCTTTTCGTTGGCTTGGTGGATGAATATTTTTTTCACTTCGTCTATGCCGTGGCCGCTTTTTTCGAGGCAGATTTTCATGGCATCTGGCACGTGGCTTAGCGCGAATTCATAAATCTTTCTACCGTACATTTTTATATAGCGGCGGTTATCTTTTTTCGCCAAATTGTTGCTTTCGCCAAAATAAATAAAATGTGCTTCGTCAAAAGCGTAGGTGGCGCTAAAATGGCTTAGAATTCCGCCGGTATCCTCGGTGGCTTCCACTACTGCAGCACCTGCACCGTCGCTGTAAATCATAGAGTCGCGATCGTGCGGATCTACAACGCGCGAAAGCGCTTCGGCGCCTATAACCAGACATTTTTTGGCAATTCCGGCCTTTATAAATGCATTGGCTTGTATCATACTTTCAATCCATCCAGGGCATCCAAAAAGCATATCGTATCCTACACAAGTAGGGTTTTGTATTTTTAAATTGTGTTTAACTCGGGTAGCAATGCTGGGTACCGTATCGCTCTGCACGGCTCCGTATTTTACATCGCCATAATTGTGGGCAACTATAATGTAATCTAATTCTTCTTTTTTAATTCCTGCGCTGTTAATTGCGTTTTCTGCGGCAAAGGTTGCAATGTCTGACGTATTTAGGCTTTTGGGTAGGTATCTGCGTTCGGCTATACCGGTAATGGCTTTAAACTTTTCTATAATCGTTTCATTTTCTTGGCCAAAGCGCGTTCCATCTTCATTGTAAAAATGATGGTTTCCGAAATGTTCATTCTTCGCAATCTCGCTTGGAATGTAACTGCCTATACCGGTTATTTTGACTTTCATAAAGAAAAAAGTTTTGTTAAAAGTACGGAAAAAAATGTGTTCAGTATTCAGTAACGGTATTCAGTTAATCCTTTTCACTCTAAAAGTGAGTACTGAATACCGCTACTGCAAACTTTCTTAAGCTTCCATGTAAGCTTCTATTGGGTCGCAGGTGCAAATTAAATTCCGGTCGCCATAAGCATCGTCTACCCGCCTAATAGAGGGCCAAAACTTATTGTCTGAAACATACGCTAACGGAAATGCTGCGTCCTGTCTGCTGTATGGAAAATCCCATTCGTCTGCCGTTAACATTTGTAAAGTGTGTGGCGAATTTTTCAGAACGTTATTTGGTTCGTCTTTATCTGCCGCTTCAATTTCTTTTCTAATAGAAATCATTGCATCACAAAATTGATCTAAAGCCATTTTGCTTTCACTTTCCGTAGGTTCTATCATCAAAGTTCCGGCAATTGGGAAGGAAACCGTTGGCGCGTGAAAACCGTAATCCATTAAGCGTTTGGCAATGTCTGTAACTTCAATTCCCTTTGCTTTAAACGGACGGCAATCTACAATCATTTCGTGAGCTGCGCGGCCGCGTTCGCCAGCGTAAAGAACTTCGTAATGACCATTGAGTCTTTCTTTAATATAATTGGCGTTTAAAATAGCGTATTGTGTGGCTTTTTTTAGACCATTTACACCGAGCATACATATATAAGCATAGCTAATTAAGCAAACCAATGAGCTGCCATAAGGTGCCGCTGAAATAGCCGAAATAGCATTTTCGCCTCCCGTTTTTATTACAGGATTTGAAGGCAGGAACGGAACTAATTGCTCTGCAACACAAATGGGTCCCACACCTGGGCCGCCACCCCCGTGAGGAATTGCGAAAGTTTTATGAAGGTTTAAGTGGCAAACATCTGCGCCAATAGCTCCAGGATTGGTTAAGCCAACCTGTGCGTTCATGTTAGCCCCATCCATATAAACTTGTCCGCCATTTTCGTGTATAATACTTGTTATTTCGCGAATAGCCGACTCGTAAACTCCGTGGGTAGAAGGATAGGTAACCATTAAACAGGAAAGGTTGTCTTTGTGTTTAATGGCTTTTTCACGAAGATCTTCCACATCAATATTTCCTTCTGCAGTAGCCTTTGTTACAACTACTTTCATTCCAGCCATTACGGCACTCGCGGGGTTTGTTCCGTGAGCAGATGAAGGAATTAAGCAAATATTTCTATGTGCATCTCCACGCGATTCGTGATAGGCGCGAATAACCATTAATCCAGCAAATTCGCCTTGCGCACCACTGTTTGGTTGAAGTGAAGTTGCTGCAAAACCGGTAATTTCGGTAAGTTGTTTTTCCAGTTTCTTTAAAACAATTTGGTAGCCTTCCGCTTGTTCTACAGGAACAAATGGATGCATATTACCCCACATTGGGTCGCTTAACGGAAGCATTTCTGCAGCGGCGTTTAGTTTCATGGTACAAGAGCCCAGACTAATCATAGAATGATTTAAAGACAGGTCTTTTCGCTCCAATTTTTTAATGTAGCGCATTAAATCTGTTTCGCTGTGGTAGGAGTTAAATACATCCTGTTGTAAAAACTCAGTTTTGCGGGCAACTTCTTCCGGGATTTTATTGCCTGTTTCTAGGGCGGTAATCTTTTCGAAATCATTTTTAATCGCCTCGGAAAAGATTGCAACTATTTTATTTAGGTCTTTTATAGTTGTGGTTTCATTAATAGAAATTGAAACAGTTTCGTCGTTGGGATAATAAAAGTTAACTTCTTTGGCCTCGGCTAAAAATTTGATTTTTGTAGCGTCGGTTTTAATTGCAATGGTGTCAAAGTATGTATCGTTTACTTGCTCGAAGCCCAGTTTTTCTAATGCATTTGCAAGGGTTGCAGCGCCATTGTGAACTTTTTTGGCAATATATTTTAAACCTTCGGGGCCGTGATAAACGGCGTACATTCCGGCCATAACCGCAAGCAGAACCTGAGCGGTACATATATTTGAAGTTGCTTTATCGCGCTTAATATGCTGCTCCCGGGTTTGCAGTGCCATCCGTAGAGCGCGGTTGCCATCGGTATCTTTTGTAACGCCAATGATTCTTCCCGGAATACTTCTTTTATACTCATCTTTAGTAGCGAAAAATGCTGCGTGGGGACCGCCATAACCCAAGGGAATGCCAAATCGTTGGGTTGTTCCAACAACAACATCAACTCCAAAGTGTCCTGGAGATTCTAGCATTACAAGGCTTAAAATATCTGCCGCAACAGCAACTTTAATTTGGTTGTCGTTCGCTTTTTCTATAAAGCTTTTAAAGTTGAAAACCTTTCCGGTTTTACTTGGATATTGAAGTAAAGCTCCAAAATATTCGTCCGAAAAGTCAAATTCTTCGTGATTGCCAACCACCAATTCCACGCCAATAGGAGTGGCGCGAGTTTCTAATAACGATAGGGTTTGCGGCAATATTTCTTCAGAAACGAAAAACTTTACGGCATTGTTTTTTTTCTTGTCTTTTTCGCGTACGTTTAAAAGTAACGACATGGCTTCGGCTGCGGCAGTAGATTCGTCTAAAAGTGAAGCGTTTGCCAATTCCATACCTGTTAGATCTGTAATTACGGTTTGGAAGTTTAACAGCGCTTCTAATCTACCTTGTGCAATTTCGGCCTGGTACGGTGTATATGCCGTGTACCATCCCGGATTTTCCAGAATATTTCTCTGAATTACGGGAGGGGTGTTGGATTGGTGGTATCCCAAGCCAATATACGTTTTAAAGATTTTGTTTTTTGTGGAAAGCTCGGTAATGTGCTCCAGGTATTCCTGTTCGCTCATTGCGGTATCCAAGTTAAGTGCTTTTTTCAGCAAAATATCGTCCGGAACAGTTTCGAAAATAAGTTGATCTAAAGAGTCTGCACCAATAGTTGAAAGCATTTCGGGAAGATCGCTTTCCCGAGGGCCAATATGTCTTAAAGCAAAAGAATCTGTATTCATTAAATATGCGATTGAAATTAAGCTGGCAAATTTACGATTTTTAACGCGAAATAGCTTCTTTTTTAAAGGTTTGAAACCTATTATTTTTCAACTAAATAATGAGGTTACTAACACTTTGATTATTTTTGATATTATGAAGTTTTTAAAGCGTGTTTTTGCATTTTATATAAACAGTAGCATCCACGTTGCCTTAGCAGTTGTGGCTTTGCTGGCCATAACCGTTTTGGAATATAATCTAACAATTGTAAAGCCTTTTTGGGGTTTTCTTTTTTTAGCATCCTTAACGGGATATAATTTTGTGAAATACGCCAAAGTAGCTGGACTTCATCATCGAAGTTTAACGCAATCCTTGAGGCTAATCCAGATATTTTCTGCGGTGTGTTTTGCTTTACTTGTTTACTTTTCACTCCAACTGCGCATAGAGGTTTTATTGCTAACGGTGGGTTTTGGGATGGCAACTTTTTTATATGCAGTTCCGGTAATTAGAAGTAAAAACCTACGAAATCTTTCAGGTATAAAAATTTTTGTGGTGGCCTTTGTCTGGGCGGGAGTGAGCGTTATTTTACCGTTTGTAGCTTCAGAAGTTGCAATCACAGCAGATGTGTTTCTAACTTTCTTTCAGCGCATTTTTATTGTTGTGGCACTTATTCTGCCCTTTGAAATTCGCGATGTGCCGTATGACGGTTTAAATTTAAAAACGCTGCCGCAGCAATTTGGTGTTAAAAACACAAAATTGTTGGGGTTATTTATTTTGTTGTCGTGTCTGGGAATTGAATTTTTTAAAGAGTATTCTGAAGCGCCTTATCTGTTAAGTTTACTTGTATTTTGTGTAGTATTGGGATGGTTGTTGGTTATTTCAAAAACACGTCAAACTCGTTATTTTGCTTCTTTTTGGATAGAAGGCCTACCTATACTGTGGTTGCTGCTTTATCTTTTATTTCAAGTGTTTTAATTTGTTTTAATTAGCGGTATTACTGTTGAAGTCGGTTTTTTATTTGTTGTTTTTCTGATTCCGAAAGGGTTTTAATATTTGCAGACTCAATTTTTTTTGTGAGGGCTACATTTCGTTTTGTGTAATCGCGACACAATTTGCACATTAATAAATGCACTTTTAGCATGACCTTATCTAAGAAAGAAGCTTCCTTATATTGGGTTTTGTCGCAAACTTGTGCGGCTTCGTTACATTTTAAAAAAAACTTCATTCGCATTAATTAAACCAATTTTTTTCGAGGCACTCGGCAAGCGATTTTCGTGCACGGTGAATTATCACCCATAAGTTAGACGGTGTAATATTAAATTCTTTACATATGGCCTCTGTATCGTATTCGGCAATTGTTTTCAATTTAAAAATTGTTGCTTGTTTTTCCGGAAGCTTGTCTAAACATGCTAAAATTGCAAGACCCAATTCGGTATTTTCCATAGTGTCCTCCGCGGTTTTATCAAAAGGATCCGCGGCATTTTCCTCCAACCAATCTCCATCCGAATCTTCACTTTTATACGAAATATGCACTTCGGCTTTTCCTTTTTTCGAATTTATCTTTCGGTAGTGATCAATAATTTTTCGCTTTAAAATTGAAATGAGCCAGGTGCGCTCTGTGGCTTCACCTTTAAAATTATCTTTCGATTTAAGACCTGCCAAAAATGTTTCAGAAATAAGATCTTGGGCAACAATAGGGTCGTTTACCCGCACAATAGTATAATTGTAGAGGTAATCGGCATATTTGTCTACCCATATTTCAGGATTTAATATTTCCACAGCAAATTTTTTAAACCTATTTCAAAAATAGGGAAGTTCTATAACATATACGGAAATGCTAATTATTTAGTTTGAAATTAGCCCTAAAGGCATTGAATCTGCTTTATAACTGAGTTAATATATTCTTTAAAATAGCAAAAGATACATTTAGCAATGGCACCAAAGGTGGTAGGTGCGAATACGTTAAACTTGCAAAATGCGCTTATAACTAATTGAGATGTTTTATTTTTACGGAAAATTAACTCCTAAAACTTCCCAATGAAAAAATTTACTTCAGGAATTTTAATGTTCCTATTATTTACAATTGTTGGTTTTGCACAAAACGACAATACTTTTTATGCAACCATGGATGCTGCAGATGCGGTTTCATTTAAAGCACTTTATCCAGATGGAATGACCATTTTGGCAAGCAATGACAGGCAAGCTGCGGTTCTACTTTCTGAAGAGGTTTCGCACAGTATTCACGATAATGTAAAAACGCACGGCCCAGGTTATATTTTTAGGGCATCGGCCCAAAAGGCCTTACAAGCTTTGGAGCCGGTTGAACGCAGAAGTCCGCAAATTGATTTTAGCATTACCGAAGATGCCTTTGTAAACGAGTGCTTAGATTTAGTTGACGGGCAAAATATTGAAGACGATATTTTAAATCTTCAAAATTACGGAACGCGTTACCACACAAAATCGCAAGCCGAGCTGGCAGTTCTCGATCAACAGGCCAAGTGGGACGCCATGATTGCCGCATCGGGAAGAACCGATGTACATACACGTATTTTTAACCACGTAAACACGCCAATGCCTTCTGTGATTATAACTTTTGACGGGGCTAATACGCCAGATGAATTTGTAATTATTGGCGGCCATATAGATTCTACCACCTTTGGCGATAAAAACAATGCGCCGGGAGCAGATGATAATGCTTCGGGAATTGCCTCTTTAAATGAAATGGTTCGCGTGCTTTTAGAAAAGAATTTCGTGCCAAATAGAACCATTGAAGTTATGGCTTTTGCCGCCGAGGAAATTGGTTTGGTAGGTTCTGCCGAAATTGCAGAAGAATACGCAAACAACGGTGTAAATGTAGCGGCTTATGTTCAGTTTGATATGACGGGGTACAATGGTTCCAGCAGCGATATTTATATTACAACAGATTGGTACAATAGCAACCAGCTGAACACCTACCTAACCGAATTGATGGATCATTACAACAGCAATAACCCCAATAACCTTCACAATTTTACCTATGGCTATACTGAATGTGGCTACGGCTGCTCAGACCATGCAAGCTGGGCAGATAATGGGTATGACGCCGCTTTTCCTTTTGAAGCAAGAATGGGCGAAGACAATCCAAATATCCATAGTCCGGGCGACGTGTATTCGTTCTTTAATACGCCGGAACACAGTGTAAAATTTGCAAAACTTGGATTGGAGTTTTTAATTGAAGCCGCAAAACCACAAATATTGTCGGTAGATGATTTTTCTGAAAATGCCATTCGCGTTTTTGTAAAAAACAAAACTTTGAATTATCAGTTAAACAATACAGTGTCTAACGTAAAAGAAGTGTCTGTTTACAACGTAGCCGGGCAAAGAATAATTTCTGAAAATGTAAATTCTGAAGGTGGCAGCCTTCAACTTAGCCAATTTGCACACGGTTTTTATATCGTGCATTTTACTTTGGAAAACGGACATACGTTTTCAAAGAAGTTTATATTGAACTAGTGTTGGATCGAGCGCAGTCCAGACCTGCTTTTTAATCATAATTATGTTGAAAAGATGACCTCTCGACTGCGCTCGAGGTGACATTTGGAATAGGTCTAATAGGCACCATTGCGAGTAACGAAGCAATCTCCTGTTAGGTCTTTTTTCATTATACTAATCCAGCTCTTTTTAAAAGAGCTTCGGGATCTGGTTTCTGGCCGCGGAATTTAATATAAAGTTCCATCGGGTCCAGCGTGCCGCCTTGCGACAGGACAAAACCCTTAAAACGATCTGCTACTTTTTTGTTGAAAATTCCTTCCTGCTTAAACAGTGCGAAAGCATCGGCATCCAAAACTTCAGCCCACTTGTAGCTGTAATAACCTGCGGAATAGCCTCCTTGGAAAATATGCGAAAACGAAGTGCTCATGCAATTTTCCTTTACATCGGGATATAGTTGGGTATCGTTAAAGGCGGCAGCTTCAAAGGCTTTTACATCCGCGATTCCTGAAGGGTCGCTCCCGTGCCAAGCCATATCCAGCATTCCAAAACTCAATTGGCGCAGGGTTGCCATGCCTTCTAAAAAAGTAGCGGAATCCTTTATTTTCTCAATGTATTCCATCGGGATTACTTCGCCTGATTTGTAATGTTTTGCGAACAGTTCCAGAGTTTCTTTTTCGTAGCACCAGTTTTCTAGAATTTGACTGGGCAATTCCACGAAGTCCCAATATACGCTCGTTCCCGAAAGGCTAGGGTAGTGGGTGTTTGCCAACATGCCGTGAAGGGCGTGGCCAAATTCGTGAAATAAAGTTGTTACTTCGTTAAAAGTTAACAGCGAAGGTTTGCTGGCCGTTGGCTTCGTAAAATTACAAACAATTGAAATATGCGGACGATCATTTTTACCGTCTTTTATTTGCTGGGGTTTATAGGAAGTCATCCAAGCGCCATTTCGCTTTCCAGCCCGCGGGTGGAAGTCTGCGTAAAATATGGCAACCAATTCGTTTTCATCGTCTTTTACCTCATATGTTTTTACGTCGGTGTGGTATTTATCAATGTTGTGTACTTCTTCAAAATGAAGGCCGTAGAGTTTTTCGGCAACTGTAAAAACCCCATTGATAACGTTCTTTAATTCAAAATAAGGCTTTAACTTTTCATCGTCCAAATTGAAGAGTTTCTGCTTCAGTTTTTCGGAATAATAGGCGCCATCCCATTTTTCTAAATGATCGATGCCGTCAAGTTCTTTTGCGAAAGCGGTTAATTCATCAAATTCCTTTTGGGCTGCAGGTTTCGCTTTTTCAAGCAATTCATTTAAAAATGACTTTACCTTTTCGGGGGTTTCGGCCATGCGTTCTTCCAGAACAAAATGTGCGTGGCTTTTATAACCCAACAAGTTTGCTCTTTTATGCCGAAGGTTTGCAATTTGCAAAACGTTTTGCTGGTTGTCCAATTCGTCATTATGGAATCCTTTTGCGCCAAAGGCAATCGCCATTTTTTTGCGAAGTTCGCGGTTGTCGGCATAAGTCATAAAGGGCACATAACTTGGGTAATCTAAAGTAAAAACCCAGCCATCTTTTCCTTTTTCTTGGGCCGTTTGAGCGGCGGCTTCAATTACGCCTTCGGGCAGTCCGGATAGATCGCTTTTAGTTGTAAGATGAAGTTCAAACTTGTTTGTTTCCGCCAAAATATTTTCGCCAAAAGTCAATTTCAACTTTGAAAGTTCAGCGTCAATTTTGCGCAGTTCGGTTTTCTTTTCATCCGAAAGATTAGCACCGTTTCGTGAAAACGCTTTGTATTTTTTGTCCAGCAACATGTGCTGTTCTTCGGAAAGGTTTAAGGAATCCTTTTGTTTGTAAACCGTTTTAATTCTTTCGAACAACGTTTCATTTAACAGCATATCATTGCTGAATTCGGTTAACATAGGCGAAACTTCCTGCGCTATTTTTTGGATCTCGTCATTGGTTTCGGCGCTGTTTAAGTTGAAGAAAATACTTGTAGCTCGATCTAATTGTTCACCGGTATTTTCCAAAGCTTCCACTGTATTTTTAAAAGTAGGGGTTTCCGTATTGGAAGTGATTGCATCAATTTCCGCTTTAGTTTCGGCAATTAATTTGCTGATGGCAGGCAGAAAGTGTGCGTTTTCTATTTTGGAAAAGGGGGCGGTGTTGTAGGGTTGTAATAGGGGATTATTCTTCATAGTGTATTAATGGTTCTGTGTCTGGTCGAGCGCAGTCGAGACCTCATCGGCAGTTGGCTTATATTTTGAATGTGTCATATTTCTACATTCTGCCAATATTTGAAGCATCTCAAAATCTTTATTCGCTAAGGCTCGTTTTTTCTGTGCACTCCAATTTTTTATTTTCTTTTCAAAATATATTGCTTGTTCTACATCATTGAATTCTTGATAGAATATTAATTCTAATGGTCTTCGTTTGTATGTGAAACAAGATTTATTTAATCCGTTTTGATGTTCATCGAACCGCCGTGAAATATTATTAGTGAAACCTGTATAAAGTAAACCATCTGAACATTCAAGTATGTAAATGTAGTACGATTTCATTTTAATTTACGTCTTAATAATAAGGTCTCGACTGCGCTCGACCGGACATCGTGACTACTTTTTCTTCATAATCTGTTTAGCACCTTCCTCAACCTTTGTTTTCAAGCTTTCTTTGTAAGCAACAATCTTATCCAACATCGCTTTATCTGAAGCGCCCATAATCTGAGCGGCAAGAATACCTGCGTTTTTTGCGCCGTTGAGTGCTACCGTAGCGACAGGAACGCCACCGGGCATTTGTAAAATTGAAAGAACGC
The DNA here is from genome assembly GCF_029814825.1 of Aequorivita marisscotiae. Lineage (NCBI taxonomy): Bacteria > Pseudomonadati > Bacteroidota > Flavobacteriia > Flavobacteriales > Flavobacteriaceae > Aequorivita > Aequorivita marisscotiae. The sequence continues at coordinate 522,393 of NZ_CP122379.1, read as the reverse complement.
TATCCCAGCCATCAATGGAGTTGCTGGATTTAACGGGAACGCCAATTACCGGCAAAGGCGAAAGGGAAGCAATCATCCCGGGTAGGTGTGCCGCGCCGCCGGCTCCCGCTATAATTACTGAAATGCCACGGTTGTGGGCATTTTTACCGTAATCAAATAGTTTATCGGGGGTTCGGTGGGCAGAAACAATATCTACTTCCACTTCAATGTTAAATTCTTTTAAAACGTCTATAGCGTCCTGCATTACTGGCAGATCGCTGATGCTTCCCATTATTATTGCTATTTTTTTCATACTTTTTTGTTCAATGTCTGGTCGAGCGCAGTCGAGACCTACTTCTATATAGTAATCCTGCTTAATAAGAACCTCTCGACTGCGCTCGAGGGGACATTTTAGGCTTCAAAGATAGTTAACTTTTGTGTGTCGGGTCGAGCGCAGTTGAGACCTGTTAGTTTATTGTTATTCTGCTTAACAGGGACCTCTCCACTGCGCTCGAGGGAACATTTATTCACTAATTACCTCAATCGTTTTTTTAACCTCTTCCGCAATAATTCGCGCTTTGTTGAGATCTTTGTTTACTATGGTTACGTGGCCCATTTTTCTAAAGGGACGCGTTTCTCTTTTCCCATAAATGTGAGGTGTAACGCCTTCCATCGCCAATATTTTTTCAATGTTTTTATACATTACTGGGCCTGTGTGGCTTTCGGCACCTACTAAATTTACCATTATTCCGCCTACTTTGCTTTCTGTATTGCCGAGAGGTAAATCTAAAATAGCTCTTATTTGTTGCTCAAACTGGTTGGTGTAGCTGGCTTCAATACTGTAATGCCCACTGTTGTGGGGTCTGGGCGCTACTTCGTTAACGAGTATTTCGTCATCTTCGGTCTGGAACAATTCTACAGCTAAAAGGCCAACGTGTTTAAAGGCTTCGGAAACCTTAGATGCTACGGCTCTCGCTTTGTTTGCTGCCGCATCATCTATTCGTGCCGGGCAGATAACGTATTCCACTTGATTTGCCTCGGGGTGAAATTCCATTTCTACCACGGGATACGTTTTTACTTCCCCTGAAGGATTACGAGCCACAATTACTGCCAATTCATTTTTAAAAGGGATCAATTTTTCAGCAATACAAGCGTCTTCGGAAAGCGGAATTACATCCTCCGCACTACGAACAATACTCACTCCCTTGCCGTCATAACCGCCGGTGCAGCTCTTCCACACAAATGGAAAATGCAGCTCTTTGCGAACAATGGCTTCGTTGAGTTCGTATTTATCTTTATAAACCTTAAACGGCGAAGTAGGAATTTGGTGCTCCTTATAAAATTGTTTTTGAACCCCCTTATCCTGAATATTTCGGAGCGTTGCGGCGCTTGGATATACCTTTACGCCTTCGCTTTCCAGTTTTTCCAAGGCTTCCACATTTACGCCTTCAATTTCAAAAGTTAGTACATCTACTTTTTTTCCGAAATTATAAACGGTTTCAAAATCCATTAAATCGCCTTGTTCAAAATTGTCTGCTGCAATGCGGCAGGGAGCTTCTGCACTGGGATCGAGGACGCTGGTGCGGATGTCCCATTTACGGGTTTCGTAGAGCATCATTTTACCCAATTGTCCGCCGCCGAGGATGCCAAGGGTGAAATTAGTGGAAAAGTAGTTCATATCGGTTGTCTGTTGTCTGTTGTCTGTTGTGGGTTGTCTGTTGTCGGTTGTCGGTTGTCGGTTGTCGGTTTGCAAAGATAGTTATTTCGTTTTTCGTGAAACCACTATTTTTTTCAACTTAAAGTTTCACTCCAACCATTTAAAATGATGTGGTGTTGTAATTTTAGGATAGTAATGTGGACGATTATACCTAATTTTGAAAAGCGAATTTTAAAATAAGAAATCGACTAAAAAATGCTCCAAAACAATTTACAACTTATAAAAACCACTTTTGAAGAAACCATCCCGATGCACAAGTTTTTGGGGTTAAAAATTGAACTGCTCGAAAAGAATTTCGTGCGTATTAGCGTGCCGTTTAGAAAGGAATTGGTGGGCGACTTTAGAAATAACCGTTGGCACGGGGGCGTAATTGCAACGGTTATGGATTCTGTGGGCGGTGTAATTGGCGCGACACATTTTACCTCGCTGAACGACAAAATTGCCACTATAGATTTGCGGGTAGATTACCTGCGTGGCGCCGAACCGGAAGCCATTATGGTGGAAGGAAAAATTATTCGCTTTGGCAACCGAATACTCGTGGCGCGGATGAAAGCATTTCAAAATGACAAATTAATAGCCGAAGGAAAAGGGGTTTATAATTTTATAAGAATGAATACCCATTCCGAGGAAGAGGCGGACAACAATAATTAAGGTGAAACAATTAATGACTACCACTGCTTTAGAAGAAACAATTGCAACTGAAATTGCCGTGGCGGTTTACTTTGCTGCCCCAAATTGCGGCGTTTGTGAAGCATTACGGCCCAAGGTGGAAGCGCTGTTTTCAGAAGAATTTCCTGCTGTAAAATTTCTTTATATTAAAATAGAGGAATCGCCAGAAATCGCAGCCAAATTTAGCGTATTTTCTGCGCCCACATTATTGGTGTTTTTTGAAGGAAAGGAGTTTTTAAGAAAAGTTAGATTGATGGGAATTCAAGAGCTTCGAGATAAAATTGAACGGCCGTATAAAATGGTTTTTAATATTTAAATTTAAACCCATATCAGGTTGAGCGCAGCCGAAAACCTACCATTGAGTAAGCCGAAAACCTATTTTAGCAATCCAGTAGTTCACTATTAATTTAAAAAAAGCCTAAAATGAAAAATCAAAAACAGGCATATATTTACGCGGGTATCGCTGTACTGTTGTGGAGCACGGTGGCTACAAGTATGAAAATTGCCCTGCAAAGTTATAGCTTTTTACAGTTGTTGTTTTGGTCTTCGGCAACTGCTTTGCTCACCTTGACTGTATTAATGGCTGTGCGAAAGCGGTTCGGTAATTTAATGAAACTTCCGGCAAAAGCTATTTTAAGATCGGCTTTTTATGGGGCCGTTAATCCGTTTCTGTATTACATTATTTTATTTAAGGCCTACGAGCTTTTACCTGCCCAAGAAGCACAAGCACTCAATTATACTTGGCCTATTATGCTGAGTTTATTGGCTGTGCCTTTGCTAAAACAGAAAATAGGTTTTAAAAATGTGGTTGCAATAGGTATTAGTTTTATAGGGGTGCTAATTATTGCCACTGGAGGAAACTTGATTAATCTGTCGTTTACCAATGGCGCGGGTGTGATTTTCGGGTTAGCTTCGGCAGTGGTTTGGGCGTTATTTTGGATTTTTAACATTAAGGACGAGCGCGACGAACTGAGTAAACTGTTTCTTAATTTTTTCTTTGGTTTTATTTATATCCTTATCGTTTTACTGTTTACTTCGGAAATTGTGTTCGTTAATTTAAAATCGTGGTTGGGGGCAGTCTATGTTGGGTTTTTTGAAATGGGGATTACCTTCGTTATTTGGTCTATTGCGTTGCGAAAATCAATTACCGCTGCTAAAGTGAGTAACCTTGTTTATTTAGTGCCTTTTCTCTCGCTAGTAGTAATTTATTTTATTTTGGAAGAACCAATTCGCCTTCCAACTATTATCGGATTATTCCTTATTGTGGGCGGTTTAACGTTCGATAAAATTAGCTTTAAACAACTTCGATTTAGACGCGGGGAATGATTTACTGTTTCTGAAATAATCTTCTGCAAGACACTTTATAATTCCATAGAATTTCTGCTTGGTTTTTAAAATTTCAGTATTTTCAAAATTCTATAACATCGCTTTCTGAAGGGAGCACATCTGTATAAACCTGATTGGTTGTTGGAGTAAAAGGTGTTAAAGGCGGTTGGTCGAGATAGCCGGGAGGAAGGTGGCCCAGCTTTATAAATTGCGCAAATTTATAAGGCAGACTTTCAAAGAAAAGGCCGTCAACATATTCAAGAATTTGCTTCCCTTCGGGGTTTGTTAGCAAGTGCATATGCAAATGCGGGGCGAAGGAATTTCCTGAATTTCCCAACCGCCCGAGTTCTTGGCCCGTGGTAACAAGATCGCCCACTTCAACTAAAATTGTATTCGGAATAAGATGGCAATATGTGCCAATGCTGCCGTCATCGTGTTCAATATACACTACATTTCCGGTGATATTTGAAGCGTTTATTGTGTAATCCAATTCGCCTGGCGTTAAATTATCTGGAATACTATTTTCGGTAAAAATCACTTTTCCACCCTGTGAAGCGAGGATGGGAAGGTTATAGCAGTACCAATCTTCCAGTTGGCTGCCATCATTTTGGTACGGGAGGCCATCTACCAGTTTTGCGTAATCTATAGCGTATCGCTGCGGATTGTTTCCTATTAAATAGCCTTGTTGGGTGGGATCAAAAACAGGTTCTGGATAGGGGAAAATAGCGCGGGTGTGATAGGAAGTGGGGCTGGCCGCTGCTTCCGCCAACCAAATGCCTTCGGGCACGGGGAAAGCAATGGTTATGGGATCTGGAAATTGTTCGGCTAATTTTAAATTGAAGGTGTGTTGTTTGGCGGTACCGGTGGAATCTTTATAGTAAAATTGATGTGCCAACACATCATCGGTCCAACCTTGCGGTGGAAATTGAAGCCATATACTCGCAAGATGAAAATCGTCCCGGGTGATAAAATCGGTATAGGATAATTGTAGGTTGTTATTGTTGAAAATTTCCACTTTTTGTAGGCTGGAAACTTTTATATGCATTTCATACACCAACCAAGTGCCGCTGGTGTTTGCTACTTTCACTGGGGCGGTGGGTAAGGCTACGAGTAAATCGTACGGGTCATTGTGTGGCTCGTTTTCGTTGCAGGAATAAAAGAGGGCAAGGGTGGCAAGCAAAAGTATAAACTTGGATTTTAAAAACATGGCGGTTGTTTTAGGTAATTGAAGTATAAAGATAGATGTTTTGTTTTTTTGAATGGTTTGCCGTTTCGATTTATCATCTCAAACAAAGAAAATAGACTTATGAGTTGTTGCACTTTCTCCTCAAAAGGGCCCATATATTGTATAATTTTCCTCTCTAGTATGAAATTGTGGAGAATGGCCAAAGTGCGCAGAATGGAACGATTAAGATTTTGCGTGATGGACTCTATTTGATAGCAGCGGGAATGTGAATCTCAGTGTAAGCGATTGGAATGGAACAGCGGAAATTTCCCGGTATTGCTTTAAGCAAACGATATTGTAGAAATTAAATATATCCTTGATGGCACGGGAACCGTATAATGGTAAGGTTTTTAATATTGGAATAGAAATGGTAATTCGACAGCTTGCCTACGGTACCTTCAATTTGAGGGGGAAAGGCTTAAAGACAAATCCTATTATGGTATTGGTTCTCTCATTTGGTGGTTTTTAATCTTATGTTTTAATTGTTCGTAAATAGCCATTTGATTTTTTCCACATAATGCTCTAATTTTGGGGGAATTGAATTTAGAAAGTAAGAAATAATGCCTAAAAAATCCGATAAGAATTTATCCGCAGAGCAACGAGATTCTTTGTTGCAAGTGCTAAAAACACGTTTCGAAAAAAACACTTCCCGTCACAAGGGCGTTAAATGGGAAGATGTGGAAAGAAAACTAAAAGCCAATCCAAGAAAACTCTGGTCTTTGGACGCCATGGAAGAAACCGGCGGTGAGCCAGATGTAGTAGGGCAGGATAAAACAACTGGTGAATACCTTTTTTGCGATTGCAGCGACGAAAGTCCAAAGGGTAGAAGAAGCATTTGCTACGACCGAGCAGGTTGGGAATCTAGAAAGGAACACCGCCCCGACAATACTGCGATTGATATGGCGGAAGAAATGGGCATCGAAGTTTTAACCGAAGCAGAGTACCGCAACTTGCAAAAACTTGGAAATTTTGACACCAAAACCTCAAGCTGGCTAAAAACTCCACAGAGCATTCGGAAATTGGGTGGCGCCATTTTTGGCGATTACCGATTCGGACATGTGTTTGTGTACCACAACGGCGCACAATCATATTATGCGGGTAGGGGATTTCGGGGAGCTTTGCGGGTTTGATATTTTTAGAAATTGGCGAAGCGCGAAAAGTTTATTTTTGTCCACAACTTACAGTCTACAGTTTAAAAAGCCAAGTTACAATAATCCCTTTCCCATCATTCAAAACGACTTTCGATAATTGCTTCTCTTCCTGAACCTTTAAATTGAAAGGCGGTGCCAACAAGTTTACACCACTTTGCACTTTTAGTCTATTCCCTTGGCCAGAAATGATGTCTTTGTTGGGAATAAAATCTCCTTCGGGGATGTGTTCCGTTAGGATTACATATTTATAGGCAGCCAACTTGTTTACGACGCTCTGTATTTCGGCATTGGATAGATGTTGGAGCACCTGCCGGAGGATGGCGCAATCTGCCTTGGGCAAAGGGGCTGTTGCAATATCCAGACAATGGAACTCTAGATTGGGAGCATTAAATAGTTGCTGGTTGCGGGCTATAAGACTTGGCACGATATCTATGGCAATATACTTTTTGGTATGTGGCACCAAGTTTTTGCCTACGTTAAAATCGCCACAACCCAGATCACAGACGGTTAGTGGGGGTTTAGAGGAAGTAAAAAATGCAGTTACTGTTTCTATATAGCGGTTTACTATTGCTGGTAGGTGTGAGCCCTCGCCCGAATAGAAATCTGCATTATCACCACCCCAAAGATTTTTTTTATACACTTGCTCCATGGCGGCCTTTGTGGGCCAAGGGCTTTTTGGTTTTTTAGGATGGTTTTGGTTTTTGGTCACGATTTGTTTATTGGTTTTCAAATGTATTGTTTTTTAGGCATAAGGTATTAATCATTAGCCTACAGCTTATTGCATGTTAAAAATTAAAAGGTATATTTGATATTCTCCCCCGATTAAAAAACTTACTGTTGCGGTTTTCCGTAGGTGGGTTATTATACTTTGATTTATATTTCAGAAATTGTAAAATACTTGCGTATACGTGCGGGATCGGTAGTCCCTTCGCTGGCGCGGGCTTCTCGCCCGTATCCTCCGCACTGCTTGTCTCTCAACTGTGCCGGCACGAGGGGGAAGCTCCGCTAGCATTTAAAAAATGCGTTAAATGAAAATAATTTTTAATACCAGAAGCCCAATAGCTTTGTGCTAAACAACAGACTTTTCCTGCCCAATATCAAATTTGTAAGTTTCGTTTTTTGAGCTTTGTGCATATGCTTCTTAAAAATATATTATATTTAAAAAATGTCTGAAATATAAAATAAAACTATGCACTCACCAATCTTAAAGCCATTCCTGCTTCTGGCTACATTCACTTTAATTATTTCCTGTAAACCTGAAAAAACAACCACAACCTATACTGATGCTGAGGTAGCGGCAGAATCCAAAAAAGTAAATGATTTTTTTCAAAAAACCTTTGATGCCAGAGTAGATCTTTCGCCTGAATTTCAAACCCGACTGGGAATTAAAAAGGATTATAGCAAGCTAGATGATATTTCGCCTGAAGCACGGGCAAAGGAATTGGAAACGGACAAAGAGCAACTGCAATGGCTAACGGATTCTGTAAATGTTGCGGCACTTTCAAAGGAGGCATTGTTAAGCTACAAGTTGTATAAGCAAAAGTTAGAAAACAATATAGCCGATTACAAATACCGTTTGCACAACTATCCCGTAAATCAGATGTTTGGCGCCCAATCTGGGTTGCCTTCTTTTTTGATAAATATGCATAGAATTGACGATGTAAAGGATGCCGAAGCCTATATTTCCCGATTGAATGAATTCAATAAATATTTTACCCAATTGGTAAAAAACTTAAAGGAACGGGAAGCCATAGGCGTAATGCCACCCGCGTTTGTGTACGACAAAGTGATTCAGGATTCAGAAAATATTCTAATTGGTGAGCCGTTTGATGCATCCGAAAAGCAAAGTACCTTGTTGGCAGACTTTGTAAAAAAGATTAACGAGTTGAAGGTAGATGCCGAAACAAAATCCAATTTGGAGACCCACGCCAAAGAAGCTTTATTGACTTCGGTAAAACCGGCTTACGGCAGTTTGATTGCCTTTATGAAGCAACAAAAGGAAAGAGCAAATTCTGACCATGGCGCGTGGAAATTTCCCGACGGGGATGCGTTTTATAACAATGCCTTACAAAGAACCACCACCACCGATTTAACCGCGCAGGAAATCCACGATATCGGGCTGCGTGAAGTTGCAAGAATACACGGTGAAATGGACACCATTCGTAAAGCAGTGGGTTTTAAAGGCAGTTTGCAGGAATTTTTTCAATTTATGAAAACAGATCCACAGTTTTATTACAGTGCAGACCAAGAGGGTAAGGATGCCTATTTAGCCGGAGCCGTACACCTGATAGATAGTATGAAAACTAGATTGGACGAAATATTTATTTCAAAACCAAAGGCAGACCTTATCGTAAAAGCCGTGGAGCCTTTTAGGGAGCAATCGGCTGGAAAGGCGTTTTACAATCGTCCCGCCGCAGATGGTTCCAGACCTGGAATTTACTACGCCAATTTATACGATATGGAGTCTATGCCCACCTATCAAATGGAAGCTTTGGCGTATCACGAGGGAATTCCGGGCCATCATATGCAATTGGCGATTCAGCAAGAATTGGAAGAAATACCTATGTTTAGAAAGTTTGGAGGTTATACGGCCTATTCGGAAGGGTGGGGGCTTTACTCTGAATTTATTCCAAAAGAGATGGGCTTTTATGCCGATCCGTATTCAGATTTCGGGCGTTTGGCAATGGAATTATGGAGAGCCTGTAGATTGGTGGTAGATACGGGAATTCACAATAAAAAATGGACACGGGAAGAGGGCATTAAATACTATACCGTTAATACGCCAAACGCCGAGTTGGACGCCATTAAAATGGTTGAAAGACACATAGTAATGCCAGGGCAGGCCACCGCTTATAAAATTGGGATGCTTAAGATTCTGGAATTGCGCAAAAAGGCCAAAGAGGCTTTGGGTGAAAATTTTGATATCCGTGAATTTCACGAAGTAGTGCTCTCTCAAGGCGCTATTCCGTTGAATGTTTTGGAAGACTTTGTTGACGAGTATATTGCTTCAAAAAACACGGCAATATAAGCTGGATTAACATCAAAGCTTGGCTAATGCGAAAGTGTTTTATGCGTTTTCGGCATTAATCAAATTTTGAGTGGAAAGGATAAGTTGTTTCCAAAGAATGTTTAATCAAATATTTCAATGAAAATCCACATAGAAACAGCGCGTCTCTTAATGCGCGATATAAAGGATGAAGACGTACACGGCATGTTTGCAATGGATAGTGATGCCGAAGTGCACAAATTTTTGGGAAACAAACCAATTTCTACTTTGGAAGAAGCGCAAAGGTACATTGACGCTGTAAAAAAGCAATATGTTCAAAACGGAATAGGCAGATGGGCAGTTGTAATTAAAGAAAGCGGCGATTTTATTGGTTGGAGTGGCTTTAAACTTATAACGGATGAAATAGGTAATAGAACGAATTTTTACGATTTGGGATATCGTTTTATAAAAAATCACTGGGGAAAAGGCTATGCTACTGAAACTGCTGTGGCTTGTTTAAATCACGGTTTCTCCAAATTAAATTTCGATGAAATCTGCGGCATGGCAGATGTGTGCCATAGTGCATCAAATGCCATTTTGAAAAAAACAGGGCTACGTAAACGGAATGAATTTACCTATGATGGCTCCCTTCACAACTTCTATTCGCTAAGCAAATCCGAGTGGAAAAAGCGAAAAAACATATAATAATTCGACCTAAATAACTAACTTAGTGCTTGTTAATGTCTTCGTATTATGAAAGTTATCAAGCTACATATTTCACTTTTGGCCTTATTGGGTGTTTTTTTACTTTCGGGTTGCGAAGCTACTTTAGCACCCGCCTATGATCAAGCAATTGTAGATAAAGTAAACGTAAATAGCGATTTGGCAATGCGTTTTTTTGCATCTGTAAACGAAGGTACCGAAAGTGAAAACTTTTCGTTGCGAGAGCCCGTTTACAACCAGCTTATCGGTGCGTTCGAGTCGTTAAAACTACACGCCAAAGCTCGACCGGTACCAGACAATGCAGCTATAGAAAAAATAAATGCATTATTAAGAAGCAAGGACAGCAACCCAATTGCCGGCGATTATCCCAGTGCTTTCGCTTTCGAGCAGATAGCCGTAACCTTTGCACATATGAAAAAAACAGATAGGGAACAGGGTTTAAACCCGATACTTATTGAAGCATTTAAAGGGCAGGTTGAGGTGTATTTAGATCAAGCAATAACGTACGAAAGTTTCTTAAAAAGATAAGGTTATGGGCGAAAATGTAACAGCAATTATTACCGAAATCAAGAACATTAGTTCTGGCATTTTAAATAAGGATCTTACTACGGTGCGGGGTTTTAGCGAGCGGCAATTGGAGGCCATCGCCAAGCAAACCGCGCTTATTCAAAAAGGAGTTGCCAGTGGTGATATTGATGAAGATCTACGAGAGTTTTTTTTGGATGGTTTGGAAGCCATGACGCGTAATTTTATCAATACCCTAAAAGGTATTTTAATAGTTACTATTGAAAAACTTTGGAATGCTATCATAAGCTTTCTCTATAAAGCCGTTGGAGTGGTTGTTTAAGAAACGCTGAATTTTCTTTATTATATTTTCTAAATTAACTCGGCAATATTTAGGTGCTGCATAAAAGGGAAATTAAAGTTCTTGATGGAGACGGTTATAGAAAAACATCGCAAAAAAAGCAGTCCCCGTTTTCATCTTTAATTCGGTTAAATGCACAACTTGCATTAACAAAGTACAAATACATTATTCCCCAATTTTAATTTCGTAAATTTGCTGCTTCGTTTTAGTAAAGATCAGTTTATTTTAAATAGCCTTGGTCAGTTTAATTGCTGGGTAGGGAACAAGCAACAAAACCATGACAAACATAATTTTATTTGGGCCTCCCGGCGCCGGAAAAGGAACACAAGCCACATTTTTAAAGGAGAAATATAACTTAATACATATTTCTACAGGTGACGTATTTAGATACAACATTAAAAATGAAACCGATTTGGGCAATCTTGCCAAATCGTTTATGGCGAAAGGCAAGTTGGTTCCTGACGAAATTACTATCGATATGCTCAGCAACGAAGTAGATAAAAACCCGGATGCCAATGGTTTTATTTTTGACGGTTTCCCAAGAACCGAAGCACAAGCGGAAGCTCTAGGTTATTTAATGGACGATAAAGATTCTCAAATAAATGCTATGGTAGCTTTGGAAGTAGATGATGAGGTTTTGGTAAAACGTTTGCTTAAACGTGGGGAAACCAGCGGAAGAGCAGACGATGCTGATGAAAGCATTATTAGAAACCGTATAAAAGTTTATTATAACGAAACCGCTATATTAAAAGATTATTACGAGAAAAAAGGCAAGTATTACGGCGTTGATGGCGTGGGTAGTATTGAGGAGATTACTGAGAGATTGAGTGAAGTTATAGATAAAATTAGTTGATAGTTGTTAGTTGATGGTTGCTAGTTAAAACAATCATCATAATTCCAACAACTAACAACCACCAACCAACAACCAAACAATGACTGAAGGCAATTTTGTAGATTACGTAAAAGTGCACGTTACTTCCGGAAAGGGAGGGCAGGGCAGCAAGCATATGCGGCGGGAAAAGTATATTCCCAAAGGTGGTCCCGATGGGGGTGATGGCGGTCGTGGCGGACACGTAATTGTAAAAGCCAACAAAAACCTTTGGACGCTTTATCACTTAAAATTTAAACGACATTATAAAGCCGAACACGGTAGTGCGGGGAGTAAACAAACCAGTACCGGGGCCGATGGAGCCGATGTGTATATTGAGGTGCCTTTAGGAACAGTTGTTCGCGATAAGGAAACTGAGGAAATACTCTTCGAGCTTACTGAAGACGGACAGGAAAAAGTAGTTGCCAAAGGCGGCCGCGGTGGTTTGGGGAATGCCCACTTTAAAAGTGCAACCAACCAAACACCTCGCTACTCACAACCTGGCGAAGAGGGCGAAGAGGTAGATATTATTCTCGAGCTAAAAATTCTTGCCGATGTAGGTTTGGTAGGCTTTCCCAACGCTGGAAAATCCACCTTACTTTCCGTAATTACCGCAGCAAAACCTAAGATTGCCAATTACGAATTCACCACCTTAAAACCCAATTTAGGGATCGTGGAATACCGTGATTTCAAAACCTTTGTAGTTGCCGACATTCCCGGAATTATAGAAGGTGCTGCTGAAGGGAAAGGTATCGGGCATCGTTTTTTGCGTCATATAGAACGTAATTCTACGCTGCTTTTTTTAGTTCCCGCCGATGCGCCCGATATTAAGGAACAATATGATATTTTGGTAGATGAACTTCGCCGATACAATCCACAACTTTTGGATAAGGAACGTTTGGTAGCCATCAGCAAAAGCGATATGCTCGATGATGAACTAAAAGCCGAAATGAAGAAAATTCTAGATAAAGAGTTTAAAAACATTCCGTATTTGTTTATCTCTTCCGTGGCACAACAAGGTTTGACAGAGTTGAAGGATAAGCTTTGGGAAATGCTTAATTAGTTTTCGGTTACCGAGCGGAGTCGTGGTATGCTATTTCTCTTTGTAATTTGTCCCTATAAAATATAGATTGTCTATTAATAAAATTACCCTTTTTCAACCATTTTTAAAGTTGGACTTTAAATCCGTCTAAATATTTAAAAATAGTTGAATTAGAAACCTTAACGGTTCTAAACATTCAAATTTCAAACAACATTTCCCTTGAAAAAATCTCTGTTTATTCAACAATAGGGAAACTACTTTTTAAAATCACAGAAAAACAAATCAATCTAGAAACCCTTACCGCAGGTATCTATTTTGTGAAAGTTGAAACCGATAAAGGAAGAGTTGCCCGAAAAATAGTCAAGCAATAAAAAGTGTCTTCTTCAATAACCAGGCTATCGCTTCCCAAATGCTAATGCTGTCATTTTATTTTCCCTGAAAAGTAATCTGGCAATGTGATTTGTAATTATATCGTTTTGTAAACATCTGATTATCAAAGAATATGATCTGCTTTTTGAAGTGAAAATTTATTTCACTTCAAAATAAAGTATTTCCGACCGTAAAATCTTGACGTTCACATCATTCCTGCCCATTGCGCGACTTCTTCCCTTAATTTAGTGTCTGTAAAAATACCTGATCAGTGTTTACGAGTTTGAAAAACAAGTTATTAATCCTAAAAATTATCAGTTATGAAAACGTTCATTATTTCCATTATGTTAAGTTTAACCGCGGCGGTGCTCAGCGCCCAAGAGGTTACAGTTCTAGACGAGGCGAGATTGTTTTACGCGCCATTAAATGTAAACGTTGCGCAAGACGGCGACAGTTATACTTATACTATTAATGAAAGTCGCTCCCGACAGTTTGCACGAGATCCTATTGGGTTTATGAAAGCTAATTTTGATATTCAAAGCTTTATTGCACATACTGCAGACAAAAAATATCACTCCTATTTGGTTACGTTTAATAGTGCCAACGGTTCTTTAGAGGCAGATTTTAATAAAGAGGGCGAATTGCTGGAAACCCGCCAATACTTTAAAAATGTACTGTTGCCTGCGGAGATTCGCAACAATGTGTACAACGACTATCAAGGGTACACCTTAACCAAGGCAAAATATTCTGCCCGCACTAAAGGCGAAATCTTGGCCAATGCCACCTATAAAATTAAACTTGAAAACGGCAAGGACAAACAGACCTTAAAAATTGACGCCAGAGACAGTGGCGTTGGGGTTGCCGTTAATTGAAGGAATGTGGCTTGCAATTTATAGAAAGACCGTCAGGAAACAACTGTACTGAGGGTCTTTTTATAGGTTGATGGAACTCTTAATTTTCAAAATGAAAAAATGTTCAGCGATTGAATTTTGAATATCTTTACGCTACAATGCAATAATTTATAACCATCAATAAAAACGCTAAAATGATAAAAGCACTTGTAATAGACGATGAAGAGCTTGCCCGAAAAAGGGTGCTCTACCTATTGCGGCAAGTGCCCGATGTAGAGGTGTTGGGCGAATGTGCCAACGGAAAAAGCGCCATCCTCGACATAGACCAAAAACGTCCCGACCTTATTTTTTTAGACATCAATATGAAGGATATGAACGGATTTGAAGTGTTGAAAAAAATTACCCTATCGCCAAAACCCATCGTTATCTTTGTTACGGCTTATGACAATTATGCGCTAAAAGCCTTTGATGTTGATGCTTTCGATTTTCTGCTGAAACCTTTTAAGGACGAACGTTTTTTTAGAACGATTGAAAAAGTCAGGAAAATTTCAGCAAACGAAGCCGATGAAAATTTTGAAAAGCGCGTTATTGAACTTTTCAACTTATACAAAAGCAAATCGCAAAAAACGGCTGCGCTGGATAAATTGCCCATAAAGCAGGGAAACAAAACCCTGCTCATTAATCCTGTAGATATAATATACATTACCGCATCGGGCAGTTATGCGGAAATTTTTGTTGAAGATAAAAAATACGTGCTCCGCGAAACTTTAAACAATCTTTGCGAATCTTTAGACAGTAATAAATTTGTTCGCATTCACAGATCGAGCATCGTAAATCTGCAGCATGTGAAGGAAATAGTGCATTCAGAATTTTCTGAAATTGATGCCCGGATGAATGATAATACCCTGTTGCGCATTAGCAAATCGTATAAAAAAGACTTCCTGGAAAAAGTAGGAATATGAAGAAAAATTACAATATAAAGAAGAAATACATAGACCTAAAACTCGTGCTGCTATTAGCTGGGTTTTATGCCTTGTTCGATTTGGTTTTAATAGCCAAGACCGCCTACATGCAGATGTTTGGAATGGAATCAATGAAAAGCTTCTCATGGTTGCGCTTTTTGATAGACAACCTACTTTTCGACTATATAATCGTGGTGAGTTTTATGACGTTGATCGCCATAAGCACAAAACGATTTTTGCGGAAAAATTATTCCTGGACCAAAATCATTTCCACACATATCTTGTTTTCATTGTTGATTGGAATGGTAATACGGCTGGTTGTTGATCTTTACTACATTCTGCTTGGTCGTGTAAGTTTTGCAGAATACGATTTTGAAAGCAGCATCTTTAGATTTATGTACGTAATAGACCTGAATTTCCTTATTTATTTTGCGATGGTCTTCATTATCTACACATACTATTATGTGAAAGAGGTGAAAAAAGCTGAAAAAAAACATGGCAAATTAGAAGCGCAATTGGTAAGTACCCGAATGAAAATGCTCTCTTCGCAGTTACAGCCCCATTTTCTTTTTAATACATTGAATTCAATTTCCGTATTAACAGATATTGATGCCGGGAAAGCCAAAGATACAATCGCAGACCTAAGTGATTTTTTACGGGAAATACTTTACGACAACGACAGCAACCGCATTCCGCTGGAAAAGGAACTGCGTATCTTGGAATTCTACCTAAATATAATTAAAGTTCGGTTTTCCGATCATTTAAAAATAACAACAGAAATAGACGAATCGTTGTTGAGCAAAATGGTGCCAGCGCTTTTGTTGCAGCCTATTCTCGAGAATTCAATAAAACACGGCTACGATTTTAACCATACCGATTTGGAGATTCTCGTAAAAATTTATGCAGAAGGAAAAACCTTGATAATAAAGGCCGAAAACAATGGCGCTCCCGTTGAGGTAAGTCACAAATTATTGCTGAAACGCGGGATGGGGTTGGCCAATATTAATGATCGTTTAGAAAACCTTTACGGCAACAATTACTTTTTTGAAGTACGAAATAAAATCGACGGGTCGGGTGTAGAAACATTAATTAAAATTCCAATCGAAAATTAAGCGTATTTGAGCTATACTAAATCGAAAACGAACATTTAGTTTTAAAACGCTTTTTTCAACTTTAACCTTTTCTAAAATCCAAGTTATTGGTTTTTGCGTATTTTTATTGAAAAGAATAACGCAATGAAGTTCCCCTCAATTTTTATGCTCTCCCTGTTTTTGGTTTCCTGTGGTGCCACTGTTGCTGTGGATTACGACAAACAGGTAGATTTTTCAAAATACAATAGCTACAATTATTTCCCTACAATAGATTCTGGTTTAAATGAATTGGATGATAATCGCATTATGCAAATTACGGATAGTCTTATGCAGCAACGCGGCTTTGTTAAGAGTGAAGTGCCACAATTGTATATCAACTTTTATGCACGGGAAAGTGTTTCCCGTTCCCGAAACACGATTGGCATAGGTATTGGCAGTGGCGGTGGCAATGTTGGAGTGGGCGTTAGTGGCGGAATTCCAATTGGCGGAAGAGTCGTCAACCAGCAATTAACGATGGATTTTATAGACACTAAAAAAGACGATTTGGTTTGGCAGGCCGTAGCCGATGGCGAAATGAAGGAACGAGCTACGCCGCAGCAAAAAGAAGCATATTACATTTCGGTTTTACAGAAAATTTTGACGAAATATCCACCTTTAGGAAAATAACAATTCCCAAATTCCAAATTCCAAATTAATTCTAAGTTGCAAATCAAAGTTTATAATAAATGGACGCGTTTCTCCCCCTTCGGGGGAGATGCCGCAGGCAGAGGGGGACTATACCTACTGTGTATTCTTTTACCGTTATTTACTATTGCCCAAACCAACTACCAACAGGCGGAGGAATATTTTAAACAGGAAAATTTCGGCAAGGCAAAGCCAATTTTCGAAAACTATTTAATACAGAATCCGAACGATAAACAAACCCGCGAATATCTGGGAGATATTGCTGCTTACGGCAAAGATTGGGATGAGGCCCTTTTATATTACGAAAATTTGGTAAAGGAAGAAGAGAGCAATGCCAACTATCATTTTAAGTATGGTGGAGCCCTCGGGATGAAAGCCTTATCGGTGAGTCGTCTTCGCGCTGTAACCTACATTGGCGAGATAAAACACCATTTGGAACGCGCCGCAAAACTCAATCCCAGACACATAGAGGCACGCTGGGCCTTGGTGGAATTTTACATTCAGTTGCCCGGAATTATCGGCGGAAGTGAAAAGAAAGCAATAGAATACGCGAATGAATTGGGAGCTATTTCAAAAGTGGATGGCTATCTCGCCAATGGCTATATTGCCGAATATACCGATAGACCCAAAGATGCAGAACGGTATTACAAAAAAGCAATTGCAGTAGGTGGTTCGCCACACACCTATGAAAAACTTGCAGATCTTTATGAAAAAAACAACCAACCGAAGGAAGCCTTGGAAACAACTTCAAAATCGTTGAAAATCCACAAGCGCAACCAACTCAACTACCAAATCGGGAAGATAGCTGCGCAATACAATCTGGAGCCCGAATACGGCATTAAATGCCTTAGCCAGTATTTGGCCAATTACTCCATAAAAGATGGTGTGCCCAAAGATTGGGCCTATTACCGATTGGCACAGATATATAAAAATCTCGGAAAAAAGGAAATTGCACTTACTTGGATAAATAAAGCATTAATGGACCGAACAGATTTTAAAGAGGCACAACAGGAAAAATCGCTAATTTTAGCGATGTAATTCTGAATTTTGAATTCATAATTCAGAATTAGAAAAAGTATCTTTACAAAACGAAATATCACCCTGAGCGCAGTTGAAGGGCTAAACGCATAAATTAAAATGAGAATCCACTTTATAGCCATTGGCGGCAGCGCAATGCACAACCTTGCCTTGGCATTACATCAAAAAGGCGATACGGTAACTGGAAGCGACGACGAGGTTTTTGAACCTTCAAAAAGCAGATTAAAAAACAAAGGCCTTTTACCGGAAAAAGAAGGTTGGTTTCCCAAAAAATTAACTTCTGAAATTGATGCCGTTATCCTCGGAATGCATGCCAAAGCAGACAATCCAGAACTTTTAAAGGCGAAGGAACTCGGTTTAAAAATTTATAGTTATCCGGAATTTCTTTATGAACAGTCTAAAACCAAAACCCGTGTGGTTATTGGTGGTTCGCACGGAAAAACTACAATTACTTCTATGATTCTTCACGTGATGAATTATCACGAAAAAAATGTGGATTATATGGTTGGCGCCCAATTGGAAGGGTTTGACACGATGGTGAAAATTACTAATGATAATGACTTTATGGTAATTGAAGGCGATGAATATCTGTCTTCGCCTATAGACCGTCGCCCAAAATTTCACCTTTACAAACCGAACATTGCTTTGTTGAGTGGCATTGCTTGGGACCACATTAACGTTTTTCCAACCTATGAAAACTATGTGGAGCAGTTTAAAATATTTCTAAATGAAATAACCAATGGCGGGGCAATTATTTACAACGAAGAAGATTCCGAAGTAAAACGTGTAGTGGAAGCCGCTACAAACCCCATTAAAAAATATCCATATAAAACTCCTGAATATACCGTTGAAAACGGAACCACGCTTTTAGAAACTCCCGAAGGCTCAATGCCGGTTGAAATCTTCGGAAAACACAATTTAAACAACTTGGAAGGCGCCCGATGGATCTGCCAATTGATGGGCGTGGATGCCGATGATTTTTACGAAGCCATTGCTACATTTAAAGGCGCGAGTAAACGATTAGAAAAAATTGCCGAAACCAAGACCGCAGTGGCGTATAAAGATTACGCACATTCGCCCAGCAAAGTAAAAGCTACTACGCAAGCGGTAAAAAATCAATATCCTCATAGAAAACTGATAGCCTGTTTGGAGCTACATACTTACAGTAGCCTAAATCCTGAATTTTTAAAGGAATACAAAGGAACGCTCGATGCAGCCGATAGCGCGGTAGTTTTCTACTCGCCTCACGCGGTAATGATAAAAGAGTTAGAAGAAATAAAGAGGGAGCAAATAGAAGAGGCCTTTGACCGTGATGACTTGGTAGTTTTCACAAATCCGGCAGATTTTAAGACCTATCTTTTTTCACAGGATTACAACAATACCAGTTTGCTTTTGATGAGCAGCGGAAATTATGGCGGGCTGGATTTTGAGGAGGTGAAGGAGTATTTAAAATAGCGGAATGCTCCAAAATGGATTTTTAAGAAATAGGTCTAAACCAAACATTTCAAAAAAACGTTTTTGGGTTAGTGTGGCTCTTGGTATTGGGGCATCATATTCTTTTTATACCTTACTTTGCTTTATCAGTTTGTTTACTGGGTTATTCGATTTGGGAACCTCTAATTACGTGCTTGCAACTGGTGCTGTGGAGCGGTATTGGCAAAACTTCAACTTTGCGTTAATCTCATTGGTGCTGGGAAATGCTATGTTTCTACTGAATCTTTTTCGTAAACCCGATTACAATCCTGTTCCAGGTAATGTGAGATTGGCAGTAGTAAACGATCAGCGTTTTCTTCCATTCAATTTTTCTTATCTTTTATTCAAATTAGGCCTTATGGTCGCGTTGCTTTCTGACAGTATTGACACGAGAGTTTCTGAAATGAAGTATATACTGCCTTTAGCTGTGAGTGTAATATTTTTTGAAAGTTGGAAATCTATAATTAGATACTTCAAAAAGGCAGCTTACAAACCCCTGTTATTAAATTTTTCTATACTACTTGTTTTGGCTTTTGGTTTCGCATTTACTTCAGTATTTCCTGCAGAAAGAATTGAAAATATTCGGGTGAGTTTCAATCCGTTTGTAGAATTACCTGTGTCTGATTATGAAGATAATGTGGATATATACTTTAGATGGAAGAAACTCAAGGTTTATGAAGAAAATAATCAGCTACTGTATCTATTGGATAGCGAGAAAATAGCAAACTTTGATTTGTTGGGCGATTATTTAAGGGAAGAAATATCCAAAAGATCTCGAGGAAGTTTAAATATTACACTGTTGATGCCACAGAATATTTCCCTCAAAAATTTAGTGAAACTTGAAAACCGACTCACTAGTTTAGGCTATCTTTCTATAAAATATATAACAAAATTCAATGATGAAGCACTTGTAAATCGATTCGACGCTAGAGGTTTGCATAAGGAGCTTCATTTTATAAACACCCCAGATTCTGCATCTAAAATCCCTTTACCTCCACAGTCAAAAGATGCGGTTGCGAGTAAAACAATAAAAATTTATTTAAGTGAAAATGCCTTTATTGTTGACAATGAAAAAATAGCTGAAAATGAACTGGTTGAATTCTTTATAAAACACATTGATAGTGTTATACAATTTAATTATGTTTATAATGACAATGTCACCTACCAGACATATATCACGTTATTGGCTTCCCATAAACAGGCAATTCAAGATTTGCGATATAACGATGAAAGGGTCAAATTAAAGTTTGAAGATTATTTTAGACCGCTGAATAGAAAGGAGTATGAAGCGGATCAGCAAAGAATTCACAAGAAATATCCGCTACTTATAATTGAAAACTATATTGAATAGTTTAATTGTAAGTAAAATTGATAAACCGCGAGATATCCTTTCGAGATTTTTTTATCAATTCCTCTTTCGCATTCTCAAAATCCTGCGGGATTTTATCTTGTGATAGCTTGAATTTCCCTTCCCAATTGGTGATTTCTATTTCAAAAGCTTGAATATAATCTATTAATCGTGCCATACGGGCGTCGTCTTTTTTTAATACAAAATGCGGTTGATTGCCTTCCAAAAATTCAGTCATATTAATAATGGTTTGCTTGGCTGCTTCGTTATCGTTGATGAGGGCTAGCTTACCCGTAATATGAACGATTATGTAGTTCCACGTTGGTAATTGCGGAGTGGTATAAATGCTGGGCGAAATGTACGTGTCTGGCCCTTTAAAAACAACGGTAACTTCCGCGCCATCTTTTAAAGTTTCCATTTGTGGGTTGCTTCGGTCTAAATGTGCAATCAATTTTTTGGTGGCAGCGTCGTAAATAAACGGAATGTGCGTAATAAAAGGTTTTCCGTCCTTTGCGGTAACCAACATTCCCAACGGAAAATGCTCAATAACCGAAATCATTTTTTCAATGTCGTGCGATTGGTGGTGTGGTGGTGGATACATTTTGATTGTTGATTTTAGATTGTCGATTAACGATTTAAGAACTTCTCATTGAAACTCTGCGGCTCTTTGTGTAACTCTGTGGAATAAATATTACGCAGAGTATCGCAGAGAAAAGCGCTGAGATTCGCAGAGTTTAAATGTAAAAAAAAATGGTTTATGCTTTTGAAGTAAGCGATTTAAAAAATACAAACCCAAACCCCAGGAAAAGCATCAAGTGGAACGGGAACAATCCGAAATCGCCTCCTTGGTCGCCCACAACAAAGGCGCTGTACATTCCAAAAGCGAAATAGAGCATCAATACGCCTTCTATAACCACGTTTGGAGAAATGTTTTTGGTGAGGTATTTATTGTCTTTCCAACCATCTTTCAGCGCTCCAATGTTAAATTTCGGCGTACGGATAAATTCACTTTTCTTCCCGAAATGTCCTTCCAAAACCGCAATGGAGTTGTGCAGCGAAAATCCCATCGCCACCGAAAAGAAGGTAAAAAACATAGCTGTGTATTTCATAAAATGTTTAAAACCACCGCCGTAAACTGCTTTATAGGTAAACCAATAGCAGATAAAAAAGATAAGTGTGCTTATCACGAAAAAGCTCATCACGTAAAAATAGAGCTTCAAATGTTCGTATTCATTTTTTATGTAAAGCATAGGAATACTCAAGATTGCCACTATCAAAATGTTTAAAAACATAGTGCTGTTTAGCAAATGCAGAAAACTGTGTATTTTAGTTTTAAAAGAAACATTTTTACTTTTAAATACGCGCCAAGCCATTTTCTGAAAATTCTCTGCGCCCCCTTTGTTCCATCTAAATTGTTGCGAACGCGCGGCACTAATTACCACTGGAAGTTCGGCAGGGGTCTCCACCGCTTCCAAATATTTAAACTTCCAATTTTTAAGTTGAGCGCGATAACTCAGATCTAAATCTTCGGTTAGGGTGTCGCCTTCCCAGTTTCCCGCATCAAGAATGCACGCTTTTCGCCAAACACCCGCCGTGCCGTTAAAATTTATAAAGTGTCCTTTGCTATTTCTACCCACTTGTTCCAAAGTAAAATGTGCGTCGAGCGCAAAGGCTTGCACGCGCGTAAGTATGGAGTAGTCGCGGTTTAGGTGTCCCCAACGGGTTTGTACCACGCCAATTTCGGCATCTTTAAAATAAGGAATGGTTTCTTTTAACCAGTTTTTCTTCGGAAGAAAATCGGCATCAAAAATAGCTATATACTCGCCGTTTGCGGATTTGAGTCCCTCTTTTAGCGCGCCAGCCTTAAAGCCTTCACGGTTTTTACGTGTTAGGTGCTGGATGTTCAAACCCGTTTTTTGAAGTTCTATAATATGTTTTGCGGTTTTTTCAAAAGATTCGTCTGTGCTATCGTCAAGCACTTGAATTTCAAATTTTTCTTTTGGATAATCAATTTCAGAAATATTATCCAGCAAGCGTTGCATTACGTATAATTCGTTGTAAACAGGAAGCTGAATGGTTACAAATGGAATTTCTTCAGCATTTAAAAAATTAAAAGTGGGCGCAATTTTATGGTTTTTTCGCGCTCGGAGGTAATTGAAAAGCAAGTTTAATTGTGCCAAAGCGTACATAAAAATGAGAAGCAGGGCAATGGAGTAAACCGTGATGATTATTGATTCGAGAATCATTTTTTGAAACTGTATTTAAAAATCCAGCTTAGGATTTTTACGCCCGCAAAGATAGCACCTTTTACGGTACCCGAAACTTTTGAAACCCCGATGCGGTTTTTGTAATTAACGGGTACTTCGGTATATGTAAAATTCTTTTTTAGAACTTTAAGTTGCATTTCTACCGTCCAACCGTAGGTTTTGTCCTGCATATTTAAAGCGAGTAATTTTTCGTATTTAATAGCGCGAAAGGGTCCCAGATCCGTAAATTTTGAATTAAAAAATAAAGTCATCAATTTGGTTGCCAATACATTTCCGAATCGTTGGGGAAAAGTCATGGCGCCCACTTCCCGCAATTCTTTCACACGCGCACCCACAACAAAATCTAGGTTATCTTCAAGAATTGGTGCCACAATTTTTGTTAATTCTGATGGGTAATCGCTATAATCGCCATCTAAAAAAACAACTATTTCCGGCTTTTTATCTTTGTCTGAAATGTATTCCATTCCTTTCAAACATGCGTTTCCGTAGCCCGCCTTTGGTTGAAACAGAACAGTGGCACCTGCTTTTTCAGCAACTGCTGCAGTACTGTCAGTAGAATTGTTGTTCACCACAATTATTTCTGAAACGATATCGGGAATTTCAGCAATCACTTTCCCTATCGAGGCTTCTTCGTTATAGGCGGGAATTATTACTTTGATGTTTTTATTCATTTAATATGGATTAGACCTCACAGGATTTTAAAACCTGTTAGGTCTCTTCTTTAGATTTGCGAATTTCAGAAAAATAAACTTTAAATTGTGGCATTTTACTAATTCAAAAAATTAAAATTCCCCTTGGAAAATTTCTGGCTTCAATTCGGCAATTGGTTTTTTATCGTTTTTCATTCAGGGCTTATTGTTTTTAATCTTTTTGGCTGGATTTTTAGAAAAACACGAAAGCTCCATTTTTTCACTTTGGCACTTACCCTTTTTTCGTGGCTTGTTTTAGGCATTTGGAATGGTTTCGGTTATTGTTTTTTAACCGATTGGCATTACGATATTTTGCGTAACTTGGGTAAAACCAATCTACCGAATAGCTACATAAGCTTTTTGGTGGAAACGTTTTCCGGCTGGCGGCCCGATGCACAACTCGTTGAAATATTAACGTTAGTTTTTACGCTGCTAGCTTTGGTTTTTTCGCTTTGGGTGAATTTTAAAAGAAAAGGATTAAAATAATGAATAATGAGTAATTTGAAACTGACAACTGACAACTGACCACTGACAACTGACAACTGACCACTGACAACTGACAACTGACAACTGACAACTGACCACTGACAACTGACAACTGACCACTGACAACTGACAACTGACAACTGACCACTGATTATTTGCTCACATAATGCATTAAATCTACGTCGTTACCAAGTAAAATTTCGTTGCTATTGATGCGTTTTTCCAACGGACCATTTTCAAGTTTTAAAACCCCACGCGGACAAACCGCAGAGCAAATTCCACAGCCTACACAGCTGGAACGTACAATGTTTTCACCTTTTTGGGCGTATGCGCGTACGTCAATGCCCATTTCGCAATAGGTGGAACAATTGCCACAACTAATGCATTGCCCGCCGTTTGTGGTAATTCTGAACCGCGAAAAAAGCCGTTGCTGAAATCCCAAAATTGCCGCCATCGGGCAACCGAAACGGCACCAAACCCGGCTTCCGAAGATTGGGTAAAATCCTACACCAATCACCCCGCTAAAAACGGCACCGATCAAAAAACCATAGCTCTGACGAAGGGTTTCTGCTTCAAATAGAAACAAAGTCTTTCCTGAAAAAAAGTGAAACCCGATCAACGAAATAATAATCACGAAATAACCAATTGCCCCATAACGCGCATCTTTTTGCAATTCTTCTCTTTTAAAAATCCAAGTACCTACGACAACTGCCGTTAAAATTACTGCCACGGAGAGTAGAAATACATCTTTTGTTAACCAATATTTTGTGCTGTCGTCGCCCAAATAGCTGTGCACTACTGCCGTTGTCATTAACACTACAAAAACCAACACACTGTGTATTACCCAACGTTCCACCTTCCAGGCTATCTGCCGTTTGTCGCTCAAATGCCTAAATGGATCGCCAGCCGTTTCGGCGAGTCCGCCACAACCGCACACCCAACTACAGTACCAGCGCTTGCCGTACTTATAAGTTAAAATTGGGGTGATTATAAAAATTGAAACGATTCCAAAAATCAACAAAGCCAAGCCAATATCACCGGCCGAAATAAACTGATCTACACGGTACTGCTCGAAATTATAATAGTTAAGCGGCCAGATATTTTTAAGGTCGTAATAGGGCAGCGAGAAAGTGTCATTATTTAATCTGGACATAAGCTCGGGAATAAGAAACGCAAAACCCAATTGAAAAAACATGACCGAATAGGTGCGTAATTTCTCGTATTTATTGTGGCGATATTTTAAAATAAATTTTATTCCAAATGCCAAAATAGCTAGTGTATAAAGGGTGCCATAAACAAACCATTGGCTTGCGGGACCACCGTTTAAAACCTCGCTAAGCGGATCAAAAAGTGCTACGAGCCCTGTATTATCACCATTTTGAGCCAATCCCAAATATTGTGGAAACCAATACAGCAAAACATAAAATAAGGTGAGTGCTATGCCTAAAATCCACGCCCAAAACCCTTTAGAGGTAAGCGATTTAAAATAGACACCGTCGTTTTTAATTCCTTCGTGTTTGTTTAAATACGCTGCATTAGAGAACCAAACGGTTCCTCCGCCAATCATTAATAGTGATGTGGTAAGCCAAATTGCTCTATTGGGAAAACTTACATTTAATAGTGCCAAAAAGAGTATGGTCAAACCAATTAAACCTATGGCGGAAGCCAACTTTTGTTGCGTGTTTATGGTTTTTGGCGGTTCGCCCGTAAGCGACATATTTCTTTGTACTGTACTCATAT
Organism: Aequorivita marisscotiae; assembly: GCF_029814825.1. Taxonomy (NCBI): domain Bacteria; kingdom Pseudomonadati; phylum Bacteroidota; class Flavobacteriia; order Flavobacteriales; family Flavobacteriaceae; genus Aequorivita; species Aequorivita marisscotiae. Next base: position 496,844 of record NZ_CP122379.1, on the reverse strand, counting down.
TATTTGGAATTAGACCTCACAGGTCTCCCAGACCTGTGAGGTTTTTAGGAAACTGCTGTTTTATTTAATGACAAGAATTCTCTCAAAATCTCGTTTTCATATTTTTTATAAAATTCTGGGTCGAAGTTGGCTTGCTTTAAATTTTCGATTACATAATCCACACTTCTTTTTTCGTTGAGCCAAGTATCAAAAACTTCCTGTCTCATCCGTATTCCGAACGTATTTATACCCAGAAATTCATTGGAATTTTTATGGTATGAAATAGTTATACAACGAAGGTCGCTTGCGCATTTCCAATGAAATTGAACTTCGTATTCCTTTTTTCGTTCTTCCGAAAAAACCCAGCCGTACGTTTGGTATTCAATATCAAAAAATTTAGCGCTGTTAAACCAATTGCCAGGATTGTACTCAAAAGGTTTTCCGCTTATAGTCTGCGCCAAAGCCTCACCCATCATTCGGCCGGTGTACCAAACCGCCTCTACGGGTGGGCGATTGCCGATGGGCTCCCGTTGTTGGGCACAGTCGCCAATTGCGTATACATTTTGAATATTTGTTTCTAGTAAACGGTTTACCAAAATACCTCTATCGGTTTCAATTTTTGAGTTTTTTAGAAATGAAATTTGTGGTTTTACCCCGGTGGTAATTCCAACAACACTACAGGGAATTTCCTCGCCATTTTTAGTTAAAACGGCGCGCACATTACCTTTGCCATCATCTAGAATTTTATCCAATTCGGTGTTATGCCGAAGATCTACACCGTGCGAAATAATGTGTCGAGAAATCATTTCGGCATCTTGTTTTGGAAGCACATTGGCCCAAAAACCATCTTCGCGAACAAGCATCGTAACTTCAATATCGCGAGTGCGGAGCATTTCGGCCATTTCAACGCCTATTAAACCACCGCCAATTATTACAGCACGCGGACATTCTTTATTGTTGGGAGCATTAGTTTCTAGCTTTTCCAAATCCTGTTTTGACACCAGACCTTGTACGCCATTAAGTTCCAGTCCATCCCATCCAAACGTGTTTGTTACGGAGCCAGAGGCAATTATTAGCTTATCGTAAATTATACTGCCGCCACCTTTAAAATAAAGCGTTTGGTTGTTGGTATCTACCGTTTCAACGTAAGCATTTTTGAGTTCCAGTCTGTTTTTTTCCCAAAACCAAGATTCGTAGGGTTCTATATCGCGCCACCGCATATGGCCCATATAAACGTACATCAAAGCAGTGCGGGAGAAAAAATGATCGGTTTCAGCAGAAATGATGGTAATTTTTTTATTTGAAAGTTTCCTGATGTGTCGCGCTGCGGTAATGCCCGCAATACCGTTGCCTATAATAACAATGTGCTCCATACTTTTGATGCTTGTTTTCTTCAGTCGTTTATAAATTTACGCAATTACATGTGGGGCTGATTTAAAACAGTTATTAATTTTTACAAAAATTCTGAAATAAAACAGTAATTTCAACTTCAACTTTTATTATGAAGCCTATTAACCGTTTTGTTTGCTGCATTTTTATAATATTCTTTTGTGCTGGCTGTGCACAAAAGAAGGATGCTTCTTTAGATTTACCTACTATTGAAAATGCATCTACAAAAATTAACGGCGTGAGCTTTGTGGCTGCTGCCGATTCACTTTCGGCGAGGCACATTGTTGCGTTACAAACGGTCCATCCCAATTATGTAACGGTGATGCCTTTTGGCTTTATAAAAGGTTTGAATCATCCCGAAATTATATACAATCAAAAGCGGCAATGGTTTGGCGAAACGTACGAAGGGGTAGCGCAATATGTTAACATGCTTCATCAAAACGGAATAAGGGTAATGTTGAAACCTCAAATCTGGGTTTGGAACGGCGAATTTACGGGCTATGTTGAAATGGCTTCGGAAGCAGATTGGCTTCAACTTGAAGAAACCTATAAAAATTTCATTCTGGATTTTGCAAAAGTTGCCGAAACTGAAAATATTGAAATCTTCTGTGTAGGAACCGAATTGGAAAAATTTATTGAACACCGCCCAGCATTTTGGCGCGAATTGATTGCTGAAGTAAAAACTATTTTCAACGGAAAAGTGACCTATGCCGCCAATTGGGATGAGTACAAACAAGTTCCATTTTGGGATGCGTTGGACTATATTGGCGTAAATGCGTATTTCCCTATTTCAGACCAAAAAACGCCAACAGTAGAGGAAACCAAAATAGGCTGGGGCCGATGGAAAACAGAATTGCAAACCATTTCGGATAAGGAAAATAAAAAAATTCTCTTTACGGAATACGGTTACCGAAGCGTTGATTTAAGCGGGAAGGAGCCTTGGAGAAGCGATCGGGAAATGACTTCCATAAATTTAAAAGCACAGGCAAATTTACTTGAAGGACTGTATAAAAGCGTTTGGAATGAACAGTGGTTCGCCGGTGGTTTTTTGTGGAAATGGTTTATTGCCAACGATAAAGTTGGAGGTGCAAGGAACACTCAGTTTACGCCACAAAATAAACCAGCACAGAAAATTATTGCAAAATATTATGGACCATAAAGAGTAACTATTTTAAACAGTTACCTGTTTTCCTCCATTTGTTTTAAATAATCTTTGGCGATTGCGGTTTTTTGTGCTTCGGTGAAAACCTTGCCTGCCAATTGAAAAAAACTGTGCTCCTCATCCTCCAAATGATGCTCAACTTTTTCGCACAATTGTTTGGCGTACACTAACCAAGCTGGCGAATCCATATCGGTCTCATCTACTTTTTCCATGAGTTCATCCATTTCGTGATGTTCGGCTATCCCGTGGCGGGCGTGTTCCTGCATCATATCGTTGTGGATTAATGGTGAATAAAAGGTGCGTTCCTCTGCATCAGCGTGAATTTTTAACTCGTGCTTCAGTTTTTCCCACATTTCCTTCCTTCCTTTTGAATCGCCCGAAGTGGAGGTTACCAAACGGCAAAGTTCGCGTTGTTTATCGTGGTCTTTTCTAATGGCTTCAAAAATGTTCATAGCTATGTTTTTTGTTTGTTTTTCTGTACAATATCCTAAAAATTTTGGAAAGAAACCTCTTTGAAAATTGAAAGATTTTAAATCTGTTTAATTTTCAACAATTTGATTGGAAAATTTTTCTTCTGAAATTTCCGTTGAATTCACTTGCTTGATATGCTTCAAATAGTACTGATATAATTCGTCGGCATCTGCGCCAACCCCGCGTTTTACATAGATTGCCCAAAAATGATACTGTAAGTTCCAAACCCCTTTTTGCCTGTAAAGTCGTGCGGAGGTCGTTAGTTTTTTAGGTATTACTACAAACTTTTTTCGTTTGTAAAGTTGTCCTATTAAAATATTGTCTTCGTAAATTATATAATCTTCATCAAAACCACCGATAGAATTAAAAAGCTGTTTGGTGATAAATTGGCTTTGGTCACCGCCGCGACAAGCTTTCCAGTTAAACCGCGTTAACCAGCCTGCCAATTGCAACCACCAATGATTACTGTCAAATTTTAACCGGAAACAGCCAGCCGGATTGCCTTTGTTTACTTCGGCAACAATATATTTATCAAATTTTTTAGGTGGAAATGAATCGGCGTGCAAAAAGTACAGTATTTCACTTAGAGCGTGTTTTGCTCCTTCGTTCATCTGTTTTGCGCGACCTTTTTCGGAAGAAAGTAGGCGAATGCTATAAATACTTTGGGGCTGTACCGTTTTCGTTACATAGGTATTGATTAATGACTGTGTGCCGTCTGTGCTTCCGCCATCTACAAATATTATATCGGCCCGATATTTTCCCGAAAGTCGGGCGGGCAGTTTTTGAAGCAACTCGGTTATGATTTCGGCTTCGTTTAAAACGGGGATGATGATTGAAAGCATGTTGAGATTTAAAATTTTTAAATGATTCGCCTACTACTGATCGTTTAGGTTCCAATCATAGTTTTTATAGCTTAAAGTAGCGTTTGCATTTATTTTTGTATTAGAATATTGATTAATAAATGCTATTACATCCTGTTTGCCGTTTACTTTATAATCTTTTGCATACCAATCAAAAATTGAGGAAACCTTTGGGTTGCTCGCAGAAATATCGTTCTTGTCGCTATTGATAAATTCGTTTGTCGCGCGGTCCAATTGCTCGTTAATTTTTGCGGCGGTATAAGCTTCGTCTAAAAGTTTTGGGCAGGAAATAGAAGCACAATTTATAGCGAAATGAATGCGTGGTTCGTTCATTTTCCGAAGTATTCCGTTTTCAATTCCGCCGAGCGAAAGCATTTTATCGCCCACTGCCACACGTCCTTTGGTCCAAGCGCCATCAATATCTTTTATGCTTTTTAGTGGGTAATTTTCCACGATCAATTTTACCGTAGCTGCATTGTAAAGGTTTATGTAAAAAGCGAGCAATTCCTGAACGCTCCAGTTGTTGGTTGGATTTTTTTCCGAAAGCATTTTTAAATATCCATCCAGTTTGGCTTCGTCTTTTTTAAACGCTTTATAATCTACCATTCCGTCGCTGTTTACATGTTTTTTCAGCAATTTGTCCCATTGCGAATGATCAATATTTACGGCAGAATTTGCTGTGGTTGAGGTGAGATTGGATTGTACTTTCTTTGTAGGTTGTCCTTGGCTACTAATACCCGCGGCCGATAGCAGATTGCAACTTTGGAGTGAGCATACTAAAAATAATAAGGTGGCGAGATTGAAGATCGTTTTCATTTATAACAGTTTTCAGGATTTAAAATAATTACGAATTAGTTCGCCTTTTGGTTTTTATAGGATATAATTCCTGTGAAATAAAACCGGAAGGAAATTTTTCATCTCCATCAAAGCCCAGCTCAATGTCGCGACCGTCGTGCGGAATATGGTTCGTTTTAAAAAGATAATCCCAAAGACTTAAACTAATCCCGAAATTAACACCGTATTGGGCGTGTTTTGGCAAAACTTTAGCGTGGTGCCAAATGTGCATTTTAGGATTGTTGAAAATATATTTTAAAAAGCCGTAATCCCAGCCCAAATTGGCATGGTTTAGATGACCGATTGCAAGTGCCGAAAAATGCACAATGGCAACAGATTCCACATTAAAACCGCCAATAATTGCCAACGGAATGTACAGTAAGGATTTATACACCACTGGTTCCATCCAATGATAGCGCAGATGTGCCGCAAACCCCATTTCCTTAACAGAGTGGTGCAACTTGTGAAAATTCCACAGAAAAGGAGAGTAGTGGAGTAAACGATGCGTGTTCCACTGCACAAAATCCGTAATTAAAAAGAATATTAAAAGTCCGATGCCAAAGGGCAGGGCGTCTAAATCTAAAAGCTGAAAACTTGAAAGCTTTAATCCCACGACCGATAACAAGTCGTTAAAAAGTTCGGCCGTTGCGTTGGAAAGGAAGATTAGTACAATTAAATTCAACAGAAAAAAATTGAAGAACATATAAAAAGTATCTAACCAAAAGTCTTTTCGAAACACCTTTTGTTGCTTCCTCCATGGAAAGAGCAGCTCCAAAACCCAGACCAATAAAGAAACCAGAATCAATCCATAGAAATAGTTTTCCCAATGGAAATACGTTATTTCCCGCCACAGATAGTTAAAGTATCCGTGGTAGGAGTTTTTAAATATTTCGAAGTATTTTTCCAAGATTTCTTTAGTCGTGCCGTATTGAAATAATTTACAATTGCTTAATTAGCTCAGTAAAGAGGGTAATCATATCGGGCTCTGCTTTGGCGGCCATTGCAATTATTTCTTCAATGTCAACGGGTTTAAGACTGTCTGGATTACATTCATCTGTTAAGATTGAAACGGCCGAAACTGGTAATCCTAAGTGGTTGGCAACGATAACCTCCGGTACGGTGCTCATTCCCACGGCATCGGCACCAATAATCTTTAAATAGCGGTATTCGGCGCGAGTTTCCAGTTGCGGTCCAACGACGCTGGCATACACGCCTTTGTGTAGTTTTATATTTTTTTCGGAAGCGATCTGCTCCAGTTTTTCGTTCATGGCAGCATTGTAGGGTGCACTCATATCTACAAAACGTTCGCCCATTTTTTCAACTCCACGAAAGGCTAGCGGCGAATTGCCCTGCAAATTAATATGATCGTCAATAAGCATAATTTCACCTTTTTTGAAATCGAGATTTATCGCGCCCGAGGCATTGCTCACCAGCAAATGTTTAATGCCCAAAAGGTGCATAACGCGAACCGGGAAGGTTACGTCTGTAAGCGAATACCCCTCGTAAATGTGAAAACGCCCCTGCATTAGCAATACCTTTTTACCTTCAAGCGTGCCGTAAATTAATTTTCCTTTGTGAAATTCTACGGTTGCAGTGGGAAAATTTGGAATGTGATTATAGCTAACTTCAACTTCAACAGTTACGTTGTCAATAATTTTTCCAAGGCCAGTGCCGAGAATTATTCCTATTTCGGGTTTTTCAATACCTCGCTGCTGAAGGTATGCTGCTGCTTCTTCAATATATTTTAAAGCTGTCATATTTATAAAAAGTTTTTGTCTAAATGAGGAGGTAAAAATTGTTGAAAAGCATCTAGTTCCTTAATATCTTCGTAATAATCAATGTCGTTTCGCTCTTCCAAAAGCACCACTTTTTCATTTCTTAAATCGATTAAGGTTTCTTCCAAAACGGAACTTGTACCCCAATTTTTATTTTGAAATATTTTTGAATGCAATTCTTTCATTCCCAGTAAATAATAGCCACCATCTTCCGCCGGACCAATTACCAACTGGTTTTTTTGTAAAACTTCGAAGGCGTTTTCAATGTCTTTTTGGCTTAAATCATAAATATCGCTTCCTACAATCAGAATGTTTCCGTAGCCCATTTCAAATAATTCTGAAAATGCATTGTTCATTTTTTCACCTAAATTACTTCCGGATTGCAGCTTTTTTCTGAAAATTTCCGGATCCCAAATATCGTCTCGATGAATGTTTTCGGAATAAAAAATATATTTATCTGCGTTAATATTTTTTGTAATTTCTACGGTGTGTTTTAAGAGAAACTTGTAAATATTTAAGGCATTTTCATCACCTACAGATTTAGCCAATCGGGTTTTTACCTTGCCCAATTCCGGGTTTCGGGTAAATATAATTAATGCTTTTTTTGAAGATGGAAAGTAAAAATTACGCGCCATTTCGTTGTCGCTTTTTGTATTTTTAGAGGTTAATAAAGCCATGGTATTATACTATTTTTAAGGCTAGCAGAACTTAGTACATCGGGTTGCCGCCGTGCAGATACTTACTCCAATGCTTGGAAAAAGCGTGTACGTTTTCAGTTTCATTGCCAGTGGAATCTACCACTGGATAGCCTTTATTTTTCCATGCAAAGATACCGCCGTAGAGGTTTTTAATATTAGTAAAACCAGCTTTTTTTAATTTTTCGCCAATTTTTTCGGAACGAATTCCCACCGAGCAATAAACTACTACTGGAAGGTTTTTATCGAGCTTTTGAAGCTGTTTTTCTTCCATAGAAAAATTGTTGAAACCCACGTGTATTGATGTGTTTATATGGCTTGTCTGAAATTCTTCTGGCTCGCGCGCGTCAAGAATTAGAACGGTATCATTCAATTGTAACATACGCAGTTCTTCCACGGAAATATAGGAAATACTCTGTGAATTGTATTGATCTAAAAGTTCGTCAAGCGGTTTTTGGGCGAAGGATAAGCCAAAGACAAAAACAAGCAATAAAAATGGTAGAAATTTTTTCATGGAATGATAACGATCCAACTGATTTTATAAAGGTGAAAGTCTGTACTGAATTTAATTTGTAACCACGCCCTGGCAGCTACTTCCTGCCCCTGCAGTACAACCGTAGCAGTGTTGTGACACAATTATTTTTCTGTTGTTTAAAATATCTTCATTATATTCTGAAATATGCTGGATTTGGCTAGCTACCTTTAGTTCCAACATTTGATTGAAATCGCAATCGTATAAATATCCGTCCCAACTAATGGAAATGGTATTGCGGCACATTACGTTTTTTACAGCCGCAGGATTGTAGGCTTCCACTAAGGAATACATATAATCTTCGTAATTTTCAGAAGCGATTAAATAATCCAAAAATCGCGAAATAGGTAAATTTGTAATGGCAAAAAGGTTGTGAAAATATATCCCAAAATCTTCGAGTAATGCTTTTTTAAAATCTTTTTCCATACTTGTTTGATCGCCTGGTAAAAAGGCGCCGCTCGGATTGTAAACCAAATCTAATCGCAGGTTGCTGTTTGGCATACCGTAACCAACGGCATTTAGTTCCTGCAAAGCTTTAATAGATTGGTCAAAAACACCCTCGCCTCTTTGTTTGTCGGTTTTGCCACGCGTCCAATGCGGCATGCTACTCACTACGTGTACATCGTGTTTTTTAAAGAATTCGGGCAAATCGTGGTATTTTTTGTTGGCGCGAATAATTGTTAGATTGCTTCGCACTATAAAATCCTGAATGCCAGCTTTGCTCGCTTCTTCAACAAACCAGCGAAAATCTGGATTCATTTCCGGGGCGCCGCCGGTAAGATCTAAGGTATGCGCGCCAGTATTTTTAATTACTTCCAAACACTGCAACATGGTTTCGCGCGTCATTATTTCTTTGCGATCGGGGCCTGCATCTACGTGGCAATGTTCGCAAACCTGATTGCACATATAACCAACATTAATTTGAAGAATCTCCAGTTTTGAAGGTCGTAAGGGAAACTGGTCTGTTTCTTTTATTTTTTCGGAAAAAGTAGGTAGCTCACCATTGGCAAAAATGCCGTTAGAAAGTTTTTCGAGTTGTTTATTTGCAATTGCAAATTCGCTATCGCGTTTATGAAGGGATTGTTGCTTTTTCTTTTTAATATTGGGCATGTAATCATTTTAAAATATTCGAAATACTGTTCTAAAACGCAAATTGTAAAACATTGCTTTTTACCGACGGTGGCACATTGTTCTGCGGCGCTACATTTCTAACTTGTTCACCTTGTTCATCATCATTACGCCGTGTACCAAGGTGGCACCGCTTTTAATAGCGGCTCCCACGTGTACGGCCTCCATCATTTCTTCCTTAGTGATGCCGCGCTGCAATCCATCTTGTGAATATGCATCAATGCAATACGGGCACATTTCGGTATGGGCAACGGCAAGTGCGATTAGCGATTTTTCGCGTGCAGTAAGCGCACCTTCTTCAAAAACTTTTCCGTAATACTCAAAAAATTTGTCGCCGAGCTCCTTGCTCCATTCTGAGATTTTTCCAAATTTTTTAAGATCTGCGGGGTCGTAATAATTGTTGTTGGCCATAATGAAGTTTGGTTATAGATACGTAAATTGAAGCAATTCGGTTTGCGAATTGAGGTAAATATAGCGAAGTAGTCTTTTAAAAAGTCCTATCCTTACTAAAGTTTAACAATTTAATCGAAAGAATAAACAAAACCGCTTTCCAAATTGTATTGGGAATTTGGAATTCCAACCGCTGGGGTTTCGTCATAAATAAAGGTGTACGTAGTTTTAAAGGCAAAATTTTTAAAAAGATCTACAAGCAATGAGCTCTGATTTGAAATACGGTAATCGCCAAAATCACTTATTCGGGGTTGATAATAGGTAGTGCTAACAATAGTCACAGTTTCGGTAGGGTATAAGCTGAAAGAAAGATAGGAAGTGCTTCTAAATCCGCGCTGAATTGCGGTAAAACCGTCGTTTAGCTCCTCAACTTCATACATTAGTTGTGTGCCAAAATAGAATTTATAATCCTCAGAAGTAGTTAATTTAAAGCGCGGGCCCATTCCCAACAAGCCTCTAAAATCTATTTTCGAAACCTTGTTGTACTGAGCTTGTGCAAAAACTTCCCAGGCAATGCGAGGGTGAAATTTATAGTTATAACGAAGATGTGTTATTCCTGCATTCTCAAATTTATTGCCTTCAATATTTTTTAGTTCTATATCGTTTTTCAGCAGTACTAAATGTTTATTCATTTTATACTGAAGATGGGTGCTACTGCTAAAAGCGAAATAATCATTTACATTGCGTTTAAGTGAAAATCCAAGACTTACTGAGCCCGAAAAACCAGAAGTGTCGGTTACTTTTCGAAGTGATTCGGCATTGAGAATTTGAGATTTTGCAGTAATAGAAAAGCTGATAATTAAAAGCGCAACAAAATATTTCATGCTAAAATTAAAAAATTGGTTTCAGCCATTAAAAATACTGAAAAGGTTTAAAAGGGAAGAATTTATTGGTTTTCGAGATATTCCTTTAACACAATGGCTTGGTTATTTTTTTCGTCTTTGGCTCCATAGAGAAGGGTGATGCGTTTATCATTTGCCTTCGCTATTAATTGCTGCACAAGGTCATCCTTTTTTTTCAATTCACTTTTGTACTTTTTGGAGAATTCATCAAAGCGTTCTTCTTTGTGATCAAACCATTTCCGAAGCTCTTTTGAAGGGGCTATTTCCTTCATCCATTCGTTTAGGTTTGCATCTTCTTTACTCACGCCACGTGGCCAGATTCTATCTACTAAAACCCTAAAGCCATCAGTTTTGTTGGCATCTTCATAAATGCGTTTGGTTTTTATGTCCATCAGTAAAATTCTTGTCGCACTGTTTTTGCTTATTCGCCCCAATTTGCAACTTCTTCAGCCGACCATAATTCTGGAAAAAATTTGCGCTGCTGATATTTGGGGTGGAGGTACTTTTGCCAATCAGAGCCTCCCGTCGCGGCTTTAGTTTCGCCTTTGCTGTTTAAATAATGATTTGCTGTATCTAAATGAACAATGGGCCAGGCTACATTATAAAAATGATCAAATTGTTTTAATTTATCTTTTAGTTCGTCTGAAGGATTGGGCATTTGTGCTACGCGTTCCTCGAGCGTTTTCCCCATAGTATTTTTGGCTAAGACCTTAAAATCGGCTTCGTATTTTTCAATAAACTGTCGTAGCGTTAAGGTCATTTTACCGGTTTTTCGGTTTAAACCTGCGTCTTTCCAATAAATGTTTTCAAAATAATCATCAATTGATGGATTGTCGGGCATGCGCTCTCTACCTTGACTATTTATAAGGTTTTCTAGCTTGGTGCAATATATTTCTAACACGCGAAATTGCGCGCTCTGAAAGCCGCTGGCAGGAGTAAGGGTTGCGCGAAAAATATTATAATCGTCATAGCTCATGCCGTCCTTCATAATGTCGAATGAAGTGATAAGCATACGAGTGTAGCGCTTTAAGCGGTCTAGCTTTGTAATCCAAGTTTCTTCTGAAAGATTCTCACCTTCTGAAAGTTGTTTTATTTCGTGAACCATCATTTTTAGGGTGAGTTCGGTAACTTGATGGTACATCACGAATATTTCTTCGTCCTTAAAATCGGTTCGCGTTTTTTGAAGTGACAAAAGCGTGTCTACTTGAATATAATCCCAATAATTAATGGGTTTGGCTTGTAAAAGACCGTTTAAGTAGGTTTGGGGATTTTCGCCCAGAGCGCGGTATTTTTCCTCTATGGCTGCTATAATTTCTGAATTATCCATTTTGTGATTTTTGGTAAAAGTGCTTAAAAATAATGGATATTTTTGATTAACCGAAGCATTCCATCTTCAGTTTTAAAGAAAAAGCCCTGTTGCAAAATGTGCAACAGGGCTTTTATAAGTTTATCTATTTACTATTAATAGAAAGTTGCGCGATTATCTTCAATCTCGGCTTTCTTTTTTAGTGCGTTATAAACGGCGCTTTGTGCCGCTGGAACTGCTTTAGAACTTAGTTGGTTCGCATAGTTTACATACGACTCTAGTTTTGGAGCAGGATTAAAAGCGGTAGTTTTTACCATATAAACGCCAGTGTTACCATTAATTAACCCGGTGGTTTCGCCTGGTTTAGTGCCGAAAGCAGTACCCACAACTTTAGGCTCGCTATTGGCTCCAATTAATGGATTGGCCATAGTAATACCAGTTGCTGTTTGCACACTTACACTTTGGTTTTTGGCAACTTCCTCGAGCGTATTGCCGGTAACCGAATTGCGTATTTTTTCGGCTTTTTTCTCCTTTAATAAAATAGGCTTAACAGTGGCGGTAGCTTGTGCAACGCTCATTAAACCTTTTTCATTTTTACGGGTAAGCTGTGCAATTACATAGCCGTCTGATACGCTAAAACGCTTGTAGTCTCCAACTTTGGTATCTTCTTCAAAAGCCCAATTTACAATACTGCGGTTTGCTCCCAGTCCGGGAATATTGCCTTCCATTTTAGCAAGATTGTTAACGGGTTTTACTTCTAGATTTTGAGCTTTTGCCAATTCTGAAAAGTCGCCGTCTTTTAAAGCCACCTCAAATTTTGAGGCATTGGAAAATACGTCGTTAATTGTATTGTCAGACGGTTCAATGGCTTTTACAACAGTTGCGAGTTTAATAGCTTTTTTAGGTTCAGATTGTTCGCCAACCTCCACAATATGAAAACCGAAATCTGTTTCTACCAACCCGATTGTTCCCGTTGGGTTGTTGAAAATAAATTTATCAAAAGGTGGTACCATTCGGCCTGGAGTAGAACTGCCTAAGTCGCCGCCGTTTTGACTGGACCCATCGTCTGATAATTCGTTGGCTAGATCTGCGAATTTAGATTTGTCTTTTTTAACTACGCTTAATATGCTATCTGCCAATTTACGTGCTTCCTCTTTAGTTCTTGTAATTGTTTCGGGAGCGCGCATAGTACCTACATAGCGAATTAAGATGTGTTTAGACGCTGCTGAATCGGGCATTTTTTTGGTCTCTAAAACCTTTGAAAGGTAGAATGTATTATCAACTTTAAAAGGACCGTAAAAATCGCCTTCGTTTAAGTTAATCAATGTATCTGCAACCGTTTGTGGAAGTTCATTTTTAAACATCCAACGGTCAAAAAACGGAACATCGGAATTTGCATTTACAAATTCTTCGTAATTTTTGGTATTTCTAAAACCAGCGATAGTGTCGTTAATTTTAGTGTTTTGGTTATATTCTACTTTGTTGTTAAGTAATTGGGCTGTTTGCATTTTAGCTTCGGCAATATCTTCTTCCGAAGGTTGCTCAGAAAAAAATACATATTGAATATCTGCTTGTGCTTCTACTTCGTAATCATTTGGATGCGTGGCTACATATTTCTTTATTTCGTCATCAGAAACGGTTACATCCTCGTCAGCAATTTTGCTGTAAGGAATCATAACGTAGTTAATGTTTAAATTGTCGTTTTGAAAATGGTATTCTTGCTCACCTTCAATAACGGTAGTTCGTAAGCCACCTTTAACCAAATTGTAGTAGGTACGCTGAAGTATGCTATTTTCGGTATTTTTTTCAAAATCGAGCCATTGTTTATACATAGCTGGTGAAGATGCCTTAATGCTTGCAATGTATTCTTGAATTTTGCCATCATCAACCTGTCCAGCTTCATTTAAAAAGGTTTGGTTGTTTGCCAAGGTTGTTTTAAGTGCATCGTCTAATTGTGCTTTTTCAACCGAAAGTCCTGCTTTTTCATACTGTTCTTCCTGAATTACACGACGAAGTTCACGCTCCCAAACCATATTAACGGCTTGTGTGGCATTGGAATTTGGCCCCATGTTTCGCTGTGTAGCTTCCACTTGTTCCATAAAACTCTGTCTGGAAACGTCTGTGCCATTTATGGTGGCAATTGTATCCTGAACTTTTGTGCCTCCGCCTTTGGTTAAAACATCGCTTAAAATAAAGGCGAAAAGTGCCAATGCAATAATAAGGATAAGGAATATCCCTCTTTTTCTAATACTGTTTAAGATTGCCATTTGATTTCAGTAATTTATATTTCTTCATTCTCAATCTTTCGAAAATGAAGGATTTGGTTGTGAGTTCCTCTTATTTCTTGTTGTTGTCAAGGATTTTGAGGATGTATTTTTTTTTCGGTTATTTAGGGGGCGAAAATACCATTTTCCTCTCATTAATAAAAAAGTATATGAAAAAAAGTGTGGAATAATTCAAATTCTAATCGTCCGCGTTGTTTTTTACTTCTACGAGTTCAATTTTTGTACTGGAAACTTCTAGAATTGTAAATATATAATCGTCAATTTCCACGGTTTCACCTTGGTCGGGAATTTCTTCGGTGTAGTTAACAATTAAACCGCCCAAAGTTTCATAATTTTCGCTTTCTTCTAGGTTAAGGTTGTAATTTTCATTTATGTAATCTACCTCTAAACGCGCAGAAAATTTATAATGTCCGTTGCCAATTTCTTCTTCAATCAGGGCTATACTGTCGTGCTCGTCTTCTATATCGCCAAAGAGTTCTTCAATAATATCTTCTACGGTAATAATGCCGCTGGTTCCGCCATATTCATCTATAACCACGGCAATACTCTTTCTTTTTTTACTCAGGATGCCGAGCACGTCTTTAATGAGCATAGTTTCGGGGACAAAAACAACTGGCATTAAAACTTTTTTAATGTTGGCCGGCTTATTAAAGAGTTCAAAGGAATGCACATAGCCTAAAATATCGTCTATATTGTCTTTGTAAACTATTATTTTTGAAAGGCCGGTTTCGGTAAAAATTTTGGCGAGTTCCTTAGGAGTGGTGTTAATATCTACTGCTACAATTTCTGTTCGCGGAATCATGGCTTCGCGCGATTTTACTTCGGAAAAATCTAAAGCGTTTTGGAAAATTTGTATTTCCGAATCCATTTCGTCTTTGGTTTCGGCAATATCCATTTGTTCCGAAATGTAATTGCCCAATTCTAATTTGCTGAAGGTGAGTTGTACCGTATCGCCTTCAGATTTAAAAATTAATTTCAGTACTAGGTCTGAAATCCAAATTACAAATTCAGAAATTAACGAGAAGAGTACATAAAAAAAGTAGGCCGGTAACGCAAAAATTTTAACCAAACTATTGGCGTAAATTTGAAAGAACACTTTAGGCAAAAACTCTGCGGTCATTAAAATAATAAGAGTAGAAATTATGGTTTGCACAAAGAGCCCTCCGAAGCCAGCCAGTGGAATATACTGCATTAACAAATCGCCCATAAAAAAACCATAAACAACCAGCGCAATGTTATTACCAACCAACATTGTAGCAATAAATTTTGACGGGCGTCGGGTTATTTTTTTTAGAATACCCGCTAAAAAGGTGTTCTGTTTTTTCTCAATTTCTATATGGATTTTGTTGGAAGAAACGTAGGCAATCTCCATGCCCGAGAAAAAGGCGGAGAGAATGAGCATGGTGAGTATAATTAAAATACTGTAATCCAATTTTTAGGTTGTGGTTTTTTTAATTTTGAATACAGGGTTACGATTTGGTTTCTGAACCTATAAACTTAAATTGCTGCATTATTTTTTATTTCGTTCTTCCATTTTCTTTCTGAAATTTCGTTTGAAAAAAAACATAAAAATTGCTAGCACAACGAAGAATAAAAATAAATATGCTCTATTGGGCTGGGTGTTCCAGTTGTTTATTGTTTCATAAAGAAAAAATGCCGCAATTATTAAATATGCGTATTCAAAAAAACGATATACTTTATTTACCATCTATAGTTTTATTTTTATCTACTAATTGTACTCCTTGGTTCTTTCGGGATAGAAAGGTAGTAAAATCTTCACTGCTGTCAAACCCAACCGCGCCCTCATTGTACGAACCATCCTTAAATTTTATTTGATAGGGTTTATCGGTAAAAACCCATTTGTTTTTTTGGTCCCAGTAAAGTTGGTTCGCTTTTAACACTACGCTGTCTGCGGTAACAACTACTACATTCTGGCGTAAATCTACCAGGCCCGTTTCGTCAAACTGAATGGCATAATCTGCTGTTACAATATTTTTTTTGCCATCGTCGTCCCAAAATCTAACTTCAATTCCGTTGGGAAATTCTTTATACGGGAACTCTAAATTTGAAAAATCCAGTAACTTTTCAGCTAAAAGATTGGTAACCAGTTTTCCCGAATCGGTATATTTAAAATTTACGTTTTTGCCTTCGGCCACGGGAGCGCCGTCTGAAAGGCTCAGTTTTTTTACGTTTTGGTAATTGCTTTCACATGCAAAAAACGTGATAGCCAATACCAAGGCTATCACGCTTTTAAACATATTTAGTGGGGTGTACATTCCTATAAGTTAGGAACTTTTACGCTTCCACCAACCCAACAATTAAATTTAACTGTTTTTCCGGCCATACCTTCAGAGAAAATATCGCTTGGTTGTGGGGCGCGCCCTCTGTATGACGATGCCGCTGCTCTAGCATTTCCTGCAACAGAACCATCTACACGAGCTGCTTTATCCATCATGTCTGCTGCTAACCAGTACATAGCTCTTTTTTCGAAAACTGTGTTTCCGCAGTTGTTTGCGCTATCTGCGTACATAGCGCCTATTTTATAGTAAGCAATACCCGCAGATGGTTTTACCTCTAACATCTTGTTGTAATAATTTCTTGCAGTACCATAACTTCCTTTTTTGCGGTAGTTTTCTGCGATACTATAATAAATTCTGTATTTTTTTGAATTGTCTTTTTCAAGATCAGCTGCTTGGTTAAAGTATTCTAAAGCTTTAGATGCTTTCCCTTCAGCTTCGGCTTGCTTTCCTAATAAATAAGCAGAAGTAGAACTTGGCTCCAATTCGTGAAGACGCACTGCTAACTTGTTAGACAATGGCGTTTCACATTCCTTGGCATCCAATCTGTTACTTGCAGATTTTAACCAGTCTATATCGTTCTTTTTTTCTTCAAAATCTTTTTCGTAAAACGGAACTAGATTTTTACAATCTGCTAATTGACCCAATGTGCCATTAACACTGCTTTCAACAGTAGTATATACACCCAAGTTGTTTTCGTAAACGTCTTTTGCACGTTTTTCTTTGCTGGTAAGGGTGTTGCCTGCTTCCTCTTTATTCATTAAAATAGTGAATTTTGAAGCAAGGTTGTTTTTTTCAGCATCTATTTTATCTATTACTACGTCGTATAGATTAAAAATTTCCTGAAGTGTTTTCTCACCGTTGTTATAAAGTTCTACCGCTAATGAGAAATAGGTATAAAGACTTTTTCCGCTGGTGAAATCTTCAGGGTGTTTTTTAAACGCTTCGTCAAATGCGTTAAATTGCTCGAGCTTGGAGCCAATACCGTAATCGTATTTTATTTGCGCTATAGTAGAAAGTACATCTCCTTCTTTCGTTTTTTCCGGAAAATTCTCCAATCTCAATTTATATGCTTGGATTAAATCGGTTACTTTGCTTTTGTCTCCTTTTTCTTCAACAAAATATTCAAACATTTTAACGCCATATTGGTAGATGGCAAGATTGTAGTCTGGACATTCTTTTATTAGTTTTTCGTAATGTGGAAGCGCAGCCTCATAGTTTTTTATTTTGGCAGGTTCGGTGAAATAGGATAACGAAATTGCACAATCGTCAGGAGCCTGGGCAAAAGATGATCCAGAAAAAGTGAGTAGTGCAATTGAGAATAATAAAAGGAATTTTGTTTTCATGGTATTTAAGTTATTGGTATTAATCATATAGTCTTTTTTCGAACCATCGGTCATTTAATGAGAAGCTTAAAAAGGTATTAAAGAAGTTTTCCTGAATTAAGCCATTATCTGTGGTTCCGCGTTTTCCAACTTCAAATCCTAGATTTACATTAGAGAATAGTCGTCCAACAGGTAAACCAACTCCAAAAGATATGCCAAACTCGTTAATGTCTTGCCCATTTACCTTTAAGCCGGTTTGCTCGTAACGTGCTCCGGCGCGATAAACCACTCGCTGAAAGTAGTTTCCAAATGAATTGTAATTTGGAATATAATAGCCTCCCAAACGAAATTTAGATGCGTCTTGGTAGGTTACGTTGTCTATGTTAAATGAGCGGTTTGTAAAATTACTAGTTTTCTGGTTAGTATATTCAGCACCCAATGCCCAATGTTTGGGTTTTCCTATTCCAGCTCCAATACTAAATTGCGATGGAAAGGTAAAATCGGTGTCGGCAACGGTTAGCTCCCGCTCATCTACCGTAAATATTCCCACTGGAGTAATTGAAACAGAGGCGATCCTTCTGTAATTTTCCGATGTAAAACTAGTGCCGGGGGTATAAGTTGCCGAGCCCGTTAACTCTAAGCTTTCAGTAATCATTTTTTTATACAGAACGCCAAAATTAAAACTGAACCCTAAAATATCTGAACGGTTAAAACTACGAGTGCCATACTGAACATCATTTTTTTGGGTTATGGCTGTATTTTCAATTTTACCGAAATTATAATTTGCATCAACACCAAGGCTCAATTCCGGAATTATTTGATAGCCTAATGAAAGGTAAGCTTTATTTAATCCGCCGGTTCCGGAGTATTCTGTGCGTCCGTCGGCTACATCAGAATAAAAATCATAGCCTACTGAAGTATAAGGAATAACACCAAAGCCCATCCCGACCTTTCCCATCGGGATACCCATTGAAATATAATCTAAAGTGGTAGTAGAGGTATTCTGGCTGTTATCGTTGTTTTTCTGAGTAGAAACTTTATGACTTCCACCAACTGAAAAGTTAACCAAGCGCAAACCTGCGTACGAAGCCGGATTTTGAAGATTAACGTGAATACTATCTGAAAAAATCCCCAAACCACCCATGGATCTGCTCTCTGAAGTTCCGCGAAATTTCAAGGTTCCGATACCATAATAAGAATATGGAGAAGTGGTTCCTTCCTGGGCCACAATTACACCTGAAACAAGTATAAATAAACCGACTATTATTTGTCTAAACATCAATGATTGTTATATTCTAAAATGTGGTTCAAGCCCTCCATTAAAAAATTTGAGTTGGCAAAGATGTCATTTTTTATGCTATCACGCAAAAAATGTGCGTCTCCTCCTGTTAAAATAACTGTTAAATTCTCATAATTTTCTTTGTAGGCAGTAATAAATCCATCTATTTCAAACAGCATTCCGTTTACCACACCGGAGTGAATGGCGCTCACCGTGCTATTTCCCGTTATTAATTTAGTACTAGTTGCTTCCAATAACGGTAATTTTGCCGTGAACGTATGTAGCGACTTATAACGCATTGTAATTCCAGGTGAAATAGCCCCTCCGAGATATTCGTTTTTGTCATTTAAAAAATCGTACGTTATGCAAGTTCCCGCATCAATAATTAGTACATTTTTTTCTTTGTGCTTATGCGCCGCGGCACTCACTAGTGCAATTCGGTCTATACCCAAGGTTTGCGGTGTGGTATAACTATTTTTAAAAGGAACCTCGGTTTCGTGATTTAAAATTAAAACTTTGTAAAGCTGTTTCAATTTTGAAAGTTGATGTTCTGAAAGATTAGAAACCGAAGAAACAATACTGCGTTTTATTGCGGGGAAACTTTCATAAATTTCTTCGAGCGTGGGTAAAAAGTCTGGTTTTATACAACTCTTTTTGTGTTTAAGGCTGTCAGAATCAAACACTCCAAGCTTTACTAAGGTATTACCAACATCAATTACAAGATTCATTTTTTAAAATATGGCCATAAAAGTACAACTCACATTGTGAAGAAATTGTTAAGGCTCTATTAAATTGAAAGTGTAATTCTTATTTATTTTTTTAAATAATGTTTTGCAAAAACGAAAATAGCTTTATATTTGCCGTCTCAATAATGGTGCCTTAGCTCAGTTGGTAGAGCAACGGACTGAAAATCCGTGTGTCCCTAGTTCGATTCTTGGAGGCACCACATAATCCCCAGACGGTTTGTTTGGGGATTTTTTGTTTTAAGATGTGTTTCTAGTTCCCCCGAGGCTTCGGGGTTGGAGGCACCACATAATCCCCAGACGGTCTGTTTGGGGATTTTTTGTTTTTACGTTGTGTTTCTAGTTCCCCCGAGGCTTCGGGGTTGGAGGCACCACATAATCCCCAGACGGTTTGTTTGGGGATTTTTTGATTTTAAGATTTGTTTCTAGTTCCCTCGAGACTTCGGGGTTGGTGGCACCATTTAAAAACCCAAACTTTTATTTCGAGTTTTTTTAAATCGCGTTTGTACTCAGTTGTTTAGAGAATCATTTCTTCAAAAGGAAGAATAACATCAAACCCCTTTTTTCTAAAATAACCCATATCCTTTTCTCTTCCAGTTACCAAAACAAAATCGCCGCCCCAAGCGCCCAAGCTCTTTATCGTGTGCGGATAATCATTAAAAAGGTGCTCTTTAATTGTGGGCAGTTTTATAATTTCTGAAATAATTCCCTCGTGGGCATTCATTAAATCTTCAAAGTCTGAAAGGGAAGGGCAGGTTAATAACGTATTGCTTATTTCCGAAATTTGCTGAATTGTATTTCGGTCAACTCTAGTATTTCTATAGTGTGAAATGCCTTCTTTACTGTCTTGTTTTTGATTTAAATGCACAAAAAACAGTGCATCTTTAAAATCCCAAGAAAGTTGAATTGTTTTAAATTTAGGATTTTCATTCTCCAATTCATATAAAATAGGGGCGTCACTTTGTGCGGCGGCAATGTCGTAACCACTTCCGCCGAAGCTGTTTTTTAAAAGTTTAAAAGGGTTCACATTTGCCCATTGTGCAATGTTATTTATAAGGGTTGAAGAAGTGCCCAAACCCCAATTTCGGGGAAAATCCAATTTGGTTTTGACTGTAATTCCTTCAGATTTTAAAAGAAAATCAGGATTTAGATTTCGTGCTTCACGAAGTATTTTTGCCAAGGTACTTGCGGTTTCACTTTCTGCATCTTGGGTTTCAAAATTTTTTACATCGAAAAAACCTTCAAACCAAACAGCTCCTTTTTCAGTAAAACTTTGCCAATGGACTCCTTTTCTTTCTGAAACTTCAACTTCTAAAGATTGCCCGTATTTTGTAGGTATGGCCAAAGCCGTTGCGCCATCGAGAACCACATATTCGCCCGTGAGCAATAATTTTCCGTTGCTTTGGAATGTTTTTTTCAAAAGTTTAATTTCTATGGTTTTTTATTTGGATTTTGACGTGTGTCAAAAAAAGAAAACAAATAGATGGTATCTGTCTCAGTATCTACGAAGTAAAATAATGTAGTATATTTATGTATTACCGCTTTTCTGATAGATTTCTTTTCAGACACACTAAATAAATAAGGTTCCAAAGCTATTCTCTCCAGCATTTTATGGGATTCATCATAAAATTTTTGGGCGTTGCGTTCTGAAAATTCGGTAGAAATGTACAGTAGGATTTCGTAAAAGGTTTCTTCTGCATTTTCGGTCCAAATTAAATTCATTTCAAAAAAGGAAATTTGTTTTTTATACGTTGATTAACCTCTTGCGAAGTAAAGATTTTTCCTTCCTTATAATCTTGTCTGCCTTTTTCGATGGACGCTTTTGCTGTGTCGGGGAGTTCATCATACCAATCTCCATCAATACTTTCTTTTAGTTTACACATTTTTTCGATAGTTGCTTCATCTTTAAGGTGTAACAGCCACTCAATCAAATCCAATTTTTTTGCCTTAACATCCATGCTTATAAAATTACAACATTTTTTCAAATTAAATTCAAACAAACAAAGGCATCAACTTCTCAGCTTTTCCAAAAAATCTACCACCGCACTATGCGAAACAGGATTAGCAATAAAAAATTCCATGGCTACTTTCTTTTCCGCCTTTGTGGCGTGCAGTTGATTTAAAATATTCATCAAATGCATTTTCATATGTCCTTTTTGAATTCCCGTGGTAACCAACGAACGTATCGCGGCGAAGTTTTGGGCGAGTCCTGCCACTGCAATAATTTTCATCAATTCCTTTGCATCGGGTTTTTGAAGGATTTCAAAAGCAAGTTTTGTTAAAGGATGAAGCGATGTTAAACCCCCAACGGTGCCCACTGCTAGCGGTAATTCTATCCAAAAAGTGAAAATGCCATCTTCTATTTTTGCGTGAGTTAAACTTCCGTAATAGCTATTTCGGGCGGCATACGCGTGCACACCGGCCTCCACGGCCCGAAAATCGTTTCCAGTAGCTAAAACTACTGCGTCCACGCCGTTCATTATTCCTTTATTGTGCGTAACGGCCCGTCGGGTTTCGGTTTTTGCGATTTCAATGGCGCGAACAAATTTTTCGGCAAACTGTTTTCCGTCGTGATGTTTTAGAGTAAGTTCGTCAACTCTGCAGCTCACTTGGGCTCGAACCAAACATTCGGGAACATAGTTAGAGAGAATACTCATAACTACTTCTGGATACATTTTTTCTTTTTGAAATTTTTCAAAACTTTTGGCTTCTTCTTCAAAAACAGTGGCCATTTGTTCCAAGCAGCTATTTATAAAATTGGCGCCCATGGCGTCAAGTGTTTCAAATGTAGCGTGTATGTGAAAATACCCTTCTAAAATGTGCGATTTATCTACCAGTGAAAGCTCTAAAAGCCCTCCGCCACGGGCCTTCATATTCTTTTCGATAGATTGAATGCTATTGCGAAGTTTTGGTTTTACTACTTCAAAAAATGCTTCAATATCCTTTTCGTTTCCAAAGAAGTTAAAGTGAATTTGCCCATTTTTTTCTGTTGAAATTACTTCTGCCTCAAATCCGCCGCGTTCCAACCAAAATTTGGCAGCATTACTGGCGGCAGCCACTACCGAACTTTCTTCGGTAACCATGGGTAAAGCGTATAATTTTTGATTGATTAAAAAATTGGGCGCAATGCCAAAAGGTAAATAGTAATTGGAGAGTGTATTTTCAATAAAATCGTCGTGAAGTTGCTGCAGTTGTGCATCTTCGTTCCAATATTTTTTTAAAATATCAATGGCCGAAGGATTGTCTTGCAGATAATTACTTGCGAGCCAATCAATTTTTTCGGCTTTGGTTTTCTTTGAAAATCCAGAAACGGGTTGCTTCATTTAAATAGGTATAATTAAGTTGCAAAGATAGTATTTCGATGTGTCTTCGCTGGAATCAATTAAAAAAGAAAAGATTTTTAAGAACTAAACTCTGTTCTCAAAAATCTTTTCAATTCAACTTAAAACGAAAATCAATTTATTTTAAGTTTCTTTTTTTTGCGCATCCTCTGTAGGCATTGGTCTAACATTGAATTTTTTGCGTTTTGGACGCAATTTTCCATGCGAGCCTATATTAATCTTTCCGCGTTTTGTTTTTTTATCGCCTTTTCCCATTATAAAGTTTTTAATGCACTTCCTTTAGAAAGGAAATCCGTTATTTTTTATTTTGTTGCTTTTTAATGGTTTTCTCGTCAATATCAAATTTATTGGTCTTTTGATTCGTGTTACCTGTAGGGTTAGTAGGATTTTTTTGTTCTGTCTTTCTTTCAAATTTCTTTTCCATAATCTTGTCTTTTAATTTAAATAGATTACCAAACTACAGATTATATATCATAAAATGTGCTAAATGCTTGCTAAAAATTGGTTAAACCTCTCTAATTGAACCTACAAAGTTAGAGATGCCTTCCAATCCTTTTTCGGACAGCATTTTTATAAAGGCACTGCCAATAATTGCTCCTCTTGAATATTTTGTAGCCTGCTGAAACGTTTCTGAATTGTTTATTCCGAATCCTAC
This sequence comes from Aequorivita marisscotiae, assembly GCF_029814825.1. Lineage (NCBI taxonomy): Bacteria > Pseudomonadati > Bacteroidota > Flavobacteriia > Flavobacteriales > Flavobacteriaceae > Aequorivita > Aequorivita marisscotiae. Next base: position 473,496 of record NZ_CP122379.1, on the reverse strand, counting down.
AATCTGTGGATTTTTAAGTTGTAGTAATTCAATTCTTTTAAAATAATTTTCCTGCGCAGCTCCAAAACCGGAAGAATTGCCCGTAACGCTGGCGCTGCTCACCATATAAATAAAACCTTCGGAAGCGGCATCTATTTGTTTAATACGCGCTTCGGAAGTTTGGGGTGTGATTAAAAATATGTTCAAAAGCCCATGTTTTTTGAAGATTTCGGCATAGTGTTCTTGATATTCTGCCAAAGGTAAATCGGGCAGAATTAAGCCGTCAATACCGATTTCGGCACATTTTTTACAGAAATTTTCAACGCCAAATTGAAGCAGGGGATTAAAATACCCCATAATAATTAATGGAATTGTAACTGTTTTGCGAATGTCCTTCAGTTGCTGAAAAAGCACTTGGGTGGTCATTCCATTTTTTAATGCAAGCTGCGAACTCACTTGAATGGTGGGTCCGTCGGCCAAAGGGTCGCTGAAAGGTAATCCGATTTCAATAAAATCTACGCTGGATTTTTCCAATTCTTGTATTATTTCAACCGTGTCATCCAATTTTGGATAACCTGCGGTGAAGTAAATAGAAAGTAGTTTTTTGTTCTCTGAAAGTTTTTGTTGAATTCTGTTCATATTATTATTTTTTGTCTGTTCGAGTCCTTCGACCTGCTGAGTATAAATTAAAGTCGAGAACTAAATGTCCATTTGCACAAAAGTGGGTCTCAATTGCGCTCCACCGGACAACGGTTTTATAAATCAAAATGCTTAATGTAAGTATCCAAATCCTTATCGCCACGGCCGCTTAAATTCACGACAACCACTTCGTCTTTTTTAAATTTTCGGGTTTCAAAAATTGCCAATGCATGACTACTTTCAATGGCGGGAATAATGCCTTCCAATTTGCAAAGTTCCATTCCGGCCTCCATCGCTTTGTTATCTGTTATGGAAATAAACTCGCCGCGGCCGCTAGCAAAAAGATGGGCGTGCATGGGGCCTACACCGGGATAGTCCAAACCAGCCGAGATAGAGTATGGCTCTGTAATTTGTCCGTCCGGTGTTTGCATTAAAAGCGTTTTGCTCCCGTGGATAATCCCCACTTTTCCCAAAGCTGAAGTTGCCGCGCTTTCGCCACTATCAATTCCTTTTCCGGCTGCTTCTACAGCGATGATTCCTACTTCAGGTTTGTTTAAATAATGATAAAATGCTCCTGCGGCATTACTGCCACCACCCACACAAGCCACTACAAAATCTGGGTTTTCACGGCTTTCTTTTTCGTTGAGTTGAGTTTTTATTTCCTCTGAAATCACACTTTGAAAACGGGCTACCATATCAGGATATGGGTGCGGGCCAACAACACTACCTATAATATAATGTGTATTAACCGGATTGTTGATCCAATCTCGAATTGCTTCATTGGTGGCGTCTTTCAAAGTTTTGCTTCCACTTGTGGCTGGTACAACTTTTGCGCCCAGCATTTTCATACGGGCCACGTTTGGCGCTTGACGTTTTATATCGATTTCACCCATAAAAACAATACATTCCAAGCCCATTAAAGCACAAACTGTTGCGGTCGCAACGCCGTGCTGCCCGGCGCCGGTTTCGGCAATAATCCGGGTTTTGCCCAATCGTTTTGCCATCAAAATCTGGCCAATAGTGTTGTTTACTTTGTGCGCTCCCGTGTGGCAGAGATCTTCGCGTTTTAAATAGATTTTTGTGTTGTATTTTTCTGAAAGCCGCTTTGCAAAATACAACGGTGTAGGGCGCCCCACGTAGTCTTTCAGCAATTGGTGGAATTCTTTTTGAAAGGATTCCTCACCCATTACCTTTAAATACTTTTGTCGTAATTCCTCCACATTTGGATACAGCATTTCGGGAATATACGCTCCACCAAACTCCCCGTAATAGCCTTTTTCGTTTACATTATAATTCATATTTTCAGTATTCAATATTCAGTATTCATCGCTTTTTTTAGTCGTAGTTCGTGGTTTCCTCAGTCGTGGTTTAAAACGTCCATGAACTTCTTTAAAGTTGAAACGTCCTTCATTCCTGGCTCGATTTCAAATTTGCTATTTACGTCAATCGCATAAATTGGCAGGTTTGTTTTTAATAGTTTTTTTAAATTTTCAATTTCTTCCAAACCTATGCCGCCACTTAAAATGAAGGGTGTTTTATATTTGTAATTTTTCAAAATCTCCCAATTAAAAGTTTTTCCATTGCCACCGTGATTATGACCTTTTGTATCGAATAAAAAAGCATCTACTTTTTTTACAAAATCACGTGTATCGGAAAAATCGAAAGAATCGTCAACGGGAAAGACTTTCCAAACTTCATATCCATCCCAAAACTTTAACCGCAAATACATATTTAGGGTTAGCACAAATTCCTTTGTTTCATTGCCATGAAGTTGAATAACATCCAAATTGTATTTTTCAAAAGTTGTGAGAATTTCATCTATTGTAGCATCCACGAAAACGCCAACCTTTTTAACGCCTTCGGGAAGCTGTGGAATTTCTTCACCATCAAAATACCGCGGACTCTTTTCATAAAAAATAAAACCCAAATAATCTGGCTGAAGTTTGGCAACTTCGGCGATGTTGTGTTTCATTCCACAAATTTTTAGCAATGGCTTCATCTCAGTTTTTCAATAAATTGTTTTGCGGTTTCTCCGGGATTTTCCGTCTTCATAAAATTTTCACCAATTAAAAACCCTTCGTAACCAAAGGTTCTCAATTCTTTTATAGTTTCCACATCGCTAATTCCGCTTTCGGAAATTTTCACAAAATCATTCGGAATTTCTTTGGAAAGCTTTTTGCTGATATCTATACTTACCTTAAAATTTTTTAAATTTCTATTGTTAACGCCAATCATATCTACATTTGGCAACATTGATTTTTGAAGTTCCTCCAGATTATGGACTTCTAATAATACATCGAGTTTTAAACTTTTTGCCAAATGCGAAAACTGTTTTAATTCTTCTGCCGAAAGACACGCCGCAATTAATAAAATGGCATCTGCGCCGTATGCTTTCGATTCGTAAATTTGATAGGGGTCAATGATGAATTCTTTCCGTAGTATTGGGATGGAAATCGTTTTTTCGGCTACCAAAAGATCATCTAATGAGCCACCAAAAAAGTTAGAATCGGTTAAAACTGAAACTCCTTTAGCCCCAGCATTTTCATAACCTAAAACTACTTCGGGCAACAGTACCTTGTCGTTAATGACAGATTTACTGGGCGAGCGGCGTTTGTGCTCTGCAATAATTCCGGTTGTAGAATTGCGTAACGCCTCTGCTAATGATTTTGTTTCTTTGGCGAAAAGTGGAAATTTCTCCAATAATCTTGTAGGAATAGCTTCTTTTTTTGCGGAAACTTCCTTGCGTTTATAAGCAGTTATGGTATTTAAAATGTTCATTTTTCGTTAATCGTTAATCGTTAATCGTTAATCGTTAATCGTTAATCGTTAATCGTTAATTCGTGATTCGTCGCTCGTCACTCGTAACTCGTCGCTCGTAACTCGTCGCTCGTCGCTCGTAACTCGTCACTCCCAATTCATCTTTCCGATAGTTGTTGTAATTTTTTAAATGATTGCAATGCTTTTCTAGCTTGTAAAGATTCCGTCGCTTTTTCAAAACCTTCTTTAACAGTGCAATCTTCAACTACTGAAATGGCCATTCCAGCATTTGCGCAAACCACGTTATTTTGTGCTTCGGAGCCTTTTCCGTTTAAAATATCCAAAAATATTTCGGCGGAAGCTTTTACCGTTTCACCACCGAATATTTCAGATTCGCGAATTTTTTTCACGCCAAATTCCTCGGCATTCAACATGTTTTCTGAATTTTTCGAAATAACCTTTACGGGGCCCGTAAGTGAAATTTCATCATAACCGTCCGTTGCGTTCAGCACTGCGAATTTTTTTTCACTTTTTTGATAGAGATACCCGTACATCCGCGCCAATTCCAAATTGAAAACCCCCACCAATTGATTGTTTGGAAATGCAGGATTTACCATTGGTCCGAGCATATTGAAAAAGGTTTTTACACCCAATTCCCTTCTAATTGGCGCTACATTTTTCATTGCAGGGTGAAAGAGGGGAGCGTGCAAAACACAAATTCCGGCCTCGTCCAAACTTCGTTTTAAAAAGTCTCTATTATTACTGAATCTTATTCCCAATGCTTCCATCACATTGCTACTGCCGCTTACGGAAGAAACTCCGTAATTGCCATGCTTGGCGACTTTTATTCCAGCGCCCGCCGTAACAAACGATGCCAAAGTTGAAATATTAAAAGTATTCTTTCCATCGCCGCCCGTGCCGCACAAATCTATAGTGTTGTATTCGCTAAAATCTACCGCCAAACACAGGTCTAATAACGCATCGCGGAATCCTTCCAATTCTTCCAAACTCACGTTTCGCATCATATATACTGTCAAAAATGCGGCAATTTGACTTTGGTTGTATTTTCCTTCGGAAATGTTTACCAACACAGTACGCGCTTCTTCTTTTGAAAGTTGCTCGTGGTTTATTAATCTGTCTAGAATTTGTTTCATTTTTTTCCTCGCAAAGGCGCAAAGGCACCAAGTTTTTACTGAATACTACTACTGAACACTGAACACTACTTTTTCAGCTTTCTACCCAATTTTTAACGATCATTTTTCCCATTGGTGTCAATACACTTTCGGGATGAAATTGCACGCCGCATACGTTGTAAAATTTATGTCTGAGCGACATTATCTGTCCGTTTTCATCTACGGAGGTAATTTCCAAAACCTCCGGAAAATCTTCTTTGGAAACCACCCAACTGTGGTAACGACCTATTTCAAAATCTTTTTCAATTCCCTTAAAAAGCGGTTCGTTTTCTGAAATTATTGTTGCTTTTGTTGCAACACCGTGAAAAACTTGGCTCAAGTTTTCCAATTTCCCGCCGAACACTTCCCCGATTGCTTGTTGCCCCAAACACACGCCGAAAATTGGTTTTGAGGTTGCGTATTTTTGAATCACTTCCTTCAGTAAACCTGCTTCATCCGGAATACCCGGACCGGGGGAAAGCAAAATTTTATCGTAATTTTCAACTTCTTCCAAAGTGAATTTATCGTTTCGTTTTACAGTAACCTCGCAATCCAATTCTTCTAAATAATGGACGAGATTGTAAACAAAACTGTCATAATTGTCTATTACTAATATTTTCATCCCCATCCCCAGCCCTTCCCCAAAGGGAAAGGGAGCTTGTTTTGGTTTTTTATTTAACATTTTACTTTTCATTTATATTGGGTTTAAATTTCCCCTTCGGGGGTTAGGGGGCTATTTTCTCTGCTAATTCAAGGGCTTTCGTTAAAGCACCGAGTTTATTATAAACTTCCTGTAATTCATTTTCTTCATTGCTTTCTGAAACTACACCAGCGCCCGCTTGATAATGCAATGTATGGTTTTTGCTCACAAAGGAACGGATGATTATTGCGTGGTTAAAATTACCGCTAAAGTCCATAAAACCGATAGCGCCGCCGTAAAATTCGCGACTTCTGTTTTCGTATTTTTCCAGCAATTGCAGGGCTTTGTGTTTGGGGGCGCCGCTTAAAGTTCCTGCTGGAAAAGTGTCTGCAACAATCTGCATAGTTGAAGTTTCAGGATTTTTTGTTGCCGTAACTTTGCTGACCAAATGAATAACGTGCGAAAAAAATTGAACCTCTCTGTAGGTTTCTACGTTAACATCGCTACCGTGCCGGCTTAAATCGTTTCGCGCCAGATCTACGAGCATTACGTGTTCGCTGTTTTCCTTTTTGTCCTCAGAAAGTTTTTTGGCGAGCTCGGCATCCTGCTCATCGTTCCCAGTGCGTTTGAAGGTGCCTGCGATTGGATGAATTTCTGCTGTATTTCCTTTTACGACCAATTGTGCTTCGGGCGAACTTCCAAAGATTTTAAAATTTCCGTAGTCGAAATAAAAAAGATAGGGGGAAGGGTTTACACTTCGCAAAGCTCTGTAAACATTGAATTCATCACCTGTAAATTGCTGCGAAAAACGTTTGCTGGGCACAATTTGAAATACATCGCCGCGTTGGCAATGCTCCTTACATTTTCGCACTAAATCTTTAAAATCTTCATCGTTTAGATTTGTACTTCGCGGACCATTTCTTTTAAAAGGAAACTCGGCAAAATTCTTCGACTTTAAAATCTGTTCAATCTGCGCAATGTTATTTTCGGAATTGTAACAATGTGCAAAAATGTAGGCTTCGTTATTAAAATGGTTTATCGCAATGATGTTTTGGTAAACGGCGTAATACAGATCTGGCATTCCGAGATTTTCTTCTTTTTTTGAAAGCGAAATATCCTCAAAATAGCGTACGGCATCAAAGGCCATAAAGCCGAAAAGACCAGCTCCCCCTCGATCCCCTCGAAGAGGGGAAGGCTCAACATATTTTATTGAAAAAGAGGAGGCAAATTCGTCTAAAATTTTTGGAACAGTATCCCCTCGGTCCCCCTTGTCTCCCTCTGCCCGTTGGGCATCTCCCCCCATGGGGGAGACAGCTATGCAGGTTGATTTTCCATCCGGAAATTTTTGTGTTATGGTTTCATTTTCAACTTTAATTGATGCGATTGGATTGAAACAGATATAGCTAAAACTATTGTCGTTGGCGTGGTAATCGCTACTTTCCAAAAGTAGGCTGTTCGGGAATTTATCGCGTAACCGTAAATACACCGAAACCGGCGTGAGGGTGTCTGCCAATAGTTTTTTTGAATGTGTTTTTAAGTTATATTTCATTTTTAGAATACTATATTTTGAGAATTGTCGGCTGTTGCGGGCATGAAAAAAGGCTTGTCGTGATTGACAAGCCTTTTCGTATATTTTTATACCATAGGTGTTCCGCTCACGAGATTTGCCGTAAGTTTTTCCACCACCAAATATTTTGTGTAAATGTGTTCATTGTTTCGGGTTCAAATATAAAAAGGTTTTTCTTGAAATTTCACAATATGATAATAATTTTTTGAAATTAAGTTTCGCTTCATATTTGATTCCTTATTTTTGCTAAAAAATTTAAAATATGGCAGATTTAACTCAAGAACAATGGTGCGAGCAGTGCGAAAATGACGAAAACGCAGTAATTTTGGATGTGCGTACCGATGCCGAATTTGAGGAAGGTTACATTCCGGGGGCATTGCAATTGGATATTCATAATAGTGCTGAATTTATAAAAAAGATTAAAGAATTAGACCCCAACAAAAGCTACTACGTTTACTGCCGTTCGGGTGGTAGAAGCGGACAAGCTTGTATGTTGCTGAATTCTGTTGGCGTAAAAAATGCCTATAATCTCAAGGGCGGAATTATGGAGTGGAATGGTGAAATAAATAATTAAATCTGAGTATATTATGAAAAAGATAATTTTTGTTTTTGGATTAGCGATGCTTCTTTTTACCACAGCTTGCAAAGACAACAATACGCAAAATGGTATTGAAGTAATATCGCCTCAAGAAGTATATGATGCAGTTAGCAATAGCAAAAATTTGCAATTGATAGATGTGCGTACCAAGGAGGAATATGGCGAAGATCACTTAGAAACAGCGCAAAATATTTGTGTTACTGACGATGATTTTAAGGAAAAAGTAGCCAAGTTAGACAAAGACGAACCTGTTTATCTATACTGCCGAAGCGGAAAAAGAAGTGCCCGGGCAGCCCAGATTATGAAAGAAATGGGTTTTAAGGAAATCTACGATATGGAAGGTGGATTTTTAAATTGGGACAGCCAAGGACTTCAAGAAGCGAATTAAAAACCAATTCTTAATTTATTTAACGATGCCCTGCTTTGTGAGTTAAACTCACGCTAAAGTGCAACTTCAAAGAACAATCAAACGCCAAAATTAAGTATCTTCAAGATAACTAATTTTGGAAATGGATACTAACTCACAATTTGTACAAAAGGAAATGCGGCGGCTCGTGGCAATAAGTTGTATGGACGAGCTTTGCCCAAACTCTGAATTTCAGGAATTGCACAAAGAGTTGTTATTGTTTTCGTTTGGTGCGGTAAGGGTGACAGTTGATTATGGCAAAAAATTAATTTCCATTTGGAATTCCAAACCGTTAACTACAAGTCCTGTTCGGTTATTTAATATGAAAGATGCCGTGGCAGACACACTCTCTTATACCAGTTTAGAGGAAACCCTCGCAGGATGCCTTAAAAGTGGGCAGCTTCAAGACAAGTATTATAAAACACTTCTTTTAAAATACAGCAATTTCTTAAATAACGACGATCATTTTTTAAGTGCCTAAATTAAATTTCTCTCTCTATAAATAGATCAGAAACGGAGGTATCGTGCAAGAAATCTGTACTAATCTTTTCTATTTCGGTTTAAAATAATTCAATTGTAAAAATCAAAATTAATATTCCTGTTTAAAGCATTTTTTCAGAAAGAAATTCCTGTAAATTTGCAGCCTAAAATTTCATGAATTGGCAAGACAAATAACAGATACAATCGTAATGATACGCCCGGTAGCTTTTCGTATGAATGAGCAAACGGCGGTGAATAATTTTTTTCAAGAAGACATAGCGCTCAAAAATGCTGAAATAAATACCAAAGCTCAGAAGGAATTTGATGCTTTTGTTGAAAAACTGCGAGCGGTAGGTGTGCAAGTTATTGTTGAAAATGACGATTTACGTATGGATACGCCAGATTCAATTTTTCCGAATAATTGGATTAGTTTTCACGAAAATGGCGATATAGGTTTGTATCCAATGTTTGCCGAAAACCGTAGGCGAGAAAGACGCGAAGAAATTTTAATCCGATTGGAAGATGAAGGTTTTAAAATCAACACTATCTACGATTATACATCTGCCGAAGATGAAGGCCTGTTTCTGGAAGGCACGGGAAGTTTATTGCTGGACCGCGTAAACCATAAAGCTTATTGCGCACTTTCCGCACGCGCCGATGAGGAGCTGCTTATTGAGTTTTGTGAAGATTTTGAATATTTCCCTGTAATATTTACCGCGAACCAAACTGTTGATGGAAATCGTGTGCCAATTTATCACACGAATGTAATGATGTGTTTGGCAGAAAAATTCTGCGTTATTTGTTTGGACAGTATTGACGATGCTGTTGAAAAGAAAAATGTAGTAAAGCATTTAAAAAAGGACGGAAAAGAGATTATTCCAATTACCGAAGCTCAAATGCACCATTTTGCAGGCAATATGCTTCAAGTTCAGGGAAAGGACAAAAAGTATTTGGTAATGAGTTCTGCTGCTCACAATAGTTTAACCAAACAGCAAATAACTACTATTGAAAAACACTGCCAAATACTAAGCAGCGACCTTACAACCATTGAAACCTGCGGCGGCGGAAGCGCCCGTTGTATGATGGCCGAAGTGTTTTTGCCAAAAGCTTAATCTGGTTTAGAAACGTAATTTCCTTTTGCGATATTTTTTATCATTCCCCCAAAAATAAAATAGTGGAAGGGCAGCATTAAATACCAATATAGGCGGCCCCACAAACCTTTGGGTCTAAAAGTGGCGGTTTGTATTAGGTTGTTTTCTTCGTTAATGCAGAATTCTAACCAGGCTTCTCCCGGGAGCTTCATTTCGGCAAAAAGGAGCAAACGTTTGTTTTCTCTATCGGCATACAATACGCGCCAAAAATCTAAAACATCACCAGTGTAAATTTTATCGGGATGCGTTCTGCCACGCCGTAAACCCACTCCCCCAAAAAGTTTGTCGATAAAACCACGTATTCTCCAAAGCGAATTAGCATAATACCATCCTTGGGTTCCCCCAATTGCCCAAATATTATTTAAAGCGTTTTCCGGATCAGTTACTTTAATAATTTGTTCATCTTTTAAACAGCCGTATTTTGGCACTTGAATGTATTCCTTTAAATTCGAAATCCTCCCGGCGGTCAACGAATCTTTCCAACTAGAGATAACCAAATTTTGTTCAATTTTTATAAATGCATTTTTAATTGCTTCTTCGTATGAAATTGGTTGAATATTCAATATTTTTTGAAGTTTATTGTCTCGGGTAACAACTTCCATCTTCATACTATCTACAAGGTTTACAGCAAGTTTATATGAAGTAGAGGTAACAAAATAAAGCCAATACGATGATAGTCGTGGCGACATAACGGGTACGGGAATAATCCAAAGTTTTAATCCGCGAATTTTAGAATATTTTTCTAACATTTCCCGGTATGTTAAAACATCGGGTCCGCCAACATCAAACGATTCATTATAGCATTTTTCGTTATTTAAAACCCCATACAGGAAGGCAATCACATCGCGAATTGCAATGGGCTGGATTTTTGTTTTTAACCACTTGGGCGCAATCATTATTGGTAATTTTTCGCATAAATCTCTTATTATTTCAAAAGAAGAACTGCCGCTACCTACTACAATTCCCGCTCGAAGCACCGTAAGATTATAGTTGCCCTTGTATAAAATTTCTTCAACCTTTTTTCGGGAAGAAAGATGTTTTGATAATTCTTCCTGATTTACAATTCCGCTTAAATAAATTACCTGTTTAACCGACGTTACCGCCATGTATTTGTTGAAATTTTCGGCCGAACGGGCTTCCATTTCGTCAAAATTTGTGGTGGAGCCGCTCATAGAATGTATTAAATAATAAGCCGCATCTATGTCTGTTGGGAAGGAATCGGTTTGTACCTCTTCGGCAAAATCTACTTCAACCACGCTTATTCGCTCGGTGGTTTTAGGGTCTAAGGGCAATCTATTTTTATCGCGAACTGCACATACCACTTCGTGTCCGTTTTCAAGTAGTTCGGGTAACAATCGCATGCCAATATAGCCATTGGCGCCAGTGAGTAAAATTTTCAATACTTTATAATTTGTTTAAAGATAAAGTAATATAATTAAACATCAGTTAAAAACCCGTTAACAAATAGCCTGCTATATTTTTCAAAGCGGTATCTTTAAAACTTCAACCAGTAAAATTTTAATTCGATGAAAATCTTAAAAGTTGTCTTGCTAATAGTAGGAATTGTTTTAATTGTATTTGGACTTTACAATGCATTCGTGCCGCAGCAAGTACTGGATATTGGTCCTTTGGAAGTCAATGCCAAAGAGGGATTAACAAATCAAACTTTAGGGATGATCGGCATTGGGGTTTTGGCTTTGGTGGCGGGCGCATTGCTTAAAAATCGGAATTAAATATGTATCGTTTTTAAGATAGAAATAACGGCGGCGCTAATATATTCTATACCTATTGCTATTACAATAAACCCAACAATTCTGGAAATTGCATTAATACCGGAAGCACCTAAAAACTTACTGATATAATGAGAGCTTCGCAAAATTAGAAAAGTGGCTAAACCAACCGCTAATACGGCTAAAATTACAAATACAATTTCGTTGGTTGCTTGGTATTTCTGATTAAAAGTAATTAATAGTGAAATTGATCCAGGGCCTGCGAGCATTGGAATTGCTAGCGGTGTTAATGAAAATTTTTCTCGTTTGTCTAAATCTTTTCGCACCCGCTTGTTTTTCATTCCCTTGTGTTTTGAAAAAGTTCCCGTGAGCAGCGCAAAGCCCGAAGTAACTATTATCATTCCACCTGCAATACGCAATGCATTTAAACTTATTCCGAAGAAATCCAGCAAATAAGTTCCTGCAAAAAAGGAAATTATTAAAATAACAGCAACATTAACGGTGGTTAAAAGTGAAGTTTTGTTTCGTTCCTCAGGATTTTCATCACTCGTTAATCCTACAAAAACAGGCACCGTCCCCAAAGGGTTTATTACTGAAAAAAGTGCCGCAAATACGTATAAAAATATATCCATAGTTTTTTAAACAAAGGAAGCGCGGTTTTTCAATTTTGAGATTACCATTATGTTATCAAAAGTTTAAATGCAGTTGTTGAAAATGTGATGATTTTACGATGTTTTCAAAATAATTAGCTGCGATTTGCACTATATTTTTTTCGTATAAAGTTCACCCATTCCTAAATCCTTCAAATTTAAAAACGTGTATCTTTGCCAAAATTTCTGAAACCTGGACAACCCAATTCGCCATATTAAAAAACTATAGTAATGACACTTCAACAAACGTTAGACAATCAAATTAAAACAGCGGTAGAAAAACTGTACGGCGCTAAACTTGAATCGGTAGAATTGCAACCTACGCGCAAAGATTTTGAGGGCGATATTACTGCTGTTGTGTTCCCTATGTTGCGGGTGGTAAAAGGAAATCCAGTGCAAATTGGTGAAGCCATTGGAAACTATTTGGTTGAAAACGTTACAGAAATTGAAAAATTTAATGTGGTTCAAGGTTTTTTAAACATTGTTTTAAGCGATGCGTATTACTTAAACTTTTTCAGTTCCGTTGCGGATTTTTCTTCCTTCGGAAAAGTGCCGCAGGGAAAAGAAGCTTTAATGGTTGAGTACTCTTCGCCAAACACTAATAAACCACTTCATTTAGGGCACGTTCGAAATGTGTTGCTGGGTTATTCAGTTTCTGAAATTGAAAAGGCTGCGGGTAAAAAAGTGTATAAAACCCAAATTATAAACGACCGGGGCATACATATTTGTAAAAGTATGCTCGCTTGGAAAAAGTTTGGAAATGGCGAAACCCCTGCCGATGCCGATTTAAAAGGCGATAAGCTCGTTGGTAATTATTACGTAAAATTCGATCAGGAATATAAAAAGCAAATCGAAACTTTAAAAGCTGAAGGTAAAACCGAAGAAGAAGCAAAAGCGCAAGCGCCACTTATTCTTGAAGCCCAAGAAATGCTTCGCAAATGGGAAGCCGGCGATGAACAAACCGTAGCGCTTTGGAACAAAATGAACGGCTGGGTTTATAGCGGTTTTGAGGAAACTTATAAGTCTATCGGTGTAAATTTTGACTTTTATTATTACGAAAGCGACACCTACCTTTTAGGAAAGGATATTATTGAAGAAGGCATAAAAAACGATGTTTTCTTTATGAAAGACGATGGCTCGGTTTGGTGCGATTTAACCGAAGAAGGCCTAGACGAAAAGCTGGTTTTGCGCAGTGATGGCACTGCAGTTTATATGACGCAGGATCTTGGTACCGCCGTGCAGCGCGTAAAAGATCATCCCGATGTTGGCGGTATGATTTACACCGTTGGAAACGAACAGGATTACCACTTTAAGGTCTTGTTTTTAATCCTGAAAAAACTTGGTTATTCTTGGGCTGAAAACCTATTTCACTTAAGTTACGGAATGGTGGATCTTCCTTCGGGCAAAATGAAAAGCCGCGAAGGAACCGTGGTAGATGCCGATGATTTAATTGCTCAAATGACCAATACGGCAAGAACCATTTCGGAAGAACTTGGAAAGATTGATGATTTTTCGGAAGAAGAAAAAGAAGCACTTTACCGAATGATTGGCTTAGGAGCTTTAAAATATTATATATTAAAAGTTGATCCAAAAAAACGGATTCTTTTTAACCCAGAAGAAAGCGTAGATTTTCAAGGAAACACAGGTCCTTTTATTCAATATACTTATGCACGGATTCAGTCAATTCTCCGAAAAGCTGATGATGTCAGGTTGAGCGCAGTCGAAACCTCTTTCGGTGAAGGAATCAAAATGCATCCAAAGGAAAAAGAACTTTTAAAGATTATTCAACAATACCCTGAAACTATTCAGTTGGCAGCAGCTAATTACAGTCCAGCTTTGATTGCAAATTATACGTATGATTTGGTTAAAGAATTCAACAGCTTTTACCAAAACGTACCAATCTTGGCAACGGATAATAAAACAGAAAAGGCTTTCCGAGTACAGCTTTCGGCAGCGGTTGCTGAGGTTATAAAAAGTGCTTTCGCACTGTTAGGAATCGAGGTTCCGGAGCGAATGTAGATTTTTTCTTTACGACTTGGCGCCTTTGCGAGAGAAATTTTGCACGCAAAGGCGCAGAGTTTTATGTTTTTTTCCCACTCACCACTCACCACTCACCACTCACCACTCACCACTCACCACTCACCACTTCTTAAAACAAAACCTGAAACGAAAAGTTGGGCGTAATTCCCAAGGAAATTTCTTCTACTTTATTTACTGAAACTTCGTTGTTTTCATCTCGAATTATCGCATACCGAATGTTTACAGTATTTTCGGCATTCAGAATGTTTAAAAGCGCAATGTTAATTTTCGCATCAATGGTTGGCGATAATTTCCAGAGATACTCTGCAGAGAAATCTGTTCTAAAATAATTTGGCAGTCGCTCATTATTAGGAGGGTTGTATTGGATTGTGGTTAAACCGCCGTCGGTTGTGGTTTCAGCATCTTTTAGGGGAGTGGTGTAAGGTTTTCCGCTGTGCCAATTTAATCCCAATGCAATTTTTAAAGCATCCCACGAATAGCTTCCCGCTAGCGTTGCGGCATGCTGCATATCTAAATTATTCGGGAAGGTTGGTGGTACGAGCGTTATAAATTCATAATCGTTTTTACTGAACACATAACTTGCCCACGCACTAAATGTTTTCGATTTTTTATTGATTATAAATTCGGCGCCTTTCACCGTGTAATTTCCAATTGCTTTTGTAAATCGAAATTGATTTTGAAATCCTTGGTTCGCACTGTTTATATCTTCCACGACTTTATAAAATCCTTCAGCATTTAAAAATAGTCCATTCCTGCTGTAAACCAATCCTGCCGAAGCTTGTTTGCTTTTTAAAATTGGCGTGTTTTCTTCGTCGGCTAAAATCCAGCGTCTTTTTTCGATGCCCAGAAAATCGCTTTCAAAATCGACTCTTTGCGTTGCGCTTTGGCTTTTAAACTCACCCAAAACTTCAATAGCGAAACCGTTTAAGAATTTTTGATGTAAGCTAAATCGAGGTTCGATTAAAATTTCTTCAAATTTATCGAAATAATTCCCCCGTAAACCCGCAACCACAAAGGTCTTTCGGTTTTTTGAATGGTAATTTATTCCAGCGAAAAGTGTGTGTGTTCGCAATACATCTTTTTCGTAATTACGAAAGCGTGGCAGGTTAACATCTTGCGTATTTGCAATGCCAACTTCCGAAAAGTGATAGCCAGTTTGAAGTTTTAGATTTTCAGAAAGTAGCATGTTCGCGTCAAGTTTAACGCCTGTTTCCAAGACTTCGTTTCTTTGAATTTGTTCCTGAGTAGTAAAAATATCGCGGTTAATTGCGTCCAGTAAATAATAGGTGCCGTAACTTAAAATCGTGGTTTCAAATTTATCGTTCCACGAGCGATTCCAAGAAACGCCGCCAAGCAAGCTGCGTTGGTCTAATTTACTGGTTTTAGACTGCGAGTTTATTGCTAAAGTTTCAGTAAAATCGAGTGAATTATCGATGGTTAAAAAGTTAAAACGAATTTTATCTTTTTCTGAAAAATCCCACAGCAATTTGGTGCCGAAATCGTAAAAACTAAAATCTTCATCTGTGCTAATACCTATGTTGTTTTGGGTGCTTTCAGCCTTGTTTATTTCGCTATCTTGAAAAATTCGTTGGGTGTAATTTTTATAAATTGGCGATTCCCAAACTTCGCTTATGGATTTTCTTCCCGCAACTTGAAGGCTTGCTTTTTCAGAAATTGGAATATCCAAAAATCCGCTTCCGTTTATTAAATTGAAGCCGATTCCCGCTTCGGTTTTTGATGAAACTGTATTTTGTGAACGCATATCTAGCACACCCGAAACCCCTTCGCCATAACGAATGTTGGTGCCGTTTTTATACAGTGTTACCCTTTTGGTAAGATCTGGGTTAAACGCTGAAATAAGTCCGAAGAAATGCCCGCTTTGGTACATTTTTATATCGTCCCAAAGCAGCAAGTTTTCATCGTGCATCCCACCGCGAATGTTGATATTTGAAATGGTTTCATCCACACTTTCAACTCCCGGAAGGGCTTGTGCAATTTGTAAAACATCGTTTTCTATTTGCCCAGGCAATAAGCCAAAATGTGCCGTTGAAAGAAGGATTGAACCATCTGTATTTTTATCGATTCCTTTGGTAAATATATTTTGAATAACCACGGGTTCAAGCGTTGAAACGGAGGGGAGCATCAACAGTGCGACACAATCTGTTGAAAGTGTAGCTGTGCTGCTTGTAAGAGGCGAATAGCCAACAAAAGTAACAGTAAAGGCTGTGTTTTTATTTTGAAGTGGAACATAAAAAAAACCTTCGGCATTGGTAATTGTTTTAAAAGAATTATCATTTGAAATAACAGTGGCTCCAACCAATGGCAACTGAGTTTCAAAGTCGATTATTCTACCGCAGAGAAGCCCAGTATTTTCTTTTTTGGTTATTGTAATGTACCGCTCGTTAATGCGGTTATAATGAAATGGCGTGTTTTCCCGAAGGTATAAAAGTTCACTTTCTATTGATGCTAAATTTTCGGTAGGTTTTTTCAGTTTTATTCCTTCAATTTCTTCGCGAACGTACGAAAAACGCACATTGTGTTTTTTTTCTAACGTTTCTAAATAGGTTAAAAGTGTAGTGGCTTCGGTTTCCTGTGCTATGGCTTTTGCGCCAAAAACACAGAACACCAAAAAGAAAACAAAAACTCTGTAGCTACTTGCTATGTTTGGCATCAATGGTTACTGCTCCGTTTTTATTTATTTTATACGTCAATTGCAGGGGCTCACAAATTGATTTTAATGCAAGTTCAAGATTTTTATGGGTAAATGTGCCCGTAAATCTTTTTTCTAAATTTACGTTTTTTAAATTTATTTTCACCACATATTGTCTTTCCAAAGCATTTATAACCCTTTGTAGCGGTACATTGTTAAAACTACTTTCTTGTTGAAGCCACAGTGGGGATTGGTTATCAGTGACTTCGTTGGCAACTAATTTGCCATTTATTATTTCTATTTTTTTCCCAGCGGGAAGTTTTATCAAACTATTGTTAAAGGCGACGCTTACTAAGCCTTCGTAACACGTTACGGTAAAGAGTCCGTCGCGTGCAGCAACATTAAATTGTGTGCCCAACACGCTTACAATTCCTTCTGCAGTTTTTACACTGAATTTATTTCCTTTAGTTACTTTAAAATACGCTTCGCCATCTAAAGAAAGTTCGCGGGAATCGTCCCAATTTTTTTTGTTATACGTAATTTTTGAACCCGAATTTAAAGCTACTTCAGACCCATCGGGCAGCGAAAAGGTTTCGGTTTGTGCAACTTCAGTTTTAATTGAAGTATCGAGGGTTGTAGTGTAATAATATCCCGCAAGCAATAATGCGAATACCGCAGCCACTTTCCAAACCACTGAAAAAACATTCGGTTTTTGTAACTGGCGAACAGGTTTTGTTTTATTTGAAATAGCTTTAAAATTTGCTTCGGAATTCATATCGGCAACCTCAAAACCTGAACTAGCATCTGCAATCTTTAAATACGAAGCATATTTGGGGTCTGCTTTTAATTGCTCCAGTTCTTCGGGCGTGGCTTCATTATTTAGCCATTTATGTAAAATGTAATCTTTGTCCATTTTTATTGTATTCATAAGTGAAACAGTTCAGCCAACCGTTACCCTACTTTTAATTTTAAACATTTCCTATTTCCTTTCTAAGAATAGCCAGCGCTTGGCTCATTCTCTTTTCTACAGCTTTTACCGAAATGTTAAGCATTTCGGCTATTTCGGCATATTTTTTACCTTCTATTCTATTTAATAAAAAAGCGGTGCGTTGTGCTTCGGTAAGATTTTCAATAGAGTTTTTCAGTTTTTCGTGAAATTCATTTTCCTCCATTACAAATTCTGGAGACTGATAATTGGTTTTATCAGGCTGCCGTTTAGCGTGTTTTAAAACTACTTTTTTATGCGCTACTTCATTTAAAAAAGCATTGTTACAAACGGTGTATAAAAACGATTTTGCTTTTTCTTTAGTGACTTTCGCACAGTTTTGCCACAGTTTTATAAACGCTTCCTGCACCAAATCGTCGGCTTGCGCTGTGTCGCCACATTTAAAATATATAAACCGCCAAACCGGTTTTCCGTGCGCCTCATACAACTGGGCAAATGTATTTTCGTTACAGACGTTTTCGGGTTGTTTCATAAAGGGGATTGCTAATTTTCAAATATATTTAAAAGTTATTCAATTTGCAGGGTAGGGTTAATTTTTATTAATTTGTTATAACTGTAGCATAAAGGTTTAAAATTTGAAAAAATCATACTTCTTCCGTTTTATTTTTTTGGTTCTATTAAGTGTATCACTTTTTTCTTGTCAGAAAGAAGAAGAGGAGCATATTGATGAAACCGAGGAAGAAACCATAACCGCAAATTCTCCTTTGACGGGTTTGTTGTTGCGAACGTCCCAAAGTCCAGGCGCGTATGACGATATAATAGACGGAAATAGCTGCGCGTCAGTAATTTTACCCGTAACTGTAATAGCTAACGGACAGCAAGTAACGGTAAACACTCCTGAGGATATAAATTTAATTAAGGAGATTTTTAATCTGTTTCCGAACGATACCGATACCTTAGAAATATTATATCCAATTTCGTTGGAATTGTTTGATTATACCCAAGTAACAATAACCAATCAAGCCGAATTGGATGCCCTTGCCGCTACGTGCGATCTTACCAATACCGAAATAGGCTGTTTGGATATTGTTTATCCAGTTTCATTTTTCACCTATAATTCGGCGCAACAACGAACAGGAACCGTTGCAATTGGGAATGATTGGGAACTTTTCAATTATCTGTATAATTTGGGCTCAGATGATTTTATAAGTTTCGATTATCCTGTGTCGACGATTTTAGAAGAGGGGCCAGTAGTAGAAGTAAATAGCAACGAAGAGCTGCAGACATTAATTTTAGAATGTGTGGCAAATACCAACGACGACCCCATTGATATTTCGCAATTTGAAGAAGATTTAACAACGGGTACCTGGTATGTAGATTACTTTTTTGACGATTACGATGAAACGGATAACTATGCCGGATACGCGTTCACTTTTGCATTAGATGGCACGGCGCAGAGTGTAAAATCAGGCGTGGTGGTGAATGGAACCTGGGCACTGGTAGAAGATTTAAAATTTGATCTTTTCTTTGGAACAAATTCCCCGCTCGATGAGCTTGATGAAGATTGGGAAATAATTGAAGCCAACGCAAATAGTATTAAACTGAAACACATCAGCGATGGCGATGGTAGTACAGATTACCTAACCTTTGGTCGCGAACCAAATACCGGCGGCACAAATACCGAACTCAATCTTTTTATTGAAAATTTAATAACTGGAAGTTGGTATATAAACTTGCTGGAAGAAGAAGGGATTGACCACACTACAAATTTTACTGAATATGAATTTACTTTCTTCGGAAATGGTTCAGCCACTGCAGTTAGTAATAACAATACAATAAGCGGATATTGGACTGCCCAAATGGACAGTGGTAATTTAGACTTTATCCTGAATTTTGAAACTACCACCAACGGCGATTTTGAGGAATTGAACGATGATTGGGATGTGCTGGAAGCCACCCAAACTATTATTGAACTTTCCGACGTAAGTGGTGGCGGTGGTACAGACTACCTTACTTTTGGTCGTGAACCGTACGGTGGCGGTGGCGGAGGTCCCGATCCACAGGAGCTGCGCGATATTCTTGAATCTGGAACTTGGTATGTTGAAAAATTCTTGAACGATGGCGACGATGAAACGGAAGAATTTAACGGATACAATTTCAACTTTTACAACAACGAAACCGTTTATGCCACCAATGGCACCGAGTACGTTTACGGAATATGGATTGTAACCGTAACTGGCCAAGAACTCAATTTTGAATTTGATATGGATAGCCCAATAAATGGAGCAGACAGTCAAGAATATAAAGCTTTGCAATATGCACCCACTTCAGTAACTTTTATAACTAGAAATAGTCAAGGGCAAATAGAAGATACTTTAATATTTAAACAGAATTAATTTTCCCCCAGCGTTTTAAGCTTCCCCGTAAAACCATCCCACTTTTGGATGGTTTTTTTTATAAATCAAATTGAGATTTCAGGGTTTTTATAAAAAAAGTCAATTTAAGGGTAGGGTTTTTATTGCGTTGCCTGTCTTACTTATATAAAACCCAAAAAGAAATTACAATGTCTAGATTCATCAAATTATCAGTATTTATTTGTCTTCTAATGATTGTGGCCAACTCCTGCTCCGAAGACGACTCACAACCTACCGAAAATCCAGATTCAAATTTAATTGCAGTAGATTCTGAATTAGGCAATTTATTGCTTCGCACTACAGACGTTAATAATACGTCTTCAATAGATTGTATAGATCTGGTTTATCCGGTTACATTTTTCATATACAATTCTAACCAGCAACAAACCGGTACACAAACGGTTAATAACGATGGGGAATTATTGGCGTTATTGCTTTCACTAGAAAATGGCACTTACATCGCGCTGCAGTTTCCTATTAGTGTGGTGTTGCAAGATGGAACTATTGTAGAAGTGAATAGCAATGCCGAATTGGTAGCATTAATTTCTGACTGTTCTGCCAATGGCGGCGGTATTCCTTCAGATTTTGAAACTATATTAACTACAGATTCCTGGTTTGTAACCTATTTTTTCGACGATGAAGATGAAACTGGTGATTTTGCAGGCTATGAATTTACCTTCGCAACAGATAACACGGCTCAAGCGGTAAGTACTTCAAACACCGTGAATGGAACTTGGAATTTAACAACTAGCACAACTCCAGATTTATTATTGTTTTTCGGTAATACCGATCCTTTTGATGAATTAGATGAAGATTGGGACATTATTGAAGCAACACAAGATATTATTAAACTGAAACACATTAGCGGCGGCGACGGCAGCGTAGATTTCCTAACCTTTGAACGCACCCCGAATGGTGGCGGCGGGGGTGGAAATACTTCAAATTTTGTCGATAACCTTACAACCAGTGTTTGGTACGTAAATCTTTTAGACGACGATGGTGATGACGAAACATGTGATTATGTAGATTATAAATTCACATTTAATTCAGATGAAACGGTTACGGCTACAAGTACTAACAACACTGTTAATGGCACTTGGACAGCTACAAGTAGTGGTAGCGGAATAGACCTTATTCTAAACTTCGAAATAGCTGGTGGCGACGATCCTTTTGACGACTTAAACGACGATTGGGATGTGCTAAGTTTTGACACTGAAATTATAAAATTAATTGATGTTAGCGGCGGAAACGGCGGTACAGATTATCTCGATTTCGGAAGAAATCCGTACCAAGGTTGCAGCGGTGGTGGAAACACAACGGAGCTAACAAATATCTTAATTGATGGCCAATGGTTAGTAGCAAGCTACATAGACGACGGCGATGATGAAACAAACGATTACAACGGCTATGCGCTTACATTTAACGCAGATGGCAGTGTGCTTGCAGTAAATAGCAATAATACCATTAGCGGAACATGGAGTGTCGTAACAAGCGGAAGCGGTCTTGATGTAATACTAGATTTTGGAACTGCAATTCCTTTTGACGAATTTAATGATGATTGGGATGTTGATACCTACACAAGCACTAGAGTTGAACTCTTTGATGTTAGCGGTGGAAACGGCGGCACAGATTATTTAACTTTTGAAAAACTATAGCATTTTAGTCAATTTTTTGGCGGGTGATAAATATGTAACTGCGATGTGATTTTGTCATCCAATTACTACGGCGCCCTCCATTTTTGAAAAATAAATTGAACATAAAAACTAAAAAACATCTTTATGAAAACAGTGGCTCTAATCTTAATTTCATTTTTACTGCTTGGCTGTACCGCCAGTACCTATGATGATATTGAAGAGATTCAAGAAGAAAATCAAGGGGAGCTGGTAACCTATCAAGATGTTGCTTTTATATTTCAAAATAATTGTACGGTTTGCCACAGCAATCCACCACAAAACGGTGCGCCAATGCCCTTAACAAATTATTCCGAAGTAAAAGATGCCGTGGAAGATCGCGATTTAATAGACCGTATTAGCAGAGAAGAAGGCGAGCAAGGTTTGATGCCCTTGGGTGGCCCGCGCTTGCCACAACAACAAATTGATTTAATAACGCAGTGGAACCTAGATGGCCTACTGGAAAATTAAAATTTATGAAAACTACAATCACTTTTGCAATTATCTGTTTCGCTTTTATAGTTTCGGCTATAGGGCAAGAAAAATACACTACCAAAACTGGACAAATAGATTTTGAAGCGTCAGTTCCTTCTTTTGAAGAAGTAAAGGCAGCAAACTCCAACGTGAGTGCAGTTTTAGATGCGTCAACTGGTAAGTTTGCGGCTCTCGCACTAATGAAAGGATTTCGGTTTAAAGTGGCTTTAATGGAAGAACACTTTAATGAAAATTATATAGAATCTTCAAAATATCCAAAAGCGACTTTTAAAGGAATTATTCAAGATTTTGACATTTCTGAAATCTCAGGAAAGAGTGACTATTCTATTAAAGGCACATTTAATATGCACGGAACCGATAAAGAAATGGAAGTGCCCGCTGTTATTTCTGTAAACGGTGATACAGTTATGCTAACGGCCCAATTTGTTATGCAACCGGAAGATTTCAACATAAAAATCCCTTCGATTGTCAGCAATAAAATAGCCGAAGATGTAAACGTTTTTGCTGAATTCAGCCTACAAAAACAATAAAAAAATAGAACCGATGAGCAAGCAAAGAATATTTTTAATCGCCCTTTTACTACTAGCGATAGTAGGCTATTTTGGCTATAACTATATATACCAAGACCATAGAAATATAAAAACTGAAACTTCACAGCTAGAGATTACTGCGCCGTATTTATTGGAACGTTTTAAAACAAATAATGCTGAGGACCTGCTGAATAAAACCATAACCGTAACGGGAGTTATAACCAACATAGAAGGAAACGCCATCACCCTAGATGAAAGCGTTTATGCCAGTTTTGACGCCTTGAGCACAGAAGTTAACGTAAAGGATAAAGTGAAAATTAAAGGCAGATGTATAGGGTATGACGAGTTATTTGAAATTGTAAAGCTGGATCAAAGCACAGTGATAAAATAGAACCATGATGAAAAATATAGCACTCTTAATATGCTTTCTTCCCTTTGGACTTTTCGCTCAGGATGACTTATTAGATGATCTAGAAAGCGAAGTGGAAGTAGATAAAACCGTGACCGCAGCCTTTAAAGGTTTAAAAGTAGTAAACTTTGAAACCACAAAGCTTGCCGACAAAAACGATTTCTATTTTGTAGTGGCGCACCGTTTTGGGTCAGTGAAAAACGGAATTAAAGATTTTTTTGGATTGGACAATGCAGTCACCCAACTAAAATTTATTTACGGTTTTACTAATTGGTTGAATGTAGGGATTGCACGAAGTTCTTTTCAACAAAAATATGGAGCGCATATTAAATACCGTTTAATTCCTCAAAAGCGGGACGGCTTTCCGTTGACCGTAGTAGGTTATAATTTGGTTACAGTAAATACCTCGTTGGAAAAAGACCAATATACAAATCTGGAATTTGAAGACAGGCTTACATACACTTCGCAATTGTTGCTGTCGAAAAAATTTAGTGAATCATTTTCAGTATTGCTCGCCCCAACATATATCCATGAAAATTTAGCAACGCGTAGTCGTGAGGTATTGCCAAATGGGACCACGGTGAATTATGACGAAAATTCCAATCAATTCGCACTGGGTGTGGGAGGGCGATATAAAATTTCAACTCGAGTGAGTATCAACGCAGATTATGGAATTCATTTAAACCGAAATGATAATTCCAGTTATAGAAATCCACTTTCGGTGGGAGTAGATATTGAAACGGGTGGTCACGTGTTTCAAATGCATTTCACAAATGCTCAAGCCATGTTTGAAGAAGGATTTATTGTGCAGGGACAAGGTGATTGGGTAGATGGTAATTTCTTTTTCGGCTTTAATATTAGTCGTGTTTTTTAAAGAATATTTCATTCCTTTTTTAAATGAAACTTAAAGTACATAAAGTAGTAAAATTTTTTATTAACCTAAAATTAAACATTATGATAAAATTTAAACTATTTTTTACAATGGCACTAATAGCTACATTGGCTAGTGCACAAACAACTTTTGATCTAGACTGGTATGTTGGAATTCCGAATGGGGATGCCAGCATCACCATTGAACCGGGAGATACTGTACGGTGGACGTGGACAGACGAGGTTCCACATTCGGTAACAAGCGATTCTGGAAGCCAGGAGAGTTTTGACAGTGGAATACTAACGGGTAGCGGTACGCAATTTTCGTACACTTTTACTGAAATAGGTGTAAATGACTACGAATGCGATGTACATTCAAATATGGAAGGAACTATTACGGTAGATAATATTGCTTCAATTGAAGAAAAATTTAAAATGAATATTTCATTTTATCCCAATCCCGTAACCAATAAGTTAACCGTGGCTTCCCTTTACAAACTAGATAGTTACAAAATTCACAATGTATTGGGTAAATTGGTTGCACAAGGGGCTGCCAATGGAAACATTACAGAAATTGATCTATCTAAATTAGAGAGTGGAATGTATTTTATAAATGCAACTTCGGGAGATATGCAGTCAACTTTTAAAGTTTTAAAGCGATAAAACACTACTTTTTTAAACCTTAAGTTAAATTGTTGTTTGAATAATCTAAGCAGAAAAAATAGCCGCTCCATTTTGGTGAAGCGGCTGTTTTTATTTAGATTCTATTTCATCTTTATCTAAGTGATAAATTTCCATAATTCCTTCGAGGACTTTTTCAAAATCTATTTTTAAATCTATCAGTTTACCGCTAGCCATATCCATCACCCACCCGTGAACGGTTAAACGTCCTTGACGCACGCCAATCTGAACATCGGCAGTTTTTATAACATTTACGCACTGCTCCTGTACGTTAAGCTCTACCAATCTTTTGTATTTTTCCTCTTCATCTGCAATACCATTTAACTCATCGCGATGCAGGCGATACACATCTCGTATATTACGCAGCCAAGGATTTAAAATCCCCAAATCTTTAGATTGCATAGCAGCTTTAACCCCGCCACAACCGTAATGGCCGCAAATAACAATATGTTTTACTTTTAGAACATCAACGGCATAATCTATAACGCTCATCGCGCTTAAATCTAAGTTGGAAACCATATTTGAAATGTTCCGCATTACAAAAACATCTCCCGGTTTTACCCCCATAACTTCCTCTGCAGTTACGCGGCTGTCGCTACAACCTATATAGAGAATATCTGGGTTTTGCCCGTTGGCTAGGTTCTTGAAATAGTCGGGATCGTTGCCTAATTTTTCACTCACCCAGGTTTGATTGTTCTTAAAAATTTGTGCTATATCCATATTTTTCTGAAGATTTTATTCAGGCTATAAAGATACAGTAAAAGCAGTTTTGCTTGCAACTTCAAAATATATTCCGTTAGTTATTAATTTTGAACATTATTTAAGTTGATTGGATTTTTCTGGAACTTCCAAAACCTGCAATTTGGTGGAGATATTGGGTAACTTGATGATTGATTGTTGATATGACTTTTCAGAATTTATTGGCTTCCTGCTTCTACTATATAAGTATTTGGCCCAATTTGTCCCGTTGTTGTAAGTGATGCACATTCGTCATTTCTTTCAAAGATTGCTTTGGTAGGTTTTACAGCTCCGTTGGCCATGGTTGGAAAATCATAAATGGTTTTTGTATACCCAATACTACTACATGGATGTCTATTGCCATCTTGTGAGCCCCAATATTCAGTAAAATTGTAGGATGTAGCATTAAGCCATTCCCAAGTATCCGGAACCAAGATTTTTCCTATAAATTCCTCTTTTCCAGTTTCCATATCCATAACCCAAGATCCCCACCAAGTTCCGCTATTTGGTGCTTCTGCCTTGCCAAGTTCCCAAACCCTTATGCGGTATTTACGTCCTTCCTGCCAGTTGTATTTTATCCTGCAAGAATACCCAAAACCTTCATGCCCAAAGGCTTCGGTAAAACCATTTGGACTTTCGACAGTTTTTGCTTCCCAAATCGAGAAAATGGCAATTTTTGTTTTCTCACCTTTATACAAAGCCGAATTTTGAAGGCCCATATATCCTGTTTTACCATTTTTAAAAGAGAATTGCTGTGCCCAATAGAAATTGGGGGCTTCTTTTTCTATGGTAAGAAAGAAATCTAAATTATTATATCCTTTGCTGTCAGCATCTAATTGCGGCCAGTTAAATATTGCTGACGCTATATAAGAGGGCGATTTAAAGGTTAATTCGTTATCGCCCGTATTATTTTGTGCCATTAAAAAACTATTGCCGGCAAAAAATAGTAGGACAGCTGAAGTATAAATTTGCTTGAAATTTTTCATTATTGTTGATTTTAGGTTAGTTGTTTTCATTTGCTTTAAATACCCGAAACAGATTACTGACAAGGATTTTTCATTTTATTATTAATCTTTTAATACAGGTGGCGCCACGACCGTTTGTTTCAAAATAACAAAGCTATCCACGGTAACCCGGTGTTTCTTAAAGTTTATAAGTTGAATAAGGATTATCATAATCACGGGCATAGCGGCTATAATGAAAAAGACGATTTCCCAAGTAAAATTTGTTTTCAAAACCCCGAGCATTGCAGCTCCGGCAGCGCGCCCCATATTGGAAAGTGCCATATAAAGGGTAAATTGGGTCGCGGCAACAGTTTTCCAGCAAAGGTGCATCGCCGATGCGAACACCGCAATGCACAAAAATGTGTATAGTGTGTAATAGGAAAGGATAAAGGCGTAAACAATTAAATTATTTCCCCATAGATTGGACAGGGATGCAAATACGGCTATAAGTAGGGTCAAGAAAAATAAATACACCGAAAGCATTTTGATTTTTCCAAAATAGTCCACCAGATAGCCCCCGATGAACATGCCCAAAAAACCTCCAATTACCGTTGTAATGGAAAATACATTTGAAAAATACGAATTTGTCCACCCCAATTCCTGAATGCTGAAAATAGGCAGCAGCGTGTCAATAAGTCCGAACATTAAACCCACGGCAAAAACCCCAAGGCCAAATACCAAGCTCGATTTTAACCGAAGAACCTTGTAAAGGCATTTAAAAATGTGCTTCCAGCTTCGCAATTGTGTCTGCTTCGAATCTGGGGAAACTGCCCCGGCTGTCCAGGGCATTGTCTTTTCGCCCGGCCGTTCCTTAAAGTAAATCGGGAAAAGCATAATGGTTGCCACCGCAATGGAAAGGGAAGAGATAGCCGTAGGGAAACCAAAGGTATTGATAAGCCAAGTGCCCATAAGCAATGACGCCGAAATGCCAATGGTTTTGGCCCCCCACATAAGGCCATTGGCCCGGGCCTGTTCGTTCCCGGGAATTACATCAACGGCCATGCCATCGGTTGCCACGTCTTGAAATGCGCCAAAAAAACTGATGAAAAAACCCGCAACCATTAAGGCGGAAAGATTGGTCAACGGATCGGGAACCAACCCGATACATAAAAAACTAATGATTAAACCAAGCTGCCCAAAGATCACCCACGGTCTTTTTCTGCCCATTGCCAACAGGGTGAAACGATCGATCAAAGGCGCAATCACAATTTTAAAGCTCCACGGAATCCCAACAACCCCCACATATGCTGCGATTTCCATAGCCGACTTGCCGTTCATGGCCAACCAAGCGGGAATTGCAAAAAAGGTAATGCCTTCGGGAATTCCCTGGGCAATATAAAGTGCCGAAAAGGTAATATACCTGGTTAAGGCATTGTCGGTCAAGATCCTGCCCAATCTTTTTTTTCTGATAGTAGTTTCGTTCGCCATGATTCTAGGTTTTAATGGAAAGATTAAAATCTTCCTTTTTTATGGGTGACATGGGGAAACTGCCTTTTCTTCCTGAATTTTGTTTGATTTAAATTGTTACTGCCTACTTTTTTCGGTTTCCTGCCTGATCGGTTTACCCGCCGGAGGAGGGCAGGCAGGTCAGCCGCTCCGTCGTCTTTGAAAAATTTATTTTTCCATCGCCTCGGCCACTTTCTCGGTATCCAAAAACTGCTGAAAGGTTACTACCTTGCCATTCTTAAGCGTCCAGAGATGGGCTACCTGAGCATTATAGGTTTTTCCGGTTTTCTTTACTTTGGCCTCGTAGCGAAGCGTTGCCAGCACTTGGTTATTGTCCATACCGTGAAGCTGTATGTCAGCCAATTTGAAATATTCGTGCTCCTCTCCAAGTCTTTTGAAAACGCCATTTAACACCGCCTCCGGGCCAATGTATGGATTGCCATCTGCAAGTGAATTGCTTTCGGCTTCGTTCCAAACTATTTTTGGATCCATACCGGCGAGGACGGTTGGAATATCGCCAGCTGCAAAGGCTTTGTAAAGGCCATCCACAGCGGCTATATTTTGAGCCGTATTTCCATTTTTCATCTCAACGCGAATAAGCTTGATGGTCTCTGTTTTGCTCAAGTTTTCAGCTTGATGTGGTGCTTCCGGATTTTTGAAAATGGTTAATGGATAAGTCGGTTGTTCCGGGAATTTTCGGGAATCGAGAATCATATTGCCTTCGCTGTCATAATCTATAAAATCGCCTGCACTAATTATATAAAGCGTACTTGGCCATTGATGATGGTGCAGCGGTTCTTTTTCGCCAGGAAGTAGTGTTACCTCCAAAACCCTAACTTTATCGTTTTCCAATAAAATTTTATGGTTTTTTGGGGCGGCTATAACAGCATCCAGTTCGGCAGGCCAATCGGCAGGATTTCCCGTATTATAGGCGAAGGTATTTGCATCTAATTTTTTTTGACCAAAAGAAGCCGTCGTAATAAAAATGGCAGTGATTAATAACGTAAAGTTTTTAAGAGTTTTCATAATGTTGTGTTTTATTGAGGTTTATGTACTTCCAATTCTATCTCTATCATAAATTCGGGAATAGCCAATTCCTTTACGCCAAGCCAAGTACCTGTTGGAAATTGCTTTTTATAGATTTCAGCCCTGTAACCCGACAATTCTAAAAATTTGGGCATATTAGTGGTGAAAACATTTTCTACAACCACATCGTCAAAGGTGCATCCGAAATGCGCTAGTACTTTTTCCAAATCTGAATAGCAGTTTTTCATTTGTTGCCCTAAATCGCCAACAGCGGTAGGATTGCCTTTATCGTCCATACTCACGGCACCAGAGATTTTTATGGTATTGCCAATCTTTACTGCATGTGAATAGCCGTATGCTTTTTCAATCTGTGGCCGTAGGTGAAAATATTCGGGTGATTCTTTTGCCTTTGAATTTGTTGTAACCGAAGTTTTTTTCGCATTAAAAGTTGTTGTGTTTATCTCTGTTGAAGCTATGCCTGTTATTGCGGCATCTGCAGTACTATGCGGGTCTGTTTGAGCCTTCATTGCGAAGGTTGCAAATAACAGAAACAGGATTTTTATAATTGATGTTTTCATGGCTGATATTTTATTTATTAGTAAATAATATTCTCCAAAATGCGGCCCAAATTACTTTCAGACATAGGTATTTTACGATCTGCCGCAAAGAGTTGTTGAATTTCATTCTTTAATTCGCACAGTTCCAGTTCAGAATATTGATGATGCTCAAAAGCATCTTCAATTTTTTCAATGCTTTCGTCTTCGTTATCATTCTGAAATTCGCTGTACATTTTAGCAAATATTTCTTCTGAAGTTTTAGTCTTTATAAGTGCTATTTCTTCATTGGTTTCCAAATTATCTACTTTTGCACAAAGCATTAAAATGTACGCTTTCAGTTCTGCCTTGTTCCACGGAGTTGCGTTAGTTTTCATATATTGTTTTTAGTTTCTTGGCGACTTTGCGTCTTTGCGAGACAATAAATTATACGCAAAGACACAGAGGCGCAAAGTTTTTATTGTCTTGCGGCAGCTTTCACATCTCCGCTTATACCGCTTAAATCTGGACGATACATCCAAATTTCGGTAACACCGCCGTTAGTAACCTCCATCCAATCTTTTAGAAATTGGTCCCAGCTGCCTGCACCGTTCATTTCGTTATATTTTTTGGCAATGCTGTGATCTTCGCCAAGCCAGGCCGACTTTTCAAAAAACGAAATAACCGCCATATCTTGTCCTTCTTTTGTGCTGGGGAATTCGTTGGTATAAATACCAAAGGTTTCATTAGGCGCTTTTTCGGCGTATACGTCGTGCACTTTTTTTGCCAATGCTGTGGCTTCTTTATATTTGCCGCGTTTAAGATCCCAGATATTTACCGCCATGTTCTTTATGGTAAAGTTTTTTGGGAAGCGCGAAAGGTTTGCATGGAATTTCCAATACGAAGTTTCAAAGCCACTACCGGGCATTAGGTATGGCGATACGTTGTCTCGCCAATCGGCATCATGTCCTTCTTTTTGTGCGGGGCCGTTGTCCATGGAGCTCCAGAGGAATGGGCCCATAACCCACATATAGCTTCCGGTACGAGGTCCGTTGGAAATCCAATAAACGCGAACACCGTGGGCTCCGTCGTTGTGATATTTTTTGTTGTGGGCGGCAATCCCTTTTTCGAATTGGCTTATCTGCGTGGGATTTGGCGTTAACAAATCATTTTCAAATACGACATATTCGGCGCTTTCTTGGCTCATTACCAAGAGAGGTAATAGAAATATTGTAAATAGTAATTTTCTCATAATTTTTAATTTGGGTTCACCAAGGGCGAACTGGTTTATATAAATTAATTTTTAATAAATTAATTGGGGAGATTTATTTGTTATTCCAAGAGTTTTGGATTGTAATAAGCAGTTTCTTGTGTTATTTTACCATCTTTATTAAAATACATTTGATAGTGTATTGGTACGGTAATGGTTTTTTTGTCTGATTTGCGAACTAAGTTTATATTCCACCAAGACTGCACTACGTGGGCATCGCCCATTTCATAATGCAAATAGTCCGGATAGCCAACCATATCTATACTTGCAATATCAAATGTGTTCATGATTTGTTTGTCTATGACTTTTTGCTCTTCCAGCGAAATACTCTTGAATTCTGGCGAACTAGAATCTACGAATCGAGCGTCCTTATCATAAAAACCGTAAACTTTGTCCATATCTTTATTTTCTAAAGCATACATCATTTTACGTGTGGTGTTTATAAAGTCGTGATGATTGTAAATGGTACCGTTTTTTCGATCCGAAAAACTGGAGCGGATTTCGTCAATTACTTCACCATTTTTATAATATATGAGCATGGTTATTTTATCGTCTTTATTAACCGTGTACAATCTATGCGATGCCGCATCAATTTTAACGCCTGTGGTTTTATGAACACCCTTTATCAGATCCCAAGTTTGTACCCAGACCGTACCATTGGGATTGTCTTTTTTGTATTCGATGGCGTCGGGATACGAATTGGGAAAGGGTTCAATACTATAATAATCTAAGTTGTCGTGGTAAACCATTTGATTGTTCAGAAATGCCTCTTTATCCATTCCCTTGTCGCTTGCCCGGTCTGTGGTGCCGTTGTAGGCTTTAAAGTCTTCGCTTAAATAGCTGGCCATTTTTGATCGGTCACCGGCTACGGAGGCTTTTACAAATTGGTTTACAATTTCAATGGAAGGATGTTCTATATACACAGTTCCATTCTTTTTTTGCGCTGTGGAAATGAAAGCTATAAGCATCATTACCGAGAGAATCTTTGTTTTCATCTTGTTTGTATTTATTTGGTTATTATTCGCTTTTGGGTTATTGAGAGTACCGGTTAAATGTTTTTTGTAAGGGCTTGAATGTTATTTTTAAATCTTTATTTGCTAATGAACTATCATAAATAACCTTCGCCTTATTTTTTGGGGGGTGATGGTTTAACATCAAATTCATATCGCTAATGCGGTAGGATTCACTGCTCAATAAGTAGTTTTTACCGTGCAAACCATTTGTAGTTGCCGCTTTATAAATTGCTTGGGCCACATCGCCCACATCTACTAGGGCAAACTCGGTATCAGTGTCATACAGCATCTGAATAAATGGATTGGGAGCGATTTTATTTTTAATAAGAAACTGCAATCCGGTTGAAGTAGAATCTTCTCTGTTTGATAGTGATTTTCCCATTACGCCAACCGGCGATACCGAAGTAATCTCAAATGATAGATCGGGATGTTGGTTAATAAATTTTTCAACCGTTTGGTTTGCAATATATTTTGCCTGTGCATACGGATGACTTTCTTCGCTTATAAATGGGGTGTCGCTTTCATTAAATGTGTCCTGCGGTTTTTTGCCGCCTGCGGGTAACGGAAAGTTGGTATTATACGCTGCCACAGATGCAATAAAAACTACTTTTTCAATTGATGGTGCTTCCTTGGCGGCTGCCAAAAAGTTTTCGGTACCTTTAATTGTTGGTTCAAAAAGCTCAGATTGCGGATCTTTTACGTCGAGCTGAAACGGGGTGCCGCCGTGAATAACAATTTCACAATCACTAATAAAATCTTTTAAGTCGCTTAAATTTTCAACCTTTAATGGGCTGATATTTAGAGTATCTGAATTTTTTAAATTAAAAAGATGTTGATACTTTTCACTTTTTTTAATATCGGTTACAGACACTTTTACACTGTAACCTTGTTCCAAAAACTCTTTGGTAATATAGCTTCCTATAAATCCTGAACCACCTATAATGCCTACTGTTTTCATAATTCGATTATTTTTTAAACTCCTAAAAATGTTGAAACTTAGCTTCCATTCTTTATGAGATTTAAGATTAAAAAGTTGTTAGTTTTTCAAAACAATTCTAAAGCGAGCTTTGCCAGTTTCAAGGTGCTCAATGGCATCATTTACTTTTTCCATCGGAAATTCCTCTACCTCCGGATAAATAGTATGTCTTACACAAAAATCAAGCATGGTTTTAATTATTGCAGGACTTCCTATTGGGCTTCCACCTATTGTTTTTTCACCGAGAATTAAACTGAAAGCCGATATTTCCATAGGTTCTAAAACCGCTCCCACTGTATGGAATTTCCCTTTGGGCGCCAGTGCGGTTAAATACGAATTCCAGTCTAACTTTACATTCGCGGTATTGAGAATAAAATTTAGTTTGCCGTTAATACTCTCGAGTTCTTCCGGCCGCGTTGAATTAATTACTTTGCTCGCTCCCATCTTTAAAATGTGGTCCTTTTTATTTGGATTTGAGCTAAAGGCTATTACGTGGCATCCCCAGTGTTTTAAAAATTTAATTGCCAAATGTCCTAATCCTCCAATACCTATTACACCTACCGTATCTGTTGGTTTTACTCCGGCCAATATAATTGGACTAAAAACAGTGATGCCGCCACATAATAAAGGTCCTGCTTTGCTCATATCAATAGCATTTGGGAGTGGTATAGCCCAAGACCAATGGCTACGTACTTTGTCTGCAAACCCGCCATTTCTGCCTACTATGGTGGCTTCGCCTTGGCCGCATAGATGGTGGTGCCCATCCATGCATTGGTTACAACTCATACACGATTTAGATTGCCACCCCAGGCCCACTTTATCGCCTACTTTTACATTTTTTACCGCACTGCCTGTGGCTATTACTTCGCCTACAATTTCATGGCCAGGTACAAAGGGGTATTGGGTCATTCCCCAGTCATTGTTTATCATACTTAAATCGGAATGACATAAACCACAATAAAAAACTTTAATTTCTACTTCCTCTGGGCCTAATGTTTCCAAATTGTAAGCGAATGGGGTAAGTTTACTGTGCTGCTCGAGGGCAGCGAAGCCGTTAACTATCATCTTTTTAAGTATTTAATTTATTAGTTGATTGAATCTTTCACAATAGCTGCTTCTGCTTGCTGCATGACTTGCATATCCAGCATGATTTTGGAAAGATCCCAATAGCCAAATTCTTTTACTATTTTGCCATCTACAAACTGAGCGGTTAGGTGTGTTGGTATGGTGTAGGTTTTATTGTTGGCTGCAAGTGTGCCTTGCCATAAACCCCAAAAGTTTACATATGTTTTGCCCTTGTCGGTCACTACCATTTCAAATTCAGATTCTCCGTCTACATACTCCCAACTCGAAAAGAGGGAGGCGTCTTCTTTATCACTGGCAACCAATTCTGCCAGAGTTTGAGCTTCCTTTTCGGTTACATTATTCATAATTTTTGCGGTATCTGAGTAATGACTGGCCATTGTTTCCCAATCTTGCTTATCATAAGCTTCAATCACTTTTTTATAGGTGTCAATTTCTGGCGATTGCTGAGTGTAACGCTTTTCTTGTTGTTTACAAGCGGTTAATGAAAGGACTGCTGCAAGTACTAAAAGAATTGATTTTTTCATGATTTTCTATTTTTAAGTTATTGATTTATATGTTACCGAAATCGTCCTGCCCGGCTGCTCTAGTCGCTACTCTAATTTTCTCGTGAAAAAATTGGAAGTAGTAAATTCAATTCTTCTTATTAATATGAAAGAGTGGCACAGGTATTTAGAAATTTCGCTTTTGTTTTCATAATAAATAGAATTAAATATTGCTAAAAACATGCGTGAGGAATGCATCTAAGTAACTGAAATACAACAAGTATGGAAAATGATTTAGGACGAAGAATAGCAATTTCTGTCCGAAGATGGCAAATTAGTTGCCGAAGGAAATTTTAACGAAATTGGAAGTTTATAATCGCGAGGTTTTGAGCCACGGCTTTTAAGATTTTATCTTTTAAGTAGGCAGTTAATATTTACAGGTATGCTGTCGTGAGCCTGAACGTCGTGATTTAAAAGTTTAAAATCTTTAAATTGTCTGCAACCTTTTAAGAAGCTCCGTGCGCATGGCTTTGCTCATAGGAATAGCCTTTTTTGCAATTACCACGTGCGTGCCGGCTACTTCGTCTATTTGTGAAATATTTATAATATACGATCTGTGTATTCTAAGAAAATGTTTCTGCGGAAGTTTTTCGTCTATATCTTTTAAGGTCATCACCAAAAGATATTCTCTTCCTTGCGAAAAAATTCGGCAGTAGTTGCGATCTGCTTCAATATAAAAAATGTCTTTAATATCAATTTTCAGCATTTTTTCGTTGTTCCGAACAAAAATGCGATCGTTTAAAATAAAATCGGTTGCGCTGCCATCGTCAAACAAATTATTATCACCGTTATTTTTACTTGCATCGGCAGTGTTTTCTATATTAATTCTTTCAATCGTCAATTCAATTGCACGTTGTAAATCTAGTTTTTTGAATGGCTTTGATATAAAAGCATAGGGATGGGTGGTTTTGGCACGATTAAAATGTTCGTCATCAGTATTTGCAGTTAAATATATGATGGGAATGTTGTATTGCTGTTCAATTATTTTGGCGGTTTCTATGCCGTCCATTTTACCTTTTAATTGTATGTCCATTAAAACAATATCCGGCCTATCAATATTTATATGCGAAAGCGCTTCTTCCCCTCGCGGCAAAATGCCCGTTACTTCATAACCAAGGTTGCTTAATTGCAACGAAATATTAGCGGCAATAACCATTTCATCTTCTACAATTAATATCTTGGTTACAGGATCCATTAAGCGGTTTTAAAATTTCTGAAATTAAAGAGTACGGTAGTTCCTTGGGTATTTTCTTCGGTTATAGTTCCGTTTAATTGTTGGGTAAGTAGTTGTATTAATTGTGTTCCAAAACCAGTGCCTTTGGGTTTTGAACCTTTTGTTTTCCCAATGCCATTGTCCGAAACTTTCAGAAATAACTCTTCGTTTTGTTTGCTTAGACTAATGTTTATTTTTCCCTGAGTTCCTTCGGGAAAGGCGTATTTTAAAGCGTTTGTTAAAAGCTCGTTAACGATTAATCCTATTGGCACTGCCGTGTCTACATCTAGATTTAAATGGTCCATTGCGCATTCTATTTTCACTTTTTCCTCTGCCTTAAATGTATCTAGAACGCCTTCGCTTAAATTAATAAAATAGTCCTTCATTTCAATACTGCCCAAGTTTTCACCTTGATATAGTTTTTGGTGAATTATACCCATACTTTGCACGCGGTTCTGGCTGGCGAGCATGGCCTCTTTACTTGCACCATCGTCTAATTTTGCAGATTGCAGGGCAATTAAACTCTTTACCATTTCCAGATTGTTTTTTACGCGATGGTGAATTTCTTTTAACAACAATTCGTTTTGTTTGTTCTTGGCATCCAATTCACTATTCAACAAAGCAAGTGCTCTACGCTTTTTGCGAATATTCTTTAAGGTAAAATACATCCCGAAAAGTATAATGGCCAACAAACCCGCAACGCCAATGTAAAGGATTTGTGTTTTACGTTGTTGTGCAATTTTTGCTTCTTGATTTAAAATTTCTATATCTTTTTGTGCGGTTTCGTATTTTACTTGTAGTTCGCTATCCTGTCGTGCAATTATGGTGTTCAGGTATTCTGTATGGCCTTGTTCGTATAGTTCGTGATATTGCAGAGCGTTTTTATAATCGCCCAATTCACTGTAAATATTGGCAACGTGCATATAGTTTTCCCATAGGTTTTTGGTGTTACCTATGCGTTTCATAATTTCTATAGCTCTTAAATTGTAAGGTAGGGCTTCGGCATATTTTCCTTGTAAAATATAAACGTGCCCGATGTTTGCTGTGGGAGGCATAGTATAACGGACGAGACCTATTTTTTTTGCGCCTTCATAACAGCGGTTGTAGTCTGCAATGGCATCGTCGTACCGTTCCATGTACTTATATATATTTCCGCGACCGTTGTAGCAGGCCAAGAGCGGCGCGTCTGTAATGCCTATTTTTTTATACAAATTGATGGCGCGGTTCATATTGCCAAGGCTTTTTTCCAAATCGCCCAGAAACAATTGGTTTTCAGATAATCGCCGGTAGGAGAGGGCTAGATCTTCTTCGTAACCGTTTTTTGTTTGAATTGCAATTGCTCTTTTGCAGTATTCTGCGCCTTCGGCATAGCTGTCTGAATAATAAAGTAGGTCGCTTATTTTTGTGTAGCATTGCGCAATTCCGCGCTCGTTGTTTACTTTTTCGTACAGCGCCAATGCTTTGTAAACTGCTTGCGAACCTAAATCGTATTCGGCAGTACCACTGTAATTGGTTGCAAGTAAAAGATACGTATCTGCCAACTTGTTTGGCAGCTTTAATTTTTCATAAACTGAAATTGACTTTTTTAAATAAACAATCGAAGAGTCTAATACCGTGTTGTCTTCATGCCATTTTGCTAAACTAATGTAAGATTTTGCGAGGGTTTCAAAATTCTTATCTTTTTGGGCTCGCTCAATAGTTTTTTTAAGATTGTTGTACTCGCTAACCGTGTCATTAATACTTACATTTTCTGCATCCGAATTTAAATACGAACTTTTTAGCGTGTCTTCTTGGTTTTGAGAAGGAGTTTGAGGAAGACTACTCCACGAAACACAAGCTAATACTACTATGAGTAATAGTGGTTTCATCATTAGTTGAATGGTTATAAGTGGATTATAAATTTACAACTATTTTTTTTTAGCGACCAAAAATGAGAAACTATTTCTATTAATTTCTGCTGTAAATTTTTGATAATTTAATTTACTTTTTGAATTATTGTGCTCTGATTTTTAAAATTTTAAAATAATTATATAGCCTAAAAAACAAATCTTCCCCATCACAAATTGTAGTGACAGAGAAGATTTACAATAAAAAAAAGAAACTAGGAAGCTTTGGGGACAGTTTCAGAACCGCTTAATTTTGCCAGGACAAAAGCGGCAATGGCCATAACAATATCGCGTACCGCAACATCCGGTTGATGCCAGGTAAACAGTAAGCTTAAAGCAATTAGTAATAGCCAAATAGAAACTATATAAGCCCCCAGTTGGGTTTTGGTGAAAACAAGTATTCCCGCAACAATTTCAACAACCCCAACAATCATCATAAAAGTTGTTGCACTTATGGGTAATATATCTACCATGGAAGGTGCCAAATAATTGCTCCAATCTGTCAGAATATTTAAAAATTTGTCCACGCCAGCGGCAATGGGGACTATAGTAAAAGTGTATTTTAATAGAGTCTGTAATTTGCTGATTTCAGCATTGTTTATTAGTGTTTTCATAGTTTTTAGAATTAAAGTTCTATCGGTTAGATGTATTATGCGAAAAACGGTTACAAAATTTGTAACTTAAGCTTGGTTATTGCATCTAAAAGAAAAACAACTTATGAAGGCGACACAAACCAACAGATCTGCTGATACCCAATTAACCGATTCTATCGTTGTGCAACGGGTGTTGGAAGGCGAAAAAGAACTTTTTGAAATTTTGATGCGACGCTATAATCAGCGTCTGTTTAGGGTGGTTCGGAGCTATATTTATTCTGAAGACGATGTACAGGATATTTTGCAGGATGCCTACGTAAAAGCTTTCACAAAACTTTATCAATTTAACAACCAATCTTCCTTTTCTACCTGGCTCACTAGAATAGCCATTAACGAAGCACTTCAAATAATTCGAAAGAAAAAAAGGCAAATGACGAATTATGGAAAAACCGAAAGTTTAGAAAATGTTTTTCATCTGCCAGACACAAATACTATGAATCCAGAAAAGCAAGCTATAAAAACAGAAACCAAAATATTGGTTGAAAAAGCTGTTGATGCACTTCCAGAAAAATACAGAGTGGTATTTATACTGCATCAAATAGAAGGATTGTCTAATCCTGAAATAGCTGCTTGCTTAAAACTGAGCGATAGCAATGTAAAGGTGCGTTTGCATCGTGCCAAAAATTTATTGAAAGAAGAACTCTTTAAAACCACCCACGATCCCTCGGTGTTTGAGTTTGGAAATCATAAATGCGACGTATTGGTTGCAAATGTTATGAAGCGCATTCAAGATTTATAAGCTGTGTTTCTTAGAAATTTTAAAATTACAATCAGCTCTGAAAAAGGTGGAATTGAGCGTGCTTTCATTTTATCTGAAGTTGCGCTAAAGCATCTACTTTAACACCCTATTTCAAATTGTATTTAGTACATTAGCAGATTATTTTTAAAATTGAACAACGATGAAGTATTTTGCTGGCAGCCTATTATTCATGCTGCTTTCCTCCACAGTATCTTTCACTTTGAATGCACAGGAAGTAAATCAAGACAACCAACATCTCTTTAATAATTTTACCTACAGACAGGGCAATGCCTACAGAACCGCCTCGGGGAAACCGGGCCCGGAATACTGGCAAAATGCAGCAGATTATAACTTGGATGTTACTTTAGACGATAAAAACCACACCGTTTCGGGAAATGTTACCATTCAATACACAAACAATAGTCCTGAAACCTTAGATTTTATTTGGATTTATTTGGAACAAAATCGCTTTACCGAAAATTCGCGCGGTACATTAACCACTTCAATTCAAGGTGGTAGATACAGTGGCGATGTTGAAGGCGGTTATACCCTCTCTAACGTTTCCGCTAAAACTGATACGGGCGTTTCTTCAAAATATATAATTACGGATACCCGCATGCAACTTTGGTTGGATAAACCCTTGGCAGCTAATGGAGGCGAGGTTGAGATAAAAATGGATTTCAAATTTAAAGTGCCCGTAGAAGGTATGGATCGCATGGGCAGATTAGAAGTAAAAGATGGCACTATTTACGCCTTGGCACAATGGTATCCTAGAGTAGCGGTTTTTGACGATGTGGTAGGATGGAACACAGATCCGTATTTGGGTGCGGGTGAATTTTATTGCGAATATGGAGACTACAATGTAAAAATTACCGCCCCGGCAAATCTAACGGTTGTTTGCTCCGGAATTTTACAAAACCCAAAAGAAGTATTGACTAAGGAGCAACAGGAACGTTGGGAAAAAGCCGAGAAAAGCGACAAAACGGTTTACATTATAAAACCAGAGGAAGTTGGTAAACCTATTGCCCAAACCAAAACCAACGGCACACTTACTTGGCATTTTAAAATGGAAAACACTCGCGATGTGGCTTGGGCCGCTTCAAAGGCATTTATTTGGGACGCTGCTAAAATGAATCTTGGCAATGGCAAAACGGGGTTAGCGCAATCGGTTTATCCAAAGGAAAGTGATGGGCAAATTGCTTGGTCACGTTCTACAGAATATACAAAAGCTTCAATAGAATTTTATTCAAATAATTATTACCCATATCCCTACCATAACGCAATTAACGTTGCAGCTAGCGTTGGCGGAATGGAATATCCAGGCGTTAGTTTTTGCAGCTATCAAAGTAAAGGCTCTTCGCTGTGGAGCGTAACAGATCACGAGTTTGGTCACAACTGGTTCCCGATGATTGTGGGAAGCAATGAGCGCCGCTATGCTTGGATGGACGAAGGTTTCAATATATTTATAAACCATTACAGTACCGAAGCTTTTAACAATGGCGAATTCCCCACCAGATCTAGCAGTCCGCGCAGCCTAATTGGGTATCTTACTTCAGAAAGTAGAGAAGGTATTGATACCTATCCAGATGTAGCCAATCCAAGAAATTTAGCTTATACCGCATATTACAAACCTGCTGCAGGGCTTTATTTGCTTCGCGAATACATAATTGGCCACGAGCGTTTTGACAATGCGTTTAAAAGTTATATTGAAACTTGGGCGTATAAACATCCACAGCCGAATGATTTTTTTAATCATTTTGAAAACGTTACGGGCGAAGATTTAGCATGGTTTTGGAAAGGATGGTTTTATGGCAATGGCAACATAGATTTGGGCATTGTGGAAGTGAAACCGTATAAAGGCAATTCGTTAATAACGTTGGAAAATAAAGGGGAAATACCAATGCCCGTAAAATTTCAGGTTATCTATACCGATAACGCTTCGGAAATTGTTGAATTGCCAGTTGAAATTTGGCACCGCGGCAATAGTTGGACCCATCTAATAAATAGCACCAAAGAAATAAAACGCGTGGTGTTGGATCCCGATAAAATTATTCCCGATGTAAATGTGTTAAATGATACTTGGAATAAGTTATAATCCATTTAGCGAAAGAAAAGCCTCTAAAAACAAGAGGTTTTTTTTGTAAGATATTTGAAGAAATTCAGATTAACATCCTCCCAAAATCACTTTTGGATAATTGCTTACATCAATGGTTGCTTCATTACTTTTCCGTACCAAATCAATCGCCTCATCTGTGCTGTATTTGTGAGGGCCTATATAAAAAGTAGCACCTCTTTTCCCCAATTCCTTTACGTATTCAACTGGGTTTGAATTTGGTGGCGGGGGGGCTTGGGCTGCCGTATATAAATTGCCGTTTTCGGCTGAAGGTGCTTTTGACTGTTCTTTAACCTCTATTTTAGTTTTATCGAAAGGTTCTTCATATAAATGAACAATCCCTACTTCACCTCCAGGTTTGCCAATATAAATCCCCAGATTATTGTTGTTGTCGAGTAAGTGGTTGGCTTTTTCAAAAGTGATTCTCTCTCCTTTAAAATAGTAAGTAGCTTCCCTAAATTTCTTGTTGTCCTCTTCTTTGGAACTGAATTGCTTTGGCGGCGGTGGCGGGGGAATTTCACTTTTATCGCCCTTTTTTACTTTCGGTGGTTTCGGTGGCGAAGGCGGAGGCGGCGGAATACATTCCGGAAAAGGCTGCGCTATTGCCTTTTGTGCATCGGTCATTTTTCTGTAGATAATTTCCAATCGCTCCAAATCCTTCTTTTTGATGATGCGTTTTTCAATTTCAACAGCGTTGTATTTTAACGCTAGTTTGTCGTATTCGGCGAGTTCGGCTTTTGTAGCTTTTTGCTGGATAATTTTCCCAGTGTTTTCGTCTCTTTCTTCGGGTTCGCCAACTTGAATGGACCACGGATTATTTTCGTCATTTTTCACATTAGTTCTTGTCGCTTTAAATTTTTCAAGATCCTTTAAATATTCCTGATATAAAATTCTAGCTTCTTCAATAGTTTTTCCTGAGTATGAATTTACGATAACATTTGTATCCAAATTGGCAGCTTCCAGGTTTTTTATATTGGACATGCTTAGTTTTCTCAAGTTATTCGCATAAAGTATTTCTATTATATTTTTAGCTAAAACTTTATCATCATCATTGTGGAACCCCACAGTGGCCGAAATATATTTTTGCTTTTGTTCGGCTGTTAAATGTGTATTTCGTTTGTTGATTTCACTTTTTAAATCTTCAAAATCTACAGAGAAACCATTTAGGGTTAATTGAGAGTCTTTATCAATTACAATTCTTATATCCTCTATAGTGTCGGTTGTAATAGTTGTGTTCTTTTCAGAAACCTTCGCTAAAACTTCCTTTGTACTAAACCCATAAATTAACAGGGAAAGTATGGGTAAAATTAAGAGGCTTCGAAGCCAAATGGCTCTTTTTGACGTGTGTATTTTCATAACTGTAAAACGTTTTTTGATTGATGAATAATTGAGTGAATGTGCCAACGAGGGCGTTAAAGCATTTGATGAGAATGCAAGTAGTATTTTTTGATATTCCGAAGTTTGCGCGCCAGAGTTCAATACTGCTTGGTCTGCCAAAAATTCGTGGTTTAGCTTAATACTGCTTTTTAAGAAAGCGAATAGGGGGTTAAACCAAAATACAATTTGTAAAATTTCGACTAAAAGTATATCTAAACTGTGATTTTGCCGTGCGTGGGTTTCTTCATGCTGCATAACTTCGGCGGGGATTTCACCGTTTGTAAACTGTATTTTATTTAAAAAAATATAGTTGAAAAATGTATGTGGAACAACAGTTTCGCTTAAAAGCACATGAATAAAACTACTGTTTTTATATTTTGGATTTTGTTGAATTCTCTGAACTAATGCCAGCAGATTTCGAATAAATTTCACACTAAAAAACAATACTCCCAAACCGTAAATTGTCCATAAAACAAACGGCCAATAATTTATCGTTATTTTGGTTTCGGCGTGTATGGGTTGCAAAATTTGGTCGTTATAAATAGTAACGCTCGGCGATATTGCTACATAACTGGTAAAGGTTATTAGAGGAATAAAAAAAGCGGCGCAAAAGCTTCCCAATAAATAAAAACGCTTAAAAGTGTGCATGGAGGTTTTTTCCAAAACAATTTTGTAAAATGCGAAAAGAACTGTTAGAATGGCTGCGGATTTCAGTAAATATACTACCATAACTACTTCTTTTTAATTTCTGAATCTATTAGAGCCTTTAATTCCTCCAGCTCTTTTTTGGAAAGATTGGTTTCTTCCGTAAAAAATGAAGCAAATTGCGACGGACTGTTGTTAAAGAAATTTTTTATCAACCCATTTACGTGTTTTGAAAAATAATCTTTCTTTTTCACCAATGGGAAATATTCGCGCGATCGCCCCAGTTGTACGTAATCTACAAACCTTTTGTCCTGCATGCGTTTTAAAAGCGTGGCAACGGTAGTTGTGGCAGGTTTTGGTTCTGGATAAGCTTCAACTAAATCTTTCATAATTGCACGCTCCTTTTTCCAGAGGAGCTGCATTAATTGTTCTTCGGCATTTGAGAGCGTCATCTTTGTATTTTTAAAACTAACTCTACAAACGTAGAACAATTATTTTAATTCTACAAATGTAGAGGTTAAAAAATTTTCAAATGACAAATCCCAAATTTCAAAGTCGTAACCAAAACCTTTTTAAAGTTATGAACTGGTCTCGATTTGGGTTTCGGTTTCGAGTTCAAAAGAATATCTTTGACCCAAATTATTTTAAGATGAGTTTAGAGAAAGAATTACAACAGCGAAGCGATAACAAATGTGAACTTTGCGGAAACGAAGAAAATCTTAGGGTTTTTGAAGTGCCAAATTCCCCAACAGACGTGGCCGAAACAACTATTTTAATCTGCCATACTTGTAATGAACAAATAGAAGACCCAGAAAAAGTAGATGCAAACCATTGGCGATGCTTGAATGATAGTATGTGGAGTACAGTTCCTGCAGTACAGGTTATGGCTTGGCGCATGCTAACCCGTTTAAAAGCCGAAGGTTGGCCACAGGATTTGCTGGATATGATGTATCTGGAAGACGCAACAAAGGAATGGGCAAAGGCAGGTGTAGCAGAAGCAAAAGCCGATGCCGTTATTCATCGCGATAGCAACGGTGTTATTTTGGAAGCGGGCGATTCTGTAGTTTTGATAAAAGATTTAAAAGTGAAAGGTAGCAGTATGGTTGCCAAGCAGGGAACGGCCGTACGCAGAATTTCGCTCGATCACGAAAACGAAAAATATATTGAAGGTAAAGTAGATGGCCAACAAATTGTGATTATCACAGATTTTGTAAAGAAAATATAGGCTAGTATTTATAATTCAGCTTTTTAATAAATTCTTTAAAGCGAGGTTGGTCTCTATAGGGCTCAAAAGTAGGTTCATACGGTAATTCTATTAATCCGAGATCATTGTTGGTTCTGGCTTTCTCTAACCAAAAATACATTTGGGTTTCGTTATTGAGCACGGCATAGGTACTGGCAATTTGGAAGC
Source organism: Aequorivita marisscotiae (assembly GCF_029814825.1). Taxonomy (NCBI): domain Bacteria; kingdom Pseudomonadati; phylum Bacteroidota; class Flavobacteriia; order Flavobacteriales; family Flavobacteriaceae; genus Aequorivita; species Aequorivita marisscotiae. Next base: position 429,351 of record NZ_CP122379.1, on the reverse strand, counting down.
CCCATGCTTTTTCAAATTCTTTGGTAAGTTTATTTAACGCGGCATCAGATTTTTCCGTATCGCCCAAAAAATAATATATCATAGCTTGTACATGTAATTGAAACCCTTCTAAAGGTTCTTTTTCTATAACTTTTAAAGCTTCTTTGTACCGTTTTTGATACATTAATGTAAGTGCAAGTTGCGAATATGCCAAATCTTGATCTGGGTCTAATTTTATAGATTTTTTAATATTTAATTCGGCTTCCGGAAATTTTTTAGCCATGTAATATGTGTTTGCCAGCGCATAGTAATTGTTGGCATTCAAAGGATCTATCGCAAGCACTTTTTTAAGAATGTTTATTGCTTCTTCTGCATTGCCTCGGAGTAATGCTATCTCTGATGCTCTGTGCAAAGCAGTTTCATTATTGGGCTCTAAGCTTAATGCTTTGTTTGTAAGTTTAGCGGCTTTGCCGATATCGTTTTCATATTCTAAGGAGGATAATGCCATAAAAGCATACGTTTCGGCATAGGTACTGTCTGCTTTTATTGCTCTTTCAGCAATTTGCGAAGTAACTTTTTTTGCCTGTTCAAAATCTATTGTTCCGTAATTGTTTTGCACGTGATAAATATTTCCTAAAAGCACTAATGCGGGAACGTAGGTAGAATCAATAGCCAGGGATTGTTTTATTAACTGCTCAGATTCTATTAGCGAAGCCTCGTCAATGTTACTTCTAAAAACGTATCTGCCTTCTAAAAACAATTCGTACGCTTCGGTGTTAGATTCTTTAACCTTCGGAATTATATTGTCGAGAATGCGTAACTGAAGATTTTCTGCAACAGCCTCAGCGATTTCATTTTGAATTTTAAAAATGTTTTTCAGTTCTTTTTCCCAAGTTTGAGACCAAATATTGTTGTCGGTTTTTGTTTCCACAAGATTTACGCTTACCCGTAGTGTGCTGTCCTGGGCGCGTACACTGCCTTCGAGAATATAACTAACGTGAAGTGCTTTTGCAATTTCGGGCAGGTCCATAGCTTTGTTTTTAAACGAAAAAGCAGAGGTGCGGGAGGTAACTTGCAGTTCGTTTATTTTCACCAATGAATTAAGCACCTCTTCTGCCAATCCATCGGCAAAATAACCCTGTTGCTTATCGGGGGTGATATCTGAAAAGGGTAAAACTGCAATAGATTTTTCGGGAATTGTTTCTGTAGCAATGGCGGTTTCTTTTTTTTCGGCCCGTAATCTAAATCTATCTACAAACAATAAAATTATTGCCAGGGCCAAAAACGCAATGATAAAAGTGTTGAGTTTTTGCCCTGTTTTTTGTGAAATTGATTTTTCTCTTGGAACATTCTTTGTTTTTTTTATACCATCAGCCGTAATTTCAAAGAACCATGAAATGCAAATCCAAACGGGCAAAAGCACAATTAAAATAATTAGCAACATTTTGCCAAACCAGGCCGGGGCATTTATTATGGGGCTGAGTATGGCGATAACCTGTAGCAGAACCCAAGAAAACACCAAATAGGAAACTGTGCCTTTAAAGACATTTCTTCTTTTTAACTCATTAAAAAATTCGTTTAGATTCATTGGGTATCGTTAGCTGTTTCGGGAAAACCCATCTTTTCTATAAAGAGTTGCCATCTTTTATCGTTGTGTAAATTTCTAAAACGCGGTTCGGAAAGCACTTCGTTTAATCCTACATCGTGCAGTTTGTATGCTATGTCTAGCCATTTAAAAGCGTTTTCGGTATCGCGTCTAAACGAATAGCTTTCGGCAATTTGGTACGCCATTTCTTGCTCATATTTTAAAATAAGTTCGTTCAGATATGCATCAGATTTTTCTTTTTCATTTAATTTAAAGTAGATATCGGCATACATCTGTAAGCGCCATCCTTCATCTTTCTCTGCCTTTATAGCTTCAAGAGCTTCATTTGGTTTATTCTGCTGTAATAAAACCCTTGTGTAATAATAATGAATGGCATACCGATTGGGTTGTAATTCTATACATTTCTTGGCAGCATCTACGGCTTCGTCGAGCCTATTTGCACAATAATATACGTTTACCAATTGGTAATATATGTCTGGGTTAAGAGGGTCTAAACTTGCCGAATATTCCTGCAGCCGCAAGGCTTTTTCAATATTGCCAAGTGCAATGGCAAGTACCGCAGTTAAGTTTATTATTTCGGGATTGGAACCGTCTAGTTTTAGCGCAATTGCATTAAGTTTTTTGGCTTTGGTAAAATCCCAGTTATATCCTAATTCAATATCGGCTAGGTAGGCGTATGCTAAGGCATTATTTGGCTCAATTTCCAACACTTTCTTTGCTGCTTTTGTCGCCAAACCATAGCCCTCGTCAAAAGTTAAGGTGCCGTTGTTGGCCTGTGTTTGATATATATTTGCCAATAATAACCAAGCCGGAACGTAGTTGCTGTCTATTGCCAAAGCTTGTTTTGCAAAAGATACAGCCTGTATTAATTGTTGGGGATCGCTGGAAAAATGCGATTCGTGAATTGCCTGTAAATACAATTTATATGCTTCGGGATTTGTTTTTTTAGATTTTGGAAGGGGTTTTGTGTCCAATAAATTAATTTCCAACGCTTTTACAACAGCTTCCGATACTTCGTCCTGAATTACAAATATGTTATCTAAAGTTCTGTCGTATGTTTCAGACCACAAGTGTTTATCGTTCTTTGCATCGATGAGCTGTGCAGTAATACGAAGAAGGTTTCCCGATTTGCGAACACTTCCTTCTAAAATGTACGAAACATTTAGTTTTTTGGCGATGTCGGTAATTTTTAGTTCAGAATTTTTAAAAGAAAATGTTGAGGTTCGTGAAGTTACTTTTAGATTGGTTACTTGCGACAGCAGATTGAGAAGTTCTTCGGTAAGTCCGTCGGCAAAATAGGCGTTGTCCTTTTGTTCCGAAAAATCTTGAAATGGAAGTACGGCTATGGTCGTAGCGTTTGTCGCTAAAACTAAACTACTAATGTTGTTTTCGGCTTTTTTGTCGGTTATAATAAACCTGTCAACAATTAAAACTGCGAGTATTAAAACTAAGAAGGCAATTATGATTTTATTGAGACGTTTTCCGGTTTTTTTTCGAATGGAAGCAGATTCGGTTACTTTACTGGTTCTTTTTATGCCTGTGGGAGTAAATTCATAAATCCAAGAACCCAATAAATAAAAGGGGAAACCTATTAAAAGTAGGTAAAACAGGCTTTTTGAAATCCATAGCGGCATTTCCAAAATATCTCCCAATAGCGCAACAATACGTATAAGTAACCACGCCACAACTACATACGAAATTGCGCTTTTTATTACGTTACGTCGTTTTAGTTCATTCCAAAAGCTATTTTTTCGCTTCACAATTTAGATTCTTTGGTGAGGAATCTAATCCTAAAGATAGCGAAATTATGTTTTAAAATTCTATTTAAAAGTTTACGCGGTTAATTACATTCCAATTTAAATGGGAATGAATTTATCCTAAAAAACAGTGTAGGCTTAACAATTTAGAATTTTGCTGAGTACATATAACAATTTATTTCTCCACCGAACCTCCCCGCTAAAAGGGAGGTGTGGAGATTATTTTTTATGAACTCATTTTAGTAAAATAATGATAAAATTGTGGAATGGTTTCTATTCCTTTTAGGTAATTCCAAATACCAAAATGCTCGTTTGGCGAGTGGATGGCATCGCTATCCAATCCAAATCCCATTAAGATTGTTTTGCTTTTTAATTCTTTTTCAAACAGCGCTACAATTGGAATGCTACCACCGCTTCGCTGCGGAATAGGCGTTTTGCCGAAGGTTGCCTCATACGCTTTTTCAGCAGCTTTGTAACCCAGACTATCAATCGGGGTAACATACGCCTGCCCGCCGTGATGCGGTTTTACCTTAACGCGAACGCCTTTTGGAGCAATACTTTCAAAATGATTTTTAAAAAGTTCCGTAATTTTTCTCCAATCTTGGTCTGGCACCAATCGCATACTTATTTTGGCAAAAGCTTGACTAGCAATAACTGTTTTTGCACCTTCACCAATGTAGCCGCCCCAAATACCGTTAACATCTAAAGTTGGGCGAATGCTATTTCGCTCGTTTGTGGAATATCCTTTTTCCCCATAAACGGAGTCGATATCAATAGATGCTTCGTAATCTTTTAAGTTGAATGGAGCTTCTGCCATTTTTGCGCGTTCATCGGTTGAAAGTTCTTCAACATCATCATAAAATCCTGGAATGGTAATATGGTTGTTTTCGTCGTGAAGGGACGCAATCATTTTAGTTAAAACGTTTATTGGGTTTGCCACTGCACCGCCGTAAAGACCGCTGTGCAGATCGCGATTTGGTCCCGTAACTTCCACCTCTACATAACTCAAGCCGCGAAGTCCCGTAGTTATTGAGGGTACGTCTTTAGAAATCATACCGGTATCGCTAATTAAAATAACATCATTAGCGAGTTTTTCTCGGTTTCGGGTTACAAACCACTCTAAGCTGCTGCTACCCACTTCCTCTTCGCCTTCAATCATAAACTTCACGTTGCAAGGCAATTGATTGGTTTCGGTCATATATTCCAGCGCTTTTACGTGCATATACATTTGGCCTTTATCGTCGCAACTTCCGCGGGCAAAAATAGCGCCTTCAGGATGTAGCTTGGTTTTTTTAATTACCGGCTCAAATGGCGGGCTATCCCACAAATCCAATGGATCTGGCGGCTGCACATCGTAATGTCCGTATACCAAAATAGTGGGCAATTTTTTGTTTATTATTTTTTCACCGTAAACAATAGGATACCCGGGTGTTTCGCAGATTTCAACTGTGTCGCAGCCTGCTTTTTTAAGTTGATTTTTTACTGCTTCGGCAGTTTTTAAAACATCCTTTTTATAGGCTGAATCTGCACTGATAGAAGGTATTTTCAATAGTGAAACCAATTCGTCTATAAATCGATCTTTATTTTTTTCAATGTAAGGTTTTGCGCTTTTCATAAATTACTATTTGAATAAAAGCGAAGTTACAAAAACAACCCTCCTTCATTGAAGAAATATAGATATTTTATGACATTGAAAATTTTCCGAAAAGATTTGGTTGAAAAATAAAATTCTTGTTTATATTTGCACTCCTTTTACAATAAGTAATAACTTTTGTGGGAGAATTTAATGCAGGCGTGGTGGAATTGGTAGACACGCTAGACTTAGGATCTAGTGCCTTACGGTGTGAGAGTTCGAGTCTCTCCGCCTGTACTAAACAAAAAAGCCGACTTTAACTAGTCGGCTTTTTTTATATAATGATTTGTGAGTTTATCGTTGTGAGGGGCTGGGGGCCCATCTGTTATATGGAGCCATGTCAAAACTATCAACTTCTTCCATTGTTAAATCCAGCGCTTTAGCCACACCTTCGCCATATTCTGGATCTGCTTTATAGCAATTTCTAATATGGCGAATCTGAATAAACTTTTCTGCACCCCCTACTTGAGCTGCAGTATTATCAAACAATTGCTGTGCTTTCCCATCGCTCTTTATTATGCGGAATAAATCGCCTGGTTGTGTGTAGTAATCTTCATCGTCATCTCTAAAATTATGGGCATAGGCATCGCCATTTAATTCCAACGGTGGTTCTTTTGCATCGGGCTGTTCTTGCCATTGTCCGTAGCTGTTTGGCTCGTAATGTTTGGTTGCTCCATAATTGCCGTCTACGCGCATAGCGCCATCTCTGTGATAAGCGTGATACGGGCAGGTAGGTTTATTTACAGGAATTTGGTAATGATTTACCCCCAATCTATAACGTTGTGCATCACCGTACGAAAACAATCGTCCTTGTAGCATTTTATCTGGAGAAAAGCCAATTCCAGGTACTATATTCGTTGGGTTAAAAGCTGCCTGTTCAACATCTTGAAAATAATTTTCGGGGTTTCGGTTTAATGCAAATTCACCTACAGGAATAAGTGGAAAATCTTTTTTAGACCAAACCTTGGTTAAATCGAAAGGGTGAAAGCGATATGTTTTTGCCTGCTCTTCGGTCATAACCTGAATAAACATCTTCCACTTTGGAAAATCTTTCTTTTCAATGGCGTCAAACAAGTCTCTTTGCGAAGACTCTCTATCAATACCCACTAATTCTGCGGCTTCTTTATCCGTTAGATTTTTAATACCTTGTTGGGTAATAAAATGGAATTTCACCCAGTGCCTAACGTTGTCATTGTTTATTAAACTATAAGTATGGCTTCCAAAGCCGTGCATATGTCTGTAACCTTTTGGAATGCCGCGATCGCTCATAACAATGGTAATTTGGTGTAAAGCCTCAGGTAGCAATGTCCAAAAATCCCAGTTGTTGTTGGCGCTCCGCAAATTAGTTTTTGGGTCGCGCTTTACGGCGTGGTTTAAGTCTGGAAATTTCATTGGGTCACGGAAGAAAAAAACAGGTGTATTATTTCCAACTAAATCCCAAATACCTTCTTCGGTATAAAATTTTAAGGCAAAACCCCTAATATCTCTTTCGGCATCGGCAGCGCCTCTTTCCCCGGCAACGGTGGAAAAGCGACTAAACATTTCGGTTTTTTTGCCCACTTCACTAAAAATTTTCGCTTTGGAGTATTTCGAGATATCGTGCGTAACCGTAAATGTTCCGAAAGCTCCCGAACCTTTGGCGTGCATTCGCCTTTCGGGAATTACTTCTCTGTCAAAATTCGCCATTTTTTCGAGAAACCATGCGTCTTGCATAAGCATTGGGCCGCGTGGTCCGGCGGTTTGTACATTCTGATTGTCTGGAACAGGTGCTCCAGTTTGTCTTGTTAATTTCGATTTTTTATCCTCCATAATGCTCCGTATTTAAATTATTGATATAGCCTATGAAGTTACAATAATTTTGAAACTTTTAAAATTGTGTAGCTGCGTAGTGTGTGTGGCGGAAAAAATATCTAAAAACAAGACGCAAAACAAAAGATTACTGAGAGGGGATATTTTAAATTATAAAACGAAAGAATGGCAATATTATGTATTGTTTTTTCCTTCATCTACTAACTCCTCAATTTCTTCTTTTTCTTCGCCGTTTAATTTAGGATTCTCAGGAGTTTTTACTTTTTTTTTATGATGGATTTCATAATACATAGCAAAATGATCGCTGCCAAAATTTTTAGAACGAATCATTTTTCCAACATACAGATCGCGCGTGTGGAATAGATGGTCCAAAGGAAATCGTAAAAAGAAATAGTTAGCATGATAGGTAGAAAAGAAACCACGGCCTACACGCGGATCTATCATTCCCGTCATTTTTTTGAAAAGGCGGGTGGTGCGGCTCCAAACAACATCGTTCATATCTCCACAAACAACTGTTGGTTTGTCTAGTTTTCGTATTCGTTTTCCTGTAATCATTAACTCTGCATCGCGCTCTTTAGAGGTTTCATTTTCAGTGGGGCTGGGAGGAGCGGGATGTAAACAGCAGAAAAATATTGGCGAATACTTATCGGTGTAGTAATCGAAAAAAATTGAAGGCTTATCGCCTTCGATTTGGTATTTTACCTCCACATTTTTCAATTCTTTTTTAGAATACAAATGCATTCCGTAAAAATTTTCTAAGGGTACTTTTACGGTGAATGGGTAGTTGTTTTCAAGTTCTGAAAGTCCGTTTTCCCAATCTTTGTTCGATTCCATTACCAAAACCAAATCTGGTTTAAATCGTTTTACTTCGGCTAAAAATTGAGGATAGCTTGTATTGGTTTGCAAAACATTTCCGGCTAAAATAGAAACGTGGCCATCGCTCGCAGCGTGCGATCTTCTTCTTGGAAATAAAAAACTATACGGAAACACTTTATAGAGCTGATACAATACGCTGGCAATTAAAGCTATTGCGAGGGCATAACTAAAAGCCGAGTAGTTTTCTTCAAAATAGAAAAACAGCCCAAGTAAAACTAGTTGTATAAATAAAGATTGCAATCGTACAAAATCTGCGGTTCTGAAAAACCAATGCGGGTTTCCAGTTGCAGGAAAAAAGGGGCTGATTATAAAAAATAGCATCAAAACGTATAATACCATATTTCAAAGTTACCGCTTTTGTAATTATGTAAAACCAATTAAATAACTTTTTTGCTTAATTACATATCCCTACTTTTGCCACATTCTAAAAAATAATTAAAAATGAAAAAAACTATTTTTAGTGTCTTCTTTACACTTTTAAGCTGTGCTTTGATTGCACAAGATTACACAACTCCAAATACAGGTGTTACCTATTCGCTAGACGACATTGCGGCTGCAAGCCCTTCTACCATTACTGTTTCTGGTAGTGACTACACGCTTTTGGGAAATCTTACAATTTCGGAAAATGACGCGCTGCTAATAGACGCCGATTTAACTTTACTTATTGATTTTGAAAAAAGAGTTACGATTTTTGGCGATTTCACAGTAGATGCAAATGCTGTAACCATTACAGCTTTAGACGAAAACGCACCCTACGACGGTTTTCGCTTTGAGGAATTTTCAACTATAGATATAAAAAATGCAACCATAACCTACGGGGGTGGTTTGCGAGTTTTAACCGAAACTTTCTCCATAGATAACTGTACGCTTACTAATAATGTTTCCGGAACAACAAGTAGTGCTGTAATTCAACTTTCTCGCGGAACGCCGCAAATTACCAATAATACTATTTCATCCAATAGCAATCCGGCAATTGGTTCTGCTGCAAATTCGGCTGTTTCGGCCTATATTTTCAACAATACCATCCAAGGTAACAATATTGCAAATTCTAACAGACCGCAAATTAATTTGGGTACCACATTGGCAAATACTACATTAGAGATTATTCAAAATACAATCATTGGCGATCCTGCTTTAGACCAAGCTGGCGGTATTGCCATTGCCAATTTCGTGGGCGGCGATGTAAATGTGCTAATTGAAAATAACACAATTCGCGGCAATCGGTACGGAATTACTATTTTGGGTAATGTAGATTCGGCAGAAATAAAAAATAATATAATTGAAGACAATAACATTCAGGGAGATCCTTTGCTCGGTGGAAGCGGAATAAACCACAATGCTTCTAATGTTGGAACTGCAATAATTGTTTCGGATAACCAAATAAGAAGAAACCTTTGGGGAATTACACTACAAGGCTCAGCTACGGCAAATCTCGGAGATGACGCAGGTAATCCGGGCAATAATATTTTTGCCGAAAACGAAAATGGAGGCGTAGTGTACGCACTGTACAACAACACGGCAAACCCGATTATGGCTAAAAATAACTGCTGGATCGAAAACCAGGAAAGTACTCCGGAACAAGTAGAAGATGTAATTTATCACAGCGTTGACGACCCTACTTTAGGCGAGGTTACTTTTAATCCTTTTTTATGTGGCGTATTGGGTGTTGCGGAGAATACGGCCGAAAACTTTAACTTTTATCCAAATCCGGTGAAAAACGAAATTAACTTCAACAACCGTTTTGTTTTTGAAAAAGTTGAAATCTATAATGTACAAGGAAGTTTAATTGCTTTAAAAACAATTTCTGAAGGGCAACAATCTTTGCCAATTAACTTATCTCCTGGTATGTATTTTGTGAAATTCAGCAATAATACACAAACGGTTACAAAGAAAATGATTGTAAAATAACGCGATAGTTTATTCAATCGCAGTACGTGACCGCTTTACAGGTCTGGACTACGTTCGGTGCTACAATTTTTTTAAAATGCCTTGGTTTTTACATCAAGGCATTTTTATTATATAAAAGCCTAATTTCCCTTCATAAAACTGTAATTTTGCACTTTAAAATTTCAAAATACACATCCGTGAAAATTCAGAATAAAGCAACGTTAGAATTGAGCCATGACGAAATGAAACACTATGGTTATAAAGTAGTTGATGCCATCGTGGAGCATTTTGCAACCCAAAACGAAAAACTACCCGTAGTTTCTGGGTCACGAGAGGAAATGGAAGATTTATTTCTTGAAGATGCACCCGAAAAATCCAGCGATCCACAAAAGGTTTTAAATTTTGTTTTAAACGAAGTAATGACCAAAAGCAATATTGTTTCGCATCCAAAATCCTACTCATTTGTTCCGGGGCCGAGCAATTATATTAGTGCCATGGCAGATGGGTTGGCTTCAGGTTTTAATATATTTTCTGGAGGTTGGCAAGCCTCGCCCGCTGCAGCCGAAATGGAAATAGTTACTATGAACTGGTTGTTAAAAATGTTCGGTTTTCCTCAGAAAAAAGGAGGTGGAATTTTTACGAGTGGTGGTTCAATGGCCAATTTAACTGCGTTGGTTACAGCACGTACGGTAAAATGTGGCGACGATTTTAGCAAGGCAGTAATTTATCTTTCAGACCAAGCGCATTCCTCAAATATTAAGGCCATTCGTGTGCTCGGTTTTAAAAAGGAACAAATTAGAGTAATCCCCACCGATGGCGAGTTTAAATTTTCGCTCAATAAATTAAAGAACGCAATTGCAAAAGATAGACTGGAAGGTTTGCAGCCTTTTTGCTTAATTGCAACTGCCGGAACTACAAATACGGGAACGGTAGATCCGTTATCGGAGATTGCAAAAATTTGTAAAAAGGAAGATATTTGGTTTCATATTGATGGGGCTTACGGAGGTTTTGCAATTCTTTCTGAAGACGGAAAAAAAGCGATGAAAGGAATTGAAAAGGCAGACTCCTTAACTGTCGATCCACATAAATGGTTTTATCAACCGTATGAAATAGGATGTTTATTAATTAAAAATCACAAGTGGTTAAAGGGAACTTTTACCGAAAAACCTGAATACCTTCGCGATATTGAAGGCAATACTTCCGAGATAAATTTTTACGATCACGGGATTGAATTAACACGCCGTTTCCGCGCATTAAAATTTTACATGTCTGTAAAAACTTTTGGAATGGGCGAATTTAGAAAAGCTATTTCATACAATATTAAATTGGCAGAAGCTACCGAAAGCTTTCTTCGTACAAGTTCTAATTGGGAAGTAATTTCGCCGGCAACTTTGGCGGTTATCAACTTTAGATATAACCCAATTGGCAACAAGCTCTCAGAGAAAAAATTGGACGCTTTAAACCAGCGGATTTCACAAAGTGTTGTAAATTCCAAAGAAGCATTATTAGTAACCACGGTGCTCAATGGGCAAGTGGTGCTGCGTATGTGTTTAATAAATCCGCGAACAACTCTCACTGATGTAAAAGAAACAATTGCGCTTTGCGAATCTTTTGCAGCCGAAAAAGCACTTGTTTGAAAAAGGCCGATATACTACTAATTGGCGGTGGGGCAGCCGGATTTTTTACAGCAATTAATGTTGCGGAAAGGAATCCGAATCTTAAAATTATAATCCTCGAACGCGGAAAGGAAGTACTCACAAAAGTGAAAATTTCTGGCGGTGGAAGGTGCAATGTTACCCACGCCGAATTTATCCCGAAAGAATTATCACAAAACTATCCGCGGGGTGAAAAGGAGCTTTTAGGGCCTTTCCACACTTTTATGACTGGCGATACCATTGAATGGTTTCAGAATAGAGGCGTGGAGCTAAAAATTGAAGAAGACGGCCGTATGTTTCCGGTTACAGATTCTTCCCAAACAATTATTGATTGTTTTTTGTCTGAAGCCAAACGGTTGGGTGTTGAAATTCTGTTAAATGAACCCGTAAAAGAAATTCAGAAGGAGGGTGAATCCTTCATTTTACATACAACCTCGGAGACTTTTTCGGCAAAAAAACTAGTTGTTGCCACAGGTAGTAATCCGAAGATTTGGAAAATACTTGAAGGTTTGGGACATACCGTTGTGCCTGCGGTGCCTTCGCTTTTCACTTTTAATATTAAAGATAGCCGTATTGCAGATTTACCCGGCTTAAGCACCGATGTAACGGTAAAAGTACTAGACAATAAAAGCAAAACACTTTTAGAAAGTAGCGGTGCGCTTTTAATTACCCATTGGGGAATGAGTGGCCCCGCCATTTTAAAACTTTCGGCTTGGGGCGCACGACTTTTGGAACCTTTAAAATATAATTTCAATATTGAAATAAATTGGTTGAATACACTTTCTGAAGAAGATGTTTTAGATTCTTTAAAGGAATTAAAATCATTTCAAGGGAAGCAGACCATATTTAAGTATGCCCAGTTCGATCTGCCTAAACGACTTTGGCAAAGTATTATTAAATCTTCGGGAATTAACGAACGCCTAACTTGGGCCGAAGCTACGCGCGAAAATCTATTAAATATTGCAAATCAGTTAACCGCGGCAATTTTTGAAGTTACTGGAAAAAGTACTTTTAAGGAAGAATTTGTAACAGCTGGTGGAGTAGATTTAAAAGAAGTGAACTTCAAATCTTTTGAAAGTAGAATTTGCCAAAACCTATTTTTTGCGGGCGAAGTGCTTAATATTGATGCTATTACTGGAGGTTTCAATTTTCAGAGTGCTTGGACGAGTGGGTTCGTTGTTTCACAAAATTTATAATTAATTTTTGAAATTCAGTATTAGATTGTATATATTTGATATATACAATCTATATACAATGGGAAAGACAAAAAAATTGATCGAGCTGGATAATAAAACAATTGCTATTCTTGAAGAACAGGCAAAAATAAACAAGCGTTCTTTAAAAAATTTCCTTGAATGGTCTTTGGAAGAAACGGCACTGCGTTTAGCAGAGCCCAGTGAGGAATATAAGGCTATGATGGATATATTGAAGAAACGTGATGCAGAAGGGAAATTAAAATGGTATACCTCCGAAGAAATAAAGAAGAGCTATGGCAGATAAAACATTCTTTTCGGAGGATGCCAAGCGTGATATTTACAGAGCGAAATGCCAATATGATCTTGCTCAAAAGGGAGACTTGTTCTTAGATGATATCTTTAATACATTAGAAGTTATTAAATTGATGCCGGAAGCGTTTCAGATTCGGTACGATTCTGTACGCATTGTTGCTTTAGAATATTTCAGCTTTAATATTCATTATGAACTGACAGATGGCAGTATAAAGATTTATAAGGTTCTTCACCAGCGCCAAAACTATTAAAATGAAAACCCACATTGCTCTCCTTCGCGGTATTAACGTTGGCGGACATAAAAAACTGAAAATGGCAGATTTAAAACTTCTTTTTGAAGGATTGGGTTTTGAAAATGTGGTTACTTATATACAAAGCGGGAACGTGATTTTTTCTGCTGCGGGAGAAAGAAGTCTTTCTGAAAAAATTTCAAATGAAATAACGAATAAGTTTGGTTGGGAAGTTCCCGTATTAGTAAAAACAGGCGAGGCAATTGCCGAAATTTTAGCCGATTGTCCTTTTGACGAAACAAAGAAAACTGAAACCTATTATATGTTACTTACATCGCCACCCAAAGCGAAATTAATGGAGGCAGTGCGCGAAATTAGCTACCCAAATGAAGAATTTGTGTTGACCCCAGAATGTGTTTATATCTACTTCGGCAATGGTTACGGCAATGCAAAATTGAACAACAACTTCTTTGAGAAAAAGCTGAAGGTTGCGGCTACTACGCGCAACCATCGTACGCTTGCTAAATTGGTGGCGTTGGCGGGATAGCTGTTTGTTTTATATTAATAACAAAATTTGAATCACTAATAGTATCAGATTTATTAAGCCAAAAGAAACGTTTATAATTGTTGCTTTATTATTTAATTTATATGCTTTGAGAGTTGATTTAGCTAGCTTTATCTCTAATTGGGATTTTTGATAGTCACTATTTAGCATAATATCCCAATCTCTATAATCTTTTACGGACGACTCTGCTTTGTATTTTCCAGATTGCGTAATCAAAGAAGTAATTCTGACTTTTTTTAAAACTTGTTCTTTATCATTATAAACTTGTTCAGTTCCTAAAATTTCTGCCATTGCCCAACCTACACGGCAATAACCATTATCATCATCGTTAATATGTGATTTAATTTTTTTGATTATTTTCTCGACATTCTCTGAGGTCATTTCGAATGTAAAATCACTGTTTTTACTTTGATCTAGTTTCATAAAAGAATATTTATTGAAATGATGGAACTAATTTAAAGCTACAAATAAATTTATTTTAGGCTTTACTTCCCATTCCCCCCTCTTCCAAACAGCATACCTTTCAGCAAAATATGCATTCCTTATTTCAGAATATTCGGAAGTGAAAACCGTAAAAGGATCTCCCGGAAAATATTCAGACTGAAAATTTGTGTTTAAGGGTTTTAAATTTACAAAAATTCTTCCCAAAAGAATGATGACCAATTACTCAATCTTCGATATATGGTTATAATCCTTAAAATTATAAGTCATGAAAAATTTACTTCTTTTTACTTTTTTGTTCGCACTTATTGCAGCTAACACCAAAGCGCAGAATTTGCTCGGAGCTGCAACAGATGTTTATGTAATGGAAACTTTTACCAATCCGGGGCAGTTTGGCACTATTCCGCTTGCAGGGCCGTATTACCCATTGGGTACTGTAATTACGGGTAATGCTTTTACTATGTTGGGAGGTGATTTTAACGATGCTGGCGAACTTTATACATTTGTATATCAAGCCCCAGATTATGTACTGGGAATTGTAGATTTAAGTACGGGAGCTGTAAACTATGCCGCTACCGTATCCGGCAATGTAGGTGGCCAATTTTTAAGTCAGTTATCTTTTAACACCACAAATAATACTTTTTACGCATTGAGTGCAGACCCTAACAATAACTCCGGAACACAGTTTTATGAGGTTAATATTACCACCGGCGTTCTAACACCAATAGGTGCTGGTACAGGTATTTTAAATGGCGTTGCTATGGAAATAGACAACAACGGAAACGTGTACGTTGCCGATGCTAACACAGGAAATTTGTATACTGTAGATATTAATACGGGTGTTGGCAGCGTAGTTGGCAATATGCTTCCCAATGGAATGTACCCGGTGCGAAGCGGGTTTTCCATAGACCCCGGCACCAATGTTATGTATGCAGTTTTGCAGAATAGAGAAGGTGCTATTTGGTCTACTTTTTATACGGTTAATCTTTCTAATGGAGCTCTTACAACCCTTGGATTTGGAGGTTCCAGAAAATACAGTCTTTTTGCGATTAATGGTGAATCGCTTGGGGTAAGCGAGAACGATCTGGCTTTGGTAAGTGTGTACCCAAATCCAGCTACCAACAAACTATACATTGAGAATCCAACTGGAGTGGCATTAAAAAACGTTACGCTTTTTGATATGCTTGGCAGAGATACCGGTTCAATTTTTTCTAATGGAGAAGTAAATATTGAAAATCTTGTAAGAGGTGCTTACATACTTCAACTAGAAACTGAAAATGGCACAATAACAAAAAAGATAGTAAAGGAATAGTTTAAAATTTATGAATGTGGGGAGAAAGAAACTTCCGAGATGTTATGTTTCGGGAGTTTTTTTATTATTCTTAACTTTAAAATTCATTCAATATATGTGGTTTAAATTTTAGGGTAAAATGAAAGTCAGAATATTTCAAATAACTATTTCATAAGTAAATCTGCAATTTTTGTGCTTTTAAAACGAAGGGTATTTTTGGTGCTATTTTTAATATATTCCAGTTGAATTATATTCTCTTCTTTTGGATCGAGTTGGTTGCCTGAAATTTCAAATTTTATAAAATAGTCTCCCGAAGGCAATTTTTCCCCATTAATTATTTTTCCGTCTTTTAAATCGTAAATAATATAGTTGGGAATTTTAATTACTTCACTTTTTTTATATAATGAAACAGATTTTATTTCAATAGGTTTTTCTACAGAGAGCTTCCAGGAATAATTAATTGTTGGTGAGCCTGATGGCAATCCGGGTCTGTGTATTTGACTATGTACATTTGAAACTTGTATAATGTTACAGCCTATTGTTATACCTGTAACGAGCGACAGCGCAATGATTTTTAAATAATGCATTTTTTTTGAATTCTTCATTCAGATTATTTCCTTTAAAATTCTGAAAGAAATTAATAAAGGAAAGATTTTTTAACGTAGTTAAATCGGTTGCAAAAACGATGTGTAAAGCAACTTAATTTATTGTGCGAATTTTAATTATTATTCAAAAATAACTCCAAAGGTAGTCTTTGGAGTTATTCGAATAACAATTAATCTAAAGCTATGAGCCTATTCTTTAATAAGTCTGAGCATTACTGTCTGCCCTGTTTCAGAAGTAAGGTTCATAAAATATATAGCAGCAGCTGCTTCAATTTCCATTTCAATTTTATTGGTGTCATTGAAATCTTGTTTCGCCACTATTTGTCCCAATAAATTGTAAATACTAACACTTACATTTTTATGGAAGGATCCTAATTCTACAGTAACACTCCTTTTTACAGGGTTTGGATATACTTTTAGGTTTGTACCAAAACTCGTTTCTGGTATGCCTAAAACTGTAACCATATAACAGTTGGAGGTTACTGTACATAGCGCATTACTAATAACTACAGCATAGTTTCCAGATACCGTAGGGGTAAAGCTCTGGTTTGTTTCGCCAGAAATTGGAGCGTTACCGTTGTCGCAATCAACCCATTGATAGTTATATCCGGATGCATTGGCAGTTAAGGTATTGCTGGTTTGGGTAACCGAATTGTCAATAGGCTCAATAACAATTATCTGGTTTTGAATGGAAACATTCGTTCCATCGGTATACGACCATGTTATTACAGTACTTTCCAAAATCGGGAAAGTTGCCGTGGTGGTTGCAGTTACACTTCCAATACAATTATCTGTCGCAATTGGCGCGGGGATACTATCAACACTACAAGTAGCTGTTATTGTGGGTAAATTAGGAATGTTTGGTACGGGAGCCGTGGTGTCGTTAATAGTTACCGTTTGGCTCTGCGTACTTGTGTTAGCACCATCCGTATACGTCCAAACTACCGTAGTTGATGCAGTAATAGGGAAAGTAGTTGTTGTAGTACCTATTACGCCGCCAACGCAGTTATCGGTTGCGGTTGGTGCAGGTAAACTTGCTACGCTACATTCTTCAATAACATCTGGCAATGTAGTAGCATCTGGAACAGGAGCCGTGGTATCGTTAATAGTTACCGTTTGGTTCTGCGTACTTGTGTTAGCACCATCCGTATAATTCCAAACTACTGTAGTTGATGCAGTAATAGGGAAGGTAGTTGTTGTTGTACCTGTTACGCTACCCGCACAAGCATCTGTTGCTGTTGGCGCAGGTAAACTGGTTACGCTACACTGTTCTACAACGTCCGGTAATGTAGTAACATCTGGCACGGGAGCCGTGGTATCGTTAATAATTACCGTTTGGTTCTGCGTACTTGTGTTTGCACCATCCGTATACGTCCAAACTACTGTAGTTGAAGCAGTAATAGGGAAAGTAGTTGTTGTAGTACCTGTTACGCTACCCGCACAAGCATCTGTTGCTGTTGGTGCAGGTAAACTGGTTACGCTACACTGTTCAACAACGTCCGGTAAAGTTGTAACATCTGGCACGGGAGCCGTGGTATCGTTAATAGTTACCGTTTGGTTCTGCGTACTTGTGTTTGCACCATCCGTATACGTCCAAACTACCGTAGTTGATGCAGTAATAGGGAAAGTAGTTGTTGTAGTACCCGTTACGCTACCCGCACAAGCATCTGTTGCTGTTGGTGCAGGTAAACTGGTTACGCTACATTGTTCTACAACGTCCGGTAAAGTTGTAACATCTGGCACAGGAGCCGTGGTATCGTTAATAGTTACCGTTTGGTTCTGCGTACTTGTGTTAGCACCATCCGTATACGTCCAAACTACCGTAGTTGATGCAGTAATAGGGAATGTAGTTGTTGTAGTGCCTGTAACACTTCCCACACAGTTATCTGTTGCGGTTGGCACTGGCAAGCTCGTTACACTACATTGTTCAATAGCATCTGGTAAATTTACTACATCAGGAACAGGTGCTGTAGTGTCATTGATAATAATATCTTGCGTTTGTGTTGAAGAATTATTAGCTGTATCGGTATAAGTCCAAGTAATGGTCGTGTTTGCAGTAATAGGGAATGTTGCTGTGGTAGTTCCGTTTATTGTTCCTGACACTGCATCGGTAGCTGTTGGAATCGTTAATTCGGCGATACTATTAATAGCGCACTGCGAAATTACATCTGGTAACACGGGTACATCTGGGACTGGTGGTGTTGAGTCTGTTTGGATTGTAGACATTTTCCACATACCACGTCCGAATGTTCCAATATAAAGTATATTGTCGGTATAATTTATTTCTAAATCTTCTACCCGAACGTTCGGCAA
The DNA here is from genome assembly GCF_029814825.1 of Aequorivita marisscotiae. NCBI lineage: Bacteria > Pseudomonadati > Bacteroidota > Flavobacteriia > Flavobacteriales > Flavobacteriaceae > Aequorivita > Aequorivita marisscotiae. Next base: position 411,196 of record NZ_CP122379.1, on the reverse strand, counting down.
ACCTGTACCCATTTTTTGCCAGTTTGCTGTATTGTTTCTAAAATAAGGGCCTAATTCAGTGCCTAAATAAAGAGTTTCGTCTGTGGAGGCTCTGTTGGCAACTACCTTCTTCATAATTATATTTGGAAGACCAGCGCTTATATTCGTCCAAGTAGCGCCACTATCAGTAGATTTATATACTTTATTTCCTGCATTGTAACCATTTACCGTTGCATAAACTATTGTGGCATTTGGTATTGCCGAAAAACTATTAAAAACCTGCCCTGCTGGTGGGGTTACGGTTGTCCAGGTTGCTCCATCATCATCGCTTCTTTTTGCAACACCAGTTTCACTAATGGTATAAATTCGTATTGATCCACCATTAGCTGTAACATCAATAAATTTTGTTCTGGTTAATCCCGTACTTAATGCGGTCCAGTCGCTTGGGTCTCCAGTACCTCCTTTATTTACAGATTTTTTTATATCGCCGTGACATGCATAAATAATATTGGCATTGGTAGGATGTACTGCCATTGGTGAAACAAATGCAGCATCATTATTGTTTCCAAGAATATAGGTAGCTTGGTCGTACCCATCTGCATATCCAGCATCTGCGCGATATAATTGCCCGTTTGTTCCACCCAAGTATCTAATATCTGAATTTGAAATATCAATAGCTGTTGCCGTACCATCACCTGCAATTGCCGAAAGCCAATTTCTACTTCCACCTTGCAGTATTTTCGAGAAACCATCATTATCCTGATTGGCCATCATAAAGTTATCGCCACTGGCTTCTTGTGTAACTGCAATATTATATGGTTGTGTAATTACTAATGTGTTAGAGATATCTTCCCAAGGCGTAGCGGTTGTTGCATTAAATGGTCCTTTGTGAATGCCACCGTCATGCCCATTTAATACATTTTCAGTATTTCCTACAAATGATACGTGATGATGATCTGCATGTACATAAAAACCTACTCCTGGAGGTGTGTCATAAGCATTCATTAGGGTAGTAAAGGTGGCTCCTCCGTCGGTAGAGCGAAATCCATTTACACCGGCAACGATAATATGATTTTTATTTACAGGAGAAACCGCAATATTTTGATTGTAACCGCCTTGCGAATTAAACCCGGTCATGTCTGTTGATGATACTAAATCTGCGGCTGTGTTTGCCAAATTAAATTTATATTTTCTAAATTCAGCTTGTTTGGTAATAACCCCACTGCTTCTTTCTTCTTCACTTACACCGTAAAAATAATCGGGATCATTTGGCGAACTGGTTATTTTTAATTTTTTCTGACTATTTCCTCCTTCAAAAATAGCGTGCATCGCAAAGTTTGCACCACTGTCCGTAGAAAAATATATAGCATCAAATCTATCTGAAACCACCACTTTGGTAGCATCATTTGGATCAAAAACTATATTTTGAAATCCTTCTGTAAAAGTTCCATAGGGATAAGTTACCGGTACATCTGTCCAAGTAGTTCCGCTGTTGGTAGTAACTTTTATTTCAGTATTTGTTAAAGCAAAAATTTTGGTACTACTGCCCGGAGCAAATGCCAAGTCGTTTATAAATTCATTTTCGTCTAAGCTAAATGTTAAACCGGTTGGGTTCCACGTTTCACCGGCATCTGTAGATTTAAACACGCCTATTGAAGAAATATGCTGTCCGTCTTCATCGCCAGTTGCCATATAAATTATATTGGTATTGTTTGGATCTACAAGTATATCTGTAACACCCAATCCCGCAAGAAAATCAGATTTTGGCGTCCATAACAAACCACCATTAGTTGTTTTCCAAATACCTCCGGCAGCAGATCCAGCATACATTATGTCTGTATTTGTTGGGTCTTCAGCAATTACGTTTATTCTTCCCTTTCCAGGATAGCCTACATATCCATTTTCTAAAGGTTTGTCCACAGGCCCTATCTGTTCCCACGTATCGCCAGGACCACGATTTTGGTTTTGGTCTGCCATTAAAGCATTTATATATGCAGTGCCAGATAACGGACGATTGGCCATTGTAGGAAAAGATCCATCTGCGTTTACTTTGTCTTGCCAAATGTACACCCAGCGTTCAAATTGTTTCATCGCTTTGTGGTTTGCTTTTACGCGAAGATCCCAAGTGGCTATTTCCGCTCTTTTCTGCGCTACTATTTCAAAGAAATTTGCGCTGGGGTCGTTTACACTAGATTTGTAATTTTGACTATATTCAAAATCTTTGTTTTGGGCCGTCATAAACCCGATGCTCAAGATGCAAAATAAGAAGGTAAAGTTTTTCAACATTTTTTGTGGAATTAAAATTTATAGAGCGAATTTAATTTTTTTACAATTCAACAATAAAATTTCAACTACGCACCTACTACGCAACCCTAAATATTGTACTTTACAGTTAAAAGGTGTATAATTACAAACTCAATTTTTTAACTCAAATCTCTTATTTTTTTTGATGAAATTCCTGTTTTGTGTTTTCCTCTTCCTTCAATTTTTACCCGTTTTTTCCCAAAAGGAAAACAATTACGGTAAGTATATTGATTCCGCAGATGTATATGTTCTTGTAGATGGCGAAAAAGCACTTCAGTTTTTAGACAGCATTCCTACACCGCTGGAAAACTACATAGATGGAAGCGTTGGAAAATATTATTATTTGCAGGGAATTGCCTACTACCGCCTAAACGAGGAGGCATTAATGTATCAAAGTTATCTGCTGGCAATTAGAAATGCCAAAAAAGAAAAAGATTATTCTGTTGCTGGTGATGCCAGCATAGAACTGTTCTCAGATATTTATGTAATTGAAAATGATTCTACGGCCTATAAATATTTAGATGACGCCCAAAGGTATTACACACTTGCAAACGATCATAACGGACTACTTCAGATAAAGCAAATGCATGCCTACGTTGCGTTTACGCACAGTGATTATAAAAAGTGCAATGAGCTTATCCTTAAAGATCTGGCGGAGTACAAAGCTGTAACAGACGATGCATACTACTATTTGTTCGCTATATATATGCTAACGTCTAACTATATACATTTAAATGATCTAGAAAATGCCAACAAATATTTGGATGAATTTCGAAGCCTAAAATCTAACCCTACAATTGAAGAATATAATTATAAAAATTATAAGGCCGAATTAAATATATGTATGGCCAAACTGCATTTAGACCTAAAGCAGTCAGATTCTGCTATCTTTTATTTGTCTAATGCAAGGCGTTTACAAGACTATTTAGGGCTAATTGCGCAAGGTGAATTTTATTCATTTAATGCAGAGGCATATAAAGCCAAGGGAGCCTATGATAAAAGCCTCGCCTATTTAGATTCTCTTAAACTATTTCAGGAAAAAATTTTTAGCGATAATATGGAAGCCAGTTTAGAACTAAACGACATATTGCTGAAAACCGAAGAAACATTGAGCAAAGAGTCTGAAAACACAGAAAGACATCAAAATTGGCTTAAAATATTAGGAGTTGTACTCTTGTTCTTTTTATTTGTATTGATTTTTGGATACAAAAAATTAAAGATAAGCATCAAGCATCTCTTACTTAAGGAGAAAAACTTTTCGCAACTTGAAACAAAACACGAGAAACTAAAAGTAAAAAACCATGAGTTGGAAAGTTATATTGAAGATGTAAAAAACAAGCTTAAAGCAATTACTTCCAAAGAAGACAAATCCACGCAGAGAAGTGAAATTAGAGATTTATACCGAACTATAAATGCCGAAACAACTACTATAAAAAACGACGACGAAAAGCATTTTGAAATGCTACAGGAATTAAACGAGTCTTTTTTTGATGAAATTAATGAAGATTATCCCCAACTAGGAAATACAGAAACACTAGTGTGCTATTATTTAAAATTAGGTTTTAAAAATAAGGAAATTGCGTTTTTTCTCGACAGAAGTATTCGAAGTGTGGAAAGCATACGCTATCGCATCAGTAAAAAAATGAGTTTGGAAAACAGTAAAATACTCGTGAGCGTTCTAAATGAAAACTACTAGTTTAAGCAAGATTATTTTTAAAGTTTTAGAAAAAAAATTGCGGTGCTGCACAAATTGCTTTAATTTATTAATTTCAACAAATAAGCTAATTGTTAACACCTTGTTAAACAAATAGACTACCTACTTAAGACAGTAAATATTGCGTAATTTTAGTAATTTAATAGCTAAATTATGCAACACGATATCTACAATCTCACAAAGAAGTTAAATTCTTCTAACAAAGAACTTACGTATTACAGTCTTCCCGAACTCGAAAAACAAGGGCATAACATAAGCAAGATGCCTTTTTCTATAAGAATTTTACTAGAAAATGCACTGCGCAATTTTGATGATTTTTCGGTTACTAAAGAACACGTAGAAACAATACTCAATTGGACCCCTGAACAAAGCGAAAAAGACGTCGCTTTTAAGCCTGCACGTGTTTTAATGCAGGATTTTACGGGTGTTCCGGCCGTAGTGGATATTGCATCGCTTAGAGCCGAAATGGCGCGAAAAGGTGGCGATGCTTCCAAAATAAACCCGCTAATTCCTGTAGATTTGGTGATAGACCACAGTGTGCAAGTAGATTATTTTGCCGCTCAATACGCCTACCAACAAAATATGGAAGAGGAGTATAAACGCAATAGAGAGCGCTATACATTTTTAAAATGGGCACAGAAATCCTTTAATAATTTTAGCGTGGTACCACCGGGAATGGGTATTTGCCATCAAGTAAATCTCGAGTATTTTTCTAAGGGAGCCATTGCGCGCGACGGCATGGTTTTTCCAGACACGCTTGTGGGTACCGATAGTCATACTCCTATGGTAAACGGAATTGGCGTAGTGGCTTGGGGCGTTGGCGGTATTGAAGCCGAAGCCGCCATTTTAGGGCAGCCTATTTACTTTATTAGCCCAGAAGTTATTGGTTTAAAGCTCACTGGAAAACTCCCGCTGGGATCAACGGCCACAGATTTAGTGCTTACCATTGCCAACTTACTGCGTAAGTATGGGGTAGTGGGTAAATTTGTTGAAGTTTTTGGACCCGGTTTAGACAATCTTTCGGTGCCAGACAGAGCAACTATTGGTAATATGTCGCCAGAGTTTGGCTGTACAATTACTTATTTTCCAATAGACAACAAAACGTTGGAGTATATGCGCGGCAGTAATCGCAGCGAGGAACAGATAAAGTTGGTTGAAGATTATTGTAAAGCAAATATGCTGTGGAGACAGGATGAAGATAAAATTGAATATACCGATGTAGTAGAATTGGATATTTCAACTGTAATGCCAAGTGTAGCTGGGCCAAAGCGTCCACAGGATAAAATTTTATTAAAAGATTTAAAAGAAAAGTTTATTGAGTTGGAGGATACTTCCTTCGGCAGAAAATATATTGCGCCCGCAGATAGAGAAGATGCAATAACGCGGTGGAAAGCCGAAGGTGGAAGCCAGCCGGTTGAGCAGCCGCACGATCCCGAACCCGATGTAGAAATTGAAGCTAAAATTAAAAATGGTTTAAAAACCGTTTGGATTTCGCACGGCAATGAAAAATATATGCTTTCCGATGGTGCGGTAGCAATTGCGGCTATTACGTCTTGTACAAATACATCAAACCCATTTGTAATGATAGGGGCTGGCTTGGTGGCCAAAAAAGCCAGGGAACACGGCATAGATGTAAAGCCTTGGGTGAAAACGTCTTTGGCGCCTGGATCAAAAGTAGTTACAGATTATCTGGAAAAAGCAGATCTGCTAAAAGATTTTGAAGCTCTGCAATTTCACTTGGTAGGCTATGGTTGTACTTCGTGTATTGGAAATTCTGGGCCATTGCCGCCAGCAATCTCTAGAGCAGTGGAAGAAAACGATTTAATTGTAACCTCTGTACTTTCTGGAAACCGAAATTTTGAAGCGCGAATTCATTCACAGGTTAAAATGAATTTCTTAATGTCGCCAATGCTCGTTGTGGCTTTTGCAATCGCTGGGAGAGTAGACATAGATCTTACAACGGAAGCATTAAGCTGCGACCGAAACGGCAAGCCAATATATTTAAAAGACATCTGGCCTACCGATGACGAAATTCACGAAGTGATGAGCAAGGTGTTAACACCTAAAGATTTTAAAAAGAATTATGACGAAATATTTGAAGGAAACGATATTTGGCAAAACTTGGAAGTGCCGGAAGATAATCTCTACCAATGGGAAGACGATTCTACCTATATAAAGGAAGTGCCGTTTTTTCACAATCTCCCTGACGATCCAAAGCCACTTAAAAATATTGAAGGCGCCCGCGCCCTGTTGATGTTAGGCGATAGTATTACTACAGATCATATTTCGCCGGCAGGAGCTTTTTCCGAAGATTCCGCCGCAGGTAAATATTTAATTTCGCGAGGGGTGGAAAAGAAACATTTTAACAGCTACGGTTCGCGTCGCGGAAATGACGAAGTGATGGTTCGCGGAACTTTTGCCAATGTGCGTATAAAAAACCAATTGGCCCAACGCGAAGGCGGTTATACCAAGTATCTCCCTACAGGCGAAGAAATGACCGTGTACGATGCGGCGCAAAAATATATTGCAGATAAAACCCCGCTAATTGTGCTTACCGGTAAAGAATACGGTAGTGGATCATCGCGAGATTGGGCCGCCAAAGGAACAATTTTACTTGGGGTTAAGGCCGTTTTGGCAGAAAGTTACGAGCGTATTCACCGAAGCAATTTAATTATGATGGGCGTATTGCCACTGGAATATTTAAAGGGTGAATCGGCCAGTTTTCACGGGCTTACGGGTAACGAATCTTTTAGTATAACGGGTATTGAGAATAATTTAACTCCATCTAAAAAAATTGATGTTATTGCGAAAACTGAGGATGGCAAGAAAATTGAATTTAAAGTTGTTGCCAGACTGGATTCTCCAATTGAAGTTGCCTATTACCAAAATGAAGGAATTTTGCAATATGTATTGCGACAGTTTCTAAAACAATAAACTACTAATTGGTTAGCTCGGGATTCTTTATTTGAATCTCGAACTAACTTTTGCTATTTTATAGAAACGTGATATTACTCGTGCAACCAAAACTTCTTCGAAAAAATTTTAATGGAATAACTCTTTGGCCGTTCGTAATTTTAAAACACAATTCATTAAAAAATGACGCTATTTTTATAAATCACGAGCGCATTCATCTTCGCCAACAAGCCGAATTGCTCTTGGTGCTTTTTTATGTATGGTACGGGATTGAATTCTTATTTCGTTGGTTTCAATATAAAAACCGGCTAAAAGCGTATCGTAATATTTCTTTTGAAAGAGAAGCGTATTTTCACGAACAACATTTCGATTATATAAAACGTAGAAAACCTTTCGGGTTTTTAAAGTTTTTATAGAATGCCAATTCAATATAAAACAAATAATAATAGAGAATAAACACAAAATATGAGCCTACTCTTTTCCCCATTACAAATTAAAGACACCACGTTTAAAAATAGAACGGTAGTGTCGCCTATGTGTATGTATAGCTGCGTTGACGGTTATGCAAACGATTTTCATTTAGTGCACTTGGGCAGTCGTGCGGTTGGCGGTTTTGGATTGATAATTCAAGAGGCAACTGCTGTTTCGCCCGAAGGAAGAATTAGTTATGGCGATATGGGCTTATGGAACGATGAGCAAATCAGAAAACCTAAAGAAATTGTCGATTTTGTTCACGCGCAGCACGCATTGATAGGAATTCAATTAGCACACGCTGGCAGAAAAGCCAGTCACGAATTGCCGAAGGAAGGAGCCAAAAAAATTAAGCCTACTGATAAAAATGGATGGCAAACGGTTTCTGCTTCTGCTTTGCCTTTTAGGGATACGGAACCTGCACCATTAGCTTTGGACGCAAGCGGAATTGACAAAATAAAAAACGATTATAAAGCCGCAACCATCCGTGCTAAAATTGCGGGTTACGACATAGTTGAAATTCACGCGGCCCACGGATATCTATTCCATCAGTTTTACTCGCCTTTGGCTAATAAACGAACCGATAAATACGGTGGCAGTTTTGAAAACAGAATTAGACTTTTACTGGAGGTTACCGAGATTGTAAGAAACGAATGGCCGGAGAAAAAGCCGCTGTTCGTTCGCATTTCAGCCACAGATTGGATAGAGGGCGGTTGGAATGTTGATGATTCTGTAAAGCTCGCAATGGCCTTAAAGAAAATAGGGGTAGATCTAATTGATGTTTCTTCGGGTGGAAATGTTCCCAAAGCAAACATTCCGAGCGAACCGGGATATCAAGCAGGTTTCGCTGCACAAATTAAAAAAGAAGCGAATATTTTAACAGGAGCCGTTGGCCAAATTACCAATGCAGAACAGGCCGAGCAACTTTTAAAGAAAGAGAAGGCAGATCTAATTCTCTTTGGGCGCGAAAGTTTGAGAGATCCCTATTTGCCACTGCACGCTGCCCAAGAGTTAAATGTTGACGTAGATTGGCCACTACAATATGAAAGAGCCAAAATTTAAAAAATATGAGTAACGAAAAGCATACTATAAAAATCCCTTTTTCAGTTTTAGATCTTGTCCCTGTAATTGAAGGCAGTAGCCATAAAACAGCTATGGAAAACAGCTTGGCGTTGGCGCAACACGCGGAGAATTTAGGGTTTAAGCGGTTTTGGATTTCGGAACACCACAATGCAGAAAGTCTTGTGAGTTCGGCCACGCCTGTGCTTATTGGGTATGTAGCCGGAAACACTAAAACCATTCGGGTTGGTTCTGGTGGCGTAATGTTGCCAAACCACGCGCCCCTTATTGTTGCAGAACAATTTGGAACCCTCGCTACACTTTACCCAGAAAGAATTGATTTGGGTTTGGGGCGTGCGCCGGGTACAGATCAGATTACAGCGCGAGCACTTAGACGCGAACGCACAGAAACGGTAAACGATTTTCCGAATGACGTGCAGGAATTGCAAAGGTTATTTTCAGCAACCAATAAAAATAGTTTGGTTCGGGCCATTCCGGGCGAAGGTTTGGAAGTACCGCTTTACCTTTTGGGTTCAAGTACATACAGTGCACAATTGGCTGGAGCGCTGGGTTTGCCCTATGCGTTTGCCAGTCATTTTGCACCAACACATTTACACGATGCGCTGGGTTTATACTACAGCAATTTTGAAGCTTCCAAGCAATTAAATAAGCCGTATACTATGGCCTGCGTTAATGTTGTCGTGGCAACAACCGATGCGGAAGCCGAATATTTGGCTACGAGTATGAAGCTGTTTATGCTAAATATTATCAGAAATACCCGTGCACCGCTTCCGCCGCCGGTGGAAAGTATGAACGGACGCTGGAGTCCGATTGAGGAAGCACAAATTTTGAAAATGATGCAATATACATTTGTGGGAAGCCCAGAAACGGTTCAGGAGAAATTAGTCAATTTTATTTCGGAAACTCATATTGACGAACTAATTACGGTTGCCCATATATACGATCAAAAAGCGCGATTGAATTCTTTTGAGTTATTAGCGCAACTTAAACATGATATTTCAATTTAAAAAGAAGTCAAATTGCTTTTGAAGGGATACTCTAAAAAAGTTTTGTTTTCTTTGCCAACAAAAATTATAAAAAATGCTAAAAGCAGTACTTTTTGATATGGATGGGGTAATTGTAGATACCGAACCCTTGCACCGAAAAGCATACTTTAAAATGTTTGAAGATGTAAATATTGAAGTTTCCGAAACTTTGTACGATTCGTTTACCGGACAGGCAACTCTGCCTATTTGCAGAACACTTTGTAATCACTTTAACCTTTCTGATGCTCCAGAAAACTTAGTTGCCTTAAAAAGAAAACACTTTAAATATTTGTTTGAAAATGATAGTGAATTAGCACTTTTAGACGGAGTGCATAATTTAATTAAAGATTATTACAATAACGGGCTAACGTTGGTTTTGGCATCTTCGGCTTCTATGCCTAACATAAACCGAATTTTTGATAGGTTCGACTTGAATAAATACTTTAAAGCCAAAATTAGCGGTGCCGATTTAAAAGCTTCAAAACCGCATCCAGAAATTTTTATAAAAGCTGCCGAACTCGCTAACGAGCGTAGAGAGAATTGCATGGTTATTGAAGATTCTACAAACGGAATAGCCGCTGCAAAAGCCGCCAATATTTATTGCGTGGGTTTTAAAAGTCCGCACTCCGCAAATCAGGATTACAGTAAAGCAGATAGGGTAATTACAAGTTTTGACGAAATATTATTTGCCAATCTACCCTAAAATAGTTTTATGAATTCTAATTTGTAGAACGAAAAACTACCTATCTCTTTCAAAAGGAAAGGCTAGAAAGCAATGTTTATCCCAAATTCCAATGGCTGAAAATATTTTCGGTTTCTGTGGTTTCTTTATACGTTGATAATTTCTTTAGGCGGTGATTTGTAAGTTTTTTGGGCTTTTCAAAATAAACCACATTGCGATCGCCATTTTTTTTAAGATAACTTCTAATAATTGCGTGCGTGTGATAACTAGCTTGTTGCAATTTTAAAAAAGGTTCGTAGTCTTCAATATTGCAAATAGCTTCACTTCTGCTAAAAAACCCAAATCCTTTATACTGCCCTTCAGTAACTAAAGCAAAAGCAATTTCGTCTTGATTTCTGCCTTTTCCTTGAATAGCGAAAGTAGGTTGGTTTTCGTCTAAAGACTTTATAGCCGCTTGCACCTTTAAATTGTAATCTGCCACATTTTCGGAGCCTTCACAAATACCTTCACAGTTTTTTATGCGATAGTGCGAACATTTTTCGGTACTACTTTGCAAACTGCAAAACCGTGGGCACAGTTTAAATGTTTCGCATATTTCCTCCAGCTTTTCGGTAGCTTCGGCGCGATTGTAAAACGTACTAACCGAATCGCGATGCGCTTTAGTTTTACCTAATGCAAGCTGCGTAATGCCACGTTGATTTTCGTAACTTATTATTTGATACGTTGTGGCAGGCCATTTTTGGGCGCGATTAAATTTTGGATAGTAGTTTCGAATATGTTCAGACTCCACCAAAAGGGCCAACAATTCATTGCCAGTACGTTCAAAGTCAATAAAATGTGTTTCCTGCCCTAATTGATACTCCTTGGTTTTTTTATCGTAAAAGTGGGAGAGAACGCGTTTCTTAATATTTTTCGCCTTTCCAGCATAAATCACTTGGTGCTTTTGGTTTTTAAAAAGATAAATTCCGGCCTCTTCCGGGAGCTCGTCTATTTGTTCGGCGGGCAAATGTGGCGGAAGGGTGGCTTGCTTTGAGCGCGGATTTAAAAATGAACTAATTGTGCTGAAATCTTTATCTAAAGAAAGTAGCCTTTGGAAGAGAATAACTGTAGCATCTACATCGCCTTCAGCACGGTGCCGATTAAGATGCGGAATATTTATAGTGTTACATAGCCTCCCTAAACTATAGGAAAGCATACCCGGTATTAATTTTCGTGAAAGCCGAACAGTGCATAGCTTTTTTCGGTTGTAATGCTGACCTATAAGCCTAAATTCGCCGCGAATTACGTTGTAATCGAAACTTACGTTATGCGCTACAAAAATTGCGTCTTTTGTAAATTCTTCAATTTTTTCGGCAACTTCAAAAAAGCGTGGGGCGTCGGATACCATGTCATTATCAATTCCGGTGAGTGCTGTAATGTACTGCGGAATATCGCGCTCGGGGTTTACTAATGTTGAATATTTATCTACAACTTCACCATTCTTTAAAAGTGCGATGCATATTTCGGTAATGCGATTGCCTGCAATGCCACCGCCGGTAGTTTCTACATCTATAATTGCGAAAAGTTGTGATTGCATGTTTTTTAATCGATCAACAAATGTAGGGAAATCTATTTGAAATAATTGGAATTATTCCCGTTATATGGAATTAATCCTACTTCGTTTTAAAAGTCTGATTTTTTTCATCCGAAGTTCTTTAAAAAATAGGTAAAATATCATTCAATACCTAACACGTAAGAATGCTTTTAATCTATAATTTTAGTCAATAATCGTCTTATTTGAATTTATTTTTATTTTTTTGCATGAGTTAAAAATTTGTAAATTAATTATTTGGTTGTGTTTTATAGCGAGTTAGGTGTTGTTACGAGTTTTTAGCTAAAATTATATTAACAAAATGTTATAACTTCGCATATTTATAACTAACCCCAAATCTATGAGAAAAATTACCTTGGTTCTTTCTGTGATGCTTTTGTGTATTGCAGGTGTCGTAACGGCACAAACGATATCTAACTCTGAGAGTAGACCGACAAATGTCAATCTTCCTTTAAATTTTCAAACTACAGTTCAAGAATCTCTTTTGCAGATGCGTCAAGATTCTTCAATTGGTACTACATCGGCCCTTGTTCCTCCAGGATCGATTGTGCTAGATTATATGCAGTTTGGATCTGGTGTTGAACTCAGTCCTTTATTAACGAGTATAGGATTTACTGTTACTGAAGATAACGGTGCTGGAAATTTGGATGTTTTACTTCCTTCTCAACCTTGGGATCTTGTAATTCTGCAAATACAAGCAAGTAATCTTTCACCAAATGAAGTAACGGCTCTATCCAATTATCTTGCAAGTGGGGGAAAGTTAATAATGTCTTATTGGAATTTAAATAATGACCCTGCCGTACAATCGATAGTAGAAGTAAGTAATACAATTTCATTTAATACCCCAATTTCGGTTTCAGTATGGGATGCTGCACATCCTATTTTTAATAATCCTAATACTGTAAGTGGCTTAGCCACAATTGGCGATTATGGCGGTGGTGATAACGGTGATCGCTTAGAGCCAGCTGCAGGAGCTACTGCTCTCGGTGGTTTTGTGTCTTCTCCAACAACAAATGAAGCAGCAATAGTTTTGGGGAATGGAGGCAATAGTATATTTCATGGATTTGCGGCGCGAGATATGGACCTTAATTCATATTTAGATCTTATTGAAAATGAAGTTGAGTTTTTGGTAAAACCAAATACACCACCCACTATTTCCTGCCCTGGAGATATTACTGTTGATAATGATGCGAATGAATGTGGTGCAATAGTAACTTATACGGTAACCGCCAATGATGCCGAAGACGGGCCGTTAACGCCTACCCAAACGGCAGGGCTTCCTTCTGGATCTCGGTTTCCAGTTGGTACAACAACTAATACTTTTGAAGTAACTGATAGCGATGGAAATACCGAAACTTGTAGTTTTGATGTAACCGTTGAAGACAACGAAGCGCCGACTGCCGTATGTCTTGGATCTGCGCCTATATTCGTAGGATCTTATAGAGTTAGTGATGGACCTACCTGGAATACTAATCCTTCCGTTTATAGCCCTCAAGAAGCAGCTGCTTTAATTTTTGGAGGAAATGCATCAGATTATGCAATCTCTGTTGATCCAAATACTACCGATCCTAGCACCATTACCAACACTGGTTGGACTGATAGCTGGGGAACTGGTTTTGTAATCAATGCCGAAGATTATAGTTTAGATACTGGAGCTCCTGGCTATAATAATCCAGGTGGCTATGATTCTGCGGTATCTGCTTATGTAAGGGATCACACCGATCTTAGCAAAATAAACTATGTTTGGACTGCAACTGCACCTACTGTAATACAGTTGGATGTAAATGGTCAAGCAATATTAGATCCTGCGACAATTGATGGTGGAAGCACAGATAATTGTGGAATTGCCAGTATGTCGGTGAGTCCTAATAATTTTACATGTGCAGATGTTGGTCCAAATACGGTAACCCTAACGGTAACCGATGTAAATGGCAACAGTTCAACTTGTACTTCTACAGTAATAGTTGAAGATAATGTTTCACCTACAGCTGTATGTCAGCCTTTTATTGCGCAACTAGACGCTACCGGAAATGTAACAATTACGGGGGCCGATGTTGATGGTGGCTCAACAGATGCCTGTGGAATTTCTTCACTCTCTGTTTCGCCAAACATGTTCACTTGCGCTGATATAGGTCCAAACAATGTTACTTTGACTGTAACAGATGTAAATGGAAATGTTTCTACTTGTACAACTATTGTCACCGTTGAAGACAACGAAGCTCCTGTAATCACTTGTGTTGCAAACGACTCAAGAAATACCGATCCTGGCGTATGTAGTTATACTGTTGTAGGAACAGAGTTTGACGCCACTTTTACAGATAATTGTACTGGCGGAACCATTACAAATGATTATAACGGAACGGCAACCCTAGCGGGCGAAATATTCCCGAGTGGTACAACTACGGTGGTTTGGACAGCCAATGACGGTAACGGTCAAACTGCTACTTGTTCTACCGATATTACAGTGGTTGATAATCAATCGCCAGTAATTACTTGTGTACCAAATCAAACTAGAGATACCGATCCGGGAGTTTGTGATTATACCGTGGTAGGTGCCGAGTTTGACGCTACATTTAACGATAATTGTGGAGGTACCATAGGAAATAATTACAACGGATCTACTTCATTGGCAGGAGCTGTTTTCCCAATAGGAAGCACAACAGTTGTTTGGGCAGTGTTTGATGGCACGAATCCGGTTGTTTTCTGCCAAACTGTTATCACAATTGAAGATAATGAAGCACCAGTAATTACCTGCGTACCAAACGCCACAAGAGATACCGATGCGGGAGTATGTAGTTATACAGTAGTAGGAACTGAATTTGATGCAACTTTTACCGATAATTGTACGAGTAGCACAATTACCAACGACTATAACGGCACAGCTACTATGGCTGGCGAAGTGCTTCCAAAAGGAGTAACGACTGTAATTTGGACAGTAGATGATGGTAACGGTCAAACGGCAACTTGTACTACGGTAATTACCGTTGAAGACAACGAAGATCCGGTTATTACGTGCGTACCAAATGCCACAAGAGATACCGATCCAGGTTTATGTAACTACACAGTAGTAGGAACTGAATTTGATGCAACATTTACAGATAACTGTCCTGACGGAAGTATTACTAACGACTATAACGGCACGGCTACTATGGCGGGAGAAGTTCTTCCAAAAGGAGTAACGACTGTGGTTTGGACAGTTGACGACGGCAACGGTCAAACCGCTACTTGTACTACGGTAATTACGGTTGAAGACAACGAAGCGCCGGTTATTACTTGCGTTCCAAATGCCACAAGAGATACCGAACCAGGTCTATGTGAATACACCGTTGTAGGAACTGAGTTTGATGCTACGTTTACAGACAATTGTCCAGATGGAAGCATTACAAACGATTATAACGGAACGGCTACTATGGCTGGAGAAGTACTTCCAAAAGGAGTAACGACTGTAATTTGGACAGTAGATGACGGCAACGGTCAAACCGCTACTTGTACTACGGTAATTACGGTTGAAGACAACGAAGACCCAGTTATCACGTGCGTACCAAACGCCACAAGAGACACCGACCCAGGTTTATGTGAATACACAGTAGTAGGAACTGAATTTGATGCAACTTTTACAGATAACTGCCCTGATGGAAGTATTACAAACGATTATAACGGCACGGCTACTATGGCTGGCGAAGTGCTTCCAAAAGGAGTAACTACAGTAGTTTGGACAGTAGATGATGGCAACGGTCAAACTGTTACTTGCACTACAGTAATCACCGTTGAAGACAACGAAGCGCCGGTTATCACTTGCGCGCCAAATGCCACAAGAGATACCGATCCAGGTTTATGTGAATACACAGTAGTAGGAACTGAATTTGATGCAACTTTTACAGATAACTGTCCTGATGGTTCAATAACTAACGACTATAACGGCACAGCTACTATGGCTGGCGAAGTTCTTCCAAAAGGAGTAACTACGGTAGTTTGGACGGTAGATGATGGTAACGGTCAAACCGCTACATGTACTACAGTAATCACCGTTGAAGATAACGAAGACCCAGTAATTACATGTGTGCCTAATGCCACAAGAGACACCGATCCAGGAGTATGTAACTACACAGTTGTAGGTACTGAGTTTGATGCCACTTTCACAGACAATTGTCCTGATGGAAGTATTACAAACGATTATAACGGTACGGCTACTATGGCGGGAGCAGTCCTTCCAAAAGGAGTAACGACTGTAATTTGGACGGTAGATGATGGCAACGGACAAACCGCTACTTGTACTACGGTTATCACTGTGGAAGACAACGAAGATCCGGTTATCACTTGCGTACCAAATGCAACAAGAGATACCGATCCAGGTTTATGTAACTACACAATTGTAGGTACTGAATTTGATGCAACATTTACAGACAACTGTCCTGATGGTTCAATTACAAACGATTATAACGGCACAGCTACGATGGCTGGAGAAGTTCTTCCAAAAGGAGTAACTACTGTAATTTGGACAGTGAATGATGGAAACGGTCAAACTGCTACTTGTACTACGGTAATCACTGTGGAAGACAACGAAGATCCGGTTATCACTTGCGTACCAAATGCTTCAAGAGATACCGAACCAGGTTTATGTGAATACACAGTAATAGGAACTGAATTTGATGCAACTTTTACAGATAACTGTCCTGATGGTTCAATAACCAACGATTATAATGGAACAACTACTATGGCTGGCGAAGTGCTTCCAAAAGGAGTAACTACAGTAGTTTGGACAGTAGATGATGGCAACGGTCAAACTGTTACTTGTACTACAGTTATTACAATTGAGGACAATGAAGTACCAACAATTATCTGCCCGGCAGACATAACCACCAACACAGATGCGGGAGATTGTTTTGCAACGGTAATCTTTGTTACTCCGGTAGCATTTGATAATTGCGGCATTGCAAGCGTCGTCCAAACAATGGGTGACCCAAGCGGAAGCAGTTTCCCGGTTGGCGTAAACACCATTGAATTCACCGCGACCGATGTAAATGGAAACACCAGCACCTGCAGTTTTACTATTACCGTAACGGATAATGAAGCTCCGGTAGCAGTATGTCAGAATATCACTATCCAACTTGATGCAGCTGGTAATGCAACTATTACTGCAGCCGATGTTGATGGAGGAAGTACAGACCAGTGTGGTATTGGTAGCCTATCGATAGATGTTGATACTTTTGACTGTTCTGATGTTGGCGACAACAACGTTATTTTAACAGTAACCGATGTAAACGGAAATACTTCAACTTGTACTGCCATTGTAACTGTTGAAGATGTAACTGCACCAATGGTAGTATGTCAAGATATTACAGTTGTACTCGATGCAACAGGAACTGTAACCATCGCAGGAATAGACGTTGACGGCGGAAGCACCGATGCTTGTGGCATTGCGAGTTATGATTTAGATATGGATACTTTTGATTGTTCAAATGTTGGTGACAATATTGTAACATTGACGGTAACCGATGTAAACGGAAATACGTCAACTTGTACCGCTACGGTAACAGTAGAAGACAATACGAGTCCGGTATTAGTTTGTCAAGACTTCACATTAGAGCTTGGTGCAGACGGAACAGCTATTCTTGACCCAAGTGATGTGATAGCTTCTAATGATGATGCTTGTGGAATCTTTACTTCGGCAGTAGATATTACCGATTTTGATTGTTCAGATATTGGTGCGCCAGTAACGGTTCAGGTGTTTACAATTGACGTAAATGGCAACCTTGCATCTTGTACAGCAGAAGTTACTGTGGTAGACAACCTTGCACCGGTAATTACGTGTCCAGTAGATCAAACAGTAGATCCAGGACCAGGAAATATATTCTATATACTTCCAGATTATTTTGCAACGGGCGAAGCTACAGCAATAGACAACTGTACAGATCCAGTTACAAATACAACGCAATCGCCAGTAGCAGGCACGCCGCTTCCTGATGGAGTACACACTATTACTTTCACTGCAACCGATGCATATGGTAATACAAGTACTTGCGAATTTGAATTAACTGTTGAAAGCGTACTTGGTGCAGAAGACAATCACCAAAACCTTGGAAGCGTTAAAATGTATCCAGTTCCAACCAACAATATTTTAAACATCAGCAATCCGCAGAGTTTAGAATTGGAAAGACTGGAAATTTACGACCTAAGAGGTAGATTGGTACAAAGTGCAGACCTTCGTGGAATGGGCAATGTAAAAACTATAAACGTAGATCAACTTGCAGCTGCTTCTTACTACGTAAAAATTAAAGGCGCTAATGGTGAAATAACCATGAGACTTATAAAGGAATAGTAATTATTTGTTAGTTTATTTTGTAAAGCCGCCTAGGGAAATTCTCTAGGCGGTTTTTTAATATTCATTACTGCCATAAAACACTATCTCAATCCCCCACTGGTGCGAGATTACATCGTGTTCTTTCCTTGCACAATTTTTAATTAAATTCTCTAATTTTCCCATTCAACCATAATACCGATATACTACAATATCATCTAACAATCCCTTTTCTATTACATAATCCGAAGCACTGCCACAATCATAATCTTGCGCTCTATAAACCAAACCAGCCTCAGCAGAATTTTGTGAACATAACTAATTTTCTCCCAAATAGGCTTATTGCTTCACAACTCGATAGACTTATTACCGTGTCTCCAAAATTGATTCACTTTCATATTAGTTGATTTTGAAACAGCGCTATAAATTTCTCCATTAAAATTTTTTAAAGCGTTAAAGAAATTAAGCAATGATAATTTTAACCGAATTCTCATAAATTTTAACCAAAGATTTTGATCTTTAATATTTTAATAAATCTCACATTGTAGTTGTAACTTTACAAGCTCAGTAATACTACAAATAAGAAAAAAATCTATTGAAAAATTCTTTTAAAACTGCTGCTATTATCGGTTTCATTTCCAAAGGAATTATATACCTAGTTATTGGCGCATTATCTCTATTGGCAGCTTTAAATATGGGCGGTGAAAGTTCGGGGACCAATCAAGCACTTAGGTTTTTAAGGAAACAGCCTTTTGGCCAAGTATTATTAATGTTGATGGGTGTTGGGCTGTTGTGTTATTCGTATTGGATGTTTATTCAAACGTTTAAAGATCCCGAAAATATAGGCAGTAAATTGAAAGCGAAATTGCGCCGATTTGGACTCTTTACTACAGGCTTGGTTTACGTAGTAGTTGCTATTTTGTGTTTTTATCATTTAATAACGTATCCCACCTCTGATAGTGACAATTCGCAGTATTTAGATTTTATTGGCCCAGTAACGCTATCGTATATATTTGGTGGAATTGCAGTTATTTTGGCCTTTCAAGCGGTGGTGTTAATTGTGGGTGTAATTAAAGGTGGCCTGTTAGATCAGTTTAATTTAGAAGGTCATAGAGGCTCGGGGGTTATCAGAAAAATCGGGCAATTTGGATTTTATGCCAGAGCCTTTGTGGTAATAATAATAGCATATTTCTTTTTGCATGCTGCAATTTATACGGGTAACCATGATATTAAAGGCATTCAAGATGCATTTTCTTTTTTAGATCAGTCTCCGGTTGGTAGGGTTTTAATGGCGATTACTGCCGTAGGGTTTATCTCATATGGCGCATTTTATATACTGCTTACAAGGTTTCGGAGTTTTGAAGAGTGAAGAGGATGAAATTTCAAGTATTTTAAATTACTACTATATTTTATAAATACAAACCCTTCAGTAATCTTGGATATCTGTAAGAATTTGTTTGCTGTTTACGCTGTAAACCTGTTAACATCATCAAAAAACACAAATAGGATGACATGACAAGTTGTACTTTTATAAAATTCAAATTATAACTTGTGAAAAAATCGTTTAAAACAATTGCCTATATAGGGTTTGTCTCAAAAGGGCTTATTTATCTTGTAATTGGTACACTTTCGCTCTTAGCTGCTTTAAATATGGGTGGCGAAAGTACAGGGACCAATTCGGCATTGTCTTTTTTAAAGAAACAGCCTTTTGGGCAAGTACTATTAATGTTATTGGGTGTAGGGCTTATTTGTTATTCGGCTTGGATGTATGTACAAAGCATTAAAGACCCCGAAAATATAGGTTCGGATACCAAAGGCAAGCTAAAACGATTCATCTATTTTTTTAATGGTTTGGTATACACGGTAATCGCTGGATTGGCTTTTTATCATTTATTTGGCAGCACCGGCAGTAAAAAATCTGATACTGCATATCTCGATTTTCTGGGTCCAACCACGCTAACCATCCTGTTTATTGTGGTAGGAGTAGTGCTAACCGTGCAAGCTGTTGCATTAATTATTGGCGTAATTAAAGGGCATCTGCTCGACAGGTTTAATTTGGAGGGTGCTACATATTCACATCTTATAAAAATTCTGGGCAAGTTTGGATATTACGCGCGTGCCTTTGTAGTAGCAATTCTTGCCTATTTCTTTTTAAGAGCAGGAATTTATACCGATAATAATGAAATTAAAGGCATACAAGATGCTTTTTCGTTTTTACACACTTCTGGAATAGGCGGTATTTTAATGGCCATTACTGCCGTAGGGTTTATATCATACGGTACATTTTATATCTTGCTAACGCGATTTCGGACTTTTGAAGAGAGGTAAGTGCTGTGCCTTAAAATGGTTGATTCTGTAATTAGGAATTAGAATACTTCTGCCATCGCGATTTCAATATAGGTATAACTTCACCAAGATTGAATAGGCAAGGAGGAGAGAAGCTACAACCGAAATCCAATAACCTTGTTTTAAAAATAACAAATGATGGAATTTACAATCATTAAATTCTAGAATAAGCAATTATGTAGCATATGTTCGTCAATATAGGGCAAATGCCTTATACCATTTGCAATCTATCCACGGTATTTTAGTCGTTAATTCTAAGACTATTACTATGAAATTTAAAATACGCTTCTCTATTAGCTGGATTTTTCTTATTTCAATAACTGTTAATGCACAGAAAATAGATTGGGTGAAAGCGCCGGTAAATCCCATGGCATTTGAATATAAATTAGAGCATTTTAATCTGCCAAAAGGTGTTTTTGCTTTTCAAGATAAAACCTTCAATAAAGATGGAAGTGTATATACGGCTTTAAATTTTGATAGAGGTGTAAAGTACTTTTATGAAAATGGTGTTTTAAAAACTAATTCACTGCAAGAAAAATTTGAGTTTAACTCTCAAGGTTATATAACCAAATTTAGCAGACCTGGTGCGGGCAACAGTGGAATTTGGACTTATACCTATAACAACAAAGGTTTGTTGGTAGAGCAACAAAACCAAGAGTTTAAAACTACTTATGCCTATGATAACGAAGACCGCATTATAAGCCAGTCTTATAAAGATGGGAAATTCACCAAGGATTATTCCTATAAAAAAGTAGGTGATATACTAGAGGTTGCTATAGTAGAAAACAATAATGGTAAAAAAACATCTCGTGTGGAAGCCTATAAAGATGGTTTTAAAGTATATACAATCACCAGCAACGGCGATCGATTTGAAACAACGCCGCTTACGGCAAACGATTACTTCACTTTTTCTGAAATTGAAAACAAACAGAATAACATTCAAATAGAAAATACGCAATATGTTTCCAACACCATGGCGATGCCTTTGGCAGCTAATGATATTAAAGTATATGTGAACGGCAAACGCGCTTCTTTTATCCCCATCAATCTAATTGATAGAAAGCAAGTGGTGCTGTGGGATTTTTCACAAAAAAAATACCTAACCAACGTAGATGTAACCCAAGAAAGAAATAAAAAATTAAATTTAATACTCTATAACGTTACAGATAATGCAGCCTACGCCCAAATAGAAAAAAGTTATTCGGGCCTTATTCACGAAGGTAATACCTATACTCAAAGTGTATATGCTAGCGGAGTAAAAGACACCTATATAAACGAGGGATTTTGCTTTTTCTATATTGAAGCGCTTAACACTTCATTCAGTATAAAAACTGACTATCCTGGCTATTATAAAGCAATACCAATGACTGCTAACCAGCATCTGTTTTTTGTAAAACATAGTAACGGGAAGGAATTTAGCGTAGTTTATAAAGCTGTTAAATTGAATACGGAATCAAAAAAAATAGCACAGTCTGCTAAAAACACTACCTATGTGAGTTTGTATCATAGCGGATTTCCCAATAATGAAATAAAAGTGGTGCTGCCAGATTTTAATACAGCGAAACCGAATGAACTTTACGCGGCATATACCTTGGAAGATTTTGAAAACAATCCGAAATTAAATAAACTAACCACAAACTTACCGGGCGGCAATAACCTTCCTACAACAAATATTATTGCAAATGAAGAAACTGACGCGTGCATTTCAGGCAATTGTAAAGATGGTTATGGTGTAAAAAAAGTTGAAAACAATATTCAAAAAGGACTTTATCTTAAGGGTAAATTTAGTTCGTACGGCGAGAGATCGTATGGTGCAGACTATTACAAAGGTGAATTCCTGAATGGCGCTAGAGACGGTTTTGGCGTATATTATTGGAAAGACAGCAACCAATACTACTATGGGTATTGGAGCAACGGAAATGTACACGGTTTCGGTTTTTTTGTACAAGACGGAAAACTGCTCCAAGCTGGCGAATATGAAAATGGCAAACAAAAGTATAATTATCTTCTCGAAAGAAAACAAAGCAACATAGCCGGCTGCGAAGGCGATTGCGAAAACGGATTTGGTAAATTTACCTATAGCAACGGCGATACTTACGAAGGCTTTTGGACAGCCGGCAAACAACAAAGAGTAGGACATTACTATTTTAAAAGCGTCAATTCCCACTATTATGGCAGTTACACCAACAATATTATGCAAGGCCCCGGTATGTACACCATGCCAAGTTTCACCTATATTGGAGATTTTGAAGCCAATCAATTAACAGGAAAGGGCATTAAATTTTACAGCAATAAAACAGTGGAAGCCGGAAGATGGGAAAAAGGTAACTTAGTTATAAAATATTAAATAGAAGTGTTTTGGCTTTTTGAATGTAATCTTTTTGAGCGTTTTGTAAGTTGTTTTATTTTGAAATGCTCGATGTAATAACTTACATGGCAATCATTTTAATATACAGACTGAATTTAGTGTAAATATTATAAGATGAGATTGGGGGTTGTTTGGAACTACAAGTTGCAAACGGTAGCCAGCGTGGGTTTTATACATATTTTTAATAAAGCAATATAAGTGGGAAGACCGCCTCTTTAAGAATCGATATTTAGAGTTTGTAAAACTATTTTGATTTTGAAAAGAGTTAAATTGATTTGAAATTCTAATAGCACCATTTATAGCTTCGGCACTCTGGTGCATAAATAATGAAAAATTCTTTTTGTAATGGTAATTTAGCATTAATTGAAAAGATTAATTTTTTTCAAGAAACCAAAAATCATTTATTTTTTTAAACTAAAATTTAAAGGCTTATAATATCTCAAAACCCTCAAAACCAACATTGCTCAATACCAACTTAAAATTCGTTTTCCCGTAAAATCCCTATAACTACCCCCAGCATTTTTAAATCCAAAAACGTATAATATCTGCTCCAAAAACCCTCGCCCACGGATACCCCATAGTTACCTGCAAGCGAATTCAGCCGCATAGTCAAGCTCTTTTATTTTGCTCGTGCCTCACAAAATAAAAGAGCTTGCCTTTTTCCAACGCTTAATCCGAACAAAAATCAGAATTAAATAGGAATTTAAAAAAATGTCCGTAAATTTGTCCGTGTACGTAAAAACGTCCGTGAATAATTATGGCAACAATTAATTTTTATCTAGACAAACCAGACAAAAAAGGGTTTACACCAATTCATTTACGAATAAACTGTAACGGAAGTCAAGTTAAGGTTTCAACGGGACAAAAAATAAAACTGAAAAACTTCAATAAATCCAAACAAAAAGCTATTGGATTAAGTGTAGAATCTCACGAAATCAACCATTATTTGGATTTTCTAAGAGAACGAGCGGACGAACTTCTGCACCATTCTAACAAAAAAACCTTTGTTCAGGACGAAGTAAAAAGTTTATTGAACGAGCATATAGAAAACTATAAAGCGAATAGCAATGTAAATATTATAAAAGAACAGGTCTCTCTTTATGGAAAGCCCTTCACTTTTGTAGACTTATTTGCAGGAGCAGGTGGTTTTAGTGAGGGATTTTTGCAAGCTGAGCACAACAACAAATTCTTTGATTTCGTGGTTGCCAACGATATTAATGAAAATTGCGAATTAACTCACGTTGTTCGATACAACCACCAATTAGGTTTAGATACAGAATTTCTAAAACAAGATATTACAGAACCAGACTTTTTAGATAATTTATTAAAAAAAATTGACGGTCGTCAAATTGATGTTGTCTGTGGTGGACCACCTTGTCAAAGTTTTAGTCTTGCAGGGAAAAGAAAAAAGTTTGACAAAAAAGATGATTTATTCTCTCATTATTTAGAAGTAATTAAGGTTTTACAACCAAAATACTTCGTTATGGAAAATGTAAAGGGAATTTTAACAAAAGAAAAAGGCAAAATAAAAGAACTAATCATCAAAGAGATTAACTCTATTGTTGACACAAATGAAATTCCATTACTCATTTCATTCATTAAAAAAATACGAAAAGAATCTAATTCGTTTCTTTTTGACAGTATAATAAAACGAGTAGAACTAGAAAAACTACTTGAAAAAGATAAAGATACTGGAAAAGCTGATTTCATAACTTTTGTAGAAAATAGATTTAGAAAGTTAACGCCAAAAATTGCTGATTACAAAACGAGTAAAACGGACGAAAACATCAACACAATTCGTCACGGTTTTAACCTTTTGGCTAGAACAAAAGAATGGGAAAAACTCAAACGTGATATTATAAAAGAGAAAGATTTTTGCAATATTGACAGCGACAATTTCGCAAATGCGTTCACAGATTTCCTTACAGAAATCAGTTCTGAAAATGTAATTTCAAAAATTGAAGATGCTTTCAAAATTCTTAAAGTACCAAGTACTCATAAAAAAGATTGTGAAGACATTATTACATCTTTGAAAATCTACACAACGTCTTTTGATGAATCCATTGAAATATTAAAATCGCATTGTAATACCAAACAGAATAAAGAGTTAGAAATAATTCTTGAGAGCATTAGGCTTTACAAAATAGAACAGCCATTTGTTGCTAACGCATCAAATTATGGTGTTCCACAAAATCGAGAAAGAGTACTTTTTATAGGTTGTCGTAAAGACCAAAAGTATATTTCTGAAATTCCAGCAACAGTTTCAGAAGAAGAAAAAGTTACCATTTTTGAAGCTTTGTATGATTTGGATTTTATAGGCAACAATCAAGAAGCCCATCGTTACGAATTGGTTGACATTTCAGCTCAATACAATGGAACAGCCAAAAAAATGGCTAAACTTTTGAAAAAACGTAGAATTGATGGAAAGCCAATTTCAAAAGGCGGAAAATCATTTGCTGAGTGGTCAAAAAAAGGTCGATTGATTGAACGTTTCAAACCACAAACTAAGCCGTTTTATGTAAGGAATAGTGAAGCACTTGAAAATGGAGAAAAGTATTTTGACATACTAAACAATCACAAAACAAGTAACCAAAACGAA
Organism: Aequorivita marisscotiae; assembly: GCF_029814825.1. Lineage (NCBI taxonomy): Bacteria > Pseudomonadati > Bacteroidota > Flavobacteriia > Flavobacteriales > Flavobacteriaceae > Aequorivita > Aequorivita marisscotiae. The sequence continues at coordinate 385,826 of NZ_CP122379.1, read as the reverse complement.
ACCGTTATTGAAAGACTTGGTGTCATTTTAAAAAATGGAGATTATAAAAAAGCGCAACCAGAATTAGAAAAATTAGGTCTTTCGACAAACAAGCGAAATTATAATGTTTTAAAACCAGATGAACAAAGCTCTACAATAATGACCATCGCAGACGATTATATTCATTACAATTCGCCAAGGTCTTTAACAGTTAGAGAAATGGCACGTTTACAATCCTTTGACGACTCTTTTGTATTCCAAGGCAAACGCTCAACAGGTGGAAATAATAGAAAAACGGAAGTGCCACAATACACTTTAGTGGGTAACGCTGTTCCACCATTATTAGCAAGAGCAGTAGCAAGTGAAATTTTAAAACATATCAAGTGAGAAAACTTACAGACGACGAACAAGAAAAAATAAAATTACTGACCAAAAACCAAGTTTCTCTTACTTTAATTGAGCCAACCGAAACCGGATTAAAAAAATCCATTATGGATGCGACTGGTTCTGTTCGTAGTTATTTAAAAAGTGAGAACATTCACGATTATGAATTGCAGAATCAAGGTACAGAGAGCAAAGTAATGATTCCAGCAATTATTCATACTGGTTTTAAGATTATAAAATCAAAAGCATCTCTATATCGTCCTTCAACTAAAAAAGGAGACCCAAGAATTTGGTTTTATGGTTTAACAAAAGTAGCTGACCCTAACGATATTATTGGAATTACTTTTTACAACGATAATTTTCAAGTTTTTAACTTGACAAAATTAAATATCAAGGAATTAATTTATTCTTCAATTCTGAATCCATTTCAAGAGTTAATTAATGCAATTAACACAACTGAGAACGAAGTCGCTTTTGAGCTTTTGGCTATGTTAAGAAAAATAGCAAATGCTGGCCCAATTCCTTCAATGGTTGACGCTGACACTTCTGTAGGTAGGACACTTGAGACAGCACTCGGAATTGACATTAACTCTTCAAAACAACCAGATTATAAAGGAATTGAACTTAAATCGTTTAGAAACAGCAGAACGAATCGAAAAAATCTATTCGCACAAGTTCCAGATTGGAAATTAAGTAAGTTTAAAAGTTCAGCTGAAATTCTTGACAATTTTGGATATGAACGTGATGATGATTTTAAACTTTATTGCACAGTTTCAGCAATTACAAGAAACTCGCAAGGTTTGAATTTAAGAATTGATAGCGAAATAAAACAACTAATTGAAAACTCTGATAAGCCAGAGGTTGGAGATTTTGTAGTGTGGACATTAGACAAACTTCATAACCGATTAAAATCAAAACATAAAGAAACATTTTGGGTAGAAGCTGAAAGTATAAGGATTGATGAACGTGAACATTTTCAATATAAGCTGGTAGAACACACAAAAAAGCCAATTACCTCACAATTTGACTTACTAATTGAACAAGGTATCATAACTCTTGACCATTTAATTAAGCGAAACTCAAAAGGGAAAGTGGTTGAAAAAGGTCCGTTATTTAAAATCAGACCTAAAGGAATTGAATTACTGTTCCCGCCAAGTGAAAGTTATAATTTAATGACATAGCGGAATTGCCAACGCTAGCAAGTTTGCGGAGAAACGCCAGCCAGATAACAAAGATGTATATAAAAAATAGGACGATAATTGCTAAATCAAAGGTTTGTGCGTTTTTGCAAAGTCCGCCACATTTTTAATTTGTATTTTAGAAAAAAGATAAAAATAAAATGAAAAATATGGCTCAGTATAAATCCGAAAATGGGTGCTTATCAACCGCCCTACTTTTCATATACTAGACCGCAAAGCCCTACCAAAGCCATAGATACTGTATTAAATTGTAAGAAAATGGCTCTTTTTTCCTACAAATTAGAAAATAGTAGAAAATGCGCAGAAATGAGCAATCAAAATACCGATTGGATATGGAAAATAATAAAAAAGTATCCACTAAAAATTCTAACCTCAATAACCATTACTAACTACTCACTACTAAAAAATACCAATAAAAAAGACTACTTTTGCACCCACCAAAAAATAATTCACAGAAAAGATTATGAAAAAGACATTCGACGTACTGATAGAAATCCCCAAAGGAAGCCGCAACAAATATGAATACGATTTTGAACTAAAGAAAATTCGTTTTGACCGTATGCTCTTTAGCAGCATGATGTATCCTGCAGACTATGGTTTTATTCCCGAAACCTTAGCGCTGGATGGCGATCCGCTAGATGTACTGGTTTTAGGAGGCGAGCCAACTTTCCCTATGTGTGTTATGGAAGTGAAGCCAATTGGCGTTTTCCACATGGCAGACGAAAAAGGCCAAGATGAAAAAATTATCTGTGTTCCTATTTCAGATCCTATTTGGAGCACCTTAAATGATCTGTCAGATATAAACCCTCATTTGGTACGTGAAATTGAACATTTCTTTCAAGTTTATAAAGACCTAGAAAAGAAACGCGTAGATGTTGGTGGTTGGGGCGATGCCGCAGAAGCTACTGAAATTTACAATCAATGTATTAAGCGTTATGCCGATACTCCTGAAGTTCACGGACATTTTAGTATTTAAATAGTACAAATACCGGCATAAAACTTATTGTAGTCTTTCCAGCTATATAGCTATAACATAGAATGGTACAACGCTTTTTAAAAGGCCGTATTGTTCTATGTTATTTTACTGTTTCGTATCCCAATCCATTTCCCTATTTTTGCAATCGCATTTTTAACAACCAACTTTAATTTAAAATTATATGGAATCAATGATGATTTATGCGCCAATAGCGATGGCGATTGTAGGCTTGCTTTTTATGGCCGTTAAACGTTCTTGGGTATTAAAACAAAATTCAGGGGACGGTAAAATGAAAGAAATTAGCGACCACATCTACGAAGGTGCTTTAGCTTTTCTAAATGCCGAATACAGATTATTAGCGGTGTTTGTTCTTGTAGTGAGCGTTGCTTTGGCATTTGTATCATACGTGGTCCCCACAACACATATCTTAATTGTAATTGCTTTTATTTTCGGAGCATTTTTCTCGGCCTTAGCTGGAAATATGGGGATGAAAATAGCGACCAAAACAAATGTTCGTACAACACAAGCTGCGCGTACAAGCTTGCCAGAAGCACTAAAAATATCTTTTGGTGGTGGTACCGTAATGGGGTTGGGTGTTGCAGGTTTAGCCGTTTTAGGTCTTACCTTGTTTTTTATCATCTTCTTTCACGTTTTTATGAATGGGGTTTGGGAGCCAACTACTATAGATGGAGTTACCTTGGCGCCTCAGGAACTTATGACCATTGTTCTTGAAACATTAGCTGGCTTTTCACTTGGAGCAGAATCTATTGCACTATTTGCAAGAGTTGGTGGGGGTATTTATACGAAAGCTGCCGACGTAGGTGCCGACTTAGTAGGAAAAGTTGAAGCAGGAATTCCAGAAGACGATCCTCGTAACCCGGCAACTATCGCCGATAACGTTGGAGATAACGTAGGAGACGTTGCAGGAATGGGTGCCGATTTATTCGGGAGCTACGTAGCAACGGTATTGGCCGCTATGGTTTTAGGGAATTACGTAATTAAAGATATGGGCGGTGCAATAACCGATGCTTTTGGTGGTATTGGCCCAATATTATTGCCAATGGCCATTGCAGGAGTGGGTATTATTATTTCTGTAATAGGTACAACCTTGGTGAAAATAAAAAATAATGATGCAAAGGAAGCTCAAGTTATGGGCGCCTTAAATATTGGTAACTGGGTTTCAATTATATTGGTAGCTATTTCGTGTTTTGCGCTAGTAAAATGGATGCTTCCCGAAACTATGAATATGAGTTTCTTCGGTGAAGGACTACAAGAAATTTCATCTATGAGAGTGTTTTATGCCACCTTGGTTGGCTTGGTAGTGGGCGCTGGAATTTCATCGGTTACCGAATATTACACGGGTCTAGGTAAAAAACCAATTCTTAAAATTGTACAACAATCTTCTACTGGAGCAGGAACAAACATTATTGCGGGTTTAGCTACTGGAATGATTTCTACCTTTCCTTCAGTAATACTTTTTGCAGGTGCTATTTGGGCTTCGTATGCACTGGCTGGTTTTTACGGAGTTGCGCTTGCAGCTTCTGCTATGATGGCTACAACAGCTATGCAACTTGCTATAGACGCGTTCGGACCAATTAGCGATAATGCAGGTGGAATTGCCGAAATGAGCGAACAAGACCCAATTGTACGTGAACGTACCGATATTTTAGATTCTGTAGGTAATACTACGGCTGCAACAGGTAAAGGCTTTGCCATTGCTTCGGCGGCATTAACATCATTGGCGCTTTTTGCTGCCTACGTAACTTTTACAGGAATTGACGGAATTAATATTTTTAAAGCTCCCGTACTGGCCATGCTTTTTGTAGGTGGGATGATTCCCGTTGTATTTTCGGCAATGGCAATGAATGCCGTAGGTAAAGCTGCCATGCAAATGGTTAATGAAGTAAGACGTCAGTTCCGTGAAATTCCTGGAATTATGGAAGGTACGGGCAAGCCAGAATACGATAAATGTGTGGCAATTTCAACGAAAGCATCGTTAAGAGAAATGTTGTTACCAGGTATTATGACAATTGGTTTTCCTATTGTTATCGCCTTTGTACCTATGATTTTTGGAATGAACAATATGGCTATCGCCGAAATGCTCGGAGGTTATATGGCAGGGGTAACCGTAAGTGGTGTACTTTGGGCTATTTTCCAAAATAACGCTGGTGGCGCTTGGGATAATGCTAAAAAATCTTTTGAAGCAGGTGTTATGATCGATGGCAAAATGACCTACAAAGGTAGTGATGCGCACAAGGCTGCTGTAACTGGCGATACCGTTGGTGATCCTTTTAAAGATACTTCTGGACCGTCTATGAATATCTTAATTAAACTTACCTGCCTAATCGGACTTGTTATTGCGCCTATTCTCGGTGGCCATACCAATACCGTAACGGCTGCGGAAACTACTACGGAGGAAGTTTACTTTATTAATGCCGAAGGAAACAAAACTGTTTTAACCGAAAAGCAAATTCAATATATTGAAACTGGAAGCACGATTGTTGAAGGTGAAAATCTTAAAGATAAAACTGAAACTGTAGTTGAAATGTTGAAAAACGATAACAACAACCAAGTAACTGCCAATGTAACCATCACTAAAACCGTTAATGGCGAAGAAACAGTTGAAACCAAAACCTTCACCGGTACCGAAGAAGAAGTTCGAGCCCAACTAAAGGATGTTGAAGGAATGAAAATAAAAATAAAAGATAAAGAATAACGATAAATTCGTATTTCAATTTAACTCAATCCCCAATGGTTTTCAAAACCGTTGGGGGTTTTTTTTAATATAAATTCCGCGCCCTTTATCACTCGGCCACCTGTCATCGGGCACCCATCCAGGGTCATTCAACAGCAGCACCATTTTACATTATATTGTAAAAAATTATTCACAATTTTTATTATCTTGGCACTGCTATGAACTACCACGATATTGTTACTTTGGCAATCGCCTTTGGTTTAGGGATGCTTGTGGGTCTGCAAAGACAAAAAAGCGACCATGAAATGGCGGGAGTCCGAACGTTTACCCTAATTTCTATTATGGGCGTAGTTTCGGCTTTTTTAGCACGCGACTTTAACAATCCTTTTATTCTTCCAGTCCTCGGTCTGTGTCTAACTGCTTTGCTGGTTACTGCAAATATTATAAAGCTGAAAAAACTAAACGAAACCGATATTGGTCAAACCACCGAGGTAGCCGCATTGCTTATGTTTGCCGTGGGAGCTTATTTGGTAATGGGCGATCGGGTTATTGCGGTTATTGTTGGAGGTTCTATGGCCATACTGCTTTATTTAAAGGAACACCTCCACAGTTTTATTGAAAAACTCAGCGAAAAAGACCTTGCGGCTATTATGACGTTTGCCGGAATATCTTTAATAATTCTTCCACTTTTGCCGGATAAAACTTACGGTCCACTGGATGTGCTAAACCCGCGGAATATTTGGTTAATGGTTACTTTAATAGTTGGTATTAGCGTGGTAGGCTACTTTATCTATAAATTTGTAGGTAAGAAAGTAGGCATTATTTCAAATGGAATTTTAGGTGGCCTTATTAGCAGTACGGCTACAACTGTAAGCTACGCCAGAAAGACCACAGATAACACCTCAATAAGTAAAATGGCTGCTTTTGTTATTACTGCTGCCTCTGCTGTAGCCTTGGTGCGAGTTTTAATTGAAGTTAGCGTAGTTATTCCCAGCAAACTGCCCGAGCTGCTATTACCGCTGCTTACTGTTTTGGTATTAATGGTATTGCTTTGCGTAGGTTTGTTTTATATAATCACCAAAAATGGTACGGATGATAAAATGCCCGAACCTGAAAATCCAGCTCAGTTTAAAAGCGCATTGATTTTCGGACTACTTTACGGCGCTATTTTATTGGCAGTTGCATTTACCAAACAAGAGTTCGGGAAAGAAGCACTGTATGTGGTCGCTATAATTAGCGGGCTTACCGATGTAGATGCAATTACCCTGTCTCTATCGCAAATGATGAAAGTTGAAGGCCTGAATACCGCTACAGGCTGGCGACTTATTTTGTTGGCATCGCTTTCCAATTTATTGTTTAAGGGAATTATGGCAGCCGTTCTCGGTACACGGCAATTGGCAAAATGGGTGGGAATTTCTTTTGGAATTACTATTGTTTTTGGATTATTGTTGATGATGCTCTGGCCCGAGAACTGGCATTTTTAAAGTGTAACCCACTTGCAAAGATTAGGTGTACGTTCAATGCCAATCACAAACTTTAACTATGTTCAAAAAAGACCCAATTCAAATTATCACTTTCCGGAGCTATGGTACGTCAAACCATTTGTATGTAAAAGGTCGGGCTATTGAAGATGAAAACATAGATCATTCCAAGACTGGCGTTTTTAATTTACTTTGGAATAGTTGGAAACGCTTTGAAACGGATAAAGTAACAAACACGAAACTTTTACTCACCCTTCCCGATGGAAGAAGCATTGAAACCACTACAGATTCGCAAGGTTATTTTTTAATAGATACCACAATTAAAAATTTACTTCCGCTTATCGATAAAGAAGGGTGGCTGCATTATTCCATTTCGTTTGTCGATAAAAATTTAAGTCGAAAAATTCAACGTAAAAATAATTTTAAAGGCGAAGTATTAATCCCTTCAACGGAAGTGAAATACGGAATAATTAGCGATATAGACGACACAATTATGCACACCGGACTCACGTCTCGGTTAAAATGGCAGGTGGTTAAAAACACAATTTTTAAAAGAGCCGAAAAACGAATTCCACTAAAAGGAGCTGCAGCATTGTATGAAAAATTACACGATGGTAAATCGGGTAATGAGTGTAATCCAGTATTTTATGTAAGTCACGGCCCGTGGAATCTATACAGTTATTTAGAAATATTCTTGCAAAAGAATAATTTTATAAAAGGACCAATATTGCTTCGCGATTTTGTAAATCCGTTCGTAAAACTATTCGCGCCAAAAGCTACAGATGGGGAAAAGCCGCAAAAGCAAAAGGAAATTATAAATATTCTAAAAACATATCCGCAATTGCCCTTTATTTTAATTGGCGATAGCGGCGAACACGACCCAGATATTTATATAGAAATTGCCGAAGACCACCCCGAACGCATTCTTGCAATCTACTTGCGAAATGTAAAACACAAACGCAAAATGCTTCGTGTAAAAGGCCTTTTTAAAACCTTTGAAACCGTACCAGTATTATTGGTTGAAGATAGCGAAGCCGCTATAGCCCATGCCAAAGAAAACAATTTTATTTAGAAAAGAAATTCGTGTGAAAAGATTCTTTTATCATTCTGATTCTTGAATACTTTTCTTTTTAAAATATCTATAAATTGCCAACTGCGACTGCACTTCAGGCTTAGAATTTCTTACATATTCATTCTTTTGATCGGCATCTACAATGCGGGCTTTTACGTTGTCTGCCAGTTCAATATTTAGTAAATCGCGAATGGTTTTTTTGTGGTCTTTATCCAAAATTGGTGTTACCACCTCAATTCTGTGCGTTAGGTTTCGCGTCATCCAATCTGCCGAGCCCACAAATATTTTTTCGTCTCCATCATTTCCGAATAAATATACCCGTCCGTGTTCAAGAAAACGATCTACAATGCTGGTAATATAAATGTTTTCGCTTTGGCCTTTAATTCCGGGTACCAGAGAACAAATACCCCTAATAAGCAATCTAACTTCTACGCCCGCATTGCTGGCTTTGTAAAGTTCTTTTATCATTCCTTTATCTTGCAGGCTGTTCATTTTTAAAACAATAAGTCCTTTTTTACCTGCATTTGCCAAGGCTATTTCTTTTTCTACCAGTGCAGTAAACCGTTCGCGCGTAGTAAATGGAGAGATGAGTAAATGTTTTGCTTTTGGTACTATTACATCGCGCTCCAAAACCATAAACACACGTTTTAAATCGTTGGTTATTTTTTTGTGACTAGTCATTAATCCAAAATCGGTGTAAAGTTTTGCCGTGTTTTCATTAAAATTTCCAGTGGCAATATATGCGTAGCGCTTTGTTTTTCCATCCAATTCCCGTTCAAAATATAAAATTTTTGAATGTACTTTAATATCAGGATAACTGTAAATAACCTTTGCCCCATTTTCCCTAAAAATTGCACCCCACTTTAAATTGTTATGTTCGTCAAAACGAGCTTTTACTTCAATAAAAATGGTAACATCCTTTCCGTTTTTGGCGGCTAAAGCAATGGCATCGTTTAAATCGGAATCGTCTGCTGCGCGGTAAATGGTCATCTTTATCGTTTTCACCAGCGGATCGATAGCAGCCTCCTGCATCAATTTTATTACTGGCTTAAAACTCTGATATGGATAATGCAGCAGTTGGTCTTTTTTATCAATTAAGTTAAAAATAGAATCGCAATTTGCTAAATCCGGATGCGGCAAGGGCGGCAATTTTTGGTTGCTAAAGTCTTTTTTCGTCGGATTTGGAAATTGCATAAAATCCTTAAAGTTATGATAGCGCCCGCCTAAAATTACGTCGGTGTGGTTTACATCAAGTGCTTTCTTTAAAATTTCCCGGAACTCCTGTGGCATCTCCGGGTCTATTAAAGCTCTTGTAGCTTGGCCGGTATCTCTTTTTGGAAGTGCGGCCTTTATTTTTTCCATCAAATTTCCTGAAAATTCATCTTCAATATACAATTCAGCATCGCGCGAAATTTTGATAGAATAAAAATCTAAGGCTTGCTCTTTTGTAAATTCCCTTTTTAAATTGAATTTTAAAATATCGTCTATAAAAGTGATATAAAACGCCGTTTTATCTTTGGACGGAAATACAAAAAATCGCGGTTCGGTATCGGGAATTTCTACCATTAAAAATTCGTCTTTGGTAGTCTGGGCAGCTAAATAGAGCCTTTCATTCTTTACAAAAACCGATTGCGTTTGGGTACAAGGGTTACAGCTTATTTCGGTAATTTCCTTTAGCTGCTCTTCAAAATAGGCCGTAGCTATTTCTTTTTGTTCTTCTGAAAAGTTTTCATGGCGAATTAAATGAATTCCTTCCGAAGCCAATTGTGGAATAATTTCATTATTAAAAATGTGTCCGTATTGGTTTTGCTGAATATCTACCTGCGCTTTTATTTCCTTTAAAACCTTATTGGGTTTGGTTATAAGCTTTTTTCGGAGTGGTTTTTCTAAGTCTTTGATCTGCCGAATATCTGAAACGCGAACCCGAAAAAATTCGTCTAAATTAGACGAAAAAATCGCTAAGAATTTAATGCGTTCATAAAGCGGGTTTCGTTCGTCTTCCGCTTCCTGTAAAACTCGATGATTAAAGCGCAACCAAGAAAGATCGCGGTGATAAAATTTAGTGTTGTAGAGTGATGCCATAGTCTGTACGGCAAATTACTGGAATTAGTAATAGAATACTGTAAGGGAAACGTTAAAAGACATTTGCAAATGGGCATAAAAAAACCCCGCCATAATTGACGAGGAATTTTTTAAAAACAAACAAGCTGAAAATTATAATTTAGAGAACTTTAAAGTTATATCTGTTGTCGATTCCATTTGAACGCCACCTTGTGAAAGTGTTTCTACTGATATGCCATTCAACACTAAGTTGCTGTCTGTTAATTCTACAATAGTCATAACGTCTGTATCGCCATTACTGGTTAATGAAAACTGATCGCCGTCTATACTCCAAGTGCTGGTCTCAAGAAAGTTGATATCTTCAAGATTTACAGTATTGGTTTGCCCGTCTATGGTAGTAACCAATTCTACTTTATAACTTCCCTCAGATGTTATATTATTTGGGTTGGCAGTAATGGTTATTGTGTAATCAAGATCGTAGCCTGTTCCTACAAATTCCATAGTCGTCGTTTCTCCATTCGCAACGCTAGTTTGTACGCCTGTATAATTTACTTCAGTGCCTTTCCAAACGCCAACGATGTTATCGTTATTAGCGGCAGATGAACTGTCGTCATCGCTTGAACAAGAAATAGTTAATGAAATAAATGCTGTAAATAAGAATAATTTAAAAATCTTCATTTGTGATGTTTTACGTGTTAATAAAAAGTTAAAGCGCGCAAGGTATAACTTTTATCAAACGTAGCAATGAAGTGTTTATATTTTTAAAATAGTCCGTGAAGTTCTGCATCAATTTTATTGATAACTTCTCCCAAATGCTCGGGATCGTCAACAAAATTAATATTGTCAACATCAAAAATTATCAGATTTCCTTTGTCGTACCCATGGATCCAAGCTTCGTAGCGCTCGTTCAATCGGCTGAGGTAATCAATGCTGATAGAATTTTCATAATCGCGCCCGCGTTTGTGTATTTGGTTTACCAAATTAGGAATACTGCTGCGCAAGTAAATGAGCAAATCGGGACCTTCGGTTACGCTTTCCATCAGTTCAAAAAGCGAACGGTAATTTTCAAAATCACGATTCGTCATTAGCCCCATGGCATGTAAATTGGGTGCGAAAATATAGGCGTCTTCATAGATTGTTCTATCTTGGATTACCGACTTGCCTTTTTCACGAATATCGAGAATCTGACGGAAACGACTGTTCAAAAAATAAATTTGCAGGTTGAACGACCAACGCTCCATTTGGTTGTAAAAATCGTCCAAATACGGGTTGTCTTCCACGTCCTCATAATGGGCTTGCCATTTGTAATGTTTAGACAATAAACGAGTAAGGGTAGTTTTTCCAGAACCTATGTTTCCTGCAATTGCAACGTGCATAACTGTTATTTCTTTGGGATGGTTAGTTTAAAAGTGTGCAAATTTTCGCCGTCATAAATATACAGGAAATCATTGCTAAGCTGCAAGTCTTTAATGCTAATTTCGGGCAATTTCAACCTAACAGTGTTATGGGTAATTTCGTTGTTGCGCTTTGCAAAATCGGGGAGATAGTGCAGTTGGTTTTCTTTTAGGGCTATTACATTTTCATTCTGTTGAACTATACGTTCATAACCTTCTGAAGGTGCTTCATTTAAAATGCTTCCATAAATATTGAAGGCGCGTAATTTCTTTTCGGTTAATGTGAAACAATAATTAAAATTGCTGGCTTGCGATAGTAATTTCCCCGGAAACGGTTGCGATACCACCGTCTGCAATTTTGATCCGTAATTGTAAAGTTCAAGCTGTTGGGTATCAACATTAAATAGCCAAAGACTGTTATTGCCTGCATTTGTAGCGGTACTTACATTTAAAAATTGCGGAAGGTTGTTAAAATTAATTCGTTGTATTTCACTCAGTTTATTGTCTAATAAAACTACTGTATTGGTATCCTGAAAAAACACAACAACCTTTAACGGATTTATAATATCTACCGAAGTAATTCGCCCCAATTGTAAATCGTTAAATAGAAAATTTCCGTCCGGCCCTTGTTTATTAATTACACGATCTTTAATAAAATAGGTGTTCTTGTAATTGTCAATGCCAATAAACCTATCAGCCACAAGTGGCGCCTTGCTTTCGGGAGCGATGCTTTGCGCTACACCAATTTGAGCGATAATTAAAAATAGAAGAAGTAACGATTTCATACGTGTGGCAAGTTACAAAATGTGAGCCAACTCTTAAACGCAAACTTTGAACAGAGATTATTCACGCCAAATAATACGGCAACTGCCCTATTTAAAATTAAAAATAGTAGCTGTTATTTTATAATGTAAAAACTAAGTTCAACATTATGAAAAATCTAAGCTGCATTATTGCATTCCTTTTCACGAGTTTATTATTCGCGCAAAATCAATACAGTACCGGGATGGTATGGGACGAAGAATCCTATCGGAGTATTCCGTACAAAGTACAATTTACCGCAAGTACTTACGACGATTTGCCTAGCGCGTATTCCTTGGAAAAGTATGTGCCCATTCCCGGCGATCAGGGCCAATTTGGTACTTGTGTTGCCTATGCGGCGGCCTATGGCTTGCGTACTACAATGCTCGCAAAAGATTACAACATAACCGACAAACAAAAAATAACCCAGGCAGCTCTTTCCCCTTCTTTTGTGTATTACGCAATTAAAAGAGAAGAAGATGTAAATTGCCAAATGGGAACCAATCCAAAATTGGGAATGGAGGCTTTAAAAGTACTCGGGGTTCCTACCTTAAAAACAGTGCCTTACCAATGCAATCCCCGCATAAGCCAAGCGGCTCAAATGGAAGCTATAGACTATCGGATTAGAGACTATCAAACCTTGTTTTTTTATGATGAACAAGCACCGATGGTAAGGGTAAACGCCACTAAAAAAGCATTGTCTGAAGGCTATCCCGTATTAATAGGTATGAAATTACCTGAAAGTTTTTTTACATCTAAAAAAGTGTGGCGTACCGTACCTAGCGATGAAGGAACACAGGCTAAAAAACACGGCCAACACGCCATGGTAGCTGTTGGCTACGACGATAATTACGAAGGGGGCTGTTTTAGAGTACTAAACAGTTGGAGCACCCAATGGGGCGATGGCGGATTTATCTGGATTCCGTACGATGTGTACGATAAATGGTGCTTGGGCGCCTTGCAACCATATAGTTATTTTAAGAAAAAAGAAGATGACGTTAAACCAAAACCAGACCCTAAGCCAGAGCCTAAACCTGAACCCAAACCAGACCCAAACCCTATAGCTGCAAAACTACCTGAGGGCAGCCTTCGTTTTGAACAAAACAACGGACAGCCAATGCCGGTTACCCGTATTTCAACAAGAAACCTTGTAGTAGAAGACGATGTTGAAGGAGAAGATTTGGTTGCGTATAGAATGACGCAAGGGTATCCCAGCAACACGCGTTTCCGGTTTTATCTAAAAAATGTAAATGAAGGTTACATCTATGCTTTTGCAACAGATCTTTCACAAAAAATCAATAAAATTTTACCATTTAGCGACGGCATGTCGCCGCTCATTGGTGCTAATTCAGAATTTGCTTTTCCCAGTGAAAAGAAGGTGATAAAAATGGACAGCAATCCTGGAACCGATTATTTGCTAATACTTTTCAGCCAAGAAGAATTGAACCAAGCAGAATTACTTCAGAAAATGCAACAGACTAACGGCGGCCTTACTTCAAAAATAAAAGCAGCATTAGGCGATAAATTGATAGATAAACATATGGTTCAATACGCTTCTGGCGAACTAGGTTTTAAGGTTAAAGATGGTGCAAAAGGTTACGTAGTGCCGCTAATGGTAGAAATAACACATTTATAATATGAAAAAGCTATTTACAATATTTATCCTTCTTCTCATTGTGCTAAATCTGCAAGCACAGGATTCGCGCATCGCTATACAATCTGCTCACAGCGGTTATGTAACCAAAATGCTTTTTGACAATCCTCGAAACCTTGTTATTAGTTATGGAAGTTTTGACGATAAAACCTTAAAGTTTTGGGACAAAACAACGGGTATCTTACTAAAAACCATTGATATTCCTGAGCACGCGAGAGATTTAACTTTGGATGATATTTCAGGAAAAACATACGTGGCTACAAAAAATGAATTTATTGTTTACGACAATACAACTTTAAATGAAGTAAAACGATTTCCTTCAAAGGAAGAAATTCAAAACGTAGCATTTCGGAAGGCAGATAATTTGGTGTATTACCTAACAGGAGATTTTGATGATATTGCATTGAATACATTCAATCCAGTTACAGGCGCAATGCAAAAAACAGATGGCGCAACGTTTCCTAATCCACAAGCGGGTGGAATGGAATTTTTGGGTAACGACGAATATATCTGGTTTAAAAGCGGTACCCGAAATCATCAATTTTACGAAATAAATAGTAAGAGCTATGGCGAATTATACGTGCCGCCAAGTGCATTTTTTAAAAATCTGGATCAGATTTATACGGTTGTGGTTGATGAAACACATCTAAAAGTAATTCGATTTAGTGCCACTACTTCGCAACCGCTTTGGGAAAAAATAGTAGTGGTTGAAAAAAATACAAACCGTGCCCTTAAAAATTTTACGGGCAATATTGCAATTTCCGAAGAAAGCAATAGTCTTTGGGTTTCCTATTTAAAAACGCCTATCATTGAACTTAATGCGGCTACTGGAGAAGTAAAAGGTGTAATTTACAATAACCTGAACAAAGGAAAACTTATAGCGGATAAGGATTTTGTGTATGTTTATGAAAACGACGAATGGTTTGGTCAAGGAAATTATAAAAAATACAAACGCTATTCCAACAATCCGGTGGCGCATTTTGGGTCTGAAGTGCTAAATTCGCAGAACATTATTTTTTCAGAAACAGATAATGCCGTTAGTTTGTTTACTTCAGACATTAACGGAAAAATTCACTCTTTGTTAAGTAATAACGCCACCACTCAACTAACCAAATACGATCCTAATTACACTTCTAAATACTCGCTGTATGGCGACATATCGGTTAATAAAGAAGGCAATCTTGCATACTACATTACCCGAAATGATACCGAAGGAATTAAGCAATTTGTACCTGGAATAAAAGATAGTTTTACAACACTTACTACAGATTTTGATAAGAGTTCAAATACAGCACATTTCAACCCAAACAGTAAATTATTAGGATATGTAAAACAAAATACCTTGTATATTCTTGATGTTGAAAGTAAGCAGCAGCTAGCAGAAATTCCTTTCACAAATGTTCGAAAAGCCGAACAGGCGTATTTAGATATATCGCCCAACGGAAAGGGTGTAGCCGTTGGTTTAAGCGACGAAATTGTTTTTGATCATGAATATATAGATAGGCTGGATTACTTTAATCTGGAAACAAAAAAGCTTGCGTGGAGCAAACCCAATAGCTATCGGACTATGTATCATATAAAGGATGGCGAACAATTATTAGCAATAAACCTCAATACAAAAACCGCCGATATTTTTAATACTGCTACTGGTCAATTAGTAAAAAGTTTTCCAATTCCGCAGGCGGATTATAACGCAGAGTTTGCCATCAATCCCAGTAAAACCAAATTAATTTTTTTTAATAAGGAAATGGGCACCAAAATTTACAATATAACTACAGGTAAATTAGAAAACGAAAGTAAAAATTTTAAAGATCTTTATTATGCGGGTGTGGCGTTTGTAAACGATAATGTTTACGCCCAAGCATCTGATGGTTCTATTAAATTTTTCAACGTAAATAGCGCCAATGAAATATTAAGATTGATACTTTTTTTAGACGGAGAGTGGATTGCGCATACCCCCGAAGGATTGTTTGAAGGTTCACAAAACGCTTGGAATAGAGTTGCGTTTGTACGAGGTCGCGAAACTATTCCTCTAGACCAAGTGTTTGATAAATTTTATACACCAAGGCTTTTGTTTAGCACGCTGCAAGGTGAAAAAATTAACAAACCCACTATAGATATTGATAAAATTAAGAATCCGCCACTGGTTACGATAATGTATTCTGAAGGTGCACGGAACCTAACAGTTGAAGATGCAGTAGCAGTGGTAAAAACTGAAAATCCTTCGGCTAAAATTACGGTTGAAGGTTTTGCAAAAGGCGATAAAATTTCGGAGGTAAGATTGTATCACAACAATAAATTGGTTTCAAACAATACTCGAAATCTCACAGTTGAAGACGATGCTCCCGCAGCGACAAAAAAAGTTTTTAACCTTACTTTATTGGAAGGTGAAAACAGCTTTCGTGCCGTTGCTTTAAACAGTCAGAATACCGAAAGTGCCCCGCAGGAAATTTCGGTAGAATATATTCCAAAAAAGGAGGAAATTATAAAACCCGCCGGAATCCAACTGCATTTAATGGTTGTGGGAATTGACAATTACAAAAACCCAAAGTACAACCTAAATTATGCTGTTGCGGATGCCAATGGTTTTAAAAGTGCTGTGGACGCAGGAATGAAAACCATTACTAGCAACGTAAATAATTATTACATTAAAGACAGCGAAGCCAATAAAGATAAGATTTTGCAGACGTTTAAAGAAATTTCTTCAAAAGCAAATCCGCAAGACGTTTTCATTTTCTATTACGCCGGCCACGGAATGATGACAAGCGATGAAAATAAAACCTTTTATTTAGTCCCACACGACGTGACACAGATTTATGGAGCCGATGAATCTATTGCCCAAAAAGGAATTTCAGCAGAACTTTTAAAAGAACTTTCAGCGGCAATCCCTGCACAAAAACAACTTTATATTTTGGATGCTTGCCAAAGTGGCGGCGCATTAACTACAATTTCTTCAAGAGGGGCGGCAGAAGAAAAAGCAATTGCACAACTTGCGCGAAGTACCGGTACTCACTGGCTAACGGCAAGTGGCAGCGAACAATTTGCCACCGAATTTGATGAACTTGGCCACGGAGTTTTTACCTATGTTTTACTACAAGCCCTAAGTGGAAAAGCAGATAGTGGCGATGGCAGAATAACTGTAAACGAATTGAAAGCATACTTAGAAAGTCAAGTGCCGGAAGTTTCGGGAAAGTATAGAGGTAGTGCACAATATCCTGCCAGTTTTGGTTTTGGGCAAGATTTTCCTGTTGGGGTTAAAAATTGATTTTGAATTAAATAGACGAGATTCCCAAAGGTTTTAAAAAATCTTTGGGATTTTTGCGATTCAAAATATTGTATTTTTGATAAAATTATTCATATCGAAATAATCGTACTATCACAAATCTCACGTCTCAAATCTCACATCTAAAAAATGAGAAATATTTTCCTCGGAATTATAATTGCCTTCGTTATCGTTTTCGGCCTTCGTTATTGTGAAAACAAAAAAGAAAACCGCGAAATTCTTGAAGCCAATACAGCGCTCATTCAAAAGGAATTAAAAAATGTGGGAAAACTGATTGTTACCGAAGGCAGCTACGCACAAGTTTTTAGTTATCGAGACAGCAAGGATTTGTTTTACGGACTTACCTATGCCAATAAACGGGCTTTGGTTGTGGTTAATGCAAAAGCTACGATTGCGTATGATTTAAGTAAAGTTAAAACGGAAATAGATGAAACCACAAAAACCGTAACCATTACAAACATTCCCGAGCCCGAGCTTTCCATAAACCCAAATATTCAATATTACGATGTTACGCAGGATTATTTAAACCAGTTCACCGCATCAGATTATAATAAAATTAAAAGTCGGATTGAAAATTCGCTTCGCAAAAAAATTGAAGCTTCAGAATTGCGAACGAATGCTGAAAACAGATTGATTTCCGAACTTCAGAAAATTTATATATTAACCAACTCGATGGGCTGGACGTTAAAATACAATTCCACAGTAGTGGAAACCGAAGCCGAACTTCAAAAGCTGAAACTATAGCATATATTCTTTTGCATGCCCGTTATCTACCAACCACTTATTTAAATCTATATCGCCAATAATAATATTGGCAAGGTAGCGGCCGTATTTTTCCTGCTTATCTTTATACGAATTAATTATAACTTCTTTATCCAGAATCATTGAACGAACAATGTCGCGCACAACTAAACCACGCTCTCTTTCTTCACCGCGCAATTCGGGAGTGTCTATTCCGTAAAGCCTAAATTTCATTTGCTGAAAGTGGTAAAATCCTAAATCCACCATAGCAGTTACGGTGTCGCCGTCGTAAACTTTAATGATTTTTGCTCTGTATTGATACATAATTTCAATTTTTTGATTAGTATTTATAAAGCTACAAAAAACTGAAATTCAACCATTTAAAAATAATTGTTTTTTATGAAAATAATTCCCCTCCCTTCGGGAGGGGTTAGGGGTGGGCCTATAGTTTCTTGCTCAAACTAAACCATCCGCCGCCGTTCATCGCCTCTATCCCGTTGCTCTTTAAAATGCCAGCGGCACTAGCACTGCGCATACCACTAGCGCAGCAACAAATTACGGGTTTGTTCCACTTTTTAATTTCTTTCATTTTTGAAGAAATGCTTGGTAATGGAATGTTTTTGGAACCCGGAATTGCACCGCTATCGTATTCTCCTTTACTGCGTACGTCAACAATAATGGCGCCTCTACTTTTAAATTCTTGTATTTTTCGTTTTTTGTTTCCGAATAAAAAATCAAATAGTCCCATAATATTTTTACTGCTCAGGCAGAATTTTTTAATTAATTTATTGTCGATGCGGATTTATTCCGCAACTGCTTTAATCTTTACACTTTTTATATCAATAAGTTCTAACCCACCTTCAATTAAATGCGCAACTTTTGGTCTTTCTATTTTCAAATTCAAAAGATAATTCAGTACTTCTTTTGAAAAATCTGAGTTGTTAGCCGCTACCAATTCATAAATTTCGAGTGGCAACAGCCAATCCGTTGTATGAAAATCTTCTAAAACTTTAAAGACTTGCTGAAGTTTTGTCGAATCAATTTCTTCAGCATTACGTATTCCCCGAACCTCTTTATAGAGAGAGTTTAATTCTTTTTCTCTTTCAGAAAGTTGTGGTCGGATGGTCTCGCTTTTGGCAGTGTGCGTTACCAAATTAAACGAATTATAATCTGCCGCCCCAGCAAATGCCGAAACTATTTCCTTGCCCACGGCCATATCAAAATCGCCCATATCTGGAGAAAACAATACTTCATCTTTATAGGTAACCGTGCAATCCGTAAATTGAATCAACATCAATTCGCCTCGTAGATTTCGCATTCCGGTAACATTCAAGCCTTTTACGGTTATTCCACTTTCAAATTCAAATTCAATGGGTTTTCCGTCGTAAAAATTATACGCTTGCAAATCGCGCGGGCCCATATTTTCAATGGCGAGATTTATTCCTTTCAATTTCCCCAAAGGCGAACGGAAGCCGTTGGTATGACGGCTTATGCCGTGGCCAATCACTTCTTTTTCACGGTAAGAGAGTGCTGTTTCGCCTTCGGTTTCAAAATAAACAACCTCGTTATCCTCGTTTTTTATCATTCGTGAAAAATGACCGCTAATTTGAAGTCCGGTACTAATTTCAATAGTCCCGAGCTGTTTCGATTTTATCAACTTTTTCAACCCACGCCAACCGCCTTTCCGAACGGCCATGGTGTTTGCGAATTCTTCCAAAACCTCCTGCAAATACGCAAAATCTGGCGTTACATACAATTGCGGCTGCGGTTTTGTGATGTCGAAATCTTGGTAGGCAGCGTCAATGGAATACGGAATTTTCTTCACCTCATCCTGCATGCACCAAACGCTTTCGCCAATGGAAGAAAGCAATCCGGCGCCATAAATCTTCGGATTTTCAACCGTGCCCACCAAACCGTATTCCACGGTCCACCAATGTAGATTTCGAATCAGAGAAATTTCTGATGGTTTCACTTTTTTATTTTGAAGTACTTCAACTCGTGCTTCCGCGGCTTCAATTTTTTGCCAATGTTTTTTTTGTGAATCCGTTATGGCTCCCCCTCCCTTAGGGAGGTGGCTGGGGGGTGGGACAGGGCTTTCCTTTAAAATGGAAAGCTCGCGAACGGCTTCATACATATCAATATCGTGTGCGCTAGAAATTGCTTTTGCGCCAATTTCCCCAAAGCGGCGAAGATATTCGGCATAGTCCGGACTTGCAATAATAGGAGCGTGTCCCGCCCCTTCGTGAATAATATCGGGCGCTGGGGTGTATTCTATGTTTTCAAGTTGGCGGATATCGCTGGCAATCACAAGCACTTTATAAGCCTGAAATTCCATAAAAGCATTCGGCGGTATAAACCCGTCAACCGCAACTGCGGCCCAGCCAATTTCTTTTAAAATACGGTTCATCCCGTACATAGAGGGAATTTCATCTATGGAAATACCGGTTTTTTTTAAACCTTCAACATAACTTTCGTGCGCAACTTTGGTAAGATAATCTACGTTTTTTCGCATTACATAACGCCATACAGCTTGATTAATGGGCGTGTATTGCTCATAGTTTTGTGGTTTTATATATTGTTTTAAATGCGGTGGTAAACGGTCCAACAATTCGTTGGTTTCAATTTTGTATTCCATTGTTCAAAAATAGGTTAGACTCGGCAGGTTTCCAAAACGATAAAGAGCTAATTTTTGTATCTTGCCGATAAAAGCAAAAAACGTAGTTTTGTTTACCATTTTAAACTCATTTTGTGGCAAAATTTCATAGAATAAAAGTAAAGGACATTTATAAAGAAACTGACGATTGTTCGGTTATAACCTTTGATGTGCCGGATAAATTGGTTGAAGAATTCCACTTCCGCCAAGGGCAGCATTTAACCTTAAAAGCAGATATTAATGGCGAAGATACCCGCCGTTCGTACAGTTTGTGTTCCAGCCCCATTGATAAGGAATGGAAGGTTGCCGTGAAAACAATTCCGG
The DNA here is from genome assembly GCF_029814825.1 of Aequorivita marisscotiae. NCBI lineage: Bacteria > Pseudomonadati > Bacteroidota > Flavobacteriia > Flavobacteriales > Flavobacteriaceae > Aequorivita > Aequorivita marisscotiae. The sequence continues at coordinate 365,129 of NZ_CP122379.1, read as the reverse complement.
AAGGCAGATTTTCAACGTTTGTAAATTCAACCTTAAAAGCTGGCGATACTTTGGAATTAATGGAGCCCAGCGGAATGTTTGGTGTGGAAATTGAACCGGAAAAAGCTAAAAACTATTTGTTTTTCGCCGCCGGAAGTGGAATTACGCCCGTACTTTCTATGATTAAAACACATTTGGCACTGGAGCCCAACGCAACTTGCAAACTGTTTTATGTGAATAGGACAGCAAAATCCATTATCTTTAAAGAAGCTTTGGAGCAGTTGCGGAACCAGTACTTTGGAAGATTGGAAATTTATTATTTTCTCACCAAAGAGCGTCGCGATATAGATCTTTTCAACGGCAGATTTGATGACGAAAAAATGCAGGTTTTAACCAAAACGTTTATCGACATTCCCGATACCAGCGAAGTGTTTTTGTGCGGACCCGAAGAAATGGTGAGCTACGTAAGCAATTATTTAATTGAAGCAGGTTTGCCGAAAGAATTGATTCATTTTGAATTATTTGTAACTGGTCTAACCGAAGAAGATAAAAAACGTGCCGAACGTTTGGCGCAACAAAATGTAGAAGGGGTTGAAGTAACCATTGTAGATGCCGGAAAGGAATTTCAATTTACAATGACAAAAGATTTTGACAATATACTCGATGCGGCTTTGGCCGCGGGTGCAGATTTACCATTTGCCTGTAAGGGCGGAGTTTGCAGCACCTGTAAATGCCAGATTTTGGAAGGCGAAGTAGAGATGAAAATAAATTACGCATTGGAAGAAAAGGAGGTAGCGCAAAATTATGTTTTAAGTTGCCAGGCCGTTCCTACTTCCGAAAAAGTAAAAGTAGATTTTGATGTATAACTAGCTTACTCCATACAGCATTAAGCTTAAAGCATAAAGTTATGAGTGAAAAAGAAATAATGAATTTAGAAGAAATTTTCGAAGCCCGCATTGCACGCGATGAAAAGATAGAGCCAAAAGATTGGATGCCGGAGAAATACCGCCAAACACATATTCGGCAAATAAGCCAGCACGCACATTCAGAAATAGTTGGGATGCTGCCCGAAGGAAATTGGATAACCCGCGCCCCAACTCTTAGACGAAAAGCTGCTTTGCTTGCAAAAGTTCAAGATGAAGCTGGCCACGGATTGTATCTGTATTCCGCTTGCGAAACCTTGGGGATTTCACGCGAGGAAATGTACGAGCAATTGCACTCCGGAAAGGCTAAATATTCTTCCATTTTCAACTATCCCACAATTACTTGGGCAGATATGGGTGCCATTGGTTGGTTGGTTGACGGTGCTGCAATTATAAATCAGGTGCCGCTTTGCAACACTTCATTTGGACCGTACGCTAGAGCAATGGTTCGCGTTTGTAAAGAAGAAAGTTTCCACCAGCGCCAAGGATATGAAATTATGCTCACCCTTTGCCGCGGCACTGAAGAGCAAAAAGCAATGGCGCAAGATGCGCTCAACCGTTGGTGGTGGCCAAGTTTAATGATGTTAGGCCCGACAGATGCAGAATCAGTACATACAGAGCAATCCATGAAATGGAAGCTGAAACGCAAAAGTAATGACGAATTGCGCCAACAGTTTATAGACCAAACGGTACCGCAAGCCGATATTCTCGGAATTACCATTCCCGATCCCGATTTAAAATGGAACAAAGAAACTGGCCATTACGACTTTGGTGAAATTGATTGGGATGAATTCTGGCAAGTTGTAAAAGGCCACGGACCCTGCAATAAAGAAAGAATGAGCGCCAGAGTGAATGCTTGGAACAATGGCGAATGGGTGCGCGACGCCGCAATGGCACACGCCGAAAAAAAAGAAAAAAGAAAAATAGCAAAAGCAAGTTGAAATAGATGTGAGACGTGAGATATTAGACGTGAGAAAAGTGTCTAAATCTCACATCTCACATCTCAAATCTAATATCTCATGTCTGAAAAGAAAAACTGGCCCCTTTGGGAAATATTTGTCCGCAGTAAAAACGGACTGGAGCACCGTCACTTCGGAAGCCTTCACGCTGCCGACGCCGAAATGGCTCTGGAAAACGCCCGCGATGTTTACACACGTAGAAATGAAGGTGTAAGTATTTGGGTGGTGGAAAGCAAAAACATTACCGCTTCCAATCCAGATCACAATGGCGAAATGTTTGAGCCCGCACAGGATAAAATTTACCGCCATCCCACCTTTTATGATTTGCCGGATGAGGTGAAGCATATGTAGAGGGAAATCGAAATCTAAACTGAAATCGAAAAATGAAAAGTTATAATTTAGACAATCGGTTTGAAGATTTCGCCGCTTCGATTGTTGTAATTTTTAAGATGCCACCAAAATCCTATGCTGCCGATTATCTCGCTAAACAACTTATAAGATCTGCCTGTTCATCTGCTTTAAATTTCGGAGAATTTGAAGGCGCAGGTTCGGATAAAGATAGAGCTAATAAATTAAGGATTACATTAAAAGAATTACGAGAGTCACTGAGAAATATTAATATTCAAATTAAAGCGATTCTCATTAATTCTAATAATATTGCAGCAATAAGAAATGAAAATGACGAACTTATAAGAATTGTTGTTTCACTTCTCAAAAAATATAGCTAATGTTTTCGATTTCGATTTGAGTTTCGATTTCGATTTTTATAAATACTAAATGAAAGATTTATACTATTACATCCTAACAATAGCCGACAATTCCCTAATCCTCGCACAGCGATTGGGCGAACTTTGCGGTCACGGCCCAAGTTTGGAAACCGATATTGCACTTACTAATATTTCGTTGGATTTATTGGGGCAAACGCGAAGTTATTATCAATATGCGGCAAAGCTAACTGGCGACGGAAAAACAGAAGATGATATCGCTTTTCTTCGAATTGAACGCGAATACAAAAATTGTTTGCTCGTTGAACAGCCCAATACACATTTTGGATATGTAATTGGGCGCCAATTCCTGTTTGATGTTTACCATTTTATGTTATTGGAAAAGCTTCAGAATAGCCCAGACGAAACTTTGGCCGCAATTGCTAAAAAAAGTATTAAAGAAGTAAGTTACCACAAACGATTTTCATCAGATTGGGTAAAACGTTTAGGCGACGGAACTGAAGAGAGCAATCAAAAGATGCAGGAAGCAATTGACGATCTGTGGCGATTTACGGATGAACTTTTTTTTATGACAGAAGCAGAAACCGAAATGGCGAAGAAAGGAGTTGGCGTAGATGTTTCCACTTTTAAAGAAAAATATTACGAAGAAGTTTCTGAAGTTTTAAAAGAAGCAACACTGGCAATTCCCGAAAATAAATATTTCACCAAAGGCGGAAAAGAAGGCGTTCACACGGAGCACATGGGCTATATTTTGGCCGATTTGCAATATATGCAGCGCACATATCCAAATATGCAATGGTAAAAGATTTACGATTTTTGATTGCCGATTTCAGAAGTAAAAAAGTTCAAAAATCAAAAATCGTTAATCAGCAATCGTTAATAAATTATGACACTTACAGAAGAACCAAACATACAAGAAAATTTAATTTCAGTTCTGAAAACCGTTTCAGACCCTGAGATTCCTGTGCTTTCGGTTTTGGATTTGGGTGTAATTCGCGAAGCTGTTGAAGTGAATGGAAACGTTCAAATAAAACTTACACCCACCTATTCCGGGTGCCCAGCAATGGATGTTATTGCAGACGATTTAAAAGCTGCTTTTTCTAAAATAGGAAAAAAGACAGAAGTTGAATTGGTGCTTTCCCCAGCGTGGTCCACGGATTGGATTAGTGAAGAAGGGCTTCAGAAAATGGAGGAATACGGTATTGCGCGTCCGCTTTCAGAGTCGCACGATAAAGATGTTTTGTTGGGCGATAAAAAATTGGTAAAATGCCCGCAATGCGGAAGTACAAGCACACATTTAGTGAGTCAATTTGGTTCAACAGCCTGTAAAGCACTGTTTAAATGTGACGATTGCCACGAACCGTTTGATTATTTTAAATGTTTGAAATAAATTTCTAAATGTCACCCTGAGCGCAGTCGAAGGGTTTATTAAACCTATAAAAAGTGAATAAAAGCATAACCACCCAAATAGAAAATAAAGTAGCTACATTAACCCTTAATCGCCCCGAAGTTTTTAACAGCTTCAATCGCGAAATGGCGCTGTTGCTTCAAGATGAATTGGACAATTGTGAAAAAAATCCAGAAGTCCGCGCTATAATTATCATCGGCAGCGGAAAAGCGTTTTGTGCAGGGCAGGATTTAAAGGAAGTAACTTCCCCCGAATTAAATCCAGGTTTTAAAAAAATTCTCGAAGAACATTACAATCCCATTATTCAAAGAATTCGGAATATTGAAAAACCAATTATTGGCGCAATCAATGGAGTTGCGGCTGGAGCAGGTGCAAATATTGCCTTAGCTTGCGATGTGGTAATTGCTTCCGAAAATGCAAGTTTTATTCAGGCATTCAGTAAAATCGGTTTGGTGCCGGACAGCGCGGGAACCTTCTTTTTACCGCGATTGATCGGTTTTCAAAAGGCTTCGGCGTTAATGATGCTGGGCGACAAAGTTTCTGCCCAAGATGCTGAAAAGCTTGGAATGGTTTACAAAGTTGTCTCCTCAGAGAACTTTTCAGAAGAAGTAAAAATCATTGCAAATACGATGGCGAATATGCCAACAAAAGCATTGGGGTTAACGAAGCGTTTGTTAAATAATTCCATGCAAAATAATTTAGAAGAACAGTTGAATTTGGAAAGCAAACTTCAAATTGAAGCCGCCCAAAGCGAAGATTATGCAGAAGGAGTTGATGCGTTTGTGAATAAAAGAAAACCGAATTTCAGAGGAAAGTGATTAACGATTTAAGATTAACGATTGTTGAGTGCAGATTTTTAAAATTTTAAATATGGTGGTGTTAACCCAAATTATAGAATATGGTTCCAAATCAACTTGAAGATAGATTAATCAAATTTGCCGTTGAAGTTATTTTAATGTGCAAACATATTAACGGTTCATTTGCTGCGGAGCATCTTACAAAACAACTTATCCGTTCCAGCACATCTGTTGCGTTGAATTATGGCGAAGCAAGAAGTGCCGAATCTTCAAGAGATTTTCTACATAAAATGAAAATTTCTTTAAAAGAATTGAGAGAGTCATTCGTTAATATGAAAATTCAAAGGGGCGCGAATTTGATAACAAATGTTCAAATAATAGATAGGCTACTGATTGAAAATAATGAATTAATCTCAATTTTTGTAGCTAGTATAAAAACGGCATCACAAAAAAATAATATTCAATAACTTGGAAAATCAAAAATCAAAAATCGTTAATCAAAAATCATCAATTAAATTTGTTGGAATAATAGGAGCAGGAACAATGGGCGCAGGTATTGCACAAGTAGCTGCCACCGCAGGTTGCTCAGTGAAATTATACGATACCAAAACGGAAGCTTTGGAAAAAGCCGAAGCAGATTTAAATAAAATTATGGATCGGTTGGTTGAAAAAGGAAAAATCAATTCCAAAGAAAAACAGCGAATTCAAACTAATATAAAATACGTTAATTCGCTAAAGGAATTAAAAGATTCCGATTTAACCATTGAAGCGATTGTTGAAAACCTGGACATCAAAAAAAATGTGTTTTCAACACTTGAAAAGTTTGTAAGCGACGATTGTATAATTGCCTCGAACACATCGTCGCTTTCCATTGCATCAATTGCTTCATCACTTCAAAAACCGGAGCGCTGCATCGGGATACACTTTTTTAATCCCGCGCCATTGATGAAATTGGTCGAGGTAATTCCATCTATTCAAACTTCGGTAGAAACACTGAAAATTTCAGTTGAAACTATTAAAGATTGGGGAAAAACCGTTGCCGTAGCGAAAGATACACCCGGATTTATAGTAAATAGGGTTGCACGACCATTTTATGGGGAAGCACTTCGTATTTATGAAGAAGGAATTGCTTCGTTTTCTGAAATAGATAAAGCAATGAAAGAAATCGGTGGCTTCAGAATGGGCCCTTTTGAATTGATGGATTTCATCGGAAATGATGTGAACTATACGGTAACCGAAACTGTCTTTAAAGCGTTCTATTTCGATCCACGCTACAAACCCTCTTTCACCCAAAAGCGTTTTGCTGAAGCTGGATACTTGGGAAGAAAAAGCGGAAAAGGGTATTATGATTATTCGAAGAATGTCACCCCGAGCGCAGTCGAAGGGTCTTTGTCTTCTGAAAAATCTATACAAATTTTTGATCGTATTCTTGTAATGCTAATAAACGAGGCTGCCGACGCGCTTTTTTGGAACATAGCATCCGGAGAAGATATTGACAACGCGATGACAAAAGGCGTAAATTATCCGAAGGGATTATTGAGCTGGGCAGATGAAAAAGGAATTGATTGGTGCGTTAAAAAAATGGACGAACTTTACAATGAATACCACGAAGACCGCTATCGTTGTTCACCTTTGTTGCGGAAAATGAAAAATTCAGGTAGTAGTTTTTTTGACTAAACAATGGAGAAATACGGGAGATTTCCTGCAAGGTATTGCCGCAGGCTATCATGTAGATTTTAGCTTTTCAATAAGAAATTGATATTGGTCAACAACACTTATAAAAATATATGGAAGGAAAGAAAATACCACACAAAATGTTAAGTCAAGATGCGTTTAGCAGTTGGTTGGGAATAGAGATTCTAGAATGTGAGGTTGGAAGTGTAAAAGTTGGATTGACGATCCGAAAGGAAATGCTCAACAGCATGAACAAAGCCCACGGTGGGATTGCATATTCATTAGCTGACACTGCCTTCGGCTTTGCCGCAAATACCCACGGAAAATACGCGGTATCTATTGAAACATCCATCAATCATATTGAAGCGTTGAATGAGGGTGATTATCTAACAGCCCAATCCGTAATTGAGAAAGTAGGGAATAAATTAGGGTTTAATATTGTTGAAGTAAAACGCGGCGATAAGCTAGTGGCACTTTTCAAAGGTGTTGTTTATAGAACCAGTAAGGCTTGGGAATAGATTAAGCAGTATATTTAACTAATCAGAAAAAATTATGAAATGGAAAGGTAGAAGAAAAAGCGGTAATTTAGACGACCGCCGTGGAATGAGCGGCAAAGGAAAACTAGTTGCCGGTGGTGGTGTGGTTGCACTCATTGTGATCGCACTGCAGATTTTTGGAGGTGAAACAGGCCAACAACTAGCCCCCTTGGTTGAACAAATAGGAGGCAGTCAATCGTTGCAGCAAACTGAGCAAAGAGAACTTACTGCACAAGAAAAGGAAATGGGCGATTTTATGGCTACGGTATTAGCTGACACTGAAAATGTTTGGAACCAGATCTTTAGCCAAAACAATATCGGCGATTATAAAGAACCTACAATGGTTTTGTTTACAGATGCCGTAAGCACTGCCTGCGGAAATGCAAGTTCTGCCTCGGGACCGTTTTACTGCCCCGCAGATCAAAAAGTGTATATGGATTTGGCGTTTTTTGATGAATTAAAAACCCGATTTGGTGCTAAAGGTGGCGACTTTGCGATTGCTTATGTAACCGCTCATGAAATTGGCCATCATGTACAAACTTTGGTGGGCACTTCACAAAAAGTACGGCAATTGCAACAACAAAATAGAAACGCCGCCAACCAACTTTCAGTTGCGTTAGAACTTCAAGCAGATTTTTACGCAGGCCTTTGGGCACATCACAATCAAGAATATTTGGAAGAAGGTGATATTGAAGAAGCATTAAGCGCCGCAAATGCTGTTGGTGATGATGCCATTCAAAAAAGAACACAGGGCGATGTGGTGCCAGATAGTTTTACCCACGGAAGCTCCGAACAACGCATGAAATGGTTTATGAAAGGTTATAAAACGGGCGATATAAATCAAGGCGATACCTTTTCGGAACTATTGAATTAATAATTAACGATTTCAGATTAACGATTTTTGATTTCCGAATTATTTTTCACGTCAAAAATTATCAATCAAAAATAAAAAGTCATTTATGGAAGCATATATAATTGATGGAATAAGAACGCCAATAGGCAGTTATCAAGGAACGCTAAGTGCTGTTAGAACAGATGATTTGGCGGCTTTGGTAATTGCCGAAATTGTAAAACGCAATCCAAACATCCCAAAAGAAGCATATGACGATGTAATTCTCGGTTGCGCAAACCAAGCGGGGGAAGATAACCGAAACGTGGCCCGAATGGCGTCACTTTTGGCAGGTTTGCCGGTAACCGTTCCCGGTGAAACGGTAAATAGACTCTGCAGCAGCGGCCTTTCAGCAATTATTCACGCCAACCGTGCGATAAAAGCTGGCGATGGCGACCTTTTTATCTCGGGTGGCGTTGAAAATATGACTCGTGGCCCATATGTAGTTGCTAAACCTTCAAAAGCTTTCGGAACCGATGCAAAAATGTACGACTCCAGTTTTGGCTGGCGTTTCGTAAATCCTAAAATGGCCGAAATGTACGGTACGGACGGGATGGGAAATACAGCTGAAAATTTGGTTGAAAAGCATAATATTTCTCGGGAAGACCAAGATGCTTTCGCCTTTAATTCGCAAATGAAGGCTGCAAAGGCGCAACAAAATGGGCGTTTGGCAAAGGAAATTGTTCCAGTTGAAATTCCGCAGCGAAAAAAAGACCCAATAATTTTTAAGGATGACGAGTTTATTCGCCCAGACTCCACAAAAGAGATTTTGGCCAAATTGCGTCCAGCCTTTAAAAAAGATGGGAGTGTTACCGCCGGAAATTCTTCAGGATTAAATGATGGTGCAGCGGCAACGATTATCGCTTCGGAAGAGGCAGTAAAAAAATACAATTTAAAACCGATTGCTAGAATTGTTTCTTCCGCCGTTGTTGGAGTCGAACCGCGAATTATGGGCATTGGTCCCGTGGAAGCTTCTAATAAAGCACTCGAAAAAGCAGGTTTAAAAATGGAAGACATGGACGTGATTGAGCTGAACGAGGCTTTTGCTTCCCAAGCGTTAGCATGCATTCGCGAATGGGGGTTGAAAGATGATGACCCACGTATTAATCCTAATGGCGGTTCCATCGCCATCGGGCACCCACTCGGTGTTACGGGAGCGCGACTTGCATATTCCGCAGCTTTGGAACTTCAACTTCAGAATAAAAAATACGCTTTAATTACAATGTGTGTAGGCGTGGGGCAAGGTTATGCTGCCATTATTGAAAATGTAAACCTATAAGTTTTCGATTTTTAATTTTTTTGAATTGAAATATGTTTTATATTTATGTTTTATAAATATATTATGGCAACATTCACATCATCTTTACCGGACGATCTTCTCGAAAATCTTTCGAAAATGGCCAAAGAGCTTAAAATGCCGAAGAATAGAATTATCGAAAAGGCTTTACAGCTATACCTCGATGAACTTAATAAAGCTCAATATATTAAGTCTTTTAAACGTGCTTCGCAGGATAAAGAGGTAATGGCAATGGCAGAGGAAGGAATTGCAGACTATTTCAGGATGCTTCAGGAATATGACGAAAAATGAGACAGGGAGAAATCTGGAATGTATATTTTGACCCTGTAAAAGGTAGCGAGCAATCTGGCAACAGACCCGCCGTAATTATTAGTGGAAATGCACTAAATATGCATCTCGATGTCATAATTGTTTGTCCGTTATCCTCGTCTGTACATCATTTTAAAGGCAACCCAATCTTACGGCCTAACCCCGAAAATGGACTCACTTCAATTTCGGAAGTAATGGTTTTTCATGTTCGGTCAATCTCGAAGGAACGTTTCAAAAAGAAGGTTGGTTATATTGACAAAGCTTATATTTCTGAAATTAAAAACACTCTAAACGATTTATTAAAATATTAGTTTTCAATTATATGAAATTACAAAACTACATACTCGGAACTTGGGTTACTGGCACAGGCGAAGGCGTACCAATGCACGATGCCATTACTGGTGAAATCATTGCACTTTCGGATACCGAAGGTCTCGATTTTGCCGAAATCCTGCAATATGGAAGAACAAAAGGAGGAGAGGTACTTCGGAAAATGACGTTTCAGGAGCGCGGAAATATGTTAAAATCCTTAGCGCTGCATTTGGTGAAAAAGAAAGCCGATTTTTATGAAATAAGCTACCGAACCGGCGCCACAAAAGTTGATAGTTGGATCGATATTGAAGGCGGTTTCGGCAACCTTTTTGCCAACGCTTCCCTTCGGAAATTATTTCCGAACCAATCCTACCACGTTGAAGGCGATCCTATAGATTTGTCAAGAGGCGGTCGTTTTATGGCGCATCATATAATGGTGCCAAAACGCGGGGTTGCCATTCATATAAATGCGTTTAATTTCCCGGTTTGGGGAATGTTGGAAAAATGTGCGGTAAACTGGATGGCGGGTGTGCCAGCGGTGGTAAAACCAGCTACAAATACTTCCTTTTTAACTGAAGCCGTAGTTCGTGAAATAATTGCTTCCAAAATTTTGCCCGAAGGCGCCTTGCAATTGATTACAGGTTCGGCTAGAACTATCTTAGACAGTGTTGAATCACAGGATGTGGTTACATTTACAGGTTCTGCAACTACGGGAAGATTGCTAAAATCGCATAAAAGAATTATTGAAGAAGCCGTACCATTTACAATGGAAGCCGATAGTTTAAACGCTTCGGTTTTAGGTGAAGATGCTAAACCCGGAACCCCCGAATTTGATCTCTTTATAAAAGAAGTCCGAAATGAAATGACGGTAAAATGCGGCCAAAAATGTACCGCCATCCGTCGTGTAATCGTTCCTGAAAACTTAGTTGAAGATGTGCAAATTGCCCTTGGGAGGGCCCTTTCAAAAGTAACCATTGGCGATCCGCGTTTAAAGGAAGTGCGAATGGGCTCTTTGGTAAGTTTAGATCAAGTAAAAGAAGTCCGTGAGCGTGTGCAGGAATTGTCAAAAACTGCAAGTATCGTTTATGGCCATTTAGATAAAATAGAAGTAATTGGCGCCGATGCAAAAAAAGGTGCTTTCTTGGCTCCTATTCTACTTCGTGAAGATAATCCGTTTAAGAATTTGTCGGTTCACGAAACTGAAGCATTTGGACCGGTGAGCACAATTATGCCGTACAAAAATTTAGATGAAGCCATTACTTTGGCGCAAATGGGGAAAGGTTCATTAGTTTCTTCCATAGCAACCAACGACGACAATATTGCTAAGGAATATGTAATTAATGCAGCTTCGCATCACGGCCGTATTTTGGTGTTAAACCGCGAAAGTGCCAAGGAAAGTACAGGCCACGGTTCGCCATTGCCAAGTTTGGTCCATGGCGGTCCGGGACGTGCGGGTGGCGGTGAGGAAATGGGCGGAATGCGCGGAATAAAGCATTATTTGCAACGAACTGCAATTCAAGGTTCGCCAACTACCTTAACCGAAATCACCGGAATTTATCAAGCAAATGCCAAATATAAAGAGGCAGAACAGCACCCCTTTAAATATCACTGGGAAGATATAAAACCCGGAATGTCGCTAAAAACACACAAGCGCACGTTAACGGATTCAGATATTATAAGTTTTGCAAATCTTACGTGGGATCATTTTTATGCACATACGGATATCACCTCGCTCGACGGAAGTATTTTTGAAAAGCGCACTGCTCACGGATATTTTATCATCGCGGCGGCAGCGGGACTTTTCGTTTATCCGAACAAAGGGCCGGTTGCAGCAAATTACGGCTTGGAAGACTGTCGTTTTTTGCGCCCGCTATATCATAACGATACAATTTATGTACGGTTAACGTGCAAGCAAAAAGTAGATCGCGACGTAGCTTCGGCTGAACACCCCAGCGGAATCGTAAAATGGTTTGTGGAGGTTTTTGATGCTGAAGATGAATTGGTTGCTTTGGCTACAATTCTCACCATGGTTCAAAAGAAGCAAGAAACCTTTGTTGAAATGACCGATGAAAAAATTCAGGAATCGTTGAATAAATTATCCGAAGATTCCAAGCCCAAGTGGGGCATTATGACGCCCCAACATATGTTGGAACATTTGGAATATACCTATAAAATTGCTTCGGGAAAAATTCAGGATTTTGAAGTTGCGACGCCAGAAAAGATTTTGGAAAAAGTACACGCGAGCCTTTACAATTACGATAAATTTCCGCGAAACTCGAATTTTCCGCAATTGGAAAAAGATACTTTAGATAAACTGAAACATCCCGATTTAGCAACGGCGAAAGAGAAATTTCTGGAAGAACGGGAAGCATATAAAAACTATTTCAAAGAAAATCCCGATGCCAAATTGAACAATCTGGTTTTTGGCGAAATGAATCGCTACGAGTGGTATTTACTGGAGCGAAAACATTTGAACCATCATTTTGAACAGTTTGGAATAATTTAAATTTAAAATATTTTGGAACAACCATACGTAAACATAAAAACCGAAAACAAAATTGCAACCATCGAATTCTTCCATCCAGCACACAATAGTTTGCCGGGAGATTTGTTGTCGAAACTCGCAAATACAATAACTGAAGCTGGTAACAATGACGAAGTAAAAGTTATCATCCTGAAAAGTGGCGGCGACAGAACTTTTTGTGCCGGCGCAAGCTTTAATGAACTTATAAGTATTAATGATGCCGAAACTGGAAAAGTATTTTTCAGTGGATTCGCAAACGTCATAAACGCAATGCGAAAATGCCCAAAATTCATCATCGGAAGAATACAAGGGAAAACCGTTGGCGGGGGCGTAGGCGTTGCTTCGGCTACAGATTATTGTATGGCCACAAAATTTGCCGCAATTAAATTAAGCGAATTAAATGTGGGAATTGGCCCATTTGTGGTTGGTCCTGCCGTTGAACGCAAATTGGGAACAAGCGGTTTCAGCCAAATTGCAATTGATGCAAATTCCTTTTACGACGCCGAATGGGCCCGCCAAAAAGGATTGTACAATCAGGTTTTTGATTCTTTGGAGGAATTGGATGAAGCGGTTCAAAAATTTGCTGAAAATCTTTGCAATTATAATCCAGAAGCGATGGCGGAAATGAAAAAAGTATTTTGGAGCGGCACAGAAAATTGGGATGAATTACTTGCGGAACGTGCCGTGATTTCCGGAAGATTGGTGCTTTCGGAATTTACGAAACATACATTAAAGAAGTTTGGTGAAAGTTAGATAGAAACCCCAAGAATCAAATGATAAAAGACGAAAGGATAAAATGACGAAAGGATAAAAGGATAATAAAACCTAAAATGGCATTAAAGAATAATTTTAGAAAATTGGCAATATGGCAGAATGCTAGGAAGCTTGTGAGTGAAACCTATATTTTTACTTCCAAATTTCCTAAATCTGAAATTTATGGTCTTTCTAATCAATTACAGCGTTGTTCAATTTCTATCGCCTCAAATATTGCGGAGGGTTCTGCCAGAAATTCTGATAAACATTTCATTCAGTATTTAGAATCTGCATTGGGTTCTTCATTTGAATGGGAAACTCAATTAATTTGTGCGTATGATTTGCAATATATTGACAATATTACATTTGAAGAAAATTTACAAACAATACAAAAATTGCAGGCAATGATTTCAAATTTTAAAAATACATTGAACTAATAACTGTCATTTAATCTTTTTGTCCATTTATCTTTTTGTCATATAATTTAAAAAAATGATCTACAGTTTCAAAGGCCATATTCCAGTAATCCACGAAAGCAGTTTCGTCCACCCGTTGGCGGCGGTAACCGGCAATGTGATTATTGGAAAAAACTGCTATATCGGTCCCGGTGCGGCAATTCGCGGCGATTGGGGTGAGATTATTCTCAAAGATGGCGTGAATGTGCAAGAAAATTGTACCATTCATATGTTTCCCGGAAAAAGTATTGTGTTGAAGGAAAGCGCGCACGTGGGCCACGGTGCCATAATTCACGGAGCAAATTTGGGCAGAAACTGCTTGATTGGAATGAATAGCGTAATTATGGACGATGCCGAAATTGGAGATGAATGTATTGTTGGTGCCATGAGTTTTGTAAAAGCGGAAACAAAATTTCCAAAACGGAAATTAATAGTTGGTAATCCTGCAAAAGCTATAAAGGATATTTCAGATGAAATGATTGCATGGAAAACAGCTGGAACAAGATTGTACCAACAATTACCCAATGATTGCCACGAAAGTTTGCGGGAAGTGGAACCGTTACGGGAAATTCCGAAGAACCGACCCGTTCAGGAAGATTTTTATAAAACTTTGGAAGAATTTAGAATCAAGAACCAAGAGTAATGACGAATGTCTCCCCGAGCGCAGTCGAGGGGTCATAGTCAAGATAAATTTTGATTAGTACACAAAAGCACTTAGACAGCCTTCGACTGCGCTCAGGATAGACTGCTCAGTGTGATATTTATAAAAAATGCAAAAAACAGAATTAAAAATGCCCAAAATGGGCGAGAGCATAACCGAAGGAACCATCATAAATTGGATGGTTAAGGAGGGCGATTCTTTTGAGGAAGGCGATATTCTTTTGGAGGTTGCAACCGATAAAGTAGATAATGAAGTACCTGCTACTGCTGCCGGAAAAATGCTGGAACATAAATTTAAGGCGCAGGATGTTGTTCCCGTTGGCGAAGTGATTGCTGTTTTGGAGCTTTCAGAAAACGTGAAATCTAAAAAAAGCATTTCAAATTCTGAAAAAATAGCACCTGTTTCTCCCCCCACGGGGGAGATGCCCGCAGGGCAGAGGGGGACTTTAACTTCAAAACCAATTCCATCGGCATCTTCAAATTCTTTTAAAGTAAACGAAAATGTTTTCATCTCACCTTTGGTTGATGCCATTGCCCGTAAAAATCATATCAGCTACGAAGAATTGGCCCGAATTTCAGGTACTGGAAAAGATGGCCGATTACGAAAAAGTGATGTTTCAAATTATTTGGAAAATGGACGCCCGTTTCAATTTGCGCAAGCTGTTCCGGAAGTTTCAGGATTTCAGGTTCCAGATTTAAAATTCGACAAAGGAAAAGGCAAAATCGTAGAAATGGACCGTATGCGCCAAATGATTTCGGATCATATGGTTTTTTCGAAACATACATCGCCACACGTTACAGCTTATGTGGAAGCTGATTTAACCGAAATGGTTCAGTGGCGAAATAAAAATAAAGTTGCATTTCAAAAAAAATACAACGAAAAACTAACATTTACCCCGCTTTTTATTGAATGTGTTGCGAAGGCCATCCAGGATTTTCCAATGATTAATTCTACCTTGGATGGGAGAAACATTATTGTAAAAGACGAAATAAATATTGGGATGGCAACTGCACTTCCATCGGGAAACTTAATCGTGCCCGTTGTTAAAAACGCCGATAAAAAGAATTTAAATGAATTGGCTACTGCGACAAATGAATTGGTTGGAAAAGCCCGTGATAATAAATTAAAGGCCGATGAAACCAAAGGCAGCACCTTTACAATTAGCAATGTGGGAACTTTTGGCAGTTTAATGGGTACACCCATAATCAACCAACCCGAAGCCGCAATTTTGGCAACTGGAATTATTAAAAAACGCGCCGAAGTAATGGAAAGAGAAGAAGGCGATACGATTGAAATCCGCCAAATGATGTACCTTTCACTTTCCTTTGACCACCGAATAGTAGATGGTTATCTGGCAGGTTCTTTTTTACGAAGAATTGCCGATTATATGGAACAGTTTGATGTGAAAAAGACGTTTTGAACCACGATCGTTCGCTGTGCTCACTGCACGAATCACAAGTTTTAAAAATTGTGAATCAAACAGTCGTAGGGCGTGTTTCAAAAAATTAATATATGAGAAGACATAATTTTAAGAAATTGCAAATATGGTTACTGGCAATGGAGTTAATTGATAAAAATTATTTACTCACGGCAACTTTACCAGATTATGAAAGATACGGTTTGCGAACACAAATGAATTGTTGTTCGGTTTCCATTGCTTCAAACATTTCTGAAGGTTCGAGCAAAAGAACAGATAGACATTTTTTGAATTTTCTTGAAAACAGCCTTGGTTCAGCTTTTGAATGGGAAACACAGTTGATGGTTTGCGCTCGTCAAAATTTTATTTCGAAAGAATTATTTTTGAGATTGGAAGATAAGGTACAAGCATTACAAAGTAAAATATCAAATTTTATAGATACATTAGATCCGAATAATTAAATGAAAAGGACGTTTTGAACCACAATCGTTCACTTGGCATACTGCACGAAAAACGACGTTTAAAAGTTGTGATTCCAACCGTCGTGGTTCGTATAACGAGCGAAGCAAGTGGTCGTGATTCAAAAACGTCAAAATCTAAAGATGAAAATTAAAAAAGATATATTAAAAAAAGCCTTTAAAAACCTCGTCACCGCAAAAGCGATGACAGAGATTTATGAGGAAAATTTTAAAACCGTTTCAAAATACGTGCACGCAACTTCGCGGGGTCATGAGGTAATTCAAATAGCCCTGGGAATGCAGCTGTTGCCGCAGGATTACGCATTTCCGTATTATCGTGATGATTCTATGTTGCTTTCCATTGGAATGAAACCGTATGAGCTTATGCTCCAGGTTTTGGCAAAAAAAGACGATCCCTTTTCGGGCGGAAGAACCTATTATAGTCATCCAAGTTTGAAAGATGATGATAAACCAAAAATTCCACATCAAAGTTCTGCAACGGGAATGCAGGCTATTCCAGCTACGGGTGTTGCAATGGGGTTTTGGTATAAGGAATCAATGAATTCAGAATTCGGAATTCAGAATTCAGAATTGCCCATTGTGGTTTGTAGTTTAGGTGATGCCTCGGTTACAGAAGGCGAAGTTGCTGAAGCCTTTCAAATGGCAGTTTTAAAGAAGCTGCCCATTCTTTATTTAGTACAGGACAACGAGTGGGATATTTCGGCTAATGCTGCGGAAACAAGAGCCCAGAATGCCGCAGAATACGCAAAGGGATTTCACGGATTAGAAGCAATTTCAATTGATGGGGCTGATTTTGAGGAAAGTTATAATACAATTCAGAATGTAATTTCAAAAATTCGGGAAGAGCGCAGACCATTTTTGGTTCACGCAAAAGTTCCGCTATTGAACCATCATACTTCTGGCGTTCGGATGGAGTTTTATCGCGATGATTTGGAGGAAGCGCGAAGTCGTGATCCGTATCCAAAATTGAAAAAATTGTTATTGGATAATGGTTTTAATGACAAAGAACTTTCAGAAATAGAAGCCGACATCAAAATCGAAATCAAAGAATCTTTGGAAAGGGCGTTAAATGCTGAAGATCCAAAACCCGAAGATCTTTTTACGCACGATTTTGCTCCAACGGAAATTACCGAAGAAAAGGGTGAACGATCCCCTAAAGGAGGCGAAAAAGTGGTGATGGTAGATTGTGCACTTTTTGCCATTGAGGAATTGATGCGGAAACACAAGGAATGTTTATTGTATGGTCAGGATGTGGGCGCACGTTTGGGTGGCGTGTTTCGCGAAGCGGCTACTTTGGCACAAAAATTTGGCGACAATCGTGTTTTTAATACGCCAATTCAAGAGGCATTTATCGTAGGTTCAACCGTGGGAATGAGCGCTGTTGGCTTAAAACCAATTGTAGAAGTTCAGTTTGCCGATTATATTTGGCCAGGGCTCAATCAACTTTTTACTGAAGTTTCCCGAAGCTGTTATCTTTCAAACGGAAAATGGCCGGTTTCAATGATTTTACGTGTGCCTATTGGCGCTTACGGCAGTGGTGGCCCGTACCATTCCTCTTCCGTGGAAAGTGTGGTGACTAATATTCGTGGATTAAAAATTGCGTATCCGAGTAACGGTGCCGATTTAAAAGGTCTGCTAAAAGCGGCCTATTACGACCCAAATCCTGTTGTGATTTTTGAACATAAAGGCTTGTATTGGAGTAAGGTGAAGGGAACAAAGGGCGCAACGTCTATAATGCCTGCAGAAGATTATGTTTTGCCTTTTGGAAAAGCTTGGGTTTTGCAGGAAATCTGGAAACAGGAAGAAGAGGAAACACTTTCTATAATAACCTACGGAATGGGCGTGCACTGGGCAATGAACGCTTCCGAAGAACTTGGAATGCAGGATAAAATTGAAGTTGTTGACCTTAGAACACTGCATCCTTTGGATTATGAAACGGTTTTTAAATCGGTTAAGAAATGCGGAAAATGTTTGGTTGTAACCGAAGAACCTTCCGACAACGGATTTTCACGCGGTTTGCAGGGAAGAATTCAAGAAGAATGTTTTCAGCAACTTGATGCGCCGGTGATGCTCATTGGTTCAGAAAATATGCCTGCAATTCCACTTAATTCCACATTGGAGGAAACGATGATACCTTCCACGGAAAAAGTGAAGAAGAAGATACTTGAAATACTAAAATATTGATTTCAATTAACTAATTTCACAAGATGACAACCTCACTCAGTAAACCTCGTTTAATATGGCTTAATTTTAATCAAAAACCTATATTATGAAAACTATTATTACGTTTCTTGCATTATTTGGGGTAACGATTTTACACGCCCAATGGACTGCCGACACCGATGCGAATACACTTGTAGCAGAATCTGGAGAACTAGATGTACAGACGCGTGGCACTTCTGATGGGCAAACTTATGTAGTGTTTTGGAAAAATGTTGGACCACCAACAAATATTGAACTTCGCTTGCAAATTATGGATGCCGATGGCAACCAAACACTTGGTAGCGATGGTATGTTGGTTAGCGACCAAATTCCTATGAGTACTTCAACCGTAATTATGAATACAATCGTAGATGCCAATGACAATCTTTATATTGGTGCTACAGGAACAGCGGGCGGAGACCCTGCTTTTGTGTTTAAAATGGATACCGATGGCAATCATTTATGGGGTGCAAATGGAGTTCAAGTTGGTAGTGGGAATGTGGTAACAGTGCTACCGCTTTCAACAGGGGGAGCAATTGTTAGTTGGCTCTCTGGAAGTGGTGCAGTTATGCAAAAATACGACGATAACGGACTTGCCGTTTGGCCGTCAACTCAGCCGCTAACAACGGGTTCTGGAACTTCGTCTCCAGGAAACTTTTTTGAGATTGCAGGCGGCGAATATATAGCTGTTTTCCATAAATTATTAACGGGAATTAACTCTTTTCTATATGCGCAACGTTACGATGCAGATGGTAATCCGGTCTGGGGAAGTGCTGTTCAAATTTCTGACAGAGCTACTGCTTTTATTCGTTCGTACAAAGGCGTTCAGGATGGCGATGTAGTTTATATGGGTTATTATGCTTCAGCAGGAACACGTTTTGATTCGTATTTGCAGCGTATAAATCCTGACGGAACTTTACCTTGGGGTATAAATGGTTCTGATTTTGATACTGGCGAAACCGATTATGAAATGGAAACCGAAATAGCTTTTAAAAACGGCTCGCAATACGTTTGGTCAATTTCTATCTATAGAAATGAAACACAAAGCGAACGTGGCGAATACGTCCAAAAATTTAATAAAGATTCTGGCGCACGTGAATTAACCGATAACGCAAAAGTTGTTTTTCCAATAGGAAATGATAAATCGCACGCAGGTTCACTTCGCCTCAGAAACGACAATCCATTATTTTTGATGGAAGAAGGAGAAAACAATGGCGCCACGCCTACCACATTACATAGCGTTTATTTAAATGAAAACGGTGATTTTGCGTGGCCCGAAGAAACCCGTCCCGTAGCTACTTTTGCTGCAGCCAAAACAAGAGTGAATTTTACAAAAGAAGGAAATTCGCAGAACGTAGCAGTTTTTGTGGAAGACAAGGGCGACGGCCTAAAAATCTATGCGCAAAATGTAGTGGATGATACAGCAGGTGTTGAAGAATTTTCAGACACTTCAATATCTTTTGTAAATCCGGTAAAAGCTGAAATGATTATTAATAGCAATTCGCCAATTGAAGCAATTTCAATTTATAATGTTTTAGGGCAGCAGTTATTTTCAGCGAAATACAATTTGGAGACTTCGGTAAACGTAGATACGCAAAGTTGGAAATCAGGTGTTTATTTTATGAAAATTTCTACTCACAAAGGAAATGTAAAAGGCATAAAATTGGTTAAAGAATAAACTTTTAATTATCCCCAATTATTAAAAGCCTTCCTTTTTTTGAGGAGGGCTTTTTTATTCATTCTCTTCTTCTATATTATCCTCCTGAAAAACGAGCGGATGATCCTCGTCGCCAAGTCCCACAATTTTAATCATATTGATAACAGTGTTGTAAAGCATTAAAATAACCGAAACCATCCCACCGCTGAGCAGTGAGGAAAGAAAGAGCGTAGCCCAATAAATAGTGGAATACCAGGTCGTGGGCAATTCTTCAGATTCGGTGATGGGGATATTAAATATCTGAAAGAGTATAATAGCTATAACAAACAGGATTGTGTCCAGTTTTGCAATTGCCATTACTTGGGTATAATGGGCTTGCTTTAATTTTGACTTGGAGCCAGAACTTATACCTAAAAGCGTAAGTAAAAGTGCCAAGATTGTTGCTGAAGCAAGCACAATGGTATTACAAAGCATGTTGATTCCCGGTAGGGAAGAGGTTATCAGTTTTTTTGCTTCATAACCTGAAATATTTCCCAGAAGAAAAACTCCCGTTCCGGTAATGACGGCAGCAATTAACCCCCCATATAATGATCGCCGATTGTATTTTGAAAGTTTTATCATCCGCCTTGTTGAGTTTCTTATTTTATTAGTGATCGTGCTTCTTTTGTAATTCTTTATAAAGTTTAAACAGCCTGTTTATATTTTAAAATGTGATTTCTTACAAATAAATTAGGCCGTCTTTTTTTTGCCAAGATGAAAATAAGTGAGCATTTTGATTTTAAAGATAAAAAAAAGGCTTTTATACAAATTGCATAAAAGCCTTTTTTTAACTACTTTTTCAGAGCTCCTGGCGGATACTCTGCTAATATTTTGGAGACTATTTCGCGAATTCGCTCCTCTTTGCGTTCCATATTTCCGGTTACTAAATCTGCACTCCCCATACCCTGCCAAACTAAATTGTTCGTTTTAGCATCTATTAAATCTATGTAAAGCGTGCCTTCAGCAGTTCGAGAAACATTTGTACCGCCATGATAGCTGCCATAATACCAAGGACTCCAACCCCATCCGTATCCAAAATTGCTATTGTAAACATCAACGCGTTCACGCTCTTTTGTAAAAATACTAACGAGTAAATCTGGAGTCTCAGATTTTGCCATTCCTTTCATTATTAAATTTCCTTCAATGGCACGAAGAATACGTTTTTTATCTAAATCGCTAATTTCGGCTTTATCAATCCCTGGCTTAAAAAAAGCAAAGGAATTGTACTGATTAAAATTTGCTTTTTTGTCGAAATCCGATGCTACGCGAACGGTGGAGCAGGAAGTGAATGCAAAAAGCAGTAATAGGGGTAAAAATTTAAGTGCTTTCATCTTTTTCTTTTTTTTAGCCACAAATGCACAATTTAGTGAATTCGTGGTCGAATTTTTATGTGAATAATTTGTCATCAACAAAATTTGGAAGCGTTACCTTCAACTGCGGATTGTTTTCCATTGCACGTTTTATTGCAAATACAGCTTCGTCATTTCGTGCCCAACTACGTCTTGCAATTCCATTATTAACATCCCAGAAAAGCATATTTTCTAAGCGTCGTTGCGCATCTGTACTACCATCAAGAACCATTCCGAAACCACCATTAATCACCTCACCCCAGCCTACGCCACCGCCATTGTGGATGCTTACCCAGGTAGCGCCACGGAAGCTATCGCCAATAACGTTCTGAATTGCCATGTCTGCAGTAAACCGGCTACCGTCGTAAATATTGGATGTTTCACGATAGGGCGAATCGGTTCCTGAAACATCATGATGGTCGCGACCTAAAACAACGTGTCCGATTTTACCTTCGGAAATAGCTTTGTTGAAAGCCGAAGCAATCTGCACGCGACCGTCAGAATCTGCATAAAGAATACGTGCCTGCGAACCGACTACCAATTTATTTTCCTGCGCTCCTTTAATCCAAGTTATGTTGTCCTGCATTTGCTGCTGAATTTCTTTAGGCGAATTTTTCATCAATTCTTCTAAAACTTCACACGCAATTTCATCGGTTTTTTGAAGATCTTCGGGTTTACCAGAAGCACAAACCCAACGAAATGGTCCAAAACCGTAATCGAAACACATTGGGCCCATTATATCTTGCACGTAAGATGGATATTTGAACTCCGATTGAGGTCTCGACTGCGCTCGACCTGACACCTTTTTATCATTCATAACATCTGCGCCCGCACGAGATGCTTCCAAAAGAAAAGCATTTCCGTAATCGAAGAAATAGGTTCCCTTTGCAGTGTGTTTATTGATTGCTTCCACTTGGCGGCGTAAACTTTTCTGAACTTCCTTTTTAAATTGCTCCGGATTGTTTGCCATCATTTCGTTGGCTTCTTCATAAGCTAATCCAACGGGATAATAGCCGCCCGCCCACGGATTGTGAAGCGAGGTTTGGTCGCTTCCCAAATCAATTTTTATGTTTTCCTCTGCAAATTTCTCCCAGACTTCCACCACGTTTCCGTCGTAAGCGATGGAAACAGTTTCTTTATTTGAAGTTGCTTCTTTTACACGTTTTGAAAGTTCGTCTAAATCTGAAATTACTTCATCTACCCAACCTTGACTATGTCTGGTTTCAGTGGCTTTTTTATTTACTTCGGCGCAAACCGTTACGCAACCTGCTATGTTTCCTGCTTTGGGTTGCGCGCCGCTCATTCCGCCCAAACCAGAAGTTACAAATAACCCGCCTTTCCGCTCTTTTTTAATTTTTCTGAAACCATTTAACACCGTAATCGTGGTTCCGTGAACAATTCCCTGTGGGCCAATGTACATATAGCTTCCCGCCGTCATTTGCCCGTATTGCGTTACTCCCAAAGCATTGAATTTTTCCCAATCGTCGGGTTTTGAATAATTCGGAATCATCATGCCGTTGGTAACAACAACTCTCGGCGCGTCTCTGTGCGATGGGAATAAACCCATTGGATGCCCGGAATAAACGGCCAAGGTCTGCTCATCGGTCATTTCGGAAAGGTATTTCATTACCAAAAGATACTGCGCCCAGTTTTGGAAAACTGCGCCGTTGCCACCATAAGTAATTAGCTCGTGTGGGTGCTGCGCCACAGCGTAATCCAAGTTGTTTTGAATCATTAACATAATCGCTTTTGCTTGATTGGATTTTCCGGGATATTCAGTAATAGGACGCGCATACATTTTATAATCTGGACGGAAACGGTACATATAAATGCGGCCGTATTTTTCCAATTCCGCACGGAACTCGGGTAGGAGTGTGGCGTGATGTTTCGGCTCAAAATAACGTAGTGCATTGCGAAGCGCAAGTTCCTTTTCTTCTTTTGAGAGAATTTCCTTTCGCTTTGGCGCGTGATTTATATTTGTATCGTAAGGTTTCTTTTCAGGTAAAACTGACGGAATGCCTTGTTGTATTTGTTCTTTAAAAGTCATTATTCAAATTTATTTTTATTGATGTTTCCCTGTTTTCTTATCAAATCCATACGGACAATGGCGGCAGCCGCTTTCGCAACAATATCCGCGTTTTAAGTGGTATTGTTCCGTAAAGCATTTGTAACCTTCGGGGGTTAGGTAATAATCGCCTTCTTCGAGTACTATTTTTTTCTTTGGGAAAAGCATTGCGTAAAAATACGAAATTCAATAGTGTGTATTAACGGTAATTTTTACAGATATCTTTTTAAATGAAATTGTACGAATTTTAAAATAAAAAAGACCTGTCTTGGAAAAAGAAGGTCTTAAAATTAAAGTAGTTTTTATAGAATTATTTTACTTTTTTAATGGTAAAATTACATCCACCTTCTACTCTCATTGTAACTGTGCTTCCTCCGGCTTCCTTCATAACCTCAATAACCAATATGTCATTGGTTTCTAATTCTATAACTTCAAATAAATGCAAAGAACTATTGTTATGTTGTCCGTTATTTCTAATGTAACCTGTGGAAGCTGTAGCTCCTGGATATAGTGCCGAGGCAGTGTTTGGATTTACAACAAATTCGGCATCTATATTAGTTCTGTTATTATCTAAGTTTGGAGAAGTTATAGAAATATTCGCAGTTACTTCGTATCTACCGTCTTCTCTTACAATTATTTGGTTGCCGTTGTTACCAATTGTGGCTTGGTAGAGAGTAGAATCGTCATTCCATTCTTCATAGCCAAAGATTGGTAAGCTCTGAGCCGATGCTTGGTTTAAATTAAACGTTGTATTTCTATTTGTATACCGTGCCGATCTACTTTCGGGGGTTTGGGGGATCCATCGACTTTGTGCCGTACTCCAATAGTAAAACCCTGGTCTAACATCATTTTCGTATCCCGTAGGCGAAAGGTTGGTGGCTGTGTTAAATACAAGTAATCCATTTGCAGGATTCGAAATAGGCGAGGCATTATTTGCTGCGGTAAGGGTAACACGATTAACCAATAAACCGCGATCGTTTGCGCCTAAATCTATTGATGAGCTACCATCGGGTACTACATTTGCTACTCCTATAGAACCTGTTGCGGCTAAATTTATATTGTCTATACCTTGCGGGTAGCCTGTGGGCGTATCGTTTTGAACCCCAATTTCTAAAAGACTACTTTCTACCCCAGACCCATTGCCGGAACCATTGTCGGAATAACTAATATAGCCATAATCGCTAGTACTGTTTACGTGACTTCTAAAAACGATGGAAGAAATCCCTCCGTCATCGCCATGTTCAAGTATTACTGTGCCGTCAGAGTTCGACGGAGCTGTGCCGGTTTCTTCAAAAATATGTAGAGGAGCATTTGGAGATATAATATTTATACCTACCTCACCATTGGTATAAATGTTATCATTAATACTATTGGGTGGACTGGTAGTTGATTCCTCAAACCAATCGGAATTAGCGAGAGTAAAAGCCGTATTGGTATTTAGACTAATTACTTGGCCAGTACTATTTACTCCTAAAAGGTTTAAAGGATTTCCTGCAAAGGTAGTTCCTCCATATCCTCCAAAGGTAAGGCGACGATTGTTGTCAATTTGTAATGCCACATTATTACCCGAATTAAAATTTAATGAATAACCGTTGAGCCCTACAGTTCTGGCGCCAATTAAATTATCGTCAGCCGCGTAAATACTTTTGTCGTCACCGGAAGCCTGAATTCGTATCCAGTTTGTGCCACTCCAATAATAAAACCCTTTTCCCGTGGTGATATTGGTGTTATAGACCAATAAACTTTCTTCTATAGTTGTTGTGGTAATAGGAGCTTGGGTGTTTAAATCTGCAATATCTACTCTCGGGATTAAAATCCCTTTATCGTTATTTGAATCGTTAATATCTAGTAGTGATGATTCGGCCGGATCAATATTTCCAATACCAACTTGTGAAAAGCTTTCAATGGATGCAATTAGCGCCACAAGTAAAATAATAGTTTTAGTCATCGTAAATTTCTATTAAAAGGATATAATTGTGCTAATTTATATTATTTATAACTTTATAATGAGATTAAAGTGAAAGAATTTCTGTAAAGTTTCTTGTTTCAATACTACACGCTATTAACAAAAACGTAAAAATATAGTCTTCTAACTAGATTAATTATCTATCTATAAAACAGAATTTGTGGCCTAGATAGCTACTTATTTTTGACGGTTCGCCTAAAATAAATGTAAATTTGTAGAACCAATTCCAAAGAAATGACAAAACACAAAGCTGGATTCGTTAATATAATCGGAAATCCGAACGTGGGCAAAAGCACCTTGATGAACGCTTTTGTGGGCGAGCGGCTGTCCATAATAACTTCCAAGGCCCAAACCACACGCCACCGTATTTTGGGAATCGTAAACGGTGATGATTTTCAAGTGCTATTGAGCGATACCCCCGGAATTATAAAACCTGCGTATCAATTGCAGGAGAGTATGATGGATTTTGTGAAATCTGCTTTTGAGGACGCCGATATTCTGCTGTACTTGGTGGAATTGGGTGAGAAAGAATTGAAGGATGAAGCCTTTTTCAATAAAATAACAAATTCAAAAATTCCAGTTTTACTTCTTATTAATAAAATTGACAAAGGCAATGAAGAGTTACTTTCCGAAGCAGTAAAAATGTGGAAGGAAAAAGTTCCGAATGCTGAAATATTTGCTATTTCGGCGCTTCAAAATTTTGGGGTCCCCGAAGTTTTTAATCGGATAATTGAATTGCTTCCAGAGTCGCCCCCATTTTATCCAAAAGATCAATTAACCGATAAACCCGAACGTTTTTTCGTAAACGAAGCCATTCGCGAAAAAATATTGATGCACTACAAAAAGGAAATTCCCTATTCAGTTGAAATAGACACTGAGGAGTTTTTTGAAGACGAAAACATTATCCGTATCCGAAGTATAATCATGGTAGAGCGCGAAACCCAAAAGGGAATCATTATCGGGCACAGGGGTTCGGCATTAAAAAGGGTTGGTATTGAAGCTAGAAAGGATTTGGAAAAATTCTTCGGAAAGCAAATACATTTAGAACTGTATGTGAAGGTTAATAAGGATTGGCGTAGTAATGAAAAGCAACTCCGTAGGTTTGGATACAATCAAAAGTAAATTTTAAAAATCACAAATCACAAATTCCAAATCCCAACATAGTATTCTTTGGAATTTGGGATTTGTGATTTGGAATTTTACCCTATGGTTTCTGTCATAAACTCATAGAGTTCCCGCATTCCGGGTTTTCCTTTTTTCTTGCCAAGTCTTCCTGCAACATAGAGTACAATCCAGGTGAGAATTAAAATTACCGAAATTGAAATTTGAAGTCCGATGGAATTTCCCAAATTATAATTTGAGTAAAGCCAAGTTAAATTCACCATAAAAAGGATTCCCACAGCAACGTGAAAAAACATAAACATGGTCCAAACGGTTGGATTTGGTCCAAAAAAACCGTGTAAGGAACAGGATTCTTCGTCTTTTTCAATTATTTCCAAATGCAACTGGGGCGACCAAAAGTGTTGTTGTTTTTTTGGTAATTTGAGAAAAATATGGTCATCTACGCAAGAAATGGTAAACTTGCTTTGGCACTTTTTAGCTTCCGAAAACTTTGTAAGTATCTGCGTGCAGGGTTGCTCCAGTTCTATTTGGAAACGTGGGCGTAAAACTATTTCATTCGAAAGCATTCTTAACTTATTTGAGTTTAAAGCGGTTAAAATAATATTTTTTCTGCCAACTAAAAGCTATTTTTGCACCCTAAACCAGAGATTATGAGCATTGTTGCCGTTGTAGGACGACCAAACGTAGGGAAATCTACTTTTTTTAATAGGCTAATTCAGCGTAGAGAAGCCATTGTTGACGCAGTGAGTGGCGTTACGCGCGATCGTCATTATGGTAAAAGTGATTGGAACGGAAAAGAATTTTCGTTGATAGATACAGGAGGTTATGTAAAAGGAAGCGACGATATTTTTGAAGCTGAAATAGACAAACAGGTTGAATTGGCTATTGACGAAGCCGATGCCATTATTTTTATGGTTGATGTGGAAAGCGGCGTTACAGGAATGGATCAAGAGGTTGCAAAACTGCTTCGTCGTTCAAAAAAACCAATTTTTTTAGCAATTAATAAAGTAGATTCCGCATCGCGCGTAAATGATGCTTTGGAGTTTTATTCGCTGGGTTTTGAAAACCAATACAATCTTTCTAGTATCAACGGGAGTGGCACCGGCGATTTACTCGATGATCTGGTAAAAGCATTGCCGGATAGAGAGGAACCGGATGATAGCGAGCTTCCACGATTTGCAGTTGTGGGCCGTCCCAATGCGGGGAAATCTTCATTTATAAATGCGCTCATTGGAAAAGACAGATATATTGTTACAGACATCGCGGGAACAACACGCGATAGCATAGACACGAAATACAATCGTTTTGGTTTTGAGTTTAACCTTGTTGATACTGCGGGAATTCGCAAAAAAAGCAAGGTAAAGGAAGATTTGGAATTTTATTCCGTGATGCGAAGCGTTCGAGCTATTGAGCATTGCGACGTAATTATTCTTGTTTTTGATGCCACTCGAGGCTTTGACGGACAGGTGGAGAATATTTTTTGGCTAGCACAACGTAATAATAAAGGAATCGTAATACTTGCAAACAAGTGGGATTTGGTGGAAGACAAGGAAAGTAGTAGCGTGAAGGATTACGAAAAATATATCCGTCAGCAAATTGAACCCTTTGTAGATGTGCCAATTGTTTTTGTTTCGGTTCTTACCAAACAACGAATTTACAAAGCAATTGAAACCGCGGTTGAGGTATACCAAAACCGAAGTAAAAAGGTAAAAACGAGCGAATTGAATGAAGTCATGCTTCCAATAATTCAAGCTTATCCGCCGCCAGCATATAAAGCTAAATATGTAAAAATAAAATTCTGCACGCAGCTGCCAACACCCTATCCAAGCTTTGCATTTTTCTGCAACTTACCGCAATATGTAAAAGATCCGTACAAGCGCTTTATTGAAAATAAACTTCGGGAAAATTTCGATTTTACCGGGGTGCCTATTACAGTTTATTTTAGGAAAAAATAAGTCATGCTTCGTTTGCGATTTTTTACAACTTCGCTTTTGCTGGAGTGTATTGTTTAAATAGGTAATTCGAGGTACGTGCTAGCTTTTCTGGTATAAGACGCAACCCATTATTCAACAAAAATACATACAGCAGCTTAATTATTGGCACCCGATTGCCGAAATTGAAAATTCTGAAAAATAAACTTCTCATAAAATAACGAATTAATATAAGTGCTGTTTTTTTATGAAAGGCAGCCTTTTTTATTAATTTAGCTATAAAGGAATATTATTATGAAAAATATTATTAAGTTTTTATTTCTTGCATTTACGATGGTAAGCTTGGCTTCGTGCAGTTCGTCTAAAGCCAATACCTCCAGACCTAATAATAGAGGGAATAGTCAAGTTGCGGCGCCGGTTGTTCAAGAATACAAAGGTATTATTGTACATTCTACCGCGGAGGGCGATTGCGAATATGTAATTGCACTGGAAGATGATAGAACCGTTATGTTCGATCCCGTAAATTTGCTAGGTAATTTTAAAACGCACGGAATGCGTGTGTGGTTTACGTTCAGATCGTTAAAAATGCCTAATAGATGCGATAAAGCCAATCCTATTAGTATAACAGATATACGTGAACGAAAGGTGAAAGTAAAGAAACCTTCGGGCGAGTAATTGCAAGGTTACATTTACTAAAAGAGCTACTAATAAAATTTTAGTAGCTTTTTTAATTTATAATTTTAAAGAAAAGTATTGTATTATTCACTTACTCCTTGGCGTACAATCCTATTTGTTTATTTACAGGCATTTATGTTTTTTATAAAAAAATGATACCGTTTTATTTTTAAAATTTGGAAGTGGTTTTAAATATATAGCTATATATTCGACAATAAAATCAATAAACCAGTACGTTTTATATGCAAAAATTTCTTTTTGGATTTTTCTTCTTGTTTGTTTCTTTAAGCTTTTCACAGGATGTACAAGTTTCGGGTGTTTTAATTGATGGTGAATCTCAAGACCCATTGGAAGCTGCCACTGTTTTTATGGAAACGATAGCGGACAGTACTTTAATTACTTACACGATAACAGATAAAAACGGCAAATTTATTTTGGAAGGAAAGACTTCAGCAAAAAATGTACGGATAAATTTTAGCTATGTAGGTTATCAAAATTTTCAGAAGACGGTGAATTTAGATACGCCCGTGCAGGATTTGGGGAGTATTCCTATTTCAGTTTCGGTGGCAAATTTAGATGAAGTTGTTGTAAAATCGCGTGCCCCGATTACCATTAAAAAGGACACTTTAGAATTTAATGTGGCTTCATTTAAAACAAAAAAGAACGCCACTGTTGAAGATTTATTGAAGGAACTTCCGGGCGTTGAAGTAGATGCACAAGGAAATATAACCGTTAATGGGAAACCAGTGAACAAAATTTTGGTAAATGGAAAACCATTTTTTGGGGACGATCCCACCATTGCAACCAGAAACCTAACCAAAGAAATAGTTAAAAAAATACAGGTAACCGATACCAAAACAGATTCTGAAGCATTTACAGGTGAAAATGGGGATGAAAATAATAAAACAATAAACATTAAAATTGACGAAGAAAAAAATAAAGGCATTTTCGGCAGGGTAGCGGCTGGAGGCGGAACCGATAAACGTTTTGAATATGCTGGACTTATAAATTATTTTGACAATGATTTGCGAATTAGCGCCTTGGGAGGCGGAAATAATACTAACTCCCCAGGATTTAGTTTTGGTGAAATAGAAAAAATGTTCGGCAGTGGCAGACATCTTAATTTTAATAGTAATGGCTCCTTTAATTATAACGGAATGGCGTTTGGCGGAGGTGATGGCATCACAAATTCTAGAACTGCCGGAGCCAATTTTGCCAAGGACTTTGGAAAAAAAACAGATATTAGCACAGATTATTTTTATTCCTCCGCAAACACGTTTAATGAAGAATTGCGAAATCGTGAAAACATTTTACCCGAAAATAGGTATCTCTCTAACGTAAATACTACTTCAGAAACCGACAGCTATACTCATACGGCCAACCTAAAATTTAATACACAGATAGATTCCACATTTTTAATAGCAATTCGCCCACAGCTATCATTTAATAAAATAATATCAAACTTTACTAAGAACGAGACGAGCAAAAATGCAAATGAGGAGCTTATTAACCAATCTGTTAACGACAACCACAGCGAAAGAGACGGAAATAATTTTAATAATAGGCTCTCGGTAACCAAAAAATATGGTGGCAATGGAGGCTTTTTTAGAATTATAGCCACAAACAAAATTAATGCGATCGCCAACCAAGATTACATATTTAGCGAAACACAAATTTTTGGTGAAGACCCAAATACCCTTTTAAGAAACCAGCGAACCAATGGCAAGAAAAGTGCATCAGAATTTTCCGTAACGCCGCAGTGGCGTCTACCCATTATTGCCGATACACTCTTTTTAAATTTAGAATATAATTTTGAAAACGAGAAACGAAAGGACCGAAAGGATGTTTTTGATTTTGACGAATTTTCAGAAGATTATACCACTTTCAACACAGCTCAGAGTACCGATTTTACCAATACAAATCAACAGTCAAGTCCAGAAATGGGCGTAACTTATACTACTGGAAAAATCTATGCTCGCGTAAATGCTGCTTATGTTTTTAGAACGTTGGAAAGCGATGATGCGCTAAGAGATATACATTTCAAAAATGATTTTAATGCGTTGGAGATGAGTGTTAATTTTCGATATAAATTCAGTAAAACATTCAGTGCCTTTTCAGGATATTATTTACAGAATACTGCGCCAGACATAGACCAACTTTCACCTTTTGTTGATATTTCGGATCCTTTGAATATTACTCGCGGAAATCCAGATTTGAAACCTTCAAACGAACATCGTTTCTATTTGGGAGCAAATAATTACGATTTTAAAAACCAAACAGGATTTTATTCATATTTAAATTTCGAATTCAGTAACGACCGTGTCGTGCCCAAAACCACAGTAGATGAAAATCTCGTAAAAACCACCACCTTTACAAATGTAAACGGCACGTATAGTTTGTCTGGAAATATTGGTTTCAATAAAAGTTTTAAAATAGACAGTTTACGCACTATTAAATACGGAGCTTTTCTATATGCTACCGGAAATAGCAATGTAAATTTTAATAATAACGTGCAGTACAATAGTACCACGATTAATTATACCCCGTCAATAAACGCTACGTTTACTTGGAAAGATTTGTTTGAGCTAAGCCCCAGATATAGCTATAATTACAGCACAAATAGCATTGATGTTAGTACATTTGAAAATAGCAATTACACACGACACGAATTTAATTTGCGGACCACAACTTTCGTCCCAAAATCTTTGGAATGGCGCAACGATTTTAAATATGTTTATAATGCAGATGTTACCGAGGGTTTTAACAGAAGCTATGTTTTTTGGAACAGTTCGCTAACCTATTCATTCCTAAAAGACAGCGGTAGTGCGACTCTAAAAGTTTACGATTTGCTGAACCAAAACAGTAATGTTCGTCGTACCTCAAACCAAAATTATATTCAAGATGTTCAGAGTACGGTTTTAAAGCAATATTTTATGCTTACGCTGAGTTATAAATTTAATACGCTCGGTAAAAAAGGAGAGATAAAGGATAATCCGTGGGATTGATTTAGTGCTAAATTTCAATAATGCATCAACTATTATGGATTTCTTTAAAATAATTTAAAATTCAAGAACCATAATATTCGGAATTTTTTTTTGCGCATCGAGGGTGTTAAAATTTATTTCTCGCCATATCTGGCTGGTCATTAACTCCATCTAATTTAGATCTAAGCCGGGTAAAAAATTTCAGAGAAAATTGAAAAATCGGGCTCAGGATAAAAGTATAAATAAATGTTACCCAAAACACAGGGCCTCCCAATAAAAACCCGATAACCAGCACTAAGCTCTCCACTAAAATTCGGGCTTTGCTCACAGATAATCTTGTTCGTTCTGATATGGAAAGCATAAATCCATCTCTTGGACCAGCGCCTACGCCTCCCGAAACGTATAGACCTCCGCCCAAACCTATGAGCACGATTCCCACCAGTAGTATTAAATAGTCTGTCCAATTGTAACTTGCATCTGGCAAAATATCTATCCAAAGAAAGAAATCCATGATTGGTCCAATGAGCAATGCATTGAGAAATGTACCAATATTAATATACTTTTTGCTCACCAATAGTGAAATCCCTATTAGTAGCAAACCAACCACGATGCTCCAAGTGCCAATACTAAAACCAAAATGTTCAAATAAGGCCACGTTTAGAACATCCCAAGGATGTAAGCCAAGATGTTTTACCTTAACGGAAACCGCCACGCCCAGTCCAAAAAAAATAAGACCAAGAAAAAAAAATGCATAACGAATACTGTTGTGACGCCAAACTTTTGATGCTTGTGTTTTCATGAATTAGCTTCGGAAAATTAAAGCTGCAAACTACGAAAATTGAAAGGTAATTGGGGGTGATTTTTTTTAAAAATGGTGAATGTTTCAGAATATACAATCAATAAATACTAACCGAAATAAAGTTAGTCACTGCTATCTTTACTCTTCTCTATTTAGCTTTGAAAATACTCCTACAAAGTGAAGAATTGTAAAGGGGCGATCCAGTTTTTACAGATTTCAATTTTATGTAGCGTAAAAGAATCTTACCTTTAGGCTAAGCGCATAAATCAAGGAGTAAAAATATGCCCTATATAAACAATTCATCTTACGAAACCGACTTCATTTTTCAAAATGGACATATTTCTACGATTTACGAAGGCATTATTCGCAAATTGAATGCGCCTAACTATAAGCGAAAGCGATTGCTATTGCCCGATGGAGATTTTCTGCTATTAGATTATATTGTAAAGAGTTCTAAAAAAGCTATTATATTGTGTCACGGATTAGAAGGCGATTCGCGAAAAAACTACAACAATGCTTGTGCGAACTTTTTTATCGCTAAAGGGTATTCGGTTTTTGCTTGGAACAACCGCAGTTGTGGTGGTGAAATGAACTTGCTGCCATATCTGTACCATCACGGTTCCATCACAGATTTAGAATTTGTAATTGAACACGTAATTGCGAGCGGATTTGAAGAAGTTTTCCCAATTGGGTTTTCTTTGGGTGGGGATCAAATTTTAAATTATCTGGGTAGAAATAAAATTTCTGATAAAGTAAAAGCAGCGGTGGCTATTTCGGCACCAATTCAATTAAAATCCAGTGCCGAAAAAATTCAAAGTGGAATTAGTAAAATATATTTAAGTCGTTTTATCCGGAAGATTAGGGCAAAAATTCAATACAAATCACAACAATTTCCAGATATAATTTCCCAAGAAACCTCAAAACAAATTAAAACATTTGAGGATGTAATTCTCCGGTTTATAGTTCCTGTTCACGGGGATTATTTAGATCTTGAAGATTATTATTTAAAAGCCTCTCCAAAATATTCCATCGACGGTATTAAAACGCCAGTTTTGGTCATGAATGCTTGGGACGATCCTATTTTGGGGAAAGATGACCATCCTATTGCGCTGGCTGAACGCCACAAGTATTTGTTTTTGGAAACGCCTCACCATGGGGGGCATTGTGCATTTCCGTTGAAAATATCTAAACACCCCTACTCCGTAGTGCGTGCTTTTGAATTCTTTGAAGAAATTGCGAAGTAAAGCAGCTATAATTTAGCTGAAATTCACGGTTCTGTAATTACTCATTCGTAAATACAGTTTACCATCCACCGCTAGCACCGCCGCCTCCAAAACCGCCACCACCGAAACCACCGCCAAAACCGCCGCCTCCACCAAAACTTCCTCCGCCGCCAAAGCTACCGCCGCCACCGCCAAAACCACCGCGGCCCAGGCTGCTGAGTACAATTATATCAAGCAAGCTACTACCGCCACCTTTACCGCCTCTACCACCTTTGTTTATTAAGGCAATAATGATAATGATAAAAATGAATATGATAAAAAATGGAATGGGCGTTCCGTCTTTTTTGCTGAAATCCCTATCTTCTTTAAATTCACCTTTTAAAGCTGCAAATATGGCATCGCTGCCTTTATCGAGCCCAGCATAATAATTTCCTGATTTAAATTCAGGAATCATAATGCGGTTTATAATTCGCTCGGACATCAAATCGGTTATTCTGTACTCAATGCCATAGCCGGTATTTATATCTACTCGCCGGTCATCTTTGGCCAGTGTAATTACAATTCCGTTGTCTTCACCTTTTTGGCCAATACCCCATTTTTGACCCCATTCTGCACCTAACATTGAAATATCCTCCCCTTGGGTAGAGCCAATAATTATACATACAATCTGCGTTGATGTAGAATCTGCATAGCGTACCAACTTACTTTCCAAAGCCGTTTTTTGCGTGGGCGTAAGCAAATTTATGTAATCGTATAACGAAGTTTGCTTTTCGGGCTTGGGTGGAATTTCGTATTGTGCTACTACATTTTGAAAACAAAAAGTAATAGCTAATAATGTAAGTACGAATTTATATTTCTGAAGAAATGTTCTCATTGCATTTTTTTTCAATCAACTTAATAGTTGCTGAATAAAGTTGAAGTATTTAGGCACACGTAAAAACTACCCTACCGAAATATCATCCGGGAGTTCGTTTTTATCATCTTTTTGGTATGGGAAATGTTTCTTTAACTGTTCGCCTGCTTTTAAAATTCCTTCTACCAAGCCTTGTTTCATGTGGCCATTTTTAAAATGGTTAATAATAATATCTTTGGTACTTTCCCAAAAGTTTTGGCCTACTATATCATTAATGCCCTTATCGCCCATAATTACTAACGTCCGATCGTTTACGGCTACGTATATTAATACCCCATTGCGCGCTTTTGTGTTAGCCATATTTAACATATCAAACACTTCTGCAGCGCGATCAAAAGCGTCTATCGGTTTATTTGGTTCTTCCGCAGAAACCGAACTGGGTTCTATATGAACACGTATCTCGCCCGAGGTGTTTTTCTCAGATTTGCGAATGGCTTCAATTATAGCTGCTTCTTCTTCCTTTGTAAGAAAATCTTCAACTTTAGACATGGTTCTTCTTTTTATTTTCAAAAATGGTTTTCAATCGAAATTTTACCGTACTCGAATAGCACAGGCTTATTTCGTATCTTTTCCGAAGTCGAAATCTACTTTTGGTGCATTTTCGCTACCGGCATCAGCTTTAAAGTATGCTTTTTCGTGGAAACCAAGAATTCCTGCGAAGAGTTTTGTAGGAAATTGATTTAGCTTAGTATTTAACATACGAGCAGTTTCGTTAAACCTATTTCGTTCAACATTTATACGGTTTTCGGTACGCTCTAGTTCGTTTATTAATTCTTTAAAATTTTCATTAGCCTTTAAATCCGGATATCTTTCAAAAACTGCTAAAAGACGCGATAGGGCAGAACTAACGCCAGCCTGCGCTTGTTGAAATTGTGCCAATTGCTCTGGGGTAATATTTGTAGGATCTACATTAATTGATGTGGCCTTGCTACGGGCTTCGGTAACGGCAATAAGGGTTTCCTGCTCAAATTCTGCATAGCCTTTTGCGGTACTTACAATATTCGGAATTAAGTCTGCACGACGTTGGTAGGAGCTTTCAACATTAGCCCATTGTGCGGTGGCCTTTTGGTCTAAGACTACCAATTTATTGTTGAGGCTGGCCAAGTAGCCTCCGATAATTAAAATAACGCCAACAATTATAATAAGAGGTAACCATTTTTTCATAATAGGATTGATTTTAGAGTTGTTCTTTAATTTTTAATAGTTCTGCTTTTACCGATTCCAATTTGCGAATAATCTCAAATTGATTTAGTGTTTTTTGTTTGTTTTCCTTTAAGTGAATTTTAGCGCCTTCGAGTGTAAATCCGCGTTCTTTCACTAAATGATAAATTAATTCGAGGTTTTTTATGTCCTGAGGGGTAAACTTACGGTTGCCCTTGGCATTCTTCTTTGGTTTTAATACATCAAATTCCTTTTCCCAAAAACGTATTAGCGATGTATTTACGCTAAAAGCTTCGGCTACTTCGCCAATGCTGTAATACAATTTTTCGGGTAGGTCAATGTGCATTTTTTTTAATTATAAATTTATAATTCAAAAAATTCTAAATTAATCCAGCGATTGGTTTTCTTCCTGCGACTTTCTTAAAATATCTGCAAATTCTTCTGCAGTTAAGCTTCCGTAGTAAAAGTTAATTGGGTTAATACGCTCATTGTCTTTAAAAACTTCGTAATGGCAATGCGGTGCTTCACTTCTTCCGGTGCTACCAACAAACCCAATGATATCGCCGCGTTGTACCTTTTGCCCTACACGAACATTGTATTTATACAAATGTGCGTATAAACTTTCGTAACCATAGCCGTGGTTTATTACCACGTGGTTTCCGTAGCCAGTTGCAGTATTATCGGCACGTGTAACTTTACCGTCGCCCGTTGCGTATACCGGTGTTCCTCGAGGTGCGGTAAAATCCATTCCGTAGTGAAACTTGCGCGCTTTTGTAAATGGATCTGTGCGGTAACCGTAACCAGAGGCCATGCGGGTAAGGTCTTCATTTTTTACTGGCTGTATGGCTGGAATAGCTGCCAAAAGTTTCTCTTTTTCTTCTGCGAGTTTTGCTATTTCGTCCAAAGATTTAGATTGGATTACAATCTGTTTGGTCAATACATCTAAATTGCGGGTGGTATTTATTATTAATTTTGAATTGTTGAAACCCTCTAAATCCTTGTATCGGTTTATTCCTCCAAAACCAGCGCGTCGCTGTTCTTCGGGAATAGGGTTCGATTCAAAATACACGCGATACAAATTGTTGTCTCTTTCCTCAACTTCGGCAAGTACGGCCTGTGCCTGATCAATCTTTTTGTTTAAAAGTTCAAACTGGAGTTCCATATTGTTTAACTCGCGTTGAAGCGCCAATTCTTTGGGGGTTTGTACTTGGGGGAGATTTATATAAACTAGGAACCATAAAAAACCACTCAGTGCCATACCCAGAAAACTCAGGATAAAGATTTTTAACTTTCTCCCTTTTTTTCTTTCTATTTTTCGGTACGAGAGCGTTTCGCTATCGTAGTAATATTTAACCTTAGACATGCGTTAAAAAATTGCTATTTTTGCGCGTTGCTTATTCGCGCGAGGTAAAGGTAACGTTTTTACAAAGATAGAAATTGTTTACTTCTGCGCCCAAGCATTAATTTAGCATAATTTTATAACAAATGAAGTCTCAGGAAATACGTTCCCAATTTTTAGAATTTTTTAAATCGAAACAACATACCATTGTACCTTCTGCACCGATGGTAGTAAAAAACGACCCAACCCTAATGTTTATAAACAGTGGGATGGCACCGTTTAAAGAGTATTTCTTAGGGAATGGCACCCCAAAAAGCAATCGGATAGCCGATACTCAAAAATGTCTTCGCGTTAGCGGAAAGCACAACGATTTGGAAGAAGTGGGCATGGATACCTACCACCACACCATGTTTGAAATGTTAGGCAATTGGAGCTTTGGTGATTATTTTAAAAAGGAAGCCATTGAATGGGCGTGGGAACTGTTAACCGAAGTTTATAAAATTGATAAAGATAGCCTCTACGTTACCATTTTTGAAGGCGACGAAAGTGAAAGTTTAGAACGCGATACCGAAGCATACAATCTTTGGAAACAATTTGTGCCCGAAGACCGAATTTTAAACGGAAATAAAAAGGACAATTTCTGGGAAATGGGCGACCAAGGTCCTTGTGGTCCGTGTAGCGAAATACATATTGATATTCGTTCTGCTGCAGAAAAAGCTAAAATTTCCGGGAAGGACTTGGTAAACCAAGACCATCCGCAAGTTGTGGAAGTTTGGAATTTGGTTTTTATGCAGTTCAATCGGAAAGCTAACGGAAGCTTAGAAAAATTGGCTTCACAACACGTAGATACCGGAATGGGTTTTGAACGTTTGTGTATGGCACTTCAAAACAAACAAAGTAATTACGACACCGATGTTTTTACACCGCTAATTCGTGAAATTGAAGCGATAACAAATTCAAAATACGGAAAAGACGAAAAGAAAGATATTGCAACTCGCGTTATTGCAGACCATATACGTGCCGTAGCTTTTTCAATTGCAGATGGTCAATTGCCAAGCAATACAGGTGCTGGCTACGTAATTAGAAGAATTTTACGAAGAGCAATTCGCTACGGATTTACATTTTTGGATAAAAAGGAACCGTTTATTTATAAACTCGTGGCAACTTTAAGCGCACAAATGGGCGAAGCTTTTCCAGAACTTATTACCGAAAAAAATTTGATAACAAACGTAATTCGCGAAGAGGAGCAGTCGTTTCTTCGTACGCTCGATCAAGGTTTGGTATTGCTCGAAAACGTTATTGAAACTGCAGATTCCAAAGAAATTTCTGGAAAAAAAGCTTTTGAATTGTACGATACCTTCGGTTTCCCGATAGATTTAACAGCATTGATTCTCCGCGAACGCGGCTATTCTTTAAACGAAAAGGAATTTGATGCCGAGCTGCAACAACAAAAAAATCGCTCTCGTGCTGCAACAAAAGTGGAAACGGGAGATTGGGAGGTTTTGGAAAAGGACGATGTTGAAGAATTTGTAGGGTACGACACTCTGGAAACACAAGTAAGAATTACCCGTTACCGAAAGGTGGAAAGTAAAAAAGATGGCGAAATGTACCAACTTGTTTTTAACCTGACCCCTTTTTATCCCGAGGGTGGAGGCCAAGTGGGCGATAAGGGTTATCTAAAGGCGGCAGACGGCGGCGTTACATATATTGTAGATACAAAAAAGGAAAATAATTTAATTATTCACTTTACAAAAACGCTTCCGCGAAATTTAGATGCTACTTTTACAGCTGTGGTAGATCAACTTCAACGAAGCCGAACTGCTTCAAACCATACTGCCACACACTTACTTCACCAAGCTTTGCGAAATATTTTAGGCGAACATGTTGCTCAAAAAGGAAGTATGGTACACAGCCGAAATTTGCGTTTTGACTTTTCACATTTTGCAAAAGTTACCGATGAACAATTGAAACAAGTTGAAGACTTTGTAAATGCGCGAATCCGTGAGGGAATCGCTTTAGAAGAAAAACGTAACATTCCGTACCAACAAGCTATTGACCAAGGTGCAATTGCGTTATTTGGCGAAAAATACGGCGATGCGGTTCGGGCCATAAAATTCGGCAAATCAATAGAACTGTGCGGCGGTACGCATGTGCCGAATACTAACGATATTTGGCATTTTATAATTACTTCGGAAGGGGCTGTTGCATCTGGAATCCGGCGGATTGAAGCCATAACGGGCGATGCTGCAAAACAGTATTTTATTGACAGAAGCGAATCTTTTGCCTCACTTCAAAAAGCGCTGAACAATGCGCAAGACCCAGTAAAGGCAGTGGAAAGTTTGCAAGAAGAAAACAGCATATTGCAAAAACAGATTCAACAGTTGTTAAAAGACAAAGCAAAGAATTTAAAAGGCGATCTAAAGGCTGAAATAGAAAATATAAACGGAATAAACTTTCTTGCGAAAAGGATAGATTTAGACGCCGGTGGTATGAAAGATTTAGCTTTTGAAATGGGCGGCGAAACCGAAAATCTATTTCTGGTATTTGGAACTGAAAAAGATGGAAAGGCACTTTTGGCGTGTTATATTTCAAAAGAATTGGCTTCGGAAAAAAACCTCGATGCCGGAAAAATTATTCGCGAACTCGGAAAATACATTCAAGGCGGCGGCGGCGGACAAGCATTCTTTGCAACTGCGGGAGGCAAAAACCCTGCAGGAATTGAAGAAGCTTTATCAAAAGCAAAGGAATTTATAAAGTAGCAGTTTGCAGTTTCAGTATTCAGTACTGCCAACTGCTACTGCCAACTGAATACTGAATTATGAAACTTCAAACGGAAATACCGCTGAGCGCAGAAGAAAATCAGATAGATTACACTTCCAAAGTGCTTTTAATGGGAAGCTGTTTTTCGGAAAATATTGGGGCTAAGTTTAACTATTTCAAATTTAAAAATCTACAAAATCCGATTGGGGTTATTTTCAATCCAGTATCTATTGAAAAACTTGTAGTTCGAGCAATCGAAAACAAATTATTTTCCGAAGCAGATATTTTTGAGCACAACGGAATCTGGAAATGTTTTGAAGCGCATTCTGAGCTGGCGGCTTTAGATAAAAATGAATTTCTAGCCAATCTGAATTTGGCATTAAAAAACCTTCGGGAAGCGTTATTCACTTCAACACATATTATATTCACGTTCGGAACTTCTTGGGTTTACAGACACTTGGAAAATAATGAAATAGTTGCGAATTGCCACAAACTTTCGCAGCAGTATTTCCAAAAGGAGTTACTTTCTATTGAAGCTATTTTAAGCAGTATTCAGAATATTTCAGAAAAAATTAATACTGTAAATAAAGGGGCTCAACTTATTTTTACGGTATCCCCAGTTCGGCATCTTAAAGATGGTTTCACTGAAAATTCGCTCAGTAAGGCACATCTTATTTCCGCAATCCAGCAATCATTGTCACTTCGAGCGCAGTCGAGAAGTTTCTATTTTCCATCGTATGAAATTATGATGGACGAGTTGCGCGATTACCGTTTTTACGCCGAAGATTTGCTTCACCCTAACAAAACGGCTATCGAAATTATTTGGAATAAATTTTCAAAAGCGTGGATTTCTTCGGAAACGGAAACTCTTCAGAAAGAAATAGCTTCAATTCAAAGTGGTTTGCGTCACAAATCTTTCAACCCTAAAAGTGCGGAACATCTTCAATTCTTGGATAAACTTGAACGGAAAATTGCAACTCTTCAACAACGATTTCCGCATATCCAATTTTAAAACTGGTTTTAATTCTACCCTCTTCGGTCTGCCGATTTCAATAGAATACGTCAATTGCCCTATTGTGAAGTATCTGTAATTGAGGCAACTTTGTATCAAAATAGTAATCACGTATCCGCCACGGCGGAGAACTAAAACCAAACATTATGAAAACTTTCAACAAAACAATTTTAGTATTAATGGCTGTACTAGCAGTTAGTTTAACGTCTTGTAAAAAGGATGATGACGGTGGCGACGATCCACAGGGTGGCACAGGAACATTCTCGGCAAAAGTAGATGGTAACAGCTTTACGGGGATGCAGGGAACTGTGGTAGCACAGTTATCCAATTCTGGCTCTTCGCAAGTTTTAGCTATAAGTGGCGGAACTGAGCAATCTGAAAACCTGCAAATGATGATTCTAAACTTTGATGGTGAAGGCACTTACGACCTTAATTTTATGAATTTAGGTACGTACAGCTACCTTCCAGATCCAGGAAATCCAGATCCAAACACAGTTGTAATTTATACAACTTTAGGAACGGGACAGGGAAATAATGGTACACTGAGCATTTCTAGCTTTGATGGCAATACTGTAAAAGGAACGTTCAGATTTACAGGGTTTAATTTAGATGACAACAACGACACAGTTGAGGTGACTGAAGGCCAGTTCAACATTGAGGTTACTAATAACTAATTATTAAAAAGAAAACACAAATTAGAATCTCAGATGTTGAGGTTTTTACGTGGGCCGGGGACAAAACGCAAGTTTTTTCTCCGGTTTTTTTATGCCCAATCTCTCCAAAGAGAGAAAGTTTGGTCCAGATTCTTCTTCGAAATTTGAAGCTAAATACGGCAACTGCCCTATTGATTATCCCTTCATTTCGGGGCACCTTTGAATATCAACATTTAAAAAACCACGATTATGAAAACTTCAATTTGTTTTTACGTTTTTCTTTGTTTAGCATTTTGCACTGAAAACGTACTGTTAGCCCAAAGAGCGGAGGAACCAGATTTTCGCTACGATACTGGAGCCAAAATTAATGAAATGCAACTTACCCAAGGAGGTACAATGGTAGTTGCTACCAATGATGGTTTAGTGGGGATTAAGCCAGGTAGCAACCAACTGTTGTTTAATTTTACCGAATACGGACGAGTAAAACCAGAAGAACTCACCTTTGTGTCAAATGCGCCGTACGTTGTAATTTTTCAAGGAGGCTTTGCTAATTTGAATTCTAAAAAAACCGTTATTGATTATATTTCCGGTAAAACTCTTTTTAGTACCGAAAGTAATGGTTGGAAAGATGTTATAACCCTAAATGTTATGATGCCCCAAAACAAATTAGTAGTAAGCGGTAATAGAACTTCAAAAGAACAATATGCACAACAAGTAGCGGTGTACGATCTTAATACAGGAAAAGAAGATTACAGGTTTGATATTGGCGAACCCGGTCGTGTAGGGATAGCAAAAACCTATATGGTAACCGGTACGCCTCTATTATTAAAAAACAGTTTAGTGGTGCCTACGTCGCAAGGAGTTTTTAATATGAAAGCCCAAACGGGAGAACTTATTTGGAAAAACGATATGAAAAATATGAATGCGCTTGTTGCCGATGCTTCAGAAACTGAAATATATGCTTTTGAATCGGTAAACCAAGGAAAAAATACCCGCATTCACAAATTAGGAATAAATGGCGCGGAGCTTTGGAAAGATGATCATAAAGTAAAAGGGCAAATAGCTAATTTTCAAATTTTACCAAATGGAATTGCGGTAGTGAGTAACCAGAGTGATGGTGGTAGTAACAGCGTTTTTGCCGCAAAAAATGAATCGAACATTGCATTTTTGAGCGCAACTAACGGTGAAGATCTTTGGGATAAAGCCCCAAAAACCAAAGGGTATGTACAACATTTTTACGTGATGGAAGACG
The DNA here is from genome assembly GCF_029814825.1 of Aequorivita marisscotiae. Lineage (NCBI taxonomy): Bacteria > Pseudomonadati > Bacteroidota > Flavobacteriia > Flavobacteriales > Flavobacteriaceae > Aequorivita > Aequorivita marisscotiae. The sequence goes on along the minus strand of NZ_CP122379.1, from coordinate 321,930 downwards.
GTATTCTCTTCGGGATTTATGAAGGTGGAATTAATAAAATTTCTTTTGATGGTCAAACGCTTTTCAAAAAACCACTAAAAACTGGTGAAAATATCTTAACAATGGCGCATACGCCACAGGGGTTAATTTATATTACTTCGGAAGATGCTAATATTGTAAATCTCAGCAACGGAGAACAAGTTTGGAAAAAACCCTTAAAATATAAAAGAGCTGGCGCGGTAAGCTCTACTTTCGATAAAAAGAACAATCGCTACTTAATTAGTGCTGATGAAACTTTGTATGCCGTAGATGCAAATTCCGGTGAAGTAAGCACATTAGCCGAATCTAAATTTGATGGCAAGGAAGATCCCTCGCACGTAGAAATTCGCGATGGAGGAATTTTACTTACGAGCGATCAAAATATGCAATTAATAGATTGGAATGGTGGCAAGCAATGGCACGAATATTATCGCGCTCCAGGGAAAAGTGCAATGGGAGCTATTTTGGCAGGTGTTGCAGCGGTTGCCGCAGCAACAACGGCAGTGGCTGCAGCTAACTCATCTGTACAAAACAGACTTGCAGGCTATGATGACAGAGCCGATCGCGAAGCAGATTTAGCGGGAGGAATGGCTGCTGCTAGTGGTGCATCTATTGCCGAAATGCTCAAGCGTTTTAAAGCTACAGCAGCAACTAAAAACGACCAATTTATACTTACAAAATTGGATGATGGCGTTGGGTTAGTAAAGATTAACAAAGACTCCGGAAACAAGGAAAAAGAAATTGTTCTAAAAGATAAAAAGCCAGAATATGTTGTAGACGAAATAGGTGGCATACTATATTACAAAGCAGATAATAATTCCATTTTTGCATACGATCTTAAAAAGTAAACTAACTACTAACCGGGTTACTTTTCAAAACCACAAGTGAAGTGAGGAGCATTTGAGGTTGCCAAAACCCCATATTAACCTATGGGGTTTTATTTTTTTATTTCTAAAATTCAACAAATTATACTTTAGATTAACCAAATAACTATGTGGAAAGCAATTTTATTACCAACCAAATCCAACTTCGTTTTATGGGCAAATGCGCTCTTTCTGTTATTGCTTTTAGCCTTTAAATTAGCCGATCCGTTAACCATTGTTTTTGCCTATTTTTTAGAAACTATCGTTATTGGAATTATCCATTTGGCAAAATTAGCTCTGGTAAGCAAATACGGAAAAAAATCTACCGATCCAAATGCGCAACTTACCGGAATTCCGTTAATGCTCTTTTTTACTGTGCATTACGGTATGTTTGTAGCTATTCAATCTATTTTTGCCTTTACACTTTTTCAAGGCTCAGTTCCCGGGATTAAGGATGGTTTTTATTTACTTCACAACTACACCTATTTACTGAGTAGCGCAGGAATGCCTTTAATTTTGGCTTCTATTTTCATAAATAACTTAAGCTACTTTTACACAAATTTTATTAAAAATGAAAAGTATAAAGAGTACGCGCCAGATAACATTATGATGAAACCCTACGTACGTATATTTATACAACAATTTGTAGTGATTTTAGCATTCTTCTTTTTTATGCTTTCCAATGACGGTTACGTTGCCGCAATACTTTTAATACTGTTTAGGCTTTTTATAGATTTGGTATTGTTCTCTATAAAAAAAGACGGAAGGATGTTGGAGCTGCTCTCAAAAAAAATAGCAAAATCGCCAGAAGAATATTCAAAAATAGAAAAGCAGCTACAGGAATATAGCGAATAACCAAGGGGTCGTGGTGTTTTCAGATTCAAAAATCCACCCTTCAATCTTGCCATTTGTTTTTTTTCAGTACTTTAGGTAGCTGAACAAAAGCACTTATGAAAAAACTTTCGTGTATTGCACTTTTTCTAATATTCGGGATTTCCTCACTTTTTTCTCAGTCTGCACAAAAAAAAATAGACAGTTTAATGGTGGTTGCCGAAAGCTCAAACGACTCGGTGAGGCTCAGGATTTTTAATCGCGTTAGTTTTTACTACATTTTTAATGAACCGGTACGAGCGAAAAAATTATTGTTAAAAGGCATAAAAGCTTCACAGCAAAAAAACAATCCGTTTTCTGAGGCAGAACTTACTAATACGTACGGAATTTACTACGATGTTTCGGGAAATTCAGATTCGGCAAAATATTATTTTGAAAAAGCATTAGATATAAGCCAAGCCCACAATTATAAAACAATTACCATTATGGTAATTAATAACTTGGGCATGTTTCATTGGAATAAAGGCAATTATCAAGAAGCGTTATATTACTTTTTTCAAGCCTTAGAGATGAATAAAAGCGAAATTTCCAGTTCGTCTGCAGATACATATTATAGCAATATAGGGCTAATTTACCAGGAAATGGGCCTTCCGGACAAAGCCTTGGAATATCACAACCAAGCGCTAGAACTACGGCGTGCGATAGGAGATAAAAAGAATATTGCCATTTCGTTAAACAATATTGGAATTTCCCTGTCGCAGAAAAACAAGTATAACGAAGCTGAAAAAGCATTTAATGAAGCTGTAAAAGCAGCCGAAGAAGCAAACGAATACGGAGTGCTTTACAATACTTTAAACGGATTGGCCAATTTGCACATTGCAACGGGAGCTTACACCAAGGCAATTCCTATTTTACAAAAATCTATTTCGGAAAGAAACCGTTTGAATATTGAAAGACGGGCAAATCTTTCGGCAATTGCCAATATTATTTCGGCATATTTAGGCTCCGGGCAAATAAATAAGGCTAAAGATTATATTGAAACCGGAAATAACTTTTTAGTTGAATTTCCCGACCTTTTGGTTTCGGCCGTAGATTTTTACGGGGCCGCTTCCCAAGTGTATTTTATGGAGAACAACTATACTGAAGGAATGCGTTATTTTGAAAAGGCCCTTGCCGCAAAAGACAGTATTTTTTCTACTGAAAATGCCGAAAAAACCGCAAACTTAGAAACAAAATTTAAAGTTTCCGAAAGGGAAAGAGATCTTGCCGAAACACGTGCCAATCTTGCAGAAAGCGAACTAAAAGTTGAGCAAAAAAACACTTTTATTTTCGGGATGACGGCCTTGGTTTTAATACTTGGGCTTTTAGGATATTTATTGTACAATCAACAAAAATTAAAAAATAGACAGCTTAAAAAGGAAGGCGAATTAAAAACCGCCCTTGCAAAAATTGAAACCCAAAATCAATTGCAGGAACAGCGGTTGCGTATTTCGCGCGACTTGCACGACAATATTGGTTCGCAGCTCACTTTTATTATCTCTTCAATAGATAACTTGCAATACGGATTTTCAGAAAAAAATGAAAAACTGAACGAGAAATTAAATAGCATCAGCAAATTTACCGGGCAAACCATTTTTGAGTTGCGAGACACTATTTGGGCGATGAACAAAACAGATATTTCAATTGGCGATCTGCAGGCTCGCATTGCTAATTTTATTGAAAAGGCGGGTATAGCGAGCAATGTTAATTTTCAGTTTCACTTAGATAATTCTATAGAAAAGGAAATAGTTTATAATTCTATTCAAGGGATGAATATTTACAGAATAATTCAGGAAGCCGTTAACAACGCCTTAAAATATTCTGAAGCAACGGCTATAACCGTTCACTTTTCCAAAATGCTTCACACTGCTAAAACGAAAGGCAAAACTGAGTTTATTTATAAAATTGAAATAATAGACAATGGCAAAGGTTTTAATCCCGAAAAAATCACTTTTGGTAACGGTATTGCGAATATGAAAAAACGCACAGAAGACTTACGGGGAAAACTGGAAATAATTTCAGAAAAAGAAACGGGAACTACAATCGTTCTTAAATTTTAAGAAATTTATATTTTTAGTAATGCTGGAAGAGTAAATAGGGCAATTGCCCTATGGGCTATCACGTCGCGAATCTGTATTTTTATGTTTTAAAACCAGGTAAAACTATGTACTTGCAAATCGCCATATTATCGGTTTTATTGCTTTCCGTTATTGGGATTGTATTTTGGTTTTTACAGATGAAAAAAACAGAAATACAGACTCATAATCAAAAAATGGCGAACTTAGAAAATGCTATTTTTAAAAATTATAGTCAACTAAATTTTAGATCGCTTAATCTAAATAAATACGATTTTTTAAAGTACAATTTAGACGAGGCTTTGATTAAACAGCCAGACATAGCACTATAAATTATGGTTAGATTTCTACTTCTCTTCGCACTTTTCTACTGTTCTGGCAGCCTTTATTCACAACAAAAACAATCAATTGATTCCATTAATAAATTATATGTGCAAGGACTAAATATTCCTCAAGATTCTATAGTAGCCCTGTTTCAAAATAATGCCGAAAACGCCAGAAAAATTTCATATAAGCTCGGGATAGCAGATGCCTATTTTCAACTTTCTTTGGTATATGGTTACCAAGGCAATTATGAAGAAAGCACCAAAAATTCAATCGAGGCCATAAAAATTTATGAAAACGAGAACAAATTGGATAGACTCGCAGATTATTATGGCGAAATGGGCTATAGCTTAAAATACAGCGATCTGCCAAAAGCTTTGCAGTATATGCAAAAAGGAAAAGCCATTGCCGAAACCAATAATTTTGAAAACGAGCTCAAGGATATTTACAATAATTACGGCGTTTTAAAGGAAATTAATAATGAGTTGGACAGCGCGTTATTTTACTTCAATAAAGGTTTAGAAATTAAATTAAAACTAAACGATACCATTGGCGTTCCTTACAGCTGGAGTAATATTGCCGGTGTTTATGGGTTACAAGAAAATTTCCCAAAATCAAGGGAGTATTTTAACAAATCGTTGCAGCAGCGATTACTTTGGGCAGATTCACTGGGCATTGCCGAAAATTACACCCAGCTTGGAGAGGTGTTTTTAGCCGAACAAAAATGGCGCGATGCTATTCCGTTGATGCATAAATCGCTGCCAATTTCTTTAAAAAAGCAGTATCAGAACCTAACGCTGTACAATTATCAAAAACTGACTGATATTTATAAAAAGTTGAACAATGCAGATTCGGCCTTGTTTTATTTTGAAAAATATGCTACCCTAAAAGACAGTATTCACGGTCTAAAAATACAGGAGCGTATTTCGGCATTAAATATTGAGTTTGAAACCGAAAAAAAGGAAAACCAAATCTTACAACAACGCGCACAATTGGCCGAAAAAGATTTGGAAGTGAGACGTAAAAATAGTTTTATTTTCGGAAGTTTGGGTTTGGCGCTAATTCTCGGTTTGCTCGGCTATTTATTTTACAATCAACAGAAACTGAAAAATAGGCAACTTCAAAAAGAAGGCGAGTTAAAATCGGCTTTGGCAAAAATTGAAACCCAAAATAAACTGCAGGAGCAACGGCTACGCATATCGCGCGATCTGCACGACAATATCGGGGCACAGCTCACTTTTATTATTTCCAGCATAGATAACTTAAAGTTCGGATTTACAGACATCAGCGAAAAACTGAACCAGAAACTCGGAGGCATTAGCAGTTTTACACAACAAACCATTTACGAGCTGCGCGACACTATTTGGGCGATGAACAAAGAAAATATAACTTTTGAAGACCTGCAGACCCGCATCGCTAACTTTATTGAAAATGCCAAAAACGCATCAGAAAAGACTGATTTTTCGTTTAATATTGAAGAAAATGTAGATGAAACCCACATTTTTACTTCGGTAGAAGGAATGAATATTTACAGGATTATTCAAGAAGCCGTAAACAATGCACTAAAATACGCTTCGGCAGATGAAATTGAAGTTAACATTTCTGCAAAAGAAACCGCCTACAATATTGAAATCACAGATACCGGAATGGGCTTCGATCCGGAAAGCACACCGCTCGGCAATGGTTTGAACAATATGAAAAAACGGGCACGGGAAATAGGGGGCACACTTCAAGTTAAATCCTCCAAAAAGGGAACATCCATTTTATTGAACCTTCCGAAATAATTTTCAAGATTGAATTTATACGGCAATTGCCTTATTTTTAATCAATTTTGAAATGTCTATTTTTAGTATCTTTAAAACAACTAATCTGCCAAAGATGCTGAAAATTTCAATTGTTGACGACAATTCCTTCCTCATCCACGCCATAAAGGAAAAACTCTCCTTTTTTGAAGACGTTGTTGTAAAGCACACCTCGCTAAACGGGAGCGAGCTGCTTACAAAGTTGGGCGAAGATCACAACCTCGATCTTATTTTAATGGATATTGAAATGCCCGTGCTCAACGGCATTGAAACTACCCAAATGGTCAAGCAGAAATATCCACATATAAAAATAATTATGCTTACCGCTTTTGATAATGACGAGCATATCTTCAACGCTATAAAAGCGGGTGCCGATGGTTATTTGTTAAAAGAAATCAATCCGAAAGATTTATACGATGGAATCTTAGAAACCTTAAACGGCGGTGCGGCAATGAACCCTTCCATTGCGATGAAAACGTTGAAGTTGTTGCGAAACCCTATAGATATTCAAAATTTAAAGGACAAGGAAGAAATTTCGCTTTCCATCCGTGAAGTCGAGGTTTTGGAACAACTCAGTAAAGGGTTAAGCTATACTGTAATTGCAGAACATCTTTATCTCTCGCCCAGCACCGTGCGCAAGCACATAGAAAACATCTACAAAAAATTACAAGTACACAGTAAAATAGAGGCAGTTCAAAAGGCAAAAAATCATAATATTATTTAATACTCCTATCCCCAAAACTTTATAAAACTTTTGGCTATTTATTTTTGTGCCGCAAAGGTCTCTAATAATCTGTTGGAAGAGAAAAACTTTGGGGTCATTATATGCATTAAAAGGAAAATCTTAAAATAAATTGTAGTTTTAGGAACTTATTTTTTAACCTGAAATTATACCAAAAATGAAAAAGATTTTTACTTCAGTTTTTCTACTATTATTTGCCTTCCCCATCTTTTCACAGACGCAAAGTGAGGTTGTGGAAGCCATCCAAAAAGAAGCGTACGAAAATTCACAGCTCGAAATCCTTGCCCATGAATTGCTGGACGATATTGGCCCGCGCTTAGTGGGAACCCCTCAAATGCAACAAGCGCACGATTGGGCGGTTAACAAATATAAAGGGTGGGGTATTTCCGCAGAAAACCAACAATGGGGCGAGTGGAAAGGTTGGGAACGAGGGATAACCCATATAGACATGGTCTATCCGCGCGTTCAAACTTTAAACGGGATGCAACTGGCGTGGAGTCCCGGAACTTCATCAAAAGGTGTAACAGCCGAATTGATAGTACTTCCCGAGATAAAAGATTCAATTTCATTCAGAAAATGGCTGCCAACCGTCAAAGGAAAATTTGTAATGATTGCAATGAAGCAACCCACCGGAAGGCCGGACGATAATTGGAAAGAATGGGCCACACCCGAATCTTTTGAAAAAATGAAGACGGAAAGAGAAGAAATGACCAAAGAGTGGAACCAAAACATAAAACGCAGTGGCTACGACAGAAGAAGCATTATTCCTGCGTTGGAAAGTGCTGGTGCAGTCGGAATTATAGATTCATACTGGTCTAGAGGCTTTGGGGTAAATAAAATTTTTGGCGCGCGTACTAAAAAGATACCAAGCGTTGACATTCAGTTGGAAGATTACAGTATGCTTTACAGAATGGTGGAACACGGCGATAAGCCTAAAATTCATGTGGTTGCAGAGTCTAAAGATCTTGGTGTAGTGCCAACATTTAATACAATTGCCCAAATAAAAGGAACCGAAAAACCTGACGAATACGTAATTCTTTCAGCACATTTTGATTCTTGGGATGGCGGAACGGGAGCAACTGATAACGGCACGGGCACATTGGTAATGATGGAAGCCATGCGCATCCTTAAAAAAGTATATCCAAATCCAAAACGCACTATTTTAGTGGGCCATTGGGGTAGTGAGGAGCAGGGGTTAAACGGATCTTCCTCGTTTGTTGCAGATCATCCGGAAATTGTAAATAACGTTCAGGCGGTCTTTAATCAAGACAACGGAACGGGTAGAGCAGTGAGTATTAATGGCGCAGGATTTTTACAATCTTACGAATATATTTCACGTTGGTTAAAGGCAGTTCCAGATACTATTAGCAAGCATATAGAAACTACATTTCCGGGCAGACCATCCTCTGGCGGATCAGACAATGCGAGTTTTGTAGCTGCAGGCGCGCCCGCATTTAATTTAAGCTCATTGAGCTGGGATTACTGGAATTACACTTGGCACACAAACCTAGACACCTACGATAAGATTGTTTTTGACGATGTGCAAAGCAATGTAATTTTAGCTGCAATAATGGCTTATATGGCCTCGGAAGACGGATCAAAAACTTCGCGAGAGCAGATTATTTTACCAATAAATGATAGAACTGGCGAACAGCAAACTTGGCCAACACCAAGGGTTCCGGAACGGAAAGGAGGACTGTAAACCTTTCAAGTTGCAAAAAAAATAGAATCCCAAATTCCAATTAATACTATTGGAATTTGGGATTTGATTTTTAGAATTTATTTATTCTAATCAGTTCGAGCGCAGTCGAGAATTATTTAAGTTGGAAGGCTTTCTTTACTTCATCAACATAGTCCAACTTTTCCCAAGTAAAGAGTTCCACTTCTTTTTCCATTTTGCCGTTGTACGGGCTTTCAAAAGTTTTTGTAATAATTTGAGGTTCCCTTCCCATATGGCCGTAAGAAGCCGTTTCGGAATAAATAGGATTTCTCAATTTCAATCTTTTTTCAATTGCCGCCGGGCGCATATTGAAAATTTCAGCAACCTTTTTCGCAATTTCACCATCAGAAAGGTTTACATTTTTAGAATTGTAGGTATTTACTAAAATTGAAGTTGGCTCTACAACCCCAATTGCATAACTTACTTGAACTAAAATTTCATCCGCAACACCTGCAGCAACTAGGTTTTTCGCAATATGTCGTGCAGCATACGCAGCACTTCTATCTACTTTACTCGGGTCTTTTCCGCTAAAAGCACCGCCGCCGTGGGCACCTTTTCCACCGTAGGTATCAACGATAATCTTTCTACCCGTTAGCCCGGTATCGCCGTGTGGTCCACCGATTACAAATTTTCCTGTAGGGTTTATGTGATAAACTATTTCATCATTAAACAATTTTTGAACGTATTCGGGTAGCAATTTCTTTACTCTCGGCATTAAAATTTCCGTGATGTCTTTTTTGATTTTAGCAAGCATTTTTTCATCTTCATCAAACTCATCGTGCTGGGTAGAAACTACAATTGCAACAATTTTCTGCGGAATATTATCATCGCTATACTCAATTGTAACCTGGCTTTTCGCATCGGGACGAAGATATTTTATTTCAGAATTTTCGCGACGAAGCGCAGCCAATTCAATTAAAATTTTATGCGAAATATCTAACGCTAAGGGCATATAATTTTCGGTTTCCTTTGTGGCATAACCGAACATCATTCCTTGGTCGCCAGCGCCTTGTTCTTCTTTATTTGCACGATCAACACCTTGGTTAATATCTTGTGATTGCTCGTGAATTAGCGAAATTACGCCGCATGAATCGCCACTGAATTTATACTCGCCCTTTGTATAACCAATTTTGTTTATCACATCGCGCGCAATATTTTGTACATCAAGGTACGTGTTACTTTTTACTTCCCCGGCTAAAACAACTTGCCCGGTGGTAACCAATGTTTCACAAGCAACTTTACTCTCTGGATCAAAAGCCAAAAAGTTATCTAAAAGCGCATCGCTAACTTGATCCGCAACTTTGTCTGGGTGTCCTTCAGAAACACTTTCTGAAGTAAATAAATAGGCCATAATTTGTATTTAAAATTTTATAAAAAATTAAAACGACGTTGGACAAAATGACGTAAGATGTAAGACTAAAATTAATTGTTTAATTGATCTGAACATCCTAGTCTTAAGTCCTATATCCAAAAGTCTTATGTCATTTTCAAAAGATTTGACGAGCGCGCCAAAGGGAAGTTTTCACTGCCTTTAGCATTTTTAACCCCACATTTGTCGTTGGGTTTCAAACTTGAAAAGTCCAAGCTTGAAGAGGTTGCAATCAGTCAAATCTTTCCTCTTAAATTATCTTGGGCAAAAGTAGAAAAATTAAATGAAGTAGAATTTTATTTAAAGATTTTTGGCGAAATATTTGGGTATTAAATTTTTCCGACGCTATATTTGCACTCACAAAGTTCAAACCTTTATTGAAATGTTATCAAGAAAGGCCGAGGGAATAGACCCTATGACGCCTTAGCAACCCTTAAATTCCCGCGCAGGCGGGAATCTCATTTAAGAAGGTGCTACATTCTACAACAATTTTGAATTTTTTCTGAATTGGCGATAGATAACGACAAGACAATTTCTTTTCTGAAATTGCTTTTCATTTTTTCTTTTTAACATTTTTCTATTGAAGTTCGTCGTAAGGCGTATTTTGGCTTTTGTTTTAATTTTTTTATTAACTCAAAAAAACTAGAAAAATGAGTACACAAAACAATTTCGCAACAAACTTGTTGCACGCAGGACACGATGTAACCGCCAATGGAGGAACCAGAGCGGTGCCAATTTACCAGACTTCCAGCTACGTTTTTAAAAATAGCGACCACGCTGCAAACTTGTTCAATCTTTCTGAACCCGGATTTATTTATTCGCGCCTTAACAATCCAACTTGCGATATTTTGGAAAAACGTTTGGCGGCTTTGGAAGGAGGCATTGGAGCCGTTACTACTGCATCGGGTGCATCTGCCATTTCAACTGCATTATTAACGCTGCTTCGCGCTGGCGACCATATTGTGGCGTCCAGCAGTTTGTACGGCGGCACTTTCAATTTGTTAAATGTTACTTTACCGCGTTTGGGAATTACAACCTCTTTTATCGATGGTTCAAATCCTGAAAACTTTGGAAAAGCCGTAAAAGAAAATACTCGCGCAATTTTTATTGAATCGCTCGGAAACCCAAAGTTGGACGTTTTAGATATTGAAGCAATTGCAGCGGAGGCGAAAGCGAATAAAATTCCGCTAATCGTAGATAATACAGTCGCTTCCCCAGCTTTGTTGAACCCAATTGCGCATGGTGCAAATATTGTAATCCATTCGCTTACCAAATATATAAATGGTAACGGTACAACCTTAGGTGGCGCAATTATAGACGCCGGAAATTTTGATTGGACCAACGGAAAATTCCCGGAATTTACCGAACCCTCCGCAGGTTATCACGGTTTAATTTATTCCGAAGTTTTAAAGGAAGCTGCTTTTATCGGAAAAGTACGGCTCGAAGGGCTTCGCGATTTCGGTGCCGCGCTGAGTCCGTTTAGTGCTTTTCAAATTATCCAAGGGCTGGAAACTTTGGAAATTCGACTTAAAAAACACAGTGAAAACGCACTGGAATTTGCAAAGTGGCTGCAAAGTTGCGAAGAAGTAGCATGGGTAAATTATCCTGGTTTGGAGGATAATCCGTATTTCCAACTTGCCCAAAAATACCTGCCAAAGGGGCAAAGTGGCTTGGTTACATTCGGGGTAAATGGTGGTTTTGAAGCTGCTAAAAAAGTAGTTGATAACGTAAAGTTATTTTCTCTTTTGGCGAATATTGGCGATACAAAATCGTTGATAATTCATCCCGCAAGCACTACGCACCAACAGCTCAGCGAAGTAGATCAAGATTCGTCGGGTGTAAGCTCAGATTTAATTAGACTTTCAGTGGGTCTGGAAAATATTGAAGATTTAAAAGCCGATTTACAACAAGCCTTTAAAGCTATTTGTAAAGAGGAATTGGTATAACTATTCCCCATTTTAACTCTGAAATCAAATGGCTAATCTTTCAAATTTAGAAATTGAGGAATACACAACCCATAGCGGGTTTACAGTCAAGAACCTTTCATTAACATATCAGGTTTTTGGAAGGCAATTGGGTACGGCACCCGTAGTTTTAGTAACGCACGCCCTTACTGGAAACAGTAATGTTTGTGGCGAAAATGGTTGGTGGAAACGGTTAATTGGTGCTGAAAAATGTATCGATATTAACGAATATACCATTCTATCATTCAATATTCCGGGCAATGGTTTTGACGGTTTTTTAATTGAAAATTATGAAAATATCACCATTAACGATGTAGCGCAATGGTTTTTAATAGGATTGGAACAACTTAAAATATCAAAAATTTTTGCTGGTATCGGGGGTTCCTTGGGCGGAAGTATTCTGTGGCAAATGGCAGTTTTACAACCAAAATTGTTTCAGAATATAATTCCCATTGCAACCGATTGGAAAGCCACAGATTGGGTAATCGCACAGTGTAGAGTGCAAAAACAGATTTTAAATAATTCTGAAAATCCTGTTCACGATGCCCGCGTTCACGCGATGACATTCTATAGATCACCGCAATCTTTTAAGCAGAAATTTAATAGAAGTTTTAGTGAAACCACTCCCATTTTTAATATTGAAAGTTGGCTGCTGCATCACGGCAAATCCTTAAAAAATCGTTTTCAATTGCAAGCCTACAAAATGATGAATCATTTATTAACGACATCAAATTTTGAATCCGAAGAAATTTTCAGAGAAGTGGCTTCAAAAATTGAAGGAAACATTTATTTGGTTGGAATTGATAGCGACGGATTTTATTTAAACGAAGAAATAAAAGAAACATATTCTTTATTAAAACCGATAAAAAATAACGTGCATTTTGCCGAAATAAATTCCATTCACGGACACGATGCATTTTTAATTGAATACAATCAATTGGCGGGAATTCTGAACCCCATTTTTAACACAGAAGCAATTACAAAAACAATAAATTATGAGCACGCAAGTATTGGATAACCCAGTTATAAACCGAATTGATCTAAACACCATAAAAAAGAAAAAGATAAACATTGCCATTTTCGGCCACGGAAATGTGGGTAGCCATTTGGTGAACCAAATAATCTCCTCGAAAGAAGAAATTTCCCGAAGACGCGATTTGGAACTGAATATTTTTGCAATCGCAAATTCAAAAACGGTATTACTTCAACAAGATGGATTAACCAAAAACTGGATTGACGAAAAAATTGAATCTGGTAAAGAATACAATCCCGAAGAAGTTATTTCCTTCGCGAAAAACAACAACCTTCAAAACCTGATTTTAGTTGATAATACTGCCGATGCAAGCTTTGTGCGAAATTATTCAAATTTTGTTGAAAACGGTTTCCATTTGGTTTCTTCAAACAAAATTGCCAACACATTGGATTTGAATTTTTACAAAGACCTTCGCCAAAAACTGACTTCAAAAAAACGTCAGTATTTATACGAAACAAATGTGGGCGCAGGACTTCCGTTGATTGATACCATTAAATTGTTACACCTTTCGGGTGAAAATATCACACGAATTCGCGGTGTATTTTCAGGTTCGTTAAGTTATATTTTCAATACTTTTTCTGAAGAAGACAAATCGTTCAGCGCCGTCTTAAATTCAGCAATCCACAATGGGTTTACAGAGCCAGACCCGCGCGAAGACCTTTGTGGCAATGACGTTGGCAGGAAATTACTTATCTTAGCAAGAGAATTGGATTTGCACAATGAGTTTGAAGATATTTCCATTCAAAACCTGATTCCAAAGGATTTGCGAAAGGTTTCAAAAGAAGATTTTTTAAATCGAATACAGGAATTGGACGTTCCGTTTCAAATTAAAAAGAAAAACCAATCGAAATATTTTGTTTTCCGTTACGTTGCAGATTTGCACGGCGATTTGTCAAAGGAAACGGGGGCGCTGTTGGATGTGAGTTTGGTATCGGTTCCCAAAAATAGTATGTTGGGAGCGCTAAAAGGAAGCGATTCAATTTTTGAAATTTATACCGAAAGTTACGGCGACAACCCAATCGTTATCCAAGGCGCCGGCGCGGGAGCAGCGGTTACGGCTCGAGGTGTTTTCGGAGATATTTTGCGGATAAGTGATAAAGAAAATTAAACTTCCTGCAATGTTTTAAAAACCTTGTAGGTCTAATGAAAAATTCGATGAAAATAAATTTAGAAAGAAAAAACAACAACTATCTTTTTGGAGCGCTGCGATGCGAGATAAAAGACTAAACCTCCTGCAAGGTGTTCCTCGCTTTTTCAGCGAGGCTCCTTGTAGGTCTAAAGAAAAATAATGAAAGTTAACTTAGAAAGAAAAAACGACAATTACCTATTTGAAGCAAAAGGCGCTTCGGGCGTTCCTGTATTCATAGACAATAAAACCGACGAACCATCCAAAGGCGCAAGCCCAATGGAGCTTTTGCTGATGGGCGTTGGCGGTTGCAGCGCGATAGACGTTATCATGATTTTGAAAAAACAGCGACAGGAAATTACTTCTTATAAAATGGAAGTGGAAGGCCAGCGAAAGGAAGTGCGCGATGCAAAACCTTTTGAGGCAATCCACGTAAAATTGTATTTGGAAGGCAAAATTGACGAAGCAAAAGCCATCCGCGCGGCGCAGCTCAGTTTTGAAAAATACTGTTCGGTTTCCATCACCATGGAGGCTTCGGTAAAGATTTCGTACAGCATCGTTCTCAATGGGAATGTTATAAAATGACGAAAAGACGAAATGACGAAATGATGAAAAGAGGAAAAGAGGAAAAAACGAATTCTTTTATGTCCTTTCATCCTTTAGCGAAGCAGTCCTTTCATCTTTTAGCGAAGCGGTCTTTTGTTCTTCAGCCCAGCGGTCCTAAGTCTTTTCCAAAACTAAATTTTGTATTGTAAACTTTATAATGTTACTTTGCATCAGTTCATATTCATAGTTAAAAGTTATCAAGAAAGGCCGAGGGAATAGACCCTTTGACGCCTTAGCAACCTCCCGAACTTTCGGGGAAGGTGCTACATTCTACTTCTGCCGTAGCGGGGATAGATAACAAAAATAGGTTCTTCCTTCACCTTTCTTGATATAATTTTTAAAATGGCGTGCCCCGTGAAAAACGGGTCGGGCTCTCGGCACTCGCTTTTATTTTTATTTTCAAAAAAATAAAGAGCTCAAACAAAGCCTCCATCCCTCACGCAAATCAGAAGACCTACAAGGTAGCCCGCGGCAATACCTTGCAGGATTTACGCAACTTCCTGCATGGTTTCCAAAACCTTGTAGGTTTATAAAAAAGGAAATAATGAATAAAATACAAAAAGCACTTCAAAACCGAATATTGATCCTCGACGGCGCAATGGGTACGATGCTGCAGCGCTATAAATTTTCGGAGGAAGATTTCCGTGGCGAGCGTTTCAAGGATTTTCATAAATCGGTAAAAGGAAACAATGATTTGCTTTCCATCACGCAGCCGCAGGCAATTGCAGAAATCCATTCAAAATATTTCGCGGCAGGCGCAGATATTGTGGAAACAAACACATTTTCCAGCACCACCATCGCGATGGCAGATTACGATATGCAGGATTTGGTTTATGAACTTAATTACGAATCGGCCAAAATCGCAAAAAAAGTAGCTGAGGAATTTACCGCAAAAGAGCCACACAAACCCCGTTTTGTGGCTGGAGCAATGGGTCCGACAAACAAAACCGCGAGTATGAGCCCCGATGTAAACGATCCCGGTTTTCGGGCAATTTCATTTGAAGAACTGCGTGTAGCCTACAAACAACAAGCCGAAGCCTTGATTGACGGAGGCGTGGATATCCTTTTGGTAGAAACTATTTTTGATACATTAAATGCCAAAGCAGCCCTTTTTGCAATTGATGAAATTAAGGAAGAACGAAATATTGAAATCCCCATAATGATTAGTGGAACAATTACCGATGCTTCCGGGCGAACGCTATCCGGCCAAACTGCAGAGGCATTTTTGATTTCAATTTCGCACATTCCACTTTTGAGCGTTGGTTTTAACTGTGCTTTGGGCGCCAAACAACTCACGCCCCATTTGGAAGTGATTGCAAACCGCACCAATCTTGCCGTGAGCGCCTATCCAAATGCGGGATTACCAAACGCGTTCGGCGAATATGATGAAAGCCCAACGCAAATGGCTTCGCAGGTAAAGGAATATTTAGACAAACAGTTGGTAAATATCATCGGCGGTTGTTGCGGCACCACCCCGGAACATATTCAGGCAATCGCTGAAATAGCTGCGCAATACAAACCGCGTCCTGTTTTTCAATCTGAAAACATTGCTATATGATTCCCACAAAACAAGAGGTAGTAGAAGCATGTGATCGTGTAAAGCCATACGTTCACAACACCCCTGTGCTAAAATCTTCTTTTATAAATGAATTGGTTGGCGCCGAAGTTTTCTTTAAATGTGAGAATTTTCAAAAGATGGGCGCTTTTAAAATGCGGGGTGCAACCAATGCCATTTTGCAACTTTCCGAAACGCAGAAAAAAGCGGGCGTCGTAACACATTCCTCCGGTAATTTTGCGCAAGCACTGTCTTTGGCGGCGAAAAATTTGGACGTAAAAGCATATATCGTTATGCCTGAAAATGCGCCACAAGTGAAAAAGGAAGCGGTAAAAGGTTACGGCGGAATAATCACGGAATCTGAATCTACTCCAATCGCCCGTGAAACCGAAGCCGAACGGATTCAAAAAGAAACTGGCGCTACATTTATTCATCCTTCAAACAACAGAAATGTAATTCTTGGCAATGCAACTTCGGCGTCTGAATTGCTGCAATCACACCCCGATTTGGATTGTATTTTCACGCCCGTTGGTGGTGGTGGATTGATTGCCGGCACTTCACTTGCAGTAAACTATTTCGGAAATAACTGTAAAACAATCGGTGGCGAACCTTTTGAAGTTGACGATGCTTTTCGAAGTCTTCAAAGTGGAAAAATAGAATTCAACGAAACCACAAATACAATCGCCGACGGACTTAAAACCTTTCTGGGCGATATCAATTTTCCAATTATACAGGAATTTGTTTCAGAAATAATTCGTGTTGAAGAAGCCGAAATCATTTCCGCAATGAAACTTATTTGGGAACGTATGAAAATAATCATTGAGCCAAGCAGTGCAGTTGCTTTTGCAGCCTTGCTTCGCGAAAAAGATAGATTTAAAAACAAAAAAGTTGGAATTATAATTTCTGGCGGAAATGTGGATTTAAAGAATTTGCCATTCTAAAACCTTGGCGTCTTTGCGACTTTGCGAGAAAAAATGCACGCAAAGTCGCAAAGACGCTAAGCAAATAAAGTTGAAATGAAAGATAAAAGATATTTAAAATTATCAGGCTTAGAGCCTTTAATCATCACCCCTGAAAGCAATTTCATAAATGTGGGAGAACGCACCAATGTGGCAGGTTCAAAGAAATTTCTTCGACTTATAAAAGAACGAAATTTTGAGGAAGCACTTTCCGTTGCCCGTGAACAAGTTGAAAACGGCGCACAAATCATCGACATCAATATGGATGATGGTTTAATTGATGGGAAAGAGGCTATGGTGAAATTTTTAAATCTCGTAATCGCCGAACCGGATATTTCGCGTGTTCCCATTATGATTGATAGCAGCAAGTGGGAAATTATTGAAGCCGGTTTGCAGGTGGTTCAGGGTAAATGTGTGGTGAATTCCATCAGTTTAAAGGAGGGCGAAGCTGAATTCATCCACCACGCAAAACTGATTAAACGCTACGGCGCCGCGTTAATCGTGATGGCTTTTGATGAAACTGGTCAAGCCGATAATTACGAGAGACGAATAGAAATCGCCAAACGCTCCTATGATATTTTGGTGAATCAAGTAAAGTTCGCACCCGAGGATATTATTTTCGATTTAAACATTTTTCCCGTCGCAACGGGAATGGACGAACACCGAAGAAATGCGGTCGATTTTATTGAAGCCACACGCTGGGTTCGGGAAAATCTGCCACACGTGAGTGTAAGTGGTGGGGTGAGCAATGTTTCATTCAGTTTCCGCGGAAATGATCCCGTACGGGAAGCGATGCATTCCGTGTTTTTGTATCACGCCATTCAAGCCGGGATGAATATGGGGATTGTAAACCCATCATTGCTGGAGGTGTATGATAATATTCCAAAGGATTTATTGGAGCGCGTTGAAGACGTTATGTTAGACCGTCGTGAGGACGCCACGGAACGTTTGCTCGATTTTGCCGAAACCGTAAAAGGAAGTGCAAAGGAAAGTAAAATCGATCTCTCTTGGCGCGAAGAATCGTTGCAAAACCGAATTACGAGAGCGTTGGTAAAAGGAATTGATGAATTTATTATTGAAGATATTGAAGAAGCACGAATTAGCGTTTCAAAACCCATTGAGGTAATCGAAGGTCATTTAATGACAGGAATGAATGTTGTTGGCGACCTTTTCGGCAGCGGAAAAATGTTTTTGCCGCAAGTGGTGAAGAGTGCGCGGGTTATGAAAAAAGCGGTGGCGTACTTGCTCCCATATATTGAAAAAGCTAAAAAGGATTTGGCTGAAAAGTCCCCCCAACCCCCTAAGGGGGCTTTACAGGATTCCGAAACTTCGGTTCCCCCTTTGGGGGATAGGGGGACAGACTCAGCAGGCCGCATACTGATGGCAACTGTGAAAGGCGATGTACACGACATCGGGAAAAACATTGTCGGCGTTGTTTTGGCGTGCAATAATTATGAAATTATAGATTTGGGCGTAATGGTGCCGCCTGAAAAAATAATAGCGACTGCAAAGGAGGAAAATGTGGATGCCATCGGCTTGAGTGGATTAATTACGCCTTCGTTGGACGAAATGGTTTTTTTGGCGAAGGAAATGCAACGGCAAAATTTCAAAGTACCGCTATTAATTGGCGGTGCAACTACAAGTAGAGCGCATACTGCGGTAAAAATTGATCCGCAGTACGAATGTGCGGTTGTTCATATAAATGACGCTTCCCGTGCCGTTACCGTGGTTGGTGATTTGTTGAAAAAAGAAACTTCAACTTCCTATAAAGAAAATATAAAGCAGGAATATGATACTTTCAGAAAGGATTTTTTGAAACGCCAAAAGGTAAAAACATATCTCCCACTTTCCGAAGCGCGGAAAAATAAATTTCAAATAGATTGGAAGTCTTCTGAAATAGTTAAACCGAATCAGTTGGGAGTTCACGTACTAAAAGACTTCGATTTAAATCTATTGTTGGATTATTTAGATTGGACGCCTTTTTTTAGAAGTTGGGAGCTTCACGGAAGATATCCCAATATTTTAACCGATGAAGTTGTGGGTGAACAAGCGTCGGAATTATTTAAAGATGCACAACAAATGCTCAACAAAATAATTTCAGAAAAACTATTGGAGGCACGGGCGGTATTTGGAATTTTTGAGGCGAATACTATTAATGACGACGATATTGAATTGCAGAATGTCAGTTCGAGCGCAGTCGAGAACCTTTCCACAAAAGGAAAATTTAACTTTAGAACCCTACGCCAACAATCACAAAAAGCAAAAGGAAAACCCAACATTGCCTTGGCAGATTTTATTGCGCCAAAAGAAACTGGAATTCAGGATTACATTGGCTGTTTCTGCGTTAGCGCAGGTTTTGGAACTGCAGAACTGGCCGCCAAATATGTTGCAGACCATGACGATTACAACGCAATTATGGTAAAAGCATTGGCAGACCGTCTGGCGGAAGCTTTTGCGGAATATTTACACAAAGAGGTGCGCACCAATTATTGGGGGTATGCTTCGGAAGAAAATCTTAGTAACGAAGATTTAATTTCAGAAAAATATAAAGGAATTCGTCCCGCGCCGGGCTATCCCGCCTGTCCCGACCATTTGGAAAAGCGTACCATTTGGAAACTTTTGAACGTGAAGGAGAATATAGATGTAGAACTTACAGAACATATGGCAATGTGGCCAGCGGCCTCAGTTTCTGGCTATTATTTTGCCAATCCCGAAGCGCGCTATTTCGGTCTCGGAAAAATAAAGATAGACCAAGTGGAAGATTTCGCAACCCGAAAAAATATGAATTTAGACGAAGCCACGAATTGGCTTCGTCCCAATCTCGCTGACTAACCTGCAAGGTATTCCCCGACGCAGGAGGGGTTCCTTGTAGGTCTTTAAATAAATAATAAGATACCCGCCAAAGTTTATATTGAGCGGAGACGAAATACGGATAACTACATGAAAGTAACCGAACACATAAAAAACGGCAACGGAAAAACACAATTTTCGTTTGAAATTTTACCGCCTTTGAAGGGTGAAAACATACATTCCATTTTTGAAAATATTGATCCGTTAATGGAATTTAAACCACCGTATATCAATGTTACCTATCATCGTGAGGAATACGTTTTTAAGGAATTAAAAAACGGTTTAATTGAAAAAAAAGTTGTTCGCAAGCGGCCCGGAACAGTTGGTATTTGTGCCGCAATCCAAAATAAATATGAGGTTGATGCCGTCCCGCACATACTTTGCGGCGGATTTACAAAGGAAGAAACCGAGAATTTTTTAATAGATCTTCAGTTTTTGGGGATTGACAATGTAATGGCGCTTCGGGGCGATGCCGTGAAAAGCGAAACCTATTTCACCCCCAATAAAAACGGACATAAATACGCTTGCGACTTGGTGTCGCAAATACATTTAATGAATCACGGTAAATATTTGGATGAAGAACTTCAACATACGTTTCCGACGGATTTCTGCGTGGGCGTTGCCGGTTATCCCGAAAAACATATGGAGGCACCCAGTAGTGAAAGTGATATCCACTTTCTGAAAAAGAAAATTAAAAATGGCGCAGAGTACATTGTTACGCAAATGTTTTTCGATAATGAAAAGTACTTCCAATTTGTAGAAAAATGTAGAGCAGAAGGAATTACCGTGCCTATTATTCCGGGATTAAAACCCATTGCTGTTAAATCGCATCTCAATTTAATTCCGCATAGATTTAAAGTAG
The DNA here is from genome assembly GCF_029814825.1 of Aequorivita marisscotiae. Classification (NCBI taxonomy): domain Bacteria; kingdom Pseudomonadati; phylum Bacteroidota; class Flavobacteriia; order Flavobacteriales; family Flavobacteriaceae; genus Aequorivita; species Aequorivita marisscotiae. Next base: position 301,192 of record NZ_CP122379.1, on the reverse strand, counting down.
ATTTGCCGGATTCCTTAGTAAAGGAAGTGGTTAAAGCAAAGGATAACAAGGCTGTTCGGCAAATTGGGATAGATTGGTGCGTAAAGCAGAGCAAGGAACTTGTTAAGGCTGGCGTACCGTTTCTTCACTATTATTCCATGGGAAAAAGTAGTAATATAAAAATAATTGCTTCGCAGGTGTTTTAACTGAAAAAGAAAATAAATGCTTTCCCTCAATGTTTGAAGATTAGTTTATCTTTACGACCGTTGAAAAAATATGAAGCACCTACTTTCATCATTTGTTGCGATACTTTTTTGTTTCCCGCTTTTTTCGCAAGAAAAGGAATCGAAACCGATATCCCTAGAAGCTGAAGTTTTCTACGGGTCAATTTTAGAACACAATCCCGATATACAACATTTAATTACAGGTCATCCCACAGGTTTAATTTTTGCATTAAATAGAAAAACTTTTGGTTTTAAGGAATGGGAGCGACGCTATAATTATCCTGATTGGGGGTTTACCGGTGCCTATCAAAATTTGCACAATGAGTTTTTAGGAAATGCTTTTAGTGCATACGGCCATCTTAATTTCTACTTTTTAAAACGTAACTTAATGATCCGGGTAGGGCAGGGGGTTGCTTTTGCTACTAATCCTTTTGATCCAAGTACCAATTTTAGAAACAATGCCTACGGCACGCATTTTTTGAGCAGCACGCTGTTAAAGGCTAGTTTTATACGCGAAAATATCTGGAAAGGCTTGGGGTTTCAAACTGGAGTTACCATAATACATTACAGTAATGCCAATTTAAAGGCTCCCAACAATAGCACTAATACTTTGGCGGTAAATGCGGGTGTAATTTATCAATTAGATTACAAAGAACTTCCGGAATATATAGTAAAGGAAGATTCGCTCAGTAGGACGCACAGCGAGCGTTTTAAATATAATTTTGCCATCAGATCTGGCTTAAACGAGAGCGATGTTGTGGGGCTGGGCCAAGAGCCGTTTGTTGTTCTTTCAGCTTTTGTGGATAAGCGCATTAATTATAAAAGCTCTTTTACCGCCGGGATAGATATTTTCTACGCTGTTTTTTTAAAGGAATTAATTAAGTATCGCTCCATTGCGTATCACGAAGATAATATTACCGGAGATGAAGATTATAAACGTGTTGGGATATTTGCGGGGCACGAGTGGCGCTTCAACAAAGTGGCTTTCGTTTCGCAGTTGGGATATTACATTTACTATCCATACGAGTTTGAAAACCGCGTATATAACAGATTGGGTTTAAAGAGATATTTCTTTAATGATACCGTTTTTGCAGCTGTTACCGTACACGCCCATTGGGCTAAAGCCGAAGCTGTGGAATTTGGTATTGGCTACCGTTTATAAAATAATAAATTTTTCAGAAACAGAGGTTATGAAAAAATTAGTTTACATAGCATTATTGCTTCTTTTTGCTGGCTGCGACTCAGAGAAGGGCTGGGACTGTATTCAGGCTTCTGGAAATATTGTTGCCAAAGAAGTAAGTGTTCCGCCTTTTACAAAAATTATTGTTTGGGATCGTATTAAACTTTATATTCAGCAGGGAGAAGAACAAAATGTACGCATTGAAACGGGTGAGAATATTATGTCTAATATTGAAGTCTTTGTTAAAAATGGAAAATTGGAAATTCAAAATAATTACGGCTGTAACTTGGTACGCGATTACGGAGAAACAAAAGTATATATAACTGCTCCCGATATTACTGAAATAAGAAGTAGCACCGGTTATACTATTGAAAGTATAGGGGTGCTTAAATATCCATCGCTAACACTTTTATCTGAAGATCAGCAAAATGAAGATTTGTATCAGATTGATGGCGATTTTAAACTTGAATTGGAAGTTCAAAATTTGAATATTGTAGCCAATGGGCTTTCAACATTTTATCTTTCAGGCGCTGCAGAATTTGCGAGTTTTGGATTATATGCTGGAAATTCACGAATATTTTCTAAAGATTTAATTGTACAAACGCTGTACGTTCATCACAGAAGCACGGCCGAAATGGTTGTAAATCCGCAATTGGCCATTCGCGGAAAAATCTTGAGTTTGGGCAACGTAATTTCTAAAAACAGACCGCCGATTATTGAGGTTGAAGAACTCTATCGGGGTCGTCTTATTTTTCAGTAGTTAATTCGGTAAATAATTTTTCTAAAGTGGTATTTTTTTGATGCAGTTGAAGAATTTTTAATCCGTTATCATGCGCAAAATCAAATACTTTGGCCCGCATGTCCTGTTCTGTTTTAAAATATAGCTGATAGACAAAACCTACAGAATTTTCAACCTTTTCAATCATTGGAAGTTTTTGTAACGCTACTTCTTCCACACGATAATCAAACTCTACTTCAATAATTTGCTGTTTATTGTTTTTTAAATCTTTTAGCTTTTTATCAAGTACAATTTCACCTTTATTAATAATTATCACGCGATCGCAAATGGCTTCTACTTCCTGCATAATATGTGTAGAAAGCAATACCGTTTTTTCTTCCCCAACGTTTTTTATAAGTTCGCGGATTTCAATTAATTGGTTGGGGTCTAAACCAGTAGTTGGCTCGTCGAGTATTAATACATCCGGGTTGTGCAACAGTGCATTTGCGAGCCCTACGCGTTGGCGATATCCTTTTGAAAGCGCTCCAATTTTTTTATTGGCTTCTGGCGTTAATCCTGTTTTTGTGATTATAATTTCTACTTCTGTTTTCGGGATATTGTAAATTCCCGCATTAAAAAGAAGGTATTCCCGAACATACATGTCTAAATAAAGCGGATTGTGCTCTGGAAGATAACCAACACTTTTTTTAACGGCATTTGCATCTTTGGTGATTTCAAAACCATTAACAAATGCAACTCCTTCCGATGCGGGAAGGTAGGTTGTTAAAACCTTCATCATTGTAGATTTACCAGCACCATTAGGGCCTAAAAAACCAACTATTTCGCCTTTTTCAATGGTGAATGAAACTTGGTTCAACGCTTTTTGGTCGCCGTACGTTTTGGTAATATTTTCTACGTGTATAGACATATTTATAAAAGTTGAACAAAGTTAAGCAAATAAAAAATCGAAAAAAGTGTTTTATCTTTTTAAGAATTGTTTACATTAGCAATCTATTAAAGAGCAATGAGCACAATTTTTACTTTCAACAATTTTTGGTTTTTCTATTTTAAAGATAGAACCGGGATTGTTGTATAGTTACCTAAACCATAAAACACATTTAGTCCCGGAAATTTTTTCCGGGACTTTTTTTTTAACCTAAAACCAGTTTTGTATGAGTATTAAAATAGCCATTCAAGGAATAGAAAGCTCCTTTCATCATCTTGCCGTTCAAAAACTTTTTCCGAACAACAACGTAACGTTAATGCCGTGTGACAGTTTTAATAAAGTAACAGGAACAATTGCAAACCTGAGTGCAGATTTTGGCGTAATTGCAATTGAAAACTCCATCGCCGGATCAATTTTACCAAATTACACTTTAATTGATCGCGAAAATTTGCAAATTCTCGATGAGGTTTTTTTAAATATAGATATGTATTTAATGGCTTTGGAAGGTGAAACACTGCATACTATAAACGAAATACATTCGCATCCCGTGGCATTACAACAATGTAAAGATTACTTAATGCGCGTTCAACCACATTGTAAAATTGTAGAGGGAAAAGATACGGCTTCTGAAGCTAAAAAAATACGAGACGGAAATTTAAAAGGCGTGGCAGCTATCGCCGGTAAACAGGTAGCCGAACGGTACGGATTACAGATATTAGACAGCCACTTGCAGAGTATTAAAGTAGATAAAACCAGGTTTGTAGTGCTTGGCAGATCTACCGAAGCCTCGCCAATAGCGGCCAATAAAGCTTCGCTTAAATTTATTTTGGACCACGAGGTAGGTAGTCTTTCAAATGTTTTGCAGTTGCTTCAAACCTTTAAAATAAATCTTACAAAAATTCAATCCTTGCCAATTCCAGAAAAACCGTGGCAATATGCTTTCTTTGTAGATGTTTTATTTGAAGACCGTACATTTTTTTCAGAAGTAATTACCATACTTAAAAAAACGGTGGAAGAATTAAAAGTATTGGGCATTTACAAACAGAATCTTGAAAATACACCTAGCAATCTTGCAAAACATATAGTGCATGGAGAATAATAAAGAATTACGCAATTGGTTAGCCGCAATGAAACTTTCGCACCCCTTGGTTATTGCAGGGCCTTGCAGTGCAGAAACCGAAGAACAAGTTTTAAAAATAGCGCATCAATTAAAAAAAACGGACACTACTGTTTTACGCGCGGGAATATGGAAACCCCGTACGCGTCCTGGAAATTTTGAGGGCGTGGGCGCTTTGGGGCTAAAATGGTTGCAAAAAGCCAAACAGGAAACAGGGTTAATGATAACCACCGAAGTTGCAAATGCCAACCACGTAGATTTGGCTTTAAAACACGATGTAGATATACTTTGGATTGGCGCGCGAACAACAGTTTCGCCTTTTATTGTTCAGGAAATTGCCGATGCCGTAAAAGGAACCGATAAAATTGTTTTAGTAAAAAATCCTGTAAACCCCGATTTAGCTTTATGGCTCGGAGCCGTAGAGCGATTTTACGCTGCAGGAATAACTAAATTGGGCGTTATTCACCGTGGTTTTTCTACTTACGAAAAAACGCGCTACCGCAACAATCCCGAATGGCAAATACCAATAGATCTGCAAAACGAATTCCCCGATTTGCCGCTTATTTTAGATCCATCGCACATCGCGGGACGCAGAGATATAATTTTTGATCTATGCCAAACGGCACTTGATTTAAATTACGACGGATTAATGATAGAAACACATCACGATCCCGATAACGCTTGGAGCGATGCCGCACAACAAATTACGCCAAAGGCTTTGGAGCAAATGACCGTAGATCTAAAAATTAGAAAACAAGAAGGCGATGCAGTAGAGTTTAAAAACAAACTGAATACCTTACGTACCCAAATTGATGTTTTGGATCATCAATTATTAGACTCTTTGGGAAAACGTATGAAAATAGCCGATGATATTGGTTTGCTTAAAAAGAAAAACAACGTTGCCATTCTTCAAACAAAAAGATGGAACGAAATTTTAGGGAGAATGATCCTGGAAGGCGAAGAGAACAAATTAAGTGAAGAGTTTATTTTACGAATATTTAAAGCCATTCATCAAGAATCAATTAACCATCAAAAAAAGGTGATAAATGATTGAAAAGTTTTGCAACTTTGCCAAATGAAAGGCCTTGTTTATAAATCTACTGGCAGCTGGTATTCTGTAAAGGCAGAAAACGGAACTTTTTACAATTGCCGTATAAAAGGTAAATTCCGTATTGGGGGTATTAAAAGCACAAACCCCGTAGCAGTGGGCGACCACGTTAATTTTGATATTGAAACCAAGGGCGACGAAACCGTTGGGGTTATTAAACATATTGAGGAGCGCGATAATTATATTATTCGCAAATCGGTAAATCTTTCAAAACAAACCCACATTATTGCTGCCAATATAGATATTGCTTTTTTAGTGATAACGCTAAATAACCCACCCACCTTTACCACATTTATAGATCGTTTTTTGGTTACCGCCGAAGCGTACGATATTAAAGCTGTGCTTCTTTTTAATAAAATTGATCTCTATGACGAAGATGAATTGCTAGAAATAAAGATACTCGCCGCCCTATATAGAAAAATAGGATATGAATGTATAGGAATTTCGGCCATAACGGGTAAAAATATAGACAAGGTAAAACTGCTGATGCAAGATAAAGTTACAATGTTTTCTGGGCATAGCGGGGTAGGCAAATCTACTTTAATCAATTCTATTGAGCCGGGTTTGTCATTAAAAACATCAAAAATTTCTGAACAACATTTACAGGGCCAGCACACAACTACTTTTGCCGAAATGTTCGATCTTTCCTTTGGCGGACAAATTATAGATACGCCCGGAATTAAAGGTTTTGGAGTTGTTGAAATTGATAAAGAAGAGTTGGGCGATTACTTCCCTGAATTTTTTGAATTAAAGGAACATTGCAAATTTAATAACTGTCTTCATATTGAAGAACCCCAATGTGCAATAAAAAACGCCCTGGAAAGCGAAGAATTAGCCTGGTCGCGCTATAAAAGCTATTTGCAAATTATAGAAGGTGATGAAGAGCATTTTAGAAAAGATATTTATACACCCTAGCCCGATAGCGTGCAAAGGATGTAGAGAACTTTTACGAATTTTATAAATTCAAAAACTAAAAATATTGGTATTTCCCTTGGGAAAGCAAGCTAAATTATATGCGAGCACTAATTCAAAGAGTAAAAAAAGCATCGGTAATTATTGACGATGAAATCTATTCTGAAATCAATCAGGGGTTGCTTATTTTTTTAGGAATTGAAGCCAAAGACACTCAAGAAGATATAAACTGGTTGGCAGGAAAAATTGCACGTTTACGGATTTTTTCAGATAAAAGTAATGCCATGAATCTTTCGGTTCAAGATGTAAATGGCGACTGTTTGGTCGTGAGCCAATTTACACTACACGCAAATACTAAAAAAGGCAACAGACCTTCATTTATAAACGCAGCCAAGCCGGAAATTGCAGTTCCCTGTTACGAAAAATTTGTGCTTCAACTTGAAAATCAAATTAATAGAAAAGTAAAAACCGGAAGTTTTGGAGCTATGATGGATGTAGCATTAATAAACGACGGTCCGGTGACAATCTGGATAGATTCAAAAAGAAGAGAATAATCTCATTAACTTTTCTTTAACCATTCGGAAATTTTATATATTGCCAAACAATAAACGATTTTGTGAAATATACAGCTTCGCTTTTTGCAGTACTTAAAAAGATTGGTTTGGATATTTCAGCTCCCTGTTTTACAAAATTTATTACAGATGAAAAATATTTTTTGCTTGGCGATTGTTCTTTGCTCGGCCTATATTTATGCACAACCTCGATTTACTGTAGCATCTATTCCTATTGAACTTATGCAAAACGCCAATAGCGTGTTGTTAGATGAGTTAGTAGAAGTAGATGTAACCAATTTTGGAAAGAAGAAGGAGAAGACCCATCGAGTAATTGCTGTACTTAACAAACTCGGCAACGGCGATACGCGTTTGTATGCTTTTTACAATGAAAACTCTAAAGTAAAAAATATTGAAGCTGAAATTTACAATGCTTCCGGGGCAAGAATAGCACACTTTAAAAAGAAAGACTTTATGGATGTGAGCCGTACCGGTAGCAGTATTTATAGCGACGACCGGATGCTGGGCTTAAACTACACTCCCACAACCTACCCTTATATTGTGGTCTTTAACAAGGAAACAGAATCTGGCGATACCGCATTTTTAAGTCCGTGGGCGCCCTTAAACGGATATGCCGAAAGCACCAAAAGCAGTGTGCTAAAAATTAAATTTGAACCTTTAAATAAACCAAAAATCAAACCTCAAAATCTGGATGGTTACAATATTTCCATTACCGAAAGTGAGGATGAAATAACCTTTACCGCCACTAACCTCAAAACAATTAGATACGAAGAACACAGCCTGTCGCCCAGTAAAATCTTTCCAATTGTATATATGGCACTCAATAATTTTAGCTTAAAGGGAACTGCAGGATCGGGCAATGATTGGCAACAATTTGGAAGCTGGATGTACAAAAGTTTGCTTTCGGACGTAAAGGAGCTGCCCGCCGGTACTATAGCCAAAGTAAAAAATCTTGTTGCCAATGATACTACAAACGAAGAAAAGGCACGTAAAATCTATCAATTTGTACAGGATAAAGTTCGCTATGTAAGTATTCAAATAGGTATTGGAGGCTGGAAACCTATGCTCGCTTCAGAAGTAGATAAACTTAGTTACGGCGATTGTAAGGCATTAACAAATTACACCAAAGCACTGTTAGATGCAGTGGGTGTACCATCGTATTATACCGTTGTTTATGGCGATAGCATGGAACGTGACATTATGGAAGATTTTGCATCTATTCAAGGAAATCACGTAATTTTAGGAATTCCAGACAACGATAAAATTACATGGCTGGAATGTACTAGTCAAGAAACACCCTACGGTTATATTGGCGATTTTACAGACGATCGCGATGTACTTATAATTACACCTTATGGCGGCAAAATTGTACATACAACAGTTTATAAAACCGAAGAAAACACCCGGGAAAATAATGGAACGGTTAGCATAGATGCGAGCGGCAATGTAACGGCAGCATTTAAAAGTGTTTCCAAAGGATTGCAATACGACGATAGGTATATGCTTCCAAAGCAAAAAGCAGAAGATTTAGATAAATACTATAAAGAGAAATGGGGTTATATTAACGGATTTACCATAGCCAATGTAAACCTTGAAAATGATAAGCAAAACGTAGTTTTTACTGAAGAACTAACGCTCAATATTCCCAATTACGCCAATCCGGTTGGAGACGATTTTCTTTTTAGCGCCAATATTTTTAATCAGCATAAATATATACCGCCACGAATAGCAGATCGAAAGCAAAATCTGTATATAGGCAACGGATATGTACACACGGATACCGTTGAGGTTATATTGCCCGATAATTTTGTGGTAGATGGTTTACCAGAAGAAACTATTTTGGAGACCAAATTTGGGAAATATCAAATGGGCTTTAGCGAAACTTCAGATAAGAAATTAATATTCTACCGAAACATGCGCATTAATAAAGGCGAATATCCTCCTTCGGAATATGATAATTACCGTGCATTTCTTCGTTCCATTGCACGACTTGATAAAACAAAAATTCTTTTAAAACAAAATGTACAATAAATATTTATTACCTATGAAATCTAATTTCCTCACCATACTTGCAGTGTTATGCTTTGTAAACACTTCAATTTCGCAAAATTATAAATTCGGAAAAGTTTCAAAAGAAGAATTGCTTCAAAAGGAACACCCCACAGATCCTACCGCAGATGCTGCTATATTGTATAGAGAAATTCACACTGAATTTCAATATACAAATAACGACGGTTTCTATATGGTTACCGATGTTTTTGAACGTGTAAAAATTTACAATAAAGAAGGGTTTGATTGGGCATCAAAGGAAGTAGATCTTTACCAAAGCACTTCAAGCTCTAAAGATGAAATAATTGGTCTAAAAGCTTATACCTATTATTTAGATGGCAATAATAAAATAGAAGAAGTAAAGCTTAAAAACGATGGCGTTTTTGAAGAAAAAACCACCAAATACATTCACAAAACAAAATTTACAATGCCCGACGTTCGCGAAGGTTGCGTTATTGAATACAAATACAGTATTAAATCTCCATTTATAAGCAACATAGACGAGTTTCGTTTACAGGAGACCATACCCGTAGAAAAAATAGAAATACGTTTTGCATCTCCGGAATATTTCGTCTTTAAAACGCATCAAAAAGGTTGGGTACCTTATAAAGTTGAATCTACTAGCAGAGATCGAACCATCGCCTTGGCAAATTCACGCTCCGAATACGACCGTTATGGAAATATGACAAATAGAGGAGGCGCAAGGGACTTTAAATTTAAGGAAGATATTTATACAATTGATCTAACCGATGTGCCGGCAATGAAGGAGGAGTCATACGCAGGTAATATTGATAACTATTCTACAGGACTAAAATTTGAATTGAGTTACGTAGATTTTCCCGGAAGCTCCATGAAAACTTATTCCACTACGTGGGAAGATGTTTCTAAGGGCATTTACAAAGTAGATTCCTTTGGTAATGAATTGGATAAAGACAACTATTTTGAAGACGATTTAAACAGCCTTTTAAATGGCGTGAGCTCTCAGGAAGAAAAAGTTAACAAGATTTTTTCATTTGTTCTCAACAAGATGACTTGGAACCGCTATACAGGCTATTACACAAACGAAGGGGTAAAGGAAGCTTATAAAAAAGGTTCGGGTAATGTGGCCGATATAAACCTAATGTTAATTGCCATGTTACGCAAAGCAAATATAAATGCCAATCCTGTTTTGGTGAGCACAAAAGATAATGGTATGCCATTGTTTCCTACGCGCAACGGGTTTAATTACGTTATCGCTGCCGTAGAATTACCACAGGGAATGGTGTTATTAGACGCCACAAACAAAGAGGCCGAAGTTGGTGTTTTAAAACCGAGCATAATGAACTGGCAAGGACGCTTAATTTTAAAAGATGGCACGTCTAGCTGGGTGCCATTAAGCCCACAGACCCACGCGGTTAAAAGTTCGATGGTGAACGTTGCCATAAAACCGGATATGACGGTTACCGGAGTTGCTAAAAATAGATTTACAGGAAATTACGCGTTAAAATACAGAGCAAAATATAAGAGTTTAAATGCCGACGCTACCCGAAAAGCTTTAGAAAAAGATGCAAACCAAGCCGAGCTTTCGGAAGTAAATTTTGAAAATTTAATTACGCTCGGAGAGCCGGTTGCCTTAGATTATGAATTTGAAACTTTTGGAGCTGTAGAAGACGTTGCCGGGAAACTATATTTATCGCCAATGGTTTTTATGGCTACCAAAGAGAGTCCATTTAAGCCCGAGACGCGTTTGTATCCTATAGATTTTGGGTACCCGATGAAAGATCGCTACATTTTTAATATTGCGCTTCCTGAGGGATATAAAGTTGAATCACTACCAGAGAATGCCGTGTATAATCTCGGTACGAATATGGGGAGTTACCGTTATTTAATTTCGCAGGCAGGCAATAATATTCAACTTTCTGTGGAATTCTCAATCAATAAATCGTATATCGCTGCAGAAGAATACGGCAATCTTAAAAAATTCTTTGAACTTTTAATCGCGAAAGAAAACGAAAAAGTTGTACTTTCAAAGGCATAATGGATATTAAAAACGCACAAAAAGCCGTAGATACTTGGATAAAAGAACACGGCGTTCGCTACTTTAATGAGCTTACTAATATGGCACAGCTCACCGAAGAGGTAGGTGAAGTGGCCCGAATTATTGCCCGCAGATACGGCGAACAAAGTGAAAAAGAAAGCGACAAAGATAAAGATTTGGGCGAAGAGCTTGCAGATGTTATTTTTGTGGTGTTATGTCTCGCAAATCAAACGGGTGTAGATATTGAAGAAGCTTTTCAAAAAAAATTAGATTTAAAAACCAAACGCGATCACGACAGGCATCACGGTAATAAAAAACTAAAATAACATGTTTAAAAGAGTTCTAAACACCAAGGGGTTTTGGAAATCGGTATTCTCGCTAGCAATCGCTTTTGCACTAATTTTTGCAATCATAAAGTGGGCAATAGAAGGTTTTGATTTTGGCTTTTTTACGGAGAGAGATCCGTTGTTGTTTTTTCTCACCCTTATTGTTGCTGCTTTTGCCTACGGTTTTCTGGTTACTTTCGGTAAATTTCGGGCAAAGTTGAAGGAAAACGATGCGGGAAAATGAAAGCCAAACTAAAAAGAGGAAAATTTCCATTAGAACATGTAAAAATTAATATTGGCGGTTCTAAAAGTGAATCAAATCGTTTGTTGATTTTACAGGCGCAGTTTCCGAATATTACCATCCAGAACCTTTCGGAAAGCGATGATACTATTGCGCTTAAAAAAGGTCTAAAAATTAAAAACGGCACTGTAGATGTTCATCATGCCGGAACGGCCATGCGCTTTTTAACGGCGTATTATTCAGCGTGTCAGAATTATAAAATAACACTTACCGGAAGTACGCGAATGCGCGAAAGACCTATCGGAATACTGGTTGAGGCTTTACAATTCATGGGAGCGAATATTGCGTATTGTAAACAGGAGGGGTTTCCACCATTAATGATTGAAGGTAAAAACCTCACTACAAACCAAGTTACCTTAAAAGCCAATGTTAGCAGTCAATATATTTCTGCATTAATGCTGGTAGCTCCAATGTTTCCCGATGGTTTACAAATTTATTTGGAAGGAAAAGTAACTTCGGTGCCGTATATTGAAATGACGCTTTCACTTTTAAAAAGTATAGGTGTTAAAAGTAGTTTTACCGAAAATACAATCGTTATTTCTGCTGCGAAAGATGTTGAAAGTAATACAATAGTCGTAGAATCCGATTGGAGTTCGGCATCGTATTTTTACAGTTTAGTGGCACTGTCCGAAAATTGTCAAATTACGCTTGGCAGTTTTATTGAAGATAGTTTGCAGGGCGATAAGGCATTGGTTCAAATTTATGAGGCATTGGGCGTAAAGACAGTTTTTAATGCTTTTGAGCGAACTATTTCACTTTCAAAAACCAATAATAAGCTTCCTAAAACTATTCAATTTAATCTTTCAAATACACCCGATATTGCGCAAACTATTGCTGTTACTTGTTTTGGTCTGGGAATTGGCTGTAAATTAACGGGACTACATACGCTAAAAATTAAGGAAACAGACAGACTGCAGGCCTTAAAAACCGAATTGGAAAAATTAGGGGCAACACTTCAAATAGATGACAGTTCACTAGTGCTCGAAAAAGCAGCTCGCATAAATACGAATGTAATTATTGAAACTTATCAGGACCATAGAATGGCCATGGCCTTTGCGCCACTTGCTGTAAAAACTCCGCTTGAAATAAACAACCCAGAAGTGGTTTCAAAATCATATCCCAATTTTTGGAAGGATTTAAAATTAGCCGGAATTAACTGTTTTTTAAGTGATTTTTCCGAATAATCAAGTTGTAAATCCTCGACAATTGCGCTACACCACACATTTGCAAATAATAAACCAGTATTTACTTGACAACGCCTATTTGGAGGTTGTATATTTGCAGCCTTTTAAAATATAAAGACACAACGCATTATGGGAATGAAACTTTCAAATTTTGGCTTTACGCTTCCAGAAGAATTATTAGCTGAGTATCCAGCGCCAAACCGTGACGAATCGCGACTTATGGTGCTAAACAGAAAAACCAAAACTATTGAACACAAAATGTTCAAGGATATTATCGATTATTTTGAAGAAGATGATGTTTTAATCACCAATAATACCAAGGTTTTTCCGGCACGATTATTCGGAAATAAGGAAAAAACCGGAGCGCGAATTGAAGTTTTTCTATTAAGAGAATTAAATTCAGAAACGCGACTTTGGGATGTACTGGTAGATCCTGCCCGAAAAATTAGAATTGGCAACAAATTATATTTTGGTGAAGACGAAACACTTGTGGCCGAAGTTATAGATAATACAACTTCTCGCGGAAGAACACTGCGATTTCTTTTTGACGGTTCGTACGAGGAATTCCGAAATAAATTAACCGAATTGGGCGAAACGCCGCTCCCAAAATACATTAAGAGAGAAGTAGAGCCCGAAGACGCAGAGCGTTACCAAACCATTTTCGCTAAAAACGAAGGGGCGGTAGCAGCACCAACGGCCGGTTTGCATTTTTCAAAACACCTTTTAAAACGTCTTGAAATTAAAGGGGTAAATATTGCCGAAGTTACATTACACGTAGGACTGGGGACTTTTAGCTCTGTTGAGGTTGAAGATCTTTCAAAACATAAAATGGATTCTGAAGAAATGGAAATTAAGCCAGAAGCCGTTGATGTAATTAATACGGGCATTCAAAGAAAAAAACGTATCTGTGCAGTGGGAACTACTGCAATGCGCGCGTTGGAAAGTTCGGTTTCTACAAACCATTCGTTAAATGCATACAAAGGGTGGACTAATAAATTTATTTTTCCACCGTACGATTTTAGTATCGCGAATGCTATGATCACTAATTTTCATACGCCAAAATCTACTTTATTAATGATGGTTTCGGCATTTGCTGGACACGATTTTATAAAAGAAGCCTACGCTGAAGCTATTAAGGAAAAATATAAATTTTATACCTATGGAGATGCTATGTTGATTATCTAATATGCAACACTGCGTACACTCTTTAAATCCCGATGCGAATCGGGATTTTTTATTTTATAAGCGTTTGATTTTCAAATGTGGAAATAAAAATATACCTTAGTATTCCTTTATTAAAAACTAACCAGCTGTCTAGATGAAAAAAACTACGTTTTTCTTCATTATTTATTTGTACACACTAATTGCCTTTTCGCAAGGCAATGGCGGTGAATTGCCCGAAAGCTGGGATCTTGATCTAACAGAACAACCCGAGGTTATACGGCTTCCGCCCTTAGATTTAGAGCTTATTTTACAGCAAGACAGTATAAACGATTTAGATAAAAGCATGCCTTGGCGCTACGGTATTGAAATACCTGTAAATCTAAATATGCAACAAAATGGGCTATGGACCACACTGTCCAATGGCGGGAAAATTTGGCGCACGACCATACAATCGCACAGAGCGCTAAATTTAAGTATTAATTTTGATGACTTTTATTTGCCCTCCGGTGCTAGACTTCAACTTTACAATCAAGATAGAACAGATGTTACCCGAACTTATAATAATGCGCAAAACCGAATAAATGGTCAATTGGGAACCTGGTTTGTAGAGGGCGATATTATTTGGATTGAATACTACCAACCTCCCCATACACGGGAAACACCGCGACTTCAAATTAACAGTGTTATTCACGGCTACAGAATGGGAAGTGTAAATGCGCTAATAGACGGTGTTCGCGGCATTAACGATTCTGGTGAATGTAATTACGATGTAAATTGCCCGATTGGAAGTGATTTTGACACCAAAAAAGATTTAGTGAAAAAAGCAGTTGCACTCCTAAACCTCGGAAATGGTTATTTGTGTTCGGCCGTATTGGTTAATAATACTCAGAGCGATAAAACACCTTATCTTTTAACTGCCAATCACTGTTTGGAAAACAGCAGCCCGGCGCTTTGGTCTATTCGGTTTAATTGGGTAAGCCCAACGCCAGTGTGCGGAACCGGAGAGGACAGCGGAGATCTGCAAACTAATTTTACCATTAGCGGTGCCGAATTAAAAGCTAACAATAACGTAAGTGATTTTGCCTTAGTAGAACTTTTTGAACGAATTCCCAATTCGTGGGACGTTGCTTTTGCCGGATGGGATAACTCAGATACCGATCCATTGTTTGAAGTTGGAATACATCATCCGAACGGAGATATAATGAAAATTTGCAGAGATAATTCTGGCGCTAAAAAAGTAGATGCCAATGGCACACAAGTTTGGTTAATTGGCGGCGGCACACACGGAAGTGGCAATGGCTGGGAGATAGGTACAACAGAAAGCGGCTCTTCAGGATCTCCACTTTTTGATGAAAATGGCCGGATTATCGGTCAGTTATATGCAGGGCAGTCGGCTTGCAACGGATTAACAAACAACGGTGAATACGATATTTACGGTAGGTTTGGTATTTCTTGGAATACTGGAAATACGGCACAATCGCGATTAATGGATTGGTTAGACCCAATTAGTTCTGGGCAAACTACGGTGGAAACAATTCAAAATCTTTTGAACATTCCGGATTTTGAGCAAATTGGTGAAATTAAAATTTATCCCAATCCCGCCAGTACTACCATTACGGTAATGAACAATAGATTTCCGCACTTGTCCTTTCAATTTCTGAATGTAATGGGGCAGCGTATCCACGCGGGTTCCCTGTCTAACACAATGAATACAATCAATGTTGCCAACCTCGCTGATGGCGTATACTTTCTCTATTTGTTAGATGAAGACAGCAAGAACTCAATAACGAAAAAAATAATTATTAATAAATAAATATATAATTTTTTAAAGTTGAAATGCCTCTATTCTGAAACGGAAAGAGGCTTTTTACTTTTAATTACAGTAATTTTGCAAGATGATTTCAGAAAAAAGAGATATACGAGCACTTACTAAAGAAGAACTTAGAGATTTTTTTGAAAGTATTGGCGATAAGGCTTTCCGTGGCACACAGGTTTATGATTGGCTGTGGAACAAGGGAATACACAGTTTTGACGACATGACCAATCTTTCCAAGGAAACCCGAGCACATTTAAACAACAACTTTGTTATTAATCATATTAAAGTAGATCACATTCAAAAAAGTAATGACGGCACAATTAAAAACGCGGTTAAACTTCACGACGATTTGGTGGTGGAATCAGTCTTAATTCCTACTAAAAGTAGAACTACTGCCTGTGTTTCTTCGCAAGTTGGGTGTAGTTTAGATTGCAGGTTTTGTGCGACCGCAAAACTTAAAAGAATGCGGAATTTAAACCCAGATGAAATTTACGACCAAGTTGTGGCCATAGATAAAGAAAGTAGGCTGTACCATAACAAACCACTCTCTAACATAGTTTTTATGGGAATGGGCGAACCGCTTATGAATTATAAAAATGTATTGGAGTCTATAGAAAAAATAACTTCGGACGAAGGCTTGGGGATGTCGCCAAAACGAATTACTGTTTCTACCTCTGGTGTGCCAAAAATGATAAAGAAATTGGCAGATGATGAGGTAAAATTTCATTTGGCAGTATCATTACATTCCGCAATTCAGGAAACAAGGGAGCAGATTATGCCTTTTGCAAAAGCATTTACATTAACAGATCTTCGCGAAGCTTTAGAATATTGGTACAGTAAAACAAAACGTAAAATTACGTACGAATATATTGTTTGGAAAGATATAAACGATACTTGGGAAGCGATTGAAGCGCTTGTTACTTTTTGTAAATACGTACCCTGTAAAGTGAATATTATTGAATACAATCCAATAGACGACGGCCATTTTCAGCAAGCTTCATCTACCATAATTGATGATTACATTCAGGCCTTGGAACACAACAGGATTCCTGTAACAGTTCGCAGAAGTCGCGGAAAGGATATAGATGCGGCCTGTGGGCAATTAGCAAACAAACAATAAAAAAAGAGCGGCTTTTGGCCGCTCTTTTCAATTCAATTCAAAACCGAATGTAAATTAGTTTTTAACAATTCTGAAAGTTTTGCTAGCCCCTCCAATAGAAACAGTAGCAATATAAACACCAGACTGAAGTCCAGAAATATTTATAGTTTCATTAGTGTTAGCTAGTTTTTGAGAAACTACCTCTTGACCTAGCATATTGTAAATAGCCACACGCTCCATAGAAGTTGTAGCAGAAAGGTTTAATTGGTTGTTTGCAACAAAGTATTTGAAACCTTGGAAAACTTGATCGTTAACACCTAAAACATCAGCGGTAACTTTAAAGTCATCAACTTGGAAACCAAATTGGTCAGAAGCAACGTGGTTTATAGCGATGTAAACATCTTGTCCAGCGTAAAAATCAAGATCAACAGTGAATTCTTCCCAGTCAATTGCTTGAGGAACTAAACCTGTTTCAAGTGGTGAAAAGTTAGTTGGGTCGTTATCTACTATAGATACTAAGATGTTAAAAGTCTCATTCGAGTATAATGCGTCAGCAGCTTTTGCCCAGAAAGAAAGTAGGTTTCCAGATGTTCCTAATGTAATTTGTGGAGAAATAAGCCAATCGTTGTTCGCATTCGTTGTTCCGTCTGGAACAGCAGCAAAAGAAGTCATTGCCTTTTCACCGCTTCTAGCAGTCCAATCAGAATCGGCAGTTGGATCTAATGGAGGGTTTGTTGTAGTTGAGTTGAAAACAATAAATGCCCCCGTGTAACCAGAGTTGTCAAAAGTAACACCTGAAAATCCATAAGTAGGTAGCATGTCTTGATCAACTAGAGTCCAATCTCCAACATTGTCAATAATGAAGTCGTCATAAGCTTCAAAATCGTCTTCAAAAATTGTTGTTTGTGCGCTCATCGCAAAGCCAGCAAATAATGCTGCCAATAAAGTAATTTTTTTCATTTTAAATATTAATTAAGGAGTTAAAAATAATTTCCCCCAAAAATAGGGCTTGAGCCTTTGTCAATAGGGGTTTTATGTCACTTTAACACCTTTTGAGTATTTCGCATTTTTGAAGATTAACTCAATGTCTGTCGCACATTTATTAACGCACATCTTGCATTTTTATAACTTTTAAGATTGAAATAATGAATATTTAATTTTGAATGCGAAAATCAATCTTTAAAAGTTTTGTTAAAATGCACCGTACTTTTTTTAAATCTGTTGCGTTTACTTGATGGCACCGTGAAAACCGTCGTTCAATTTTAACTATCTTTGAGCTTTTATGAAGATAGTTTCGCGCATAAAACTTCCCATTGAAAAAGAGATGGAGCTTTTTGAAAAAAAGTTCTCCGCTTCTATGTCTTCTAAAGTTTCCCTATTAAACAAAATCACACATTATGTGGTTAATAGAAAAGGGAAACAGATGCGCCCTATGTTTGTTTTCCTAATTGCGAAAATGACCAATAATGGCGAAGTAAACGAACGTACCTATCGCGGCGCATCGGTTATTGAGCTTATACACACTGCTACTTTGGTACACGACGATGTGGTGGACGACAGCGATCGCAGGCGCGGATTTTTCTCTCTTAACGCACTTTGGAAAAATAAAATTGCTGTTCTCGTTGGCGATTACCTGCTTTCTAAAGGGTTGCTGCTTTCTATAGATAATGACGATTTCGATTTATTAAAAATAATCTCTGTGGCCGTGCGCGAAATGAGCGAGGGCGAACTCTTACAAATTGAAAAGGCGCGAAAGTTAGATATTACTGAAGATATTTATTTTGAAATAATTCGCCAAAAAACAGCAACATTAATTGCAGCTTGTTGTGCAATGGGCGCACGCTCGGTAATGGCATCGGATGAAGAAGTTGAAAAAATGCGCAAGTTTGGCGAACTCATCGGCACCGCTTTTCAGATAAAAGACGACCTTTTTGATTATGGTAACGAGCACATCGGCAAACCTACCGGCATTGATATTAAGGAGCAAAAAATGACTCTTCCCTTAATATACGCACTAAATAATGCTTCTTCTGAAGATAAAAAATGGTTAATTAATTCGGTTAAGAATTATAACAAAGACAAAAAGCGCGTAAAGGAAGTTATCGCTTTTGTAAAAGATAACGGCGGTTTGGCGTATGCCGTTACAAAAATGAAAGAATACCAACAACAAGCACTCTTGCTTTTGGAGGGATATCCGGCTTCGGCCTATAAAGAATCATTAGTATTAATGGTAAATTACGTTATAGACAGGAAAAAGTAGAGACGTTAATTCGGGATTCGTTAATTAGTGATTCGCGTATCGTTAATTCCATATGTCAGCTCAAGATTTGAATAGTAGTTTTACTGAAACCAGAAACTTAAATCTCAAAACTTTTTTCTTTCAGGCAACTATTCTGCAAAAACCTGCGTCTATTAAATAGAAGCCTTTTAAAGCGAAGCGTATTTTGAAAATAATACCCTTACATAAAAATTATTCAAAGCTAATTAGCAAATCGTCTAATGGCGATCGCCGAGCGCAGCAAAAATTGTTTGAGCATTTTGCACCCAAAATGTTGGGAGTTTGCCGGCAGTATGTAAAAAGCAACGATTTGGCCGAAGAAGTAATGCTAAACGGGTTTTTTAAAATGTTTTCAAATTTAAACAATTTTAAAAACGAAGGAAGTTTTGAAGGTTGGGTTCGCAGGATAATGGTAAACGAAAGTATTACACAACTTCGAAAAGATAAAAAACTACATTTTACATCCGAAGCCGAAATTGAAAATTCTGCAGTGCATTCCACATTTATTGAAACCGAATTGGAAACGGACGAAATTCAAAAAATGATAGACAGTTTGCCGGTTGGTTATAAAACGGTTTTTGTGCTTTATGCAATTGAAGGATACAAACACAGTGAAATTGCAGAACAATTGCAGATAAGCGAAAATACTTCAAAATCACAACTGTTTAAAGCACGCAAAATGCTTCAGAATATGGTAAAACAACAAAATAATATTAGCTATGGCACCTTATAAATTAGAAGACAACATGCGCGATAAGCTGGAAGCGAGAGAGCTAAAACCCTCCGCGAACGCTTGGAAAAAACTAGAAGCAAGGTTAGATGCCGAGCAACCCAAAACAAAGCCGATCTTATGGTATTACGCCGCTGCGAGCATTGTGGGTATTTTAATTTTGGTTTCAATTTTCTATAGTAGAAATAATTTTGAAGGCAACAATACTATTGTAAACGAGAATATACAACCGCCTAACCCGGAAACAAATTCTGAAATAATTCCAATAAATGTTGAATCCCAAAAAATAGCGTCAGAGCTACCCGTAACTTCGGAGGAAGAATATAATGTAAATAAAGATAATACAAAATCCTCTGGAAGGGAAGCAAACGAAACGGCACGAGAAAAATCAATACAGTTAAAAAATCCTTCACCTAAAAAATCTGAAATTGACAAAAAAATTCAACAAAATGAACGAGTTGCCCAGACAAAGAACGAAAATGTAAAACCTAATAAAGAAGGGAATGCAATTATTTCAGAAGATGAAAAACATATAAATCTTAAAATAGACGAAGTAGTTGCTTCAGTAAAAAAACTACAAAAAGATAATGCAGATGTAACTGCTGCCGAAGTAGAAGCGCTGTTAGATAACGCTCGCCGCGAAATTCAATCGGAACGTATTTTAAACAATCCAAAAGTAGATGCAACTGCGCTCTTGCAAGACGTAGAGTGGGAGCTCGAAAAAAGTTTTCGCGACAAGGTTTTTGACGCTCTTGGCGAAGGTTTTAATAAAATAAGGACTGCTGTTTCTGAGCGAAACGACTGACCAATTGTTGCCTCGAGCGCAAACGAAAGATTTAAAATAGGTAACAAAATTATTCATCAATTCATCATCAATAATCAAAAATCGAACAGTTATGAAATCAATTATCGCAATTACCACGGCACTCACCATTTGTTTACTCACTAGCGGTTATGTGCAGGCACAAGGAGCAACCAACAAAAATTCTATTGAACACTTAAGCAGTCTAAAAGAAATAATAATTCAAGAGGAAAAAGACGCGCTAAAAACAGAAGTTGAAAGGATTAATACACTTTTAAACAACGAAGAAATTACCGAAGCCGAGGCCGAAAGTTTAAAACAAAACGCCGCCGAAAAGCACGCTTTAAACATTGAAAATAGATTGGCAATTATTGATAATAAAATAGCATTGCTAAAACGAAACGATACCTTAGTAAACGAAGATGATGATACAGGAATGATCATTAGAATAGGTACTAGCGATAGTGAAAATGAAAATGTGCTTTACATTGGTCCTAAAAATAAAAAACGTAAATATGACCGCCGCACCACCTCCGATTTCGTATTTGCATTTGGTTTAAACAACGCAATTACTGAAGGCGAATCCTTGCAGGATTCAGATTTTAAAGTAGCAGGTAGCCGCTTTGCCGAACTTGGCTGGGCGTGGAAAACACGGGTTTTCGATAATTCAAATTGGCTCCGAATTAAATACGGACTGTCTTTTCAATTTAACGGATTAAAACCTACGGACAATAGATTTTTTGTAGATACTGGAGAACAAACCGAGCTGCAAACGTATCCGTTAAATCTCGAAAAGTCTAAATTTAGAATGGACAATCTAGTGGTGCCTATTCATTTGGAATTCGGACCGTCTAAAAAAACTGAATACGACGATTATTTCCGTTATTCTACCAAAAATCAACTTACGGTTGGCTTGGGCGGCTATGTAGGAATAAATTTAAGTACCCGCCAAAAGTTAAAATTTGAAGAGGATGGGGAAGATCAAAAATTAAAACTAAAAGCAGATTACAACACAAATAATTTTGTTTACGGCCTCAGTAGTTATATAGCTTGGCAAGGAATTGCACTATATGCCAAGTACGATCTTAACACAATTTTTAAGAACAACCCTATTGCCCAGCGCAATGTATCTTTGGGTTTGCGCTTTGATGTAGATTAGCCACATCTATTAATTTTGTTTAATTATTAACCTACAAGGTTTTTAAAACCTTGTAGGTTTCTTTTTTATATATTGCTATTTTTACCGACCGCAATATCCAATTAACGTATTAACAATTTCCTTGATAAGCAGAACCACCATAGACAATGTTTTTGAAACCGCTCGTGTTGAAGAGGTAATTGGCGACTTTGTGCAATTAAAAAAATCCGGGAGCAACTTTAAAGGGCTTAGCCCATTTACAGATGAACGCTCTCCGAGTTTTATGGTGAGTCCCGTAAAGCAAATTTGGAAAGATTTTAGTAGCGGAAAAGGAGGAAATGTGGTTTCCTTTTTAATGGAACACGAACATTTCACCTATCCCGAAGCAATTAAATTTTTAGCCAAAAAGTACGGGATTGAAATTGAGGAAACCGAGCAAACGCCCGAAGACAAAATACAGGCCAACGAGCGTGAAAGCTTGTATTTGGTAAGCGAATTCGCAAAGGAATATTTCCATAATACATTATTAAAAACCGAAGAAGGCAAAGCCATTGGACTTTCGTATTTTAAGGAAAGAGGTTTTACCGATGAAACTATAAAAACATTTAAGTTAGGTTATTCCCCAGATTCTTGGGATGCCTTTACCAGCCACGCAATTAAAAAAGGCTATAAGCTAGAATTTCTGGAAAAAACGGGTTTATCTATCGTAAAGGAAGAAAAGCAATTCGATCGTTTTAAGGGTCGCGTTATGTTTCCGATTTTAAGTATGAGCGGTCGTACGCTGGGTTTCGGGGGGCGAATATTAACTTCGGATAAAAAGGCGGCAAAATATTTAAACTCGCCCGAGAGCGATATTTACCACAAAAGCAAAGTGCTTTATGGCATATTTAACGCCAAACAAAGCATCGCAAAAGAGGATAATTGCTACTTGGTTGAGGGTTATACAGATGTTATTCAGTTTTACCAAACGGGTATTCACAACGTGGTTTCCTCCTCTGGAACGGCTTTAACTTCGGAACAAATCCGGCTTATAAACCGCCTTACCAAAAACATTACCGTTCTTTTTGATGGAGATGCTGCGGGCCTTAGAGCATCGCTTCGCGGAATAGATTTAATCTTGGAACAAGGTATGAATGTAAAAATTTGCACCTTTCCCCAAGGCGAAGATCCAGATAGCTTTTCGCGGAAAAATTCGTTCGAAGATGTAACACTTTACTTAGAAGAAAACGCAAAAGACTTTATCACTTTTAAAGCGTCACTGCTTGCAAATGAAGCCAAGAACGATCCGATAAAAATATCGGAAACCATTCACGATATGGTCAATAGCATTGCCAAAATTCCCGATGTAATAAAGCGCGAAGTTTATATAAAGGAATGTTCGCGTATAATGGATATTTCGGAACAAGTGCTTTTTAATACGCTGGCGCAAATTTTTCAAAAAGACAAAAAGGAGGCTGCTAAAAAAACAAAGGTGCAGCAGGAGTCTTTTGAGGTTATTCCAACCGAAAAAAAGATTCAAAAAATAGACGTTCAATTGCAATTGGAGCAAAAAATAATTGAATTATTATTACTCTACGGCAATGTGGAAGAAGATTTCGAAGACTTAATACTGGATGTAGATGAAAAAGGCGAAATTTCGTTGAAACCTGAAATTCACAAAGCGCGCGTATTTGAAAAAATTTATCTCGATTTGCAGGACGATGAAATTGAGTTTACAAATCCGGAATTCAAAAACCTGTATTTTGAAGTTGTAAACAGATTTAATCAAGATCCCGAGGCAAAAGCTGAAACTTTTATAAACGATTTAAAACCCGAAATGGCCACCGCCGTAACGCATATTTTAATGGAAGAAGAACGATACACGCTGAGTAACTGGGAACGAAAGGAAATTTATGTAAAAGAAAAAGATAAAACCATAGCCCAAATGGTGAGCGAAACAATACTTAATTTACGCCGGCATTTGGTTTCCCAAAAAATAAACGAACTTTCTGAAGAAATGAAAGAGGGCAAAATTGCCGAAGTAGATTCTGGACTTCAGGAAATAGTAGATTATATTAGTCTTAAAAAGGTGCTTTCCAATAAACTTAACCGGGTGCTTTAACTTAACTGTAGCATCCGTACTTGGGTAATTAACTCTGCCAAACTGTTTACTTCCAGTTTTTTTAAAAGCCTCGTTTTATAGGTGCTCACCGTTTTTTCATTAATTTCCAGAAGGGATGCAATATCCTTATTGCGCTTTCCGTCTGAAAGCAAATTTAAAACTTCCAATTCTCTCGCCGAAAGCTTTTTGTATTTCCCAATAACGCTAGTATCGTTATTATTACGATTGTTATACGCCGCAATTAGCGCATCGTTTAAAAATATACCCCCTAAATTTACATGGTTAAGAGCTTCTAAAAATTCTGCGGGTGAAGCAGTTTTTGGAATATACCCAGAAGCCCCAGATTTTATGGTGCGAAGCGCGTAGACTACTTCGGGATATGAAGAAAAAATTACAATTTTAATTTTTGGGAATGTTTCGTGAATGTGGCGAAGTGTATTAAAACCCTTAATTTCCGGAATATTCAATTCTAAAATTAAAATATCGGGCTTTGTTTTTTCAATACATTCAATTAATTCGGTCCCACGACTAACATTGCCAACTACTGTATATTTATGCGTAGTTTTCAAAAAAACCGAAATGCCTTCCCTAATCATAGCATGATGGTCTGCAATTACAACTCTTTTCATCTTTGAAAATTTACAAATTTGGAAAAATATAAACTTGAGAAATGGGGAAAGTTTAATTTGTAATATTAACAATACATTACGAAAGAATGAAACCTTTACCGAATGAATAGCAAAGGTTTCGTTCAAGTGTTAAATTATCCGACCAGTAGCGTTAATGCTTTAATTTTAATGGAATTTTACACACTGGAATGGGGAGCATTTTATGTTGATTCGCGCTATTGAGTTTCCGGTAAATATCAAAAACCACCCGTTGTCTGCCTACAAAATCGTTGCTTTGCTTGCCTTTTTCCGCCATTTCCATTGCCCATTCCAGTTCGTCGTAGCTTGCTCCTAATTGATCTTCATCCGAGCGGCTATCGCCAAAAAGACCGTCTGTTGGTGCTGCATTTAGTATGGATTCCGGAACATTTAATGCTTTCGCAATTGTATAAACTTCACTTTTTAGCAAATCGGCAATGGGGTTTAAATCTACTCCGCCATCACCATATTTAGTGTAAAAACCAACGCCAAAATCTTCAATTTTATTTCCAGTTCCCGCAACCAAATAACGATATATTCCAGCAAAATAATACAGTGTGGTCATTCGCAAACGAGCCCGGCTATTGGCTAGTGAAAGATCTATTAAGGCTTGACTTGAAGTTTGAGGGACTTCGGCCTTAAATTGTTCAAAAACCGAAGTAAGATTTACTTCCGTACTGCTAACATTTGGGAAGTTTTCTTTTAAAAACTGAATGTGTTCGCGGCCGCGGCTAACTTGGTTTGCAGCCTGATGAATGGGCATTTCTACACAAAGTGTACGTAAGCCCGTTTTTGCGCAGAGTGCCGAGGTTACTGCCGAATCTACTCCGCCACTTATGCCTACTACAAAACCCTCCATCTTTGCATTTTCGGCATAACTTTTAAGCCAGTTTACAATAAAATCTATAACTTTTTCGGTCTGCATTTTCCGTGTTTTTAATCTTTTATAATAATACCTTTGCACCGCAAAAGTGGTTAAAGATAAAATTAATAAAAAGGATTAACGTTAACCAAGAATAACATTTTTTATATGATAAAATATTTGATAGCGATATTTTTTGGAGTTCTTTTTTTCTCGTGCAATTCTAAAAGTGAGGTTGAAAAGGAAATTGAAAAAATTCCGATGAATGTTGAGGTAATCCGTTTCGATAAGGCATTTGCGGCAGCATCTCCTGAGAATTTGCCAAAATTAAAAAAGGAGTTTCCCGCGTTTTTTCCTGAGAAATACCACGATAGTATCTGGGTTCAAAAGTTAACCGATACGCTACAAAATCAGTTGGAGCAGGAAGTGCTAAAACAATTTCCGAACGAGGGGGATTTAAAAGAAATTCTCGAGCCGCTTTTTCAGCACATAAAATATTATTTTCCAAAATTCACAACACCGGTAGTAGTTGCCGCCACATCTGACGTTGACTATAGAAACAAGGTAATTCTTGCAGACAGTATGTTGGTTATAGGATTGGACAATTACTTGGGAAGCGACCATAAATTTTACCAGGGCATAGACAAATATATTGCGAAAGAAATGAAACCGTCTCAAATAGGGCCCGATGTTGCTGAAATATACGCCAGACAACACATTAAAATACCGAATAAAAGAACATTTTTAGCGCAGATAGTTTACTTCGGAAAAGAATTATATTTAAAAGATCTTTGGCTTCCAAACACTACCGATGCGGCAAAAATAGGCTATACCGAAGAGGAGTACATTTGGGCCGAAGAAAATGAAGAATATATGTGGCGTTATTTTATAGAGAAGGAATTGCTCTATAGCACAGACCCAAAACTTGCAGCCAGATTTGTAAGCCCCGCACCGTTTTCAAAATTTTATTTAGAAATAGACAACGAATCTCCAGGTATGTTGGGAAAATATTTGGGCTGGAAAATTGTACGTGCCTATATGAAAAATAACGATACAAATGTTCAGCAATTAATGGTTACAAATGCTGATGAAATTTTTACAAATTCAAAATACAAACCTAAGAAATAATGGCAATTAAACACAATTCAGAAATACGATTAAACGTTGGTTTAGACGAAAATAAGATACCCGAAAAAATTCACTGGACAGCCGAAGATGGTGGGGTTACAAACGAAGAGACTAAAGCTGTAATGCTTTCGGTTTGGGACAATAAAAATAAGGAAAGCCTTAGAATAGACCTTTGGACAAAAGATATGCCCGTAGATGAAATGAAGATTTTTTTCCATCAAACTTTAAGTGCTATGGCAGATACTTTTCAGCGGGCTACAAACGATGAAAAAATGAGTGCTACCATGCGCGATTTTTGCGATTATTTTGCCGAAAAGTTAGAGTTAAAAAGAGGAGAGTAGCATTTAAAAATCTGGATTGCCAACAGTGGCATTTAGCTCGTCAATATAATTTAGTAATTCGTCTCTTCCGGTAAAATTACTGGCAGATGTAATAAAGTATTGGGGCATTGCTTCCCAAGTTTCGAGCATTTTTTGGATGTAAGCCTCAACGTTTCTATTTAAAGCGTTCGGCTTTAATTTGTCTGCTTTGGTAAAGATAATATTGAACGGAATTCCGCTTTCGCCCATCCACTCCATAAATTCTAAATCTATGGGTTGTGGTTCTAAACGGCAGTCTATAAGCACAAAAGCCAAGACCATTTGTGTGCGCTTTTCGAAGTAATTGGTAATAAATTTCTGAAAAGTTTTTTTACTACTTTTAGAAACACGGGCGTAGCCGTAACCAGGCAAATCTACCAAATACCAGCTTTTGTTAATAATAAAATGGTTAATTAGCTGTGTTTTCCCTGGCCTACCTGAAGTTTTTGCCAAGTTTTTGCGCTGCATAAGCATATTTATTAGGGAAGACTTGCCCACATTACTCCGGCCAATAAAAGCGTATTCTGGCAACCGATTCTTAGGGCATTTCGCAACATCGCTGTTGCTCATTAAAAATTCCGCAGATTTAATATGCATGCTGTTGTAATTAGATGTTGTGGGTTAAATGAGCAATATAGTTTCTCTTAGAAATCTAAACCCTTTTAAAATTTGCGTTTTTGCAACCACGCGTAGAGCAATTGATTGAATTCATTAGGGTGCTCCATCATTGCAGCATGGCCACATTTATCAATCCAGAATAATTCAGAATCTGGTAAAAGCTCGTGAAATTCTACCGCTACTTCGGGAGGGGTTACATTGTCGTTCTTCCCCCAAATAATACAAGTGGGCGTGTGCATTTTTGGCAAATCTTTTGCCATATTATGCCGAATGGCGCTTTTGGCAATAGCAAGCGTTCGAATAAGCTTTGTTCGGTCGTTTACCGTTTCGTAAACGTCGTCTACAATTTCTTTGGTTGCTATTTTTGGATCGTAAAAAACGTTTTCAGCTTTTTGTTTAATATACTCGTAATCGCCACGTTTGGGGTAGCTTTCGCCCATAGCGCTTTCGTACAATCCGGAGCTGCCGGTAATAATGAGTGCTTTAACTTTTTCTGGGTATAGCTTTGTGCACAGAAGTCCGATGTGGCCGCCCAGTGAGTTTCCTAATAAAATTACCTCTTTATAGCCCAAATGATCTATAAACTGTGCGGCGTATTTTGCGAAATTTTTCACATTAGTACGCAGTAAAGTCATTTTGTAAATAGGCAATTCAGGGATTAGAATTTTGTAGCCCTTCGGTGGAAAAAAATCGGCAACGCCATCAAAATTACTTAAACCGCCCATAAGACCGTGAAGGATAACAATTGGTGTGCCTTCACCTATTTCTAAATATGAAAATTTTCCTTCTTTCTTTAAGTTTTCTGACATGCTTGGTTGGTGCAATTTAGAATGACAAAAGTAAACAAAAATTTTTCATACAGTCTATTTATACGCCCCCTTTGTTTTTGTCAATTCAATTTTGAGGTTATCTACAATGTGGTAAAACTTATCAACAAAGTGGTAGAATGTGGTAAAAAGTGGTAAAAGTTATATATATTTGAAACTATAAATTGCAAATCGGGAATTTCCACAATGCTCAATCTAATAGGTACATACGAATGTAAAGCAGACGTAAAAGGACGCGTCATGGTGCCTGTTCCGCTTAAAAAGCAGCTGGCTGTAGTGGCTCCCGAGGGCTTTGTGATTAAGCGTGCCGTTTTTCAGCCTTGTTTAGAAATTTATCCTATGAAAGAGTGGGAAGCGTTAATGCAAAAAATGGGTGAACTTAACCGCTTCAGTAGAAAAAACAACGATTTTATCAGAAGGTTTACAGCTGGCGTTAAAACGGTGGAACTCGATGCTGCCGGGCGCTTGTTGATTCCTAAAGACCTGCTTTCGTTTGCGGGTATTAGCAAAGAAATTGTGCTCTCTTCCGCCATAAATATTGTTGAAGTTTGGGATAAAGACAAATATGAGCAAGCTATTGATGATGCGGCAAATGATTTTGCCGATCTGGCCGAAGAGGTGATGGGAAATAAAAGCGGAGAAGACCATGGAGTATCATAACCCTGTTTTATTAAAAGAAACTGTTTCAGGTTTAAATATCAAGCCAGATGGCGTGTATGTAGATGTAACCTTCGGCGGTGGTGGACACTCACGTGAAATCTTAAAACACTTGGGTTCCAACGGAAAACTCATCGCTTTTGATCAGGATAAAGACGCGCTGAAAAATGCTATTGACGATCCGCGGTTTTTGATGGTCAATCAGAATTTTCGGTTTTTGAAACAGTTTTTAAGATTTCACGGCTATAGAACTGTTGATGGAATCTTGGGCGATTTCGGAGTTTCTTCGCATCAGTTTGATGTAGCTGAAAGAGGTTTTTCAACACGCTTTGAAGCCGATCTGGACATGCGGATGAATCGCGATAGTAATTTTTCGGCTTATACTGTTGTCAATAAATTTGAAGAAACTCAGTTGCGCAATGTGCTCTCAAATTATGGCGAATTGCGAAATGCCGCCGGAATGGCCAGGGTAATAGTTGAAGCTAGACAGGACCAAAAAATAAAGACCAGCGAACAGCTTAAAACAGTGCTCCGTAGGTTTTTGCCAGCGCATAAGGAAAACAAAATTCTGGCTCAGATTTATCAAGCCATCCGCATAGAAGTAAACCAAGAGTTAGAGGCGCTTAAAGAATTTTTGCTGCAGACCAACGAAGTTTTAAAACCAGGCGGGCGACTTAGTTTAATTAGTTACCATTCGCTAGAGGATAGGCTGGTAAAACGCTACATACGAAACGGCTTGTTTGAAGGCGAGCCAGAAAAGGATGTCTTCGGAAGGGTAGAGGTGCCTTTTAAAGCTGTGGGAAAATTTGTGATTCCCACTAAAGAAGAAATAAAATTGAACAATAGGGCTCGAAGTGCCAAACTTAGAATAGCTGAGAAATTATAACATGAAAGAAGGTTTTTACAACATTATAAAAGGAAAATTTTTGGTAAGTGATGATGCGCTGAAAAATTGGCGTTTTATCATTTTTCTTTCTGTATTGGCTTTGGTTATGATTAGCAGTTCGCACAGCGCCGATAAAAAAGTGCACGTTATTTCAAAATTAAATGCTCAAGTAAAAGAGCTGAAAAGCGAATATGTAGATGTTAGAATGCTTTTGATGCAGTCGCGAATGGAAAGTAAAATTATTGCCGCCATGGAGCGTCGGGGGTTGCAACCATCGTCAAATCCGCCGAAGCGCATTCGCATCATTGAAACAGTAAAATAAAACGAAAAAAACACGGATAGGAATTAAAAAAGAAACTGAATACAAGAATGGCATTTGAGGAAAAAAACATATTAAATCGTTTGTACATCGTTGCGGGATGTATGTTCCTATTTGCGCTTGCCATAAGCGTTAAGCTGCTTAATATTCAGTTTGTAGACGGCGATAAATATCGAGATTTGGCCAAGGAAAACACTACCAAAAATTTTATAATTCCTGCAAATCGAGGAAATATTTATGCTGATGACGGTAGCTTACTGGCTACTTCGGTGCCAAAATACGATATCCGTTTTGATGCGGTTACGGTGTCCTCGAAAGATTTCAAACAAAATTTAAAGCCGCTATCCGAAGGCTTGAGCAGCATGTTTGGAAAACCTGTTTCATACTATCAGAATAAATTAAGAAAAGCCCGCGCAGATAAAAATCGCTATTTGTTAATAGTAAAAAACTTGGGCTATTCAGATTATATAAAAGTGAAGCATTTACCGCTGTTTCAAAAAGGTCCCTATAAAGGTGGAATCATCGTAGAGCAACGAACCGTTCGCGAACATCCCATCGGGAAAATCGCACAACGTACCGTGGGCGATGAAGCTTTTGATCGTCCCGGATATTACGCAGTAGGTTTGGAAGGCGCATTTAACGATTTGCTTACCGGAAAGGAGGGCCATAGGCTAAAACAAAAAATAGCCAAGGGACAATGGAAACCTATTTCGGACGACAACGAAATAGAGCCGCAGGATGGTTACGATATTGTTTCAACCATAAATGTAAACATACAGGATATTGCGCACCATGCATTATTAAAGCAACTAGAGTATTACGAAGCCGAACACGGTACCGTAATCGTAATGGAGGTTGCCACGGGTGAGATAAAGGCTGTTTCTAATCTGGGGCGTACATCCAATGGCACTTATTACGAAAAACTTAATTATGCAGTTGGCGAATCGCACGAGCCAGGCTCAACTTTTAAAGTTATGGCGTTAATGGCTGCGTTGGAAGATAAGGTAATAGATACCAGTAGTGTTGTAGATACGGGTAATGGAAGAAAAATTTTCTACGGAAGGCCTGTTAATGATTCAAAACGCGGCGGCTATGGAAAAATTTCTGCGGCGAGGGCATTGGAAGTTTCTTCTAATATTGGGCTCGCAACAATTATTGATAATGGGTATGCCAAAAACCCGAATAAATTTATCAACCGATTAAAAAGCTGGCATCTCGATAAAAAAACAGGAATTGCAATTAAAGGGGAAGGCCAACCTATGATTCCCCAGCCGGGCGATAAAAAATGGAGCAAGAACGCGCTGCCTTCTATAGCCTATGGCTATAACTTACAGCTTACGCCGCTTCAAACCTTAACATTTTACAACGCTATTGCAAATAAAGGAGTAATGGTGAAACCTCGCTTTATAAAAGAGGTGCGCGCTTGGAATGAAAAGGTAACGGTCTATGATACCAAAGTGATTAATCCTAAAATTTGTTCAGATAAAACCTTAAATGAAATTAAGGAAATAATGAAAAATACAGTAAAACGCGGAACTGGCAAATCGCTCTACTCCCCCGATTTTTCAATGGCCGGAAAAACGGGAACTGCCCGTACCGAATATTGGTTTCCTGACTGGAACAGTAATCCGCGCTATATTTCATCGTTTGCAGGATTTTTTCCGGCAGACAATCCCAAATATTCGTGCATCGTAATAATTCATAAGCCAAGTACTAAAAGAGGTTTTTATGGTGCAGACGTTTCTGGGCCTGTGTTTAAACGCGTAGCTCAGAAAATATTTACAGAGTCCCGAAATATTGATAAGGTAGAGCGCATAGAACAGCCAGACCCAATCATTGAGATGGATTTTGAAAAGTATTACGCCAAGCTTCAGCAGCCGTCTAAAACCATTCCGAATGTTACCGGAATGGCAGGTATGGATGCCGTTTCGCTTTTAGAAAACCTTGGCCTAAAAGTGCAAGTTGTGGGCAATGGAAGCGTTGATAGCCAATCTATAAAATCTGGCGAATCCCTAAAAAAAGGACAACTAATTACCCTTAATTTATCGTGATATTGTTAAGAGACATATTGTATAAGGTTACCATCGAAAGTGTTGTAGGTAGCACCTCTGTGGCTATTAACAACATACAATTTGATTCTCGAAAGGTTTCTTTAAACGATGTTTTTATCGCGGTAAAGGGATCCGTTTCAGACGGGCATGAATTTATTAAAAAAGCGGCCGATCAAGGAGCATTAGCCATTATTTGCGAAACAATGCCCGATCTTATTATCAACGGCATTACATACGTACAAGTTGCTAATACCCACAGTGCCTTGGCCATTATGGCTGCCAATTATTTTGGTAATCCTTCAGAAGAATTGAAACTCGTTGGAATTACCGGTACCAACGGCAAGACAACAATTTCTTCACTTTTATATCAGCTCTTCAAAAAGGCCGGAACCGAAGTAGGGTTGCTTTCTACTGTAAAAATATTGGTGGGCGACACCGAATACAAAACCACGCACACCACGCCCGATTCACTGACCATAAATAGTTATTTACGAAAAATGGTAGATGCGGGGGTAGAATTCTGCTTTATGGAAGTTAGTTCGCACGGCATACATCAAAAACGAACGGATGCATTACATTTTGTTGGGGGCATCTTCACAAATTTGTCGCACGACCATTTAGATTATCACAAGGATTTTGCAGAATACCGCGATGTAAAAAAATCATTTTTTGACAATTTGCCAAAATCCGCTTTCGCATTGGTAAATATAGACGACAAAAACGGTTTGGTGATGCTTCAAAATACAAAGGCGAAAAAATTTACGTACGCCTTAAAAACATATGCAGACTACAAAGCGCAAATTTTAGAAAGCCAGTTTACTGGGCAACTCATAAAAATAAATAACCAGGATTTATGGGTAAAATTGATTGGTAGTTTTAATGCATATAACCTGCTGGCAATTTACGGAGCTTCCAAATTGTTAGGTTTGGAGGAGTTAGAAATTCTTCAGATTATGAGCACGTTAAATAGTGTGGATGGGAGATTTCAATATTTAATTTCAGAAAATAAAATTACCGCAATTGTTGATTATGCACACACTCCCGATGCTTTACAAAATGTACTTGAAACTATAAACAACATTAGAACGGGTAATGAGCAGGTAATTACTGTTGTGGGTTGTGGTGGCGATCGCGATAATCAAAAGCGCCCCGTAATGGGTAAAATTGCCGCTACTTTAAGCACGCGCGTTGTATTTACAAGTGATAATCCACGAACCGAAAATCCAGAAAAAATAATTGAACAAATTGAAGCTGGTGTGCCGGCAGAGCATTATAAAAGAACAATTTCAATTACAAATAGGAAAGAAGCCATTAAAGCAGCGTGCCAAATGGCAGAAGAAAACGACATTATTTTAATTGCTGGGAAAGGCCATGAGACCTATCAGGAAATTAATGGCGAACGCTTTGATTTTGATGATTTTAAAATTGTAAAACAAACATTAACCACCTTAAACAAATAACCAAATGCTCTACTACCTTTTTGAATATTTGGATAAAACCTACGACATACCGGGCACTGGCTTGTTTAATTTTATTTCGTTTCGGGCTATCGCTGCGGTAATACTGTCGTTATTTATTGCCACCGTTTACGGAAAAAAGATAATTGAGTTTTTAAGAAAAAAGCAAGTGGGCGAGTCTATTCGCGATCTTGGGTTGGATGGGCAAAATGAAAAGGCCGGAACCCCAACTATGGGTGGTATTATAATAATACTAGCTACGCTTATTCCCGTTTTACTTTTCGCAAAACTGGAAAATATTTATGTAATTCTTTTAATAGTAACCACTCTTTGGATGGGCGTAATCGGATTTATAGACGATTACATTAAAAAATTTAAAAACGATAAACAGGGGCTGCCCGGCAAGTTTAAGGTTATTGGGCAAATTGGTTTAGGGCTATTTGTGGGACTCACAATGTATTTGCACCCAGATATTGTAGTGGAAAGAACTGTTCAAAATCCGGAAACTGAAACGGAAATTGCGCGCGTAATTGAAAAGGAATCAACCAATACGTTTTATGTAAAGGACAAATCTTTATTAACTACCATTCCTTTTGTAAAGGAAAATGAATTTAACTATTCAGAACTAATAAGCTGGGTGGGCGGTAACTACCAAAGTTA
This sequence comes from Aequorivita marisscotiae, assembly GCF_029814825.1. NCBI lineage: Bacteria > Pseudomonadati > Bacteroidota > Flavobacteriia > Flavobacteriales > Flavobacteriaceae > Aequorivita > Aequorivita marisscotiae. The sequence continues at coordinate 266,960 of NZ_CP122379.1, read as the reverse complement.
TGTTTGGATCATCTTTATTCCCATTGTAATTTTTATAATTACTGCTGTTTCAAATGGCGCCAATCTCACCGACGGAATTGATGGTCTGGCAGCGGGAACATCGGCAATTATTGCACTTACGTTGGCATTTTTTGCTTGGGTTTCGGGGAACGTAATTTTTTCGGATTATCTCAATATAATGTATATCCCGAACACGGGCGAGATGACCATTTTTATTACCGCATTTGTGGGGGCACTTATTGGTTTTTTATGGTACAATACCTATCCCGCGCAAGTATTTATGGGCGATACGGGTAGTTTAACTATTGGGGGGATTATAGCCGTAATTGCTATTGCTGTTCGAAAGGAACTGTTAATTCCCATCCTCTGCGGAATATTTTTAATGGAAAATTTATCTGTGGTTCTCCAAGTAAGTTGGTTTAAATACACAAAGAAAAGATTTGGAGAAGGCCGCCGTATTTTCAGAATGTCGCCGCTACATCATCATTACCAAATTAAAGGTTTTCACGAAAGTAAAATTGTAACGCGTTTTTGGATTGTGGGAATTTTCCTTGCAATTATTACACTGGTTACACTAAAAATTAGATAAAGTGAAACAGCAATTGGCAATTCTGGGCGGAGGAGAAAGTGGTGTGGGAACTGCCATTTTAGGAAAAAAGAAGGGGTTTGAAGTGTTTGTGTCAGACTTTGGAAAATTAAAGGAAAAATACAAGCAAGTTCTTATAAATAATGAGATTGAATGGGAAGAGGAAGGCCATTCCGAAGAGCAAATTTTTGCAGCGACCTTGGTAATGAAGAGCCCGGGAATTCCCGACTCGGCGCCAATCGTTCAAAAATTACACAAAAGTGGAGTAAATGTGGTTTCTGAAATTGAATTCGCTTCAAAATTCACAACGGCTACAATTGTGGGAATTACCGGGAGCAATGGTAAAACTACTACGGCAAGCCTCACTTATAAATTGTTGAGCGACGGTGGCTTGAACGTGGCTTTGGGTGGAAATATTGGAAAGAGTTTTGCCGAACAAGTGGCCGAAGACACGTATAAAAATTTTGTACTTGAATTAAGCAGTTTTCAGCTTGATGGAATAGAAAATTTTGCGCCGCACATAGCGGTTTTAACCAATTTGAGCCCCGATCATTTGGATAGGTATGATTATAAATACGAAAATTATATCGCTTCAAAATTTCGGATACTAATGAATCAGACGTCGAAAGATTATTTCATTTATAACGCAGATGATGAAGAAATTTTAAAATGGCTTTCAAACAACCCAATAAAATCGAAACCGCTGCCTTTTTCAACTAAAAAAGAACTGAAACAAGGCGCATATAAAAGAAACAACGAAATAATAATAAAAATAAATAATACAGAATATACTATGCCAATCGCAACAATAGGAATACAGGGGGAACACAATGTGAAAAACGCCATGGCTGCTTCTACCGTAGCCACCTTACTCAGAATACGAAAACAAACAATCCGCGAAAGCCTGGAAGGATTTCAAGGAGTGGAGCACAGGCTGGAAAAGGTATTAAAAATTAATAATGTGTTGTATGTTAACGATTCTAAAGCCACCAATGTAAACGCCACATTTTTTGCTTTAGATAGTATGGAAAACCCAACGGTATGGATCGTTGGCGGCGTAGATAAAGGTAATGATTACACAGAACTTTTGCCTTTGGTTAACGAAAAAGTGAAGGCAATAATCTGTCTGGGCGTTGACAATCAGAAAATAATAAATGCCTTCGGAAATGTTATTGATACAATTATTGAAGCAGATTCTATGCCGATGGCGGTTGAAATTGCCTATAAACTTGCTGAACGAAATAACACGGTTTTGCTTTCCCCCGCTTGTGCGAGTTTTGACTTGTTTGAAAATTATGAAGATCGCGGCAGACAATTTAAAGATGCCGTTAGAAACCTATAAAAAAAAATATAACGGTGTTGCAAAATATATATAACCAGAAACATTTAAAGTGAAGAGTATTTTTCATTACATACAAGGCGATAAAGCAATTTGGGGCGTTGTGGGGCTTTTGGCTCTCTTCTCCTTTTTGCCAGTATATAGCTCCAGCAGCAACCTTGCTTATTTGTACGGAGACGGAAGTACTTTGCCGTATTTGTTAAGGCACTTTTCGCATTTGGTTTTAGGATTTGCAATATTGTATGGTGTTCATAAAATTCCGTATCATTATTTCCGCGGGCTTTCCATTATTGCAATGCCATTAATAATCTTGCTTTTAATTGCAACTATGGCCGAAGGCACCACAATTGACGGAGCGAATGCTAGTCGGTGGATTCGCTTGCCCTTTGTTGGTATTACGTTTCAAACTTCAACTTTGGCGGGGGTGGTTTTAATGACGTATGTGGCTCGATACTTGTCGCGAATTAAAGATAAAACAGTTTCGTTTAAAGAAACCATTTTACCGCTCTGGGTACCCGTATTTTTTGTACTTGCATTAATTCTACCCGCTAACCTTTCTACTACAGCCATTTTCTTTTCTATGATTGTAATGCTGGTATTTGTTGGTGGTTATCCGTTACGATATTTAGGTATTATTCTAGGTGCGGGGCTTCTTTTTTTAACCCTTTTCGTACTTACAGCAAAAGCTTTTCCGGGCGTTTTTCCGAATCGGGTTGATACCTGGATGAGCCGGATTGAAAATTTTAGCGACGATAAAGATACCGAAGCCGATTACCAAATTGAAAAAGCAAAAATAGCCATTGCGTCTGGAGGAATTGCTGGTTTGGGGCCGGGTAAAAGCGTTCAGAAAAACTTTTTGCCGCAATCTTCTTCAGATTTTATATACGCGATAATTGTTGAGGAGTTTGGCTTATTGGGTGGTATGTTTTTAATGGTGCTTTACCTGTTTTTATTATTTAGAATAGTTGTTGTTGCACATAAATCTACGTCTATTTTCGGGAAATTACTCGCCATTGGCGTTGGCTTGCCCATTGTTTTTAGAGCGATGATAAACATGGCGGTTGCGGTGGAATTATTCCCTGTTACGGGTCAGAATTTACCATTAATTAGTAGCGGAGGTACCTCTATTTGGATGACGTGTATGGCACTGGGAATGATTTTAAGTGTGAGTGCAAAACGCGAAGTGGCGCCAAAAGAAGAAACTGAAGAAAATCCATTGGATATTTTAAGCGAAACGATTTAAAAGTAGAGACGCACGGAGGTGCGTCTAATCGAACAGATAGAAAAGAACAAAGAACAAAGAGAAAAGAAACTGTGAAACCAAAATTCATCATATCAGGCGGCGGCACCGGGGGGCATATCTACCCGGCAGTTGCCATTGCAAACGAGTTAAAAACCCGTTTCCCCGATGCTGAATTTTTATTTGTAGGCGCAGCCGATAGAATGGAGATGGAAAAAGTACCGCAAGCTGGATACAAAATTACCGGTTTATGGATTTCAGGGCTACAGCGTAGTTTGTCGCTACAGAATTTAGCGTTTCCCCTAAAACTAATTACAAGCTTGTGGAAGTCGTTAAAAATTATACAAAAGTTTAAACCCCATCTGGCAATTGGCACGGGCGGTTTTGCTAGTGGCCCTTTATTGCGAGTGGCTGCCTTTCGCGGTATTCCTTGTTTAATCCAAGAGCAGAACAGTCACGCTGGAATCACGAATAAATGGTTAAGCGGCAAGGTGCAGAAAATCTGTGTAGCTTATGAAGGCATGGCGAAATTTTTTCCAGCTGAAAAAATAAAACTCACCGGCAATCCGGTGCGCCAAGATTTATTGAATGTTTCATCAAAGCGAGCGGAGGCATTAGCTTTTTTCAATTTAGAAGAAGACAAAAAAACGGTGCTTGTTTTAGGAGGAAGTTTAGGAGCCCGAAAAATAAATGAGCTGATGGAAAAGTCGCTTCCATTTTTTAAAAAACAGCAATTAGAGGTTATTTGGCAATGTGGAAAGCATTACGAAACAACCTATAAAAATAAGGGAAGTGAAACGGTTCAAATTCATACATTTTTAAACAGAATGGATTTGGCCTATGCCGCGGCAGACTTTATTATTTCGAGAGCTGGTGCTCTTTCGGTTTCAGAACTGTGTTTGGTGGGGAAGCCCGTAATATTTATTCCATCGCCAAATGTGGCAGAAGATCATCAAACCAAAAATGCAATGGCAATTGCTACTAAAAATGCTGCATTGGTTATAAAGGAAAGTGAATTGGAATCTGAGTTTCAACAGGAATTTTCGGCTTTAATAGCTTCGGAAAAAAAACAAAAATTGCTGTCTGAAAACATTAAAAAACTAGCCAAACCCAATGCTACAAAGGATATAGTTGCAGAAATTGAAAAACTCCTTGCGCCGACATTGACAAAAATGTAGAATTTAAATATATAATGCTTAAAAACTAAAATTTTGAATAACCTAAACAATATACAAACTTTCTATTTCGTCGGAATTGGCGGCATTGGAATGAGTGCGCTTGCACGCTATTTCAACATGCAGGGGAAGGCTGTATTTGGTTATGACAAAACACCAACCGATTTAACCGATGCATTAATTGCCGAAGGGATAAAGGTGACTTTTAACGATGATATTTCAGAAATTGATAAAAAGGTTATTCAAAAAGAAGATGTGTTGGTGGTTTACACTCCCGCAATTCCGAAGGGTAACAAAGTTTTAAATTATTTCTTTGCCGAAGGATTTTCTATTGTAAAACGAGCACAGCTTTTGGGTGAAGTTTCAAAAAACACGCTGTGTTTAGCGGTTGCGGGTACGCATGGCAAAACCACCACCTCGGCTATTTTGGGCCATTTATTGGCCGAATGCAATATGCCTGTAACTGCATTTTTAGGTGGAATTGCAGAAAATTACAATTCGAATTTTATTTACAACGGTAGTGAAATTACAGTTGTGGAAGCCGATGAATTTGACCGTTCATTTCTGCAGTTACAGCCAGACATTGCCTGTATAACCTCAATGGATGCAGATCATTTAGATATTTATGGCGATGCTTCCGAAATAGAAAATGCGTTCCGGGCTTTTGCACATTTGGTCGAAAAAGAAGAACACGTTTTTATTAAACAGAATCTTCCATTGGACGGCATGACCGTTGCCATTGGAGAAAATGCAGATTACCAAGCGCAGGATGTTAAGATTAAAAACGGCGCATATAATTTCAATTTACAAACCCCGGATATTCGAATAGAGAATTTAGTTTTTCATCTTCCTGGGCACCACAATCTTACAAATGCCATCATGGCTTTGGGCATGGCGATTTTAGCAGGCTCCCCAACCGATCGTTTGCCCAAAGCGTTGGCATCATTTAAGGGTGTAAAACGTCGTTTTTCGTATAAAATTAAAACCGATGCATTGGTGTTGATAGACGATTATGCGCACCACCCAACAGAAATTGACGCGCTTTTTCAGGCGGTGAATGAAATGTATCCGAACGATGGCAAACAGATAGTTTTTCAGCCACACCTATTTAGCAGAACCCGCGATTTTGGAGAAGGATTTGCAAAAAGCCTTTCACAGTTTGATGAAGTGGTATTGTTAGATATTTATCCCGCAAGAGAAGAACCCATTGAGGGCATAACTTCAAAATGGCTCTTGGACCAAATAAATGTTATTCAAAAAAGGGTGGTTTTTAAATCGGCTTTGCCCGAAATTTTATTAAAGTCAGAATGTAAAATTAAATTATTGGTTGGTGCCGGAGACATTGGCGCAGAAGTTACTAACCTAACAAAAATTTTGAAGAATGAAACGTAGTTTAGATGTCATAAAATTTATCCTGCTGCTGGTAGTTTTGGCGTTTCTTTTCAGCTTCACCAAAAAGCGAAATGACGCTCGAAAAATCAGCAAATTGGAAATTCAATTTGTAGATGAAAACAGCCCGTTTATCACATTTAATACAGTTAATAAATTGTTGATACAAAATCATGAGAAGGTTACGAGCATAGGTAAAGAAACTTTAGTTTTGAAGGAGATGGAGGAAAGACTGCGGAAAAACCCTATGGTTCGTGATGCTCAGGTATATGTGTCGGTAAACGGTGCCTTGGGCGCGAAGATTGAGCAGCGTAGGCCTATAGGCAGAGTGTCTGCTTCGCCGGATTATTATCTGGATGCCGATGGCGAAATGATGCCATTATCAACAGTTTACTCCGCGAGAGTACCTATAATTTCGGGAACTTCAAAAAATAATTTTAATGAAGTTACCGCTTTGTTGCTAAAAATTGATGAAGATGAATTTATGAAACAAATGGTTGTAGGAATAAACAGAAGCGCCGACGGTTCGTTAGATTTCGAGCTTCGGAAAACGGAACTTAAATTGCTTTTTGGGCAACCGGAAAATATAACACAGAAGTTTCAAAACTTTAAAGCTTTTTATAAAAAAACAAAACAAGACAGTACGCTATTTGGGTACAAAATGGTAAATCTGAAATTTGATAATCAGGTAATTGCCACAAAAAAGTAAGGCCATGGAAAACGATAATATTGCTGTAGGATTGGATATTGGAACTACCAAAATAGTTGCCATGATCGGGAGAAAAAACGATTATGGCAAAATGGAGGTTTTGGGGATTGGAAAAGCAAAAAGCCTTGGGGTGCATCGTGGGGTTGTTAACAATATTACCCAAACCATACAGTCTATCCAGCAAGCGGTTCAGGATGCAGAAACTTCTTCAGGTATGAAAATAAAGGAAGTAGTCGTGGGCATTGCTGGGCAACATATTCGAAGTCTTCAACATAGCGACTACATTACCCGTGCTAATGGCGAAGATGTAATAAAAGAAGAAGATATTGACCGTCTTTGTAATCAGGTTCACAAACTTGTTATGCTTCCGGGCGAAGAAATATTACACGTTTTACCACAAGATTTTAAAGTGGACGGACAAGCCGAAATTAAAGAGCCAATTGGGATGTACGGGGCGCGTTTAGAAGCTAATTTTCACGTGGTAGTAGGGCAGGTCTCTTCTATTCGTAATGTGGGAAGATGTATAAAAAGCGCAGGTTTGGAACTTTCGGCAATTACGCTAGAGCCACTGGCTTCGGCAAAAGCTGTTTTAAGCCAAGAAGAAAAAGAGGCGGGCGTAGCGTTAATTGATATTGGGGGAGGAACTACAGATTTGGCAATTTTTAAAGACGGAATTATTCGCCACACCGCTGTAATTCCTTTTGGTGGAAATGTAATTACCGAAGACATAAAAGAAGGTTGTTCTATTATTGAAAAGCAAGCTGAACTTCTGAAAATTAAATTTGGTTCTGCATGGCCTGGAGAGAATAAAGACAACGAAATAGTCTCTATCCCTGGATTGCGCGGTAGAGAACCAAAGGAAATTAGTTTAAAAAACCTGTCGAAAATTATCCATGCCCGGGTTATCGAGATAATTGAGCAGGTTTATATGGAAGTAAAAAATTACGGCCACGAAGACCCCAAAAAGAAACTTATTGCCGGAATTGTACTAACAGGTGGCGGCGCGCAGCTTCAGCATATTAAGCAACTGGTAGAATACATTACCGGAATGGATACCAGAATTGGTTACCCCAATGAGCATTTGGCGGGCGATAGCGATGCAGAAACTACCAGTCCAATGTATGCAACTGCGGTTGGTTTGGTGTTAAATAGCTTGGAAAGTAAAGAGAAATCTTTAATGAAACATTTTCCGCACGATGCAGAGGAGCAAGAAGAAAACACAAAGATGGAAGCAGCTGAAGCGGAAGACGAGGATGATGAAGATACAACCAATACCAAAGAACAGAAAACATCAAAACGATTTTTTGATAAATGGGCAGAACGGTTTAAAGAATTTTTAGACAACGCCGAATAACGGAGATGTGTGATGCATCGCGTATAAACCGATTAAATATCGGGAGTAGAATATAAAAATTGCGATAAAAAATAAAACTATGAGCAGCAAAACAGAATTTGATAACATTTCATTCGACCTGCCAAAAAACCAATCAAATGTGATTAAGGTTATTGGCGTTGGAGGTGGAGGTAGTAATGCCATTAACCATATGTTCAGCCAGGGCATAAAAGGAGTTGACTTTGTAATATGCAATACAGATTCACAGGCTTTAGAAAATAGCCCGGTGCCAATTAAAATCCAGTTGGGAGTTTCTCTTACCGAAGGTTTAGGTGCTGGTGCAAATCCACAGGTAGGCGAGCAATCTGCTGTTGAGAGCATGGAAGAAATTAGAAGCATGCTCACCACCAATACCAAAATGATCTTTATTACTGCCGGTATGGGCGGTGGTACAGGTACCGGTGCGGCGCCAATTATTGCAAAAATGGCGAAAGATATGGACATTCTCACCGTGGGTATTGTTACCATTCCCTTTCAATTTGAAGGAAAAACCAGAAACGATCAAGCCCAGATTGGAGTTGAAAAACTACGACAGAATGTAGATTCATTGGTGGTTATCAATAATAATAAATTACGTGAAGTATATGGAAACTTAGGATTTAAGGCAGGTTTCTCAAAAGCCGATGAAGTCTTGGCCACCGCTGCTCGTGGTATTGCCGAAGTAATTACACATCACTACACGCAAAACATTGACCTTCGCGATGCAAAAACAGTACTGGCTAACAGTGGTACAGCAATTATGGGGAGCGCGACGGCCTCAGGAGCCAATAGGGCTAAAGAAGCTATTGGCAAAGCCTTAGATTCACCGCTATTAAACGATAATAAAATAAAGGGTGCCAAAAACGTATTGCTGCTTATCGTTTCTGGAACAGATGAAATTACTATTGATGAAATAGGCGAAATAAGCGATCATATCCAGAATGAAGCGGGTCATAGCGCAAACATAATTATGGGGGTGGGCGACGAAGAAAATCTGGAAGGTTCCATTTCAATTACTGTAATTGCTACAGGTTTCAACATCGAACAACAGAACGAAATAGTAAATACAGAAACAAAAAAGATAATTCATACCCTTGAAGATGAACAAAAAGCGGTACAGGACCTTACGCCAAAACCAACGGCTAGTCCCGTCAGATTGCCAGAAAAGCCGTTAAATACAGAAACTAAAACCGAAGCGCCCGAAGCAACGGTTGTAAAGCACACGCTATTTGACGAAGCCGAGCTAGAAGTAAAACCACCGTTTGAAGGATATATTAAAACTTCCGAATTATTAAAAAACCTAAAAGTTTCGTACGAAGAAGTTAAAGCAAACAATATTGAAGAATTTAATCAAGTAGAAGTAAATAAAATAAACGTAAACGAATTTGTAATTGTTGAAGCACCAAAAAAGCAACAGGAAAACACGTTTAAAGCTACTCAAGAAACAGCTCAAGACAACGATGATCAAATATTAATGTTTGATTTGCCCATAAATGCCAACGCTCAAAAATCTAACAAAAAGGAGCAGAAGGAGGAAGAAACAGTTTTCTTTAATTTAAGTGAAATTGAAGTAAAAGACCACGTAGAGGTTGTACCTGTTACAGAAGTTTCTGGCAACGGAATAAAGCGCTACAGCCTCGACGATTATCAAGAGGTTGAAAACCATTTAAATAGCGCAAAACCAAAAAAAGAAGCTGCGCAAGAAACAGAAGACGAGGAAATAGTTTTTGAGAAAAGAACTATTTCTGAGCCTAATATTGAAGAAGCTCCCGATAGTGGTGAAGAAGATCCAATGAATTCGCCTATTTCAAAAATATTAAGCGATAGAGCCGAAGAGCGGAAGCGAAAAATGAAGGAATTTAATTATAAGTTTAAAAACAGCCCTTCCAGGATTGATGAAATAGAAAAACAACCCGCTTACAAAAGAATGGGGATAGATTTGAACGAAACTAAAAACGAATCAAACATTTCTAGAACATCAGTTAATACAGATGCTGACGACATTGAACTGCGCCGAAACAATTCATTTTTGCACGATAACGTCGATTAATAAATTTTTTACACTTGAAGCAACCCCGGATTAATTTTTTTGAATTCGGGGTTTTATTTTACAAATTTTCTAAAGAAAAACTAGGGGAGTAGTGTTTTGGTTTTAGCTATATTTAAGTATCTTCGTACGCAATAAAAAAGTATAAAAATGAGCTTACAAGAGAAGATAATGGAGGCGATGAAAACCGCAATGAAAACGAAAGATACACAATCTTTGGAAGCATTGCGTTCAGTGAAATCTGCATTGCTTTTGGCACAAACCGAAACAGGCTCGAAGACAGAGATAAGCGAAGCAGAAGAAATAAAACTACTTCAAAAACAGGTAAAACAGCGAAAGGATAGTGCTGCAATTTTTAAAAAACAGGGGCGAGAAGATTTGGCAGAACCGGAATTAATTCAAGCTCAAGTAATAGCACAGTTTTTACCGCAACAATTAAGTGAAGAAGAAGTTAATAAAGTAGTAGCCCAAATAATAGCTGAAACTGGCGCAACTTCAATGGCAGATATGGGGAAGGTTATGGGATTGGCTAGTGCAAAATTGGGAGGAAAAGCCGATGGTAAAACCATATCGACAGCTGTAAAGTCTCGGCTTTCCTAATAAAAAAACTTTCTGCTCACGCAGAATTATGGCCGCGTGACGCAACTGAATACCCGTCCGAACGTGACAAACGTCAGTTAGGCTCGGGCGGGGCGCATCAGATTTCGGCTCTGAGAGTTGTGGTTTATCAGAAAAGATGTGAAGTAATGTTTTACATTTACGTTCTCTATAGTGTTAAGTTTGATAGAATGTATGTTGGCATGACAATTAATTGTGAGCATCGATTAAGGCAGCATAATTCTGGAAAAACACAATCAACAAAGGCATTTATGCCATGGATAATTATTCATAAGGAAGAATATTTAACAAGAGAAGAGGCTAGAGATAGAGAAAGATATTTAAAGAGTGCGGCAGGGAGAAGATGGAGAAGAAAGCACTTAAATTTGGCCGCGTGGCGCAACTGAATACCCGTCCGAACGTGACAAACGTCAGTTAGGCTCGGGCGGGGCGCATCAGATTTCGGCTCTGAGAGTTGTGGTTTATCAGAAAAGATGTGAAGTAATGTTTTACATTTACGTTCTCTATAGTGTTAAGTTTGATAGAATGTATGTTGGCATGACAATTAATTGTGAGCATCGATTAAGGCAGCATAATTCTGGAAAAACACAATCAACAAAGGCATTTATGCCATGGATAATTATTCATAAGGAAGAATATTTAACAAGAGAAGAGGCTAGAGATAGAGAAAGATATTTAAAGAGTGCGGCAGGGAGAAGATGGAGAAGAAAGCACTTAAATTTGGCCGCGTGGCGCAACTGAATAGCGCATCAGATTTCGGCTCTGAGGGTTGGGGGTTTGAATCCCTCCGCGGTCACGAATAAATGAAAAGGCAGAAAAAAGTTTTGAGCTTGCTCAAAAAACTTTTTTCTGCCTTTTCATTTTCAAAGCGGAGCTTTGAGGGATCACCGCAGGTACTCCCATTCGTGGATTGTTTGGTGATTGGGCTCGTCCGGGAATCCTGTTTTATTCAACTTCTAAAATAGGACTCATAGCAGCGCTATAAAAATGTTGGATTGACTACAAAAACAAAATGAAAATTACGTTTAACTATTCTCCAAACTGCTTTAAATGATGATCTAAATGCTTGTATTGCATTTGGCCCCATTGCTGTTTTGTAAAATAACCAAAACCAGGATGTGCGTTCCATTCTTCTTGTGTGCGCTTGCTTTCAAATTCGTCTAAAAGTGCAATGAGTTTTGTTTTCTCGTTCGTAAAATTTCTAGGTTCAGTTTCTTTTAAGAATCTGGCGGTAGGTAAACTTTTCTTAAATGGTGAGTCGTTATATAGCATCTTTTTAAAGAATAAGGTGGCTAAAAAATTGGAACGAATACCATAATCTTTCTTTTCTAACATAATATTCAATGGTCCTTGACAGTGGTGAAGCATCTGCCCTACGGACATTTTACCCCAATGTTTTTCAGAATTTTCAGTAAGAGCGTTTAGTCTTTTTCTAATTTCTAATAAAGTTTCAGTATCAAAAAGCGATTTCATTTTTTGGCCATTAACGAATTGGAAACTATAAATTTATTGAATAATCGCCATTTATTAATGCCTAAAAAGATTATTTTCAAAACTTTATGCCAATTCCCCATTCCTTATTATCTTTAAGGAAACGCAAAAAACCATGGAAGAAAATCACTCCTTTTCCATAAAAAATTGGAACGAAGACGATCGGCCCCGCGAAAAAATGCTACTTAAAGGGCATATAGCCTTAAGCAACGCAGAACTTATTGCTATTTTAATTGGTTCGGGCAATCGCGAGGAAAGCGCCGTTTCGTTAAGTCAGCGAATTTTATCATCAGTCAGTAATAATTTAAGCGAACTCGGGAGGCGTTCAATCTCTGAATTAATGCAATTTAAAGGGATAGGCCAAGCAAAGGCCATATGTATTGTAGCGGCTATGGAGCTTGGCCGACGCAGAAGAGCGGGAGAGGCATTGGAACGAAAAAAAATTACCTCCAGCAATTCAGTTTTCGAATATGTACAACCCATAATCGGAGAGCTGCCTCACGAGGAATTTTGGATACTGTATTTAAACAATTCAAATAAAATCATTAAAAGTGCACAACTAAGCAAAGGCGGTATTACGGGCACAATTGTAGATGTGCGTTTGGCGTTTAAAGAAGCTTTACAGCTTGGAGCTGTGGGCATTATCTTGGCCCACAACCATCCTTCGGGAACTTTAAAACCCAGCCAGGCCGATATTCAGCTTACTAGAAAATTAAAAACGGCGGGAGACAGTTTAGACATTAAAGTGTTAGACCACCTTATAATTACCGAAAAAGCGTACTTTAGCTTTGCCGATGAAAATATGCTGTAATCTGCTATGCTATTAATCTACACCCAAAAACTTACGCCCCGAATTTCTTATATTTTTAAGCACATCTGTCTGCGTATTTTGGGTATCGATGTAATTTTTACCTCGGTAATCGATGAATTTATAGCACATACAGGTCCAAAAATATCATACGGTAAAAAGCCGCTCGGGAACGAAATGTTCTTTCAAAGCGATGGTCTTTTGGAACAGCAAGGACTGGAAGCTATCGAGGTTACGGTAAAAAAATGGAACAATACATACGGTTTTTTTTCAGTATCTAACATTAGCACCCTGCCTTTTGATATTTTTGCAGCCAGCTTTTTTATGCTAACCCGCTATGAAGAGTATTTACCCCACGTTAAAGATGAAAAGGGACGCTTTATGGCTTCCGAAAGTCTGGCGTATAAAGAAGGGTTTTTACAGCAGCCCATTGTAGATATCTGGGCTTACATTTTTAAAGAGAAACTTTTATCTGCTTTTCCAGAAATTAATTTTCCTGCAAAAAAGATAGCAATCCATCCTGTAATTAAAGCAGCCCAACCTTATGCTTATAAGCAAAAGGGGTTTTTTCGGTCCTTGGTGGGTTATTTCCACAGTCTGGCTCGGGGAAAATTTAGAGAAATAATTAGCCGAACCCAGGTATTAATAGGATATAAACGCGATCCGATAGACACTTTTAAGTGGATGATAAATATTGCAAATCGCAGTAATTTTAAACTAACCGTTTTTTTCCTATTGGGCAATGCTTTGTCATTTAATGAAAGTATGAACACGCACAGGCAAAAGTTTAAATTACTCATTAAATATGTGTCTGATTATAAGGATGTGGGCCTTATTTTTTCGTACAATGCCCTAAAAAATTACAATGTTTTAAAAACTGAAAAACGCAGAATGGAAGAAATAACAAACCGTGCGTTGGACAGTTCTATGAATTCTGAATTTTTAGTGAATTTACCCGATATTTACCGGCATTTGGTAGAGTTGGAGGTGTATCGAGATTTTACGATGGTTTTTCGCGATACCATAGGCTTTAGGGCCGGAACTTGCACTCCTTTTCTTTTTTACGATTTAGATTTTGAAATTAAAACCCCATTGGTAGTGCATCCGGCGGCTATGACAACTTTTGCATTTCAAAAGAAGTACGCTTCGGATATTGACAAAATTGTTGGGCAAACTATTGCCGAAGTTGAAAAGGTAAACGGTACTTTTACCATGATTTTTTCAAATAAGGATTTTTCTTCTGAAGCAAACAACAAAGTTTGGCGCGCTATCTTTTCAGAAAAACTACAGAAATATGCAGTATAGCGGTATTACAGACGTTTTTTTTGACCTTGACCACACACTTTGGGATTTTGACCGAAATTCTGGTTTGGCGTTTCAAAGAGTATTTCAAAAGCATAAAATTGAATTGCCTTTGGCTGATTTTCTGAAGGTTTACGAACCGATAAATCTTCAATACTGGAAAAAATATCGCGAAGATAGAGTTTCAAAAGAAGAATTGCGACGTGGACGCTTAACCGAAACCTTCGCAACTTTTAAACTAAAATTTCCTTTGGAAACTATAGACTCTTTGGCGCATTGCTATATAGAGGAACTTCCTGTGGACAACCATCTTTTTATGGGTGCAATAGAAATTCTGGAGTATCTTTCGCCTAAATATAAACTGCATATTATAACAAATGGATTTGAAGAAGTGCAGCATTTAAAGCTTAAAAATAGTGGCATAAAACAATATTTTAACACAGTTACAACTTCCGAGGAAACAGGTTTAAAAAAGCCGCACCCGGTTATTTTTGAAACTGCCCTAACCAAGGCTGCGGTTAATTCGAAAAGCAGTATAATGATTGGCGATAGTTTTGAAGCAGATATTTTGGGAGCCAAAAACGCCGGTATGCACACCCTATTTTTTAATTACAGAAAGGAAAATGTTTCAATTGCAAGTTTTGCAATCAACGAACTTTCTGAAATAAAAAACCATCTGTAATAATATTCTTTACCAATAGTCGTTTATAATTAGCACTTTATCCCCAATTATGAACAGATTATCCCATAACGTTATAATTTTACTACTCGCATGCGCGTTGTTTACGGCTTGTGTAAAAGATACCGATTTTGATCAGGCGGAAGATATTGCTCTAACTCCCGTAATGGAATTGGACTTAATATACTTTAATATTGAAGCCAATCGTTTTTATGACTCATTAACTTCAAACCCGGTTTTTACAGTTAGAGATACCACCGAAATTCGGTTTCTGGATGACAGCAATCTTCAAGAAAATTTAAAAAAAGCCGACTTCTATTTTAAGTTTACCAATAGTATTCCACGAAATTTTGAAGTAGATTTTCAATTTTTAAGTGAAGCCAACGATACGGCGTACGTCGCCGGTACCCCTGTGCTTGAGGGGGCTGTTTCGGCGCCGGTAATTACCGAATACACCCAAATTGTTGAAGGAGAAGATGTACTGCGACTAACACAAGCTAATAAAGTCGTGGTAAGTGTTACGATAGATTCATCTAACGAAAATCTGGAAGGCAGCTTAAATTTGAAATCCAAGACAACCTACTATCTGGAAAACTAAACCATGCGCTATTTCTTTACCCTATTTTTATGTTTCGTGGGCTATTTTGCTATTTCACAAAATAAGCAAATACTTTACGGTTTTGACGATATTCCTCAATCGTTGTTGCTAAATCCCGGTAGCAAAGTAATTCAGAAAAAACATTTTGGAATTCCCTTTTTATCGCAAATTCATTTTAATGGCGGGGCTTCTGGCGTTACTGCTTACGATATTTTTAAGGAGGGGAACGACGATATTAACGTCCGCATTCGTGAAAAGATTTTTGAAATGAAAAATTCAGATTTTTTTACCGCCACGGTACAATTGGAACTTATAAATATTGGATGGCGTGCAAAAAACAATATTTACTTTTCTGGGGGTATTTATGAAGAGCTGGATTTTATAACATATTTCCCCAAAGACTTAGCAATATTAGCGTGGGAAGGCAATCGCGACTATCTGGATTATCCTTTTAATCTAGGTGAAATTAGCACGACAGGCGATTTAACAACTGTGTTTCATTTTGGAGCCAATAAACAAATAAGCGATAGGCTAACGGTGGGCGCACGACTTAAAATATATTCCAGCATGTTTAGCTTTCGGAGCGTAAATAATTCAGGAACTTTTACCACGAGATTGGGCGGTGCTGATTCAGAAAATATTTACGAGCACATAGTTCAAAATGCCGATGTAACCGTTGAAACATCTGGCTATGCGCCGTTGCGCGATTTAGATAATTCGTCGCAGGTTACCAGTGAAATTTTAGGTAGAAGTTTATTGGGAGGAAATCTGGGCGTAGGGGTAGATTTGGGCTTCTCGTACGAAATAGGCGAAGCTTGGACAATTTCGGCCAGTGCATTGGATGTAGGCGCTATTTTCCATACAAAGGATGTAGAAACCTATCGTGCCCATGGAACCTATACTTTGGACGGTATAAACCTTATTTTTCCACCGTTAAGCGAAGGTGAGTCCACTTTTCCGTATTATGACAATCTTGAAGATGAAGTAAAACGAGAAATTGATGTTGATACACTCAATAATGCATACACCCAATTTAGACCCTTAAAGCTAAACGCAGCAATAAATTTCGGTTTTGGCCGGTTTAATAGCTCTGGTGCCTGCGATTGTTTAAATATGGGAGGAGGGCAACTTCATAAACAAAACGTGGGATTGCAGCTGTATTCTATTTTTAGACCGCAGGGCCCACAGCTGGCAGGAACCCTTTTTTATCATAGAAGGTTTACCAATTTTCTTTCTGCAAAGGCAACCTATACGGTAGATTCGTATTCGTATACAAATGTAGGGCTGGGCGTTTCGGCAGATATAGGTATCGTTAATTTATATCTTGCGGCAGATAATCTTATGAGCTACGGTAATTTGGCCAAAGCAAAAAGTGTATCTTTACAACTAGGATTTAATATAATAATCGACGAAGAATGAGACCATATTTACTTTTAGCCATCGCTTTACTTATCTCTACAAATATTTTTTCGCAGCGTACAAATTTGAGCGATTACAGCTATGTTGTTGTGCCACAACAATATGATTTTTTAAAGGGTAATGATGAGTATAAGTTAAATACAATGACCAAATTCTACTTTGAAAAATACGGGTTTAATGCCTATATGGCAAATGCAGCCCCCAATGCCAATCGTTGCGACGGACTTTATGCAAATGTGGAAGAGCTAAAAACGCTGTTTGGAACAAAACTTCAGATTGTTTTGAAAGATTGCGATGCGAATGAAATCTACAGAAGCCAAGTGGGAAAAAGTAAATATAAAGAATACGATAAAACCTATCAGGACGCGCTTCGGAAAGCATTTAATAGCATTGAAGCGTTGCGTGTAGAACAAAAGAATATAGCCTTGCAAAATCCTTCTAAAACTACTACTCGTTACACCGTTACTACAAAAGTAGATACGCCTGTAAAAATTGATCCGTCTGCTATTTCTGAAGATAACTTACCTTCCGCTAAATTTTCTAATTATTCAAATTCGGGTAAAACGTTTTTACTGAGAAAAACAACCGAAGGGTATTCCTTATACGAAGAATCGCCCGCTGCAGAAGACGGACTTCTTTTAAAGGGAAAAATAATACTGATGGAGAAAGTTGTTAAATACATGGATACCGCCGGCAAAGTATCGGACGCGTCTTTTGATGCAGCCGGAAACCTAACGATAAACGATGGTTCTACAGCAACTGTGTACTTTTTTCAAAATTAAAAATCGTATTTGTCCTTCCAAAGATTTTTTAAATAAGCCTTAAGGCTATTTTCCTTCGGATTGTTGCCAGGTTTGTAAAAAGTACTGCCTTTAATTTCTTCAGGTAAAAATTCGTGCGGTACAAAGTTGCCTTCGTAATTATGTGCATACTCGTATTCTTTGCCGTACCCCAATTGCTTCATAAGCTTTGTGGGCGCATTCCGAACTGATAGGGGAACGGACAGATCGCCGGTTTGTCTTACTAGTTGTTGTGCTTCGCCTATGGCTTTGTAGGCAGCATTGCTTTTAGGCGAAGTGGCTAAATAAATTGTGCATTGGCTTAAAATTATTCGCGCCTCTGGGTATCCAATTGTTGTTACTGCCTGAAACGTACTATTTGCAAGTAAAAGAGCGTTCGGATTTGCAAGGCCTATATCTTCGGAAGCCAAAATAACCAATCTTCGAGCAATAAACTTTATGTCTTCGCCTCCTTCTATCATTCGAGCTAACCAATAAACAGCGGCATTGGGGTCACTACCTCTAATGGATTTTATAAATGCCGAAATAATATCGTAATGTTGTTCGCCAGTTTTGTCATAAAGCACTGTATTCTTTTGTGCTTTTTGCATTACCAGTTCGTTGGTGATATTTATTTTTTCAGATTTTTCAGAAAGTACTACCAATTCTAAAATATTCAATAGTTTTCGGGCATCGCCTCCCGAAAGTCTTATGAGAGCTTCGGTTTCATTTAAAGTTACATTCTTTTCCGATAGAATTTCGTCTTTCTGTAATGCCCGTTTTAGTAAAGATTCCATGTCTTCCCGACTGAACGATTCGAGAACATAAACCTGACAGCGCGATAACAGTGCAGGAATTACTTCAAAACTTGGATTTTCTGTAGTAGCGCCAATTAACGTTATCCAACCTTTTTCTACAGCTCCCAACAGCGAATCTTGTTGCGATTTGCTGAAGCGATGAATTTCGTCAATAAAAAGAATAGGATTTTTAGTTGAAAATAAGGTATCGCTTTTTTTCGCTTTTTCAATTACTTCACGTACTGCTGCAACGCCGCTATCTACAGCACTTAAAGTATAAAATGGTCTGCCGCTTTCATTGGCAATTATATTTGCAAGCGTGGTTTTTCCTGTACCCGGTGGCCCCCATAAAATTATGGAAGGTATCATTCCTGTGTTTAATTGCGAGGTAAGTGAACCTTTTGGACCCACCAAATGTTGCTGGCTCAAATAACCTTCTAAAGTGGTAGGACGGATGCGTTCGGCGAGGGGTGTATTCATGGTTTTCAAAATTACAACATTAATAAATCGGTTTCACTGACAATTTATCATAAATTTGATTTAGGGATTGTTTTTTGTAATCACTTTGCTATGAATAATGCAACTCAATTAAAATATAACTCAGATGTGGTATTATACCCATTACTTTTTGTAATGGTGCTTTGGGTTGTATATTGGATTGAAACGCGGTTTAATATCAATTTAAATTATTTTGGGGTTTATCCACGATCTGTTGAAGGCTTACGCGGTATTATTTTTAGTCCTTTTATCCACGGTAGTTTAAAACATCTTTTTAATAACTCCGTGCCTCTTTTTGTGCTTACTGCTGCACTCTTCTATTTTTATAGAGACATCCGTTGGAGGGTATTGTTTTTTGGTTTGTTATTTACAGGTTTAGCTACTTGGGTAATAGGTCGCTCGTCGTTGCATATTGGGGCAAGCGGGGTAGTGTATATGTTGGTTGCTTTTTTATTTTTTAAAGGAATTTTTTCTAAACAATTTCAGTTAACTGCGCTGGCTTTAGTTGTAGTTTTTCTCTACGGAGGTATGTTCTGGTATGTGTTTCCTGTAAATCCCGAAATATCATGGGAAGGTCATTTATCGGGTTTCTTTGTGGGTTTTTTCTTCTCCTTTTTATTTAAGACAAAGCCAATTGAACGCAAAAAATACGAATGGGAAAGGGAAGGTTATAATCCGGATAACGATCCGTTTTTAAAGCAGTTTGACGAGGATGGAAACTTTATTGAATTACCAAAAGAACCGGTTGAACCAACTGTATCTGTAGATGCTCTGCCACAGCCTACTATAAAACAAATGGCAGCCCAAAATAGACCAACGGTGAAAATAGTTTACACCTATAAAAATAAAGAAGAAGACGAAACTGATTAGGGCTATTGACGTCGTTGTCTGGTTACTTCGTATAAAAATGCACCACAGGCTACGGAAACATTTAAGGAATTTATCTCGCCAAGTAGGGGAAGAGATGCTTTTTCATCAACCAGCGTAAGAACGGATTTTGACACTCCTTTACCTTCAGAACCCATAATAATTGCCAGAGGTTTAATTAAATCTACAGCGTAAATTTCGTTTGATGTATGTTCTGTTGCTGCAACAGTGGTAATTCCTGAGCCTTGCAAATAGAATATTGCATCTTTAATATGATCTACTTTGCAAATCGGAATCTTAAAGATAGCTCCAGCAGAGGTTTTTACAGTATCGCCGGATACGGGAGCGCCTCCCGACTTTTGAATTATTACTGCATCAACACCAGTGCATTCCGCGGTGCGTAAAATGGCGCCAAAATTTCGCACATCGGTAATTTGGTCTAACACTAAAAATAATGGGGTTTTATCACTTTCCAAGGCTTTTTCAACAACAGACTCTAAAGAATGAAATGCCACCGGCGAGGTAAGAGCAACAATACCTTGATGATTTCCTTTGGTTAACCTGTTTAATTTTTCGAATGGAACGATATTTATGGTAACCTTGGCTTTCTCCAGCTCCTTTATTAGGCTTTCAATTTTATCGCTTTCTATTCCTTTTTGAATATAAACCTTATCAAAAACAACTTGAGAAGAGAGGGCCTCCTTGATTGGGTAGATTCCAAAAATAGTATTTGTTTTATCGTTCATGGTTTCGTGCTGATATTAATAAGTGTTGGCAAAGGTAAAGAGAATATTCAAGTAATCTTTAGTTAAATTTCAGGTAAAAAAAACACCCCTTAAAAAGGGGTGTTTTATAAACTTGAGGTTATTAAAAATTAATTTTTAACACCTATTTGAGATCTACCTCCAGAAACAATATTAGGTTCTGGCTTAATAGCAATACGGAAATAACGTCTTGTATCGTCAATAGAATTGTCTATTGCAGTAACACCAAACATTACCTCACGGGTATTTGCTGGAATGGTAACTGTGCTTTCAAACGTATAGTTTTCAGGTGCAGTTGGTAATGTATCTGGTGCAACTGTAATTACAGAGAATGTTCTGGCTACATTTGATAAATCAGAAACAAATACCTTTACGCTATCAGTTTTTGAACCGCCTTCAGGAACGCTTATGTTTTTAGTTAAGGTTACAAATCCTACGGTAGTCAGACGATTTTCATCGTAATCGTCGTAAGTTTCACAAGAAACAGCAACAAGTGCGATAGCTAGAATAACGATTAATATATTAACTTTTTTCATTTTGATAGATTTTTAAAATTATTAATATCCAGGGTTCTGAACAAGGTTAGGGTTCACGTCCATAGAGCTTTGCGCAATTGGCATCTGGAATTTAATGTTACCAGCAGAAAGTGCTTGTTGATCTGATGGAGTACCAGAACCGTCGGCAAGGTCACCAAATCCTTCACGATCTACAGGTAAGCCCCAACGTTTAAGATCGAACCATCTTTGGTATTCAAAAGCAAATTCAAGTCTTCTTTCCAATCTAATGGCATCACGTAATGCGGTACCAGTTTCTCCACTTGGAGGCGTAGTGTATCGTTTAGTTCTTACAACGTCTAATGCAGTTCTGGCAGGACCTTCTTGACCTAAGTTATACAAAGCTTCTGCTTTGTTTAAATGTGCTTCGGCAGCACGAAGGATCTTGATGTCAACCTGACCGTTAGACTGACCTGTTCTTCCGAACAACTTTTTGATTGCGTTAAATTGAAGACCGTCAGCATTGTTAGCAGCTTGCATCGTATACGCTTCTTTACGGATATCATCCTCAGCAAATTTAGTGTATAGACCGTAAGAAACTACATACTCAGGAATTAAGTTTGTTAAACCACCTTGGCTCCATACAACACCTACACTAATTCCGAAAATTGGAAGTTCGTTAGGGATGTAAAACAATAAACCTGATTTGTTAGCATCTTCCCATACACCTACAACATCAGAACGAGGTGCAACCGGAGTGCTTACACGGTTAGCTGCATCAATGGCAGATTGCCATTTACCCATATATAGATAAACTCTAGATAATAAAGTATTTACAGCATCTTTGTTTAAACGACCTGGATCGTTTTCTTCGTTTATACCAGCAGCAGCCTCAGTAAGATCGGTTACAATTTGGTCATAAACAGCTCCTACTGTTTCTCTTGCAGGTTCAATATCTGCATCTGGTACAGTTACGTATGCAATACCTAAGCTTCCGTTAGCATCACTAGATTGTGTTGGTATCTTTCCGTAGAAACTAACAACATTAAAGTGAGCTAATGCTCTAAGGGCCTTTGCTTCAGCAACAACATTTTCTTTGTTCTCGCCTTCAAAACCTTCGCTATTTGCTAACAAAAGGTTGGCTCTATAGATTAATTCATAAGCTCCTAAATATAGTCCGTACATTGGACCATCTGCGGCGCCATATTGCCAGTTGTGTAAACTTCTTCTAGACCCACGACCTTTCTGTGCGAAAGTAACGTTGTCTGATAATACATCTGGGGCATCTAACATTCCGCCGGCATCACTACCACCGTAAAAACCACCATTAGTTAAGCTTTCGTAAACACCGCGTATAGCGTTGTCAAAATCTGCAGCAGTAACGTATGCATTTTCATTACCAAATGAGTCAAATGGTATTTGGTCCAATTCCTTATCGCAAGAAGTAAAAGCTCCTACGATGAAGGCCAAAATTGTTATTTTATAAATTATTTTTTTCATTGTATCAATTTTTTTTAAAATTAGAAACTAACATCCAAACCTATTTGGAATGATTTGGTGTTTGGATAGCTATAAAGAGTTGCCTCACCCGGTGCTACCGCATCTCCAAACGCGATGGTCTCTCCTGATGAAATACCAACCTCAGGATCTCCCCAGAATTTTGAAAAGGTCAATAAGTTTTGTCCTTGTACATAAATTCTTAAAGAATTGATTGGTGTTTTATCTAGGGTTGCACTTGGGAACGAATAGCTAAGCGTAACGTTACGCATACGTATGTAATCTCCTTTTTCTAACCATCTGTCTGAACTTCCTGTAATGTTTGAATCTTCAGCGGCATATATTGGGCTTGGAAGAACACCAGTATCGCCAGGTTGTTGCCAGTAGTTAAAGGCATTGGTAGCTTGGTTGTCAGCAATTGCTAATCCATCAGATTCGCGATCTGAACGTACAAAGTTGTTAATCCAGTTACCGTACTTAAATACGAAGTCTGTTCTTAGACCCCAGCCTTTGTAAGTAATGTTAGAGAAGAAACCACCTTCTTTATCTGCAATGGTTGATTTTCCTTGGAAAACACGGTTTTCACCAGCAGGTAGTTCGTTAGCAAAGTAAACGTTGCCATCAGCTCCGTAGAATTGAGATCTACCAGTTGCAGGATCAACACCGGCATATCTAATTAAGAAGTGCTCGTTGATTTTTTGGCCTTCGCTCCAACGAATGTTGAAAGTATCTCCAGCATCAATATCTTCACCTTCTGGAAGGCTCACGATTTCGTGATCTAAGAAGATGATGTTACCTCCTAAAGTCCAAGTTAAGTCTGAGTTACGAAGTACATCAGCTTGTAAAGAGAATTCTAAACCTTTGTTGCGAATGTCTCCAAGGTTACCAGCAATAGTACCAACTCCAGATTCGTCGGCTTTAGGGATATTAAATAATAAATCTGTTGTGTTTCTGATAAAGTAATCGGTAACAGTTCTAACTCTGTTGTTGAACATATTCAACTCAAGACCTACGTTAGTTGTAGTAGTTGTTTCCCAGCTTAATGTGCGGTTTTCAACGTTATCTGGCTCTGTACTTGAACCTCCAGGGTAAGCTCCAAAACCAACGGTTCCTTGCCAAGCATATCTAGATAATCCATTTCTGTTACCTACTGAACCGTAAGAACCTCTTAAAGATAAATCGTTAATAAAACCTACTTGGAAGAATTCTTCTTTAGCTACGTTCCAACCAACACTTCCACTATAGAAAGTACCGAATTTAACGTCTTCACCAAAGTTAGATGATCCATCACGACGTACAGATGCTTGAATAGAATAACGCTCTTTAAAGTCGTAATCTGCGAAAGCACCGTATGATACTAAAGTTAATCTGTTTCTGTTAGTAATACCAACTGTAACTTCTGCCGCGTTAGATTGTGTTGTTAACAAAGCTGAAGGGAAACCAATACTTCTTACAAATTGTCTGTTGAATTCGTTCATGTTGAATTCGTATAAACCAAGAACGTTTAAGTTGTGGTCGTCTGTAGAAAGGTTATAGTTTACACGGTTACTTACTGTAAAGTCAACTCTGTGTTGTTGGTCGTCAAACTTGTTTCCTGGTTTTGTTGGATCTCCAATAAGAGCATCTAATATACCACCTGGCTTAGAATAGCTCTCTCTTCTTCTTGCCAACCAGTTAACAGCAACGTTTAGGTTATAGCTCCAGTGTTCGTTGAAAGTTACAACAGCATCTACACTACCAAGAGTGGTGTTGTCCATATCTTCACTAGGCTCTGAAAGCAATGCTCCTCTAATTGGGAACGTAGTATGTGTTGGGTTGTAAATTGGATTTCCGTTTTCGTCCAATACAAGAGCACCTGTATCGTCAATAACGAATTCAGTTTCGTAACCATTGTAATCTAGCAAACCTCTAAAAGGGTTTTGCGTGTTATTTCTATCTCTTGGCTCATCGCTCATAGATCTAGAATAACCAACATTTACACCAACTGTTAACCATTCTTTAGCATCAAAGTTTACGTTTAAACGTGCACCAGTTCTTTCGAAACCACTAATATTATCAATAATACCTGTGTTTTTATCATTGGTTACAGAAAAATAGTAGTCCATTTTTTCAGCACCCCCAGAAATAGATACACTATTGTTTTGAACAATACCGTCTTTTAAGATTAAATCTGCCCAATCTACTTCGTTATCTAGAAGAAATTGACGCTCAGCAGATCCTGGCGCAGTAGTTACACCTGGAAGGGAAGCAGCACCTGTAACACCTAACGCATACATTTCGGCTTCGTACTGCATTTTTTCAGCAGCCGTCATCATCGTGTAGTTAGGGTCAATTCTAGATGTTACACCATAACGGGAACTAAAGCGCACAACGGCGTCTTTGTTACGGTTACCACTTTTAGTAGTAATAATAACAACCCCGTTAGACCCTCTAGAACCGTATCGAGCGGTCATAGCAGCATCCTTTAAAATGGTAATGTTTTCAATGTCCTCATTTGGGATATTTGCAAGATCTTGCTCCCTGATTGGCGCGTTATCCACTATATATAATGGAGAAGATGCACCAGCAACAAGAGATCCTGTTCCACGAATACGAACAAAAGCTCCTTGGCCCGGTTTCCCGTTGGCAGCAGTTACCTGTACCCCGGCCGCCTTACCTTGCAGCATGTTGTCAATACTGGTAGTTGGCGCCATTTGCGAAAGCTCTGCAGCAGATATTGAAACTACCGCTGAGTTTTGTACCGTTTGGTTTCTTGTAGAATACCCAGTAACGACAACCTCACTCAAGCTTTCACCTGGTTGTAGGTTAACGTCAATTTTATTTTGAGCTCCTACTTTTACTTCCTTGGTGTCAAAACCTACATAACTAAAGGTAAGTGTTTGGCCCACATTTGCAGATATGGAGTAATTTCCATCAAAATCTGACTGTGTTCCAGTACTTGTTCCTTTGATTATAACGTTTGCACCAGGCAATGGCAGACCTGTTTCGTCCGTCACCGTACCTGTAATAGTTTTTTGCTGTGCGAAGGTAAGCTGCACAACTAACGCTAGCAAGAGCGTTAAAATTCCACTAAACTTTGTTCTCATTTTTATAAATTATTTGAATTAGCCAACGGCAAAAATCATAATAAAAAGTTAATTACACAAGTATTTGCTGCCAATTTTTAGGTTTATTTAGCGGGCATCAGTGTTTTAAGCCTAAGTAATTTAGAATTTAGATGAAATACTGATGTGTACTTTGGTGTTTGTAAGATTGAAAGGGGTGTTTTGCCTATTTCCGTTAGCTATGTTAAATCGAAATATTCCTGCTTTTGTGTTTAGGCCAAGTCCGAGCCCAAAACTGTAGATCTTTTCTTTTAAGGAAATGGTCTGATTTTCAAAATAACCTACATCTATAATACTGTGTAAGTAAACCCCATCGTTAAATTGGTAGCGATACTCTGTATTTAGTACCGAAAATAACGATGCGTCTATGCTGTTTTCGTCAAAACCGCGGATGCTGTTTATTCCACCAAAACGAAAAAGTTCGTTTATTAAATATGAGTCGCTAAAAAGCGCGCTCGTACTATTTTGAACAAACAAGGAATTGCGGTAATTAAGATTAAAAATATTTGATATTACAGAGGTGAAGCCAATCTGGTCCTCCGACTCGCTTTTTTGTTTGCGGGATCCAATCCCCATATCTAAATAAATTGCTGTTTTTACGGGGAACAGTTTTCGGTTTTGTGGTTTTTTATAGTTGCCGCCAAAGATAAAAAACCGAGATGTAAAATCTTCAATTGGTATTCCGGCAATTACTTCATCCAGCAGGTTGCTAGATTCGTATCCTTTATATCCCACGTATAAAGTAGATCGAGTGTCTAATTGATAGGTGGAACGCAGTTGTTGTTCTGTAGTGATAAAAGTGCTGTCTCTTTTAAAAATCATTAATTCGCCACTGAGCCCAAATGGTGAGCTAAACAGATAGGGAAGGGTGAGCTTGGTTTTAAAATTAATCTGCTTTTCACCATCAGATTTGTAATTTATTAATAGCTGTTCGCCGTAGTTTAAATTGTTGTTGAGTTCTAAATTTAAATAGCCATTAAACGTCAATTTTTGAGATTCCTCATCGGTGGCAAATCCTAAAATTCCATCAAAGAGATTGTTCTCTTCTTTTTCCAAATAAAAATATACGGTGGTTGAATCTTCCCGGAATAGTGCTTCGGGTGGCTTAATAGACGAAACAAAACCTAGGCTGTTTAGGTTTTCGTTTTGCGCTAACAATTTTTTCTGGTCAAAAAGTTTGCCTTTCCTTACCCCGGCATAGTATTTTAAATAGCTTTTTGGGAATTTTTCGTACCCTTTTAAAACAATGGAATCTACGGTGCGCAACTTGCCGTTTTCTATAAGCAGTGTAGCGCTTAAATTTCCGGCTCCAGTGTTGTTGAACGCAGTTAACCTCACCCGGGCAAAAGCATTTCCTTTGGCGTTTCTATACGCTGTAAGTTTTCTTAACGCGGTTGGAATGGTTTCAAAAGGAAGTATAAAATAGGAGCTGTCTATCTGTGAGGCTACGTGTTGAAGTTCTTTTTTTGAAAAATCTTTTTCCGAATAGTACACCTTTATATTGTTGTACTTCCTTCCAAGAAAAAATGCGGCCGTATAGCTGCTGTCGTTTTCTTTTTTAAGTTGAAGCAATTCACTTTCAATAAAACCCATGCGTTGTAGTTTTAAGTGTAGGGTGTCGGTTTCATTTTTTAGCGAAATAAAATCTTTATAGGAAGCAGGTAGTTGCAATGAATCTACAACCCCTTCCGGAATTTCCTTCTCTGCTTTTAAGGAGAGCGACAATTCCTGTGCCTGAATTCCGAAGAAAAAACAGGTATATATATTAAGGAGTAAAAAAAGTGTGCAATTATTTTTCAAAAAAAGAGCGAATTTACGATGTAAAACTAACGTTTCAACTTGCCATTTCATATGCAAACAAAAAAAATATTAAAAGAGTGCTGAAAATTAATTGAGTATGGTTTGATTAGTAAAAAAATTATTCTACATTTGCATCCCCTAAAAATAGGGGTGTTTTATTTTTAAACAGTAATAATACATATTTTATATGCCAACAATTTCACAATTAGTACGTAAAGGAAGGACCAAAATAACCAAGAAGAGTAAATCGGTTGCTTTGGATTCGTGCCCACAACGTCGTGGTGTTTGTACGCGTGTATATACTACTACGCCTAAGAAGCCTAACTCTGCAATGCGTAAAGTTGCAAGGGTAAGACTTACAAATGGTAAGGAAGTAAACGCATACATCCCAGGCGAGGGTCACAATCTCCAAGAGCACTCGATAGTATTGGTTAGAGGTGGAAGGGTAAAAGATTTGCCAGGAGTTAGATATCACATTGTTCGTGGAGCATTAGACACCGCAGGTGTTGCAGGCCGCACGCAACGTAGATCTAAGTACGGAGCAAAACGCCCTAAGAAGTAAAAACGCGACGCTTGCGTTTTAAGAAAAATGAAAACGGGTTTAGCGCCAATTATTGATAAAATATTTAGCGTTTACCATTAACAAAACAACAAATGAGAAAAAAACAGGCCAAAAAAAGACCTCTTTTACCGGATCCAAGGTTTAACGACCAGTTGGTTACGCGTTTCGTAAACAACATGATGTGGGATGGAAAAAAGAGTGTGGCTTTTAAAGTTTTCTATGATGCAATTGACATTGTAGATGAAAAAAAACAAGACGACGAAAAAACTGCGTTAGAGCTTTGGAAAGATGCGCTTTCTAATGTAATGCCTCACGTAGAGGTGCGTAGCCGTAGAGTTGGTGGGGCAACCTTCCAAATTCCTATGCAAATTCGTCCAGACCGTAAAATTGCAACTGCAATGAAATGGTTAATAACGTATTCAAGAAAAAGAAACGAGAAATCCATGGCCGCTAAATTAGCAGGCGAGATTCTTGCTGCTTCCAAAGAAGAAGGTGCAGCAGTTAAGAAGCGTATGGATACTCATAAAATGGCAGAAGCTAACAAAGCATTCTCACATTTCAGATTCTAAACAATGGGAAGAGATTTAACATACACAAGAAATATAGGAATTGCCGCGCATATTGATGCTGGTAAAACAACTACAACTGAACGTATACTTTTTTACACGGGCGTAAACCACAAGTTGGGTGAAACTCACGAAGGTTCTGCAACAATGGACTGGATGGAGCAGGAGCAGGAGCGTGGTATTACCATTACTTCGGCTGCAACTACTTGTAAGTGGAAGTTTCCGATGGAAAATGCGCAACCATTGCCAAATACAAAAGAGTACCACTTTAATATTATAGATACTCCTGGCCACGTAGATTTTACCGTAGAGGTAAACCGTTCGCTTAGAGTTCTTGATGGTTTGGTGTTTTTGTTTAGTGCAGTAGATGGTGTAGAGCCACAATCTGAAACTAACTGGAGATTGGCCGATAACTATAAAGTACCTCGTATTGGTTTTGTAAATAAAATGGACCGTAACGGATCAAACTTCTTGGCAGTATGCCAGCAAGTAAAAGATATGTTAGGATCCAATGCAGTGCCAATCGTTTTGCCTTTAGGTGAAGAAGCTGATTTTAAAGGTATTGTAGATTTGGTTAAGAACCGTGCTATCGTTTGGCACGATGATACCTTTGGCGCTACTTTTGACGTTGTAGATATTCCTGAAGATATGAAAGAGGAGGTGCGTTTGTACCGTGGTAAACTTATTGAAGAAGTTGCTGCCTATGACGAAAACCTACTAGAAAAATATATGGAAGACGAAGATTCAATTACAGAAGATGAAGTGCATGCTGCGCTTCGTGCTGCTGTAATGGATATGAGTATCATACCAATGATATGTGGTTCTTCCTTTAAAAATAAAGGTGTTCAATTCTTAATTGATGGAGTGTGCCGCTACCTTCCTTCTCCAATGGATAAAGATGGTATTGTAGGTGTAAATCCAGATACTGAAAAAGAAGAATTGCGCAAACCAAGTGTAGATGAGCCATTTGCTGCTCTTGCATTTAAAATTGCTACAGACCCTTTTGTTGGTCGTTTAGCTTTCTTCCGTGCATATTCCGGACACTTAGATGCAGGATCTTATGTTCTTAACAACCGTACAGGCAACAAGGAACGTATATCGCGTATTTACCAAATGCACGCTAACAAGCAAAATGCTATTGAGTTTATTGAAGCTGGAGATATTGGAGCGGGTGTAGGTTTTAAGGATATTAAAACTGGAGACACATTAACTGCTGAAAAACATCCAATTATTTTGGAAAGTATGGATTTCCCAGACCCAGTAATTGGTGTTGCGGTAGAGCCAAAAACCAAAGCAGATGTAGATAAATTAGGTATGGCTTTATCTAAGCTAGCCGAAGAAGATCCAACATTCCAAGTGCGTACAGACGAAGCTTCTGGACAAACAATTATTTCTGGAATGGGCGAACTTCACCTTGATGTACTTATAGACCGTTTACGTCGTGAGTTTAAAGTTGAAGTAAACCAAGGTCAGCCACAAGTTGAGTACAAAGAAGCAGTTACAAAAGTTGCAGATCACAGAGAGGTTTATAAAAAGCAATCTGGAGGTCGTGGTAAATTTGCCGATATCGTATTTACACTTGAGCCAGCTGAAGAAGGTAAATTAGGATTGGAATTCGTAAACGCCGTAAAAGGTGGTAACGTACCAAAAGAATTTATCCCTTCGGTTGAAAAAGGATTCAAACAAGCAATGGTGAATGGACCCCTTGCAGGTTTTGAAGTAGATAGTATGAAGGTAACGCTTAAAGACGGATCTTTCCACCCTGTGGATTCTGATGCACTGTCTTTTGAATTGGCTGCAAAGCTTGGATTTAAAGAAGTAGCTAAAAAAGCAGGAGCCGTAATCCTTGAACCTATTATGAAACTTGAGGCGCTTACGCCAGAAGAGAATATGGGTGATATTGTAGGTGACCTTAACCGTCGTCGCGGTACTATTACTAGTATGAGCGATCGCGCTGGAGCTAAAGTTATTAAGGCTGAAGTGCCGCTTTCTGAAATGTTCGGATATGTAACCACATTAAGAACATTGTCTTCGGGTCGTGCAACTTCAACTATGGAATTTTCCCATTATGCCGAAACACCTTCAAACATTTCTGAAAGTGTAATAGCTGCAGCAAAAGGAACCGCTAACGTATAATAATATCAGCAATGAGTCAAAAAATAAGAATAAAGCTAAAATCTTACGATCACAATTTGGTGGACAAATCTGCTGAAAAAATCGTAAAGACGGTAAAAAGCACTGGAGCTGTAGTAACAGGACCAATCCCTTTACCAACACACAAAAAAATCTTTACAGTATTGCGTTCTCCGCACGTTAACAAGAAGAGTAGAGAGCAATTCCAATTAAGTTCGTACAAAAGACTTTTGGATATCTACAGTTCTTCTTCAAAAACAATTGACGCTCTAATGAAATTGGAGTTGCCAAGTGGAGTAGAAGTAGAGATCAAAGTATAGTGCAATTCTGAATTCAGAATTAAAAAAAATGTCCTTAACGATGGTTGGGGAAAAACGGTAACAAAATAATATTCAGGGTTGAATTTATTTTGACCCTGTTTTTTTGAATAGAATTTTAAATAGTAATAATCAATAAATAAGTAAATATGTCTGGGTTAATTGGAAGAAAGATAGGGATGACCAGCATCTTTGACGAGAACGGAAAGAACATTCCGTGTACCGTTATTGAAGCAGGACCCTGTGTTGTTACCCAAGTCAGAACCAAAGAGGTTGACGGGTACGAAGCTCTTCAACTTGGTTTCGATGACAAGAAGACTGTAACTAAAGCTGCCGAAGGGCACGCCAAAAAAGCAGGAACCGTTGCAAAACGCAAAGTCGCCGAATTCAAGAATTTTGAAGAAGAATACAAATTAGGTGACACAATAACTGTGGAGCATTTTATCGAAGGAGAATTCGTAGATATAGCGGGTACATCTAAAGGTAAAGGATTTCAAGGAGTTGTTAAGCGTCACGGTTTTGGCGGTGTAGGGCAAGCCACACACGGTCAGCACAACCGTTTACGTGCACCAGGTTCTATTGGAGCCGCATCATATCCTGCGAGAGTGTTCAAGGGAATGCGTATGGCGGGCCAAATGGGCAACGAAAGAGTAAAAGTTGAAAATTTAAGAGTTTTAAAAGTAATTCCTGAAAAGAATCTACTTGTGGTTAAAGGAGCAGTTCCTGGCCATAAAAACGCTTATGTAATGATCGAGAAATAATGAAGGTAGCTGTATTAGACATAAACGGAAAAGACACAGGTCGGAAAGTAGAACTTTCTGCAGATGTGTTCGGAATAGAGCCTAACAATCACGCGGTTTACCTAGATGTGAAACAATATCTTGCCAATCAACGTCAAGGTACTCACAAAGCAAAGGAACGCGCCGAAATTACTGGTTCAACCAGAAAAATTAAAAAACAAAAGGGAACTGGTACTGCCCGTGCGGGTAGCATCAAGTCTGGTATCTTTAAAGGTGGTGGTAGAATGTTTGGACCTCGTCCACGTAACTACTCTTTTAAATTGAACAAAAACCTAAAGCGTTTGGCACGTAAATCTGCCTTATCGATGAAGGCAAATAACAAAGCAATTTTTGTATTGGAAGACCTTAATTTTGACGCTCCAAAAACCAAGAACTTTACCGCGGTTTTAAAGAGTTTAGGGCTTGATGATAAAAAATCTTTATTTGTGTTGGGAGACTTAAATAATAATGTATATTTGTCCTCTCGCAATTTGAAAGGTACTGAAGTTATAACTAACTCACAATTAAGTACTTACAAAATTATGAATGCAAACAGTTTAGTGCTGTTTGAAGGTTCTTTGGAAGGAATTGAAACAAACTTAAGTAAATAGAAGCAAGATGAACATCTTAATTAAACCTATAATTACGGAAAAAGCTACCAAAGATGCTGAAGACAGAAACGTTTTTGGCTTCGTAGTGAACCCCAAGGCGAATAAGGTAGAAATCAAGAAAGCGGTTGAGGCTGCTTACGGAGTTTCTGTTGAAAAAGTTCGCACAATAAATGTCCGCCCTGATAGGAAAACCCGTTATACAAAAACAGGTGTCCAAACTGGTAAAACGAACGCTTATAAAAAAGCAATCGTACAGGTGGCGGAAGGTGATACAATAGATTTTTACAGTAACATCTAAGGAAACTTAGATTTAATTAGACACAAATGTCAGTAAGAAAATTAAAACCAGTCACCCCAGGTCAGCGTTTTAGGGTTGTAAATGGTTTTGACGCCATTACAACCGATAAGCCGGAGAAGTCTTTACTTGTTCCGAATAAACGATCTGGTGGTAGAAACAGTCAAGGAAAAATGACCATGCGCTACATAGGTGGTGGTCATAAGAAAAAATATCGAATTATCGATTTTAAACGCGACAAAGCAGGAATTCCTGCCACTGTTGCAAGTATTCAATACGATCCAAACCGTACTGCATTTATCGCACTTTTAAACTATCAAGATGGTGAAAAGCGATATGTAATTGCACAAAACGGACTACAAGTTGGGCAAAACATCCTCTCTGGCGACGCAGTAGCTCCCGAGATCGGAAATGCAATGCCACTTTCAGCTATTCCTTTAGGTACTATTATTTCCTGCATCGAGCTTCGTCCTGGTCAAGGGGCAATTATGGCTCGTAGTGCTGGTGCTTTTGCACAGCTTATGGCTCGTGAAGGAAGATATGCTACCGTTAAACTTCCGTCAGGTGAAACCCGATTAATTTTGGTAAACTGTATGGCTACCATAGGTGCCGTATCTAACAGTGACCACCAATTGTTGGTTTCTGGTAAAGCCGGTAGAAGCAGATGGCTAGGTAGAAGACCTCGTACAAGACCAGTAGTAATGAACCCAGTAGATCACCCAATGGGTGGTGGTGAGGGCCGTGCTTCAGGTGGTCATCCACGTTCTAGAAAAGGTTTGCCTGCAAAAGGTTACAGAACCCGTACTAAAACGAAAGCAAGTAATAAATATATCTTAGAACGAAGAAAGAAATAAGTTATGGCAAGATCGTTAAAAAAAGGACCGTTCGTTCATTATAAACTAGACAAGAAAGTTCAACAAAACGTTGAGGATAATAAGAAGACCGTAATCAAAACTTGGTCACGTGCTTCTATGATTACTCCAGATTTTGTTGGCCAAACCATAGCAGTTCATAACGGGCGCCAATTTGTTCCTGTATATGTAACAGAAAACATGGTTGGGCATAAACTAGGAGAATTTTCACCTACAAGATCATTCCGTGGTCACGCAGGTGCTAAAAACAAAGGTAAAAAATAATAGGCCATGGGAGTTCGTAAAAGAGAAAGAGCAGAAGCAATCAAGGAAGCCAAGAAAACTATTTACATGGCTAAATTGAACAATTGCCCCACTTCACCAAGAAAAATGCGTTTAATGGCAGACTTGGTA
Source organism: Aequorivita marisscotiae (assembly GCF_029814825.1). Taxonomy (NCBI): domain Bacteria; kingdom Pseudomonadati; phylum Bacteroidota; class Flavobacteriia; order Flavobacteriales; family Flavobacteriaceae; genus Aequorivita; species Aequorivita marisscotiae. Next base: position 233,060 of record NZ_CP122379.1, on the reverse strand, counting down.
CGTGGTGAAAAAATAGACAAAGCACTTAACATTTTGAAGTTTAGTTCAAAAGAATCTTCACGCAAATTGGAGAAACTACTTTTGTCTGCCATCAACAACTGGCAACAAAAGAACGAAGACGCTTCAATAGAAGATGCAGATCTTTTTGTTAAGGAAATCCGTGTGGATGGAGGAACAATGTTGAAGAGACTACGCCCTGCACCACAAGGCCGCGCACACAGAATTAGAAAACGCTCCAACCACGTAACACTCGTGTTGGCAGCAAACGATAACACACAAAGCAAGTAATTAAATGGGACAGAAGACAAATCCAATCGGGAATCGCTTAGGTATCATTAGAGGTTGGGAATCCAACTGGTACGGAGGCAACGACTACGGCGATAAATTGGCCGAAGACGACAAGATTAGAAAATATGTTCACGCGCGTTTAAGCAAAGCTAGTGTGAGTAGAGTAATTATTGAGCGTACGCTTAAGCTTGTAACCGTTACTATAACCACTGCCCGTCCCGGTATCATTATCGGTAAAGGTGGCCAGGAAGTAGACAAGCTAAAAGAAGAGCTTAAAAAAATTACAGATAAAGAAGTACAGATCAACATCCACGAGATTAAAAGACCTGAACTTGACGCATATTTGGTAGCTGCAAGTATTGCACGCCAGATTGAAAGTCGTATTTCTTACCGTCGCGCTATTAAAATGGCAATCGCGGCAACTATGCGAATGAATGCAGAAGGTATTAAGGTACAAATCTCTGGCCGTTTGAATGGGGCAGAAATGGCACGTTCAGAATCTTACAAAGAGGGTCGTATTCCTTTATCAACTTTTAGAGCCGATATTGACTACGCTTTAGTTGAGGCACACACTACCTACGGTAGATTGGGTGTTAAAGTATGGATTATGAAAGGCGAAGTATATGGAAAGAGAGAACTTTCACCATTAGTAGGTTTATCTACAGGAAAAAAGAGTGGTGGTAAAGGGTCTCAAGCAGGACGCGGTGGCAACAAAGCACGTCGCAGAAAGTAATTTTTTAAATAAAAGAAAATGTTACAACCTAAAAGAACAAAATACCGTAAACATCAAAAAGGCCGTATGAAAGGTGATGCCGGACGTGGCAATCAATTGGCATACGGAACCTTCGGTATAAAATCGTTGGAATCAGAATTTCTTACAGCTAGACAGATTGAAGCTGCTCGTATTGCTGCAACTCGTTTTATGAAAAGAGAAGGTTCTATTTGGATTATGATTTTTCCAGATAAACCAATTACCAAAAAACCTCTTGAAGTACGTATGGGTAAAGGTAAAGGTGCTGTAGAATACTATGCTGCTGTAGTTAAGCCAGGAAGAATACTTTTCGAGGTATCTGGTGTTCCTGTAGAAACAGCAAAAGAAGCATTGCGCCTTGCAGCTCAAAAGCTTCCCGTTAAAACTAAATTTGTAATGTCTCGGGATTTCCAAGCATAATTTTTTAAAAGATGAAACAATCAGAAATTAAAAAAGCATCAACGGCAGAACTTCAGGAAGCATTTGCTGAATCTAGAAGGGCTTATACAGACCTTAAAATGGCTCATACCATTTCACCGTTGGAAAATCCAATTCAACTAAGATCCCAAAGAAGGGTGATAGCAAGAATAGCGACGGAACTAACTAATAGAGAAGTGCAATAATTGTACAGCTGAAAGATGGAAGAAATTAAAAGAAACTTAAGAAAAGAACGTATAGGGGTAGTAACCAGCAATAAAATGGACAAGTCTATTGTAGTTGCAGAGGTTAAAAAAATTAAACACCCTATGTACGGAAAGTACGTAACAAAAACTAAAAAGTACGTTGCGCACGACGAGACAAACAATTGCAACGAAGGCGATACAGTAAGGATCATGGAAACACGCCCTTTAAGTAGAACCAAATGTTGGAGATTAGTAGAAATAATTGAAAGAGCGAAGTAGTTATGTTACAACAAGAATCAAGACTTAAAGTCGCAGATAATACCGGTGCTAAAGAAGTACTTTGCATACGCGTATTGGGCGGTACAAAAAGAAGGTATGCTTCAATTGGCGATAAAATTGTAGTTTCTGTTAAAGAAGCAACGCCAAACGGAAGCATTAAGAAAGGAGCAGTTTCTACAGCAGTCGTAGTACGTACTGTAAAAGAAATTAGAAGGCCTGATGGTTCTTACATCCGTTTCGACGATAACGCTTGTGTACTTTTAAACCCACAGGGTGAAATGAGAGGAACACGCGTTTTCGGACCGGTGGCAAGAGAACTTCGCGACAAGCAATTTATGAAAATAGTATCATTGGCACCAGAGGTGCTTTAATATGAAAACTAAAATGACAAAGCTTAAAATAAAATCAGGAGATACAGTAGTAGTTACCGCCGGAGACCATAAAGGTTCTGAAGGAAAGGTGATGAAGGTAATCCTTGACAAAAACAAAGCAATCGTAGAAGGAGTAAATATGGTTTCAAAACACGAGAAACCAAGCGCGAAAAACCCACAGGGCGGAATCGTAAAAAAAGAAGCTCCTATCCATATTTCTAACCTTTCATTAGTAGATCCAAAATCTGGTAAAGCAACACGTGTAGGGTATAAAACTGAAAATGGTAAAAAAGTACGGTTTTCAAAACAATCGAATCAAGCAATATAGTTATGGCATATACACCAAGACTTAAGGAAGAGTACAAAAGCAGAGTGGTTAACGCCCTTACCGACGAATTTGGTTACAAAAACGTCATGCAAGTACCAAAATTGGAGCGTATTGTTGTTTCCCGCGGAGTGGGTGCAGCGGTAGCAGACAAAAAACTTATTGACTATTCGGTTGATGAGTTTACAAAGATAACCGGGCAAAAAGCGGTTTCAACAAACTCTAAAAAAGACGTTGCAAACTTCAAACTACGTAAAGGCATGCCAATTGGTGTGAAAGTTACGTTGCGTGGAGAGCGTATGTACGAATTTTTAGACAGATTGGTAACTTCGGCTTTGCCTAGGGTACGTGACTTTAACGGAATTAAAGCAACAGGTTTTGACGGAAGAGGAAACTACTCTTTAGGAATTACCGAGCAAATTATCTTCCCAGAAATCGATATTGATAAAGTGAAGAAAATTGAAGGAATGAACATTACGTTTATCACTTCGGCTGCAACCGATAAAGAAGCGAAATCATTATTACAAGAATTGGGATTACCCTTTAAAAAGAACTAAGAGATGGCTAAAGAATCAATGAAAGCCCGCGAGGTTAAGAGACAAAAAATGGTAGCAAAATATGCAGCCAAGCGCAAAGCTCTAAAAGAAGCTGGCGACTGGGAAGGTTTGCAGAAACTACCAAAAAATGCCTCACCAGTGCGTTTACACAACCGTTGTAAACTTACCGGAAGACCAAGAGGGTATATGCGAACTTTCGGTATTTCACGTGTTACTTTCCGTGAAATGGCAAATTCTGGGTTAATTCCTGGTGTGCGCAAAGCATCTTGGTAAAAAAGTAAAGACACCCAATTGTGTGTCTTAGTAAAACAAAAATTAACTGGTTGAAGGTTCTGAAAGGAAAACCACATCCGCAAATTCAAATAAATGAATATAGATCCAATTTCAGATTATCTAACGCGTGTTAGAAATGCTGCAAAAGCTGGGCATCGCGTAGTAGAGATTCCAGCGTCTAATCTTAAAAAGGAGATTACAAAAATCCTTTTCGATCAAGGTTACATTTTAAGCTATAAATTTGATGACGAAAGTACCCCACAAGGTATCATCAAGATAGCCTTAAAGTACGACAAACTTTCTAAGGAGTCGGTAATTAAGAAAATTCAAAGAATAAGTAAACCCGGTTTACGTAAATACGCAGGTTCAACAGAGCTTCCTCGTGTGCTTAATGGTCTTGGTATTGCCATCGTTTCAACTTCATCTGGAGTTATGACAGGCAAACAAGCAAAAGCACAAAACATAGGTGGTGAAGTATTGTGTTACGTTTACTAAAAAATAGACAAAGAAATGTCAAGAATAGGTAAAAACCCGGTATCAATCCCACAAGGAGTTACAGTTGATGTAAAAGACAACGTAATTACCGTAAAAGGAAAATTAGGCGAGTTATCTCAAGAATTTGATTCTGATCTAACCGTAAAAGTAGAAGACGGAAACGTATTGGTGGAACGCCCTTCAGATTCTAAAGACCACACTGCAAAGCACGGTCTATACAGAGCGCTGATCAATAACATGATCGAAGGAGTAAATAACGGATGGACCAAACAATTAGAATTGGTAGGTGTGGGTTACCGCGCTAGCAACCAAGGACAAAAATTAGATTTGGCTTTAGGTTTTTCGCACAATATTGTTTTGGACATTGCGCCAGAAGTAAAAGTGGAAACCGTATCTGATAAGGGTAAAAACCCTATCGTAAAATTAACTTCGCACGACAAACAATTAGTAGGGCAAGTTGCGGCAAAAATTCGTTCTTTCCGTAAACCAGAACCATACAAAGGAAAAGGTATTAAGTTTGTAGGTGAACAATTAAGAAGAAAAGCAGGTAAATCTGCATAACAAATAGAGTTATGGCATTATCAAAATACGAAAGAAGAGAGCGCTTGCGCATGCGAATCAGAAAAACGGTTGAGGGTACCGAAAGTCGCCCACGTTTAGCTGTATTCCGTAGCAACAAAGAAATATACGCTCAGATTATAGACGATGTAAATGGAAAAACCATTATCGCTGCATCTTCTAGAGATAAAGATATTGACGCTTCAAAAGTAAATAAAGTTGAAGCTGCAAAAATGGTAGGAAAAGCAATCGCAGAAAAAGCTGTTAAAGCCGGTGTAGAAACCATCGCTTTTGACAGAGGCGGTTACCTATACCACGGAAGAGTAAAATCATTAGCTGAAGGTGCACGCGAAGGTGGCCTTAAATTCTAAGTAGCATTATGTATCAAGATTATAAAAACGTAGAATTAGTAAAACCAGGAGGGCTTGAATTAAAAGACCGTTTGGTAGGTGTACAACGTGTAACCAAGGTGACCAAAGGTGGTCGTGCCTTCGGATTTTCAGCTATTGTAGTTGTTGGGGACGAAAAAGGTGTGGTAGGCCACGGACTTGGGAAATCTAAGGATGTAGCTAGCGCAATAGCAAAAGCTATTGAAGATGCTAAGAAAAACTTAGTTCGCATTCCTCTTAACAAGGTAACGCTTCCACATGAACAAAAAGGAAAATACGGCGGAGCCCGTGTAAACCTTCTTCCAGCCGCGCCTGGTACCGGAGTAATTGCTGGTGGTGCAGTACGTGCCGTTTTGGAAGCAGTAGGTGTTCACGATGTATTATCAAAATCTCAAGGATCTTCCAATCCACACAACGTGGTAAAAGCAACTTTTGATGCCCTATTGCAAATGCGAAGCGCGCAAACTATTGCTGATCAAAGAGGAATTTCACTTGAAAAAGTATTTAAAGGATAAATATCAGAGCGATGGCAAAAATTAAAGTAACAAAGGTAAGAAGCGTTATAAAACGCCCGAAAGACCAAAAGCAAACTATGGAAGCACTGGGCCTACACAAAATGGGACAGACCGTAGAGCACGACGATACGCCAAGCATTCTTGGTATGATCAATAAAGTTAATCACTTAGTTTCAGTAGAAACTAAATAAGGAAACACGAAAAATGGATTTAAGTAACTTACAACCCGCCGAGGGATCGGTGAAAAATCAAGGCAAGCGAGTAGGTCGCGGACAAGGTTCCGGTAAAGGTGGTACTGCCACCCGCGGACATAAAGGAGCAAAATCACGTTCAGGTTATTCAAAGAAAATTGGATTTGAAGGTGGACAAATGCCCTTACAACGTCGTGTTCCTAAGTTTGGATTTACAAACATCAACCGTAAAGAGTACAAAGGTATTAACATAGATACCCTACAACAATTGGTTGACGACAAGAAAATAAAAGATGCCGTTGACTTTGAAACCTTATTTGGTTTAGGTCTTGCTGGAAAGAACGAAATGGTAAAGATTTTAGGTAGAGGAGAATTAAAAGCAAAACTAAAAGTATCTGCACACAAGTTTACTGCCTCGGCAAAACAAGCTATTGAAGCTGCCGGAGGTGAAGTAGTAACATTGTAACAACAGCTAAGGATGAAATTTATTGAAACCTTAAAAAATGTTTGGAAAATAGAAGAATTGCGTAACCGTATTCTTCTTACCCTAGGAATGCTCTTGGTATATCGTTTTGGTGCCCAGGTAGTTCTTCCAGGGATCGATGCAGATATGCTAGCGCAATTTGCCGGTAAATTTGATGGAGGCGGAATTGGTAGTTTACTGAACGCATTTACAGGAGGGGCTTTTGCCAACGCTTCTGTTTTTGCATTGGGTATTATGCCATATATTTCTGCATCTATTGTAGTACAGTTAATGCAAATTGCTGTACCATACCTGCAAAAACTACAGAAAGAAGGTGAGAGTGGTCGTAAAAAAATCAATCAGATTACGCGTTGGTTAACCATCGGTATCTGTTTGGTACAAGCGCCAAGTTACCTTGCAGGTCTTCCGGCAATGGGAGTGCCAGCCGAAGCTTTTGTTATGGGCCAAAGCTTAATGTTCTATGTTTCTTCAGTTATAATACTTGTTACTGGAACAATATTTGCAATGTGGCTAGGTGAAAAAATTACCGATAAAGGTATTGGTAATGGTATCTCCATATTAATTATGGTTGGTATTATTGCAAACTTACCTCAGTCATTCGCTCAGGAATTTGTTTCGAGAGTAATGGAATCAAACGGTGGTTTAATTATGATTCTTATTGAGTTGGTTATCTGGTTCGTTATTATCCTATTATCAATTATGTTGGTAATGGCGGTAAGAAAGATTCCGGTGCAGTACGCAAGAAGAACAGCAACCGGTGGTTTTGAAAAAAACATCTTTGGAGCCCGACAGTTTATTCCGTTAAAGCTAAACGCTTCTGGGGTAATGCCAATTATCTTTGCGCAAGCAATTATGTTTGTTCCGTCGGCAGTAGCTAGTTTAAACGATAGTGATTTATCACAAAGCATTCAAGCTACTTTTAGCGATATCTTCGGATTTTGGTACAACTTGGTATTTGCAATATTGATTATAATATTCACATATTTTTATACTGCTATTACGGTACCAACCAATAAAATGGCAGACGATCTTAAGCGTAGTGGTGGGTTTATTCCTGGTATTAAACCAGGTTCGCAAACCGCTGAATACTTAGACCGAATCATGTCCCAAATAACCCTTCCAGGTTCTATTTTCCTAGCACTGATCGCAATATTTCCTGCCTTCGTTGTTAAGTTAATGGGAATTCAGCAGGGATGGGCATTATTCTACGGTGGTACTTCACTACTTATTATGGTAGGGGTAGCTATCGATACAATGCAACAAGTAAATTCGTATTTATTAAACCGTCATTACGATGGCTTAATGAAAAGCGGCAAAAACAGAAAAGCAGTAGCATAATTATGGCAAAACAAAGCGCAATTGAACAAGATGGTAGCATAGTGGAAGCACTATCAAACGCAATGTTCCGTGTAGAACTGGAAAACGGTCACATTGTAACCGCACACATTTCTGGTAAAATGCGAATGCACTACATTAAGTTGTTGCCAGGAGATAAAGTAAAGCTAGAAATGAGTCCGTACGACTTGACGAAAGCAAGAATAACATACAGATACTAATACAACGGACCTCACGGTTCATTGAACTATAAAAACGAAAACAGATGAAAGTTAGAGCATCCGTAAAAAAAAGAAGTGCCGACTGCAAGATTGTTCGCAGAAAAGGCAGATTATATGTAATTAACAAAAAGAACCCAAAGTTCAAACAAAGACAAGGATAAGTTATGGCAAGAATCGCAGGTGTAGATATCCCGAAGCACAAAAGGGGTGTAATCGCGTTAACGTATATCTTCGGAATCGGTAAGAGCCGTGCCCAAGATATTCTGAACAAAGCCGGAGTTGACGAAGACAAAAAAGTAAGCGAATGGAACGATGATGAAATCGGTGCTATTCGTGACGCTGTAAGCTCTTTTAAAATTGAAGGTGAATTACGTAGTGAAGTTCAATTAAGCATTAAACGCTTAATGGATATTGGTTGTTACAGAGGTATTCGTCACAGATCGGGTCTTCCGCTAAGAGGACAACGTACTAAGAATAACTCTCGTACTAGAAAAGGAAAACGTAAAACTGTTGCTAACAAGAAAAAAGCAACTAAATAAAACCTAGAGTTATGGCAAAGACAACGTCTAAAACTACAAAAGCAGTTAAAAAACGCAAAGTTAATGTTGAATCTGTTGGTGAAGCGCACATTACCGCTTCCTTCAACAACATTATTGTGTCGTTAACAAATAAAAACGGCGATGTTATCGCTTGGTCCTCAGCCGGTAAAATGGGTTTCCGTGGATCTAAGAAAAACACACCGTATGCAGCTCAATTAGCATCAGAAGATTGCGCAAAAGTTGCACACGACGCTGGTTTACGTAAAGTAAAAGTTTATGTAAAAGGTCCAGGAAACGGTAGAGAATCTGCAATACGTTCCATCCACAATGCCGGAATTGAAGTAACCGAAATTATCGATGTTACGCCAATGCCACACAACGGATGCCGTCCACCAAAAAGAAGAAGAGTATAATTATTTTTTATTTTCTATTGCTTATTACTACCTAAGGTATTAGTAGCTAAGAAATAAAAAATAATAATAGACAATAATTAATAACAAGTATCAATCTGAAGAAATCAAAAACTAAAGGATAGTAAAGACAGGATATATCCTGTCTCGACAAAGACCTTAATTTAGTTTTCCTTCATAACCTTAAATTAGAAATGGCAAGATATACTGGTCCAAAAACTAAAATAGCCCGTAAATTCGGGGAAGCAATTTTCGGAGATGATAAATCTTTCGAAAAAAGAAACTATCCTCCAGGGCAACACGGTAATACCCGTCGTCGTGGAAAAAAATCTGAATACGCAATCCAACTTGCTGAAAAGCAAAAAACAAAATACACGTATGGTATTTTAGAGCGCCAGTTCAGAAATATGTTTAAAAAAGCAACAGCAGCGCCAGGAATTACCGGTACTGTATTGCTACAATTGTGTGAGTCTCGCTTGGATAACGTAGTGTACAGAATGGGAATATCTCCTAGTCGCTCAGGTGCCAGACAACTAGTTTCTCACCGTCATATCACCGTTAATGGTGAAAAAGTAAACATTCCATCGTACCAGCTTAAACCTGGAGATGTTGTAGGCGTTAGAGAAAAATCTAAGTCGCTTGTAGCGATTAACGATTCTTTGGCCAATGCAAGTCACGTTTACGAGTGGATTAGTTGGAATGGTGAAAAGAAGGAAGGAACATTTGTTTCTATTCCAGAACGTATCCAAATTCCAGAAAACATCAACGAGCAGTTGATCGTCGAATTATATTCTAAATAATAAAAACAGCAAGTCAATTATGGCAGTATTTAGTTTTCAGAAGCCTGATAAAGTTATAATGGTAAATTCTACCGATTTTGAAGGGAAATTTGAATTTCGTCCCTTAGAACCGGGGTACGGACTTACCATTGGTAACGCATTAAGACGCGTATTACTTTCCTCTTTGGAAGGATTCGCCATTACTTCAGTTCGCATGGAAGGCGTGGATCACGAATTTTCTACCATCGCTGGTGTAGTGGAAGACGTTACCGAAATTATTTTGAACCTTAAACAAGTTCGTTTTAAAAGACAAATAGACGAAGTAGATAACGAAACCGTTACTATTTCGGTATCTGGAAACGAACAGTTAAAAGCAGGCGATTTCCAAAAATTCATTTCAGGTTTCCAAGTATTGAACCCAGAATTGGTTATTTGTAATATGGATAAGAAAGTGAACCTTAATATGGAAATCACTATCGAAAAAGGTCGCGGTTACGTTCCTGCAGAAGAGAACAAAAAAGCAAACGCTCCTTTGGGAACCATCTTTACAGATTCTATCTACACTCCAATTAAAAATGTGAAGTACAGTATTGAAAACTTCCGTGTAGAGCAGAAAACAGATTACGAAAAATTAGTTTTCGAAATTGTTACCGACGGATCTATTCATCCAAAAGATGCTTTAACCGAAGCTGCAAAAACCTTAATCCACCACTTTATGCTGTTCAGCGATGAGCGCATTACCTTGGAGGCGGATGAGATTGCACAAACCGAGACCTATGATGAAGAATCCCTTCACATGCGTCAGTTGCTTAAAACAAAACTAGTAGATATGGATCTTTCGGTTCGTGCGCTAAACTGTTTAAAAGCGGCAGAGGTTGATACTTTGGGCGACTTGGTATCATATAACAAAAACGACTTGATGAAGTTCCGTAACTTCGGTAAAAAATCGCTTACAGAGCTAGAAGAGCTTGTAAACGTAAAAGGCCTAAACTTCGGGATGGATCTTGCAAAGTATAAATTAGATAAAGACTAGTTGATTAACGGTTTCCGATTTATGATTTCAGATTTTTGAAGTTGTAAATCTGAAATCAACAATCATAAATCAACAATCGTTAATAAATTAACCCATCATAATTTGCTCTCCGACAAACGGATCTGGTAGCAAGATGATGAAAACAAAAATGTCATGAGACACGGAAAAAAAATAAATCAATTAAGTAGAAAAACTGCCCATAGACACTCAATGTTGGCTAACATGGCTAGTTCATTAATAGAACACAAAAGAATCAACACTACTGTGGCAAAAGCAAAAGCGTTGAAACAATTTGTAGAGCCATTAGTAACAAAGTCAAAGGAAGATACTACACACAACCGTCGTTTGGTATTTGCAAAATTGCGTCAAAAGGATGCAGTTGCAGAACTGTTTAGAACTGTTGCGCCAAAAGTTGGTGACCGTCCGGGTGGTTATACTCGTATCATTAAATTGGGTAACCGTCTTGGTGATAACGCTGATATGGCCATGATAGAGCTTGTTGACTTCAACGAACTTTACAATGCTGGTAAAGCAACCAAGAAAAAATCTACGCGTAGAAGTCGTCGTGGAAGCGGTTCTTCAGCAGCTGCTCCTGCTGCAAAAGCTGCTCCAGCAAAAACTGAAAAAGAAGCTAAAAAGGAAGAGGAATAAATGAATTCCAATTCAATAAATAACAAAGGGATAAGCGTTTTCGTTTATCCCTTTTTTTTATACTATTTTTGCAAAGATTTTTGAGAAACCTAATAATTGTCACCCTGAACTTGTCGCAGGGTTGAAACCTTTAAAGGAATGAAATACCAAACACGAAAAAAAGCACTTATTTTACTGGCAGACGGCACCATTTTCTACGGAAAAGCTGTAGGTGGCAAAGAAGGTACAGCCTTCGGTGAAGTTTGTTTCAACACCGGAATGACCGGGTATCAAGAGATTTTTACAGACCCTTCCTATTTTGGACAGATAATGGTCGCCACAAACGCCCACATCGGGAACTATGGCACCAATAAAGACGAAGTAGAATCTGAAGGAATAAAAATTGCAGGATTGGTGGTGCGCAATTTTAGTTACCATTATTCGCGTCCCGCGGCAGATGATTCCTTGGAAGAATTTTTAAACAGAAATAATTTATTGGCAATAAGTGACGTTGACACCCGCGCACTGGTAAGCTACATTCGCGACAATGGTGCGATGAACGCCGTTATTTCTACAGAAGTTGATAATATTGAAGGTCTTAAACAACAACTCGCCGCTGTACCTAATATGGACGGTCTTGAACTTGCCTCAAAAGTTTCAACTAAAGAACCTTATTACTATGGCGACGAAAATGCTAAATATAAAGTTTCGGCTTTGGATCTAGGGATAAAAAAGAATATTCTGCGCAGACTTGCCGAACGGGATTGCTATATAAAGGTATTTCCTTACAATGCTAGTTTTTCAGAAATGGAAGCATTTAATCCAGATGGTTATTTTATATCTAATGGTCCCGGTGATCCGGAGCCACTCCATAGCGCTATAGAAGTTGTAAAAACTATTTTGGAAAAGGAATTACCTATGTTCGGAATCTGTTTGGGACACCAAATGTTAGCTTTGGCAAATGGCGTTTCAACTTATAAAATGCACAACGGGCATCGCGGTATAAACCATCCTGTTATGAATTTAATCACCGGTAAAGGTGAAATTACCTCGCAAAATCACGGTTTTGCTATAAATAGAGAAGAAGCGGAAGCCAATTCAAATATCGAAATTACGCACGAACATCTTAACGATCATACTGCGGCAGGAATTCGTTTAAAAAATAAACCTGCCTTTTCGGTACAATATCACCCCGAAGCAAGTCCCGGACCGCACGATGCTTCGTATCTTTTTGATCAGTTTATCGAAAGTATTGAAAAATATAAATTACAAACCGTATAAAATCAATAGACCCCGAAGGTTTTTAAAACTTTTGGGGTCTTTCAATTAACAAATATCACTAACTAATAATTCCAATGAGCATCATAATAGACATCAACGCCAGACAAATTTTTGATTCAAGAGGAAATCCAACCGTAGAAGTAGACGTAATCACCGAAAACGGATTTATGGGCCGCGCCGCCGTTCCGTCGGGAGCTTCAACAGGCGAGCACGAAGCTGTGGAGCTTCGCGACGGCGACAAAGCATATATGGGAAAAGGGGTTTTAAAAGCTGTTGAAAATGTACAGGGTAAAATAGCTGGGACACTCTTGGGGATTTCAGTTTTTGAACAGGAGCTCATAGACAAAACTATGATAGAGTTAGACGGTACACCCAATAAATCGCAACTCGGAGCCAATGCCATTTTGGGCGTTTCATTAGCATGTGCCAAAGCTGCTGCAGCCGAACTAGGCATGCCTCTGTACCGTTATGTGGGCGGGGTAAGTGCCAAAACACTCCCTGTGCCCATGATGAATATTATTAACGGAGGCTCGCATAGCGACGCCCCTATTGCTTTTCAGGAATTTATGGTCATGCCAATTAAGGCGAAAAGTTTTACACATGCCATGCAAATGGGATCTGAGATATTTCACAATCTGAAAAAAGTATTGCACGATCGTGGGTTGAGTACGGCCGTAGGCGACGAAGGAGGGTTTGCTCCAACGCTAAACGGAACAGAAGATGCCTTAGACACCATTGCAAAAGCTACTCAAAATGCGGGTTATAAATTAGGCGATGATGTTATGATTGCTTTAGATTGCGCCGCTGCCGAATTTTATGTGAATAATAAATACGATTACACAAAATTTGAAGGGGAAAAAGGTAAGGTGCGAACGTCAAAAGAACAGGCGGATTACTTAGCGCAATTATGCGACAAATATCCAATAATTTCAATTGAAGATGGGATGGACGAAAATGATTGGGACGGTTGGAAATACTTAACCGAAAAAGTGGGCCATAAAGTACAATTGGTGGGAGACGACTTATTTGTTACCAATGTTGAAAGACTTTCGAAGGGTATATCTGAAAAGATAGCCAATTCAATTTTAATAAAAGTAAACCAAATTGGTACGCTTACCGAAACCATTGCAGCTGTAAATATGGCGCACAATGCTGGTTATACTTCAGTAATGAGTCACCGAAGTGGGGAAACCGAAGACAACACAATTGCAGATTTGGCCGTGGCCTTAAATTGTGGTCAAATTAAAACAGGTTCCGCTTCGCGAAGTGATAGAATGGCCAAATACAATCAATTGCTTCGAATTGAAGAGCAATTGGGCGATGTGGCTTATTTTCCGCAGGAAAAGGCCTTTAAAATATAAGAAGGAGTTAATTCTTTGTAAAACCTTGCTATTCGCGAGGTTTTTTTTGTTTTGTATAATATTTCACCTCATTTTATTTAAGGTTTTTTTAACCTAAGATTACGTGCAATTGTTAAAAAATTTGCTTTAGATTTTGTAATTTAGCGATTCTGAATAATTAAAAAACACACTATATTTTATGGCAAAGATGGCGACCCTCGAGATTGAAGGTAAAAAATATGATTTCCCCATCGTAGAGGGAACTGAGAATGAATTAGGAATTGATGTTAAAAGTCTTCGAGCAGACACCGGAGGTGTTGTTACCCTTGACCCAGGTTATAAAAATACGGGCGCTTGCGAAAGTGCAATCACTTTTTTGGATGGTGAAAAAGGAGTGCTGCGATATCGTGGTTACTCTATTGAGGAACTGGCCGAGAAAGCCCACTTTTTAGAAGTATGCTATCTTCTTATCTTTGGGGAATTACCTACCACCCCACAACTAAATAAATTTCACGCAGATATAAAAGCACAATCCCACGTAGATGAGGATGTGAAAAAAATATTAGACGGATTTCCGAAATCTGCCCACCCGATGGGGGTTTTGTCTTCCTTAACTTCGGCTTTGGTAGCGTTTAACCCATCTTCGGTAAACGTAGATAGCGAAGAAGATATGTATAAGGCCATTGTAAAGATTCTGGGGAAATTTCCTGTTTTAACGGCTTGGACTTATAGAAAGCGTATGGGGCTTCCGCTAGACTACGGTGGCGATTCTCTAGGATATGTAGACAACTTTATTAAAATGATGTTCAAAAAGCCCAGTGCCGATTACGCCACAAACGATATTATTTTGGAGGCATTAGACAAGTTGTTAATCCTTCACGCAGATCACGAACAAAATTGCTCTACCTCTACGGTGCGTATTGTAGGATCTTCGCACGCAGGCTTGTTTATTTCTATTTCGGCTGGAATTGCCGCTTTATGGGGGCCACTTCACGGAGGTGCTAACCAAGCGGTAATTGAAATGCTGGAAGCAATTAAAGAAGATGGTGGCGATACCAAAAAATTTATGGCAAAAGCCAAAGATAAAAACGATCCGTTCCGTTTAATGGGCTTCGGACACCGAGTTTACAAGAATTTTGATCCACGTGCAAAAATTATTAAGAAAGCGGCAGATGCTGTTTTAGACGATTTGGGCATAGACGATGAAATATTAGATATTGCTAAAGCACTTGAAAAGGAAGCTTTGGAAGATCCGTACTTCGTAGAAAGAAAATTGTACCCGAATGTAGATTTCTACTCTGGGATAATTTATAGAGCTCTAGGCATTCCCGTTGAAATGTTTACCCCAATGTTTGCTCTTGGGCGTTTGCCGGGTTGGATTGCACAATGGAGGGAAATGCGCCTAAACAAAGAACCAATAGGCCGTCCAAGACAGATCTACGTTGGGAAAACGCATCGTGAATTTGTGCCAGTAGAAAAAAGATAATACTAAATTTTTAATACGCAAAAAAGCACTTCGGTATCGAGGTGCTTTTTTTATATTTGCCGTATGATTAAACTGAACGTTACAGACGAAATTTCTAGATTGCGCGCCGTAATATTGGGCCGCGCAGATAGCAATGGCCCCGTGCCAAAATTGGAAGATGCATACGACCCAAAATCTGCCGAACACATTAAAGCGGGGACCTACCCCAAAGATGAAGATATGGTGAAGGAAATAGACGCTGTGGCCGAAGTTTTTAGCAAGTACAACGTAAAGGTTTACAGACCCCATTCCATAAAAGATTACAACCAGATTTTTTCGCGAGACATCGCTTTTGTTATTGAAGACAAATTTATAATTGCCAACATACTCGACGATCGTTCAAAAGAAATTGAGGCCATTGAGCACGTAATTAATCAAATAGATCCTTCAAAAGTTATAGAATTTCCGGAAAACGCCCATATTGAAGGTGGCGATGTGATGCCCTGGGGCGAATATATTTTTGTGGGTACTTACTACGGCGACGATTATGAAAATTTTATTACAGCTCGAACAAATATGAAGGCTGTAAAACATCTTCAAAAACTGTTCCCGTATAAAAAAGTAAAATCCTTCAACTTAAAAAAGAGCAATACAGTTGCCAATGAAAACGCTTTGCATTTAGATTGCTGCTTTCAGCCTTTGGGCAAGGGAAAAGCAATTATTCATAAAGAAGGTTTCTTGATTGAAGAAGAGTACGAATGGTTGGTGGATTTCTTTGGGAAAGACAATTGTTTCCATATTACAAAAGACGAAATGTATAATATGAATAGCAATGTTTTTTCTATTTCGCCCGACGTAATTATATCTGAAAAAAACTTTACCCGTTTAAATACTTGGCTTCGCGAACAAGGCTTCACTGTTGAAGAAGTTCCATATGCCGAAATCGCCAAGCAGGAAGGATTGCTGCGCTGTACTACAATGCCGTTAATTCGGGATTGAACCAAGTTGTTAAAGCTTAGCTGCCAAACAAAACTTAATAACTATCTCGACATAAATATACCTTTAAATTAAGACGAAATAGCACATTAAATTTACGAGATGCTTGTTTAAACTTTCTTTTTAAAACTTCGAATGAAATAATTTTGCAGAGGATTAAACAAAGATTGGTGCGACAAACGTTTTTAAATGTTTTTTGAAATCAAAAATTTCCGTGGAAGATGTTTTATGGTAAAATTATTACTTCAAGCTTATTGATGTTTGCAATTTTGAAATTATACTAAAAACTTCATTAAAAACGCTTTTGGCCTTTATCTTGAGGGAGTTATTTAAAATTCATTCTACAATGTACAATTTGTAAGCTATTGCAACAAATTGTTATTACTATTAAATAGGGCTGCAAAGGCTTATTTAACACAAAAACGACCCCCACTTTCACAAAAATTTAGTAAACTTGGCGTATTAAAATTTTAACACTTTGAAAAGATTTAAATCCCTTCCTTTTTTATTGCTGTTTCTAACAGCAATTACTACCATTAATGCCCAACAGAAAAACATAAGCCTTGAAGAAATTTGGGGCGGTGCATTTAGAACCCAAGGTTTAGATGCCCTGCATTCCATGAATAACGGCAAGGAATACGCCGTACTAAATTACGATAGGCAAAATAAGGCGTCAACCGTAGATGTATTTGAGTATAAAAGCGGCGAAAAGGTGCGAACACTTTTAAACACAAACGATTTAAAGGGAATTAACTACGTTATTTCGTACGAATTTAGCGCCGATGAATCTAAAATTCTTTTCACTACCGAATTGCAGCAAATATACCGTCGTTCGTCCCGGGGTACTTTTTACGTTTACGATGTTGCCTCCAAACAGTTCAGTTTAGTTTCTACCAATAAAATACAAGAACCTACTTTTAGTAATGACGGCAGTAAGATTGCGTACGGTTTTGAAAATAATCTGTACATAAAAGATTTAAATACCGGGGAAACAAAGCAAATTACTTCCGACGGTAAAAAAAATAGTATCATTAACGGAATTACAGATTGGGTTTACGAAGAAGAATTTGCCTTTGTTCGCGCTTTTGAATGGAGCACAAGTGGCGATAAACTGGCCTACATAAAATTTGATGAATCCGAAGTGCCACAATTTAATATGGATCTGTACGGCAATCAATTATACCCAACGGCAGATACTTTTAAATACCCAAAAGCGGGAGAGGCAAATTCTAAAGTTTCCTTGCATCTTTATGATCTTAATGGTGGGAAAACTTCGGAAGTAAATCTTTCAAACTACAACAATTACTACATCCCCAGATTGCTTTGGACCGAAGACAATAATCTGTTAAGTGTACAGCTTGCCAACAGGCATCAAAATGTAATCGACTTGGTTTTTGTAGATGCTTCAAACAATACTTCAAAATTAATCTTATCCGAAAAAGATGATGCATACGTTGACGTTACCGACAATCTTACTTTTTTAAACAACAACAGTTTTTTCTGGACCAGCGAAAAGGATGGCTGGAACCATATTTATCAGTACGACAAAAACGGAAAATTGCTACACCAAGTAACCAGCGGCCCGTGGGAAGTTACCGCCTATTACGGATTTGATCAAAATACGGGGCGCGTTTATTACCAAAGTACCGAAAATGGCAGTATAAACCGCGATGTGTATTCTATTCTTCCTTCCGGAAAGAACAAAGTGCGTTTAACCCAACAGACGGGAACCAATGCAGCAGATTTTAGCGCAGACTTTTCGTACTTTATAAATACTTTTTCAAATGCCACAACACCCTATGTATATACATTGCACGACGCAAGAACAGGGAAGTTGCTACGCGAAATAAAAAATAACAACGACCTTAAAAATCGGTTGGATGCGTTTAAGATTTCACCGAAGGAATTTTCAACTATACATATTAATGGCGAAGATTTAAACATGTACACCATTAAACCGGTAGATTTTGATGAAACCAAACAATACCCATTGTTTTTATATCAGTATTCAGGTCCCGGTTCGCAAAATGTTTCAAACAGTTGGATGGGTACAAATGATTACTGGCATGAAATGCTCGCCAATGAGTTAGATATAATCGTGGCTTGTGTAGATGGTCGCGGAACAGGTTTTAAAGGAAGGGATTTTAAGAAGATGACGCAAAAGGAATTGGGTAAATATGAAGTCCAAGACCAAATAACGGTTGCTAAAAAGTTAAGTGAGTTACCATATATAGACGCTTCTCGTACTGGAATTTGGGGTTGGAGTTATGGTGGGTTTATGTCGTCAAACGCATTGTTTCAAGCACCCGAAACGTTTGAAATGGCCATTGCGGTGGCTCCAGTAACCAGTTGGAGATTTTATGACAGCATTTATACCGAGCGCTATATGCAAACCCCACAGGAAAATCCCACGGGTTATGATGAAAATTCACCATTGTCGCACGTTAACGGACTTAAAGGTGAGTTTTTATTGGTTCATGGAAGCGCTGATGACAACGTACATGTGCAGAATAGCATGCGTTTAATAGAAGCGTTGGTACAGGCCAATAAACAATTTGATTGGCGAATTTACCCCGATAAAAACCACGGTATTTACGGCGGAAATACCAGACTTCATCTTTATACATTAATGACCGATTTCATCAAGAAAAACTTATAAAACAACAACAACTAATAATAAATCTTATGTCAGACGCACTACAATATCAAAAGCAAAAGGAATTATTTGGCCATCCTGTTGGTCTTTACATCTTGTTTTTTACCGAAATGTGGGAACGCTTTTCCTATTACGGAATGCGTGCTATTTTGGTACTTTACTTAGTGGCAGAATCTACTGGTGGAAACCCAGGTTTGGGTTGGACAAATGCCGAAGCATTATCAGTATATGGCTGGTACACCATGTTTGTATATGTAGCATCTATTCCCGGTGGTTGGATAGCCGATAAATTCTTAGGGCAAAAACAATCGGTGCTAGTAGGTGGAATTTTACTGGTTGCTGGTCACGGAATTTTATCTTTTGAATATATGTGGGCTTTTTATACCGGTTTAGGGCTAATCGTTGCTGGTGTGGGTATGCTTAAGCCAAATATCTCTACTATGGTTGGTGGTTTGTATAAGCCTGGCGATATTAGAAGAGATAAGGGATTTACCATATTCTATATCGGTATAAATATTGGCGCCTTCCTTTCCAGTTTAATTGTTGGTTATGTAGGTGAAGTTTATGGATGGCACTATGGTTTTGGTCTTGCCGCAATTGGTATGGCGTTGGGATTAATTCAGTATTTAGTTGGTCAAAAACATTTAAAATATGTTGGAAACAACACCAATAAATCTATAGATCCGGAAGAAAAGGCAGCAATGGCCAGACCGTTGAATAAAATTGAAAAGGATAGAATGATCGTATTGTTTATCTCCTTTGTGCTTGTAATTGTATTTTGGGGTGCCTTTGAACAAGCTGGCGGTTTGATGAACATTTACGCTTCAGAAAAAACCGATCGTATGTTGATGGGTTTTACTGTTCCAGCATCTTGGTTTCAGTCTCTAAATGCCATGTTTATAATTATATTCGGTACAGTTGTAGCTGCATATTGGGCCAAAAGAAAACTAAAGGGAAAAATCTCTACGTCTCTCTTTAAAATGTGTATTGGGTTAATTATAATGGGAACCGGATTCTTCTTTATGACTGCCGCTGCTGCTGAATTTAAGATAGAAGGTTCGTCTGCAATGTATTGGTTGGTCTTGGCGTATTTATTTCACACTATTGGCGAATTATGCCTATCGCCAGTGGCGCTTTCATATATTACAAAATTGGCTCCTCTAAAGTACGCTTCTCTTATGATGGGAGTTTACTTTGCAATGACTGGCTTCGGAAATAAAGTGGCCGGGCTATTAGGCGAATCTGCATCCGATTTAGGAGAATACACTGTCTTTACAGGTATTGCAATATTCTGTATAGTTTTTGGTCTATTGGTTCTGTTAATACGTAAGAAATTGGAAAACCTTACCCACGGAGCGGAAGATAACGAACGTGAGCTTCATGATAATGAACCGTTTGAACTTGCAGATCCAGACATCAATAAAGCGAACTAATCCTTCATTAACTATCTAACCAAAATTGAGAGTCATGAATACCGATATTGAAAATTTATTTAAAGACAAAGTTTTAGGACATCCAGCCGGACTTTTTATACTTTTCTTTACCGAAATGTGGGAACGTTTCTCCTTTTACGGAATGCGAATCCTCTTAGTGTTGTTTTTAACGGCACCGCTTATGAGCGACAACCCAGGTTGGGACTGGCCAAGAGAACATGCTTTAGCGCTTATTGGTACCTACGCATCGCTCTTATACCTAACGCCAATAATTGGCGGTTATATTGCAGATAAAATAACTGGTTACCGAATGGCAGTGGTTATTGGCTGTATTATTATGACCTCGGGGCATGCCTCTATGGCACTCGAAACTACTTCGTCATTTTATCTTGGACTTGCACTTTTGGTTATTGGTACAGGTTTTTTTAAGCCCAATATTACGTCTATCATCTCCGAAATGTACAAGGGCAAGGAATCAAAAAAAGATGGCGCTTATACTATTTTTTATATGGGTGTTAATGCCGGAGCTTTTTTTGGAATGATGCTCTGCGGGTACTTAGCCGAAAATAAAGGTTGGGCTTGGGGCTTTGGTCTTGCTGGAATATTTATGTTTTTAGGAATGCTTCAATTTTTATTGGCACATAAAATATTTGGAAATATTGGTGCAAAACCTTCCAAAGTCCACGAAGTTGAAATACCTCAAAATATAAACGAAGAAAGGCCGGAACTACGCCAAGACGAAGTAGAGGAAGCGCCAATTAAACTCAACCCATTTACGGTGTTTGATTATGTACTTATAGTATTATCCTCTATCGGCGGATTACTATATCTGTTTAATGATCCCTTAGAAACTATCTATTCTAAATCGTTGGTGCCTTTTGAAATTGGCGGAATGAGCGGAACCAATATTGTCGTGCTCGCTGCTTTGGCAATGTTTTTAATACTATTGGTTACCCGTATTGCACGTTATTTGCCAATTGTTAGAGACAGGCTTATTGCCGTTTCAATCTTCGGACTTTTTACGGTATTCTTTTTTGCATTTTTTGAACAATCCTTAGGCTCAATGACGCTTTTTGCACAGGATTATACAGATAGGGACTTAACCGGAAATTCTGCCATGATTTTCAAAATTATAGATGCGCTATTAACGACCGTTCCCTTGATTATTATTTCTTGGGTCATTTATTTGCTCGTCAAGAAAACGTATAGTAGAATTGCCTTGTCCAATGTAGCTTTGGTGATCGCATTTATTGGTATTTGGGGGCTGGTTATTTATAGATTGTACGATAAATTCAATCAAACTGAATTGCAGGTAGATGCCACTTGGTTCGGGATTTTAAATTCGTTCTTCATTATTACCTTGGCACCTATATTTTCAAAATGGTGGGAGAGCAAGTATAACCCCAGTGCGGCCGTAAAATATGGCATCGGGCTTATACTTTTGGGCTTGGGCTTTGCCATTCTTTCCTATGGCGCATCAGACATTCCTCCGGGAGCTATGACCGCAAAGGTGAGTATGATATTTCTTATACTAGCTTATTTAATGCACACGATGGGCGAGCTTTGTTTATCGCCATTGGGGCTTTCATATTTAAGTAAATTAGTGCCCGCCCGAATGATTGGTTTTATGTTTGGTGTTTGGTACCTCGCCATAGCGGTCGGGCAAAAAGCAGCCAATACAATGGGAGGTATGATCGATAAAATTTCGTCTGAATATTCTATGGGAACATTCTTTTTAATATTTACGCTAATACCTATAGGAGTTGGGATTATTTCAATGTTATTAAACCCTGTTCTAAAAAAACTAATGCACGGCATTCGTTAATACACAATACTTTACAATAAAAAAGCGTTCCTTTTTATGGAACGCTTTTTGTTTCAAAAACATAAAATTTTTTAAAGCCTTTAGAATGAAATATATACTACTACTTTTTCTTTTAGTTTCCGCAACCAACATCAATGCGCAAAAAATAAATTGGATGACAATGAACGAAGCGCTTGAAGCCCAGAAAAAAGAACCTAAAAAAATCTTTATGGACGTTTATACTACTTGGTGCGGGCCATGTAAATTACTCGACAAAAATACCTTTAGCGATGCAGACGTTATTGAATACGTAAATAAAAATTACTACGCTGTAAAGTTTAACGCCGAAGGTACCGAAGAGGTGACTTTTAACGATTTCACCTACACCAACCCAAATTACGATCCAAATAGAAAAGGAAGAAATTCGCAGCATTTGTTTGCACACGCACTAAAGGTAAATGCCTATCCCACGGTTGTATTTTTTAAGGAAAATGGAGATTTAATCCAAGCAGTTCCGGGCTATAGAACCCCGCCACAGCTCGAAATATTTTTGAAAATGATACACACAGATGATTATTTAAAAGTTACCACTGCCGAAGCATGGGCAGCGTATCAGAAAAATTTTAAACCTACTTTTTAGGTTAGCTATTTCGGTTTCATATTCTAGCTAATCTATTGGGAAAGCTCCTTGTTTTGCTGTATGGCAAAACGGGAGCTTTTTTAATTTACAGCTTTTTTCCCAACGGGTTACATATGTAAAATAATTGCTCCCGTCTGCTATAATCTGTTTAGGTTGTAAACTGTCAATAAGTCTATTTAAATTTACTTTTGGACTATGGGTAAGTATAATAGTATGTACTTTTTTATGGGTTGGAAAAACCGCCAAACTGTCTAAAACTAAAATAGTTTTGCGCTTATATTGAAATACTTTCGGCAGCAATTCTTCGGAATAGGCAGTGCTATTTACTGCTGTTTTAAACGATTTTATAGGGTATATTTCGGAACTACTCGAAATGGTGTCGCTTTTATAAACAATTAGTTTCTTTCCATTTTTATAACCTATTAGCGTCTGCTTATTTTTTTGAAAAACCACTAATTGGTTGTTTGAGGTTCTGTATTCCTCAAAAATATAAATTGTAATAAATACTGCGAATGCCAATAACGAAACCATCAATTTGCGATATTTCATTTTTTTAAAAAACAGAGCTACCGCAATTATTAGTATATAAGCTCCCAATACTTTTACTTCGGAAAAATGAATGCTTTTAAAGAGAAATTCATCTTGTACCGAAACCCAGGTTATAAAATTGTTTAGACTTTCTATTACTGCGTTATAAGCCTGGGCCAACCAATGGGGAAGCATTTGGAGTGCAGCCAAAATTACAATCAATATGCCACCGCACATCAACACGGTTAGTAGGGGTAGCACCACAATATTCGTCAATAAAAACAAGCCGGGAAACTGATGGAAATAATACAAACTTAGCGGCAATACGCCAATCTGGGCACAGAGGGTAACGGTAATTATCCCCCATATTTTACGCACTACGGTGTATTTGGAAAATCCAACTTTATAAAAAAGAGGTTGCAGCCAAACAATAAAGAATACCGCCAAAAAACTCAACTGAAACCCAACCTGAAACAACCAAAGCGGATTAATTAAAAGCAAGGTTAAAAAGGAAAGAAATAACGTGTTAATAGAATTTGTTTCGCGGTTGAGAAGTTTCGCTACAGCAAAAAAGCTAAACATGGTAACCGCGCGCGTTACCGAAGGTGAAAGTCCGGAAAGTAAGGCAAACCCCCAGAGAAGAAGCACAATTACAAGTGCATGTAAAAATGCGCCGTATTTTATTTGTAAAAACGGTTTAAGAAGAAACGCGAGTACAAGATATAAAATACCCACATGAAGCCCCGACACCGCTAAGATATGCACAGCTCCTGCTGCAGCATAGGCATTGTAAAGATCGGTGTCTATATCTTTTTTTTCACCTAAAACCAAGGCTTGTATTATCGCGCGTTCATTGGATTGTAATTCGGTTTTTTGAAGTTTGCTTACAATAGTACTTCTAAAGTTTTGGGCTATTCCAAATAGCGTTTTTCTTCCAGTTGTAGTATGTACAATTTCCTTTTCTGAAATTTTTATTTGTCCGTAAACACTCAAAGATTTCATATATTCTGAATAATCAAATTGGTGCGGATTTAATGGTTCTGGAATTTTTGATATGGCGCCGTAAACCAAAAGAATATCATCTACGGAAAACGAAGTATTTGATGAATCTTTTGAAATTTGCAGTAGGATTTTACCCGTTGCAGCTTCGCCTTGAATGGCGTTTACCGTTGAAAAATATTTTGTATTGTAGGTATCCGGTTTTAAAACTTCGGTGATTTTAAGCTGAATAATTTTAAAATCGTCATTCGCATTAAGTATATGCGAAAAGTGTTCTGCTTGAAAGTGTGGTAACCTAATTTGATAATTGCAATAGCCAATTGCGAAAAAGCAGAGATACGCTGCAATCCCGAAGTAAGTGGTTTCTATTAACTGCTTTCTGTTATAGAACCAAAGTATAAGTACGCCAAAAAGAAGCGGCAAAACCAAGTAGGCTGAAATCGTGGTAGTAGGAAAAAAGTGTGCTGCAAGTATCCCCATTACAATACAGGCGGAAAACTTTACAACTGCGAAGTTTATAAATTTCATATCCCAAGTTTTAAGTTGAACACTTAAAATTTACTGGGGAGAATTAATTTTTACAATTTAAAGGAATCTGGGTTTTGCCTACTATCCCAAATTCTTAGGATTAATTGCATAAAATTTATTCTAAAATACAAAAATCTGTTTTAAATAACCCTTCTAACTTCAACAAAGGCTTTTTTCCAATAGGCTTCATCGAGTGATGAAATAATAACGCCGGCGCTTGTGGTAGAGTGAATAAATTTTACTTCGCCGCGTTTAGATTCAACTACAAGGCCTACATGATTAATTGTATTTCGCCTACTTGTTTTAAAGAATACCAAATCGCCCGCCTCAATATCCTTAAAGGAAATAAGAATTCCTTTGGTTGCCATATCGCGCGAAATTCGGGGTAACGAAATGTTTTCCTTCCCAAAGGCAGTACACACCAATCCCGAGCAATCCATACCAGCTTCCGTGGTGCCGCCGTATTTATAGCGTGTGCCTTCAAAAGTTTTGGCGTAGGCTATAATTTCCTGCTTTATTTCTTTCGGACTTTCTTCAACAATCTCTGGCGTTGTAACTACTTTCGCTTTTCTTCCACTATTGCGGTGATTATTGTGGGTGTCTATTTTTTTAGTTGGGGGTTCGGTAGTGCCAATAATGGCTTCGGGAACTTTGCCGGTATTCTTAGTACTTCCGCAGGAAATAAGAAATAGTGCAAAAAAAGAAAGAAGTACGAGTTTTTTCATTTGAAGCGCATTGTGAATTAACGTTTAAAAATATGAAATTTTATTTACTTCGAAATTGCTGAATAAATTAGTTTGGCAGTTTTTTCACTGGCACCGCGTCCGCCAAGTGCTTTTTCTAACTCGTAATAATCTAGAAAAACCGTGGCGCGGGTGTAGGGATCTAAAATATTTGTCAACTCTTTCTTTAATCTTTTTTTGTTAAAATCGGCTTGAATAAGTTCAGTGACGGCAGTTTTATTCAAGATTAAATTCACCAACGAAATATAGTCTAATTTTATTACGCGTTTTGCAATTTCGTAACTAATTCTGTTCCCTTTGTAGCAAACTACTTGCGGTACTTTAAACAATGCCGTTTCTAATGTGGCAGTGCCCGAAGTAACCAAAGCAGCTTCCGAAATACTTAATAGATCGTAGGTTTTATTCGTTACAAAATGCACATTTTTGGTGCTGAGAAAAGTTTCGTAAAACGATTGTTCCTGACTTGGGGCGCCGGCAATTACAAATTGGTAATCTTTAAAATCCTTTGCCACCGAAATCATAATTTCGAGCATTTTTTTAATTTCTTGTTTGCGGCTCCCGGGAAGCAGCGCAATAACCGGACGTTCGTCTAATCTATTTTCTTTTTTAAATATTTCGGGTATAACTTGTTTTCTATTATAAATGGCATCTATTAAAGGATGCCCTACAAAATGAACCGGAAAGTTGTGTTTTTCTTCGTAAAACTCTTTTTCAAAAGGAAGAATAACATACATTTCATCTACATCGCGTTTTATTTCTTTAATCCGGCCTTCTTTCCAGGCCCAGATTTGCGGTGAAATATAATAATGTGTTTTGTAATTTTTTAAACGCGCCCACTTTGCAATACGAAGGTTAAAACCGGGATAATCTATAAATATAATTACATCTGGATTATACGCTTCTATATCTATTTTGCAGCGTTTTATATTTTTTAAAATGGTGCCGAGATTCATAATAACCTCTGCAAAACCCATAAACGCAAGTTCGCGATAATGTTTTACTTCCGTGCCGCCAACGGCCTTCATTAAATCGCCACCCCAAAACCGAAAATCTGCATCGGGATCTTCGTTTTTTAAAGCTTTCATTAAATTTGCACCGTGCAAATCGCCAGAGGCCTCGCCTGCTATGAGGTAGTATTTCATTTTAAAAAGTTATGAGTTATGGGTTAAGAGTTGTCGAGTTTTTTTTAAACTTGAAACTTGCAAACTTTAACAATTATAGCACATTCTGCACCAAGATATCAAAAAATTCGGTTAGTGACATTCCGGCTTCCCGCGCTTGTTTTGGGATAATACTTTCTGCCGAAAGTCCTGGGTTGGTGTTTATTTCCAAAAAGAAAGGTTTTCCTTTTTCAATGATAAATTCACTGCGGGTAATACCTTTCATGTTCAGTAATTTGTAAATGCGAATGGCCTCTTTTTGCACCATTTCGGTTTCTTCTTCTGAAATTCGGGCGGGCGTTATTTCTTGGGATTTTCCCAGGTATTTTGCCTCATAATCGAAGAATTCATTTTCTGTAACAATTTCGGTTACCGGTAAGGCAATTATTTCTTCACCCTCATTATAAACCCCAACGCTCACTTCAACACCTACTAAAGCCGTTTCAATTATTATTTCAGAATCTTCGGTAAAGGCTTTTTCTATGGCGGCCTCCATTTCAGATATATCGTTTACTTTGCTAATGCCAAAACTGGAACCGGAACGGTTGGGTTTTACAAAACACGGCAGACCAGTTTTTAGGATTATTTCTTCGACTTTTACCTCTGAACCGCGATTTACAAAATATGAGTTTGCCGCGCGCACGCCGAAGTTTTTAAGTACAGACAGGCAGTCGCGTTTATTAAAACTCAGTGCAGCCGAATAGTAATCGGTACTTGTGTGGGGAATGCCCAACAACTCCCAGTAGGCCTGTAAATAACCGTCTTCGCCGGGGGTACCGTGAATAGTGTTAAAAACAGCATCGGGACATATAGTTTCTTCCCCGCTTTTAAAACTGAAATCGGCTTTATTTACCGGATATTTTGTACCATTTGCGGCAACAAAAAACCACCCTTTTTCCAAAATATGGATAGGATATATTTCGTATTTACTTTTATCGAGGGCGTTACAAACTATTGCGCCACTATTAATTGAAATCTCGAACTCGCTAGAATATCCGCCCATAGCTACGGCAATATGTTTTTTTCCCATAACAAACTATTAAAAGCTGCGTTTACAAAAGTATTAAAAAGTTAGAGGAGACCGTTATCAGTTGTCAGTTATATATCGACAAAGGATTATAATTTTAATTTCTGGCAATGCTTGGCGATCAATTTCGTTAAAAGATACTACCTTTGGCTTTTGTATTTTTGTTTATAAACAAAGAAATCTATGACTTTTATCCAGTTCGTGTTTTCCAAAGCATTTTTAAAACAATTGCTATTGGCTATAGTAGCCTTGCTTGTTTTGGGCTTTTTAACCTTGTGGTGGTTGCGAATGAGTACAAACCATAACGAAACAATTGAAGTGCCCAATTTGGCAAAACTGTCTTTAGACAAAGTAGAGGAGAAGTTAGATGAAATGGATCTGCGGTACGAAATTTTAGATTCGGCAAATTACAATCCTGAATATCCTAAATACTCGGTTATTGAACAAATTCCGAAACCGGGAAAGTTTGTAAAGGAAAATAGAAAGTTGTACTTAACTTTAAATCCCTCGGGCTATCGCAAAATTGAAGTGCCAAACATAGTAGGTCGTACACGTCGCCAAGCAGAACCCACGCTATTGGCAATGGGCTTTAAGATTGGTAAAATTAGCTATCGCCCCCATATTAGCGATAACGTTTTGGAAATGCGTTTTAAAGGTGAAAAACTAGAACCAGGCACCTCGCTTCAAAAAACGTCGGTGATAGACTTAATTGTGGGCGATCAATCCGAAAACCGGATTCAAACGGAAGATTCGATTGATACGGACCCAGACAACACCCCAATTCAGGAAGAGAGCAGTGATGAGTTTTAACGAAGAAGAAATAGAAGATACCGACGGTAATGATGAGCTTTACGAACATTATCGTTTTACGGCAGATAAAGGACAGCGGGCACTGCGGGTAGATAAATACCTGATGAATCTTATTGAAAAAGCTACGCGTAATAAAATCCAAAAAGCAGCAGTTGCCGGAAATATTCACGTAAATGGAGTTGCGGTAAAAAGCAATTATAAAGTAAAGGGCAATGATGTGGTAACGGTGCTTTTTGAACATCCTCCTTATGAATTTTTGCTGGTGCCTGAAAATATCCCGATTGACGTAGTTTATGAAGACAACGATGTGCTCGTAGTAAATAAACCCGCCGGAATGGTCGTGCATCCCGGACATGGCAACTATAGCGGCACACTCATAAATGCTTTAACGTATCACTTTGAAAATCTACCCAATAACTCCAGCAACAGGCCGGGTCTGGTTCATAGAATAGATAAAGACACAAGCGGTCTTTTGGTTATTGCAAAAACTGAGGAAGCCATGACCCACCTTGCCAAACAGTTTTTTGACAAAAGCACTGAGCGTGAATACGTGGCTTTGGTTTGGGGAAATGTAGAAGAAGACGAAGGTACCATTGAGGGTAATATTGGCCGCCATCCCAAAAACCGTTTGCAAAATACCGTTTACGAAAACGACGAAGAAGAAAAAGGAAAGCCAGCCGTTACGCATTACAAGGTTTTGGAGCGATTGGGCTACGTTACCCTTGTTTCGTGTAGATTGGAAACAGGCCGTACCCACCAGATAAGGGTTCATATGAAATACATAGGCCACACCCTTTTTAACGATGAGCGCTACGGTGGCGAAAAAATATTAAAGGGAACTACTTTTTCAAAATACAAACAGTTTGTGGAAAACTGTTTTAAAGTATTGCCACGACAAGCGTTGCACGCGCGCACATTAGGATTTGTACACCCCACTACTGGAGGTTTTATGCGCTTTGAATGTGAAATTCCAGAAGATATGGAAGCGTGTTTGGAGAAATGGCGAAATTATTCGCAGCATGTTATTGAGTAGGGATTTATCTATTTCGTTTTGTCCAAATTTTTGGGTTGCGGTTTGTGTGGATAACAGATAGTATTTCAATTAATTCTTCGTCAACGATTCTATAGTAAATTCCGTAAGGGAATTTTCTCAAATAACGAACTTTTGTGTTTTTATATTTTAGTTGAAACAGTTCTGGATTTTTCGCAACTGTATCAATCTCTTTGTATAATTCACTTAAAAAACGCATTGCTAAAGACAAATTAATTCCACTGTAATATTCAAATATTTCATCAGCATTTTGATGGGCGAGTATGCGAATTCGCAGCTGATACGTTTATTTTTTTTTGAATGTATCTTTAAATTCTTGATATGTTACGTAATTATCTGGATTGGCATCGGCTTCCGCAACGCGGTCATCAATAATTTTTTTATGGGCATCAATTAAGGAATAATCCTCAGGTTGAATTCTTTCCTGCATCATCAAATACAATTGAAACTCTTCCATTGTTTTAAAATGCAGTTTTTATAAAAAACAAGTCCCTTTTCCAAACAAAGAAAAAGGGACTGAGTGTATTTAAAAATTTTAAATCTACCTATTTTTTGACCCACTTAGCTGTAGTTATATTTTTCCCGTCTGAAATTGACACAAAATACAAGCCGCTATTTAAATGTTTTAAATTATAGCTGCTTGTGGTTTCCAGATTTCTTTCTTCCGAAAACACCACTTTTCCATCAATGCTATATATTTTCACTTTCGCATTTTGAATTGCAGAAGGAATTTTAAAAGTCAAGATACCTTCAGAAGGATTTGGAAAAATATTAATTGTTGAAATTGCATTTAAATCTGATAAACCTGCAATAGCCTCTAATTCAACCAAACCATTGCGGGTATTGTTGCCTTTATAACCATTTCGTTTTATGCTATCGGGGTTATACGGCACATTTAAATTATAAACATTTACAAAGGTAGAATCTACCCCCGCACCAAAATTTAAAGTATAGCTATTAGCAGTTAAATCTAAAAGTCCGTCGTTATCTACATCGCCTAAAACAGCGCCATTTAAAAATGTAAAACCGCGGGTGCGTAAAGGGAAGCCGTCAATTTCGCCACTGCCATCCATAGCATAGGCATGTATGTAACCAAAGCCATTTGCATCAGTCATTATACTTGGGAAAATAAGGTCTAGGTTGCCATCGGCATTTACATCTGCTATTGAAATAACACCTTCGGTACCACCATATTTTTCTATTGGGAAATTAGGAAGATTATTGCCATCGGGATCAAGCCCGTAAAGTACGGGTAGTTCCTCGCCTTGCGTTCCGCTGGTGTTTCTATCAGACATAAATATTTCAAAAGTACTATCGTTATCCACGTCCCAAACTGTGGAAGGAGAGTAGGTCCATTCGCTAGTGGCAATGGGCCAGCCAGCTTTATAGCTCCCATCGTGTTCCATTACATAAAAGCCAGGAGTGTCGCCGTGATTGCTTCCTATAATTTCCAAATCGCCATCGTCGTCAAGATCAGCGAGCATAGGGGATTGGTACGAATATTTAACGTTTGGATCTACCACTGGAAATCCAGGGAAAACTTGTCCTTGGTTGTCAAAAATATACATCCCTGCAGAAGATGCCGCAATAACCACATCGGCATTGCCGTCATTATCAACATCTCCAATTGAAGGCGTAAAAGCGGGTGTGGCGAGAACTTCTACGGGCCAATTGGTATTAATTGGTGTGCCGTCCATTTTTATGGCATGTACAAAACCCTGGGCGCTGGCCACACGTTCGCCTGTAACTATATCCAGTATTCCATCGCCATCTACATCGGCAATGGCGGGGGCATTAATCATCCAGTGGTCGTCAAAGTTTAGGGGCCAACCGGGTAAATCGGCACCTTGGGGATCCATTAAGTAAACACGACCTGCATTGGGTACTCCGCCAGTATTTAGTACAATTTCTAGTGTGCCATCGTCATCTAAATCTGCCACGGACGGAGGAAGCAATATAGTACCGCTAACGGTTTTTTCCCAAAGAACAGTTCCGTCGCCCTTAAGAGCGTATAAGGTATTCCAAATTCCGTAGAGTATTTCGTCTATACCGTCGTTGTCTATATCGGCCAAAGTTACCCCGCGACTGTTTTTAATGTTCGGGTGTGCCGGCTCCCCGAAGCGCCAAATCCTATCGAGTACTAGTGTTTGTTCGCTATTGTAATAGTTTTCAGGCAGCATCACAGTTTCAACGGAAATTGTGCCGTCTTCATTTAGGCTTGCTTTTTTGCCTTGTTGCTGGGCGGTGGCAATAGTGGCTGTTCCAATAAAGAGCAGCGCTAGGAGGGTAATTGTTTTTTTCATTTGGCATAGTTTGAAGTTAATTTCTATAAAGCTATTAATAAATGTTCAGTTATCCATTAAAAAATTATCGCTAATTTGTTTTTTAGTGCCTTATAGCTCTTTCACACTGTAAAAATTTCCATTAAAAGTTCAAATCTGTTATAAGGGGAAGGTTACTTTTGGCCTATTCTGCCAAAAGGCGGCAGGAGTTTTTAATATTTTATTTTTCTTGTTTATCCACCCCACTCTTCGGGCACTCCATCCATTCACGGCGCAGAGCGCTCTTTACTCTTAACAAAAAGTTAAAGTTGTTCTTTTCAGTAACGTTTCCGCAGTAAAAAAGACATATCATTCTATATTTACCAGCCGATAAATATTTAGTGCATGCAGCCTATTATTTATCGCTTTTTTATAAATAAAAACATCTTTTAATAATGAAAAAATTAATTATTTGCTTCCTGCTAACAGCCTTTGTAATGCCTGTTCAGGCCAATGAAGGTATGTGGTTTTTAATGCATATAGAACGGTTAAATTACCGGGATATGCAAAAAATGGGTCTTCAACTTACTGCCGAAGAAATTTACAGTATAAACAATGCCAGCCTTAAAGATGCCATTGTACAGTTTAACCGTGGGTGTACTGCCGAAATTATTTCAGATAGCGGTTTGGTGCTTACTAACCACCACTGTGGGTATAGCCAAATTGCAGAACTTTCTACGGCCGAAAACGACTACCTAACAAACGGATTTTGGGCAGCCAATCACAGCGAAGAACTTAAACCTAAAAGTTTATCAGTTCGTTTCTTTGTTAGAATGGACGATGTTTCAAAACGTATTTTGGCGTTGGTAAATGATAAAATGACAGAGGCAGAACGCGAGGCCACCATTAACCGTGAGATTGCAAAAATTGAGCAAGAAAATAACGAAGGTGGAAAATATACCGTTTCGGTAAAATCATTCTACCAAGGCAATGAGTTTTACTATTTTGTTTACCAAGATTACAACGATGTGCGTTTGGTGGGAACTCCGCCGGCGAGCATTGGAAAATTTGGTGGCGATACCGACAACTGGGAATGGCCACGCCACACTGGCGATTTTTCACTGTTTAGAGTGTATGCCGATAAAGATGGAAATCCTGCTGAATACTCCGAGGACAATGTGCCACTTAAGCCAAAACACCACTTAACTACGAGTATAAAAGGTTTTGAGGAAAATGATTTCGCAATGATTATGGGGTATCCGGGCAGAACCAACCGTTGGATGCCTGCTGGCGGAATCGAGCAAAACGTAAAATACGCATATCCCGCGTGGGTTGAAGCTTCAAAAACAGCTATGGATGTGATGAAGAAATATATGGATAAAGATCAGCAAGTTAAGCTCGATTATGCTTCTAGCTATGCCTCCACAGCCAATTATTGGAAAAATCGACAAGGAATGATCGATGCGCTAAAACAACACAAAACCGCAGATAGCAAACGAAAGGATGAAAAGGCTTTTCAGAAATGGGCCAAAAAGAAAGGCAACGGTGAATACGCAGATGTAATTCCGGTAATTAATAATTATTATGAAAAGACGAACGAAGCCAGCCGTCATGATAATTACCTAAGAATGTTACTCAGAACCAATATGGCGGTTATTCCGTATCGTATCGGTGGCGGTATAGACTATTACTTGCAACAAAACGAAGCCAAGCAGGCCGAAGTAAAACCTAAATTGGAAGAGGAGATCAACAATCTGTACGACGGACTCTACCTACCGTTAGAAAAAGATGTTTTGGCCGCACAGTTAAAGCTTTATTCAACTAAAGCCGAAAATATTGCTCCTTTAGTTGCGAAAGTTGCCGCAGCAAACAACACCGAAACGGCTTGGAAGGAGTATGTAAACACTATTTTTTCGAACAGTATTTTTGAAACCAAGGAAAAACTTGAAGCTTTTATGGCAAATCCAGATGCCGAAGTTTTAAAGAATGATCCGCTATATCAACTCTCTGTAGATTTATTAACGCGGTACCGTTTTAAAACGGAAGAGGAAAAGCAATTAGACAGCGATTTTGAACGCGCTTACAGAATGATGGTGCAGGGTATGCGTTTACAAAATCCTGATGAAAAATACTATCCCGATGCCAATAGTACGTTGCGATTAACGTACGGAAAAGTAATTGCATTACCTGCAGATAAGCGTAACGATGCAGATAAAAATTACTATACAACCTTAAAAGGTACAGTTGCAAAATACCAACCAGGCGATGCCGAATTTGATATGCCGAAAGAACTAATTGATCTTTATGAGAAAAAGGATTTTGGTCAGTATGCCGACAAAGACGGTTATTTGCCAGTTAACTTTCTAACCGATAATGATATTACGGGTGGAAATTCCGGTTCGCCAGTACTAAACGGAAAAGGTGAATTAATAGGTTTGGCCTTTGATGGAAATATTGAAGCAATGGCAGGCGACGTTATTTTTGACGATCAATTGCAGCGCACTATTAATGTAGATATTCGATATGTATTGTTTTTAATAGACAAACTAGCAGGCGCAAGCCATATTATTGATGAATTGACTTTGGCTAAATAGTCACAAAAAATAGAGCATTCGCTTATAAAAACCCTGCAAATCACTAGTTAGATTTGCAGGGTTTTGTTTTTCTTTGTGTTTTCAAAATTAATTTTTCAACCTATAACGGACATCTAAGAATATGGCTTCAGGAATTTTCGCAATATTAGATGATATAGCCGTTCTATTAGACGATGTAGCATTAATGAGTAAGGTAGCCGCAAAAAAAACAGCGGGCATTTTGGGCGACGATTTGGCGGTAAATGCCGAAAAGGCTTCAGGGTTTGCTTCGGCGCGCGAGATTCCTGTACTTTGGGCAATTACCAAGGGTTCTTTTTTAAATAAGCTAATTATCCTGCCACTCGCATTTTTGTTAAGTGCTTTTCTTCCAGCGGCAGTAACTGTTATTCTGGTACTTGGCGGCTTATACTTAGCGTACGAGGGTGCTGAAAAAATATACGAATTTTTCTTCCCCCACGCACATGCAAAGGAATCGTTAGTAGCAGAAGGCCTCACTGAAAGTGAAATTCTAGCCATTGAAAAGGAACGCGTAAAATCTGCAATTGTAACAGATTTTATTCTTTCGGTTGAAATTATAATCATTGCTTTAGGCTCCGTGGTAACACAAGCTTTGGTTACCCAAATAATTGTGGTAAGCTTAATTGCATTAGTAGCCACAGTAGGTGTTTACGGCATCGTAGCGCTTATTGTGCGTATGGACGAGTTGGGTTTTAAACTCATAAAATACAGCAAGAATAAAAAAAGTTTTACAAAGTGGTTAGGGATGCTTTTGGTGCAAGCGTTGCCGAAGATAATTAAGTCGCTTACCGTAATTGGAACAATTGCGCTTCTTTTAGTATCGGGGGGTATTTTTGTTCACAATATTGAATTTGTTCATCATTACTTGCCGAACATTCCTTCAATAATTAATGAATTTATTGTTGGGTTACTTGTGGGTTTTATATGTTTATTGCTGGTGATGGGGTTTAAGAAAATCTGGAAATTATATAAAAAATAACAGCAGCATAAAGACGTAAGGTTCAATTTGTGTGACAGCATTAATTGGATCGCGTAAATTTTTAAAGACTAAAGCAATAATCTGTGCTATGGGTAGCCTAAAACTTTCAATTTCACGACATTTGAATTCGCATAATTAATTAGGTTGAAAAAAAAATTTGTAGCCATATCACTTCTCTTTGTAATGTTTGCTCCGGCGGTAAGCATGTTTTTGTTTCTTCGCTATCAAAAATCGAGTATAAAACGCGAAATAAAGTGGAAGATGATTGCTGGAATTGACGAAGAGGAATTAGTGCTTTTAAAGTTTTCAAAAGAAGAAACACAAACAAAACTACGGTGGAAGCATGCAAAGGAATTTGAATACAACGGGCAGATGTACGACATTGTTTCCAAAGAAATAAAAGGAGATTCTATTTATTATCGCTGCTGGTGGGATCACGACGAAACGGCTTTAAACAAAAAACTTCAAAAACTGGTAGCCGACGCTTTCGGCTCCGATACGGAGAATAAAAATAATCAAAAACATCTGTACCATTATTTGCAATCCTTTTTTTGCACAGAACTTTTAGACTGGCACGCTGCTTCATTTATTGTGCCTGCCGAAATATATCAGGATATAATGCACGAAACTACATTTGTATCCGCGTCTATTAGTCCGCCAACTCCCCCTCCCAAGTTTGGTTAGCACAAATATTATTTAAAGTATTGTTGCCGTTTTTTAAGACAGAAATGGTTTGCAGTATTAAAGAAACTGCGTTTTTTATATAAAATCAGACCGAGCCAGTGGGTTTTTGGAATCTGTATTTTTATCGTAGTTTCTAATTTTTAGTTAACTAAAACAAGCCAAATTAAAACAATGAAAAAATTATATATACTATGGCTATTGTTGGGTTTGGTGGGAACCACCTATGCCCAAACTATAACCGTAAAAGATGCAGAGACCAATGAACCTATAGAATTGGTTACGCTTAGCAGCGCCCATGCCAAACATTTTGTAACCACCAATGCAAAGGGACAAGCAGATGTTTCCGCTTTTAAAAATGATGAACAGATTGAAATTCGCACCTTAGGTTATAAAACCCTCATAAAAAGTTACGACCAATTACAGGCAGACGGGTTTAAAGTGATGATGGAAGTTTCAAATTTAAGTTTAGACGAAGTGGTAATTTCGGGTTCGCGCTGGCGACAAAGCAGCGACGATGTGCCGTCTAAGATTATATCTATTTCCACAAAGGATATTGCGCTTCAAAATCCGCAGACTGCAGCAGATCTTTTAAGTGTTTCGGGAAAAGTATTTGTTCAAAAAAGTCAACAGGGAGGTGGAAGCCCCATGATTCGCGGGTTTGCAACTAGCAGGTTGCTTTATTCGGTAGATGGCGTACGGATGAATACAGCAATTTTTCGCTCCGGAAATCTCCAGAATATAATTAATTTAGATCCTTTTGCTATTGAAGGTGCCGAAGTACTTTTTGGTCCCGGATCCGTAATTTATGGAAGCGATGCTATTGGCGGCGTAATGAGTTTTCAAACCTTAACACCCCGATTTTCGTTAACTGATGCGCCATTGGTAACAGGCAAGGCCAATCTGCGCTATTCATCGGCTAACAACGAAAAGACGGGTCATTTTAATGTAAATTTAGGTTTTAAAAAATGGGCATTGGTAACCAGCATTACGTCATGGGATTACGATAATTTACGCCAAGGAAGCCACGGCCCAGAGGAATATATAAAAGATTATTACGTACAACGGCAGGACAGCACCGATGTGGTAATTACGCAAGAAGATAAACTGTTGCAAATTCCTTCGGCTTATTCGCAAATAAATATGATGCAGAAAATTCGTTTTCAACCTAATGAACGTTGGGATTTTCAGTATGGGTTTCATTTTTCTCAAACTTCGCCTTATGGCAGATATGACAGGCACCAACGCCTTCGCAATGGTTCGCCCCGTTATGCCGAATGGGATTACGGGCCACAAATCTGGATGATGAACAACCTTAGTATTAGCCATACTGCCAATAATTCGGTTTTCGACCAAATGAGCCTGCGTTTGGCACATCAATGGTTTGAAGAAAGTAGAATAGACCGAGGTTTTAACAAAACCGAACGCAGTACACAGGCGGAGGAAGTTAGCGCGTATTCTGCCAATATCGATTTTATTAAAGCTACCGGAGAAAGAAACACCCTTTTTTATGGTCTTGAATATGTGCTAAACGATGTAAATTCTGAAGGGGTATTGACAGATATTTCAACAGCTATTTCAGAAAAGGGGCCTTCGCGCTATCCTGCTTCTAAATGGCAATCTTTGGCAGCGTATATTACCGATGAATTTAAAATTTCGGATAACTTTACACTAAGCGGTGGCGCACGGTACAACTATGTTTTGTTAGATTCGGAATTCGATACTTCTTTTTATCCGTTTCCGTTTACCGAGGCCAGTTTAAAAAATGGGGCGCTTACCGGAAGTATAGGCGGCGTGTATCGCCCAAGCAGCTCTTGGGTGTTAAGCGCTAATTTGGGCTCGGCTTTTAGAGCGCCAAATGTAGATGACGTAGGAAAGGTTTTTGATTCGGAACCGGGCAGCGTAGTGGTGCCAAATCCAGATTTAAAACCTGAATATGCCTATAATGCCGATCTAAGTGTGGCAAAAGTTTTTAATGATATCGTAAAAGTAGATGTAACGGCCTACTACACTACGTTAAAAGATGCTTTGGTACGAAGGGATTTTAAATTAAACGGGCAGGACAGTATTGTATATCAAGGTGAATTGAGCCAAGTGCAAGCAATTCAAAATGCTGCTGTGGCACATGTTTATGGGGTACAAGCAGGGGTTGAGGTAAAACTGCCTAAAGGGTTTGGGTTTTCTACCGATGTAAATTTTCAAAAGGGCGAAGAAGAAATAGACAATGGAAAAACCAGTAACTCGCGGCACGCAGCGCCATTTTTTGCGGTATCGCGTTTAAATTATAAAGCCAATAAATTGAGTATGGAGCTGAATGTGAATTTTCAAGGCCAATATGATTTTGAAGAGCTGCCCGAAGGTGAAAAAGGCAAAACTGAAATTTATGCAATAGACAACAACGGCAACCCTTACGCCCCGGCGTGGTACACACTTAATCTAAAGGCGCTTTACAAACTCACAGACACCTTTGATGTTAGCGGCGGAATAGAGAACCTTACCGATCAACGATACCGCCCGTACAGCTCTGGCATTTCTGGCGCAGGAAGAAACTTTATTCTGGGGGTAACCGCACATTTTTAGCGATTGTAATTAAAAGCTTACAAAAGTTAAAACACCGTTTGTATTTTTAAGATATAACAGGAAATTTCCTAGAATGCCAAAGCAATGATTTTAACCTGAAATCTATAAACTGAATTAGTTAATGATTTCATAATAAAGCTTTTAGAATTTAAAAATATGTATCTTTGGAATAGGCCTTTTGGCTTATATCTCCCCAATTAATTGAAAAGAGCCCGCGCCTATTTTAGGTGTGGGCTCTTTATTTTAAATCGCTTTGGGTAAAAGGAAGAAAAGGGCCGGCCAATAAACAAATTTGACTCAAACCCTTTTAATCATCAACTAACTATACAAACCAAAAAATAATCAAACAAGCGATTTTCGTTTTTCTATTTTTTTACTTCCAGTTTTTTCAATGTTTTTTTTTAATGCATTTATAACTTTATTGGAAAATTTTGGGCTTTAGCCGTTAGCCATGGTGCAATCTTAGTTAAATTGGCAACACAACATATGGGCTACTCTTTTTGCGAATAAAATTTACAACGCATTTAAAACACCATAATTTATGGTGTAAAACAGTAGATGAAATAAACAATAAAAAGAAGCCGTTACGGCACACTCGCAGGTGTGCCTTACTTCGGGAAGATAATTTTCAAATTAAAAAATGAAACTAATGATTTCCGCAGCCCCGTTAGGTTACAAATGCTCTTAGAAAGTTGAATTAAACAGGGCATAGCGAAAACTTTGAAAATTAAAACATTGATGTTCGATAAAAGAATTGCCAACTTTTAAAAACTACATATAAAATGCCAAACGATATTCTGACCTAATGATGGCAAAATTATGGTAATTTAAAGATAGCGACTCAACAAATGCCGTGTACATAAACACGTTTTTTAATTGAACATTATTAATTAGAAGTAAACATATGCAATTTTTTGTAAGAAAACAAATAGCGTTAAGCTAGAGTGCAACTTTTGGAATTTTAGTGCAATAACGGATGCCAACAAATGAAAAAATACGTTTTACCATTTTGTTTTTCCTACAAAACAAGATAATTTCCTTATTGTTCGCACGGGCGTTTTCACTGGTAATGTAGAGCATATAGGCTCCGGCAGCATCAAATTTTTCGAGTAAATCCAAATCTATGATTAGGGAAGAAGTTTTATCTAGCGCAGTTTCAATTTTATGCTGAACTTCGGTAAGATTGCCACTGTATAATTTGCCTTCTAAACTCAAAAACCGATTGGTAAAAAAACTATGCAATTTCATACTAAGTGATTTAAATTAATGATCACATAGGTTTGCGTAGGAATTTGTGGGCAACTTTGAATTGGGGAAGAAAATTTCGAAACAGTGAATTTACAAAATGTTCCTCAATTTTCAGCCGTTGTATTGTGCGAAGAATATTACGAAATAACCCCTGTATTTTGGCGCTAATTTCAATTAAAATTGCCAACAACTTATTAAAGCTATTAGCCAATCCACTTCTTTTTAATAGTTTTGCAACCTTTAAAAAAAAGGACATAGACGTAAATAGGAGCAGGCAGTAAAAGCGCTTTAACCATTTAGAAAAACTTAAGTCTCAAGTCTTTTTACCTATACATTTTAAAAATATATACAGGCATATGATTTCAATAGATGGTTTAGCGGTGGCGTTTAGTGGCGATACGCTTTTTAGCGATGTTTCTTTTGTGGTAAACGAAAACGACAAAATTGCCCTTATGGGTAAGAATGGCGCTGGCAAAAGCACAATGATGAAAATTATTGCTGGCGAACAAACCCCAACGCGCGGCAATGTACGCGCCCCGAAAGATGCAGTGATAGCCTATTTGCCGCAGCATTTATTAACTGACGATACTGCAACGGTTTTTGAAGAAGCATCTAAGGCTTTTAAGCAGGTTTTTGAAATGCGCGACGAAATAGACCGCTTAAACAAAGAACTCGAAACCCGAACCGATTACGAAAGTGATGCGTATATGAACATCATTACCAAAGTGGCCGAACTGGGCGAAAAGTATTACGCGCTGGAAGAAATAAATTATGAGGCCGAAATTGAAAAGGCACTGCGCGGTTTAGGTTTTAAACGAAGCGATCTACACCGCCCAACTTCAGAATTTAGTGGGGGATGGCGCATGCGGATAGAATTGGCCAAACTATTGCTTCAAAAACCAGATTTAATTTTGTTGGATGAACCCACAAACCACGTAGATATTGAATCGGTTATTTGGTTGGAAGATTTTTTGCTGAACAAGGCAAAGGCTGTAATTGTTATTTCGCACGACCGAAAATTTATAGACAATATTACCAACCGAACCATTGAAGTTACAATGGGCCGCATTTACGATTATAAAGCCAATTACAGTCACTATTTGCAATTACGTGCCGAAAGGAGGGCGCATCAAATAAAAGCCTACGAGGAACAACAGAAATTTATTGCGGAAACACAACAATTTATTGAGCGGTTTAAAGGCACCTATTCTAAAACCAACCAAGTAAACTCTCGCGAAAAAATGCTCGAAAAGTTACAGCTTATTGAAGTTGATGAGATAGATACTTCGGCACTGGCTCTGCGTTTTCCACCGGCTCAGCGCAGTGGCGATTATCCGGTTGTTGTTGAAGGACTCTCTAAAAAATATGGCGATCTGGTGGTTTTTAAAGACGCCAATTTAAGTATTTCACGTGGGCAAAAAGTGAGTTTTGTGGGCAGAAACGGCGAGGGAAAATCTACTATGATAAAAGCCATAATGGGCGAAATTGATTTTGAAGGAAAATGTGCCCTTGGCCACAATGCCAAAGTGGGTTATTTTGCTCAAAACCAAGCAGCACTTTTAGACAAAGACCTCACTGTTTTTCAAACAGTAGATGAGGTAGCCAAAGGCGAAATAAGAACGCAGATAAAAAATATTCTCGGCCGGTTTATGTTTAGTGGCGATGATATTGATAAAAAAGTAGGCTTGCTTTCCGGGGGTGAAAAAACGCGTTTGGCAATGGTGAAATTGTTGTTAGAGCCCGTAAATGTTTTAATTCTCGATGAGCCTACAAACCATTTAGATTTAAAATCGAAAGATGTTTTAAAAGAAGCCCTGCTTCAATTTGATGGCACCTTGATTTTGGTTTCCCACGACCGCGATTTCCTGCAGGGACTATCGGAAAAAGTTTTCGAGTTTAAGGACAAACGGGTAATAGAACATTTTGAAAGCATAGACGATTTCCTTCAGCGAAATAGAATTGAAAACTTAAAGGAAATTGATTTATAGGCATGGAATTTATTGCTAATCAATTTGCTACAAATACTGCTAATAAGTATTCAGTTTTAGTATATTGCAATAAAAAAGCAGAAGGAGGTTAAAAAGATGGAAAGAGCCATCGATAAAAGGAAAGATCAGTTTTACGAAATGCTATTAAATGCACCGTCGGCCATAGGCATGCTGAAGGGTGCCAATCACGTATTTGAAATTGTTAATCCGCTTTATTTACAACTAACGGGCAAATCTGATGTAATAGGAAAATCATTGGCAGAGGTTTTTCCCGAAATTAAGGCGCAGGGAATTGTAAGTATCTTAGACAAGGTTTACCAAACGGGCAGCGTGTGTACCGGTAAAGAGATGCTTATTGAAATAGACAGGGAAGGAAATGGTAATTTCACTCAATTTTTTGTCGACTTTCTTTTTCAGCCCTATAGAGATGTGAATGGGGATATAATAGGTGTTCTTTTTTTTATAAACGACCTTACCGAGCAAGTAATCTCTAAAAAGGAAATTGAGAAGAGCGAGAAGCAATATCGTCGTATTTTAGAAACTTCACAGGAAGGAATTTGGCTGCTTGACGAAAATTGTAAGACCACTTTCGTCAATAAAAAAATATGTGAGATTCTTGAATACACAGAGGCTGAAATGTTGGGGAAAACCAATTACGATTTTATGGTTTCGGGCGAGAAAGAAAATGCGCTCAGTGCTTTAAAGCGAAGAAAAAAAGGAATAGCCGAACAACTAGAATACAAGTTTGTTTCTAAAAGCGGAAAACAAATTATTACAAAGGTATCTGCCAATCCTATCTTTGATGAAAAGGGTAATTTTAATGGATCGTTGGGAATGCTTTCCGATATTACCGAAAAGGAACATCTGGAAAAACTTTTGGAAAAATCTAACAGACTTGCTCGAATTGGCAGTTGGGAGATAGATGTAGTTAAGGGTACTGTTTTTTGGTCGGATATAACCAAGGAAATTCGCGAAGTAGATCAAGACTACGTACCGGATCTTTCTACCGGAATTGGTTTTTTTACTGAAGGAAAAAATCAGCAAATAATAGCGCAGCGCGTTAAGGAATGCATAGAATTTGGCAGGCCGTGGGATGAAGAGCTGCAGTTTAGCACTTTTAAGGGAAATTTAAAATGGGTTCGGACCATTGGCGAAGCGGTTTTTACAAACGGCAAGTGTACCAAAATTTACGGGAGTTTTCAGGATATCACAGAGCGCAAAAATGCCCTCGATAAAATTGTTCGCAGTGAAGCAAAGTTAAAAATTGCGCAAACCGTAGCTCGCGTGGGAAGTTGGGAGGTAGAACTAACTACAAATGTACAATACTGGTCTGAGGAAATGTATAGAATTCTTGGGGCAGATACCAGCATAACTCCATCGCCGGAAGCATTTTTAAAATTTATTCACCCCGAAGACAGGGAGTTTGTCGCCAAATCTATTGATCAGGCCATTACACAACACGAAGGCGCCTCGTTTAATTTTCGGTTTATAAAACCCAATAATGAAATAGCTTATGGACTATCGGAGTGGCGATATGAGTACGACGATGAAGGTAAGCCCTTGTATATTTCAGGTATTCTCCGCGATTTAACAAAAGAAAAAAAGGCCGAAATGGAACGCCTTAATATGATATCAGACCTGCATCAGCGCAATAAGGATCTTGAGCAATTTTCGTATATAGTGTCGCATAATCTTCGTTCGCCAGTTGCCAATATTATTGGTTTAACCGAAGAACTAAAAGATGAAACACACAGTGTAGAAGTAAAGAAAATGCTTAGAGAAGCTCTTATCTCTGATGCCCATAGGCTTCAAAACGTAATCGCCGATCTAAACAGTATTCTGCAAACAAAAACGGAAAATTCAGAACGTAAATCGCAGGTGGTATTCTCAGACTTAACGCAGGATATTAAACTTAGTATTAGTGGGTTATTGAACGAGGAGGAGGTTACGATTATCACGGATTTTTCGGCTATAGATAGTTTTAACACTATCAAAAGTTATATGCAAAGCATTTTTTACAACCTTATTTCAAACAGTATTAAATTTCGACGAGCAGGCGTTAAGCCAGTTATTGAAATACGTTCGCAGCTCACTGAAGATAAGCTGCGTTTAATCTTTAAGGACAATGGTAGCGGAATAAATTTGAATGAAAAAGGCCATGAGTTGTTTAAACTGTATAAACGATTCCACGCCAATACAGAAGGCAGGGGAATGGGCTTATATATGGTAAAAACACAAGTTGAAACACTGGGTGGTAAAATATCAGTTGCCAGTACGCTCAACAAAGGAACTGAGTTTACTATTGAATTTGAACACCTTGTTTAATAAAGCAATGTTAAATATCAATTACACATTCGGCTAACTCCGCCGATTAAGTATATTTAATTACGGAATAGAATTACCAAAAGCGCAACAGGACTTTTTTTAGATTGCGATTGTACGTCTTTATAAATTATATTGATGAAATTACCAAAACGATTTATGATAGTTGACGATGATCGCATCAGTAATATGCTTTGCGAAATGGCGTGCCGACGAGTATCTTCTGCTACGGAGATAAAAACTTTTATGGATCCGGAGGAAGCACTTCGGTTTATAGACGATGCCTATTTAAACGAACAAT
This sequence comes from Aequorivita marisscotiae, assembly GCF_029814825.1. Classification (NCBI taxonomy): domain Bacteria; kingdom Pseudomonadati; phylum Bacteroidota; class Flavobacteriia; order Flavobacteriales; family Flavobacteriaceae; genus Aequorivita; species Aequorivita marisscotiae. Next base: position 188,581 of record NZ_CP122379.1, on the reverse strand, counting down.
TGGATACACTTACCGTATTATTTTTAGATATTAATATGCCCGGAATATCGGGCTGGGAGTTTTTGGAACATTTCAAGAATTATTCGCAAAAAATAAAACAGCAATTTTCTATTTATATCCTTACTTCATCTATAGAGCAGCAAGATTTGGAAAGAGCCAAAGAACACGAATTTGTAAATAGCCTAATGGCAAAACCGCTGTCTTCCGAAAGTATTCGCAATATTCTAATTGCTGAATAAACTGTTTTAAGCCAAGTTAAAAATTTTAAGTATTTTAGGGGAAGCACTTACCGTTTTCTAATGAGTTCACATTAAAGAATATTTTTATGACAAAACCAGACTTTTCAAATTTAAAGGCCCTTTATATTAATTGTACTTTAAAACAATCGCCTCGAATGAGCCATACGCAAGGCCTTATAAATGTTTCACAAAAAATAATGGAAGCCGAGGGGGTTACATTTGAAAATATCCGATTTGTAGATCACCCAGTGGCTTATGGCGTATATCCAGATATGACAGAGCACGGCGCCAAAGAAGACGCCTGGCCAGAAATATGGAAAAAAGTGGAGGCCGCCGATATTTTAATTGTAGGAACGCCAATTTGGTTGGGGGAAAAATCGTCTGTGGCATCAAAGCTAATTGAGCGGTTATACGCCATGAGTAGTCTTCAAAATAAAAAAGGACAATATTGCTTTTATGGAAAGGTAGGAGGTTGTATTATTACTGGAAACGAAGATGGTATAAAGCATTGTGCAATGGGTATTTTATACGCCTTGCAGCACGTGGGTTATAGTATTCCGCCGCAGGCAGATTGTGGTTGGATAGGCGAGGCCGGCCCGGGTCCAAGCTATAGGGATGAAGAAAGCAACGCAAAGAATAACGATTTCACCAATAGGAATACTACGTTTATGACTTATAATTTGCTTCATTTGGCAAAGATGTTAAAGGAGCAGGACGGCTATCCAAAATACGGAAATTCGCGAGAAGAATGGGATGACGGAACACGTTGGAATTTTGAAAACCCCGAATATCGCTAATGTCATCGCTGTTTTTCAATTAAAACAATCATTTTTTTTATTGAGCAAACTTGATAACCAATTCATTTCGGCATAATGCTTGCTTCTTTAAAGAAAAATTATAATTATGAAAACACCACATATTTTATTTACAGTGCTATTTTGTTTTATTCTTGGAGGCGTGCAAGCACAGGATAAAACCGCTAAAGCACAACTCGCTCCCAAAATTAAAGAAAGTGAAACAGCAACTATATTAAATTCAAAGAAATTCGAATTTATTGCCAACACTATGTTGCCTATGGGCCAACCTTCAAAAAATTTGGTAGGCAGCAATTACTCCGTAGTCTTTACTCCCGATGAAATTATTAGCAATATGCCATTTTATGGTCGTTCGTACAGTGCTTTTGCAATGGGCAAAGATAAAGGGATGCGCTTTAAAGGAGCTCCCGAGGAATTTACAATTGAAATGCAGGGAAATACCAGTACAGTAACCGCTAGGGTACAAGATGATTCGGAAATATACACGCTTTTACTAACGGTGAAAAAATCGGGGTATGCCACACTTACCATTAAAAATAGAAATAAGGAAGCAATTAATTATCACGGCGAAGTTGTGCAAATTGCAGAATAACCCTCATAAAACAATACATAAAAAGCGGCTTGGAAAATTCCAGTGCCGCTTTTTTTATTGACTGTGATCTTAACGATAGTTGCTAATCGTTGTCAATTCTAATAAATTCTCCGTTTAAAGTGAATTCCAGCTCTGTGCCATTATTCAATTCTACTTGCTGGTGGTTGTTTTCCAATTCCCAATCGGTTATAAAATTGCTGGCATAGTTTTGTGCCACATACTCTAAAATTGAGTTTGGAATAACCGAATTGGGAAGTTGCGAATCGTCGTCAATAGCCGTAATTTCTAAATCGCCATTAAATTCGAGAATGATATTTTCATTCAAAAACACATCGTACGAAACTTCGTTATTTTCAGTTTCACGTATAGCGCGATTTATTGAATTTGGCGCGAAATGAGTATCCACGTATGTTTTAATTTCCACGGGTATTTCGGCTTCAGACAGTGTAGTATCCATTTCGGCATCATCGTTATTACTGCAAGACGAAAAGGTCAATACTAGGGCGCAAAGCGCTAAGGAAAACGTTTTCATATTTATTGAGTTTTGGTATTTGTTAGTAGTTTTCCATCCTTTGAAAAGTGAAGGTGTTTTTCATCATTTCCTTTTTCAATTTCTACCAAAAAGGTTTCCGTTTTGTTTTCGGTAATTTTATCGGCATCGTCTATTGTGTACCCTACAAACTGGGTTTTAATAGATTCTTTTATGGCCTGTGGCAAATCGCCCTCAGAAATTTCTTCGGAATGTTTTATCATATTTCCCGAGGCGTCAAACCACGCTTCGTAGTCGTTAAACCAACCAATTTCAAAATCTACTACATAATGTTCACCTTGGCGTTCCCATTCCACATCGCTGGCTTTAGCGAATTCTTTTTTAAAATTGTTTAATACTACCGATGGTACATCGCCTTCAGGGATGTCCTGAGCAAATAATGTTGCGGTTCCAAATAGAATTGCCGCTAAAAATGTTACTGTTTTCATAAGTTCTTTTTTTAAATTATAAAACAAATGTAACAGGCAAATCTGGAAGGAATTTGGAATCTATTTTATGGGAGAATATTTTTAAAATTTACTGTAAAACAGTGTTGGTTTTCAAAAAAGCTATAGTTGATGGGCAGATTATAAAAATCGCAAATTGCTTTGCAAACGGCCAATCCCAGTCCGGTACTTTGTGTTTTTGACGCATCTTTTTGAAAGCGGGTAAAAATGTATTCCTGCTGCAAAGGAGTATTAGTTGCTGTATTGCAAATTGAAAATTCGTGTTTGTTAAATTTTAAATGAATAGACCCGCCCGCTGTATTGTGAAAAATGGCATTCTTCATCAAATTTGAAATAAGAATAGCGGCTAAGGAAGGATCCATGATAACTTTTAATTTTGCCGCTTCGTCATAATTTATTTTTAGCTGTTTGTATTGTGCGAAGTCTTCAAAATTGTTCCAGCTTTCTTTTGTCAATTCATTAATAGTGATAATAGATTGTTCTGGAAATTGTTTGTTTTCAATTTTAGCCAGCAGCAGTAAGGATTTGTTTAATTGGGTAAGCCGTTGCACCAACGTAATTACTTCTGCTATTGTTTGCGCATCTGTTTGCACCAAATTTTCAGACTCCAATAAAAGCTCCAATTTATTGGAAATAATGGCAAGGGGCGTTTGGAGTTCATGCGAAGCATTTTCAGTAAACTGTTTTTGCGAAGTATAAACCTCCTGGGTATGCCGAATGAGCGTATTGGAAGCTTGTTGGAGTTCACGAAATTCGGCAGTTTTTGTGGGAGTGTTTATTACAGATTCCTCTTTGTCTAACCTATAATTTTTCAAACGTTTTAAAATATCGTAAAACGGATTCCATAGTTTTCGTAAAATTAGGTTGTTTATCACAAGAGTGCTGCCCACTAGGATTACAAAAAGCCAGACCACGCTCCAAAAGGAATCTTCTATTAAATCGTCTTCTTCTACTAAGGATGAAATAACCTTTAGTTTGTAATATTTATCCCCATATTTAATAGCCGAATGTAAAATACGCACGGGCTCTAAATCGTCTTCATTGGCGCGATACATTAAAGTGTCTTTATAAACATCTCGTTGTTGGAGCGCCGTTTGTTTTGAAATTGGGTGTATTTCAAAATTATTGCCACCAAATTGATTTTGGGAAAGCAAGGTAGTATCGGTACGGATTTTTTGGATTAAGAGCAGTTTGTTGTTTTCCAAACCGTCGTCTATACTATCGCGGATTTCATCTTTTAGATTAAAATAGAATATTATCGCCCATATTCCAATTATAAAAAAGAAAGCCAGGGAAAGATATAAAAGGGAGCGGTTTAAAAGTTTCATTTCTCTATTAATTTATAGCCTATACCATAAATAGATTCTATACTAACATCGGCTTCTGATTGTTGCAGTTTTTTCCTGAGATTTTTAATTTGGTAATATATAAAATCGAAATTATCTGCCTGGTCTATTTGGTCGCCCCAAACATATTCTGCCAAGGCCGTTTTAGTAATTAAGCGGTTTTTATTGAGTAGAAAATAATTCAGTATATCAAATTCCTTTCTATTTAAATGGATGTCTTTTTTTTCAATAGTTAAGGTGCGTTCATCTATATTAAGAATGAGGTTGCCCAATTCAATACTGTTCTTACCATCCAAGCTTTTTCGGCGTAGCACGGCTTTAATTCGCGCATTGAGTTCGGCGATGTGGAAGGGTTTGGTAAGGTAATCGTCTGCGCCCAACTCCAAGCCTTTTAACTTATCGTCTAAAGCGTCTTTTGCCGAAATAATGATAACATTTTCAGATTTGCCCATTGCTTTTAATTCAGATAAGATGTTTAGGCCGCTTCCATCGGGAAGCATAACGTCCAGCAATATACAATCGTAATCGTAAATAGCAATTTTTGATATTGCTTCACTAAAGTTTTCGGCGGTTTCTACCACAAATTGTTCCTTTAGAAGTGAAGCAACAAGCGTGTTTCGCAATTCCTTTTCGTCTTCGACTAATAAGATTTTCATCGCCTAAAAATAGAAATTAACATGGGAAAGATTTGGGAATTTTTGGAATATTAAAAACTTTGCGCATATTTTTGAACTAATGTTTAGCCTGTGCGGCTAAAACTTGAGTTTTTAATTATAAGTAATTCGAAAAAATTATGAGTTTATTCAACAATATATTAGGAAATGCCAGCGAAGTATCCTCAGAAAAATTAAACGAAAAATACCGCCGTCTTTTAATTGAAGGGGAAGTAGTAGAATTGGGTTTTAAGCTTTTTCGCGATGTGTTTATGTTTACCAATAAACGCTTAATTTTAATAGACGTTCAGGGAATAACGGGCAGCAAGGCCGAATATAAATGCTTGCCCTACAAACATATTTCGCGCTTTTCACTGGAAACTGCTGGCACTTTTGATTTGGATGCCGAACTAAAAATTTGGATTAGCAGTGAAGACACGCCAACGGTGAGTAAAAAATTCAACAAAAGCATTGATATTTACGAAGTGCAGAAATATTTGGCTTCTAAAGTTTTGTAGCTTTTTGTTTTTAACGGGTTCACTCATTGGAATAAGCCGGAAATATTCGCGTATTCGTTGTAAACAAAAGTATTTGTGGTTTTTTAAAGCACCAATTCTTCAAAGAGTCTTTCCAAAGTAGCGTCCAAATCATCGCTAAAGCCGCTGTGCGGTCGCGAAGTTTGAATAGAAGCACTGCGTTGGGCTGTTAACCATCGGAACCTATCTGGCGTTTCCCATTGTGCCACCGGCCCTCCTTCTTTAAATCCCAAACAGATTTTTTGAAAGGCAAGGAGGTTTTTTTCAAAATCTTCCACTTCCAGTTCGCAGGGAAAAAGCTTTAGTTTTTCGGCGTTAATTTGATATTTACAGTTTAAATATTTGGCGCCCTTACAGAAGAGAACAATCCCCACATTTAGAAATTCCTCGCGCTCAACGCGTGGCACCAAACGAATTACCGCATATTCATACAAGTGTTTCCCGGGCATGTTGAATCTGTTTTACAAAGTTGTTTGCATTATTTCTGCGTTGTACCAAAAACTGAAAATACACTTCCCTAATTGCGTCGGCATTTGTGTTGGTGCCTTCCCAAGAAAGCCATTCGGCAGGGATGAGGTTGGTTATTTCGCGCAATTTTTCATCGGGGAGCAGGGCGATCATTTCGTCGTTTATTTCTTCAACTAAAGCTGCTTGCGGCAACAGCACGTGATCCTTAACATAAGGAAACGGGCTCATTGCAGCTTTCTCCCAGTTATCCCAAGCGTGGTGAAAGTAAAACGTTGCGCCGTGGTCTATCAACCATAATTCTTTATGCCAAATAAGCATATTTGTGTTTTTTACGGTGCGATCTATATTAGTGGTATAGGCGTCTAACCACACAATTTTTGAGGCCAGGGTAGGATCTACTTGGGTTACAACAGGATCAAAAGTAAGCGCGCCAGAGAGAAAATGCAGGGCGAGGTTTAGGCCTTGGCTACCTTTTAATAAATCTTGAATTTCTTCATCGCCTTCACTGCGGCCAAAGGCTTCGTCCAGCCTGGCAAAAACCAACTCGGGAACTTTTAGGCCTAAGGTCCGCGCAATTTCGCCGCCCAATAATTCGGCAATTAACGCTTTTACTCCGTGGCCAGCGCCTTTAAATTTTAAAACGTATTTAAAATCGTCGTCGGCTTCGGCCAAGGCAGGCAGGGAGCCTCCTTCGCGAAGTGGCGTTATATAGCGCGTTACGTTTACGGAGCGCAGTTCTATTTTGTTTGCTGTCATTAGTACAAAATTAGGATTATTTGTGTACGCTACCGAAAATATATCGCGATGTTTTATATTCTTATTCAGTATTGTCCGATTAAAAATCATGTTTTTCCCCTACGGGACATTTGTTTAGGTGCGATCTCTTGATTACCAATATTTTGCCCAGCTGGAGCAGTATGCCGTTAGGCATTAAATATGGGTAAAAAAATAGAGCCCCGTCAATTCCTAGTCCCGTAGGGACTACATATAATATGGGTTTTCCAGAGTTAGTCATTACTTTTATCGGACAACAATGATTCTTATTAAAATAAAATTGAACTATTATTAAAGGGATAAATTTGTATTTTGCAGAATGCGAATTAAAACCGAATCCTATTGAATCTAACCATAGAAAACATTTTATTAGTTGGCTCTATCTTACTTTTTATAAGTATTATAGCGGGAAAAACATCCTATAAATTTGGCGTGCCAACCTTGGTGCTTTTCTTAGGCATTGGTATGCTGGCGGGCGAAGATGGTATAGGTATAAGTTTTAACGATCCGCAAATAGCCCAATTAATTGGTATAATTTCATTAAACTTTATTCTCTTTTCCGGGGGGTTGGATACAGACTGGAAAGCAGTAAAACCCATTATGAAGGAAGGGTTTGCGCTCTCTACCTTGGGGGTATTTTTAACCGCCATTGGCTTGGGAACCTTTGTTTATTATGTAACCGATTTTACCATTTACGAAAGTTTGCTGTTGGGAAGTATCGTTTCTTCTACAGATGCGGCTGCCGTGTTTTCAATTCTGCGCTCCAAAAATTTGGCGCTCCGTGCTAATTTACGGCCTACGCTGGAGATGGAAAGCGGGAGTAACGACCCGATGGCTTATGTGCTAACCATCGCTTTTTTGGGATTGGTGGTAAATCAGGACAAGGGACTGGCAGCGATGATTCCGTTATTTTTTCAGCAAATGATAATCGGAACCGTAGCTGGATTTGGATTTGGGAAAATTAGCAAAATTGTAATTAACCGAATAAAACTAGATTTTGAAGGCCTATATCCCGTCTTGGTAATTGCCTTGATGTTTATAACATTTTCCGTAACCGATTTTGTGGGTGGAAACGGCTTTTTGGCCATTTATATCTGTGCCGTATTTTTAGGAAATCAATATTTAATTCACAAAAAAACCATCCTTAGAATGTACGATGGTTTAGCGTGGCTTATGCAGATTGTACTTTTTCTAACCTTGGGACTTTTGGTGTTTCCGTCGCAGATTGTACCGGTGATTGGCATAGGGCTAATTATTTCGTTGTTTTTAATATTTGTGGCGCGACCGGCGGCTGTATTTATTAGTTTAATTCCCTTTAAGATGAAGTTGCGCAGACGGTTTTATATATCGTGGGTTGGTTTGCGTGGCGCCGTGCCCATTGTATTTGCAACCTACCCACTCTTGGCGGGAATAGACAAGGCGAATATGATGTTTAATATTGTTTTTTTTATTTCGCTTACCTCTATTTTAATTCAGGGCACAACCCTTTCGGTAGTGGCAAAATGGTTAAACGTGAGTATTCCGAGTGAAGAAAAAATTAGAACCCCCTCCGAACGATTTTTAGAAGAACACCCCAAAACCGAGATGCGGGAGATAGGTATTTCAAACGGAAATAAAGTTGTGGGCAAACAAATTGTAGATATTGAATTCCCCAAAACCGCCATTATCGCAATGATAAAAAGGAATGAAAAATACATCACCCCCAATGGCAGCACCGTGATAAATGCCGACGATGTGCTAATTGTACTTTCAGAAAACAAAAAGGGAATCAAAAAAGTTTTTAAGGCTTTAAACATTCAACAGTTTTCTGCGGCTTAACAAAAAAGCAATAGCGCTTGCCCTCCAAGTGCAAACAAAAGATTGGCAAACAAGCGAACTTTTGGGTTATAAAGTACAAAATCAATAAAAAACCGTAGTTTTAATGTGTAATTAAGATACCGTAATACATTGTGAAAAGACTGTTTAAAATATTTGGAGCTGCGGCTTTTGTTTTCCTTTTGGGAATAGGTTTAGGGTGCGAAGAATCTAAAGAAATTAGTACCTACAATTATAATCATTGGGAAGATCACTATGTGACTTCCGAAGACTTTCTTTCTACACAAGATTCGCTGACGGCGGGAAAAACCTATTTGAGCATTTACTCACATATTTACAGTATTTCGATGAAGCAATCGCAGAGTTTAACTGCTATGGTTAGCCTTCGGAATGTGAGCGACACCGATACGATTTATATTTCAAAAGCTGATTATTACAACACTAAAGGGGAATTAATTCGAAATTATTTTAAACAGCCTATTTATTTAAATCCATTGGAAACCGTGGAAATTGTAATAGACGAAAGGGATAACCACGGCGGCAGCGGTGCCAATTTTATTTTTAAATGGACAACCAAAGCCACGACCCCCGAACCGTATTTTGAAGCAATTATGACGTCGTTGCGCAGTTCGCAGGGATTGAGTTTTACTACTGTGGGGAGAAGGATGGAGTGAAAAATTCCAAATCACAAATTCCAAATCACAAATCAGTATTGTCCGATTAAAAATCATGTTTTTCCCCTACGGGACATTTGTTTAGGCGCGATCTCTTGATTACCAATATTTTGCCCAGCTGGAGCCGTATGCCGTTAGGCATTAAATATGGGTAAAAAATAATACCCTCCTCAATGCCTAGTCCCGTAGGGACTACATATAATATGGGGTTTTCCAGAGTTAGTCATTACTTTTATCGGACAAAAATGTTTCCGAATCCACGAATTAACGAATCAACCAATTAACAAATCCCGAATCCACGAATCCCGAATCCACGAATCACAAATCCCAATAGTTTTCGCTATTTTTGAAACAAAATAATTGTAATGAAAATAGTAGTTTCCCCAGCCAAAACCTTGGATTTTGAATCAAAACTTCCCACCACTCGCGCTACCCAACCCAAATTTTTGGAGGAAGCCGAATTAATCAATAACAAACTGGAACGCAAAAGCAAAAAGGCAGTTGCAAAGTTGATGGATATCAGTGATAAATTGGCCGAACTCAATTACCAGCGGTACAAGGAATTTAATACTCCATTTAGCAAAGAAAACGCCCGCCCTGCGATTTACGCCTTTGCTGGCGACGTATATACCGGTTTAGATGCATATACTATTCCTTCCCAAAAAATAGATCTTTTGCAGGATTCCCTTCGCATACTTTCGGGCATGTACGGTTTGTTGCGACCTTTAGATTTAATACAGCCCTACCGATTGGAAATGGGCACCAAACTCTCCGTAAACCGCAAAAAGGATTTATACGCCTTTTGGAAAAAATCCCTTACCGAAACTTTAAATAACGAATTGGAAGCTGATGAGCTTTTCTTAAACCTCGCCAGCGTAGAATACTTTAAGGCAATTGATTCAAAAAAACTAAAAGTGCCGGTTATTGCTCCGGTGTTTAAGGATTTTAAAAATGGGGAGCTTAAAATAATTTCCTTTTTCGCCAAAAAGGCGAGAGGAAGTATGGCGCGTTTCGCCATAGACAACGCTATAAAAACTGCAGACGATTTAAAGGCGTTCGATTATGATGGCTACGGATATAGCGAGGAATATACCGAAAACGCCAATGAGCCGGTATTTATTCGTTAAGAGAAATAGATAGGTTGTACAAAAGCATTTTCGCCATAATTTTAATTAAACCGGCTTTCCTGAAAATATATTTTATTATTAAAGACGTTACTTTATATTTGTTCATTATCAACCCTGCTATATGAAATTTACGTCCCTACTGTTGTTTTTGATTGTTGCAGCAAGTTTCACTTCTTGCGTAACCACCAAACAGCTTACTTATTTGCAGGAAAATACCAGTGGCACCGATACGTTGGCGCTTTTGCGCAAAAAGCAGGAGCCCTACCGACTTCAAATAAACGACCTTTTAAGTATTCGCGTTAAGGCCTTAGATCAGGAAACCGTGGGCATCTTTAACCCCATTAACGACGAGAATCCAAATGTTACAGGCGAAGAACGTCTGTACTACGACGGATTTAAGGTTGACGATCACGGCAACATTCGCATTCCAAGTTTGGGGCTGATAAACGTTTTGGGCTACACGGTAGATGAAGTTCGGGAAATGCTGGAAGAACGTTTGCTGCGCGATTATTTTAAAGCTGAAGCCAATGTATTTGTCACCGTAAAACTCGCCGGAATCCGTTACACTATCAACGGTGAAATTAACAGTCCGGGCTCCAATATTATTTATCGCGACCAAGTAAGCATTATGGAAGCTATTGCCAATAGTGGCGATATAACCTTAACCGGAGATCGTAGCGATGTAGTTATTATTAGGCAATATCCCGCAGGGCAAAAGGTGCACCACATAGACCTCACAAAGTTAGATGCTATGAATTCGCCGTACTATTACATAAAACCAAACGATTTAATTTTAATAAATCCGTTGCCACAAAAGGCGCTGGGTACGGGTACAACCGGGTTGCAGTCTTTTACCACAATTATTTCAATTACAACAGCGTTGGTTACAACCATTTTGTTGTTTACCCGATTATAAAAATATGAACGAAGAATTCGAAAAAAATGAAAACCAGGTTACCTTTGATTTTAAAGGTTTTCTCTTGCGGCTTTTGCACCATTGGCCGTTGTTTTTGGTTTCATATTTTATCGCTTTCGGAATAGCGTACTACATAAACGTTCGCAAGCTGCCTATTTATATAATGGAGAATACAATCTCCATAAAAGATGATCAAAATCCGTTTTTCACCAGTACTACCAGTCTTACTTTTAACTGGGGCGGAACCACCGATAAAGTTAATACAGCGGTTATTTCGTTAAAGTCGCGATCGCATAACGAAAAGGTAGTAGAGCGATTGCAGTACTATACCACCTATTTGCGCGACGGAAAATACCAGCAGGTAAACGCCTACAAACAAACTCCTTTTATGGTAGAAGTTGACGCTTCGAAACCCCAAATGCTCAATGAGCAAATAAAAGTTGTTTTTAAGGATTCTGTAAATTTCGACTTAAGCTTTGCTTTTGAAAATGGAAAGACCGTTAGCTTACAAAACTATACCACCAAAGAAATCAGCACCCTTTTTATTGACGCGGGCAAATTTTCACAATCGTTTAAAATTGGGGAGCAAATTAACCTGCCTTTTTTTAGCGGCACCTTTGTTGCAAATCCCGAGGTGGTGTCGCAGCCCGGAACGCCTTACTATATTGTTTTTAAAAACTTTGATGGCGTAGTACAGCGTTATGCCGGAATTCGGGTTGATGCCGAGAGCAAAGGGTCTTCTGTTTTAAACATGCGGCTCACGGGCAATAATAAGGCCGAATTGGTAGATTATTTAAACACTTCGGTGCAGGTTTTAAGTGAAAATATGCTGGATCGCAAAAACCTTTTCGCTACCAAAACAATCAAGTTTATAGACAGTAGCCTAGCGATTAAATCGGCCGAACTTTCTACGGTTGAAGACGAGCTGAATAAATTTAAGAACAAAAATGCAATTTTTGATCTTGAAAGCGAAGGAACCGAAATAAATAGCAAACTAAACGAATTGGACCTTCGGAAAGAGGCTGCAAGTCGCGAATTGAATTACTACAACACCCTGGAAAATTATCTCACCAACCGCACAGATTACAGAGATGTGCCGGCGCCATCGGTTGCAGGTATTTCGGAAGCAAGTGTGGTAAGCGGGGTTGGCAAAATAATTGCGCTTGCCGAGCAGCGCAACAAACTTCAGTATTCGTACAAGGAAGGTGCGCCTATCTTTAACGATATAGACCGACAGATTAATGCGGTAAAATCTGTATTGTTAGAAAATATTCGTTCCTCTAAAAGCTTAAAAAATCAGGAGCTCTCATCCATTAATCGCGATATTGCTAAATACGAAGCCGAAATCAGAAAACTTCCAAAGGAACAACAGGGGCTTTTAAATATTGAAAGACGCTATAATTTAAGTCAGGGGGCTTACAATTTATTTTTGGAAAAACGCAGTGAAGCCGGATTGGTAAAAGCCGCCAACGTAAGCGACGTGATGGTAATAGACTCTGCAAAAGACACCGGCGGCGGACAAATAGGCCCGAATACACAGTTAAACTATATGATGGCTGCGCTGCTGGGCGGGTTATTGCCGTTTTTATTTGTGTTTTTGCGGGTGTTTTTTGATACCAAAATAAGTAAAGTGAAGGATTTGGAGCGAATCACCCCCATTCCGTTGTTGGGCATAATTGGGAAAAGCCCTATTGACAATAACTTAGTTGTGCTCCAAAAACCGAAATCCGCAATAGCCGAAGGGTTTAGGGCCTTGCGTTCCAGTTTGCAATTTATTTATAAAAAGCAGGGTATTACAGGATCTAAAACGGTTTTGGTAACCAGTTCGGTGAGTGGGGAGGGTAAAACATTTTGCTCCATTAATCTCGCATCGGTTTTTGCGTTAAGCGAAAAGAAAACCGTTTTGGTGGGGCTCGATCTTCGAAAGCCGAAGATCTTTGGCGATTTTAATATCAATAATGAAATAGGGGTAGTGAATTTTCTTATAAATGAAACTGCCATAGACACGATAATTCAAAAAACGGAAATTGAACATTTAGATGTAATTACTTCTGGTCCGGTGCCGCCAAACCCTTCCGAATTATTGATTAGTGAAAAGCTCGATGAGCTTATTGATAAATTAAAGGAGCGCTACGACTATATCATATTGGATTCCCCTCCTTTGGGAATTGTTTCCGATTCGTTGGAACTGATGAAACACGTTGATGCCACCCTTTATATGGCGCGTTTTAACTATACCCACAAAAATATGTTTGCCTTCGTAAATGAGAAGTATAAAACGGGAGAAGTAAAACATATAAGTATTGTACTAAACGATTATATTGAAAAATCTGGCCGCGTTTATGGCTACGGCTACGGTTATGGCTACGGCTACGGTTATGGCTATGGCACCTATGGCAATTACGGCAGTGGCTACCACGATAAAGTAAAGCCAAGTTCGCTGTTGCACAGAATTTTGCGGGTTTTTAGGAAGAAGTAATACTTCCCTTAAATCCCCTCACTGCGTCAAGCTCAGCACATCACTTTTAAGAAGGGACTTATATTCCCGTCCGATAATTATTGGTGATTTCCGAAACCGCTCCTCCCTTTGAAGGGAGGCTGGGAGGGATGTTTTTGCAAATAGTTCCCCTAAATCCCCGCACTTCGACAAAATTGGCACATCACTTTTAAGATGGGACTTATATTCCCGTCAGATAATTATTGGTGGTTTCCGAAACTGCTCCTCCCTTTAAAGAGAGGCTGGGAGGGATGTTTTTGTGAATAGTTCCCCTAAATCCCCGCACTTCGACAAAATTGGCACATCACTTTTAAGTAGGGACTTGTATTCCCGTCAGATAATTATTGGTGGTTTCCGAAACTGCTCCTCCCTTTAAAGAGAGGCTGGGAGGGATGTTTTACAACTCACGGATTAACTTTTCAAAGTCCTCATCGTTGTCTTGAAGTTGCATTTTCGACTTTATTCGGTACTTTGTAGCGGTAACATTTTCTTCTGTGACGCCCATAAGCGATGCAATTTCGGAGTCGGTTAGTTGCAGTTTTAACAGGGAGCAGAAAGCAATATCGTCTTCAGATAAGCTTGGGAACATTTCGATGAGGTTATATCCAAACTCGGGATGCACCTCGATAAATTTCGATTTAAAATGTTTCCAATAATTAAGTTGGTTTAAGGTATTGATAATTTGCGTTGATAATTCATCAGAGATTTCCTCTTTGTTACTGGCTTCAATTAAATCTTTTATCTGCTTTTGTATGTTTGCCACTTCCAAAGAAATTGCCACTAATTCCCGTTCTTTATCGGCTAGGTTTTTTTCTTTTTCGGCTAAAAGTTCTTGCTCCAATTCCCGTTTTTCATTTAAAATAGTGTTTGCCTTTTCCAAATTTGTAACGGCCACTTTTTGTAGTGAGAGTCTTTTTTTATGATACGTATAAATAACTACACTGAGTATAAGTGTTAAAATAGTAAGGAGCCAACTCAGAATAGTTGTGGTATGCTGCTTTGCATTGTATTTTTTTAAAAGCGCGTTGCTTTCTTCAAGGGCAATATTTTTATCGCGTTGGATTTTATTTTGGTAGGATTCCTCGAGCTGTTTTATTTTAACTCTATCTACGGCAGTTTTTAATGAATCTTTTAAAAAGTCAATTCGGTCAAAGAGGGTTAGCGACTCTTTAAACAGTCCTTTTTTTCGAAATGTTTCGCGGGCGCTGACTAAAAAATTCATTTCATCTTGCACGTTCATAGTACGCTGGAAGTTATTGGTACTATTTTTAACACGTTCTATAACCTCTAAGCCTTTATTGTAATCGCCTTGAAGGTTTAGGAAATCTAAGTATTCCCGGGCAATTTCCATAAATCGGGTGGACTGGATTTTAAGGAGATAATCAAAAGCTGAAGCAAAGGCTTTAGACGCTAAAACAGGGCGATTGGTTACTTTGTAAATTTTCCCCAATTTCCCCCAAGCCACGTGCATATACTCTAAATTGTTAATCGCCTCCAGGCCGTCTTTGGCTTCCATCAAACGCTTTTCGCCTTCTTTAATCTTTCCGAGTTTAACCAAACTTTCAGCATAGGCAAGCAGGGTAAAATAATAGGGAGGTCCTTTTTGTTTGGCAAATTCGGGCAACACTTCTTCGTATAAATCTACTGCAAATTCATAGTTTTCATTGTTGTAGTAGGCATTGGCCAATTTTTGCTGTAAAATATAAAGTCGGGGTTCATTAACTTCCTTAAATATTTCAATGGCTGTTTCTAGGTGGGTAATTGCCTTTTCCTTTTCGGCCATATAGCTGAAATTAGAAGCCATTTCGCCGTAAACCACGCCTTCGCCAATTCGGTCGCCTATACTTTGGTAAAGTTCCATAGCTTTTTCCAAGGCAGCCAAAGACTCGGTATAATTGGCAGAAGTGCGGTAATTTATCGCATTGTTTGAATAAATGCCGGCTTGAATTTTCGGAAAACCAGCAGACTTTTTAATTCCTTTTTCAAAGTAATAAGTGGCCGAATCGTAAACCGCTAATTGATTGTAGGTAATGCCCAATTTACTGTAGGTTTCAGCAACTGTGGTGTCCGGACGTTGGTTGGAATAGGCCAAAAGTTTATATAAATAAATTTTTGCGGAGTCGGGTTTTTTAAAGATATATTTTTCAATTTCCGATTCCAATTCGGAAATTTCTTCGGTTTGGGCGGAGAGCGAACCGCAAAGCAGAAATATAAAAAGTGAGGCTAAAAATTGTTTCATACAAATTATGTGGGAGTTCAAATTTATCGAAAATAATTGAAACGCAAATTTGAAAGAATGTTGCATGACTTTTTTACCTAGCTGCCTTTCTTTTAATTACAGCTTTGGGTATTGGATTTCAAAATTATAAAAATTGGAGATTTTTTACAGTATTAATTCTATTTTGAAGAAAAATGAGCCTGAAATTGATTGCTTTAAAAACAGAAGAGATTTTATATTGGCTACTGTTAAGCACTTTAATAGGGAATGAAAATGTATTCAAATTACTTATATTAGCTCCCAATTAAAATAAACATTTGACTTCTCGAGAAAACGACACCTGGCTCTACGAAATTTCATCCAAACGAAAAGCGCTCGACCTTAATTTAAAGGAAGTTTGGCGCTATCGCGATTTGCTTATTCTCTTTGTAAAAAGGGATATAACTACAGTGTATAAGCAAACTATTTTGGGGCCGCTGTGGTATTTTATTCAGCCGTTATTCACCTCGGTTATTTTTACGTTGGTGTTTAATAATTTGGGAAGTATTAGTACGGGTGCTATTCCGCCATTTTTGTTTAATTTGGCCGGTATTACTGCGTGGAATTATTTTAAAGAATGTCTTACGGGCACTTCGAATACATTTACCAAAAACCAAAATATTTTTGGAAAAGTGTATTTCCCAAGGGTAATTATGCCAATGTCGGTAACTATTAGTAATCTGGTAAAATTTGGAATTCAACTGCTTATTTTTATTGCTTTTTATTGCTATTTTGTGCTAAGCGGATTTGATTTACAGCCCAATATTTTTCTAGGTCTTTTTCCTATTTATATTTTAATGATGGCTTTGCTAGGGTTGGGCTTGGGAATGATAATTTCATCACTTACAACTAAGTACCGCG
This sequence comes from Aequorivita marisscotiae, assembly GCF_029814825.1. NCBI lineage: Bacteria > Pseudomonadati > Bacteroidota > Flavobacteriia > Flavobacteriales > Flavobacteriaceae > Aequorivita > Aequorivita marisscotiae. Next base: position 172,015 of record NZ_CP122379.1, on the reverse strand, counting down.
ACTTAAACGTGCTTGTGGGCTTTGCCGTGTCACTGTTAATGTATGTTTCTGCAGTGCCATACCCCTTAGCCGAGGCAAAAGAAAAATTACCGAGCTATATAGCCAACTTTGTGGCATACAACCCGTTGACGCAAATTATTGAAGGGTTCCGCTTTATGCTACTCGATACTGGCAGCTTTAGCTGGATTGGCTTTGTGTACACTTTGGCGGTGAGTCTTGGTATATTTTTATTGGGATTAATAATTTTTAACAGAACCGAAAAAAGTTTTATTGATACGGTGTAACTATGGGAATTAGACTCTACTGGTGGCAAGAAAAGCGTGACAACGGAACTGAAAATTACGGCGATTTACTGTCAAAATACATAGTTGAAAAAGTTTCACAAAAAAGGGTGAAAACCATCTCTCATCCCTCAACCAGAGTAAATAAATATTTATTAAAGCATTATTTAGTAATTGGCAGTATTATATCTTCTGCCAATAGAAATTCGATTGTTTGGGGTAGTGGCATAATAAAGAAAGAGGATACTATTAGGCCTGCAAAATTTCTAGCCGTAAGAGGTCCAAAAACTAGAAAACGAATTTTGGAGACTGGATATTTTTGCCCTGAAATATATGGTGATCCTGCTATTTTATTGCCAAATTTTTACGATCCAAAAATAGAAAAAACACATTCGATTGGTATTATACCGCATTATGTAGATTACCAAGAGGTAAAAGCACAATTTGAAGACAATACACGAGTAAAAGTTATTGATTTGTTAACTTACGACGTTGAAAAAACAACGCGTGATATTTTACAGTGCGAACATATTATTTCATCATCTCTGCATGGTGTTATTGTAGCGCATAGTTATAATATTCCTGCAATATGGACTAAGTTTTCAAATAAATTATCTGGTGACAATATTAAGTTTTTTGATTATTTTGAGTCGGTGGGTATACCTTTTAAAAAAGAGATTTTTATAAGTCCAGATTATTTAGATGAAAGAGCAATAAAAAGCTTGTTGAATGAATATAGTAATATGTTATTGCCTGATAAATTTTTATTGGAAAAATGCAAATCGAATTTATTAAAAACTTGTCCTTTTAATAATTAATTATGAGTAGCGGCATCATTCTAAAAGTCGAAAATATAAGCAAACAGTACCGCATCGGAACTATTGGAACGGGTACGCTTTCTCACGATTTAAATAGGTTTTGGCATAGGGTGCGTGGCAAGGAAGATCCGTATTTAAAGGTAGGAGCCGTAAATGACAGGAGTAGTAAATCTACAACCGATTACGTTTGGGCCTTACGCGATATTAATTTTGAAGTTAAAGAAGGGGAGGTTTTAGGAATAATTGGAAAAAATGGTGCGGGAAAATCCACCTTGCTTAAAATTCTTTCGCGAGTAACGAGTCCAACGACGGGTGTTATTAAAACTAAAGGTCGAATTGCATCTCTGCTCGAAGTAGGCACAGGGTTTCACCCCGAACTTACAGGCCGTGAGAATATATATTTAAACGGTGCTATTTTAGGGATGACGCGCAGCGAAATAACTGCCAAACTCGATGAAATAATCGATTTTTCTGGTTGCGAAATGTATATTGATACTCCTGTAAAACGTTATTCCTCGGGTATGCGAGTACGCCTCGCTTTTGCTGTAGCCGCTCATCTCGAACCCGATATTTTGGTGGTAGACGAAGTGCTGGCAGTAGGCGATGCCGAATTTCAAAAAAAAGCCATTGGCAAAATGCAAGACATCTCAAAAGGAGAGGGCAGAACGGTACTGTTTGTAAGCCATAATATGCCGGCGGTAAAAAGTTTGTGTAGTAGAGGGATTGTTTTGGAGAATGGAGCAACAGTTTTTAATGGAGATACCGATGAAGCTGTTGACTTTTATTTAAATCAGACTAAAGATAAATCGAATACTTATTACGCGAAGCAAGAGAATTTTAATACAAACTTTGTAAAAAGTGTTGAGGTCGTTACTAGCAATAAGGGTTTCCAAGAATTTAATCGGGATTTTAAGGTAAGGATCGAAGTATATTGTCGTAATATAATAGAGGCTGCAGCAGTTTCATATCAAATTATCGATAATGAAAATAGACCACTTATTCACGAATTAGTTTTAAGTAACGAACAAGAGTTTGGCAAAAGGGAAGGAAGCTATATTTTAACTTCAGAAATTTCAAATTTAAAATTGTATGAAGGTGAATATCGCTTAAATGTTTTCTTTGCAGATAATTTTACAAAAAACACTTACGAAAGACTGTTTGAAATTTGTCATTTCGAAATTATTAATAGTTTTAAAAGGCCCTATTATTGGCAGAAAGGATCTGCTATTTATAAAGAAAATAAAACCTGTTGGGTAATTTCAGAAACAAATGAGTAAAACGGTTCCAAGTCCTTTAAAATTTGATGCGCTTTCAGACAAGATTGAATCTTTCGAAACCCAAAAAATTTGCAGAGCATATAAGGCTATGGGTATTGATGTAACTCGATATTTTAAAGATTTAAAAGAGATTGAGTTATTTCAGTGCCGAAGTACAGGATATAAATTTTACTATCCATTTTCAGTTATTGGGGATGCTGAGTTTTATAAAGAGCTATCTTTAAAACGCGAAAATTATTATTCTACACGGTGGGAGCATTTACAAATTTTACCTTCCTTAAATACAAGCCAGAAAATATTAGAAATAGGGTCTGGCTTTGGTGTTTTTTTAAACTTATTAAAAGGTAAAGGAATTACTGCAGAAGGAATAGAGCTAAATCCTGAAGCCTTAAATAATTGTAAAGAACAACAATTAAAAGTTCACAACCAGCTTATAGAAGACTTTGTAAAAGATAGTGTTGAACAATTTGATGTGGTTTGCTACTTTCAAGTCTTAGAGCATATTACAAATATTTATGACTTTATTTCCAATTCATTATTAGCATTAAAACCCGGCGGACGACTTATAATTGGAGTGCCTAACAATAATCCATATTTATTTATTAATGATAAATTTCATACCTTAAATTTACCGCCCCATCACGCTGGACTGTGGGATAAAAATTCTTTAAAATCTTTAGAAAAAATATTCAATATTTCGTTAGATTCGTTAACCTTTGAGCCTTTAGAAAAAACTTACAATCAGTTTTTACCTACATATTTAGCCAACACCAATGCTATCAACGCTTTTTTAATTAAGTCAATTAATAAAATTGCACCTAGATTGCTAAAAAAGTTGATGTGTAGGTTTGTTAACGGAAGAAATATTATAGCGGTTTTCAAAAAATAATAAAATGGATAACTTTATTAATGTGCCGTTTATAAATTCTAATTTAGATGATTATATCATTCGAACTGCCATTTTTAATGCGATAAAAGAAAACATTGATTTATTTGAAGGTGATTTATTAGATGTTGGATGTGGTAAAATGCCGTATAAAGATTATATTTTGCAGCATTCAAAAGCTGAAAATTATACGGGATTAGATATCGAAACTGCTTTGCCCTATGATAGCAAAGTTAAACCAGATTTCTTTTGGGATGCCATTAATATGCCTTTCGAAGATAATTTGTTTCATTGTGCTTTCGGAACAGAGGTTTTAGAGCATTGCCCAGAGCCCGAAGTCATTTTAAAAGAAACTTATCGTGTTTTAAAACCCGGAGGAATTTTCTTTTTTACAGTACCTTTTTTATGGCCTTTGCACGAAGTTCCTAACGATGCCTATCGATACACTCCTTTTTCCTTAGAGCGTCATTTAAAGAATTGCGGTTTTAAAGACATCCAAATTCAAGCGACTGGCGGTTGGCATGCAGCCTTGGCGCAAATGTTGGGCTTATGGGTTAAAAGAAGCGGAATTTCACGTAAAAAAAGTATATGGATTTCTTTTTTTTTAAAGCCTTTAATAAAACGATTAATTAAGAAAGACAATCCTGAGAAAGTAGTTTTTAAAGAAGGACAAATGATAACTGGCTTATATGGATTTGCAAAAAAGTAGAATAGCACTTGTATCGCCCTCAAAGCATTCGTATTCCGAGACTTTTATACAAGTGCAAAAACATGGGCTTCGAGGCAATGTATTCTATTATTACGATGGTGCATTACCCAAATATTTAGAAAATTATGGTTTATTGCTTTCTACCAGTATTTCAGTTGTTAATAAATTAAAACAGTTATTAAAACTATCTCAATTTTCGGCTAATGAAGCTGCTTTTATTAAATCATTAAAAAAGAATAAAATTCAAGTCGTTTTAGCACAATACGGGCCAACCGCGCATAGAATACTTAACATTTGTAAATTTTTAAAGTTGCCGTTAGTAGTTCATTTTCATGGCTACGATGCTAGTGTAAAAAGTATTGTGGAGCAGCATAATTATTACAAAGAAGTATTTGAGTACGCATCAAGAGTTATAGCAGTTTCTAAACTGATGCAAAAAAAGTTGATTGCTTTAGGTTGTAACGCTCAGAAAGTCGTTCTTAATCCTTGTGCACCACATAGCGATTTTTTTAAAGTAGATCCAAAATTTGCAAAAAAACAATTTGTTTCTGTTGGAAGATTTACCAATAAAAAAGCACCCTACTATATTATTCTAGCCTTTAAAAAAGTTGTGAAAACACATCCGGATGCGCAACTAATTATGGCAGGAAACGGAGCATTGCTCAATACCTGTAATAACTTGGTATCGTTTTATGGCTTAGAAAATAATGTGCAATTTATTGGGGTAATTGATAGAGAAGTATTTATAAATTTATTAGAAGAATCTTTAGCCTTTGTACAGCACTCCATAACTGCAGAGGATGGAGATAGCGAAGGCACACCCGTAGCAGTTTTAGAAGCGAGTGCTGCAGGATTACCGGTAATTTCAACAAATCATGCAGGTATTCCAGATGTTATAGAAAATGGGAAAACGGGGCTGCTGTCTAACGAACACGATGTAAAAACTATGAGTGAAAACATGTTAAAACTAATAGATAATTTAGCTCTAACAAAACAATTAGGTGCATCTGGAAAAGTTAAAGTCCAAGAAGAATTCAATTTAGAAAAACATTTAGAAGTTTTGCAAAAAACTATTGAATTAGCTTAATTCCAATTTAGCTATTAATCATTTGTTATATTAGCAAAATACCTTAAACTTGTCTGAATTAATGGATTCATTGATATCTATAATCATTCCCTCTTACAACCGCTCGTCATTAATTAGCGAAACTTTAAACAGCGTTTTAAACCAAACTTACACAAATTGGGAATGTATAATCGTTGATGATGGATCGACTAATAATGCCATAGAAATCGTTAAAAAATTCGCAAACAAAGATTCTAGATTTACAATCAAAAAAAGACCCTCAGAGAAACCCAAAGGTGCCAACGCCTGTAGAAATTATGGTTTTAGGTTGAGTAAAGGTGATTATGTTTTGTTTCTAGATTCTGATGATGTTTTAAAAGACACCTGCTTAGAAAAGCGATTGAATATGTTCAAAACATCAAACAATATAGACTTTGTCATTGCAAATTCATCTTATATAAAAAATGGTAAATTCTATAATAAACCTATTTGTGAGTTTCCAAGCAATTTTAGTTCAGAAGCATATCTTAAATTGTTTTTAAGCTATAGATTGCCATGGGCCTCTACTATGGGTGTACTTTGGAAAAAAGAAACTATTAAAGATTTTAAGTTTGATGAAAAACTAATGCGGTTGCAAGATTTAGATTATCATATTTCAATTCTTTCAAAAAAAGAATATAACATAAAAAGATTAAATCAGATTGATACTTATTACAGAGTTGATGATGACGATAAAGTAACAAGTAATAATTATGTAACTAAGGTTATTAATAGCCTAGAATACTTTCTTCAAAAGCATATTAACCAAGATTATATTCAGGAAAAATATCCAAATAGTTTTAAAAACTTTATCCTGTTTTTTTTAGTAAATTACCTGTATCCAAATTATAAAAATCATAAATTGAAGATTCATAAAATTGAAAAGATTATAAAGAATTCCAAATTATTTTCTTCAAAAGAACTGTACCTATTAAAAGTCAAAAAAAGGATAACAGTTAATGGTTTAATAAACAAAAAGGGCTTCGGTATTAATAGGTTTAATAAGATAATAATGAAAGGATTAAGACATGGGGAATAGTCCAAAAACTTCTATAATTGTTCCTTGTTATAATCAAGCTCGTTTTTTGTCTGAAGCTTTAAATTCAGTTTACAATCAAACTTTTAAAGATTGGGAATGTGTTATTGTAAATGATGGCAGTACAGACAATACCGAAGAAATAGCATCTAAGTGGGTGCAAAAAGACGAACGTTTTAAATATATTTCAAAATCAAACGGAGGCTTATCCAGCGCACGAAATAAAGGTATAGAAAACAGTCAAGCAAAATATATTTTACCCTTGGATGCCGATGATAAATTGCATCCAGAATATTTAGAAAAAGCAATACCTATTTTAGAAAATGATGAAGCAATTGAAGTGTTGACCTCAAAAGTGCAATTTTTTGGAGTAAAAGAACATATATATCACTTACCAATTTATACTTTTAAAACACTATTGCTTAAAAATTGCTTTATAGCCTGTTCTATTTTTAAAAAAGAATCTTTTCTAAAAGTTGGTGGTTATGATGAAAACCTAAAATCTTTTGAAGATTGGGACTTATGGATTTCAGTTTTAAAACATGGCGGTAAAGCTCATGTTATTAATGAGGTTCTATATTACTACCGAAAACATGAAGCCAACTCACTCTCCAACAGATTTTATACTGACGGCGATTTTTACTACGGTTTATACGATTATGTTTTTAAAAAGCACATCGATTTGTATTTAAAGGCCTTCCCAAACTTTATATTTGTTTACAAGGATTATTTAAAACTTAAAACTTTTAATGAAAAGGTAAAGAAGAATATTCTTTTTAGAATATATGCCAAGTTTAAAAAGTTATTAAAAAAGTAAATGCGCGAAGGCCAAAACATAGCGAGAGACCAATTAGTTGATAAAACATCTTATAATCATAGGGTTATTGTGCCTTTGTATATTCCAAATAACCAAGGGTATTATAAAGATGCATTTTCAATTTTCGAGATATGCTTGAAATCTGTTAACAAAACGGCAAGTTCTAATATTGCCGTCTCTGTTGTGAGTAACGGAAGTAGTAACGCAGTAAATGATGCATTGTTAAGGTTGTATAAAGAAGGCTTGATAAACGAACTCATTATCGAAAAAGAACAAATAGGAAAATTAAATTGTATTTTAAAAGTTTTAAGAACTTCAGATGAACGATTTTTGACTATCACCGACGCTGACATTTTGTTTATGAATGATTGGGAGAGTGAAATTATGAAAGTGTTCGAGACATTCCCCAAAGCAGCGGCAGTAAGTCCAATTCCGGTATTTAGAACGCAAAATCACTACACCTCAAACATTATCTTTGATTTTTATTTTTCAAACAAAATCAAATTTTCAAAAGTTCAAAACCCAGAAGCATTAACTAAATTTGCTAAAAGTATTGGCTGGGAGTGGCTAGACGAAAAGTGGAAAGATGTTATAATGACTCTTGATGCTCCGAATGGCGATTTAAAAGCTGTTGTGGGTTGTAATCATTGTACGGTAACATATAAAAGAGAAATTTTTGAAAGCATTCCCAATTGCAATTCAAAATATAAATTAGGTGGGGATAGCGAAGGTGTATATTTAGATAAACCATCTATGTTCTACGATGGTTACAGGCTAGCAACTTACGATAGTTATGCGTATCATTTAGGAAATAAATTAGAAGATTGGATGATTGATTCTTTTAATGATTTAAAAGAATCAGACAAAATAGATTTCACAATTAATGCACCAATTTTAAAAAAATCTATACTCAAACATATTGTAAAAAATGTGGTTTTTAAAAAAATAATGGCTCGAAAACCAATGAGAAAATGGTATTATTTGAGGAAAGGTTTAAACAAGAATAAAGTTACCGATTTTGTTTAGAAAACGTTTGAGTTAATGAAGATTTACAACTATTTTAAAACTATGATTACCGATTTAAAACGTAGGTTTATAACCAATTTAAACGCGAAGCAAAACAAATCGGATGTCGATAGGTGGAAGCAGGAAAAATGGCTTTTCGACGATTGGAATGAGCGCACCAAAATCATGGCACAATGGATTAAACCTAATTCACAAGTATTAGAGTTTGGTGCTGCGAAACTGGCATTAAAACAATATTTACCCAAGGGTGTGACGTATACACCTTCCGATATTGTTTATAGAGGTGAAGGTACTCTGGTATGCGATTTAAACCAAGAAACACCCAATTTTAATCCTCAAGATATTATCTTTTGTAGTGGAGTTTTAGAGTATATCTACGATATGCCGCAATTGATAGAAAACTTGTCTGGTAAAACAAAACGATTTATAATCTCCTATGCTACTTTTGATGTATTTAATAGTAAAAAACACCGTAAGATAAATGGTTGGGTCAACGCATTTACCAACGACGAAATTATAACCATTTTTAAAAAAAATAATTTTGATCTAGTTAAAACTGAATCTTGGAGAAAACAAACTATTTACATTTTTGATAAGGTAGAAAGATGAAGCTTTCAATAATTTATCCATATCGAAATAGAGATATTTTAAGAGTGCAAAAATCTTTGAAATCATTGCAATCTCAAACAAATAAAAATTTTGAAGTCTATTTTGTGAATTATGGATCAGATGCAATTTATACTAACCAAATTGAAAGTCTGCTGAAAAATTTTGAATTTGTAAAATATTCTTACTTATATACACTATTTCAACCATGGAACAAATCTAAAGCCATAAATAGTGTCTTGAAAAATTTAGAAACTGGCTGTTTTTTTGTGGCTGATATCGATATGATTTTTCATTCAACTTTTATTGAGAAGGCATTGAGGTTATCAAAAACCAATGAGGCGTGGTATTTCCAGGTGGGGTTTTTAGGAGAAGGGGAATCAAAAACATCAAAAAAGTTTGAAGATTATAACATAAAATTTAAAAGTAATAAGGGCGCAACAGGGTTAACTTTATGTCCTGTAAAAGCTGCTAAACGTATACGCGGTTTCGACGAGTTTTATCATTTTTGGGGAGGCGAGGACACTGATTTTCACATTCGGCTTAAAAATTCTGGTTGTATTGTCAAATATTTTGATGAGGAACTTTTAATGCTGCATCAATGGCATGAAATATATAGAAACAGAGAAAGTGCAAATTTAACTGCTAACCTGCAAATATCTGGTATCGTACAATTTAATCATTACTATTTAGAGCAAACCGCTCGAGATAAAAAAGCGGTTGTGAATAATGATGTTTGGGGAGAAACACAGTCGAAAGAACAGTTTGAAAAGTTAGTTGAATATTCTAATACAACCAGTAAAAAAATAAGTAGCAGCTGTGTGAAAATAGATTACTTTCTATTTCATGAATTACCAAATTTAAAACCTGGAATATATAATTTTAAAATAACCGCAGATCAAAAAAACATTTCATTGAAAGCAACCTTAAAAAATGTTCTTAAAAAAAGTAAATATTCATATTACTCATTGAAAGACATAAATGATAAACTATTATTCCATCTCATCACTTTTTATAGAAATAATCCTTATTATTACCGCGTTTCAAAAGATTTAAAAAGTATTACGTTTGTTATTAACAAATTGTAAATTGTCAAAATGATATCTGTAGTAATAAGAAATAAAAATCAAGATAAAGCACTTAAATTTTTACTTAAAAATTTAACGCAGCGTTATTTAGATGATATTTCTGAAATCATTGTAATTGATAATCTATCCACAGATGATAGTAAAGATATCGCATCTCAATACGGTGCAAGATTTGTAACTGTGCACAATTTTAGTTATGGTGGTAGCGCTAATATAGCTGCAAGTGAGGCCTCAAATGATATTGTCGTTATCTTTAGCGCACACTCGTACCCTGTGAGTCACGATTTTTTTAAATTAATAAAGAATAAATTTGATGGACGTAATAGTTTAGCAGGTTTACGTTGTTTGCACAGCCCGAATGATTATAGGAATTTTATAAATAATGTGAATGCGCAAACTGACCCAAACAAATCTGGATTAATATTTTCTGGCTCTGCATTTAGTAAAAACGTTTGGAAAAAACATAAGTTTAGGGAAGATGTAGCGACTTTCGAAGATAAAGAGTGGTCTAAAAGAGTTATTGAAGCTGGTTATGATATAGAGTTCGTTCCATCTATTTTCTGTTATGAAATTAAAAGAACAAAAGCACAAAACTTTTTTAGATTTAAAAACGATGTAATTGGAAATTACCAATTGTGGCATCAAGATTTAACTTTAAAAAATGCTTTTAATGGTTTAATTATAGGTGTATTCAGTTTATTGGTAAATTTTGTAAGTGATTTTTGGTACATTGTTAAGCGGTTTTTTTTTAATATAAGCTTTGTATTTAATAAACCCCAAAAGTTCGATTGATATGAAAAAAATAGGCTTTTTACCACTTCGGAAGGGCTCCAAGGGGATTAAAAATAAGAACAAGCGTAAAATGGTTGGTAGACCATTATTTACTTGGGTTTTGGGTGAAGCTATTTTTTCTGATTTGGATGAAATTTATGTTTATACAGACGATCAAGATATCATCGATTTTATAAATAAAGAATATCATTGGTCAAATAAGGTGAAAGCACTTTTAAGAAGTGCGGAAAGTGCGACCGACCACGTATCAACAGAAGTTGCCATATTAGAATTTGCTAAATCTATCAATTATGATTTCGATATCTTTTGCTTGCTTCAAGCTACTTCGCCACTTACCACCAAGGAAAATATTAACGCCTGTTTAAATAAATTAGATGATAATTACGATTCTGCTTTAACCGTTGTAAACACACACAGATTTACATGGAATAACAATGGAACACCAGTTAATTATGACGTTACCAAGCGTCCGAGACGACAGGATTTTGATGGTTTGTTGGTTGAAAATGGTGCAGTTTATAGTACTACAAAATTAGCATTACAAAAAAGTAAGAACCGAATTAGTGGAAATATTGCCTTGATAAAAATGTCCGAAGATTCTTTGTGCGAAATTGATTCTGAAACTGATTGGACAATAGTAGAACAATTACTTATTAATCGGCAAAAAAGAGGAAGAATACCCAGTAAGATAACACATTTAATATTAGATGTTGATGGTGTTTTTACAGATGGCACAATCACATACACCAAAGATGGCGAACATACCAAAAATTTTGATATGCGCGATGGTATGGGGCTCGAGATCTTAAGGCAATTTGGTGTTGAGGTTATTGCTATGACTTCAGAGCAGTCAGATTTGGTTGTAAAACGCATGCAAAAGTTAAAAATTGAGAATGTATATTTAGGTGTAAAAGATAAATATAGCTTGCTTCAAAATTTTATTCAAAACCAGAATATCTCCCTTAATAATGTAGCGTATTTAGGCGACGATGTTAATGATTTAACTAATATTTGTAGCGTGGGTTGGTCTTTAACTCCAAAAAATGCTATAGATATTGTTAAACTACATGCCGATGTAGTATTATCAAAAAACTCGGGAGCAGGAGCCGTACGTGATGCCTGCGAGTTTGTAATTAATTATAATAAAAGATTTTAAATGCCCTAATTTAATGAAAACATATAAAAAACCTTATGTTATAGCCGAAATAGGATGCAACCACAAGGGCGATATCAAAATTGCTAAAGAGTTAATTAAAGTCGCTAAAATATTTTGTAATGTAAATGCTGTAAAGTTTCAAAAGCGACATAATAAAGAACTTTTAACAGAGAAGCAGTATAATCAACCACACCCGAACCCTGTAAATTCCTATGGTAATACTTACGGTGCACATCGTGAATTCTTAGAGTTTAATATTGATCAACATCGAAAATTAAAGGCATATTGTGAGAACATTGGTATAACATATTCAACTTCGGTTTGGGATTTAACCTCCGCAAAGGAAATAGCCTCAATTAAACCAGAATTTATTAAAATTCCTTCGGCGTGCAATAATAATACAGTCATGTTGGAATGGCTATGTAAAAATTACAATGGAGAACTTCACGTTTCAACAGGTATGACTACAAAAGCTGAAATTGAAGATTTGGTCACTTTGTTTAAAAATAATAACAGAAATAAAGATTTGGTGCTTTATAATTGTACCTCGGGATACCCTGTTCCTTTTGAAAATGTATGTCTTTTAGACATTAATTTGTTAATGGAAAGATATAAAAATGACGTTAAACATCTTGGTTTTTCTGGACATCATTTAGGTATTGCTGTCGATATTGCTGCCTATACATTAGGCGCGAACATTATTGAAAGACACTACACTTTAGATCGTACTTGGAAAGGGACCGACCACGCTGCATCTTTGGAACCAATGGGATTGCGTAAGCTATCGAGAGATTTAAATGCAGTATATAACGCATTAAAGTATAAAAATCAAGATATTCTACCAATTGAACAAATACAAAGAGATAAATTAAAAAACCAAAAAGGATAACGTTATTTTGAACAAGAAAAAAGTATTTGTTTTTTTTCCAGATGGCGTTGGTTTAAGAAATTTTGCTTTTACCGATTTTAAAAATGTTGGTGAACAAAATGGCTTTGATATTATCTATTGGAACAATACCATTTTTTCATTAAAAGACAATTTAGACTTTAATGAAGTTAAAATAGAAGACCATTCGGTACATCCTCTTTTACCAATATATTCAAGAGCAAGAAAGCGAGTAGAACTTAATATATCGCAAAAAAAATTTAAGGATGATGTGTATGCTACGTACAAGTTTCCTTTTAAATATAGAGGTTTAAAAAACATTCTAAAAAGTCTATATACTAAGCTACTAATTTGGTTGTATTCTTCAGAAAAAGGTATAGTAAAACTTAGAAAAAAAATTAATAAACTTGAACGATCTACCTCTAAATATCACTATTGTAAAGCACAATTAAATAAACATAAACCTGACCTAATATTTTGTACAACACAACGTGCCACACAATCTATTAGTGCACTTTTAGCAGCAAAAGATTTGGGAATCCCAACAGTTGCATTTGTTTATTCTTGGGATAATATCCCAAAAGCCATGCAGGTTGTGGAGACCGATTATTATTTTGTGTGGAGTGATTTAATGAAAGCTCAGGTGTTGCAATATTATCCGTTTGTGAAAGAAGAACAGATTTTTGTAACTGGCACGCCACAGTTTGAACCGCATTACAATTTGAATTTAAAACAGAGTAGAGCAGCTTTTTTTGAAACCTATAATTTAGATGTTAATAAAAAATACATCTGTTATTCGGGAGATGATGAAACCACGTCGCCTTTAGATCAATTTTATTTAGAAGATTTAGCGAAGGCTGTTAGTAGTTTAAATAGTAAAGGGGCAAATCTGGGTATTATATATAGAAAATGCCCAGTAGATTTTACTTCAAGATATAATGCGGTAATTGAAACACATAAAGATATTATTGAAGTTTTAGATCCCATTTGGAAACAAGTTGGGAATCAATGGAATGAAGTGTTACCAACTCCAGAAGATTTTAAATTGCTCTACAATGTTTGCGAACATAGCGAATTTGTAACAAATGTGTGTTCTTCAACTGTTTTCGATTTTGTTATCCATAACAAGCCTTGCATTTATTATAATTATGAACAACCACAATTAAGAAAGGGAATTCGTGATATTGGGCAGAATTATAAATACGTTCATTTTAGAAGCATGCCTAGTCAGCAAGCTGCTATATTTTGTACAAATAAAAATGATTTGGAAGATTTAATAACACAAATTTTAGAAGGACAATTATCTAATGTAGATGAAGGAAGAAAATGGTTTAAAATTGTAGCTGGTAACACTCCAACTATGGCGTCAACAAATATATGGAAAGCAATCCACGACATACTGAGCTAAGCGTTGGTTTTATAACCCCCGAGTATCCACATCCTAAAGTTCAACATGCAGCAGGAATAGGTACTAGTATCAAAAATCTCGCTCTAGCTTTAGTTAAAAAAAATGTTTCAGTTACAGTTTTCGTCTATCATCAAAATGAAAATAACATTATTGTGGACGAAGGTGTAGAAATCCATCTTGTAAAAAAGAAAAAGTATAAACTTTTTACTTGGTTTTTTTACAGACTAAACATACAGAATTACGTAAATAGTATAATTGAAGGAAAAAATATAAAGATTTTAGAAGCTCCAGATTGGACGGGAATAACTGCTTTTATGCGTTTTAAAATTCCTTTAGTAATTAGACTTCACGGAAGCGACGCTTACTTTTGCAAACTTGAAAATAGAAATCAAAAATTTAAAAATTTTTTATTTGAAAAGCTAGCCCTTATGGGGGGGGGGGCATATATAGCACCTACTAATTATGCAGGTCTTATAACAAGCAAGATTTTTAGCTTAAACAAACAAAAGATTAAAACAATTCATAACGGATTACAATTAGATAGCTTTGAGAATGATACGCCACAATTTTATAATAAAAATACCATATTGTATATAGGTACTATTATAAGAAAGAAAGGCGTTTTAGAACTTGCTCAAATATTCAATATGGTAGTTGAAGCGAATCCGGAAGCGCAATTAATTATTATCGGTGATGATTCCTCAGATATTAAAACAGGTAATGCGTCAACTTATAGTTTAATGAAGGGGCTGTTTTCTGCCAAGGCCAAAGCACAATCTATTTATTTGGGAAAGATTCCTTACGCTGATGTAATAGAGCATATTAAAAACGCCCATATATGTGTTTTCCCATCCTTTGCCGAAACCTTAGGAATGGTTACTATTGAGTCTATGGCATTGAATAAACCAGTCGTAAATACCAACATAGGTTGGGCCAATGAATTAATTGATGATGGTGTAAATGGATTTTTGGTGCATCCATTAAGAATAGATGATTATGCAACAAGAATTATTGAATTGCTTAATGATGAAAAGTTGTGTATGGAAATTGGGAAAGCAGCTAGAAAAAAAGTGGAAACACTTTTTGATATTGAAAAAACCGTCGATATAAATATTGCGTTTTATAAAAGTATTGTGGTATGATTTTCATAATCCACCAAAATAATAGGGTGCTAAAGGTGCTTGATAATAAGCAAAATAAAATTGCTTTTAATAGAAAAAAGTCAATAGCCGATACGTTATTTAATTTAGCAACACAATTTCCAAATAATTTAATTATATGGTGTAATAGAGATTATTTTGATTACATCAATTTAAAGGCGTTGCCCGATATTTTCCATCATAGGGGAATTTTAGCTTCATTTAGCTTTTCTGACAATAATTTTCTTCCGAATCAAATTGGTTACGTAGACTTATCAATTTATATAAAAATAAATAAGAAAGTTTGTTATCCAACTTGGTTGCTAAGCGGTGATGTTGGGGGAGTTCATGCAGAAGTCTTAAATGCTATTTCAAAAGATTTTAACACGTATTCCAATTTTCATTATTTTTTAAATGCATTAGCAAAAACCGCAATGCATCAAGGTTTATTTTGCTATTCACACCCTAATTTATTATTGGGCAAGCCAAATACTGTAAATCAAGTAAAACAAGCATCAACCTTTGTTTTGTTTCAATTTGTAAAAGAACATTATAAGTGGAATTGGGTTTATATATTATTTACAGCTTTTATAATTTTTGAAAAGAAATTTCCGATTATTCCACTTTTAAAAAGCTTATTCTATAAAAAGATAGAGTACGATTTTGATTTTACTAAAATTCCTTTTCAAACTTCAAGAAATATTATTGATAAAAGAGAAATTGATGTTATAATACCAACCATAGGAAGAAAGGTATATTTATACGATGTTTTAAAAGATTTATCTCGACAAACATTATTGCCAAAAAATGTGATTATAGTTGAACAAAATCCAATTAAAAACTCTGTCTCAGAGCTCAATTATTTATATAATGAAAAATGGCCTTTCAACATTAAACATAGATTCATCAATAAAATGGGAGTGTGCAATGCTAGAAATATTGCTATTGATTTAGTTGAAAGCGAATGGGTGTTTTTTGGTGATGATGATATTAGATTTAATAAATTGTTAGTTGAGAAAGCCTTTATAAATATTAAAAATTTAGGAGTAAGAGCGATTAATTTTACGTGTTTACAACCCTTAGAAGAGCAAACATATTTTAAAATAGCACAAACACCAATTTTTGGTTCTGGATCAAGCGTAGTAAAATCTGAATTATTTAAAAATATTAAATTCGATTTAAGTTATGAGTATGGATATAGGGAAGATTCAGATTTTGGAATGCAGATAAGATGGTTAGGAGAGGATGTTATTTTTATTCCAGATTTAATTATTACACATTTAAAAGCGCCAGTTGGTGGTTTTAGGAAAAAGCCTGCAAGCCCATGGAAATCTGAAAAACAATTGCCTAAGCCATCGCCAACGGTTATGTTGTTTAACCTCAAATACTTTACGAAACAACAAAAATTGGGTTATAAATTGATGTTATTTGTAAAAAATTATAAATCTCAATCCATAAAAAATCCAATTAACTATGTTAAAAATATGCGCAAAGGATGGTGTGTTAGTTTAACTTGGGCTGAAAAAATAAATTATAATGGGGTTGAAAAAAATAATTGATAGATTACGCTTAAGGTATGCGATGATAAATAAGCATCCCCTAACTAAATCTTCGCCATACAAAGCAATGTATAGATATATATATTTTAATATATCCCAAATATTTTTAAAAAAACCAAGACTTTTTAACTGGATAAACGATCTAAAGTTTTATGCGGAGAAAGGAGACGCGGGATTAGTTGGTAATATTTATTACAAACTAATGGATTATGAAGATTCTATGTTTTTAATTCATCATTTAAAAAAAAATGATTTATTTATTGATGTTGGAGCCAATTTAGGACACTACACTCTACTGGCCAGTGGGGTTTGCAATGCAAACGTTTTTGCAATAGAACCCATTAAAAGCGCATTAAAGAAATTAATAAACAATGTAGAAATAAATGATTTATCTAATAAAGTGAAGATATTTAATTGCGGTATTAGCGATAAGAATGAAGTGCTTAACTTCACAACGAATAGAACAACTATGAATAGTGTGTCTCTTACTGAAGACGAGAATACTATAAAAATTGACGTTAAAACTTTAGATGAATTATTAAAAAATGAAAACCCAACATTTATAAAAATTGATGTTGAAGGTTATGAATACAAAGTGCTAAAAGGAGCTTTAAATACCTTAAATAAAGCTTCTCTTAAATATTTATTAGTAGAGTTTAATAATTCTGGAGAGAAGTTTAATTTAAAGGATGAAGACGTTTTTAATTTAATAATGAGTTACAATTTTGTGCCAGTGCAAT
Organism: Aequorivita marisscotiae; assembly: GCF_029814825.1. Taxonomy (NCBI): domain Bacteria; kingdom Pseudomonadati; phylum Bacteroidota; class Flavobacteriia; order Flavobacteriales; family Flavobacteriaceae; genus Aequorivita; species Aequorivita marisscotiae. The sequence continues at coordinate 154,686 of NZ_CP122379.1, read as the reverse complement.
ATAATGTTGACTTGAAATTAATAAATGTTATAAATAGTTACAATAAAGACAAGTTTAACACATTGTTTATTCGAAAAAGCGCTTTATAGTAAAATGCTTAAACTTTATACAAATACTAATTTGTTGACTGAGAAAAACCGAAAATATGTTTTTCCTTTATTATTGGATTTACATTATGTAAAAAATGACGTGTTAAAAACATGCTATAAAATTGTAAATCATATTGAAGCCGCTAATATTATTGTTGTTCCCTTAGAGTATAGCTATTCTATGAAAAAATATAACAATATTGTTCAGGATTTAATTAACCAAGCTTTAAAAATTGGTAAGCCTATTTGGGTATACTCTGGTGGTGATTTTGGTTATTCATTAAAAAACCAAAATGTATATAATTTTAGATTTTCAGGATTTAAAAGTAAATTGAACCGCAGAACATTTTTATTACCAGCATTTGTTAACGACCCCTATGGATTACACATTAATAAAGAATTTTCAACAATAAATAAACAACCTAAACCAAAAATTGGTTTTGTTGGACAAGCAAAAGGAGGCTTTTTAAAATATTTAAAAGAGCTATTGAGTTTTGCAAAAACCAATATAAAAAGATTTGTAATTAAACAACTTAGAGATTATCAAGCTTTTTATCCATCTATTACTAAGAGAGCAAAATATTTGGAATTATTAAAAAAAAGCAATCATCTACAAACTCACTTTATTCTTAGAAACAGTTATAGGGCAGGCGTTAAAACTTTAGCTGAAAAACATAAAACAACTCAAGAGTTTTATCAAAATATTTACAACAATCCCTATACCTTTTGTTTGCGTGGGGCAGGGAACTTTTCGGTTCGTTTTTATGAGGTTTTAGCTACTGGTAGAATTCCTATATTAATTAATACAGATTGTCTATTGCCGTTAGACAATAAAATAAATTGGGATAAGCATTGCTTAATTATTAATGAAGCTAATATCAAAACAATGCCCGAAACAATTGTTCAATTTCATGCTAAATTGTCTAATCAAGACTTTCTAAAGCTTCAAAAGAGCAATCGAGAATTATGGAATAATTATTTAAGGCGACATACCTATTTTAAAGAAGTGCACGACATTTTTTGTAACATACTGAATTAATATGAGCGATACTAAATTTACTTTAATAGTCTGCACATACAAGCGACCTGAACCATTGCTTAAATTACTAAATTCGGTGAAAAAACAAGCATTGTATCCAAGTGAGATTTTGATCGTTGATGGCTCTATTGATGATAAAACAGAACGGTTACTTGTAACACATGAATTTCAAAATCTTAAATATTATAAAGTTGAAGAAAATGAGAGAGGTCTTACCAAACAACGTAACTTTGGTATTGAAAAAGTTGACTTAAACTCAGAAATTGTTTGTTTTTTAGACGATGATACAGAGTTAGATAGAAATTATTTTAAAGCTATTATAGATACCTTTAAAAATGATTCAAATTGTGTTGGTGTAGGTGGTGTTGCAGTAAATGAGAATAGGTGGTTTAAAATAGATGAAAACCAATCTATTGATTTAAGTAAACATTATGTTATTGATGGATATGCGATAAAAGAAAGTTCAAGAAATTTAGTAAGAAATAAGTTAGGATTACAATCTCCTTTTAGACCAGGTATTATGCCTGATTTCTCACACGGCAGAACATATAGTTATCCTCTTAATAACAAAATATACCCTGTAGATTTATTAATTGGGATGTCCTTTAATTTTAGAAAATCCATATTTAAACACATCAAATTTTCAATCTATTTTGAAGGGTACGGTTTATACGAAGATGCTGATTTCAGTTTACGCGCATTAAGGTATGGAACAAATGTTATTAATACTGCTGCTAAATTAAACCATTATCATAATATTTCCGGTAGACCAAATAAATATAAATATGGTAAAATGGTAGTTAAAAATGGGTGGTATGTATGGCGTGTAAAATATCCAAATCCAACTATAAGAGCCAGAATAAAGTGGCACACCACGTCGTTTTTATTAACGATTATTAGGTTTACTAATGTTATAAACACAAACCAAAAGAAAGAAGCCCTAACCGAAAGTATGGGTAGAGTAGTAGGGTGGTGGTCATTGTTTTTTAACAAACCTAAAGTGCATTTATGAATTTCCTAATCATAACACATACACCACATCTTTTTAAAAAGGCGCAATATTTTGCTTATGCGCCCTATGTGAAGGAAATGAACTTATGGATAAAAAATTTTGATTCGGTCGAAATAATTGCACCAAAAGTAACTAGGGCAGTTTCAAAGATAGATATGCCTTATAAGCACAACAATATTTATTTAAATAGGGTGCCGGCAATAGCTTTTACTTCGGTTAAAGCAAGTCTTAAATCGGTTATTAAAATTCCTATAATATTTGTTACGCTTTATAAAGCTTGCAAACGTGCCGACCATATTCATCTTCGTTGTCCGGGCAATATTGGACTTTTAGGATGCTTTGTTCAATTATTATTTCCGAAGAAAAAGAAAACAGCCAAATACGCTGGCAACTGGGATCCGAAGGCGAAGCAGCCGTGGAGTTATCGTCTACAAAAATGGATTCTCTCCAACACCTTTTTAACTCGGAATATGCAGGTTTTAGTTTACGGCGAATGGCCAAAACAAACTAAAAATGTTCTGCCATTTTTTACTGCTAGTTATGCCAAAAATAAGATAGCCAATATTCCAATTAGAAATTATGACAACATTATCCAGTTTGTTTTCGTAGGAACACTCTCTAAAGGGAAAAGTCCACTTTACGCTGTACAATTGGTTGAAGAATTATTAAAGCGAGGAGTATTGTGCAGATTGGCAGTTTACGGTGAAGGAGAAGAAAGGGGGGCACTTGAAAAGTATATAGAAAAATCTAATTTAAAGTCGGTAATCACGCTTTTTGGAAATCAAATTTCCGAAGTAGTTGAAACTGCCTATAAAAAAAGTCATTTTTTAATATTAGCTTCAAAGTCTGAAGGATGGCCCAAAGTTGTGGCCGAAGCCATGTTTTGGGGTGTAATACCATTAGCAACTAATGTTTCCTGTATTCCTTGGATGATGGCCCACGGAGAAAGAGGAATTCTTTTAAATTTAAATACAGCCACCGATGCGCAACAATTGATTACTTTAATTAAACAAAATGAGGTTTTACAAAAAATGGCTGCACGTGCTTCAAGCTGGAGTAATCAATACACTTTAGAAAAATTTGAAGCCGAAATAAAAAAGTTGATATAATGCGGGTATTGCAATTAATAGATTCTTTAAACCCTGGTGGTGCCGAACGGATGGCGGTTAATATTGCCAATGCTTTAGACAAGGCGGGAGTGGCTTCGTATTTGTGTGCAACGCGGGAAGAAGGTGAGCTTAAAAAGGAGTTGGCGCCAAGCGTAGGGTTTTGTTTTCTCAAAAAACGAAACGCTTTGGACTTTATGGCATATTTAAAATTGATAAAATTTGTAAAGCAACATAAAATTGAAATTGTTCACGCGCATTCCACATCTTTCTTTTTTGCCACTCTTTTAAAAATTACCCTTTACAATATAAAAATAGTCTGGCATGACCATTATGGAAATAGTGAGTTGCTAAATAATCGAAAGCATAGATTTTTAAAGATTTGTAGCTTTTACTTTACAGCTATAATTTCAGTCAACAAGATTTTAAAGAATTGGTCCGAAGAAAAATTAAAGACAAGGCAGGTGTTTTATCTTTCCAATTTTGTTAGCCCTAATAAATTGAAGCCAACTATCGCTCTTAAAGATAGTAATTCAATAAAAATAATAAGTGTTGCCAACCTTCGGCCACAGAAGGATCATATAAATCTATTTGAAGCTTTTAAAATCATTCAGAAGAAATATTTAAATGTTTCCCTGCATATTGTCGGAAGGGTGGATGACAACCAATATTTAAAAAACATAGAAGAATTTATATATCATTCTAAAACTTTAAAGGTGTACATATACGGGTCGCAAGCCGGAATTCCCGCGCTATTAAAAACTGCTGATATTGGAGTTTTATCATCAATTTCTGAGGGGTTGCCAATAGCGTTATTGGAATACGGAGCTGCGGGTTTGGCCGTAGTAAGTACCGATGTAGGAGAATGTAAGGAAGTGATAAACGGCTTAGGCAAAATAGTGCCACCCAAAAATCCAGAAGCCTTGGCAGCAGCCCTGCTATTTTATATTGAAAATAAAGCGGCACGCAGGGCAGACGGTCTAGCATTTGCAACACATATAAAAGAAAATTACGCAGAAGACACTATTATTCCTAAATTGCTGGATATTTATAAAAATACAAGCAAATAAAATTCTCCAATAACATATTATATTTTCTACTCTTGGCTTTTCATATTGCCTTGGGCTTTGCAGTTTATATATTTAATGCTTTTTCCAAATATTATCTAATTGCAATTTGTTTTTACTTTCTTTATCGCATTATAACGAACGCCAATCGCAAGGACGAAATACTTCTTGCCGCTGGGTATATGACGGGGTTTGAGGTGTTATCCAGAATGACGGGAGGTGCCATAAGCTATGAATTTGCCAAATACGCGGTTATTGGTTTTGTGCTAATAGGGATGTTTTTTAAAGGTTTTAAACTCACCTCTTGGCCCTATTTGCTTTATACAATATTTTTAGTGCCCGGGATTGTGTTTTCTGCAATCAACTTAAGTTATGAAGCAAAAGTGGGGAATGCTATCGGCTTTAATTTAAGTGGGCCGGTGTGCTTGGGGATTGCAGCCTTATACTGTTACGACCGAAAAATACCAATTGCACGTCTGCAAACTATTTTATTGGCGGTACTCTTGCCAATTGTATCTATTACGGTTTATCTATTTCTCTATTCCCCGAGTATTCGGGAAGTACTAACGGGAACTGCTTCCAATTTTGCAGCCTCGGGTGGATATGGGCCTAATCAGGTTTCAACGGTCTTGGGGTTGGGGGCCTTTATTCTTTTTACTCGAATATTCACCGTTAAAAATAGGTTTATAAATATAGTAGATGTTGGTTTATTGGCTGTTATAGGGTATCGTGCCCTTATTACCTTTTCGCGCGGGGGCGTTATTACCGCGATAGCCTGCGCTGTTTTATTTTTAATAGTTTTTTATTTGAAATCTGGCGTAAAGCAAAAAGTAAATTTATTGCCCAAAATAGTTTTGTTGGTTTCAGTAATTGTCGGGATTTGGGTAATAAGTTCATTTGCTACTATGGGGTTGATTGAAAACAGATATGCCAATGAAGATGCAGCCGGAAGGGAAAAGGGGGATGTGGGTACTGGACGGGCGGCCATATTTCAAACGGAATTGGAAGCTTTTAAAGAGGCACCCTTCACCGGAATAGGGGTAGGTAAATCTAAGGAGTACAGAAAAAAACGCACCAATATTGAAGCCGCTAGCCATAATGAAGTCAGCAGGCTGCTGTCTGAACACGGCCTATTTGGTATTTTGGCATTGGTAATTTTACTGGTTACGCCGCTTGCTTTTGGCTTGCAGCATAGATCTAATATATATTTGTATTCATTTTTGTGTTTTTGGTTTTTTACCATTAACCATTCCTCCATGCGGATTGCCGCCCCAGCCTTTATTTATGCCTTAAGTTTGTTGAAGATAGATTATGCACCAAAGAAAAAAACTGCTATACATAGGAAATAAGCTGGCGGAACACGGAAAGCCGCCGACGGCTATCGATTCGCTTTCAGTAAAATTTGAAAACGAAGGCTATTCGGTTATTATGGCTTCGTCTAAAAAGAATAGATTAGGAAGGATGTTCGATATGATTTGGACAACCCTAAAAAATAAAAACGAAATTTCCTTGGTCTTAATAGATACCTATAGTACGCAGAATTTCTATTACGCCTTGATAATCGGTAAAATATGTCGCCTCCTCGATCTGCCTTATGTGCCTGTATTGCACGGGGGCAACCTTCCCAAAAGACTAAGTAAGAATAAAGGGTTTAGCAATATATTCTTTGGAAAAGCCTATACAAATGTGGCTCCTTCAGAATATATATTGGAACAGTTTAAAACGATGGGATTTCAAAATCTGACCTATATTCCCAATACCTTGGAAATTAAAAACTATCCTTTTCAACCTAGAAAAATTATAACTCCTAAATTATTATGGGTGCGTTCCTTTGCCGAAATATACAATCCGCTCTTGGCTTTGGAAATTGTAGAAGGCTTATTAAAACGCGGTATAAAAGTATCTCTTTGTATGGTTGGCCCCGATAAGGACGGATCTATGGCGCGCTGTAAAAAAATAGCGGCAGATTTAAAATTGCCGGTTGTCTTTCCAGGGCTGCTTAAAAAAGAAGAGTGGATCTCCCTTTCAAAGGAGTACACTATTTTTATAAACACCACTAATTTTGACAATATGCCTGTAAGTGTAATGGAAGCAATGGCGTTAGGGTTACCGGTAGTATCCACAAACGTAGGGGGCATGCCGTTTTTAATTAAAGACAATATTGATGGTATATTGGTCCCACCAAATAATTCCGAACTATTTGTTAATGTTATTGAAGAATTATGTGCCAACCCTCCCAAAGTAGAGGAAATTACAAAAAACGCAAGGATAAAAGTGGAACAACTGGATTGGCAGATAGTTAAACATAGTTGGATGGAGCTTATTGGGAAGGCGTGAAAATTGACTAAATTTGAAGGGGGGGGAGTCGGTTGTCGGGTGTCTGTTGACTGTTGTCTGTTGACTGTTGTCGGTTGACTGTTGTCGGGTGTCTGTTGGCTGTTGACTGTTGTCTGTTGACTGTTGTCTGTTGTCTGTTGACTGTTGACTGTTGTCTGTTGGCTGTTGGCTGTTGTCTGTTGGTTGTTGTCGGTTTAACAACCGATTATTATGAAGATTTGGATATTTATTATTTGGCTTTGGAGTATGCAATAGAAGTTCATCAAATGTCGCTGACAATGCCAAAATTTGAACTTTATGAGTAGGGCAGCTAAATTGGAAGGTCGTCAAAGCGTGTTTAGAATAATATTATAGAGGTTTATGGTAGAAGAAAATACAAATAGGATTTCAGTAATTTTTTTGACTTATCTCCATACAACTTTACTTAAAAGTAAAGGACGAATGGCAACAATACAAATGCTTTGAAACGTACCAAAAGTGCCCGAATTAATTGTAAAATTTGATAGTCAGGGCGCAAGAATTTTTACTTTTATTCTAAACGATTTTTAACCGATGACACACTTTAATGAACACTCCCAAAGAAAAACTGGAAAACATAATCCACAACCCACAACAGACAACCGATAACTCACAACCGACAACCGATAACCGATAACCCACAACCGATAACCGATAACCCACAACAGACAACCGATAACCGATAACCCACAACTGACAACCGATAACCGATAACCCACAACAGACAACCGATAACCGACAACCGATACCCGAAAATGGCCAAAAACCGAATCCATTTTGATATCTCAGAAAGAAAGGTGCTCTTGCGCATCTTTGATATTGTTCATGTATTGGGACTGCTATATGTAATGGGAATTGGGTTCGATTTCGATTACTTTAAGATCAATGCCCAACACTGGATGTGGTCTGTTGTACTGGCTGTATATCTCACAACCTTTGCAACCATTTTTGAATTGTACGACTTGCAAAAGGCAAGCAGATTTAATGTGGTAGTAAAGAACGTAATCATCACCTCCTCGGTAACGGTGTTATTTTATTTGCTCACCCCTTTTTACACCCCCACTTTGCCGTCTAATAGATTGCAGATAGTCTATTTCTTTCTCGCCATTAATGTAGCTTTGCTCGCTTGGCGTTATGCTTATATTACGCTTATCTCTGCCCCACGGTTTTATAAAAGAGTGGTGTTAATTGCCCACGGACAGGATGTGGATGCCATAGTAGCTTCCCTCCAAAAGTCGGATCCCAATTATCGGGTAATAGGCTATTTTAATACGTCGCCCAGAGATGGTAGAATTATTCACAGTTTGGAAATAGACTCTATTTCTATTTCTGAAATAAGCCGATTGGCGAAGGAAACAAATGTTTCTGAAGTGGTGGTGGGGGCGCCTTTATCTGAAGGAATGACAGTTGAACTCAACAACCAGCTGATTAAATTGTTGGAAAACGGAATTCCCATTCGCGAATACACCCAAGTGTACGAGGAATTAACCCACCGAATCCCCGTACAGCACGTAGAAAAGGATTTTTATCGCTACTTTCCCTTTAGTCGAAGCAATCAAAATAAACTCTACTTATTCTACAGTAGATTTTCTGATTTGTTTATTTCTGTATTGGGGCTAACTTTTGGTGTTCTTCTCTTGCCATTTTTTTTAATAGGAAATTTACTCGGAAACAGAGGTCCTTTGCTTTACACCCAAAAACGGGTTGGTAAAAATGGAAAGCGTTTTAAAATCTATAAATTGCGAAGTATGGTGAAGAATGCCGAAAAGGATGGGGCGCAATTCGCAAAATCGAAAGATAAGCGCGTAACAAAATTTGGCCGATTTTTACGACGATCCCGCTTCGATGAAATCCCACAATTTATAAATGTAATAAAAGGCGAAATGAGCGTTATAGGCCCTCGTCCCGAACGCCCTGAATTTGTAAAGGACCTGATAGAACAAATTCCATTCTACGAAATACGCCATCTGGTAAAACCCGGATTAACAGGGTGGGCGCAGGTAAATGCCAAATACGGCTCAAGCAATGAAGATGCCCTGGAAAAATTGCAATACGATTTATACTATATAAAACACCGAAGCTTTTTCCTGGATGTTACTATAATCGTTAAAACGTTGAGTACCATTCTTTTTTATAGAGGGCAGTAAAATTGAACTTTCGACTTATGTTTATAACACCTTCAATGATGGGAAACAGGAACCACGACTTTTAGACCCACGACTAAAGAACGACGAGTATCCATTTAAACGGATAGTTTAGAACAAAGCCGTGGCAAAGTCATAGCAAAGCCATAGCAAAGCCATTAAACTGTAAGAAAATGATCATTTTTTCCTACAAATTTTGGAGCTCATTTAAAAAGCCATAAATAAGCGTAGAAAACCTTCCATTTAGACATACTCATATTTTCCATTTCCGAAATTGCCCTCTCGTAGAAGGGAGCCTGGGAGGGATGTTTACCTAATCTCTGAGTCTGCTGAGGTTTGTGCTGCAATAAAATACATCAGCCACACATAGCGTATGGCCAAGGCTATCAATAAAGGTAGTAACGCGATTGCGAATACTTGTACCCCTGTTATCCAATGTATGGTTAATAGCACCAAGAGCAGGATTAACAGCAGTACATAACGCTTCAGTTTAACGGAGACTCGTTTTTTAGAAATTGCAAACACTAAAAATAGAGAAATTGGAAACGCCCATAATAGATTGTAATTATTGGCGGTGGCAGTATGATCTGTTGCAAACCAGAGTAGCAACAACAGTACGCCCACGAGCCCTGTAAATGTAAATATGGCCGTATCTAAATATCGGCTTCGAGAGTTTCTTTTATAGTCGAGGTAGGTTTTAAAAACGATTAATCCCCCTAATAATCCCAGTATAAATAGCGGACTGGTTAAAAATATATTTTCTGGGGAGCTAGGGTCGTTATCAAAAAGTACGGTTGTTTCCTTTACCAAATTCTCGGTTTCTTCATTTCTATGGATAACAGCATTTTCAGCGCCTGCAAATACGTAATCGGGTAAAAATTGATACTCTATTGGACGTGCTTTTCTGTCTATAACCGCACCAAGCGCAATGTCTATGCCCATACTGCCCCACGTATTGGCGTTGAGATTTTGCTGAATAAGTTCGCGGAAACTCAATTCTTCTTTTATATGATCTTCCTTAAATTCCAACTTATCGCCAAGTACAATCTGCACCACGTCGCGAATCTTGGTGGCACAATTGTCATAAAAGAAATCGTATTTATACTTTTTGTTTTCTGGCTTAGCGTTGTTCCACAAAAAGTCTGAAACAGCCTGCTTTTCGGCATAGTTGAGGTTGAGGGTCTGTTCTTTTATCCAACGGTTTTGGGCGACATAGCTATTGTAAAATGGCTGATAATAATTAACTCCCAGCTCGTAAAGCAATTTTCCCTGTGCGAATTTTGTATAAAAATTGGGCGTGTCGAAATCGAACTTCCCGTAATTAAAAACTACGTCAACTTCATTTAAAGTGTCTTGTATTCTGAAAGCACTATGCCCAAACTTATCGTAAAGTTCGGCTCCCGGACCGATAGTTAAAATGCTGATTTCTGAAGTTTCAGATAAAGGCATAAACTGCGCTTTTACCGAAACACTTAATAGAAGAATAAATATGAATAAATAATTTTTCACCACGAATACACGAATGTTTTAATTGTTTTTCAATAGCTCCACAACGAAAGTTCCAGTTTCATTTTTGATTTTGATTTCGATTTCGATTTCATTTTCTATCTAAACAAATCCCAATCCAATTTCAACGAAAAAACATTGCTATAAAGCGCCGCACTTTGATCGCCAATATCGGTTAAAGCGTAATCTACTTGAATGCCTTTATATCGAAAACCCACGCCAATATTAGGCTGAAAACCTACAGATTCACTGCCGTCCAATTGTTTTATATTTTGAAAATTCCCAACGCCACCGCGTACATAAACCATATCTATATAAGCAAATTCGAGGCCTAAGGAAGGGGTTATACTGGCAACTGAAGTTGCAATAACATCGTTGGTTTCTGCAAATCTAAAATTTAGATCTACTTCGGCCAATAAGGTGTAATCGTAATTGTAAACAAACTTTCTCGCTATACCAAATTGTAGCTTTGGAATAGTAATTTCGGTAGTTTCGGGCAATTCCTGATTTTGACCTTCTACGGCGCCTTGAATCTCGGCAAATTTTTCTTCGTCTATACTCCAAGCGTTAAAAGTGGTGGTAATGTCGCGCGCCATAATACCGAACATCCATTTATCATTTCTAAATTGAACCGCAGCATCCAACCCAAAGCCCCAGGAGGAGGCGAAGTCGCCAATAATTCGTCTAATAACTTTGGCATTCACACCGTAATTTAAGCCGTCGAGAGGCAGTTTCCGGGCGTACGAAAAAGTAACCCCATAATCGGCTGTTGAAAATAAACTAATCCGGTTGTAATCTATATTGCCCTCACTGTCTATAAGTTGGGTGGTATTTAAAATATCGTCAACTCCAAAACGAATTAAGGAAAGGCCCACCGCACTTTTATCGTCTAGCGGCATGGCGAAGGCAGCGTAATCGTAATTGGCAATATTCGCAAAATAGGAAGCGTGCATCAACGAAATTTGTTTGTCTTCCAAATTTACCAAGCCGGCCGGATTCCAGTATCCCGAGTTTACATCGGCAGAAGAAGCCACCACGGCGTTGCTCATGCCAAAAGCAGCGGCATCTACTCCAATATTCATAAATTCGTTAGAATATTTACGCACTGTTTGTGCGCTCAGCGTGGCTGAAGCAAGTAATAAAAGGAGGAAAAATTTTTCTTTCAAGCTAAAAAATTTGGACAAATATGGCACAATTTTACAGAATACTAAACTTTAAATTTGTGCACATATTGTGTTTTAGTAGCATTGGACGAAAATACTTTGTTATTTTTACATAAAAATTTTTCTTTTATATAAAAGAACTTGTGTTTTGTCCGCTCGAGCGCAGTCTAGACCTATTTACTATACCATATGCTAAAACAAATTCCAAACATTATCACTTCCTTAAACATCCTCTGTGGATGCGTTGCTATACTTTTTGCAACCTCGGGCGATTTGATTACAGCTTCCTTTTTTGTTTTCCTCGGAATTTTCTTCGACTTTTTTGATGGGCTTGCAGCGCGATTGCTCAAAGCGCAAAGCGAAATTGGTCTGCAATTGGATTCCTTGGCAGATGTTATTACCAGTGGCGTTGCACCGGGAATTATAATGTATCAAATGCTGAATTTATCGTATTTCGGACATATGCAAACCTTAACCGAAACCTTTTCGATGGATGGGTGGAATGTGGGTTTTAAAAATTATATGCCATTAATTGGTTTGCTCATTGTTATTGCTTCGGCATATAGATTGGCAAAATTTAATGTAGATACCCGTCAAACTACTGGGTTTATAGGCCTTCCAACGCCTGCGAACGCACTTTTTGTTTTAAGTTTACCGTTAATTCTGCAATTTCAATATTCCGAATTGGCCGAAACCATAATATTAAATAGATGGTTTTTAATTGGAATAACCCTTATTAGCTGTATCCTATTAAATGCCGAAATTTCCCTTTTCGCATTAAAATTTAAAACTTGGGATTTTAAAAGCAATGCCATCCGATATGTATTTTTAATACTTTGTTTGGTGCTTTTAGTACTGCTGAAGTTTTTAGCAATCCCTTTTATAATAGTGCTATATATCGTGCTTTCGATGTTTAACCACAAAGTACACTAAGATGCCACAGAGTGCACAAAGAAGAAACGATTATCTTCTCAGAGTTTAAGGGTATTAACCACAAAGTACACTAAGAAGTCACAGAGTGCACAAAGAAGGATTTATTATACGCAGATCAGTGAGTTCTTTGTGAAAACCATTGTGGCCATAGTTGTTGCATTAAGAATTTATTTTATTTAGAATGACCGAAAAATAAATAGCTAATAAAACTATAGGCTGTGCATTGGAAGTTCATAAGGCACTTGGGCCCGGCTTATTAGAATCTGCCTGCCAAGAATGCTTATTTTATAAATTAAAGCTGAAGGGAATAAATGTTGAGAAACAAAAACCGATGCTTCTAATCTTTGAAGATGTAAAACTAGAAATTGGTTATCGAATTGATTTATTAGTCGAAAATAAAGTCATTATAGAAATAAAAAGTGTGGAATCTTTAAAGGATGTTCATTTAGCACAGACTCTGACTTATATGAGACTTGGCGGTTTTAAGTTAGGACTTCTTATAAATTTTAACGTAAGTCTATTAAAACAGGGTATTAAAAGAGTTATAAATGGAGACCTGTAAAATTAAAACTTTGTGTTCTTTGTGAAAACCATTGTGTTCTTTGTGGTTAATTAGGGATAAGCATTCATTAAGTTGCATTGTAAAAACTGCCACGAATACACGAATACTATTTAAAAAAAAACTGTGAATTAGTGGCAAAAACTTAAAACTCCAATTTCTTCTTCCGAAGTTCAAAATTTTGTCCCAAATATACTTTTCGCACCATTTCGTCTGCAGCAAGTTCTTCGGGGACGCCGTGTTTTAAGATGCTTCCTTCAAACATTAAATACGTTCTGTCTGTAATAGCAAGTGTTTCCTGAACGTTGTGATCGGTTATAAGAATACCGATGTTTTTGTTTTTAAGTTGCGCTACAATTCGCTGAATATCTTCCACTGCAACAGGGTCAACGCCAGCGAAGGGCTCATCCAGAAGAATAAAATGCGGGTCGGTTGCCAAGGCGCGAGCAATTTCGGTACGCCTTCTTTCGCCACCGCTTAAAAGATCGCCCCGGTTTTTGCGAATGTGCCCTAAGCCAAATTCTTCAATTAGCGATTCCATTTTGGCGCGCTGTTCTTTTTTTGAAAGTTTTGTAAGTTGTAAAACGCTTAAAATATTGTCTTCCACGCTTAATTTTCTGAAAACAGAAGCTTCCTGCGCCAAATAACCAATTCCGTGTTGTGCGCGTTTGTACATTGGGTATTTGGTAATCTCGGTTCCTTCCAAAAAAATCCTGCCGCCATTGGGTTTAATTAAGCCCACAATCATATAGAATGAAGTGGTTTTACCAGCCCCATTCGGACCCAGTAACCCAACAATTTCTCCTTGATTTACTTCTACAGTAATTCCTTTAACGACCTTTCGGCCTTTATAGGATTTCATTAAATTTTCGGCTTTTAGCTTCATTTAATAGGATTAAAATTTTGATACAACAACCACTATTTTTCTCGGCTGAATGTTTTTTGCCACGAATACACGAATGCTGTTGAGCTATATGTTTTTTGCCACAAATATTTGAGCTCCTAACTATAAGTGTTCCACGCCTCTTTAGTCTCTATTCTCTTCTCTCTATTCTACAGTCTAGAGTCTTTCTTCTCACTAAAGTATTCAATTAAAACACACGAATATATCAATAATTCGTGAATTCGAAGGGGTAATATCTTTTGCGAGTCTGTACGGCTGCTCTATGTTTTTAGTGAATTAAACAAATGAGCGATCCGGAAAATTAATTTTTCTCTTCCAAGGCTTCCCAATATTCAAAAGCCCTGCGTAAATGTGGAATCACAATGGTGCCGCCAATAAGTAGGGAAATACTCATGCCTTCAACTACTTCTTCCTTGGTTAAACCTAGTTTGTGGCATTCCTCCAAATGGTACCGCACGCAATCGTCGCATCTAAGTACCAGTGAGTTTCCCAAGCCCAACAACTCCTTCGTTTTCTTAGGTAGGGCGCCCTCCATATAGGCATTGGTGTCTAAATTAAAAATTCGCTTGATGATCTTGTTGTTATCCGCAAGCATCTTTTCATTCATCTTTTCGCGATAGGCGTTAAATTCTTCAACTATATTATTTTTCATTATATGTGTAAATATGGAAGTTTTCTAGTTTATTAAATGCTAAATCGAGATATATAACATTCAAAGTCAATTCTCTCTTTCCCCTTTAATCTTTCCTCTTTCTTCTATTTTCTTCTCTTTTCTGATTTCTAATTACAATTTTCGAAATATATATACTCACTTCGTATAATATAATTATAGGAATAGCTACAATTATCTGACTTACAATGTCTGGAGGTGTAATTATAGCCGAAAGAATTAAAACAATTATTAAGGCGAATTTGCGGTTCTTCCGAAGTATTTCGGGCGTTATCAAGCCAATTTTTGTAAGAATATACATAATGATGGGCAGTTCAAAAACAATGCCGCAGGCCAATACCGAGGTGCGAACCAGTGAAATATAACTGTCTAAATCAAAATCGTTAAAAACCTCTTTGCTCACTTGATAATTTCCCAAAAAGTTAATTGAAAGCGGGGTAATTAGGTAATATCCAAATAGAACTCCAATAAAGAATAGGAGGGAGGCTATAAAAATAAAGCCGCGACTGGTTTTGCGTTCTTTCTCTTTAAGTCCGGGGCTTATAAACTTCCAAAATTCGTATAAAATATATGGAAAAGCTACGATAATTCCCGCGTAAATGGATGTCCACATATGCGCCGAAAACTGTCCGGCCATAGTTCTACTCTGAATTCTAAAAGGCATTTCCTGAAAGCAAAAGGTGTCTAAACCCATGGCTTGCGAAATGTTGCAAAACATTCTATAGGTAGGAAAATCGGGTTGCTTGGGTCCGAAGATAAGGGTGTTAAAAACAAAATCTTTAAAAATAAAGGCCAATACCGCCAGAATCATAACTGCTGCCGTTGAACGAATAAGGTGCCAACGCAGTTCCTCTAAGTGATCTAAAAAGGACATTTCTTTTTCTGGGGAACCAATTTTCTTCATTATATAATGCCCTCTTTGGTAAGATTATGAATGTGTACTACCCCGCTATACCTGCCTTTGTCTTCTGCGAGAATTTGAGTGATGCCGTATTTGTCCATCATTTCCATAGCTTCAACTGCCATAGCATTATTCGCTATTTTCTTGGGGTTATGGGTCATAATATCCTTGGCGGTTAATCCTGTAAAGTTATTGGTTTTGGTTAACATACGTCGCAAGTCGCCATCGGTAATTATTCCTACAATAGTATTATTTTCCACCACTGCGGTTACGCCGAGCATTTTTTCAGAAATTTCAATAATAACCTTTTTTAGGTCGGTGTCTGGAGCTACTTGTGGCTTTTCGTTTAGCGAAGTAAGATTGCTTACCCGCAGGTATAATTTTTTTCCCAAGGAGCCTCCGGGATGGAATTTAGCAAAATCCTTACTCGAAAAACCGCGAAGATCCAACAAGCACATAGCCAGGGCATCGCCAATTACAAGTTGTGCCGTAGTACTGGTTGTAGGTGCCAGATTGTTTGGGCACGCTTCTTTTTCAACAAAGGCATTTAATACAAAATCTGCTTGCTGCCCTAAAAACGATTCCCTATTACCAGTTATGGCTATTAGTTTATTTTCAATGGCTTTAATTAAAGGTACGAGTACTTTTATTTCGGGGGTATTTCCACTTTTAGAAATACATATTACGGTATCGGTTTCTTGCACTGTACCTAAGTCTCCGTGGATGGCGTCTGCCGCATGCATAAAGATAGCAGGCGTGCCCGTAGAGTTTAAAGTTGCTACTATTTTAGTGGCTATAATAGCGCTTTTGCCGATTCCGGTAATAATTACCCGCCCTTTGGAGTTGTAAATGCATTCTACTGCCCCTGCAAATTCTTCGTTCACTAAATGCGCCAAATTCGCAATGGCTTTACTCTCAGTTTCTATGGTATTTTGGGCTACGGAAATGATTCTGTTTTGCTTGTTCAAAATTTTAATGCTTTTGAATGTTTGTAACTGTTTCAGAAATTAGTATATTTAGAATAGAATTATATCAATTCAGATATCTTAACTAGTGATACTTTCATTTAAGATGCAGTAAACGTAATACGGTTGCAAAATTACAATTGTTAATCTGTAAAACAATGTATTGTTAACTAAAACTGAATTGTCTTTAAAAAACTAAAGCAGCGTGGCAGAAATTGACATTTATGCAGGCCTAAAAAAATACTTTGGGTTTACCCGCTTTAAGGGGTTACAGGAGGAGGTTATAAAAAGCATCCTCGATGGCAAAAACACCTTTGTGGTTATGCCTACTGGCGGTGGAAAATCGCTTTGTTACCAGCTTCCGGCACTAATGCAAGACGGAACAGCAATAATTGTTTCTCCGCTTATAGCGCTGATGAAAAACCAAGTAGATGCCTTACGTGCACTTTCTTCAGAAGAAGGCGTGGCCCACGTTTTAAACTCATCCCTTAACAAAACCGAAGTAAAAAGAGTAAAAAGCGATATTGCCAGCGGTATAACAAAATTGCTTTACGTTGCCCCCGAATCGCTCACAAAAGAAGAATATGTAGATTTTCTGCAAACCCAGAAAATTTCATTTATGGCAATAGATGAAGCACATTGCATTAGCGAATGGGGCCACGATTTTAGACCTGAATATAGAAACTTAAAAAATATCATTCAGCGAATAGGCGATAATATACCTATTATAGGGCTTACCGCCACCGCTACGCCAAAGGTGCAGGAAGACATTCTTAAAAACTTGGGCATGCCAGATGCCAATACGTTTAAAGCTTCTTTTAATCGCCCGAATCTCTACTACGAAATACGTCCAAAAACAAAAAGTGTTGATGCGGATATTATTCGCTTTGTAAAACAAAACGAAGGTAAAAGCGGGATTATTTACTGCTTAAGCCGAAAAAGAGTAGAGGAACTCGCGCAAGCCTTGCAGGTAAACGGTATAAAAGCCGTGCCATACCACGCCGGACTCGATGGGAAAACGCGGGTAAAACATCAGGATATGTTTTTAATGGAAGACGTAGATGTGGTGGTGGCAACCATAGCTTTTGGAATGGGTATAGATAAACCAGATGTGCGTTTTGTAATCCATAACGATATCCCAAAAAGTATTGAAAGCTATTACCAAGAAACCGGACGCGCTGGACGGGATGGCGGCGAAGGGCATTGCCTGGCATTTTACAGTTATAAGGATATTGAAAAACTCGAAAAGTTTATGAGCGGCAAACCCGTGGCCGAACAGGAAATTGGTCACGCACTCTTGCAAGAAGTAGTTGGTTTTGCCGAAACTTCTATGTCGCGTAGAAAATTTATCCTGCATTATTTTGGGGAAGAATTTGACAATGAAACTGGAGAAGGTGGAATGATGGACGATAATATGCGGTTTCCAAAAAAGAAGCACGAGGCAAAAACAGAAGCGGCATTGCTGTTAGACGTTGTGTCAAAATCTAACCAACAATATAAAAGCAAGGAAATTGTAAATGTTTTAATAGGAAAAGTAAATGCACTAATTAAATCGCATCGCACCGATACCCAAGCCTACTTTGGCTCAGGTGCAGATCAGGATGCTGCCTATTGGATGGCGCTACTCCGACAGCTTTTAGTGGCGGGTTACTTAAAAAAAGATATTGAAACTTATGGCGTAATTCGGTTAACGGAAGAGGGGAAACAATTTATAAAATCGCCAACTTCATTTATGATGACCGAAGATCATTCCTTTAAGGATGCCAATGACGATATAATTGTGGGAGTACAAAAAGGAGGCGATGTGGTAGATGAAAATCTGTTTAAGCTTCTAAAAGCCGAATTGAAAAAAGTAGCTCACGATTTAGATTTACCGCCATTTGTGATTTTTCAGGAACCCTCTTTGGAAGATATGGCGCTTAAATACCCAATCACCCTTGACGAACTCTCAAATGTGCACGGCGTAGGCGAGGGGAAGGCCAAAAAATACGGAAAACCTTTTCTGAAAATAATTCAAAATTACGTTGAGGATAACGATATAATTCGGCCGGAGGATTTTGTCGTAAAATCTACAGGCAGCAATAGCTCGTTAAAATTGTATATTATTCAAAACGTAGATCGCAAACTTGCCCTACCCGATATAGCCGATGCAAAAGGGCTGGAAATGCCAGAGTTTATAAAAGAAATGGAAGCGATCGTTTTTAGCGGTACCAAGCTTAATATAAGTTATTGGATCGATGAAATATTAGACGAAGACCAACAGGAAGAAATCCACGATTATTTTTTAGAGGCCAAAACCGATAAAATTGAAGATGCCCTCGACGAATTTGATGGCGATTACGACGAAGAAGAATTGCGGCTATACCGAATTAAATTTATCAGCGAAGTAGGAAATTAAAATTTGGCCGTAGAGGCAGATTGCCGTAAAAACGAATTGCCGTAGTCGTAGAGACAGATTGCCGTAGTAGATACAGATTGCAATCTGTCTCTACTACGATTTTTGTTCTTTGTTAAAATACACCAAGTAGTAATACATTTGTTTTTCTTCATCCCAACCTTTTTCAACAAATTTTTCGGCGCTTTCGGGATTTATAAAATCTAACTTTATCTGAATGTTGGTGTCGAGATTAATAATGTTTTTTATTTTCTTTCGCGCAGCTGTAACGGCTGTGTTTGCAATGGGGAAAGTAGTTAAGTCCTCAATGCTGTATTTAGGTGCTTTTTCGGTTTTATAGTGTCGAAACTCCGGCATTAAATCGGGATTGTCTATTACCTCATTCATAAAAGCCGTCTCTTCAAATTGGTCGTTTTTCGCAAAATGATTTACAGCGCGGTTCATAAACATTACCTCCTGCTTTTTGTCTTCTGCCGGCAGAACAACATCTTTCGCAAAATCCTGGCAGAATTTTAAATACTTTTTTGTGTAAAAATTATCATCGGCAAAAGCTTCCACACCTAAAAAGCTTTCCAGCCAATAGCGTGCGTCGTAACGGTTGCTATCTACCGAAAGAATTTTGTAACCCTCTTCTTTTTTTGAATTGAAAATAATACAGCCTTTGTCTAGTTTATTCAAGCTAACCCCGTGCTGTAACATCGCTTCCAACTGATTTCCTTCCTCTGCAAATTGAAGAAAATCCTGTTTTAATTCACTCTTAAAAATACCGATGGCATCCATCTTTACATTGTCCAATTGCACATTTTCAAGATAGGCAACATACACTTCGCCGCTTTTTATATGCGGATGTTCCGATTGGTTGTAAAGGTAGGTTGCAATCTTTCGGCTTTCTTCGTGAATGCTATTCGGATTGTCGAAAATCTTAGTGGCACTGTTGTAAAGTTCGTGAAATTCCAAATCGGCTTCGTGCGCAAATTGGAAGTAATTTTCTTCTTTTTCACGGAAAGGTTTTAGAAAAAACTCTTTGAGCAATGGCGTAATTTCGTCGTCCATTTTATACGGACTTTCAGAAAGGAAAATACTTTCGTTTCTACTTTTATTACCCACTCTATGAATGGAAAGGGATGCAATATGGGTGCTAAAAAGATTGATCATTTTTTAAAAAGTGAGTAAGTGAATATGTAAATAAGTAAAATTTTTTAACCGACAACCGACAACCGACAACCGACAACCGACAACCGACAACCGACAACCGACAACCGACAACCGACAACCGAATCAATTCCAGTTTTCGTCAAAATCGAGATTGTCGTAATCTTCCGGATCAAGATCAAATTCTTCGTCAAGGTCGTCGTCTTCAATTTCTTCTGCAATAAATTCTTTTTCTGGAGCTTCTTCGGGAATTTGACCGTGCGAGTACATCAAGTTTGGATATATCTGCCCGGTTTCCGCTTCGGCAATATCGGCAAGTTCCACCATAAACGTCCACATATTTAGAAAATCGTACACATAAAGCAATCGGGTGCTATTTTCATCAACTACATCTTTCAAATAGGTTTCGTTCATTACGCGCGTACCTCCTTCTTCGTCGCTAACGTCAAATAGTGAGATTTCTTCACCTTCTTCCCATAAATCGTTACTGATGTAAAAGGAAGCCATTTCCAGACCATCAAAGCCAAAAGATTGGGTTATTGCGTTGTGAAAATCTTCCAATGAAGCAGAAGCGTTAATTTCAATATCGCGAAAAACATCTTCGTGGGTGTCTAAAATAACTCTGAAACGGTAAATCATTTTGTTTAATTTTTTGGGTTGCAAAGGTATTAAAAAGTAGGCAGTTTTAGTTGTAATTTACGGTTTTTGACTTCCTTTTATTTTGAAAATCTATGTAGCACAAAAGTCATAGAGGCCAAGAGAAAAAAGGCGGTAACCTGATGCAACACACCCAAAACTACGGGAACTTGCAGAATCAATGTGTAAACACCCAATATAAACTGTGTGAAAACCAAGATAAGTAAAGCGTTTATACTTTTTTGTTGCAGGTTTGTTAGGGATAATTTTCGGGTTTTGTACCAAATAAATAGTATTACGGCAACCACCAAATACGCCATATAGCGATGCACAAATTGCACCCCGCTTTTACCTTCTACAAAGTTTTTCCACAGGGGCACTTGCTCTGTATAAACAGTTTCGTGTATTAATTTTCCTTCGTTCATAAAGGGCCAATGGTTGTGAATCCAACCCGCATCGAGCCCAGCTACAAAGGCGCCCCATATAATTTGAATGAGCAATACCGCCATTCCAAAACGAATAATGTTTCGGATATGGGTGTTTATTTCTTTTTTAACCGGATAAATTAAATCTAAGGCTACCCAAAAGGTATATGCAAAAGTTAAAAAGGCGGTTGTAAGATGCATGGCCAGCCTGTAATGACTCACACTAGGCCTATCTATCAACCCGCTTTTTACCATATACCAGCCCAAAAACCCTTGGAAACCACCCAGAAATAGGAGGATGATCGCTTTTTTAATAGTGGGTTTGGTGAGTTGTTTTTTCAGCAGAAAATAGAAAAACGGCACTAGAAATACGATACCCAACAATCTGCCCAAAACTCGATGAATGTATTCCCAGAAGTAAATATCCTTAAAATCCTCCAAATCGAAGTGATTGTGAAGTTTTTGATATTCCGGAAATTGCTGGTAATGTTCAAATTCGGCTATCCATTCGGCTTCGTTTAACGGCGGAATGGTGCCAGAGACCAATTTATAACTGGAAATTGAAAGCCCCGAATGGGTAAGCCGCGTTATACCGCCAACCACAACCATTATAAAAATCAGGAAACATCCTGTGAGGAGCCAGTAAATTACTTTTTTGTTGTCTTTTTTTACCACGAATTCACTAATTATTATATGATACTATTTTTTGTATTCCATCCTTCGACTGCGCTCAGGGTGACAGATTTAAGTTCAGCAATCAACAATCGTCAATCCTCAATCGTTAATCATCAATCGTCAATCCAATTTCAGCCCCTTTCTTCAACATAAACTCCTTTGCCGCTTCGTATTCATTTGGGATTTCTCCTTCGAGAATTGCTTCTTTTATGGCGTCTTTAATAAGTCCGATCTCGCGCGAAGGTTTTAAATTAAAGGTTTTCATGATTTCTTCACCGCTTACTGGGGGCTGAAAGTTGCGAACATGGTCTCGTTCTTCAACCTCTACAATTTTATCGCGCACCAATTGAAAATTGGCGTGATATTTTTTAAACTTTTTCGGATTTTTCGTAGTAATATCGGCCTCGCAAAGAGTCATTAGATCTTCTACATTTTCACCTGCGTCAAAAATTAAGCGACGCACGGCACTATCGGTTACATCGCTGGCTAAGGCGATGGGACGGGAGCTCATTAAAACCATTTTCTGAACGAACTTCATTTTATCGTTCAGCGGCATTTTCAGCCTTTTAAAAAGTTTGTAAACCATTTTTGCACCAACAAACTCGTGTGTGTGAAAGGTCCACCCCAATTTTTTGTCGAATCTTTTTGTTGGCGCTTTTCCGATATCGTGAAGCAATGCAGCCCATCGAAGCCAAAGGTCGTCCGTTGCTTTTGAAATATTATCGACCACCTCCAGTGTATGCCAAAAATTGTCTTTATGGGTTTGCCCTTCTTTTTCGTCAATGCCCTGTAATGCCACCAATTCTGGTAGTATATAGGGTAATAAACCCGTTTTGTGCAAAAGAGCGAAACCTTTTGAAGGTACATCGGCGAGCAGCATTTTATTCAGCTCGTCAACAATTCGTTCCTTTGAAATTATTTTTATTCTTTTGGCATTTCGCTTAATAGCTGCCAAGGAATCTTTTTCAATAATAAAATTTAATTGGGTTGCAAAACGAATGGCCCGCAACATCCGCAATGGGTCGTCGCTATACGTTATATCTGGATCGAGCGGAGTTCGGATTATATGGTTTTCCAGATCGGCAATTCCGTTAAAAGGATCTAATAGCTTACCAAAATTTTCATCATTCAGACTCAAGGCTAGGGCGTTAATGGTAAAATCCCTTCGGTTTTGATCGTCAGCCAAACTGCCGTTTTCCACAGCAGGATTTCTGCTTTCTTCGGAATACGATTCCTTACGTGCGCCTACAAACTCAAGCTCTATCCCCCCACTTTTCAGCATGGCCGTGCCATAGGTTTTAAAGACGGAAACTTTTGGTTTTCCCGGAAGCAATCTTGAAACTTCCTGTGCCAGTTCAATGCCACTTCCTACAGCAACAATATCAATATCCTTGGCTTCACCGCGATTTAAAATATAGTCGCGCACATAGCCCCCAATTACATAGCTCTCCAAGTTTAAGTTTGAAGCGGCTTTGGAAATGGTTCTAAAGATTGGGTTTTGTAATGCTGATATGTAGGATGGGTTGACCACTAATATTTTTTTTTGCCACGAATACACTAATATGGTGTGGTGGGCTTTTATTATTTTTATTTATAGGACAATTCTCTTATGGTCTAAAAATTCTTTTTGGAAATTCACTAAAAGTGCCAGCTTACATTCTGAAACTTTTAAATAGTTAATGCATTGAGCTAAATGTTTATCGTTAAGCATTTCAACAGATTTAACTTCCAAAATTATTTTATCCATAACCACAAAATCTGCATAAAATTTATGTGGTAAAGTAATGTCTTTATATTTTACTGAATATTGCTTTTCTCTTTCGAATGGAATATCCTTTTGTTTAAATTCATATTCAATAGCATCTTTATAAACAATTTCGGAAAAACCACTACCCAATTCATTATACACGTCAAACATACAGCCGACAATAGCATAGCTATCCTCTTTATATATAATATTTGCCATTGTATTAGAGTGTTGTTTAAAAAAAAAATCGTGAATTCGTGGCAATACTTACTTCCGAATAACCTTTACGGAACCATCGTTTTTCAACTTAATAATAGCCGAGGGTTTTCCCGATTTTTTTTCGTGATGCAAATTTACAACATAGTCCACGCCTTCCAAAATTAAAGGGTCTATTTCCTTAAAACTTTGCGGCGTATTTGTGCCGCTTATATTTGCGGAAGTTGAGACCAATGGATGCCGTAATTTCTTGATCAATGTTTTGCAAAAATCGTCTTTTGGAACCCGCACTGCAAGCGAATTGTCTTCGGCAATTAAATTTTCCGCTACGCGAATTGGGTCGTCGTAAATAATTGTCGTGGGCTTTTTGGCATATTTTAAAATATCGTATGCCACTTCGGGTACGTTTTCAATATATTCGTTCAGCATTCTAAAATCGCTTACCAAGCAGATTAGCGACTTTTTATCGCTTCGTTTTTTAAGTTGAAATATTCTTTCAACAGCCTCATGATTAGTGGCATCGCAGCCAATGCCCCAAACAGTGTCAGTTGGATAAAGAATTAACCCTCCCTTTTTTAAAATATCCAAACAATTTTCAATTTCAGTTTTCATCTAAAAAGCTCATTTTTTGTTTTCGTTTTAAAGATTGTGTTTGGTTGTTGCTCTTTAAAATTATCGGCAACAAGTGCCATTTTTTGGGTTTCAGCAATAGTGCCACACACAAATAAGTTCTGATAAGCAAATACTTTCCAAAGCCGTAATTTTTCCGAAGCACATATAAATACGAAATATAACTCTCCCTATTCATCGCTTGCGAAGTACCCGTACTTACCCCTTGATGGTGCAAAATTTGCGCTTCGGGGACCAGCCAACTTTCATACCCCAATTTTTTTAAGCGATGGCAAATATCCATCTCCTCCCAATACAGAAAAATATTGGTGTCAAACCCGCCTACCTCTGCAAATGCCTTGCTGTCAAAAAAAAGAAAAGCACCATTTACCCAATTTACTTTTACTGGTTCGGAATATTCTTTTTTGCGCTTGGGATATAATTCCGGATTGTTTTTTTCAAGAAAACTTCTACCGAAAAGTAATCTTCGCAAGCCTTTATTATGGTCAAAAGAAGGAACAAAATCATTGTTCTCATCAAAATTTTGCGCTGTTGAAACCCCCACTTTTGGATTCGCTTTCATAAAATTCAGCAAAATATGCAAGCAGTCGTTGAGCAACATTGCATCGTTATTCAGAAAAAGTAAATAATCTGCATTTGCGAATTGCGCCCCGAACATATTGCCGCCGCCAAAGCCCGTGTTTATGTTGCTTCGGTGCAGTGAAATGTTAGGTTTGGTGGGAAAACCTTCCTTTAAAATTTTATATTCTACAGCTGTGGAATTGTTATCCACCACAATTATTTGGTAGGAAATGGCTTCTGAAGTTTTTTCAACCACAGTGTTTACGCACTCCAAAGTGTATTTTGAAGAGTTGTAATTAACAATGATAATGGCTACATCCATCCCATAATTTTTAGCAGCGGAATTTTTAAGATTTATTTTGGCAAAGATACAATTACCAACTGTGGCAGATGGCCGAAAATTTTAAATATTTATATGGTTATAGCAAGCTTTTATACACCTCAATATATTTTTTGGCGGTTGTTTGCCAACTAAAACTTTTGGCGCGTTCGATGTACCAATTTTCATAAAACGCTTTGTTGTTGTTATACGTATTCATTCCATCTTTCAACACATTCGCCATATATTCGGGCTCGTAGTGATCCCAAAAAAAGCTGTGCTCGCCACCAATTTCGGGTAGGGAAGTGTTATTTGAAAGAAATACTGGTTTCCCAAAACGCATTGCTTCAATTGGTGGAATGCCGAAACCTTCCCGATGCGATGGGAAAACAAAAGCTTCGCAATTTTGCAGATAATACTGTTTGTCTAAATCGGCTATTTTTCCAGGTTGAAATACCCTGTTTTCAAAACCGAAATGTTTTACTTTTTCAGAAAGCTTTTCGGCGTAATTCGAACTGTTACTGCCTGCCAGCACCAAATTATATTCCGGCAAAAACCGCAACATTTCTACCAGACTCATAAAATTTTTCCGTTCGCTGAAATCCCCGATGGAAAAAAGATAGGGTTTTGGTGGTAAAATGGAAGGTTTGTAATCTGTCGGAATTGAAATATCGGTAATTGTATTGCCGTTGTAAATTACGTATTCGGGAATATTGGGAACTTCAAAATGTGCGTGTGTATCCTGTTTTGCGAACTCTGAAATATAGGCGATGGCGCTGCTGCGTTTAAGCTTTTCGTCAAATTGTTTTTTTAATTTTTGCTGCAATTCCGCAGAACCTTCGGTTACAAAATGTACATCGTGTACCGTGAGTAAATACGGAATATTGAAAAATGGTTCAATCTTTATATTTTGGTTTAAGCAATGCCAAAGATTGTACTTTTTCTTTATGCGGAAAGGTTTATGGCGTGTAAGCGAATTGTATTTTCGGTATTTAAAAGTATCGCCGAATTCATTTTTTAATTCTGAAATATTCTTCGCATTTAAAACTATTTCAAAATCATTTGGCCGTTCTGCTGCCAAAGCTTTAATAAAGTGATAGTTAAACTGCCCAAAGCCAGAATAACGGTTTTTTAAATTATGCGATTCTAAAAAAACTTGTTTCAAAGTTGCAATTTAAGATTAGTCAATTTTTCGATATAAAAGCCAAAGGTTCACATACCGTTTAAACACTGAAAAAGCGCTTACATAAGCGAGGATAAAGCCTTCCTTTCCGTCCAAAATTCCCAATCGGAAAATAAACTGGTTCCAAAATCTGTAAAACGGTCGGAACAGGAAATGATAATAATTGGGTCGCTTTCCTTTTTTATAAAGCATTTTAGCCTGTAGCGCACTGTATTGGTGCATTTTGGCGGTATAATCGTCAAAGGATTTGTAGGTGTGGTGCGGTAGACTATTTTTTAAATTTTCGGTTTTACCGTCGGCTTCTAAAGTTTCATGGACTAAATTTGCGTTGTAACGACAGTGGTTTTTATTAAAGAAACGAATGATAAAATCGTTTTGCAAACCACTGTATTTAATGCGTTTCCCCATAAAATAGAAGTCGCGTTTAACAAAATAGGCAATGGCAGCGGGATTTTTAAATTTCGCTACAATTTCATTGGCGAGTTCGGGAGTTATTTCTTCATCTAAATCAAAAAATGTTACCCACTCATTTTTAGCTTTTGAAATGGCGAAGTTTTTCTGTGCCGAAAAATTGTCGAACACCCGTTGGTAAACCGTTACTTTTTTGTGCGCGGAAGCCAAAGCTACCGTTTTATCGCTGCTAAAGGAATCTACAATTATAATTTCATCCGCAAACCAAAGACTTTTTAAATAGCCTTCAATATTGTGCGCCTCGTTGAGCGTAATGGCAATGGCAGAGATTTTTACAGGGTTTTCCAAAAACAACTTGTAGTTTGCGTAAAAGTAGTAATTTTAGACTTGAGACGGGAGATGTAAGCGGGGAGAAGTTTAAGTTAAAATGTTTTTTTTAGAATTTATAAAGTAGTCCATGGCAAAACTTCCTATTTTGATGTACCACCACGTTACTGCCGAAAAGGGGAATGGTTTGACCATTTCGGTAGTAAACCTTGAAAAGCAATTTAAATATCTAGCCGAAAATGGTTATAAAACCTATCATTTTAGCGAATTGCATAAGTTGAAAGCATTGCCAAAAGGCAAAAACATCGTTATTACTTTTGACGATGCATACGTAAGCCAAATGGAACTGGCGCTGCCGTTATTGAAGAAATACAAGTTAAAAGCTACATTTTTTGTGCCTTTGAATTTTTTGGGCAAAACCGATACTTGGAATACTTCTTCTTTGGAAATTATGACTTTGGAACAAGTAAAAAAGTTAGACCCTAAAATTGTGGAGCTTGGTTTTCATTCCTTTTATCACAAAAAATATACAGCGCTTTCCAATGCCGAAATTGAAGCCGATACCCGCCGTTGCGTAGAATTTGTTGCAGAGAACAAATTGAATTTTTCACCCGTTTTGGCATATCCCTACGGCAAATTTCCGAAGGAAAAAAAGTTAAATGAAATCTTTAAGAAGATGCTTTCCCAAAACGGCATTGAATATGGGCTACGCATCGGGAATAGAATTAACCCTTTCCCTTTTAAAAAACCCTATGAAATCCAGCGAATTGATGTAAAGGGCGAATTTTCAATGTTAAAGTTTCGGCAGAAAATTCGGTTTGGGAAGCTTTTTTAGTCCCCTTTCGGCCTCCCCAAGGGGAGAGGAAGGCAATGTTGTAATCTCCCCCTTTGGGGGTTAAGGGGACTGGCTAACGCATCCCTTTTTTAAGCAGCATCAATTTTACGTAACGTTCAAAAACGCCATAAGCATTCACGGCAGCAACCGTCATTCCCGGAACGCCATCACGGAACCCGCCCTTTAAAATAAAGGAACGAAAAAACCGGTAGCTCGGTTTAAATAAAAGATGGAGCCACGTTGCTTTTTTACCTTTTTCAAACTGTTGCTGTGCTTGAAACCAAGCGTACGATTCTTTTTTTGAGATGTAATTCTCCAATCCCTTATAGGTAAAATGGAGCATTTTGTTTTTCAGCTTTCCGACGCTACCATTGCAAGTAAGTTTTTCGTGTACCGAGCCGGCATATTGCGCACCTTCACGTTTTACGAGCCGAAGCACGTCGTCGCTGTGATGATAGAGAAAACGGTTCATATAAAAATGCGGAAAATTTATTTTGTAACCACCGTGCTTTGGATTTTGAAGGGTTGCTTTAATTTCAGCTTCCAAAGAATGCGTCACCCGTTCATCGGCATCCAAAAATAAAACCCAGTCGCCAGTAGCTTCTTTTAAAGCGAAATTTTTCTGATTTGAAAAATTATCAAACTTTCGCTGAAGAAACTTGGTGGCGTATTTCTTGGCAATTTCTGGAGTATTATCGGTGCTGAAGGAATCAATTACTATAATTTCATCGGCGAAAGCAACTGAAAACAGGGCGTCTTCAATGTATGCTTCTTCGTTGAAAGTTGGGATGATAACTGAAAGTTTCGCCATTACAGCAAAATTAGTAAATAACTTTATCTTTGATGCTTAAAATTAAATTCGCTTTATGGCAAACACTTGCAGAATATGTGGCAATTCCGAAGAAAACAAAACTTTCGTGGCAAAAGAAATGATGTACGGCCTGCGGGAAACTTTTGAATATTTTGAATGTTCCAATTGCGGTTGTTTGCAGATTAGTGAATTTCCTGCAGATATGGGTAAATATTATCCAGGGGACTATTACAGTTTCGATACCTATGACGGTAAGAAATTTGAAGGAGCAAAAGGCGCCATAAAAAAGAAGCAGTACGAATATGCTGCGATAGGTGGAACCGTCTATAAAAATACTTTGGCCCATTTAATTGGAAAAAAGGAATATGAAATTTTTAACGACCTCGATGTAACAAAAATAACTCGTATTCTTGATGTGGGTTGTGGAAATGGCCGCAATTTTGTGTATCCGCTGGCGGAAGTCGGGTTTAAAAACGTAATGGGATGCGACCCGTATTTAAAGGAAACAATTCAATATGAAAATGGGCTAACAATAAAGAAAAGCAGTGTGTTTGATATGGATGGCACATTTGATATAATAACATATCATCACGCCTTTGAACATCTGCCCGACCCATTGGAGAACCTTCAGAAAGTACACGAACTACTTGCTCCCGGCGGCGTTTGCATTATTCGTATTCCAACGGTTTCTTCCTTTGCCTGGAAGCATTATGGCGTTAATTGGGTTCAATTGGATGCGCCCCGGCACTTTTTTCTGCATTCGCAAAAAAGCATGCAGCTACTGGCAGACAATTCTAATTTTGATTTGTATAAAATTGAATACGATTCTACCCACTTCCAGTTTACGGGAAGCGAAAAATATATAAAGGATATTCCGCTTTCGGCGCCAAAAACAAAAGGTTTTTCGGCTTCACTACAGCGTAAAGTCCAAAATTATCAATACGGTCAAAAGGCCAAACAACTCAACAAAGAAAAAAGTGGCGATCAGGCGGCTTTTTATTTACGCAAGAAATAACTTTATCTTTGCCAAACTATGACTGTAATTGATACTTCGGTAATTATCAGTACCTACAATTCCTGCGAATGGCTGGAAAAAGTACTCTATGGGTATAACAATCAGACATACAGACAGTTTGAGGTTGTAATTGCAGATGATGGCTCTAACGACGAGACGCGGCAGCTATTAAAAAGGTTGGAGGCCGAAATGTTTTACCCCATAATTCACGTTTGGCATGAAGACAAAGGTTTTCAAAAATCACAGATTCTCAATAAGGCAATTCAGCAATGCAATACCGAATATATTATTATGAGCGATGGCGACTGTATTCCGCGAAAGGATTTTGTGGAGCAGCACGTAAAATATCGCGAGGAAGGCTATTTTTTATCGGGCGGGTATTTTATGCTACCCTTGGGTATTTCTAAAGATATTACCAAAGATGATATTTATTCTGAAAAATGTTTTGACGTTTCCTGGCTTAAAAAGCACGGCTTACAATCTTCATTTAAAAATAACAAGCTGTATTCTGGACCATTTAAAGCATTTCTTCTCAACAGATTTACGCCCACCAACGCCAGTTGGAACGGACACAATGCTTCGGGTTGGAAAAAGGATATCATTGCCGTAAACGGATTTGATGAGCGCATGCAATACGGCGGGCAGGACCGTGAGCTTGGCGAGCGATTGATGAATTCTGGAATTAAAAGTAAACAGATTCGCTATAACGCAGTGGTGCTTCATTTAGATCATCCGCGGGGCTATAAAAACGAAGATTCCATCAATAAAAACTTGGCGATCCGTAAACAAACGCGCGATAAAAAAAAGCAATGGACACCCTTCGGAATTGTAAAGGACGACAATATAGCTCCTTTTGTTTCGGTAATTGTAAGTACCTACAATCAGCCGGAATGGCTTAAAAAAGCGCTTTGGGGATTTGAACAACAACTGGAAAAGAATTTTGAAATAATAATTGCCGACGATGGTTCTACGGAAGAAACCAAGCATTTGATAGATTCTTTTATTGCGAATTCGTCATTGCAAATAAAACATGTGTGGCAAGAGGACCACGGTTTCCAAAAAACGAAAATTTTAAATAAAGCCATAAAAGTGGCTAAGGGCGAATATTTAATTTTTACCGATGGCGACTGTATTCCGAGAAACGATTTGGTTTCAACCCACTTGGGATTGAGCCGTCCGGGTTGTTTTCTTTCCGCAGGATATTTTAAATTATCGATGAAAATTTCAAAACAAATTACTCGGGAAGATATTGAAACCCAACGCTGCTTTAATGCGAAATGGCTCTTAAAACACGGCCTAAAGAAAACCTTTAAAATAAACAAACTGACTTCCTACGGCCTAAAGGAAGATATTTTAAACACTTTTACCCCTACCAGCGCTACTTGGGATGGCAATAATGCCTCGGGTTGGAAAAAGGATGTACTTGCCGTTAATGGCTTTGACGAGCGGATGCAATACGGTGGTGAAGATCGCGAAATGGGCGAGCGTTTGATGAATTACGGTATAAAACCACTGCAAATTAGGTATAGTACCGTTACCCTGCATCTGGACCATGAACGCGGTTATGTGCGAAAGGAAATGTTTATTAAAAACAAAGCCATCCGGAGAGTGACAAAAAAGGAGAAGCGGGTTTGGACAAATTACGGTATTGTGTCCACCGAAAAGGAAACTGACGCCGCCAATTGATATTTCATTTCTTTTTATAAACGCCAATTTTCCAATACCGGAGTTCTTCATCGGTAGTTACTGTAGTAAAATCGAGTTCTTTCAACCTTTTATCTTCCTTAAAATATTCCCAGCAGCCGTGACCTTCCCGATAAATGGAGGTTATAATAATTCCGTCTTTTGTGAGGCTCTTCAACATTCTGTCTAAAACATTTTGCTTTTCCGTTTCGTGGATATAGTAAAAGGCTTCGTTAAAAACGATTACATCAAAAGATTGTTTTGGTTGGAATTTTACGGCATCGGCAGCAAGAAATTCAGCTTTTGGCAATTTCTTTTTGGAAGCTATTTTTATGGATTCTTTTGAAAAATCCAATCCCAAAAAGTAAGAATACGCTTCTGGAGCCATCCGTTCGGTAAGCAAACCATCGCCGCAACCAATATCTAAAATACTGGGATTTTTAGGTGAAAAACGATTGATAAATTCAATGATCTTATGGTAGCGACTGGCTTCTTTTTCGCTCCGTAGGCTTTCCCATCGCCCTTTTTTATATTGGCGGTTCCACCGTTGTTTGCGTCTCCAATTATGAAATTTGTCGAGTAAATTCATCTATGGGTTTTTTGGAGGTGATGTGCCAAAAATGGCTTTAGCTTTTCAAAAATCATTTCGGGGGTCAATTGTTTGTAGAGCGAATGCGGGTCTTGCTCAATGCGTCTTCGCTCTTCTAATGTAAAACTGCTGAAGAGATTGGGTTTTTCTTCCAGTAAATGTATGGAATCGTGCTGGTCGCCATCTTCAAAACTACACCAATGTTCCTTGTTTACATAAGGCGAATAAATGGTAAATGTGGGCTTTTTAAGCGCTTTTGTAATATGTACACTGCCACCTTCGTTGGAAACCAAAAGGTCGCATTGGTTCATCAGTTTTATAAATCCGCGGATTGAATCTTCGTAAATATCAAGATTTATTTGGTCTTTATTTTGGCACATTTCGTAAACCTTTAACGCTTCTTCTTTTTGGTGCGGTGCATAGTTAAAAAGAATCGTGGCTTTGTAATGCGCGGTAATAAAATCTATTATTTCAACCATATAATCGTACGGCATTGATTTTTGCGGCGTGCTGCCCAAAATGCCCAACATTATTATTGGTTTTTGAAGGGAATGGACTTTGGAGTATTTTGTTTCTTCTTCAGTTAAGAATATTTTTGGGGCGTATTCGGGTGCTTTTAAATCGAAAACCGAAGCAATCATATTAATTCGGTCTTCAATTGCCTTGCCACAATTTTTGGAACGATGATCCAAAAAGCTAATGGGGTGGGTGTAAAAAGGAAGTTTTAATTCCTTGTGTGCCCGTTTTAAGCCAATGCGGTATTCGGCGCCAGAAAACAAACAGATCATCCTACTTTGGAATTTTGAATACGGATCAAAAATAATATCGTATTTCTCCTTTTTAATTTTTGCAATGGTCTGTAACAGTTTCGGGAATTTTTTAAGTTCCTTTTCCTTTACTGAAATTACGCGGTCTATATTTGGGTTTTGCTCCAATACGCCTGTGGTATAATCATACACAAAATAAGTTACTTCACTTTGTGGGAAGACTTTTTTTATATTGTTGGCAATGACGGAGCTAATTAGAACATCGCCAATTCTTTTGTTTTGTATAACGAGAATTTTCTTCATATAGATTACCTTCGCAAAATACCTTTTTTGGTTTTATCTTCTTTAAAAATGCAGGAAAATTTTGTTATTCACCCAGATTATTCGCAAATGGCTACAAAGCTACGCCATGTGCTTAACAATTTTTCCAAAAAAGGGGAATACGTAACCAAAGGGGAGCGCAATGTTATAAAAACGGTGGTTGTTGAAGGTAATTCATTAAATATAAAAAAGTTTAAAACGCCGAATGTCTTTCAATCCCAAGTATATCAATATTTGCGAAAAAGTAAGGCGAAACGCTCCTATGAATACGCCCTAAAACTGATTGGCTTTGGAATAAAAACACCTTTTCCCGTCGCGTATTTTGAACGTTTTTCTGGCGGGCTAAAAGAGAGTTTTTATGTAAGCGAACAGGTTAATTACGATTTTGACTTTCGTGAACTTATCCACAATCCGCAATTTAAAAAGCGTAAAGAAATTTTAAATCAGTTTACACAATTCACTTTTAAGCTTCATGAAAACGGCGTTAATTTCTTGGATCATTCTCCAGGAAATACGCTGATAATGGACAACGGAAACGACAATTACGAATTTTATTTAATTGATTTAAACCGGATGCGTTTTGAAAAAATGACTTTTGAAAAACGCATGCATAACTTCCGCAGGTTGTGGCTTTCAAAAACAATGGTAAAAATAATGGCTGCGGAATATGCTAAACTTTACGGCAAGACTTACTCAGAAACACACCAATTAATGTTGAAGCACAGCAGGGCATTCCAGAAAAAAATAAACAGTAAAAAACTGCGAAGGCGCAAGCGATAATTTATTGTTACACTTGATTAAATGTTTGAAGCCTTTTACTATTTCAAATTTAAATTACTTACACCCATACTTCCCTCATTCAAACCTCCCGTTCGCTCATTGCATATTTTATTATGCTTTCTCGCGTGGTAGTTTTACTTCAAGTTTAACACTAAAACCACATAGTATGAAAGCATTATTCACATTTTTAGCAATAGCATTGTTGGGATTCCAACTGCATGCACAGAACGTTGCCATAAGCGGCACGGTAACCGATGACGGCGGACTGCCACTACCGGGAGCAAACGTTATAATTAGGGGCACCAGCACCGGCACACAAACAGATTTTGATGGGCGTTATTCCATTGAAGCGCAACTAGGACAAACACTGGTTTATTCGTACGTAGGTTTTGAAACCCAAGAAGTGCGAGTAGGAACAAACAAAATTATAGATGTTTCATTGCTGCCCAGTGCTAGTTTAAGTGAAGTTGTTGTTACGGCATATTCTGTAAATAATGATGCCATACGAAATGCAAAAGGGTATGGAATTCGAAGAAATAGGAGCCGTACTGCAAATTTGGAGAGTAAATTGCAGGGCAAAGCAGCAGGAGTTAAAGTAACAAATAGTAATGTAGGAGCGTCACCCACTTTTGTTATTCGTGGAACATCTTCCAATATTTCAAACCCCGTTTCCGAAAACGAATCTTATGGTCGCATAGAGGAAAATATCTTTAAAAGTGTTACCACCGCACCGCTTTCAACCTTTTCAATTGATGTTGACAAAGCGGGTTATAGCAATATTCGCCGTATGCTCAACAACGGGCAAAAAGTACCTGAGGACGCCGTAAAGATTGAAGAAATGGTAAACTACTTTGCATATAATTACCCACAACCCAGCGGAAAGGATCCTTTCTCAATAACGGCAGATATGGTTAATTCGCCGTGGAATGCAGATGCCAAATTGGTGCGGATTGGTTTAAAAGGAAAGGATATTTCCTTGGAAAATGTGCCGCCCTCAAACCTGGTATTCCTATTAGACGTCTCCGGATCTATGGATTCGCCCAACAAATTACCATTGCTAAAAGCTGCCCTAAATGTACTGGTGGACCGGTTGCGTGAAAAAGACAAAGTCGCCATTGTGGTTTATGCAGGGGCGGCGGGATTGGTGCTGCCTCCAACTTCCGGTGCGGAAAAGCAGCTAATAAAAAATGCTATTGAAAACTTAAGAGCTGGCGGTTCTACTGCAGGCGGAGCTGGCATTGAGTTGGCATATAAAATCGCCGCTGAAAATTTCAGCAAAGATGGAAATAACCGTGTTATACTTGCTACCGATGGCGATTTTAACGTGGGTAAATCCAGCGACCGTTCCATGGAAAACTTAATAGAAGAAAAGCGCAAAAGCGGTGTATTCCTA
The DNA here is from genome assembly GCF_029814825.1 of Aequorivita marisscotiae. NCBI lineage: Bacteria > Pseudomonadati > Bacteroidota > Flavobacteriia > Flavobacteriales > Flavobacteriaceae > Aequorivita > Aequorivita marisscotiae. The sequence continues at coordinate 119,402 of NZ_CP122379.1, read as the reverse complement.
ACCTGTTTAGGTTTTGGAATGGGGAATTACAAAGACAGCAAATTGGAGACCTTAGCCGATAAAGGCAACGGAAACCACGCTTATATTGATACTATGCAAGAAGCTCAGAAAGTGCTGGGTACAGAGTTTTTTGGAACGCTTTACACCATTGCGAAAGATGTAAAAATTCAAGTAGAATTCAACCCGGCAAAAGTGCAAGCCTACCGATTAATTGGCTACGAAAACCGATTGCTGAACGATGAAGATTTTAAAGACGACACCAAAGATGCTGGCGAATTGGGTAGCGGCCACACCGTAACGGCTTTATATGAAATAATCCCGGTTGGAATAAAAAGTAAGTATTTGAAAGATATCGATAATTTGAAATACACGAAACAGGTTGCAGGAAATTACACAGACGAAATGCTCACAGTAAAGTTTCGCTATAAGGAACCCGATGGCGATGTGAGTAAACTCATTGTAAAAACGGTGAAAGATGAAAATAGCACTATAGAAAATGCTTCAGAAGATTTAAAGTTTTCGGCAGCAGTGGCACTTTTCGGGATGCAGCTTCGCAATTCGGAGTTTATTGACACCAAAAAGAAAGCAGACGTAATTGCTTTGGCCGAAGCGGGCAAGGGAACCGACAAAGACGGCTACCGAGCCGAGTTTATCCGCTTGGTGAAAAGTAGTAAATAATCCTGAACGCAAATCTTGATTGGTGGTTTGGTTTTTTTGAAGAAGGGGGCGCGAAAGCGCTCTTTTTACTTTACCCAAATTTATTTTCGTAATGGGATAGGTTTTTTCGTGTATTATAGCGGTTACCCATATGCTGTCCCTAGCGGGACAAGTTTTTGTTTTTTGATTTAGACGCTTTTACCCATATTTTGTCCCTAACGGGACAGGCTTTCTCGCGTTAGTTGTTTACCCGCATTTTCTGCTGACGAGATGAATTGTTTTAATAAATTATTATTCCATACCCAGCCTGTGGATCGTTAACGGTTCAGGATTCGTTATTTTCTGACACCATAAATGTGCTATTTAATGTCCCGTTAGGGACGATATATAGGTAGAAATTGGAGGGAAAATGTTTTTCTGTGCCGTTAGGTACAGCATATATTATGTTATTGATTTCAAAATATAACGTTCATCGTAATCGATTCCTGATTCTTTTAATATTTCCAAATATTCCTCACCGAATGTTTTTGACTTATGATGCTCCTCTTGATTTGCAATATATTTAATGACCTTTGGAACATGTGATCTTGAATATGAAAATGCACCATAACCCTCTTGCCAGGAAAATTTTCCGTTTACAAATCCTTTATTGTTTATCCATTTTGAGGAATCTTGTTTTAATTTTTTCATCAAATCAGAAATCGACTGCGTGGGGCGCATTCCAAAAAGGATGTGGATGTGGTCTGGCATTCCATTTATCTGTAAAACCTTATGGTTGTAACTTTGAACTATCCCTGTGATATACTTGTATAACTCATCTTTCCACTGCGGTTTTATCAGGCTCTGTCTGTTCTGTACTGCAAAAATTACCTGAATGTGAATTTGTGTATAAGTATTTGCCATTTTACTGATGTTTTCTCCCTAAAAGGAAAGGTTCTTTAGTTTGTTGTGTTGGTTACCCATATGTTGTCCCTGACGGGACAAGTTTTTGGTTTTTCATTTGGACGCTTTTACCCATATTTTGTCCCTAACGGGACAGGCTTTCTCGCGTTAGTTGTTTACCCGCATTTTCTGCTGACGAGATGAATTATTTTAAAAATTATTATTCCATATCCAGCCTGTGGATCGTTAACGGTTCAGGATTCGTTATTTTCTGACACCATAAATGTCTATCTGTTGTGCTATTTAATGTCTCGTTAGGGACAATATATCGGTAGAAATTGGAGGGAAAATGTTTTCTGTGCCGTTAGGCAGCGTATTGTAACGATCATGAATTATTTTAAAAATTATTATTCCATACCCAGCCTGTGGATCGTTAACGGTTCAGGATTCGTTATTTTCTGACACCATAAATGTCTATCTGTTGTGCTATTTATGTCCCGTTAGGGACAATATATCGGTAGAAATTGTAGGGAAAATGTTTTCTGTGCCGTTAGGTACAGCATATATTATGTTATTGATTTCAAAATATAACGTTCATCGTAATCGATTCCTGATTCTTTTAATATTTCCAAATATTCCTCACCGAATGTTTTTGACTTATGATGCTCCTCTTGATTTGCAATATATTTAATGACCTTTGGAACATGTGATCTTGAATATGAAAATGCACCATAACCCTCTTGCCAGGAAAATTTTCCGTTTACAAATCCTTTATTGTTTATCCATTTTGAGGAATCTTGTTTTAATTTTTTCATCAAATCAGAAATCGACTGCGTGGGGCGCATTCCAAAAAGGATGTGGATGTGGTCTGGCATTCCATTTATCTGTAAAACCTTATGGTTGTAACTTTGAACTATCCCTGTGATATACTTGTATAACTCATCTTTCCACTGCGGTTTTATCAGGCTCTGTCTGTTCTGTACTGCAAAAATTACCTGAATGTGAATTTGTGTATAAGTATTTGCCATTTTACTGATGTTTTCTCCCTAAAAGGAAAGGTTCTTTAGTTTGTTGTGTTGGTTACACATATGTTGTCCCTAACGGGACAAGTTTTTGGTTTTTGATTTGGACGCTTTTACCCATATTTTGTCCCTAACGGGACAGGCTTTCTCGCGTTAGTTGTTTACCCGCATTTTCTGCTGACTAGATGAATTATTTTAAAAATTATTATTCCATACCCAGCCTGTGGATCGTTAACGGTTCAGGATTCGTTATTTTCTGACACCATAAATGTGCTATTTAATGTCCCGTTAGGGACGATATATCGGTAGAAATTGGAGGGAAAATGTTTTTCTGTGCCGTTAGGTACAGCATATATTATGTTATTGATTTCAAAATATAACGTTCATCGTAATCGATTCCTGATTCTTTTAATATTTCCAAATATTCCTCACCGAATGTTTTTGACTTATGATGCTCCTCTTGATTTGCAATATATTTAATGACCTTTGGAACATGTGATCTTGAATATGAAAATGCACCATAACCCTCTTGCCAGGAAAATTTTCCGTTTACAAATCCTTTATTGTTTATCCATTTTGAGGAATCTTGTTTTAATTTTTTCATCAAATCAGAAATCGACTGCGTGGGGCGCATTCCAAAAAGGATGTGGATGTGGTCTGGCATTCCATTTATCTGTAAAACCTTATGGTTGTAACTTTGAACTATCCCTGTGATATACTTGTATAACTCATCTTTCCACTGCGGTTTTATCAGGCTCTGTCTGTTCTGTACTGCAAAAATTACCTGAATGTGAATTTGTGTATAAGTATTTGCCATTTTACTGATGTTTTCTCCCTAAAAGGAAAGGTTCTTTAGTTTGTTGTGTTGGTTACACATATGTTGTCCCTAACGGGACAAGTTTTTGGTTTTTGATTTGGACGCTTTTACCCATATTTTGTCCCTAACGGGACAGGCTTTCTCGCGTTATTTGTTTACCCGTATTTTCTGCTGACACGATTAGTTTTTGATTTGGTTTTTTCTTTTACCGATATGGCGCCTCTAACGGGATAAGATATACTTTTGTTGGTTTGTCGATTTTATTCAAATATAGTCTTTACAAAACAGGTTTCACTTCTTTTCGAAATCATAATATGCCTATATTATGCTCTATTAGGGACAACATATGGGTAGCAAAAGGTACGAAAAGAGGTCTTATTGTGCGGTTAGGTATAACAAATGTTCACGATTAAAACACAATAAAATATAATTCTAAAAAATCAATAATTCACATAAACCCAACCAATAAATGGTTCTGGATATTTCGGGTCATTTAAAATTAGCACATAGTAATAAGTGCCTACGGGAACGACGCTTCCTGTGAACAATAATCCTTGTGTAGCTATGCCATCCCAAAAGCCATCGGCATTATGGGCTGTGTGAATTAAATTGCCATCACGGGAGTAAATATGCAATTCAAAGTTTTCGTAAATGTTCAGTAGATTACTTATTTCAAAAGTATCGTTTATACCATCGCCATTTGGTGAAAAGCCTTGCGGGATAAAGGGAGCGCAGTTTTCAGTCGTCAATAAAAAGGAGGATGTGGCAAAGCAGATTTCGTTTTCTAGACGAACATATATGGTCTGCGGATCTGTTTCATTTTCATATTCGGTTGGATTTGTAATGGGGTTTGCATTTTGCAGGGCATCTTCGGCGGTAGTGAAATATAGCACCACATCTTCCGGCCCCATTCTAATTAAATCATCCTGCTGGGTTAAGTCGAAAATTGCGGTGTCAAACCCTTTGTCGCATTTTAAAAGATTTGGTAAACTGGGAATGGGAGGGATGCTTTCAAAAGAAATAACTTGGGTAAAACTATTGTTGTCCTCCCGAAGTTCTTCCACAGTACCATTGCCATTGCCGTCATCATCAACTATCGCTGTAATTGTAAAAGTATTTGGCAAACCGTTGGGCAAGAGGAGTGCTACTTCGCCATTTTCGCTCCCGCCTATGGGAATACTCTGCCTTGTTTGTGAAAGTGCCAACAGCACGTTTTCAACATAAAATGCTATGGAAGTATTTGCAGGAAGTGGCCCTGTGGCTTCCAAATTAAAAACTGTGAAAGGTAATGGTAAAACTCTATTGCGACAGGCTGAAACTTCTGAAATTACAATAGTAGCATCTGGAAGCGGGCAGGGGACAACTTTTACCGTAAAACTCGCCGTTAAAAAACAATCTGGGTTTGAAACACGAATGTAAATAGTCTGCGGATTTTCGGTATTTTGAAAGTTTTCGGGATTAGTAATTGGGTTTTCGTTGTTTTGTGCATCTACTTCCGAAAGGTGAAAACTCAGCTCGTACAAGGGGTCTATTTCGGAAGTAGCTTCGGTTAAATTGAAATATTCTTCCCCTATAACATCACAGGTTTCTAAGTTGTGAAGGCCTGTAATAATTGGGTTTACTAGTAGATGAATAGGTGTTTGGTCTTCGTTGTTATCTTCGTTTATTTCGTGTACAATTCCGGTGCCGTTTCCAGTATCGTCTACTACAGCTTTCAGAATAAAATCTGCTTCAATATTGCTGGGAACTGTAAACGTAATCGTTCCACTTTCTTCCCCGTCAATAGGAATTATAGCTACGGTCGCAGTTTGCGCAACCAAGGATTCATTCGCATAAAAAGCAATAGGCGTTCCGGCGGGCAAGGCTTCAGTGCTGTTAAGATTATAAACTGTGTAATTTACACTGAGTTCCCGGTTGCCACATTCGGTGCCACCTATTATATTGTCTATGGAAATTGTTGCATCGGGCAGTTCGGTATTTAAAACGGTAATTATGTTGTTCACCATTACAAAATCCTGCCCGCTGGTAAGTTGAACTGTTGCCGAAGTATCGCCCGGATTTATATAATTTGAAATAGGGTACACATCAATATCCATATTATAAAGCACATCGCTGCCAGTAAAACTATTGGTGCCGTTAAAGGCGTTATCTGCAGGGTTTAGCGGGGGATTGCTAAGAATGTTTCCATTTATACGAAGGGTTTCGTTCACGGCCAATTGGCTGTCGCCTTCCCAAGCAAGAAAGCCAATTTTTGCTCCCTGCGAATCTAAAACCATTAAATTATCCAGGGTAATTTCGAGCGTTTGGTTATTGCGAGAAACACTTTCTAACCCATCAAAAACATTTAGTTGGTTATTGGGAAGCGACGGGTCTTCATAAACCACCGTCACGGCCCAGCCGCCAAAATTTGTACCCGAGCCCGGCGGACTGCAATAGGCCGGAATTATGAAGGTAAGATCTAAATCGGCAAGGGTGTAATTGCCATTTCCGGTAGATTGAATTTGCTGCGTAACATCGGCAAAAGCCGAGAAATAGATATAATCATTACCGCCACTATTGTAAGTAACATTAAAAGTGCGTTCCGCAATAATTGGAACTTGATTGAAGGTAACATTGAAATCTCCCGGACCGGATCCCGCCCAATACAGATATGCGGCAACTACTTCTTGATTAGGTTGTAATTGAAAGTCTGCACTGCTGCTGGTAAGTATAAAACATTGCCCACCTTGGCCGTTTTCCTCCACATTTAAGGTATTTCCAAAAGCGGTGTAATCATATTGCCCATTAAACTGTTGATACAGCGAAATGTCCTGTGAAAAGATTAGGTTGTAAATCAGGAAACAAACTATAGAAAGATATCGCTTCAAAGAAAATATAAAGGTTGATTGCTTGCTAAATATAGGCAAAAAATCAACGAGTAATTACTTTTTTACAAGTCTCTTTTCTTTAAAATGGCGTACGACCAATAAATAAAAAGAGAAGTCCAAACAAGAACTATCAAAACATTAAGCCAGGTTACCTGATAATCTTTTGTGAAATTTTCACCCAATTGGTTCGCGGCAGATTGAATGGCGCCCAAACGGCTCATCGGTTCTTTTATAAGATTCGCCATTGCATTTAGCGGAAAGAATTGTGCAACAGTATCGGCAATTTCCGTGTCCTTAAAAAATTGCCATTTCATTAAACCGTAACAAAGCCATTCCACAATTTGCCAAACAATTAAAAAACCAAGTGCAAAGGCGGAGCGTTTTACCAAAACTCCAAGGAAGAGACAGAAGGAGAAAAAGGCGACTAATTTTACAAAATAGGCTGCAATATATTCCAAATCGCTGAAAATGATTCCGATTTCGTTATAATCTGAAAAACTTAAACCCAAAATAAGCGATACCAAAAAAATAAATACGGTTGAAATACCAGCGAAAAGCAAGACAGTAAGAAATTTAGACAGTACAAATTCTTTCTTGCTAAGGCCGTCAATCAAGTTTTGTTTTAGCGTTCGGTAACTGTATTCGTTGCTCATCATGGAAACAATCACGATAGCTAAAAACAGTTTTAAAATTGCCGCCACATAAGTGTTAAAATGCCAGATATACGGAAAGTTGAATATGCCCTGATCGGCAACCCGAAAGTGAAAATCGCCAAAATTAAATTCTATGGAAGCAATAAGGGCAATAAAGGTTATAAGAATAAAATAGATAATGGAAATAACCTTTGCTGAACGGTTATAGCGCAGTTTTTGGAGTTCTATATTTAATAATCGTAGCATTGCGGTTAGTTTTGTTTGGTAAGTTCAAGAAATTGTTCTTCAAGGCTTTCCTTGCGTTTTACGAGGTGTGATAGTGTAATGCCTTTTTCAAAAAGTAATTTATTTACTTCCGAAGCATCCATTGGAGCGTTTAGGTAAGCGATTAGATAATCGCCTTCGCGTTTTACCGTGCCAAAGGCCGTGTTTCCTTCCAAAGCATTTTGCAACAATTGCATATTATTACTCTGCATGGTTAGAAATCCATGACTTGCAATCATTCCATCTACACTGCCCGAATACAAACTAACACCCTTTCTTAAAATCACTACATGTGTGCAGACTTTTTCTACTTCGTCCAATAGATGTGAAGCCAATAAAATAGTGGTTCCCTGTGAAGCAATTGTTTTTATGATTTCCCTAATTTGGTGAATCCCTTGCGGGTCAAGGCCATTTGTAGGTTCATCCAATATCAAAATTTCGGGATCGTTCAACAATGCCGAAGCGATTGCCAAACGTTGTTTCATCCCCAAGGAAAAAGTGCTAAACTTGCTGTCTTTCCGGTCTATTAACCCAACAAGTTCCAGTTTTTCGTTAATCTTTTTATCAGAAACTTCTTTTATTTTACAGACCAATTGCAGGTTTTGGACCGCAGTCATATACGGGTAAAAGTTGGGCCGTTCAATAATGGCGCCTACTTTTTTTAATGCGTTGTGCGTATCGATGGTGCCATCAAACCATTTATAGTCGCCAGCGGTTTTGTTTACCACGTTCAGCACGATACCGAGAGTGGTACTTTTTCCACTGCCGTTTGGACCGAGGATGCCGTAAACATTACCTTTTTCAATAGAAAAGGAAAGGTTGTCCACAGCGGTAAGCGAGCCAAATTTTTTGGTGAGATTGTTTATTGTGAGAATATTTTCCACGGAATTGTTTTTTGGATGGTTCTTGTTTGTATGACGAGTGGGGAATGTATTTGTTACAATTTCAACTGCAATTTAGAATTCTAAATTTAGAATTAAGTAACTTTGCACATCTTTTAAAAAACTTAGAAAAATGCAAGACGGAATCTACGTGAAAATAACTACCGAAAAAGGAGAAATCCTAATAAAACTTACTCACGACAAAACCCCGGGAACAGTTGGGAACTTTGTGGCCTTGGCAGAAGGAAACTTGGAAAATTCAGCAAAACCACAGGGAACACCGTATTACGATGGGTTAAAATTTCACCGTGTAATTCCAGATTTTATGATCCAAGGAGGCGATCCCAATGGAACGGGCTCTGGAGGGCCAGGTTACAATTTTGAGGATGAATTCCACCAAGACCTGCGCCACGATACGCCGGGTGTACTTTCTATGGCAAACGCTGGACCGGCAAGTAATGGGAGCCAATTTTTTATTACGCATGTAGCTACTCCTTGGTTAGATAACAAACACACGGTTTTTGGAAATGTTGTAGAAGGTCAGGATGTTGTTGATAGTGTTGCGCAGGGCGATACCATGCAAAAGGTTGAAATTATCCGTGTAGGCGAAGAAGCCAAAAACTGGAACGCCGTGGAAGCCTTTAGAAGTTTTACGGGTGAAAGGGAACAGCGAATTGCAAAGATGAAAGCAGCCCAAGAAGCAGAGCTGAAGAAAGTTTCTGAAGGTTTTGATAGAACCGATAGCGGCTTGCTATATAAAATAATCCAAAAAGGAAGCGGGAAAAAAGCCGAAAAGGGAAAAACTGTTTCCGTGCATTACAAAGGTGCTTTGACTGATGGAACTGAATTTGATTCGTCTTACAAAAGAAAACAACCAATCGATTTTCAATTGGGCGTTGGGCAGGTAATCTCCGGTTGGGATGAAGGCATCCAATTGTTACAGGTGGGCGATAAAGCACGTTTCGTAATCCCTTCGCATCTTGGTTATGGCGAACGTGGTGCCGGCGGGGTAATTCCTCCAAACGCTACCTTAATTTTTGATGTTGAATTAATGGACGTAAAATAGTGATTCGGGATTCGGGATTTGTAAATTCGAATCCCGATCCCCAATTAACGACTCCTGAATTTATTCCTTCCACTTAATATTACACCCCATACTTGGTTTTTGATCTTTTCGTTGTGGATTGTTGTTAAGAATATTATCCAGTGCTTCACGAAGGTCGCGACCGTTTACGGGAATACCATTCCCCGGGCGACTATTGTCTATCTGTCCCCTATATACAAGCGCTAATTCGTCATTAAAAAGATATAAATCCGGAGTGCAAGCAGCGTGGTAAGCCTTGGCTACTTCTTGGGTTTCGTCAAATAAGTACGGAAAGGAAAAGTTGTATTTTCGCGCAGTTCGCCACATTTCGGCGGGGGCATCTTGCGGATATTTAATAACGTCGTTACTGCTTATCGCTACAAATCCGAAACCAGTTACGCGATAATCATTACTTATGCGTACAAGTTCGTCCAGCACGTGCTTTACATAAGGGCAATGATTGCATATAAACATAACCACAGTGCCTTTTTCACCTTGAATATGTTTTAGTGAAACCGGCTTGTTGGTAACCGAATCAACTAGTGTGAAATCGGGTGCTTCAGTGCCTAAAGGAAGCATTTTAGATTCTGTTCTCGCCATTTTTTTCTTTTCGATATTAATTTCAAATCACGGAATAAAGTTACGTATTTTAAGCAGTACTTGCCGTATGAAATATCGGTTAGCTGCAATTGTACAAGTTTCAAAAAGTAATTCAAATTCTATTAAAGAAGTTATAAAAGTTTGTTGTTAAAGAATAACTCTACTAACTTTAAAATTTAAACTTAATACTATGAAAAATTCATATTCATCATTATCAGTAGCAATAGAAGATTTACAAAAAAACGGCTTTACCGAAGATTTTAATCTTGTGGGTGAAGGTATTGAATCTAAAAATCTGAAAAGGGAATGGAAGGCCGGAGAACTGGATGTTATAAAGTTTTATCGCTTTGAAGGAATGACGGATCCGGGAGATAACACCATTCTTTATTTAATAGAAACCCACGACGGGCAGAGAGGTTTGCTCGTAGATGTTTATGGTGCCGACCAAGGCGAAATTTCTCCAGAATTGATTAAAAAACTTTCCCTTCACCATGACGAATAACCTTAGTTGGGCCGATTTTGAAAAAGTAGAAATGCGGGTAGGAACCGTCATTGAGGTCAATGATTTTCCCGAAGCGCGAAATCCTTCGTTTCAACTTTTAATCGATTTTGGAAATGAATTGGGGCGGCGAAAAACATCGGCGCAGCTCACTTCGCTCTATTCAAAGGAAGAATTGATTGGCAAACAAGTAATTGCCGTAGTTAATTTTCCGAAGAAACAAATTGCCAATTTTATGAGCGAATGTCTGGTTCTCGGCGCCGTTGAAGGTAAGGACGTTACTTTACTTCAGCCGGAAAAACTGGTAAAAAATGGTTTGCGAATTTTGTAATGCTATAATTTTAAAAAGCCTTTCCTTTTAAAATAACTTGATTTTGTAGGCTATCGCTAATAATTTTTCTTACAGCCGATTTGTAAATTGGGCGATAAATTGGGTGATATTTTAAGCGCTTGCGTTGCGATAAACTTATACTTTTAGTTTCGCCATTAAAATACATTCGGTTGTCTTTTAACTGCAACGTTTTAACGGGATCTAAACTTTTTTTGTTCACCACTATTTTGCGTTCAGATTCTAAAAACTGAATAGGCACCTTAAAAAGTTCGGAAATTTTTAATTGCTGATTCCGAATTGTGTTTTTTACTGCAGTTTGACAATAAATACTGTCTAACATAAAACTACATTTATCCGATTCAGATTTATAGGTAAACAACAGGTTTTCGGTGGGGTTAATAAAATCAATTTTATCAGAATTGGTAATTGTGCCGAAATACACATACTCAAAATCTGACGCCATAATATATTTTTTGTAGAGCGTATCGTTAAAAATACCGCGATTTCTTTGAATGTACTTATCAGATTTAGAGGTTATGTAAATTATATCCTGTGGATTGGCACGCGAACGCAAAATATATAATTCTTCAATTATCTGGGTGGTATCAACGGCCTGCACATTGTTGGTAGTACAGGGCTCATCGCAAAGAAAGTAACGTTCATTTCCGTATGAATTTCTGTATTCGCACAATCTAAAAACATAAATATTGTATTCTGAAATAGCAATAGTTTCAGTTACCGGAATATTTTTCGAACTGCTGCAGGAATACGAAAGGCTAATTAAAATAACCGTTAGTAAAATGTATTGAAGTAGCTTCATAATTAGTCGGTTTTAAATTGTGAAGAAACTCCACCGGCAATACGCCAACCCCAATAATAATCGGGATGATACGGAAAATCTGAGTTAAAGTGTAAAAAATCCTGAAGGTCAAAAGCATTAAAATCGTACAGGGTTATGTATGCGCTATAGCCTTGGCGAAAGCTGGTGGCGTTGAGTTTCCATTGTTGTTGGTTAAAACCAAAAGCATCTCCATTATTATAGGGAATATGGTCTAATTGCAACTTGTCCGCAGTATCTACAGCATATTGCTGCCAACCGGTAAACTTATGAAAGCTGAGCTCTACCAAACCTATATATGCGGTTTCGTTAAAATGCGCCGAGAGTACAAGTCCGCCTGTATAAAACCGATCTTCCCGATCGCCAAAATAATCAAGTACGGGTCCGCCGTCATTGTAATACGAAATTTGCACGCGTCTGGCAATGTTTAGGTTAAAGAAACCCACCGTTTGCGAAGCTCTGTTTTTATCGGGATTCATTAACCAATTAGAACCAATTGAAAAGGAATAATCAAATGTGTTTTGTAAAGGATTGGCAACAAAATCTGAAAAATGATAGAGTGGTACAAACCTATATTCTAACTCTGATGTGGTCGTATTATTTGTAAATCCGGGGGTTACGGTTGCATTAGCAAAAAAATCGAAGAAGGTAGATCGGTAATAATCTTTGTTTAGATTGCTCCCTAAAATCCCTTTATTATAAAACAATACCCCAATATGTACGGCTGGTAAAACTCCAAAATTATTTTTTGCCAACGGTACGTAATTGGCAACGCCACCTGTAGCAGCTACTCTAAATTTTAATCCGTGTTTTACCTGATATTCTGCGGTAATATTTATACCAAAACCCAAACGTAGATCGTCAATGGGCTCCGTGACTTGCGCATTTCCGTTGAAACAGAAAACCATTAAAATAAGTATGGCAATACTTTTTATCATGGATTAAATATTTAAAAAGTGGGGAGCGCTGCATTAAGTAACTAATACGTAGATAAATATATGAATTTTGTTTTTAAACAATGTAGTAGCCCAATTTTATTATGAGCTTTTAAAGCTATTTGCAACCAATCTCAATTTTTAAACTATTTTCGCATAAGCAGATGCGCTGCGCCATTTAAGTTTTAAAGATTTGGCAATTTAAAATAATAAAAAAGTAATTATGAAAAATACTATCATTCTATTGAGCCTCGTGGCTATTGGTTTTGTTTCGTGTAAAAACAATACAACTGAAACTACTGCTCTCGATGAAAATAGATTTGAAAAACTTAAAAACTTGCAATGGATGTTAGGTACTTGGACTAAGGAAGTTGATACCATTTTTTCGCAAGAAACCTGGTCGCGCGAAAATGACAGTACTTTTACCGGCTATAGTTTTGTGGAACATGACGGGAAAGTTGTTTTTGCAGAAACCATGGCGCTGGAGCTGAAAGGAAACAATTTAGAATTAACAGTTGCTTCTGCCAAAACAAAGGAGAAAAAACCTGTTACTTTTAGAATGATAAATTCAGAAAAAGGACATTTCACCTTTGAAAATAAAAGCCACGATTTTCCACAGCGCATAATTTATACAAATCCTGCCAAAGACTCACTCCACGCTTGGATTGAAGGAACTGAAAACGGAGAACCTAAAAAAATCGATTTTTATTTTGCAAAACATTAAAAATTTGGAATTATTTTTCTGAATAGTCCTTTATTTTTTCTACTGGCATAAGGGTTACATCGTATATTTTCCAATGAAATTCGTGAAGTTTTTTTAATCCTTCTTCAATGGCTTTCGGAATATCTGTGCCCGGTTTCGCTATTATTTGCACATCGCCAAAATATACCTGTCCTTCCTCCCTAAACCGTGCTTTTGCATCCAAAACCCATTCCCACGATTTTACGAAGTTTTCTGCTTTCACTACCAATTCATCGGGTTTTTCGTCTTTAATATGTAGCGGCTGTCTGTCCATTAAATCTTCCACGGCATCTTTTAAATTGGTATATCCATCCTTTAAAACCGAAAGGGAAATAAACAGCGCGGCGCTGGCATCGGCCCACCACCAACCCATACCAATACCCAAAATTCCGGCCATGGCCGCAAAACCGGTCATATAATCGGCCTTTTGTGCATTGGCGTCTGTATATAAAATTTTATTGTGAAGTTTTTTAGCCAAGGGTAATTTTTTATAGCCTAAATACATCGCGGGCAGCGAACTATAAATCAATACTGCAATCATAATCCAACCCATCCAAATTTGCTTGCCAAAGAGCATTATTGTTCCAATGGTAGGATGTTCGGCCTTCATAAGGGTAATAGCCGAATCTACCATTAAAAAAAGACCCATTCCAAACAGGGCAACGCTTCCCGTTAAGAATGCAATGGTAAACACACGGTGGAAGCCAAATTGAAATTTTTTGTTGGGTTTTCTGTTATAAATGCACGATGCTATTAAAAATGAAATTGCCGGAATCATACTTAAAGCGTCTTCCAACCAAGCGGTTTTCATGGCTTGGGATGAACCCATAACCAAGTACATAAGCACAACTACGGTTGCCAAATACACCAGCGTAATCCATTCCAATCTTTTGGCTTTTTTTAGTTTCGGTTTTAAATCCTCGGGTAGTTCAAAGGCTTCTGTTCTCATGGCTTTTGATTTTTTTCGATGAATTCTTCAAGCTGAAAAAGTAATCGGTTTTCCCCGCGCGGAATAAACAATACATGTTTGCCATCATAGGGCTTGGTCATCCCTACCTTAGATTTCCAATTCGATTTCTTTTCAAATCCACCCAAAACTATATCTAATTCAAAGTTTTCCAGCTTTTTTACCAATGCTGTCTCATTTTCACTAATAAATTGCGTCTGCAGATTTTCCTTTTGGGCAAATCGCTCGATTAGATTTTTTTCGAATGAAATAGTAGTGGAATCAATTTTCGGAACAACTCCTATCCGCAGGGAAGATTTTTTTGCGTTTTCGAAAGAATTGTTCGGGTCTTTTGGGAAATTGCATGAGCTGCTAAAAAATACGAACATTAGCAATATTCCCAATAGGGTAATTTCGCGCATAACATTTTCTTATAAAATTATAAAGAATGTTATAAGGGCAATTATAAATTTTTGCTAAAATGCAGATTAACAGAAACTGTATAACTTTTTACTGCAATTATGCCTCTGCATCTAAAGTGTCGGTAACAACATAATACCGTGGATCTTCAATGGAGTTTTCAATAATGGTATCAAATTCCGGATTCCATTTTAAAAGTAGCGCCTTGCAGTCTGGACTCAGATGTGTTAGCTTAATTTGTCTGCCGCTATCTAAATATTTATTGGCAATATTTCGCACTGCCTCCACACCCGAATGGTCGGAAATCTTTGATTCTATAAAATCAATTTCCACAGAATTTGGATCGTCAGACACATCAAATTTTGTATTGAAAGCGGTAGTGGAACCAAAAAATAAAGGGCCCCAGATTTCGTAAACTTTTGTGCCATCGTCTTTAATTCGTTTGCGTGCGCGAATTCGCGTAGCGCTTTTCCAAGCAAAAACGAGAGCGCTCATAATTACACCTACAAATACGGCTATTGCCAAATCCTGCCAAACGGTTACAGCCGAAACGGTAATTAGAACAACTGCATCAGCAATTGGAATTTTGTGCAATATTCTAAAGCTGCTCCAAGCAAAGGTGCCAATTACCACCATAAACATTACGCCTACTAATGCCGCAATAGGTATTTTTTCAATGAGTGGTGCACCAAAAAGCACAAAACATAAAAGCGCAATTGCCGCGGTAGCGCCCGATAGTCTGCCGCGTCCACCAGAGCTCACGTTGATAATTGATTGCCCAATCATGGCACAACCGCCCATCCCACCGAAAAGTCCGTTTAATATATTTGCGCCGCCTTGAGCAACACATTCACGATTGCCGCTACCGCGGGTTTCGGTCATTTCATCAATTAAATTTAGCGTCATTAACGATTCAATTAAACCAACGGCAGCCAATAGAAATGCCGTGGAAAGTATTAAATCCCAATGCCCACTTAGGGTATCAATAAACGTAAAAATCTGGGTTTGGAAAACAGGTAGGGATCCTTTTAGGCCACTTCCTCCACCATCGCGAATAAAGGAGCCTACGGTACTCACATCTAAATTTCCGAAAATGGTAATACAGGCTACCACAATTATTGCAATAAGGGCTGCGGGTAGTTTCTTGGTTAGTTTTGGTAGCCCGAACATAATTGCCATGGTAAGTCCGACCAAGGCTAACATTACCCATAAATCCATGCCAGAAAGCCATTGTGGAACCGTGCCGCGACTTTCTTTAAAAAGTCCTAATTGCGAAAGAAAAATAACAATGGCCAAGCCGTTTACAAAACCCATCATTACTGGATGCGGAATTAGCCGAACAAATTTTCCGAGCCTAAAAACACCTGCCATTATTTGAATGGCTCCCACAAAAAGAAGCGTTATAAACAACCATTGTAGTCCGAGATATTCTACTGGATCTGCCAGTGAAAGGCCTACTTCGTTTCCCTTTTGAATTAAATGGACCATGACCACAGCCATAGCGCCAGTAGCACCAGAAATCATTCCAGGGCGGCCGCCAAAAAGTGCGGTTACAAGCCCCATAATAAATGCGCCATAAAGCCCCACCAACGGGTCAATTCCGGCAACAAACGCAAAGGCAACCGCTTCTGGAACCAAAGCCAAGGCTACCGTTAATCCGGAGAGGATATCGTTTTTAGGGTTTTGGGTAAACGATAATAAGTATTTTGCGAGCATTTAGTTATTTTTTAATTAAAGGCGGCAAAGATATGATTTTGAAAATGAATGGGCTTAAAGTTAAAAATTAAGTTTGTTTATCTTCAGTTTTGGTTTTCACATTAAAACTAGGTGCTACATAATCCTTAGGCAAATAATCTGAAGGAATTGTGGTTGCGTTGCCATCGCGGGCTGCACGATAATGGGGTGAGAGTATTTCTATGCCGCGCTCATTACAAACATCCTGTATATTTTGATGCAAATCTGAGTAAATTGTAGCTTGTTTATTGGCTTCCCGAACGTAGGCATTAATTTGATATGCCACATAAAAATCTTCTAAACTAGTTTGTAAAACAAAGGGTTTGGGTTCTTTTAAAACTAAATCGGTGCGCAATGCAGCTTCAATTAAAACTTCGTACATATCTTTCCAAGGTACATCGTATCCTATAGTTACCGTAGTATGAATTATAAGCCCTTTAGCGGGAGCGTCACTGCTGTAATTAATGGTATGGCTATTCATTACCGTGGAATTTGGAATGGAAATAATTTCATTTTTAGCCGTACGTACACGTGTTACCAACGACGATTTTTCAATTACATCGCCTGTAACTTCGCCAATTTTAACGCGATCCCCAATGGTAAACAAACGCATATACGTTAATACCAAACCAGCAATAATATTAGAGAGTGAACCCGCTGAGCCGAAGGTAAATAGAAAACCTAAAAAGACCGAAACTCCCTTAAAAATTGGCGATTCGCTTCCCGGTAAGTACGGAAAGATAACGATAAACATAAAGGCAATTACCAAAATTCTGATTATTTGATAGGTGGGGGCGGCCCAATCTGCATAAAACCCATTAATTGTTAAATTGCCTTTGGCTATTTCATCTTTTAAAAAGCTAATTCCTTTTAGGGCATACCTAAACACGATAATAATTACTAGAATGGTAATTAGGTTTGGTAAGTAGTTCCAGAAAGACATTAGAATGTTTTTCAGTGGGTTCAGAATATAACCAAACAGGGTATCTGCAAAGTGTTCGGTCCACGGAAATAAACCAAATAGAATAGGTAATGCAATATAAACGGCAATAAGAATTACAAACCACTTTATTAATTTATTCGCCAAAAGCAGTGCGTTTACCTGTCTTTTGGCATCGAATAAAACGTAGTTTTTGATTTTTATACCTTGAATTTTTTGGTTTTCTTGCAGTTGAATTTTATGAGCGGTCCAATTAAAGGCTTTTGAAATATAGTAGATCAATAGAATAATTACCAGCAATACTAATAGCGCGAGCCCAATTTGTTTGGCCAGGGTTGCAAAGCTGGTTTGGTCCCTATATTCCAAAACGGCCGCGGTTATTTTTTCGCGGTACACTTCTGCAAGCTCAGTTTTGGAGGTGTCGTTCCAAAGCGCATCGGTTTCTGAAATGCTCATAATTATGTTTGAATCCCAGACAATATCTTTTACAGTTTCGGCGTCTTCAACCTTTAATGAGTTGGCTTTAAAGTCGTAATTGTTTACTAACTTCTTTATTCTTTCCGAAATAATATCGGCTCGTTCCTTCGGAGAAAAACTGCCCAATTTGGAATAGAGCACAAAGAGGGTATCGTTAAAAAAGCCTATTACCGGAAACCCCTGCGTAGTATTTTTTAATGAATCTATTTTCGCCTTTTTGTTGGCTATGCGTGTTTTTTCTTTTAGCGTGAGGGCCGTAAGTTGTGCTTGTAGCTCTTCTTTCTTAAGGTTATCCGTAGTTTTTAACGCGTTAATCTGTGCCTCAAGATTACTTTTATTTATGGAGTCTTCTACCCGTTGTTTCTCAATTTCGGAAAGTCGTTTGTTGTAGTTTTCCAACAATGCGATATTAACGGAATCTTTTTTAACCGAAGCCGTGTCTTCCTGCGAATAACCTAGGGCTATGCTAAAGATTATTCCTAAAAAGGGTAAACATTTTTTGAACTGCTTCATACGCTTAAAATTTGGGCTAAAGTAATCAAAAAACCAAGCTGTTTACGCGCTTTTTACAAGTTTGAAAAATTTATAGGTTATTCTAATCCAAAGAGGAAGTTTAAGAATATGAATGCGTTAGCTGCAAAAGGCAAACAGAATATTACAATAAAAAAACCGGCAGCGGTTTTAGCCGTGCCGGTTTTGTAGTTGGAATACAATTTTTTAAATATCGTCAAATTCAATATCGGTAAAATTGCTGGTATCTGTCTTTAATGTTTCGTCTGTTGCTTTTGCAGCCACTGGTGTTTCGGTTTTTTCATTTTCATCTGCGGGCTGAGCGGGTTTGTAATCTTTTTGGTGGCGTTCGCTAATTACTTCTTCCCCTTTTTCGTCTATAATATAATCTATCATTTCTGCTAGGGTATCTTTAAATTCACTAAAATCTTCTTTATAAAGATAGATTTTGTGTTTTTTGTAATGATAGGAACCATCGTCGTTGGTAAATTTTTTACTTTCAGTAATGGTTAGGTAAAAATCCCCCGCCTTTGTAGATCTTACGTCAAAAAAATAGGTGCGTCTGCCGGCGCGCATTACTTTTGAAAAAATTTCTTCTTGCTCCATCGTATAGTGCTCACTCATAATTTCTGTTTTTTGCTTAGGTTGTGCCAAAAATCCAAAAAAAATCCAAACTTGCCAAGGTAAATTTACATTTCTTTTTCCAAGAGTTGTTTGGCGTAAAGTTCTTTGTAATATCCTTCAGAATTTACCAGCTCATTATGCGTTCCATTTTGAATTATCTTACCGTTTTCCAATACTATTATTTTATTTGCGTTTTTAACCGACGAGATTCTATGGCTAACAATGAGGGTAGTTTTATTTTTTGAAATTTTATATAAATTTTGAAGAATTTCCTCCTCCGTTTCAGTGTCTACCGCCGAGAGGCAATCGTCAAAAAGCAAAATCTGTGGATCTTTAATTAACGCGCGTGCTATGGAAACACGTTGTTTTTGTCCTCCGCTCAATGATATGCCCCGTTCGCCCAGAACGGTGTCGTACCCTTTAGAAAAACCAATTATGTTTTTGTGCACGGCCGCATTTTTTGCAGCTTCAATTACTTCTTCTTCTACAGCATTTTCCTTTCCAAAACGAATATTATTGCGAAGTGTATCGCTAAACAGAAAGGCGTCCTGTGGCACATAGCCAATACTATCGCGCAAATTATCGAGGTTGAGGTTTTTTATGGCTTTGCTATCAATTTTTAACATGTTTTCTTCTACGTCATAAAGCCTTCCTATTAATTCTAGAATGGTAGATTTACCCGAACCCGTATTGCCAATAATAGCCAAGGTTTCGCCTGGTTTTACCGTAAATGAAACATCTTTTAGCGCCGTTATTCCCGTATCTGGATAGGTAAAGGAGAGCTTGTTAAATTCAATTAAACCGTTTATAGGAGTGCTTTCTGAAACTAAATTTTGAATGTCAGGTTCGGTTTTCAAAAATTCGTTTATACGTTTTTGCGAAGCTTCGGCCTGTTGCACCATAGAGGTTACCCAACCCACGACTGCAACGGGCCAGGTGAGCATATTTACATAGATTAAAAACTCAACAATAGTTCCAAATTCGGCAATTTGGCCATTAATATACCGTGTGCCACCAATATAAATAACCAGAATGTTACTAACGCCAATAAGCAACATCATTAGCGGAAAAAACAGAGCTTGAACTTTTGCCAGATCTATATTTTTTACTTTGCTGCCTTCTGCGAGCTCTTCAAAATTAGTATTGGTACGAGATTCTATTCCATAGGCTTTTATTACGGCTATTCCGCTAAAACTTTCTTGTGTAAAGGTGGTGAGTTTTGAAAGGTATTGCTGTACAATTGTGGTACGCCTGTTTATTAAAACGCTCAATCTGTAAATAGCAATAGACAAAATGGGCAATGGCGCAATAGCGTACCAAGTTAAAACTGGGGCTTTGTAAAACATATAGCTAATTACCACCACAAATAAAGTAATTGTGGTTATGCTGTACATTAATGCAGGGCCTACATACATACGTACTTTTGAAACATCTTCGCTAATGCGGTTCATTAAATCGCCTGTACGGTTTTGTTTGTAAAAGCCAAGATGTAGTTTTTCGTAATGCCGAAACACTTCGTTTTTAAGATCGTACTCTACATATCTGGAAACCACAATAAAGGTTTGGCGCATCATAAAAGTGAAGAACGCCGAGAGTAATGCGGCACCTAAAAGCAATAGGATATTAATAAGAAGCTGTTGCTCTACAACGCTTATACTTGATATTTCACCATTTAAGTACTGTTTTACCGAGGTTACCGAATCGCCTACTTTCATTGGTACTACCAATTTAAAAACAGTGGCGATTACAGTTATAAAAACGCCCAAGAGTAGGCGTCCTTTATATTTTAAAAAATATTTATTTAGATATTTTAATTCTTTCATTTACTCTATTTGAGTTATTGCACACACTATTGTTACCCTGCAAAATATGCTGCCCACACTACGCCTCATTTTATAGATTTGTGTATTATTTAAATATTCTTAAATTATAGGTCGATGCTTTGTGAAATTAACAACAAAGGGTTACTTTTGCACCGCCGTTTTAAAGGATATATAATATAATAAATAAGCTATGGTAACCGAGGTAATAAATACGAATGAACTTCATAAAATGGACCCCGTTTTTGGGCAAATGTCCTTTGACAATCACGAGCAAATCGTTTTTTGCAATGACAAAGATACTGGTTTAAAAGCAATAATTGGTATTCACAATACCGTTTTAGGACCAGCGCTTGGCGGTACTAGAATGTGGAATTACACCAGTGAATGGGAAGCCCTGAACGACGTGCTTCGCCTATCGCGTGGTATGACGTATAAAAGCGCAAT
Organism: Aequorivita marisscotiae; assembly: GCF_029814825.1. Taxonomy (NCBI): domain Bacteria; kingdom Pseudomonadati; phylum Bacteroidota; class Flavobacteriia; order Flavobacteriales; family Flavobacteriaceae; genus Aequorivita; species Aequorivita marisscotiae. The sequence goes on along the minus strand of NZ_CP122379.1, from coordinate 98,412 downwards.
TACAGGTTTAAACCTCGGCGGCGGAAAAGCTGTTTTAATTGGAGATGCAAAAACACAGAAAACACCCGAACTAATGTTAAAGTTTGGTGAGTTTGTACATTCCTTGGGCGGTAAATACATAACTGCAGAAGATGTGGGTATGGCAACCTCAGATATGGATTTGGTGCGTACGGTAACTCCGTATGTAACAGGTATTTCTGAAGCAAACGGCGGAGCCGGAAATCCATCCCCAATTACTGCGTACGGGGTGTTTATGGGAATGAAAGCTGCGGCAAAATATAAATTTGGAAGCGATGTTCTTGAAGATAAAATAGTGTATGTTCAAGGAATTGGCAATGTAGGCGAAGCTTTGGTTGAAAATTTAAGCAACGAAGGCGCCAAAGTTTATATTACCGATATAAATCAAGAGCGTTTGGAAGAAGTTCGCGATAAGTACGGTGTTCAGATTTACGGTGGCGATAACATCTACAAAGAAAAAATGGACATCTATGCGCCTTGCGCACTGGGAGCTACCATAAACGATATTACCATTAACCAATTAAATACTAAAATAATTGCGGGCGCTGCCAATAACCAGTTAGCTGAAGAACAAAAGCACGGAACCATGCTTCGTGAAAAAGGTATTGTGTACGCACCAGATTTTCTTATAAACGCTGGAGGAATTATTAATGTATATGCTGAACTAGAAAATTACGACCGAAAGGAAATAATGCGTAAAACTGAAAATATATACAATACTACAATCGAAATTTTAAAGAAAGCCGATACCGATAATATTACTACCTATCAAGCAGCATTTAACGTGGCTCAAGCCCGAATTGATGCAAGAAAAAATGAAAAATAACATTCTTTTTTCTTAAAACACTATCTTTGCAACGCACAGGATGTATCTTGTGCGTTGTTTCTTTAAACCCGTTCTTTCAAAAAATATATGCTTACAAGAAGACATATCCGCGTAAAAGTTTTGCAATCCGTTTATGCTTATAATCAGCGTCCCGATCCGAATATTGATATTCAGGAAAAATTTCTACTACACAGTATAGACCAAATGCAGGATCTGTATTTATTGTTGATTCAGTTGCTATTGGCCATGCAGGATCAAGCCGAGAGTTTTTTAAGCCGCTCCCAAAAAAAGCACCTTGCCACGGCAATAGAAAAAAATCCGAGTCGCACCTTTGTCGATAATAAGTTACTGAAAATAATTGCCGACAACACTACTTTTTCTGATGTAATTGAAAAGAAAAAACTCAATTATTGGCAGTTAGATAACGAATACGCAGTTTTGCTTTTTAACGAACTGCGTCAATTAGATTGGTACGAAACCTATCTGACTTTAAATGAAACTACATTTAAAGAAGACAAAGATTTTGTACTTCGTGTTTACAAAGAAGTGATTGCGCCCAATGAAAAAATCTACGAATATCTGGAAGACAAACGCCTAACGTGGATAGATGATTTTCCAATAGTGAACACGGCAATTGTTAAAATGCTCAGCAAACTTTCAGAAAACAACGCTTCAGCACTGTTGGTGCCTAATTTGTATAAAAATTCTGAAGACCGCGAATATGCACTTCAACTTTTTAGAAAAGTAATTTTAAACGACACTAAGTTAAACGTACAGATTGAAGGTAAAACTCCAAACTGGGATCAAGAGCGAATTGCCGATTTAGATTTAATAATTCTAAAAATGGGTATAGCCGAATTTCTATACTTTCCTTCAATTCCAGTACGAGCTACCATCAATGAGTATTTAGAGGTTTCCAAAGAATATTCAACCCCCAAAAGCAGTATTTTCGTCAACGGTATTTTAGATAAAATTGTAAAGGAATTTGAGGAAAATGGAAAACTTAATAAAATTGGGCGGGGGCTTCAATAAGAGTAAAAAAATCCTTATTTTTGGCGTGCTAAAAACATAAAAAATCTAAATTATCATGAAAAAATCAGTTTTATTAGTAGCAATACTATCTGTTTTTGCCTTTTCATCTTGTAAAGACAACGCTGCAGACAAAGTAAATGAAGAAAACATTGCTACTGCAGAAGCTCGCGACGCAGAATCGGGCAAATTTCCTGTAATTACTTTTGAAGAAAGTCAGTTCGATTTTGGAACTATCGATCAAGGAACTAATGTGGAGCACGTTTTTAAATTTAAAAACACGGGCGAAGCACCTTTAATGATCGTAAACGCAAAAAGTAGCTGCGGTTGTACTGTGCCAGAATATACCAAGGAGCCAGTTGCACCAGGAGAAGAAGGTCAATTGTTGGTGAAATTTAACGGTAGCGGCCAAAACCAAGTTAGTAAAACAGTTACCCTAACTACAAACACAAAAGCTGGAACCGAAACTTTAACCATTAAAGCGTTTGTAAATCCTAAAGCAGGTGCGGCGGCTGCACAACCAATAAAAACCCCAACATCCTAATTTATAAAGCTTAGGAATAAATAATTGCTATGGCAGAAATACAAAATTTTTTACCTATAATCCTATTGTTTTTGGTAATGTATCTTTTTTTGATACGCCCACAAATGAAAAAGGCCAAACAGGAAAAACAGTTTGTCGCTCAACTTAAAAAAGGCGATAAAGTTATTACCACGGGTGGTTTGCACGGTAAAGTACTTGAACTTTATGACGACGGCACTTGCATTATTGAAAGTGGAGCCGGAAAAATGAAGTTTGAACGTTCTGCCATTTCTATGGAAAGAACGGCAAAACTAAACGCACCAGTGAAGGAAAAGAAATAGGTAAAACTAAAATTCCAAAAGAAAAGCACCAAACTTCAACTTGAAATTTGGTGCTTTTTTTATTATTGGAAATCTTAAAATTTACTCCTCTTCGTTTTTAAATTTTGAAAGATCCTGGGCGGTAATTTGTGCAATATTTACAATTACCTCTACCGCTTTTATCATACTTTCAACCGGCACATATTCAAACCTTCCGTGAAAATTGTGCCCGCCTGCAAATATATTTGGGCACGGAAGCCCCATAAAACTTAATTGCGACCCATCCGTACCGCCGCGTATTGGCTTAATGAGCGGTTTTATATTTGCTTGTTCCATCGCCAGTTTGGCAATTTTTACAATGTGCATTACAGGTTCAATCTTTTCGCGCATATTAAAATATTGATCCTTAATTTCAACAGAAATAACCTCCATTTCAAATTGTTCATTTAGCTCGTCTGCTAATTGCTGAACCATTTGTTTTCTGGCTTCAAAATGCTTTTTATCGTGATCGCGAATAATGTATTGCAATTTGGTTTCATCTACCGTCCCGTTAATATTGTGAAGGTGAAAAAAACCTTCGCGACCCTCGGTGTGTTCTGGGGTTTCAAGTCTAGGTAACGAATTTATATAGTCTGTGGCAATATACATGCTGTTCACCATTTTGCCTTTTGCGTATCCCGGATGAACAATTTTTCCTTTTATGGTAACTACGGCCCCAGCAGCATTAAAATTTTCGTACTCAAGCTCGCCTACTTGGCTACCGTCCATGGTATAAGCCCAATCTGCCCCAAATTTTTTCACGTCAAATTTATGTGCTCCGCGGCCAATTTCTTCGTCGGGAGTAAAGCCAACACGTATTTTTCCATGCTTTATTTCGGGATTGTTTATAAGGTACTCCATAGCCGAAACTATTTCGGTAATACCCGCTTTATCATCTGCTCCCAAAAGGGTGGTGCCGTCTGTTGTGATTAGGGTTTGCCCTTTGTAAAGCAACAAATCTTCAAAATAATCTGGCGAAAGAATAATATTTTGCTCCTTGTTGAGAACAATATCCTTTCCATTATAATTTTCAACTATTTGCGGATTTACATTGGCGCCGGTAAAATCTGGCGAAGTATCAAAATGCGAAACAAAACCAATAACAGGAACCGGATGCGAAACGTTAGAAGGCAAAGTTGCCATAATATAGGCGTTTTCGTCTATAGTAACGTCTTCCATCCCAATGGCTTTTAATTCGTCGGCCAGGGTATTGGCAAGGTTCCATTGCTTTTTGGTGCTAGGTGTGGAGTTGCTGTTTGGATCGCTTTCAGTATCAATTTTTACATACCCGGTAAAGCGGTCAATAATATGTTGTTTTTTAATCATAACTTTATATTTACTCTGCAAAATAACGCATATTCAAAATAACAAATACATTGTTTGTGTATTTTTGTAGCACATTTTTTCAACTATGTACAAAAGTATTATTCGTCCTATATTTTTTCGATTCGATCCTGAAAATATTCATCATTTTACATTTACCTTAATTCGATTTTTTAATAAAATTGGCTTCGGAAGTCTTTTCCGAAGTATGTATAAGGTAGAAAATCCGAAGTTGGAGCGCGAAGTTTTTGGGTTAAAATTTCCAAATCCCGTAGGTCTCGCAGCGGGTTTTGATAAAGATGCAAAGTTATATAAAGAACTTTCAAATTTTGGTTTTGGCTTTATTGAAATAGGTACCGTTACGCCAAGACCGCAACCCGGAAATGAAAAGCCACGATTGTTTCGCTTAAAGGAAGATTCCGCAATTATAAATCGGATGGGTTTTAACAATGGTGGAGTAGATGAAGCGGTTGAAAGATTGAAGATGAACTGTCACTCGGAGCCCTTCAACTCCACTCAGGACAGGCCCCATGGAAGGGTTTTGATCGGAGGAAACATAGGCAAAAACAAAATCACTCCCAACGAGGAAGCTGTAAACGATTACTTTATTTGCTTTGAAGCACTTTTTGATTATGTAGATTATTTTGTTGTAAACGTAAGTTCGCCCAATACGCCTAATCTTCGCGCGTTGCAGGAAAAGAAACCATTGACAGATTTGCTGCAAACACTTCAAGATAGAAATAATTTAAAAGCAAAACGCAAACCAATTCTTTTAAAAATTGCGCCAGATTTAACCGATGAGCAACTTTTAGACATTATTGAAATTGTTGCCGTAACCAAAATTGACGGTGTAATCGCAACCAATACAACTATTTCGCGCGAAGGGATTTCTTCAGGAAACAGAGAAGAAATGGGCGGCCTAAGTGGCAAACCTCTAACGAAGAGAGCAACTGAGGTAATCCGTTTTCTTTCTGAAAAAAGCAATAAAAGTTTCCCGATAATTGGGGTTGGGGGCATTCATTCTGCTGCTGATGCTTTGGAAAAACTCGAAGCCGGCGCCAGCTTGGTGCAGCTTTATACAGGTTTTATTTATGAAGGACCGGGATTGATAAAGCAAATTAACAAAGCGATATTGAAAAGACATAGGACTTGAAGACTTAAGACGTAGGACAATTTTTATAATAATAAAATGACATTAAATATATATCCCGAATTCAATGAACTGCGAGTCTTAAATCTTACGTCTTTTAGCGCAGCGGTCTTACGTCTTATTTTATGCTCGAAACGCTAATTTCTTTTTCAATCGCCACTTTAGCGCTAGCCATTTCCCCAGGGCCAGATAATATTTATGTGCTTACGCAATCCTTGGTAAATGGAACCAAAAGCGGTATTGCTACAACTGCTGGTTTAATAAGTGGTTGCATTGTACACACTACACTTTTGGCTTTTGGTATTTCTGCAATTATAACTGCTTCCGACAACATGTTTTACGCTATAAAAGTTTTGGGAGCTTGCTACTTGGTTTACTTGGCCTATAAAGTTTACAAAAGCGATGTGAATATTTCATTGGCAGAAAATGCTCCTAAAAAATCATACGTCCAACTTTTTAAAACAGGGGTGATAATGAATTTGGTTAACCCAAAAGTGATGATATTCTTTTTGGCCTTTTTCCCTGGTTTTCTGTGGAATGAAACCGAAAATACGGTCATTCAATTTTATATTTTGGGAATTACTTTTATGGTAGTTTCCTTTTTAACTTTTAGCACAATTGCCCTTGCTGCCGGTAGAATTTCAAGCTTGCTTAGGGACTCAAAAAATATGGGGGTAGTTTTAAAGTGGCTGCAAATACTGGTATTTGTAGGTATTGCTGTTTTTATATTAATTCCATAAACCTATTAATTTTTTAAAATTGAAAGATTCCTGCCTGCGTAGGAATTGCTATCTTTGAACCAATGCAGCACGTAAAAATTATAGAATGTCCGCGCGATGCCATGCAAGGCATTAGAGATTGGATTCCCACCGATCAAAAAGTGAAATATATACAGTCGCTTTTGCGCTGTGGCTTTGATACAATAGACTTCGGAAGTTTTGTTTCCCCGAAGGCAATTCCGCAAATGCAAGACACTGCCGAAGTACTTTCAAAACTAGATCTATCAACGACCAAAAGTAAACTGCTTGCAATTATAGCCAATCTTCGCGGTGCCGAAGATGCGGTAAAACACCCTGAAATTGATTATTTGGGATATCCTTTTTCCATTTCAGAAAATTTTCAAATGCGCAATACGCATAAAACTATTGCGGAGTCTTTAGTAATACTTCAAAATATATTAAATCTCGCCCATAAAAATAACAAGGAAGTGGTTGCCTATTTATCTATGGGCTTCGGAAACCCCTACGGCGATCCTTGGAATGTTGACATAGTAGGCGAGTGGACGGAAAAGCTTTCAGGCATGGGGGTAAAAATACTTTCGTTAAGCGATACCGTGGGTTCATCCACTCCCGAGATTATTTCATATTTATTTAGTAATTTAATACCCAAATATCCCCACATAGAGTTTGGCGCGCATTTGCACACCACGCCAACGGCTTGGTACGAAAAGGTGGATGCTGCCTATAAATCCGGTTGCAGAAGGTTTGATGGTGCTATTCAAGGTTTTGGTGGTTGCCCGATGGCAAAAGATGAGTTAACGGGAAATATGCCCACCGAAAAAATGCTGAGTTATTTTACGGCTGAAAAGATTTCGAGCAATATTAATCCTATGTCTTTTGAAAGTGCACATAACGAAGCAACAAAAATTTTTACTAAATACCATTGATTATGAATAAAACAATATTTTTTGCAATTCTTCTGGGATATTTCGCGGTAGGCTGCTCCTCAGTGAAACCTACGGTTAATGAGCAAAATAAAGGTGATGAGACAGTTACGCTAAAATTTGTTCAAATTAACGATGTTTATGAAATTGCACCCTTAAGCGGTGGCGAATACGGAGGTTTGGCACGAGTAGCACATATTCGGGATTCAATCAAAGAAAAATTTCCAAATACCTATATGTTTTTAGCAGGCGATTTTTTAAACCCTTCTTTAATAGGAACACTAAAAGTAGATGGCGAACGTGTAAATGGCAAACAGATGGTGGAAGTGCTTAATGCGATGGAGATAGATTTGGTAACATTTGGCAACCACGAATTTGATTTGGACGAAGACGATTTGCAAAAAAGATTAAACGAATCAACTTTTGAATGGACGTCGGCAAACGTGCGCCAAGTTTCTGAAGGTGGAAACAAATTTTTTAAAAGCAAACAAAACAACACTACAGTTCCAGCAACAGATTATTCAATTTTTAAAGCGAATAATGCAGCCGGTAATAGTTTAAAGTTTGGAGTTTTTGGGGTAACATTACCATCAAACCCCAAAGATTATGTTTTTTACGGCGATATTTATAACGAAGCTGAAAGAGCATATAATTTGGCCTTGCAGGAGTCAGACTTTGTTGTAGGGCTCACCCATGTAGCGATTGATGAAGATATTGAAATTGCAAAAAGAGTAGGATCAGTACCGTTAATAATGGGCGGACACGAACATTTTAACATGTTGGAAAAAGTTGGCAATACAATAATTAGCAAAGCAGATGCCAATGCTAAAAGCTTGTATGTACATACATTTACATATAATTTAAAAAATAAATACCTCCAGCTAGATTCTGAATTGGTAATGGTAACCGATAAGATAGCGTCTTCGCCAAAAGTAAAAGCTGTGGTGGACAAATGGACTGAAATTGTAGATGAAAAACTAAAGGAAGTAGTTGAAAATCCAGAAGAAGTTATTTACACCGCCACAATTCCATTAGATGGCACAGACACCCCCAGCCGAAGCAAACAAACCAATTTGGGTGAGTTAATTGCGCGTTCAATGGCGTATTCATATAATAATGAAGTGGCAGGCGCTTTAGTAAATGGTGGCTCTATTAGAATTGACGATAAACTGGAAGGCGATATTACAAGTATAGATATTTTTAGAGTGCTTCCCTTTGGTGGAAGTGTGTTAAAAGTAGCTTTAAAAGGAAAGCTATTAAAGGAAATATTAGATTATGGCGAATTACAGAGTGGTGAAGGAGCGTATTTACAGCGCTATAATTTTTCAAGAAATAATAAAGGTGCTTGGCAAATTGGCGATGGCATTGAAACTATTGTCGATTCAAAAACATATACCGTAGCTTTTAGCGACTTTTTGCTGAAAGGATTGGACATACCTTTTTTAACTCCCGAGAATAAAGGCATTGTAAAAATTTATTACCCAAAAGATTCTGAAACACCGGCCGATATCCGAAAAGCAATTATATATTATTTAAAGTCGCAAAAAAACTAAGAAATGAAAAGAGTTATAAAAATTGTATTAATAGTAGCGCTCATTGCACTGGTGGCAATTCAATTTATTCGTCCTGAAAAAAATAGTGGCGGATATGAAAATGTTACACTATTTGAAACAGAAACAAAACCTTCGGCAAAAGTAGCTGCTATTTTAAAAGAAAACTGCTACGATTGCCATAGTGATCAAACGGTATATCCGTGGTATGCCGAAATTGCTCCAATGTCATTTTGGCTCGACGATCATATTGAGCACGGAAAAAAACATTTCAATGTTTCGGCTTGGAACGATTATACCCTTAAAAAGAAAGAGCACAAACTAGAAGAACTCGTTGAAATGGTTGAAGAGGGTGAAATGCCCTTGGAATCGTACACTATCCTACACGGCGATATTTCCGAAGCGGAAAAAAAACTATTGCTGCAATGGGCAGGGGTAGCAAGACTTCAATATAAGCAACAATTGGAGGTTTCCTCAAACCAATAATTTTTAAAGTTTATTTAAATTTGTTCTAAATAAACTTGTGAGGTTTATTTTTCACTATTATTTTTGCGGCTGAAAAACCAATCTATTTTAATTCAGTCTAAATAATAACTTAAATGAAGAATTTAATTCTTTCAATATCAGTTTTATCAGTACTTCTTTTCGCATCTTGCTCATCCGATGACGATCAGCCTATCGTACAAAATACAGTTGAGGCTCCCGCTACCTACACTTTTATGCGAGGTGCCGAGTCCACAGTTAGTTTTAACGGACAGACAACCAGAATATTAATGGCAGGAGAAACATCGAGTGCATTTACCGATTTTGATAATAGTACGGAAGCCTCAGTGCTTGCAATGTTCAATCACCAGGCGGGAAACAACGATTTTAGCGACGCAGATCTTAACGCATCCGATAAAAATCTTAGAAGCAAAACTGCAGCTTCCTACGATTATTTCTTTACAAATACTTCTGAAAGTGCTGCTATTAAAGCTACTTTTGACTCGTACATTTCTGCACAATTCAACGAGGTATTTCCAAACAGAATGACGGTAGCTTCGCCAGGCGTTGCCGGTCAGATTGCCGATGGCACTAAAACACGTTACGTAAATGGCAAAGGCTTAGAGTATAATCAAGCATTTGCAAAAAGCCTTTTAGGTGCCTTGATGACAGACCAAATGTTGAACAACTATCTAAGTACCGCTGTTCTCGATGAAGGAGATAATCGCGAAAAAAACGACAATAATATTACCGAAGAAGGCAAAACCTACACTACCATGGAGCACAAGTGGGATGAGGCTTATGGATATCTGTATGGAGCATCTGCAAATCCTGAAAATCCAAATTTAACCATCGGTGAAGACGATAAGTTCTTAAATGAATATGTTGGTCGAGTAAATGATGATCCAGATTTTAATACCATCGCGGCAGAAATATTTGATGCCTTTAAATTAGGTCGTGCGGCAATTGTAGCTAAAAATTACGAGGTGCGTGACGAGCAGGTAGCAATTATTCGAGAGAAAGTTTCCGAAGTAATCGCCGTGCGTGGTATTTATTATTTACAAGCTGGCAAAAACAAAATAGTAGATGGCAATCGCGAAGGTGCTTTTCACGCACTTTCAGAAGCGTACGGTTTTGTTTACAGTCTCCGTTTCACCAGAAGTTCTGATAATAGTACCCCACTTTTTACGAGAACCGAGGTTGACACCTTATTAGATTTGTTAACTGAATCATCCAATAACGGCTTCTGGGACATAACTCCAGAAACCTTGGATGCGGTATCGGAAGCTATGGCGGAGAAGTTCGACTTCACCGTTGCGGAGGCCGGTAGTATGTAATTTAGTAATTTTATAAACAATCGGTCAGTTATTCTGGCCGATTGTGTTTTTAATTAAAATATTTTATGATGAAATTTTTAAAACTAGGAATCCTTTTGGCAATTATAGCTGTGGCAATTTCAGCTTGTTCCAGCGATAATGACGGCCCTGCAGAAACTAACGATAATTTTGATCGGGGCGCTATGCTCGCCAATTGGGCCGATAATATCATCATTCCGGCATATACAAGCTTTAACTCAAAAGTAGCTGAAATGGAAGCTGCCACCGCTGCCTTTAACGCAGCACCCACAGTAGAAAATCTGCAATCGTTGCGTGCGGCCTGGAAAGATGCTTATGTGTCGTTTCAACATGTTTCTATGTTTGAAATTGGTAAAGCAGAGGATATCCGTTTTAGAAATCGTTTAAACGTGTACCCTACAAAAGTGGCACAGATTGAAGATTTCATCGCCAGCGGTACTTATGATTTCAACTTGCCTTCTACTATAGACAAACAAGGTTTTCCGGCTTTGGATTATATGCTGAACGGTCTAGCCGAAAATGATGCCGAAATTGTAACTTTTTACACTACAAATTCCAATGCTGAAGGGTACAAAAACTACCTTTCAACCCTTTCGCAAACCATAAAAAGTTTAAGCAGCGAGGTGCTTGCTAGCTGGACAGGTGGCTATCGCGATACCTTTGTGACAAATACAAGTTCATCGGCTTCCGGGGCGGTAGATAAGCTCACGAATGACTATATTTTTTATTTTGAAAAAGCGCTTCGGGCAGGTAAAGTGGGTATTCCCGCAGGAATATTTTCAAACGGCACTTTGCCACAAAACGTAGAAGCTTTTTACAAAAAGGATATTTCAAAAGAACTTTTGCTGGAAGCTATTGATGCCAGTGTAAATTTCTTCAACGGGAAAAGTTTTAACGGAGCCACCCCTGGACAGAGTTTTAAAACATATTTAGATTATTTGAATACTATTAAAAATGGTGAAAATCTAAGTGCTTTAATAAACAATCAATTCACAGTTGCAAAAAATAAAGCGAACGAGCTTAATGCCAACTTTGTGCAGCAGATTGAGACCGATAACTCAAAAATGCTCGAGACTTACGACGAATTGCAGCGTTTGGTAGTATTGCTAAAAGTTGATATGATACAGGCTTTGGACGTAAATATAGATTACGTTGATGCCGACGGCGACTAATGTTTACAGCCTTTCAAACATATTTTAGAAAACACACACAGGCCGCACCTCTCGCGGTCTTTCGTGTTCTTTTCGGATTTATGATGGCTTTGTCCATTGTTCGTTTTTGGATGAATGGTTGGATTGAAAAACTTTATATCCAACCCAAATTTTTCTTCAGTTATTATGGTTTTGAATGGATAAAGCCAATTGGCGATTACACATATCTTTTATTTTTAATCTGTGGAGTTGCAGCGCTGTTTGTGGCTTTGGGATATAAATACCGAATTGCAATAATCGTTTTCTTTTTAAGCTTCACCTATATTGAGTTGATGGATAAAACCACTTATCTCAACCATTATTATTTTATTAGCTGCGTTGCGTTTTTAATGATTTTTCTTCCCGCAAATGCATACTTTTCGGTAGATGCCTACAGAAATCCCGAAAAAGCCTTTCAGCTTGTTCCAAAATGGACGGTGGACAGTATTAAGCTTATGTTGGGTACCGTGTATTTTTATGCAGGTTTGGCAAAACTGAATAGCGATTGGCTCTTTAACGCTATGCCGCTGAAAATTTGGCTTCCCTCCAAATACGACCTTCCTTTTTTGGGAGACTTGATGCAGCAGCAATGGGTGCATTACGCTTTCAGTTGGAGTGGTGCCTTGTATGATTTAGCTATTCCCTTTTTATTGCTTTATCGGCCTACGCGTTGGTTTGCTTTTGCCTTGGTCGTAATTTTTCACGTAATGACGCGGGTTTTATTTCCTATCGGAATGTTCCCCTATATAATGATTGTTAGTACGCTTATCTTTTTTGACGCGGGTTTTCATCAAAAAATAATTCGTTTTATTTCAAAATTATTGCGAATTGATTATTCTAAAATGGTAGCATTGTCCCAAACAAAGAAATACCGTTTTAAAAGAAATATTGCCCTGCCAATTTTAGCTGTGTTTTTCGTGATTCAGCTATTGTTTCCGTGGCGCTATTTGGCGTATCCCAACGAACTTTTTTGGACGGAAGAAGGCTATCGTTTTTCGTGGCGGGTTATGTTAATGGAGAAAGCTGGATATGCACAATTCAAAATAAAAAATACTGAAACGGGAGAGCAATTTTTAGTAGATAATACAGATTTTCTGTCGCCATTTCAGGAGAAGCAAATGAGCACCCAACCGGATTTTATATTGCAATACGCACATTTTTTGGGAAATCATTTTAAAGCCCAAGGTCACCAAAATGTAGCGGTGTATGCAGAAAGTTACGTAGCACTTAACGGCAGGTTGAGCCAGCCCTACGTAAACCCAAATACAGATTTGATGAAACAACGCGAATCCTTCCGAAGAAAAGATTGGATTTTGCCATTTAACGATACCATTAAAGGATTTTAATATAATACAATGTTGAAAAACGCCTTATTTTTATTATTCGTATTTGCAAATATTTCGGCATTTGCACAATTTTCTGTTTCCGGAAAAGTGATTTCAAAGGAAACCAAAACGCCTATAGCCTATGCCGAAGTGTATATTCTCGACCTCGGAAGGTCTAAAGTAAGTGATGCCGAAGGAAATTTTGAATTTCTTGATATTCCCACGGGAACTTATGAATTTGCGGTTTTCAATTTGGAATATGAAGTTCTAAAAAACCAACTAACCATTTCGGAAAATACTGCAATTACCTTTGAATTGGAATTGCTGGGCGAGCAGCTTTCCGAAGTACTGATCACAAAACGTAAAGAGGAAATTTTTGCTTTGCGAAATCTAAAACAGGTAGAAGGCACTGCCATTTACGCAGGGAAAAAGAGCGAAGTGGTTATGGTAGAAAACCTTACCCTTAATACGGCAACAAACAACGCGCGCCAGATTTATGCGCAGGTTGTGGGGCTTAATATTTATGAAAACAACGACGGCGGTTTACAGTTGAACATTGGCGGACGCGGTTTAAACCCAAACCGAACCGCAAACTTTAATACACGCCAAAACGGGTACGATATTTCGGCAGATGTTTTGGGCTATCCCGAAAGTTATTATACGCCACCGGCAGATGCTATTAGTGAGATTGAAGTAGTGCGGGGCGCGGCATCCCTTCAGTACGGAACGCAGTTTGGCGGATTGATAAATTTTAAATTGCACCAACCCAATTCGAAGAAAAAAATAGAATGGGTTTCCCGACAATCCTTAGGTTCGTATAACCTTTTCAACAGTTTTAACAGCCTGGGCGGCACAGTGGGGAAGTTTGGCTATTACGCATATTACAACTTTAAAACAGGCGACGATTTTAGGCCAAATTCTGAGTTTGATTCGCACAACGCCTACGCCCATTTGGAATATAATTTTTCTGAAAACACAAAGCTCGCTTTTGAAATGAGCTATTTAAACTATTTGGCACAGCAGCCGGGAGGACTTACGGATAGTCAGTTTGAGGAGGATCCAACATTTAGCAACCGGACACGGAATTGGTTTAAGGTAGATTGGAAGTTGTATTCGTTGCGCTTGGACCACAGTTTTTCTGAAAAAACAGATGTAAGCATTAATCTTTTTGCGCTGGATGCGTTTAGAAAATCTGTGGGTTTCCGTGAAAACAGGGTTTCGCAGCAGGATAATTTGGATGCGCCGCGAGAATTGATTTCTGGAAATTTCAATAATTGGGGTGCCGAGGCTAGACTTTTAACGCACTATAATTTATTTGGAAAGGAGCATGTGGTGCTGTTCGGCGGAAAATATTACCAATCCAACAATAGCGAACGCCAAGGCCCGGGAACCAATGGTAGTGACGCAAATTTTGATTTTGCTTCGGAAGCATTTCCGAATTATCCCCGCCAAAGCGATTTTGAATTCCCGAACCTGAATTTTGCTGCTTTTGGAGAAAATATCTTCAACCTTACTCCAAAGTTTTCGGTTACGCCCGGTTTCCGATTTGAATATATAAAAACACAGAGTAAAGGGGAGTACAAAAAAATAAATTTCGACATTGCTGGCAATCCAATTTTAAACGAGGATATTGCAGATAACCGCATGTTTGATCGTGCTTTTGTGCTTTTGGGAGTGGGGTTGAGCTACAAACCCGTGAAATCCTTAGAGGTGTACGGAAACCTTAGCCAGAATTACCGATCGGTAACTTTTAATGACATTCGGATTACAAATCCTTCTTTGGTAGTGGATCCAAATATTACCGATGAACAAGGTTACACTTTTGATTTAGGCGCACGCGGCAGGGTTGGCAAATACCTTTCGTATGATATCGGTGGATTTTTTCTAAGTTATCAGGATAGGTTAGGGGTTATTGTTCGCGAAGTGAGCGATATTCAAGAGGAGCGCTTCCGTGGTAATATTGGCGATGCGGTTACCTATGGTCTGGAAAGTTTTATAGATTGGAATATTATGGAAACCTTTTCAACAAACCGAAATTTCAGGATGAATTATTTCGTGAATCTGGCATTAACCGATAGCGAGTACACTTCATCCGAAGAAAATAATGTGGAAGGCAAAAAAGTGGAATTTATTCCTGCAATCAATCTAAAAACGGGTCTTGGTTTCGGCTATAAAAACTTTTTGGGAAGTTTGCAATATACATATTTGAGCAAGCAATTTACCGATGCCACCAACAGCGGGCGTGATTTTGAAAGCCAGAGCGGTATTGTTGGCGAAATCCCGGCTTATGATATTCTAGACCTTTCACTTTCTTACACCTTTGGCCGGTTTAAGTTGGAAAGTGGAATCAACAATGTGTTGGATAATAGCTATTTTACACGAAGGGCTACTGGCTATCCAGGCCCTGGAATTCTTCCCAGCCAACCGCGTACTTGGTATGCTACGGTGCAGGTGCGATTGTAAAACAATCCATAATTCATAATTCATAGTTCATAATTCTGAATTAATTACCGTACATTTGCACGCAATTAAGCCATAATCACATTCCGATCCTGTTACTTCTACCGTTAAGCCTCGGATATTAATTTAATTGCAATGACCGCACACAACAACAAAATTCTAGGAGAAGGCCTTACGTACGACGATGTACTTTTAGTGCCTGCCTATTCTGAAGTTTTACCTCGCGAAGTTTCTATCGCCACAAAGTTTTCTCGTAATATTTCATTAAACGTTCCAATTGTTTCCGCAGCTATGGATACCGTTACCGAAAGCGCCATGGCTATTGCCATTGCACGTGAGGGTGGTATTGGGGTAATTCATAAAAATATGAGTATTGAGGAGCAAGCTGCCGAAGTGCGCAAAGTAAAGCGTGCTGAAAGTGGAATGATTATAGATCCAATTACGCTTCACAAAGAAAATACGGTAGGCGATGCCCAAAACACAATGCGCGAATACAGCATTGGCGGAATACCAATTACCGACAAAAACGGAAGTTTAATTGGCATTGTAACCAATCGCGATTTGCGTTTTGAAAAAGATTTAAAGCGCCCGCTGAGCGAAGTAATGACTACCGAGAATCTAGTAACGGTGGCTCAGGGTACTTCTTTAAAAGAGGCGGAGATAATTCTTCAAAAAAATAAAATTGAAAAACTGCCCGTTGTTAGCGACGATGGCAAATTATTGGGGCTAATTACGTTTAGGGATATTACCAAACTAACCCAAAAACCCAATGCAAATAAAGACCAATACGGAAGACTTCGCGTTGCCGCTGCGCTCGGCGTTACTGCCGATGCTGTTGAAAGAGCCGAGGCATTGGTAAACGCACAGATTGATGCCGTAATTATCGATACCGCACACGGACATACAAAGGGCGTGGTTGAGGTGTTGAAAAAAGTAAAACAGAAATTCCCGGATTTAGATGTAATTGTTGGAAACATTGCAACAGCCGAAGCGGCAAAATATCTAGTAGATGCCGGCGCAGATGCGGTTAAAGTAGGCATCGGACCAGGTTCTATTTGTACAACGCGAGTAGTTGCCGGAGTTGGTTTTCCACAATTTTCAGCGGTGCTGGAAGTTGCTGCAGCGTTAAAAGATAGCGGTGTGCCCGTGATTGCCGATGGTGGAATTCGTTATACTGGCGACATTCCAAAAGCAATTGCTGCAGGTGCAGATTGTGTTATGTTAGGTTCGTTATTGGCAGGTACTAAAGAATCGCCCGGAGTAACTATTATTTACGAAGGAAGAAAATATAAATCGTATCGCGGAATGGGTTCTGTAGAAGCTATGCGCGAAGGTTCTAAAGATCGTTATTTTCAGGATGTGGAAGACGATATTAAAAAGCTGGTGCCGGAAGGAATCGTGGGTCGCGTACCTTATAAAGGTGAATTGTTTGAGAGCATGACACAGTTTATTGGCGGACTTAGAGCAGGTATGGGCTACTGTGGTTCAAAAGATATTGAAACTTTAAAACAATCGGGACAATTTGTAAAAATTACCGCTTCAGGAATTAATGAGAGCCATCCGCACGATGTTACCATTACCAGCGAGTCCCCAAATTACAGCAGATAATTATATATTAGTAAAGTATAAAACAAAAGCGTCGGGTACTTCCTAGACGCTTTTTGGTTTTGGAACTAATTATTTTACCGTGCGCAACAAAGCTTCAAAATATAATACCATTTTTTCTAATTGAATAATGTGCTTTTTTTTAAGAGTGGCGGTAAATGCTATATTTTTATTAATACAACGTAATTCGGAAAAAGGATAGTGTAGCAGCGCGGGCGTAAATTTATTGGCCAATAAATTTTCGGTAGTCTTAGTTCGTGCTCCCTGAATTCTGTATTGTGGAGTGCGTACAATAATACTCATTAAGGGCGCTTTTTTTATGGTAGAAACGGTGGTTTCAATAAGCGTTGGCTGTTTCGGTGAAATAGAAATAAAAACCCGTTTACGCCATTTGCAGTGTAGCTGAAATGCAACTCCGTTTATGTTGATGCAATCTTCACTTTCTCCCGATGCATTTTTTTTAATTCTTTCAATAATCTCAAGAACCATACTTAGTTTTAAGAGTTGTTTCAATACATTTTAAAATTTCAATAAAATCTGCCAGTTGCATTTCGTCTTTAATTCCATATGGAGGCGTTAAGATTATTTTTGAAGTATTTTCTTTTGGAATTCTTATATAAACACGGTTTTTTTGAAGCCGTGTGAGCAATAGCTTGTTTTTTATTAATTGTTCAATTATACTGGCGTTGCCGATAAAGGTATAGTTGTTGCGTAATTTTTTTTTAGCTGATAACATTTTTTGAAGAATTTTTTCCACAAAACTTGAAGGATAAATTTCCAGGGTATTTTGGAAATTTTTATCTAAGTGAAGTGTTATCCTAAAAGGTTCTGCCGTAGGAATGGCGCCGCCCACTTCATCCAGATTTATACTGAATTGAGAATTGCCAATTTTAAACAATGCTTTTTTGGGCTGGTAAATCAGTCGGCCAATTTGCGAAAACACATTTTTAACGCTTTCTTCTTCATAGCTTCCGCCTTCGTTTTCGGCAAAATTCTTAATAAGATTCATCAATTCGGTTCATTGGGATTTTCCAAATATACCTTTTTTTAAAAGTTCTGGCATAAAAAAACGTGAGGTTGAAGTACCTCACGTTTGTATCTTAAAACAGAAAATGTTTATTTTCCTTCTTCATCATCGGCTGTAACACTAATGCCCAATTCGGCCAAAATGGGCATGGTAAGATCGTAATTTGGATCTAGAAAAACCACGTCTTGCGTTGTTTGCATTACCTGAGTATAACCTTGTGCTTTCGCCACTTTTTCCAAAGCTACACCTATTTTTCTATAAAGCGGTTTAAGGCTCTCTTGACGCTTTATTTCCAACAGTTTGGCGCCATTTTGTTGAAATTTTTGGATATCGGCTTCCAAAGTCATCAGTTCGGTTTGTTTTTCTTTTTTCTGGGTTGGCGTAAAAGTAGCTTCACCGGCTTTATAGCCTTCGGCCAAAACTTTGTATTCGTCAATTTTTTTATTGAGATCAATATCTAATTGTTTGCCATAAGTTTCTAATTGGGTTTTTACATTTTCCAATTCTGGCATTTTAGATAGAATATACTCTACATCTACCGCGCCTACTTTACTTTGGGCGAATGTGGAGATGCTAATAAAGAATATAGCGATTTTAAGAAATTTCATTGTAATGGGTTTTTAAATTTTAGAGCACAATATTACTATAAATATTGCAAATGTAAGGCCAAGAATTTATCGTTTGTAAAAAATATAGTCTGTAACAATAGGTTCCACATTTTCAAGTTTTAAAAAACTCATTAGTTGTCCTCGGTGATACGTGCTGTGGTTTATAATATGAAACAGTAGGTTGCTAACAGTATTGGTATATTCTTGCCCTTTGCTATTGGTATAATTAATTGTGTTGCTTAATTCTTTTTGCTTAAGTAGCTGTAAGCTGTGTGTTGCGTTTTCGGCATCAATTTTTTTCAAGTGATTTATTTCCAGATTTTGCCAAACTGAAAGGGCCGGTGCAACCCCAAATATTCTGTGGTTCCAAATATGATGGGCGTTGAGGATATGGCTGGTTAGGGCGCTTATCTTGTTTTGATAAACCGTCGGGTTTTTAAGCAACAGTTTAATTAATTGCTGATTGCAATGATGGGTATATTCAAATTTATCTTTAAAGAAAGTTTTCATCACTCATCGTAAAGTTGGCCACGTGTGGGTTTTAAGGTTTCGCGCAGACTTTGCATTAGCGATTTTTCAACCACCATAAAAGCGATAGAAAACATAGGCGAAATTTCTTCGTGTCCGGTAAAACTGTGTTGCAGATTTTTTGTTTCTATAAATTCATTGAGATGCTTGGCGTGATGTTCGGCAATATGCTTTGCATTTGGACCTCGAAAATCCCATATAAGTTTTACTCTTTCAGTCATTTAAGTAGCATTTTTTATCAATAATTAAGTCTCAGTAAATTCAAAGAATTCCTTCATTTTAAAAACTAGTGCAAGTTACGGGTTTTCAACATATTTATTAAAACTGCAAAACACTATAATTATATTAAATTCGTTAGCCTTTCTGATGTGTGTTACCGTAGCTTTTTGCTATTTTTGCCACGCTTCAATTAAAAATAAACAATCAATTAAACGATGAAAAATTTTCTTTCCCTATTTATTTTGGTCCTTTTGAGTGCCACCGCGGTAGTTGCACAAAATAAAAAGGAAGTGTTGATGACCATAAACGATGAGCCGGTTTATACCAGCGAATTTAAGCGCGTTTATAAAAAGAACCTCGACCTTGTTCAAGACGAATCGCAAAAAGACATAGATGGCTATTTGCAACTTTTTATAGATTACAAATTAAAAATTGCCGAGGCACAAGCGCAAGGCTTAGACAAAGAAAGTGCCTATAAAAGTGAGTTTTCCAAATATCGCGACCAGCTTTCAAGAAACTATTTATTTGAAGATAAGGTAACCGAAGAATTGGCAAAGGAAGCATTTGAACGCAGTAAATTTGAAATTGATGCTTCGCATATATTAATCCGTGTAGATTATGAATCTGCGCCACAGGATACACTGGCGGCCTACAACAAAATGAAGACGATTCGCGAAAGAGCATTAAAAGGCGAAGATTTTGGCGAGTTGGCAAAAACGTTTTCCGAAGAACCTGGGGCCAAAGAACGAGCGGGCGCATTGGGCTATTTTACGGTTTTTAATATGGTTTACCCTTTTGAAACCGAAGCATATAATACAAAACCGGGCGAAATTTCGAATATTGTCCGTACCAGTTTTGGATATCACCTTATAAAAGTAAACGACCGCAGAGCCAAAATGCCGAAGATTGTTGTGTCGCATATTATGATTTCAGATAAAAAGGGTGCGCGCAACTTCAATCCAGAGGAACGCATCAACGAGCTTTACACTATGCTTAAGCAAGGCGAATCTTTTGAAAGTTTGGCAAAACAATTTTCTGACGATAAAAATTCCGCAGTAAAAGGAGGAAAGCTAAAAGCCTTTACCAAAGGCGATCTTCGCGCTCCCGAATTTGAGGAGGCGGCGTACGCCCTCAAAAACATTGGCGAAATTAGCAAGCCCATAAAAACAGATTTTGGCTGGCATATTATCCGTTTGGATGAAAAGTTACCGATGGAAACATTTGAGGAGCAAAGACTGAGTTTGGAGAAAAGAGTTTCGGAAGGCGACCGTTCAAAATTGGTAACCACTGCTACCAACAATAAAATAAAGGAAAAGTACGGTTATAAAAAAGAAGCCAACTTTCTTTCGTATTTTACAAATTATGTAAGCGACGAAGTACTAAAAAGAAAATGGAAAATGGAACCAATTCCAACGGCTGAAGATAAAACCCTCTTTACCATTGGCGATAAAGCCGTAAAGTTTTCAGATTTTGCAAACTTTATAGATGCCCGTCAAAAAACCACAAGACTTTTTAGACAGAAAGATGCCCTGCTTGTTGAACTTTACGATGAATTTGAAACAGAGCAATTAAAAGAATACTTTAAAGATAAATTAAAAGACGACAATGAAGAGTATGCCGCTGTGCTTACGGAATACCGCGACGGCCTTTTGATTTTTGACGTAATGAATAAAAATATTTGGAATAAAGCCAAGGAAGACACCCTGGCCGTTCAGGAATATTACGCAAAAACCAAAGATAATTATAAGTGGAAACAGCGCGTTGATGCCGAAATTTATGCCGCTACTTCTGACGGTTTCGCAAAGCAAATTCAAACAATGCTCGCGCAAGGCAAAACTTCCGAAGAAATAAAAGCAGCGCTAAATACCGAAGACAAAGTAAATGTTTTAATAACTCCCGGTATTTTTGAAATAGACCAATCAGAATTGCCAACCAATTTGGCAATAAAAGAAGGGGTTTCCGATATTTACCCGAGTAATGATTCTTTTGTCGTGGTTTTTGTAAAAGAGGTGCTCGCTTCTGGTTACAAAACTTTAGACGAAGTGAAGGGAAAAGTATTGAGCAATTATCAAACCGATTTGGAAAAATCTTGGATGGAAAGCCTTCGAAAAAAATACACCGTTAAAGTAGATAAAAAAGCTTTAAAACACGTTAAAAGAGAATTGAAGTGATAAAATCGCTGTTGTATATATTGCTTGCCAGTGTTAGCTTTGTTTCCTGCGAATATTTCCAAAGGAAAACAGAAGAGAACGTGGTTGCTCGTGTAAACGACACCTATTTATACGAAGCAGATCTTAAAAAACTAATAGACGCAGGTACCTCGCCCGAAGACAGTACCCTAATAGTAAACAATTACATTAATCGTTGGGCAACGCAACAATTGCTTATTGGTCAGGCGCGAATAAATATTCCGGCCGATAAGCTCGAACAATACGACAAACTTGTTCAGGAATATCACAACGATTTGCTCACCGAAGCGTATAAAAATGTAATCGTAAGCAAGCAATTAGACAGTGTAATTACTGAACAGGAATTTCAAGAATATTACAATACAAATAAGGAAAACTTTAAATTAAAAGATTTACTCGTAAAAATACGGTATGTTCAATTACCCTTAAACTTCGATGGATTGGCAGCTGTTAAGGAAAAGTTGAACCGCTATAATGAAAAAGATCAAGCGGCTCTTACCGGTCAAAACTACCAGTTTATTTCATCAAACTTTAACGATTCGGTTTGGGTAAAAAAGGATGTGCTTTTAAGTGCGCTGCCAATAATTAGAGACAACAGCGAACAAGTGTTAAAAAAATCCAATTTTACACAATTGCAAGATTCATTAGGAGTATATTTGGTGAAAATTGAAGATGTGCTCAATCTAAACGATACAGCGCCAATCTCCTATATTAAGCCTACTTTACGTCAGATAATTCTCAATAAAAGAAAGCTTGAACTTATAAAAAAATTAGAAACAGATATTACAAAAGATGCTATTGAAACAAATAATTTTGAAATCTATAAAAATGAATAAATTTTTATTGGTATTGCTTTTTTCTACGGCAATGCTTCAAGCACAAACCGTTGTAGAACCTGATAGCACCGGTGTGGTAAAAAGCAATGATTCATTGGTTGTGCAAAAAACAACAACGCGCGACACTGTAAAACCTTTTGAAAGATTTAAAGCCGAAGGTGTAAGCGCCGTAGTTGGCGAATACGTTATTCTAGACAGCGATATAGACAAGGCATATGTAGAAATGCAATCGCAAGGAATGTCTATTGAAGACATTACCCGCTGCCAGTTAATGGGCAAACTAATGGAAGATAAATTATATGCCCATCAAGCAAAACAGGACAGTATTATGGTTCCAGATGCCGAAATTAATGGAATGATAGATCAGCAATTACAATATATGATTGGCGAATTGGGAAGTGAAGAAAAAGTTGCCGCCTATTACAGAAAGGATAACATTGCCGATTTAAGAAGAGATTTATTTGAAGCCAATAAAAGCATAAAGCTAGCGAGTTTAATGCAGCAAAAAGTAATTGAAAAAGTAGAAGTAACTCCCGAAGAAGTACGCACGTTTTTCTTTTCCATACCTGAAGAAGAACGTCCTGTTTTTGGAGCTGAAATTGAAATTGCCCAAATAGTGGTAGATCCAAAAATCACAAAACAAGCAATTGACGAGGTAAAAGGACGGCTAAATGCCATTCGCGCAGATATTATAGATAATGGCGCCAGTTTTTCTACAAAAGCTGTGCTTTATTCCAAAGATCCCGGGTCTAATTCAAAAGGTGGATTATACACGGGCGTTAAACGCGATTCTCCTTGGGCAAAAGAGTTTAAGGATCAAGCATTCTCACTTTTAGAAGGTGAAATTAGCGAGCCGTTTGAAACTGAATTTGGCTGGCACTTACTTTATGTTGAAAAAATTCGTGGTCAAGAAGTAGATGTTAGGCATATTTTAATGTTTCCAGAGGTTTCACAAAAATCTATTGATGAAGCTCAAAAGAAAATTGAAGACTTAAAAAACCAGATTGAGGCAGGTGAAATTTCCTTTGCCGAAGCAGCTCGAAAAAATTCTGACGATAAGGAAACACGCAATAACGGTGGCCAATTGGTAAATCCTATTTCTTTCGACACAAAGTTTGATCTTACCAAAATGGATCCAACGCTAAGCCAGCAGGTTTATAACTTAAAAGAAGGGGAAGTGTCTGAAGTATTTACAGATCGCGACAGAACAGGGAAAAGTAGCTTAAAGATTTTAACCGTAACCCAAAAATACGAAGAACACAAAGCAGATTTTTCTAAGGATTACGAGCGAATAAAAAAATTGGCATTGCGCGAAAAGCAAATTAAGGTTATAAATAAGTGGCAGAACGAGAAGATAAAAGATACGTATATTAGCATTAATGAAGACTACCAAGATTGCGAGTTTGCAGGCGATTGGTTAAAAAAATAATATAGAAAAATACTATGTCAGACGTAGCAGCGGTAACACAACTAGTTTCAAAATATAACGCCCTAAAAAAAGAAATAAAAAAAGTAATCGTCGGTCAAGATGAAGTGGTGGACCAAGTTTTGATCGCTATTTTTTCTGGTGGCCACGCACTGCTAATAGGCGTTCCCGGACTGGCAAAAACCTTATTGGTTAATACTGTTGCCGAAGCACTTGGACTGCAATTTAAAAGAATTCAATTTACGCCAGATTTAATGCCCAGCGACATTTTAGGTTCTGAAATCTTAGACCAAAATCGCGAATTTAAATTTATTAAAGGGCCAATTTTCGCCAATATCATTCTTGCAGACGAAATTAACAGAACTCCACCAAAAACGCAGGCGGCACTCTTGGAGGCTATGCAGGAACGTGCGGTTACTGTTGCCGGCCATCACTACAAATTAGATTTGCCTTATTTTGTACTAGCTACCCAAAACCCCATAGAGCAGGAGGGAACGTACCCATTGCCGGAGGCACAATTAGACCGTTTTATGGTTGCCATTAATCTTGAATACCCTTCTTTTGCTGAAGAAGTGGAAGTTGTAAAACAAACCACTACCGGTGAGGTACAAACTGTTAATGCACTTTTTACCGCTCAAGAAATTATTGAATATCAAAAACTAATTCGAAGAATCCCCGTTGCGGATAATGTAGTGGAGTATGCTGTAGGCCTAGTGGGCAAAACCCGTCCCAATAGTCCCACAGCGCCTGAAATGGTTAAAAATTACATAGATTGGGGCGCAGGGCCACGCGCGTCGCAAAACCTGATTTTGGCGGCTAAAACAAACGCTGCAATTCACGGAAAATATTCCCCGGATATTGAGGATGTACAAAAAGCCGCAGTTGCAATTCTACGCCACAGATTAATTAAAAATTACAAAGCGGAAGCAGAAGGTCTAACGATTGAAGAAATTATAAAGAGTCTTTATTAATTAATGACTTTTATTTATCTGTTCCGAATTTCATTCGACTACGATCATTAAAAATTTTGAATTTCTTAATATTAGACATTCAAAATTAGTAATTCGATAATTTTGCGCAATAAAAATTGATATTCAGTGAATTATATTCACTGAATAAGCAATTTCATTAAATACTTTTTAAATATTATAAAATTTTGTAATTTTGCACTTACAAAAAATACAACTATGGCATTTGACATTGATATGATTAAAAAGGTTTACGCCCAAATGGCTGAACGTGTTGATAAAGCGCGCGAAATCACGGGAAAACCACTTACCCTTTCTGAAAAAATATTATACTCCCACCTTTGGGATGGCAATCCCGATAAAGCTTTCCAACGCGGAAAGGATTATGTAGATTTTGCCCCCGACAGAATTGCCTGTCAAGATGCAACAGCACAAATGGCACTTCTGCAATTTATGCAAGCGGGAAAAAAAACTGTAGCAGTACCAACTACCGTACACTGCGACCACTTAATACAAGCTAAACAAGGTGCTGCACCGGATTTAAAACGCGCCAACGAAACCAGTAACGAGGTTTTTGACTTTTTGGAATCTGTTTCAAATAAATATGGAATTGGTTTTTGGAAACCGGGCGCAGGAATTATTCACCAAGTAGTACTGGAAAATTATGCATTTCCTGGCGGAATGATGATTGGTACCGATAGCCATACTGTAAATGCAGGTGGTCTGGGGATGGTGGCAATTGGTGTTGGTGGAGCAGATGCGGTAGATGTTATGGCTGGCATGCCTTGGGAATTAAAATTTCCAAAGTTAATAGGAGTTAAATTAACCGGCGAACTAAACGGTTGGACGGCTTCAAAAGATGTTATTTTAAAAGTAGCCGGAATCCTTACCGTAAAAGGTGGAACAGGTGCTATTGTTGAATACTTTGGCCCTGGGGCAAAAAATCTTTCCTGTACAGGAAAAGGAACCATCTGCAATATGGGTGCCGAAATTGGAGCAACTACTTCTACGTTTGGGTACGACGATGCCATGGAGCGATTTTTAAGAGCTACAGACAGAGCCGATATTGCAGACGAGGCCAATAAAATACGTGAATATTTAACGGGCGATGATGAAGTTTACGCAAATCCCGAAACATATTTTGATCAAGTTATCGAAATAGATTTAACCACATTGCGTCCACATCTTAATGGTCCATTTACACCCGATTTGGCAACTCCTGTTGGGCAATTGGGCGACAAGGCCAAGAAAAATGATTGGCCAATTAAAGTAGATTGGGGATTAATTGGTAGTTGTACCAACTCTTCTTATGAAGATTTAACGCGTGCTGCTTCTATCGCGCAACAGGCCATTGATAAGAAATTAAAGCCAAAAAGCGACTTTGGGATAAATCCTGGTTCGGAACAAATTCGATTTACTGCCGAGCGGGATGGACTATTAGATGTATTTGAAAATTTAGGCGCTACAATTTTTACAAATGCGTGCGGCCCCTGTATTGGTCAGTGGGACCGAAGCGATAGAAAGGGCGATGAAAAAAACACCATTGTACACTCTTTTAACAGAAACTTTTCAAAACGTGCCGATGGAAATCCAAATACACATGCATTTGTTGGCTCTCCAGAAATGGTGGCCGCAATTGCAATCTCGGGCCGTTTAGATTTTGATCCGATGAACGATACGCTTCTAAACGACGAGGGACAAGAGGTGAAACTCGATGAGCCACGTGGTTTGGAATTGCCGCCAAAAGGTTTTGAGGTGGACGATAACGGATATTTGGCGCCAAGAGAAGACGGAAGTTCCGTTGAAGTAAAAGTAGCCAACGATAGCGAACGTTTACAGCTATTGGAGCCGTTCGTTCCTATAAAGGACTCGGAATTACAGGGTGTAAAATTATTGATTAAAGCTTTTGGAAAATGTACTACCGACCATATTTCTATGGCTGGGCCGTGGCTGCGTTACCGCGGACATTTGGACAATATAGCAAACAATACCCTAATTGGCGCTGTAAATGCATTTAACAAGCAAACCAATTTTGTTAAAAACCAATTCACTGGTGAGTATGGCGGCGTGCCGGATGTGCAACGTGAGTACAAAGCAAAAGGTGTTAAAACAATTGTTGTGGGCGACCATAATTACGGCGAAGGTTCGTCTCGCGAGCACGCAGCAATGCAGCCTAGACATTTGGGTGTTGCAGCGGTTTTGGTAAAATCTTTTGCCAGAATTCACGAAACCAATTTAAAGAAACAAGGTATGTTGGGTCTTACTTTTGACAATGAAGCGGACTATGACAAAATTCAAGAAGACGATACCTTTAATTTTGTTGATATTACCGAATTTACACCCAATAAACCGCTTACTTTGGAAATTGTGCATAAGGATGGCAGTAAAGACACCATAAAGGTTAATCATACCTATAACGATGCACAAATAAAATGGTATAGAGAAGGGTCTGCATTAAATTTGATTAAAAAACAGAACGCATAGTTTTTTTATATTATTATTTAAACCTCACCGATCTTCACGATTTGTGAGGTTTTTTATTCAATTAAAATATGAAAGGTTTTTTAAAGAAGAACTGGAGCAACGTGCTCTTTTTTACATTTTTGGCATTGCTGATAATTCCACAAACACGAATGCCCATTCAGGTTTTCGTACAGCGGCTTATTTCGTTTTCACCGTCTGAAAAAACGGAGGCCGAACGCGAAACACTACAGGATTATCAATGGAATTTACAGCTTTTAAATGGCAAGAGTGTAGATTTCTCAAAATCTAAAGGAAAGGTTGTAGTGGTAAATTTTTGGGCTACATGGTGTCCGCCCTGCGTTGCCGAAATGCCATCGTTTCAAAAATTATATGATAGTTATGGCGAAAGGGTAGATTTCTATTTTGTTACGTCCGAAGATTCTGAAAAGGTGCATAAATTTCTTCAGAAGAACGAATATACATTGCCGGTATTTATTCAGCAATATAAAGCTCCAAAACAGTTGGAATCGCAAGCACTACCTACTACTTATTTAATTTCAAAAACAGGTGAAATAGTTATAGATGAAGAAGGCGCGGCCGATTGGAACAGTAAAAAAATGAGAGCACTTTTAGAGACACTTCTTTCAGAATAGATTTTAAAATTATCCTGCAAAGTAAATTTCCTTAATAGACTTCATTGTTTTTTTGCCTTTTATAATAGCTTGAATATCGTTCCATAACTTTTCGTTTATCAACGATTTTAAGGGTTGTTCCACTTCCGTAATTTTTGGAAAGTTTTTAATAAGCTTTTTGTCCCAAACCTCGTAGTGGTTTAAGAGGTCATCTGGATATACCGTTTTACGACGCGTACCTTCATCAATTCCCTTAAATGGTTCGGAAATATTTAAATAGCCATAATCGTTGGTAAGTTCTTCACCAGCTTGAATATCGCGAATCGCAATTTCAAATTCATAGGCGGTAGATAGACAATTGCTTTTAAAACTATGGTTTACAAAGCGACCGTAATCCCAGCAAAGTACATAATTGCCTTTTCTGTTTCTGTAGCAATAGGTTTCTAAAATATCTTGATATAGCGGGTTCATTTTGCTGATTTTAGCTGGAGAAAACTCCCTGTCTAAATCGTCTAATGCCCAGGTTATCGTGCCGGCGGGAATCATTTCAGTAGCAACAACGCCATACCCTATTTGTTCGCTAATAAATTTAAGTTCTGTTTTAGGATGAATCATAAACAATTGTAATTTTTGGGATTAAATGTAGTACAAAATCTCAATCGTTTTACAAAACCTATCTATTGTATAGCAAATTTTATTGTGGTTATTTTGGAGGTATTTTTTAAAAAAGTTACCCTTTAACCGATTTTTGAACTGTACTTCTCTTTAAATTTTTCCATCAAAACAAAAATGGTTAAAAGCATAGTTAAAGCGTAGATACTATCTTCAATTGGTACGGTGCCGAGCCTGATTCCTAGATTTTCGGCGTCGTTATACCAGACTACCGGTTCCTGTATCCAACTGCCTGTAAGAAATCCATTCACTATAAAAAATGGAATTAACAGAATACTAAACACCGGAAAGAATACATTTAAAATCGCCCTCTTATAATTATACACTAAAGCTAATAGTACAATAGCGTATCCAAAATTTATAGCAGTGTACCAGCGATCGTAAAAATATAGCAGGAGCACGATTAAAATAGTCTGTAAACTGAAGTAAACTACAGCTGTAGTATTATTTGAAAGTTGAAACTTTGGCATTAAATCCTTAAACGCATAAATGGTGAAAAGACAGGCATAGGGAATACAAACAAAGAAAAGCCATTCCTCCAAAGGCAGGTTGGCAATAGTTATTCCCGACAAGTATTTTTCATTAAAACCCCAGATACCATTTTGGGTAAAAATAATATCCCAAGGTATAAAAAATGCCATCATAATAAAGGTGGCAGGGAAGAAGTATTTCCAAAGTCTATAAAACTTCAATTTTGGATGAAAGCTAAATATAAAAGGAATGCTCAACGAAGCGAGATTGAGCATAAAATATAGGTGCCACATGGTTTACTTTTTAAAATATTTTAATGGGGGGAACAACATTCCGAAGCACTCACCTTTATCTTTTCCTAAATGTTTATGATGCATTTTATGTGCACGCCTAATACCGCGAGCGTACCAATTATTGGCATTTCGGAACATTTTAAAACGCTGGTGAATAAAAATATCGTGTACAAAAAAATAGGTGAGTCCGTATGCAAATATTCCAAGACCTATTGGCAACCCGGCCCAAAAGCCGTAAAAACTCCAACTTACAAAACAAAAAATGCTAACCAAAGCATAAAATATAAAAAAGAAATCGTTGCGCTCCCACCAACTGCTGTGGTCTTTGTGGTGATGATCTTTGTGCAATTTCCATAAAAACCCGTGCATTACGTATTTATGCGTAAACCACGCCATAAATTCCATAATACAAAATGTAAGTATGAAAATTAATATCCAAAGAACTGTCGTCATTTTTACTTGTAATTTATAGTTTTTGTAATGCTATGGTGAATTTTTATAGTAGCAACATTCCCGAAATTTACTTCACCAAATTTAATTGATATTTTACATAGCTACGCGTTAAAAGTCCAATTTTTTCGGTATTTGGAACTCGAATACGGGCATTTTTAATTTCTATTGCTGGCGTTTGTTGAAGTTTTCTGAGTAAGCGCTTGTAATATCTATACGCCACAAAAACCCCCAATTTTGCTTCGCGGGGCAAATTTAAAATACCTTGATACCCGTGACTGAAATTTGCTTCTATTTCTTTAATTATTTCGATTTTTGAATCTTCGTTTAACGCATCTAAATTGGTATTGGGAAAATACGTTCTACTCAAATTTTCGTAGTCGTCCTTTAGATCGCGTAAAAAATTCACTTTTTGAAAAGCCGAGCCTAAGCTCATCGCAGCGTCTTTTAATTGGTTGTATTTTTCTTTATCGCCTTTTACAAAAACCTTTAAGCACATAAGGCCAACCACATCTGCAGAGCCATAAATATACTGGTTAAATTCTTCGGTAGTTTTATAAACGCTTTTGGTTAAATCTAACCGCATACTCGCCATAAAAGTATCTATAAGTTCTCTGTCAATATCGTATTTGCGAACGGTTTCTTGAAAGGAATTAAGAATTGGGTTTAAACTTATACCATCCAACAGGGCTTGATCTAAGGAGGTTTCAAACCTATTAAAAAGCACCTCTTTGTCGTACTCGTGAAACGAATCTACAATTTCGTCAGCAAAACGCACAAACCCGTAGATGTTATAAATATCTTGCCTTATTGAGGTGCCAAGCATACGCGTGGCGAGCGAAAAGGAGGTGCTGTAAGTTTCAGTAACCTTTTTGCTACATTCTTTAGATACTATGTCAAAAAGTTCTTTCAATGTTGGTTTTCTTTTTCAATTAATCCTGCTACTAACTTTCCAGAAATGAGTGCTGGTGGAACCCCCGGTCCCGGAACGGTAAGTTGGCCAGTAAAAAACAAATTTTTCACTTTACTGCTTTTCAATTTTGGTCTTAAAAAGGCTGTTTGCATCAAAGTATTGGCCAGCCCATATGCATTGCCTTTATAACTGTTGTAATCTGAAACAAAATCGTTAATACAAAAGGATTCTTTAAATATAACGTTTTTTGTAACCTCTTGGTTTGTAATTTTTTCAAAGCGATCCATTATATTTTCGAAATATTCTTCTCTAATTTCGGGAATATCGTCTAAGCCCGGGGCCAATGGGATTAAAAAAATGCCAGCTTCCTTGCCTTCAGGCGAAACACTTTTGTCTGTTTTGGAAGGAAAACTGGCATAAAACAAAGGGGAGTCCGGCCATTGTGGGGAGTCGTATATTTCCTGTGAATGCTTTTCAAAATCTACATCAAAAAACAATGTGTGGTGATCTACATTTTTAAGTTCTTTATTAAATCCTACATAAAATAGTAATGCTGAAGGCGCAAAGGTTTTTTTATTCCAATACTCTTCAGAATATTGCCGGAACGATTTGTCTAAAAGCGTTTCGGTATGATGGTAGTCTGCGCCGCTCAAAACAACATCGGCATTTATTTTTTCTCCATTAATAATCAGGGCGTTCGCTTTGCCGTTTTCAATGCAAATTTTTTCTACATTTTGATTGGTTTTAATGGTTACTCCAAGATTTTCGGCCAAGGTTTTCATGCCATCTATAACGGAGTACATTCCTTTTTTAGGGTGAAATGTGCCCAAGCCAAAATCGGCGTAATTCATAAAACTGTAGAACGAAGGCGTTTTAGAAGGTTTTGCACCTAAAAACAACACGGGAAATTCTAAAATGGAAATCAGTTTTGGATTGTTAAACTCCTTGCGTACATCTCTGCTTATGGTGCTAAAAAACTGCCCAATTTTTTTCATAGTCGCAGCCGTTACCAATTCTAAAGGCGAAACCCCAGGTCTGTAAACCAAGTCTTTTATAGCTATGTTATAATTGTCTAAAGCCTGCGCCATAAATTTGCGAAGTTTTTTTGAACTTCCAGCCTCCTCTTTTTCAAAGGCGATACAAATTTTTTCTAATGTATCTTCAATAGTTATAAAGTCGTCCTTGCCAAAATAAACGCGATAGGCAGGATTTAGTTTTTCGAGTTCGTAATAATCTGCAGGACTTTTATCGAAATCATTAAAAAAACGTTCAAAAACGTCGGGCATCCAATACCAAGTAGGTCCCATATCAAAAGTAAAGCCATCCTTTTTTAGCTGTCTTGCCCTACCGCCAATAGTACTGTTTTTTTCGTAAATAGTTACCGTAGCGCCCGTCTGTGCTAGATAACAAGCAGCTGCAATAGATGAAAATCCGGAACCAATAATTGCTATTTCTTTCATATTGTTTAACAAAAGTACGTATTATTTAAACAAAAAAAGAAGTTTGAAAATTTTTTGGCTTTTAATTATGAAAATAATCGAATTATAAATGATTAAAATTTAGTGGTATAGTTAATAAAACTACGGGTTTGAAAGACTATCTACTTTTTCGGTGAAATTTTCAATTTCCCTAAAAAGTTTTATGTTTTTTGAATTCTTAATATTGTTTTTCGCTTTGCGACCCAATACCCAAACTTCGCTTGGACCTTTGGAGCCCACTTCATTTTGAAAATCCTTCAGATATTTTTCAAGATTATCGTTCTCCGGAAGTACGGTTAAATAGGTTACGAAAATTACTTTCGTTTTGGTTTTAAGAATGTGCTTTAAGCTGTCTAATGGAATATTAGCACCTAAATAGATGGTTCTAAAGCCAGCAGAAATCAATTCAAAATTGGCGTAAAGCAGGCTAATTTCGTGGATTTCGCGATAGGGTAAATAAAGTGCGAACAAATGCGCATTTTTATCGATCTGCGTTTTTTTATTTTTTGCCGAGTGCACAATGATACTCTGCTTAATTTTTTCTGAAATAAAATGTTCGTGAGAGGGGTCAATAGTACCCGAGTGCCACAGTATGCCCATTTCATTAAGCAGTGGAACGAATATTTCGGCAAAAATACTGCGAAACGATTTTTTCTCTAAAAGCTTTTCCAAAGTAGCGTCAAAAAGTTCGCCGTCAAATTCGAACATGGCAGATTTAAAAACATTGCCTAAATATTCAGAATCAATACCATCAATATTTTGCATTATCAACGCTTGCATCTGCGCCGGATCTAAACTTGCAATTTTTGAAATTTTATAACCTGCATTGTAGAGATAGGTTACATTGAGGAGTTTTTTTAAGTTTTGAAGGTCGTACTTTCTAATATTTGTATCTGTTCTGTCAGGTTCAAGCAGGTTGTATCTCTTTTCCCAAATCCTGATGGTATGAGCCTTTACATTTGAAAGATTTTCTAGATCCTTAATACCAAATTGAGTTTTAATCACAGAACAATAATTTATTATTTAAAGGGAAAAGTACAAAAAAGAAGTGAGATTGTTTATATAAAGTTCAAAAACTCTAAACAAACAGTGTAATATATAACTACAAAAGATAATTTTAAAAGTGAAGTATTTAAAATTGTACCCGGGATGGGACTTGAACCCACACGCCCAAAGGACACATGGCCCTCAACCATGCCTGTCTACCAATTCCAGCACCCGGGTGGATACATTTTTCAGTTTTTATAAAGCAATATCTGTGCTTTAAGTAAAATTGAAACGGTAAGTGCAACTTTTTTAGTGCGAGCGCAAATGTAAAACTAATCACCTTAATAGACAAGCAAAAAAATGAAGCATACTTTTAAAATGCTTTCAATAAAATAGCTGACGAATGCAATTAAATAATGAAGTATTTTTGTATTGAATGTTGAAATCTTGAAGGTTTATAGGCATTCAAAACACTGCTGCAAATTCTTAGGTATATCAGTATCTTCTGAACCTTTTAACGGCTTTTGTAAATATTCGTTTGTTTGCAGAACTTCATAAAATTGCACAGCGTATTTTTCTAAATCGTTGCGGCGGGAGATTAGTATTTCTTTAATTTTTTCACCGTGAATATCGTAAATTGCTTTAGGCCATATTGCAAATGCTTCGTCAATTGCCGTTTCCGATAAGTTGGCTTTAATATAATTAGCTTCTTCTATAAATAATTCCTTTGGTGTGTTTTTTAAAAAATATACATCAAACGGATATACAAGACCGGGCATATACGCTATCTCCCGCTCAAAAGGTCGCAACCGAGGTTGTATATTTTTGGATGAAATAATGCTAGGCAAAACCCCATCTATGGAAAAGAATGCATTATCTCTATCGCTCGCTAATGGAATTGCGGTATAGTGATTTTGGTTTTTTTGAAAAAACCATCCCCATTGTTTGGCATGTCTGTCCCAATCGCCAATAACAATATCAAACAATCGGTTTCGTATTAAGGCTGCTTTGTCTATTTTGAGGCTATCTCGGTATTTAAGTTTTCTTTCCTGTAATTTTTCGGTGTCAATGAGATCAATAATATTTTCTAGATTAGACCAATTTTTTTCTCCTTTAGTTTCATATTCCAACCAATACAGCTTATTGCCATATTCCTCATTATATTGGTCGAGTTGTTTTTGTTTAGGTACAAATACCAACGATGGATGTGTATGTTGAATATTTATCTTTTCTGATAATTTTGCAGCAACCATTGCGCCGTATGGATGTTGCGCCGAAACCCCATCAATTATTATATTTTCAATACCTAGGGTTTTAGCGAATTCGGGAATTAACGGATCGGGATCCTTTGCAACGCTCCGAAGGGTATAAACCACTCCTTTTTCATTTTTTAGGCGCAACGATTTAGTTTGTTTTCCCCCGCCCTTTTTTATAATAGAGAGACCTCCGTGTAGTTGGCCTAAATAAACTACGGGTACTTTTACCGGGGTTGCCCATACATCTCTATATTGTTCGCCTTGCATAAGCTTTTTTAGCATATCTCCTTTATACAAAGTACTGGCTGCAACGGTAACGCTATCAATTTTATTAAAATCGATTGCATCTATGTTGTCTGCAGCTATAATTACGTCGGTTTCCGGATTAGCTGGCTTGCTCCATAATGAAATGTAAATAATCCCAATAATAGCTATAATAAGCCCAAGAGATACGAGTATTGCTTTTTTCAAAATAGATTGTTTTACATAAAAGTATAAAACATCATAATTATTGAAAGCTTCAAAATAAATTATAGGAAAATTTTAACGCGACTTTGAAGTATTTAAAAAATTAGCCAGCTAATCCTTAGTTTAAAGTTTAAAAAATAATTTGATCGCTTTTCTCGGCACGGACTTCTCAAATTTGCAGCTTACCATACTTAACTCATTCTTTCCAAAAAAATAGGTGATATGCTAATACAGAAAGATATTTGGCTAAACCCTATATACAACTTTAAAAAAAACCGTTCTATCAAAAGATAGAACGGCTATCGGGAAAGTTCAAAATAGTTCTCCCCAGAATACGAACTTTTATTCCCTTTACAAATAAAGGGAGTTATCAAACCATTTCTTTGCGGGATTCCGTAAAGCGGCGATTTTTTTTACAAATTCTAAGCCTCCCTAAATCCAAAAGCCATTTAACTAAATTAATCCTAGGTCTTTAACCGTTGCTACGAGGTGAATGGCATTTTTCACTTTAAAATGAATACAAAGTTTTCCTACTCGCTTTTCTATGGAGCTTAAACTACTAGGCACGATATTTACACTCCTAAAATGTTCACTGATTTCCTTTTGAGACAGCCCATTTGCCAATTGCTCCATTAACGCAATATCATAATCTTCTATAATAGGGGTGGACTTTTTAGAGAGTGCATTTTCAACTTGTGGTGATAGATAGGTTTCTCCCTCAAATACTTTATGTATTGCAGTCTTCAATTCTTCAAGGCCTCTTCTGCCTTTACATACGTAGCCGTTAAGCTTGTGATTGACAACAAGGGAACGCACTCGTTGCAATCGGTCTTCTACCGAATAGGCTATAATAGGTAATTCGGGATGCTTTTTCTTTAGTGCAGCTATCAAGTCTTCGCCAGACGAAAAGGTTTGTTCCCTATGGTCAGGGGTATATGATAGATCTGTTATCAACAAATCAAACGGGGCTTTCTCTAAAATTGCCTTTTCTATTTTTAGGAAAGCATCATCGCAATACACAACTTCGGCAATAGCCTCAACCTTTAAGGCTTGCAATACCGCTATTACGCCTTGGTTAATACAATCGAGGTCGTCTGAAATTAGCACTTTCTTAAACATACTCAAATAATTATAGTTGCCTTAAACCCTTTATTTGGTTCTGATTCAAAAGTAATCGTTCCGTTAATCGCTTTTATGCGGGATTCCGCATTCTGAAGTCCATTCTTGCTATTTAATAAACAGCCCTTCCCATTATCGGCATATTTAATGGCAATAGTTTTTCCTTTTTGCTCAAAATTCAGCACCACCGCGGTGGCGTTGCTGTGCTTGGCCATATTCGTCATCAACTCCTGCAATACCCTAAAGAGATTGGTTTTTTTAATAGTGCTTACCTTGCTCCAATCAATAGGAGAACTATCTCTTTGGATTACAGACACATTTTCGTTTTCATAACCCAACAACAAATCAGACAGGGTATCTTGAAAGTTTTCAACAGCAACGGCACTGTTTTCCTTAGAAATGTCTCTGCTCTTATCATAAATAGATTCCAGATCATCCAAAATTTCATCCTTTCCAGCAGGCTTGCTCTGTAGTTTCGCCATAAGTCTATATACATCGTTTGCCACTTCGTCGTGTACTTTTTTGGAGATGCGCTTTTCAGTTATATGTACCTGCTTGATCTTCTCCTGTCTGTGCTTGTTCTTTATAGTGAAATAAAGAACAATACTCATCAAAAATCCCACTATGGCCAATGCCAATATTAAAATAGTCCACGTTTTCTGCCTCTCTTTTTCCAACTGGGCGGCAAGGGTATTTTTGCGTTCCTTCTCCACATTGTACTTCATAAAAGCATTCTTATTTTCTGCCAGTTGTTTTTCCTTGGTTATGCTATCGGTAATTTTTTCAAACTGTACTGTTTTTATATCTTCACTCATACTTGCAAAAAGCGAAAGGGCATCTTCTAAAAAGGAAAGGCTGTTAATGTTGTTAGCCACCCCATACGCTTTATTTGCAAATTCCAAAGCCTGTTTTTTATCCCCTTGCTCAAAATAATAGCGCGCCAAACTTTTATAGCTGGAATATTTACCAGGCATATCGTTTTTGAGTTCTCTTAGTTCTAAGGCCTGTTGCATATTATTTAGACCCTCCTCATTATTACCAATTTTGGCCTGTGCCACACCTTTATTGTTCAATAACCTAGCATAGGAAAGCGTGTTTTGCTTCACTCCCTTTTTTAGCAAAGCAAGGTTAAATT
This sequence comes from Aequorivita marisscotiae, assembly GCF_029814825.1. NCBI lineage: Bacteria > Pseudomonadati > Bacteroidota > Flavobacteriia > Flavobacteriales > Flavobacteriaceae > Aequorivita > Aequorivita marisscotiae. Next base: position 61,415 of record NZ_CP122379.1, on the reverse strand, counting down.
TTTCCAAAGCTTTTTTATAGCGGCCCATATCCATATATACATTGCCGGTATTGTTTAAAAGCGTAAGGCTGTCGTTTCTATTTGAAGAGAATTTTAAGGCATTCGTGTAGGCTTTTATAGTTTCCTCATATCTGTAAGTAGCCCGGTAAATTCTACCCAATTGATTGTACAAACCTTTTTTGGCATCAACTAAAGTATCTGTATGTAAGGACGTATCTATTAATTCAAAAGCTTCCACGGTTGCGGCTTCACTATCATAACTATTGCCCATTTCAAATTCAGCAATGGCGATCATCTGTAGGTCTTGGATGGCCTTATAAGTGTTTTTATCTTTTAGATGCTTTTCCTTTAAACGGGTATAATAACTAATTGCTTTCGGGAAATCTGAGCTGTGCTGCGGATTTAGAATACGTTTGAAGTGATAGGCAGTGCTGTCAATTTTATATTGACCAATCATTTTTTGTGGTAAAATGATTGATACAAAACAAAAAAGGAGGAATGAAAATTGGGGCTTCTTCATTCCTCAAAAATAGGAACTTATTTTTGGAAATTGTTAATTGCCGCCACCAAATGGAGGTGGTGGAGGAAGATTTCCATCATCACCACAACAGCTTTGTGGTTCTATTTGGTCTATTCTAGCTTCTGGTGTACAAGAGCTTATCGAAATAATAGATAGTAACATGACGATTAATAATGTTGCTTTTTTCATTTGAACGTGAATTTTTTGGATAAACAATAGGGTGATTGTTTTAAAAAATCTGTTGTGATTTTTTAAAATGAAATGTTGAGGACTGGTCTTGTCTCGTAAAGGGGAAGAAGGAGATACTGAAGTTATGCGGAAGACTTATTTCCCCACTTCATCTAATGGCATTACTTATTGCCTCCTTACTGATATTAAAATCTTTAAAGCTTCTAGATTCTCAATGATGGAACAAATAAAGAGAGATACTGAAAAAAGAGTTGGAAAAGGATTGGAAACAACTTGGAAATGATCTTCCAAAGAATTTCCAAGTGAATTTTGTAGTTTTAAGCATTGGATAAATCGCTGAAGGTGCATAACAGATTAATAATAGAAAGCTTTGAAAAGGCTTTACAACAGGAAGAGGTTTTAGGAAATTTGAATCCTTCTAAATCCCGTTTGGCTAATATTTTGTCAGATTATATTGAAGAACACCAAGATTTTCAGTTTGGTGAAAGAAGGTTGAGAGATTATTATAAATTACCAATCTATCCTTATTGCGAACTAAACTACCTGAAGCTGTAAAGAATGCTTTAGCTCATTTTGAAGGAGTAGATAGAACGATTGAGGGCTTTGAGGGATTGGAAAAAGCGCAAAATGCTATTAAGGATGACGTAAAGAAAGATGCCTTTGCAAAAGATTATAAGTATCTATCCAAATTATGGGAGTCTTTATCACCAGATAGAATGCTTGATATTTATCAAGAAGATTATAAATGGTTATCTCAAGTTTTCGAGTCTGTTAGGCCTGCTGGTGACAATTTGGGTAAATTGTTATGGATTGCTTTGGGAGCCCAGACCACTAAATTAATGCATGAAAATATTCATGTGGGCGATGTACATACTTTGGAAGAATATAGACTTGATGCAGATGTTATTGAGACCATTTTTAATAATCCCGATCCTGCCAATGCCAAAAAGCTTGAGAAAATACTAGTAAAGAGATTTAAAAAGCATTCTGGTGACCCAAAATTTAAAAAATTAAGTGAGCGTTTGGAAGCGTTAAGAGATCAAGCCGAACAGGGATTAATTACTTCCATAGAGTTTGTAAAAGAACTTTGTAAACTTGCTAAGGAAACAGTTCAAGCGGAAAAGGAAATTGAAGAAAAGATACAGGAAAAAACGCCGCAAGCAGCATTAACTGAATTGTTTTTAGAACTTAAAACCGATCAAACCCCTGCGGTTGTAGAACGAATTGTAAATGATATAGATGGTATTGTAAGGATGGTAAGTTTTCCCGGTTGGCAAACAACAAGTTCAGGTGAGCGGGAAGTTCAGCAGTCGCTTAGAAAGGCGCTATTGAAATATAAGCTTCATAAAGATCAGGTGCTTTTTGAGCGGGCTTATGGGTATATTAAGGAGTATTATTGAATAAGATTACATTGGTCAATTCTCTCTAATAGCATTTGAAATCTTATAGAAGAAAAAGAAACGTCTATTGCTCATAAGCCAATTTTTTATATATTTACTACTCTCCCTAATTAATTTAACCATTGTCTAAGAGGTGTTTTCAGGATATCTTTAATGGAAATACTTATTTTAGAATAGCTTGCTGATATGTATAATTAAAATATCTATCAATGATATAATAAATGCATATAAGCATTAAATTGAAAATTAATGAGTGAACAATTGAAAATCAAACATCTTGAATTTATTCAGAATGTTATTTCTCGCCTGAGCACAAATTCTTTTTTAATTAAAGGATGGTGCATAACACTGATTACAGGTTTAATTGCATTAAGTTTGGATAATCAAAAGTTTGTAATTCTGATTATAGGGTTACCAATAATTGTTATTTTTTGGTTTTTAGATACCTATTACTTATGGTTGGAAAAAATCTACCGAGCACATTATACCATCGAAATTGAAAATCACCAAATTAATTTTAACATGGATATCACCTCATTGAAAAAGGAAATTTTATTTTCCCCGTTATTGTTTAGATTCTCAATTTTCTTATTGTATTTAATATTAATCATTTTACTTATAGGCGCATATTTATTTTTAAGAAACTCTTAAATGTATATAAAATGAAAATATTTATTAGTCATAGTCAAAGACAAAAATTATTTATTAAGGAGTTAAGAAAACATTTGCCTGACTTTATTGAATTATGGATTGACGAAAAGAAACTTCTTATTGGAGAGGAAGTCCAAAATACCATAAAGAAAACGATCGACGAGGATATTCATTTTTTGGTATTGATTATTGACAGGAATGCCGTTGAATCAAATTGGGTAATGCAAGAATTTGAATGGGGCATAAAAAAGGAACTTAAACTTAGTAGACCATTCGTACTTCCCATTGTGTTAGAAAAGGATATTTGGGATTCACTTGAAGATAATAATATTAAAAAGCGATTATTTCTTCCTTGCTATGAGTTTTCGGATGAAGCTATTGCCGTGACCGCTAAAAATTTAATTAATCAATTATTTGCATGGACGTGTAAAGAATTATATGGAAGCGGGTTAGAATCAGATCAAAAATCATCTTTAGACTTATTGGATGAAGCCGACAATTTTATAAAGGAAATTGCTGAAAAGGTAAGATTGTTAGTTTATCCCTATCGTCAAAACAACCCTCTCGATTTACTGCAACTTTTAGATATGTTAAAAGAACAAAATGAGCTAGTTGATATTTCTATATTTACTTTTAAAGAATTAATTGCAAGAATAATAAAACAGAATCATTTAACAGGAATAGTTAGTGATGGTGAGTACATCTGGGTTAAACAAGAACATTATTCTTGGAAATTAGCTATTCATTCAAAAAATAAGGAGAAAATTGCGAAACGAGCAATTAAATTTATAAATTCAAATTATATTATAGCCTTAGATTCAGGTTCAACAACTTTGGCAATAGCCAAAGAAATCAATAAAGGACTAGAAATGGGACTATGGGATAACTTAAAAGTTGTTACGAATTCAATTCCTATTGCACAAGAGCTATTCATGTATTCAAGTAAATTAGGGCTTGTGGATAATAATAATATTTTGAGTGTATTCATGACAGAAGGTCGTATTAGGCCCAATTCACTCGCTGTAGTTAATGATGATGAAATATATCAAAATGTAGATTCGGGTTTTCAAGAAACAATATCGAAACTTGGCGGGGCGGACATCTGTTTTGTGGGTGCAAACGGCGTTTATAGAAATGAAGGTTTTGCCGTACATAGCACTTACGAAATAAGGTCAAAAAGTGAAATTTTAAAGAACTGTAAAAATAAGTTTATTGTAATCGATTCTTCAAAATTGAAAATACAGGAGCAAAATAAGTTTGTTGATTTTAATGATGACATTAAAGTAATCACGACTGAAGACCTTACCTCAAACGATTTAGTAATAATAAAAAAAATTGCACATAGTTCTAGCTTAGAGTTAATTTTGGTATAATCTTCAAACTAAAGGAATTAGAATTCTCACATGATATTTCTAGTTTTAATTATAACGCTTCATGTATCTGTAATTAATAACTTCCATCTGAATTAAGTATTCCCTAAAACCCCTTGCCCAAAAAATAAAAATTCCGTATATTTAATCGTCATTACGAATCACAAGAAAGTGATAGCAACCTGCCCAAGCAGGCGAAGGTGCTTAAACAATGAGCCTACTTTTAGGAAAAATATGTCTTATTCCTTTTTTTACCGATAACAACAAAAAACAGTGTTTTTAAAACTAAAAACACTAAACAAAATTTGCTGCTGCCACCGCCGTTCCAATACTGGGAACGACGCTAAGTGTCAGGTGGGAAAGCTATGCGAAAAACGCATTAAAAATTAATTTATTAATAACCCTAAAACTAAAATTATGACAGAAAAATTTAAAGACCTGCCCGTCGAGGAAGGCACAAAAATTATTTTAAGCACCGAAGCCGTAATAGAAGACTTTGATGTAGTGTATCAAAAATGGTACTGGGATGGAATCTATGCCGAGAGCGTAATCTTTCTTAATGACGACATTGCCCATTTGAATGAAGACCAAGTAAGGCACGAAGTGGCCCTATGCACAGCATTGGTAAAGGAAAATACCGAAATGACCTACAAAAAAGGGGAGAAGTACACCTTTGTAAATTTTAATTTTGTAACAAGCGATTAACCAAAAACCCTTAACTATCAATTATTAATACTTAACAAAAAACAAATTATGCATTTAACTATTGGAAAAATTTTAAAAGAATACAAAGAATATTTAACGGATTATGAAATTGAACAATTAAGAAAAGTCCAAAGAGAAAAAACAGACTTTGCTGCACAGGTAAAACAATTACAATTGGCGCTATTTGCGGAGGAATGGGATTTTATGATGGATTCTGCCCGCAATCCAATGTCACAGGAAGCTACGAACCGCGTTAATAGAAAAAGGAAAGCCTTCGGGGTGAATCCCGTGGACGCTTCGGGATTTGGAGCGGATAGTTCCTCAAAACTATTCTGTGAGGAAGTAGTGCGCCACACTAAAAATTACAATGAGCTGTTAGAACTGAAGAAGCGAAATGCCAAGCAAACTGTCTTTGTGGATATGGACAGTGTGCTGGTAGATTTCCAAAGTGGAATAGATAAAATTAGCGAGGAAGATAAATTAAAATATGATAAGAAGCTGGATGAGGTTCCGGGCATTTTCTCTCTGATGGATCCATATGACGGCGCTATTGAAGGATATAAATGGTTGTGTGCGAATTTTGACACCTACATTTTATCAACCGCGCCTTGGGAGAATCCGAGTGCCTGGTCTGATAAATTACTGTGGGTGAAGAAATACTTGCCGAAGGCAGCCCATAAAAGATTGATTCTTTCGCATAACAAACATTTGGCGAAAGGGGATTTCCTTATCGACGATAGAACCGCAAATGGGGCCGGAGCATTTGTAGGAAAACACATTCACTTTGGTCCAGAAGGAAAAGACTTTGCCGATTGGAAGGCGGTAATTAGCTATATGAAAAACCTGGCATAACTGCGGCATACAAAAGGAATTAACAAATATCTCTAATCGGGAAACCGTTTGGCAATGTCCGTTCGTTCGCAGTCGAGACCTTATTTATCGTTAGGATTTTGTAGCTCTCGCCTATATTCTATCTCGAGCCTGCCGGAAGGGCTCGAACAGAAATTCAAACTTATAAGTTAGACATTCTAAAATTAAAAATTCTAAACAACAAGAGTAATGATCTTAAATGAATTAATGCACAACCATACTTGGGAAACCATTTCAGTCCAATTTTTAAAAAGCTACCCAGAAGCAAAAAACAATTTGGAAGGCTATAAAATGGTGTTCGAAAAATTGAAAGAAATGGATCCGAAAAGTATAGCTATGGCTATTGTGATTTCTAAGGAAACCGATATTATCGATGGCGATTACTTTATAGATGTTGCGGGAATTTATAACCATCCCAAAAGCTTGGAAGAAAAGTATCCGCAAGGCATTGAATTTTTACCCTGGTGCCAATGGTTGGGAATGGAGATTAGTAAAGACAGTCTAATAAACTTTTCAGAACCGGAAATCCTTGTGCATTGTTTTTATGAGATGACTTATGTTAGCCTGTCTGAGGAAGATATTCAAAAAGCAATACATAGAGAGAGATAGTACGAATATTTTATTTACACATATTCCTAACCATGTAGATTATTTTGAAAACGAATTTCTAACCGATGACTCACTTTAATGTACACTCCCTTAGAACCTGCATTAACTCATAAACTAAAATTTGTCAAACTATCCTTCGCAATTATAAAAATTTGCTCTTACTGCAACGTTCAAATTCCGAAGCATTCTCCACGGTTCGCACAGGTCTCTCTTATTTGCTTTTACTAAAACACCTCCCGCTTCACTGTCTAAGCGTTCTCCATTATTGGTTTCGTAAAGATTAATACCTCCAATAGTTCCTTTCAATTTTATAATTCCTACCTGCTATACCATAATCTAAAATTTAAATATAACTAATACAACACATTAAGCACCGTAGGTCAAGTTTATAGTGTGGTTAAAATAATAGTATAATATGTGTAAAGTATATTTATAGTATCTATATAGTATGTTTATAGTATCTGTATAGTATGTTTATAGTATTAAAATACTATAAAATATTATAGGTCTTTAAACTCCCTTTCTGTGCAGTACCTGCTAATTAATACTCAATTTAAAACTATCTACCGTCAAAATTTTAGGAGCCAAGTAGCCCAGCAAAAGGCTATCGAACCCGGCTGGCGCATCCATCCCGCGCAGCGGTCTTATGTCAGTTTCAATTTCGTCTGCCCAATCACGCTTCTGCAATAGATTTACAAGAGTTTTTACGGCTCATCAGCACAAGATTAGATCTCGATTCGGCTTCTTAACCCAAAACATTTCAGAATAGCCATAAAAAAACCCGCTCTGTATAAACACAACAATTGGTCTTGATCCCTAAACTTCTCGCCTTAAATATATGTGTCTAAATAAAAAAACCTCTTGAAGAACTCAAGAGGCTTTAAACATTATTAGTGACCTGGCTGGGGCTCGAACCCAGGACCACCTCCTTAAAAGGGAGGTGCTCTACCAACTGAGCTACCAGGTCTTCCTTAATGCGGGTGCAAATATACTATCATTAAATTAAATTCTCAAAACGAAACTGCAATAAATTTAAAGAAATTTTAAAACCTCTGAAAAACAAGGCTTCACAAATGAATTATTTTTAAATTTTTCGATATTTTCTGAATTATCTTTACTCTTTTTAAAGATTCTTGTCGTAAAAAAGGAGAACTTTGCAATTTTACAACTATAAAATGCCCAAAACCAAATTTAAAATACCCGAAGATGAATAGTGGGGCATTCCATCTCTTTATTTCTCAAATATAATATACTGATGAAAATAATTTTAATAGGATATATGGGAAGCGGCAAATCTTCCGTAGGAAAAAAACTCGCTTCGGTATTAAACTTGCCTTTTAAGGATTTGGATACCGAAATTGAACAATCAGAAAATCTGTCTGTCTCTGAAATTTTTTCACAAAAGGGAGAAATCTATTTTCGAAAAACAGAAAACAAAGTATTAAAGACTTTGTTAAAACAGGCTGGCAGCTTTGTTTTGGCTACCGGTGGCGGCACTCCCTGCTATGCAGATTCGCTTACCTTTATGTTGGAAGAGCCCAATACAATTTTGGTGTATTTAAAAAATTCATTAGAAGTTTTAACCAATAGATTGCTTTTAGAAAAGGAGCACAGGCCGCTATTGGCGCATTTAAATTCGGAAGAGGAGGTTAATGATTTTATACGAAAACATCTTTTTGAACGAACTTTTTATTACAATCAAGCCAATATTATTGTAGAAAGTAGTGCTAAAAATATAGCGGAAACTACCGAAGAAATAGTTGGACGTCTATTCTAAAATTGCTCTATCGTTTCCTTTTTCAAAAATAACCGAGACGTTTTCGTTTAAGGATGTAGAGAGCGAAATGCCTTTAAAGTCTGCTTTTATTGGGTACTTTTTGTGATTTCTATCTACCAATACCGCAGTTTTAAATTGTTTAAGAGGCACTTCTAAAAAATGTTTTACGCCGTAAATTAAAGTGGTTCCAGAATGTAATACATCATCTACCAATAGAAGTGACTTATTCGCGTAATTCTCTTTTTTCAGAGTGGTTTCCAGAGGCTCAGCAGGATTTTTTTTATCGATTAAAACTTCGCAAAGCAAAACTTTTATAGGCGAAATTTTTTCGACTTCTACCTTAATTTTTTCTGCCAATATAAAACCGTTGCCCGTAATACCGGCTACTACAACTTCTTTTTCTTCTACGTTGGTTTCGTAAATTTGGTAAGCAATTCTTTTAATCTTGTGGGCTATTTGCTTTTTGTCTAGTATTACGGATGTTATTTCTTGCATTGTCTAAATTTTAAAAATTATGGTTGTTGGGTGTCAATGTCGTCATTGGTTGCTTCTTCAGTAAAATCTTCTAAATCCCTACGGTCTTTTTTAGTAGGTCTTCCCACGCCTTTTTTACGGTAGTACGATTTTGCATATTGCAGCATTTCATTTGTTTCAAAAGCTTCTTTGGGAGTTGTGTCTTTTCTATACAGATCTACTAACTTGGCGCCAACTCTGCTTTGGGGGAGGTCTAAAACTTCTAACTGGTAATTTATTTGATTTTTTCGAAGTGTAATCTTATCACCCGGATATACATTTCGCGAAGCTTTTACAATATCGCCGTTAACCCGAATGGCACCTTTTTTACAAGCTTGTGTGGCGATATTTCTAGTCTTTAAATATCGAACGGCCCATAAATATTTGTCAATCCTCATAATTAATATGTTCAAAACAACGTTAATGTAGTGTGCAAAAATAGCGGAAAATTGTATCTTGCGCCCACAAAAAATTGATGATGATAAAAATTAAATATGCTTTTGCTTTATTAGTTGTAATGCTAGTTGTTACAGTTTCCTGTAAAAAGAATGAAGATGACGGGCCAGAACCACCCCCGCCCAGAGATCGTAGCGTAGAGGCAACAAGAGCGCAAGATGAAATTGAAACGTTTTTAAAAACCCATTTCTATAATTACGAGGATTTTCAGACAGATCCCGAAAATTTTAAAATTAAGTTTGATACCATTGCGGGAGACAATGCTGGAAAAACCCCCTTATTTGAACAAGTAGATTTTATAGAAGTTGCCGATGTAATTGATACCGATGTTACCTATAAACTGTATTACCTAAACGTTCGCGAGGGTGGGGGCGACAAACCCCATTTTTCAGATTATACCATTAACACTTATGAAGGGCGGCTTATGAACCTGGATTTGTTTGATAGTTCGGTTATTCCCGTTCGGTTTAGCTTGGTTGACTCTCCAACTACCTCAGGTATAATTAGAGGTTTGCAGCAAGCAATTATTCAGTTTAAAGGGGCTGCAAACGTAATCTCCAATCCTGACGGCACACTTTCTTTTGAAGATTTTGGTATAGGTGCCGTTTTTATTCCATCAGGTTTGGGATACTATAATTATCCTCCAGCTACAGGCGGTTTGAATGCTTATGATCAGCTTATTTTCTCTTTTGAATTGTTTGATTCTGAAGTGGCAGATCACGATAATGACGGAATACCGTCTTATATGGAAGACCTTAGCGGCAATGGTTATTTAATGGATGAAGATACCGATGGGGATGGAATCCCGAATTATTTGGATGACGATGACGATGGCGACGGCCGTTTAACCAAGTATGAAATAGAGATAGATGGCGACGGCAATATTACCTTCCCAGATACCAACGGAAACGGAACTCCAGATTATCTAGACCCTACTATTTAAAGAAGCGTTTAGATAGAACGTATATAAAAAGCCCTATGCAATTCTAGCATAGGGCTTTTTAATTTACCATAGTTTAAAATGCTATTTTCTAGCAATTACCTTTTTTACCGCACCTACAATTGCTGCGGCATTTAGACCGTATTTGTCCATTAATTGTTCCGGTGTGCCAGATTCACCAAAGGTATCGTTGGTGGCAATAAATTCTTGGGGTGCAGGATGCTGAGTTGCTAGCAAACGTGCAATGCTTTCGCCAAGACCGCCTAAAAAGTTATGCTCTTCGGCAGTAACTACGCAGCCGGTTTTTTTAACGCTTTTTAAAACCGCGGCGTCGTCCAAGGGTTTTATGGTGTGAATGTTTATAACATCTGCCGTAATTCCGTTTTCGTTTAAAGTTTCTGCAGCTTGTAACGCTTCCCAAACTAAATGACCGGTTGCTACAATAGTTACATCGGTACCTTCTTGCAATTGTACCGCCTTGCCTATCTGAAAGTTTTGATCGGCAGGTGTAAAGTTTGCAACTTTGGGTCTTCCAAAACGTAAATAAACAGGACCATTATAATCTGCAATTGCTATAGTTGCAGCTTTAGTTTGATTGTAATCGCAAGTGTTTATTACGGTCATTCCTGGAAGCATTTTCATCAAGCCAATATCCTCCAATATCTGGTGCGTTGCCCCGTCTTCCCCTAAAGTTAAACCTGCGTGCGATGCGCAAATTTTTACATTTTTTCCGCTGTATGCTACGCTCTGTCTAATTTGGTCGTAAACCCTTCCGGTAGAAAAATTAGCAAATGTTCCCGTAAATGGAATTTTCCCACCAATGGTCATCCCTGCTGCCATACCAATCATATTTGCTTCGGCAATTCCTACTTGATAAAAGCGCTCCGGATGGTTTGCTTTAAAGTCGTCCATTTTTAAGGATCCTGTAAGATCTGCGCAAAGTGCTACAACGTTTTTGTTTTTCTTTCCCAGTTCCGTAAGTCCATCACCAAAACCTGAACGTGTGTCTTTTTTACCTGTATCTGTGTATTTTTTCATAAGCCTCCCCAAACCCCTCCGAAGGAGGGGCTTATAGCGGGTTATATTTTAAATTAATAATTTCATTTTAGAGTCTGAGTTCCCCCTTCGGGGGCTAGGGGGGCTTTAATAATCACCCAAGGTTACAGGGTTTTGTGAAAGAGCATTCTCTAATTGCTCGTCATTGGGCGCTTTTCCGTGCCAATCGTGCGTATGCATCATAAAATCTACACCATTGCCCATAACCGTATGAAGCAAAACGCAAATTGGCTTTCCGTTACCCGATTTGTCTTTTGCTTTTTTCATGCCAGAAATAATTGCACTTAGATCATTTCCTTTCTTAATTTCCATTACATCCCAACCAAATGCTTCAAATTTCGCTTTAACATTGCCCATGGGTAGCACATTGTCTGTGGAACCGTCTATCTGCTGGCCATTTAAATCTACAGTTAAAATTAAATTATCTACCCCATTTCCTGCCGCGTACATAATTGCCTCCCAATTCTGACCTTCCTGCAATTCGCCATCGCCACAAAGTGTGTAAATTAGGTGGTTATCGTTATTTAATTTTTTTGTGAGTGCCGCTCCAATTGAAACTGAAATTCCTTGTCCGAGTGATCCCGACGCAATACGAACCCCAGGTAAGCCTTCGTGGGTAGTTGGATGCCCCTGCAAACGCGAGTTTAAAAGGCGGAAGGTATTTAACTCTTCTACCGGAAAGTAACCCGCACGTGCTAAAACACTGTAAAATACTGGTGAAATATGCCCGTTTGATAGGAAGAAAAGATCTTCGCCTATGCCGTCCATCTCAAAAGTATCATTGCGTTCCATCAATTCGTTATAAAGTGCAACGAAAAACTCGGCACAACCAAGTGAACCTCCCGGATGCCCAGAATTCACTTTGTGTACCTGCCGTAAAATATCTCTTCGAACTTGAACTACCAAATCCTCAAGTGCTTTATAATCTGCCATAATGTGTTTTAAAATTCAGTGTCAAAAGTAATGTATTATCGGGGGGAGGCAAAAGGTACACGAAGGCTTTTATTAACGATTTCAGGGTTTTGTTAACAGAAAACTGTCTGATGCGCGATGCACGAAGACAGAAGATTACAAAATCACTACATCAGCCATACTTAAATCGGAAGAGCCGTTGTGTAATTTTGTTATTTGAAATTTGGGATTTGGAATTTAATAACCGTTATCTTTGCCCCCTCAATAAAATCTGCTGCATGCAATTTAAATTAGAAGCCACAGACCCGCAAAGTAGCGCCCGCGCCGCAACTATTACGACCGATCACGGCGTTATTGAAACTCCTATTTTTATGCCCGTTGGTACCGTAGGTACTGTAAAAGGCGTACATCAACGCGAACTAAGGGAAGATATTAATCCAGATATTATTTTGGGAAATACATATCATTTATACCTAAGACCGCAAACTACAATCCTTGAGAAGGCGGGCGGCCTTCATAAATTTATGAACTGGGACCGAAATATCTTAACCGACAGTGGAGGGTATCAGGTGTATTCGCTTTCAGCAAATAGAAAAATTAAGGAGGAAGGCGTAAAATTTAAGAGCCATATAGATGGCAGTTATCACGTTTTCACGCCAGAAAATGTTATGGAAATTCAGCGTACAATTGGCGCGGATATCATTATGGCCTTTGATGAGTGTACACCGTACCCATGCGAATATAACTACGCAAAACGTTCTATGCATATGACGCATCGTTGGCTGGACCGATGCATAAAACATTTAGATAAAACCCCTCTAAAATACGATTACGGACAAACGTTTTTTCCTATTGTTCAAGGCAGTACTTATAAAGATTTGCGAAAACAATCGGCAGAGTACATTGCTTCGGTTGGAGCAGAGGGCAACGCTATTGGCGGACTTTCAGTTGGCGAGCCAGCAGATGAGATGTATGAAATGACGGCGGTGGTAACCGAAATTCTTCCACAGGATAAACCGCGCTATTTAATGGGCGTAGGAACTCCCGCCAATATTCTTGAAAATATAGCACTTGGAGTAGATATGTTCGACTGTGTAATGCCTACGCGAAACGGGAGGAACGGAATGCTCTTTACTTCGGAAGGTATTATTAACATAAAAAACAAAAAGTGGGAAGCCGATCTTTCGGTAATAGACCCGATGGCAATTACGTGGGTAGATACAGAATACAACAGAGCGTATCTGCGCCACTTATTTACCGTAAATGAAATGTTGGGAAGACAGATAGCTACCATTCACAACCTCGGTTTCTATTTGTGGTTGGTTCGCGAAGCCAGAAAACATATCTTAGCAGGAGATTTTCTGGATTGGAAAAACGGCATGGTTAAAAAACTCGCGCAAAGATTGTAAAATGCTCAGCATACTCGATAGGTACATATTAAAGAAATATTTGGGCACTTTTACGCTGCTGTTATTGCTTTTTATACCAATTGGTATTACAGTTCATCTCGCCGAAAAAATTGACAAAATCCTTGAAAATGAAGTGCCGTTTATGGAGGTGATGATCTATCTCTATAATTTCACTATTTATTTTGCCAACTTGTTATTTCCGTTGTTTCTTTTTCTTTCAGTTATTTGGTTTACCTCAAAACTGGCCAACGATACGGAGGTAATTGCATTTTTAAGCAGTGGTGTTTCGTATTATCGTTTTCTGCGTCCGTATATTATTGGAGCCACCATAGTTTGTATTGCCGCGCTTGTTTTCAGTATGTATTTAGCGCCAAAGGCTAGCAAGGGATTTAACGAATTTGCATATACGTATTTAAAAAAGGGAAAACAGGATAGGGATCAAAGTAATGTTTATACGCAAATTAATGAAAACGACTACATATATGTAAGCTACTTTAATGTTTCCGATAAAATTGGAAGCAACTTTACATTGGAACATTTTGAAGGAAATGAGATGACGTATAAAATTTCGGCCGGACAGATAAAATACAATGAAAAGGATAGCACATATTCCCTATTTCATTATAAAAAACGAATAATTGGCGAGAAAAACGATATTTTGGAAAGCAAGCCTAAATTAGATACCGTTTTTTCCTTCGATTTGGAAGATTTAACACCGGTTACATACATAGCCGAAACCTTGAATTTTACGGAGCTCAACGACTTTATTGAAAAGGAAAAAGCGCGTGGTTCGTCTTATATTAATAGGTATGAAGTGGTGCGCTACAAACGCTGGAGTTTGCCAGTTTCGGCCTATATATTAACCATTATTGCAGTGGCTGTTTCTTCGGTGAAAAGACGCGGAGGAATGGGGCTTAATCTGGCAATAGGCATTAGTATTGGGATGATTTTTGTGTTCTTCGATAAGGTATTTGGCACCATGGCCGAACAGAGCGATTTTTCACCCCTCGTTGCTACTTGGTTTCCTAATTTTCTATTTGCAATTTTGGCAATTTATCTTCTAAGAAATGCGAAACGATAAATTATTAAACTATCTCCATCTCCACTTTATAATTTTTATTTGGGGGTTTACCGCAGTCTTGGGCGCCTTAATTACCTTAGAAGCCATTCCGCTGGTTTGGTACCGCATGCTTTTAGCTACCCTAATTATATTTGCATTTTTAAAAATTAGAAAGGAAAATTTAAAGTTTTCACTAAAAACGTTGAGTGGCTTTGCCTTGGCGGGAATTATAATTGCCCTGCACTGGCTCACATTTTTCGGAGCCATTAAAGCTTCGAACGTATCGGTAACGTTGGCGGTAATTTCTTCCGGCGCATTTTTCACCTCAATTTTGGAACCGCTTTTTTATAAACGCAAAATAATTATTTACGAAGTGCTCTTCGGCCTCATCGTAGTGGGCGGTTTATATATTATTTTTGACGTTGAAGGTTCATATACTTTAGGAATTATTCTTGCATTAATATCAGCATTTTTAAGTGCCTTGTTTTCGGTAATTAATGGCAAATTTGTTTTAAAATACAAAGCGTCAGCAATTTCATTTTACGAATTAATGTTTGGAGTTCTGGGAATTACTATTTATCTGGCATTTGCTGAAAAATTTACAACTGAATTTTTTACAATCTCTGCCCACGATTGGATCTATTTACTAATTTTGGCATCCGTTTGCACCGCCTATGCCTTTATTGCATCAATACATGTAATGAAATGGATAAGTCCGTACACCGTAATGCTAACCATAAATATGGAACCAGTGTACGGTATTATTTTGGCGCTTATTGTCCTTGGCGATTCAGAAAATATGAGCGCGCAATTTTATTACGGAGCTGTAATAATATTAATTACGGTTATTGCCAACGGTATCATTAAAATTACTCAAGAAAGAAATCGAAGAAGATTGAGTAACACCTAAAACAAAATTTTATCTTTGTAAGCAAACCTTTATTAAAAGAAGGAAAAAATTATGGAATATCTTGATTTTGAACTCCCTATAAAAGAATTGCAGGAGCAATACGAAAAAGCCTGCCTTATTGGCCAGGAGAGCGATGTAGATGTAAGCAACACCTGCAAACAGATTGAAAAGAAGCTAAAGGATACTAAAAAGGAAATTTATAAAAAGCTAACCCCATGGCAGCGCGTACAATTATCCCGCCACCCAGATCGGCCATATACTATAGATTACATAAAAGCTATCTGTGGCGATTCGTTTTTGGAGTTACACGGAGATCGTGCCTTTAAAGACGATAAAGCTATGGTTGGTGGCCTCGGAAAAATAGGCGATCAAAGTTATATGTTCGTGGGCCAGCAAAAAGGTTATAATACCAAAACACGCCAGTATAGAAATTTCGGGATGGCAAATCCAGAAGGATACCGAAAGGCATTACGATTAATGAAATCTGCCGAAAAGTTTGGAATTCCCGTTGTGTGTTTTGTAGATACGCCTGGAGCATTTCCGGGGCTCGAGGCAGAAGAACGCGGCCAAGGCGAGGCAATAGCTCGCAATATTTTGGAAATGACACGCCTTAAAGTGCCAATTATTGTCGTAATTATTGGAGAAGGAGCCAGCGGCGGTGCACTCGGAATAGGCGTTGGCGATAAGGTTTTAATGTTGGAAAATACGTGGTACTCCGTTATTAGTCCAGAAAGCTGCTCGTCTATATTATGGCGAAGTTGGGAATTTAAAGAGCAAGCTGCCGAAGCCCTAAAACTTACGGCAAAAGACATGAAAAAGCTTAAACTTATTGATGAAATAGTTAAAGAACCTCTAGGAGGTGCACATAGCGATCGGGAAACAACTTTTAGAACCGTTGCCGGGGTAATTGATAAGACTTATAACGCATTAAAAATGTTATCCCCAACCGATTTGGTTAAAAATAGAATGAATAAATATTTAGAAATGGGCGAGTTCAAAGGTTAAATTGAACTATAGCTTATCTTACCGTAAATCCGAGGCGAGAGCCTTGGATTTTTTTACGGGTTATTAACAATAATTTGGAGTTTTCAACAGTTCAATTGTTGAAGAATGGTTAATATAGTAAGACCAGAAACACTTCATTTCTCTTAACATTTTCTTTACATTCGCTTCATGGAAAAAATCAAACCTCAAACCAGTTTTTCAACTCGACCTTCGCAAGTTATATCGCTCGAAAAAGGCAAAATACCGCCACAAGCGCTTGATTTAGAAGAGGTTGTGCTTGGCGCTTTGATGATTGATAAAAAAGGTGTAGATGAGGTAATAGATATCCTACACGCCGAAGTTTTCTATAAACAGGCGCACCAATACATTTTTGAGGCTATTCATAAATTGTTTGAAGATAGCCAACCCGTAGACTTATTAACCGTTTCTACGCAATTAAAGAAACAAGGGAAATTAGAACTCGTAGGAGGCGAATTTTATTTAATACAATTAACCCAAAAAGTGTCTTCTTCGGCACATATTGAGTTTCACGCGCGCATCATACTTCAAAAATATATTCAGCGAAGTTTAATAAAAATCTCGAATGAAATTATTGAAGATTCCTATAATGAAGGTACAGATGTTTTTGACCTCTTAGACAATGCCGAAGCAAAACTTTACGAAGTTACACAGGGAAATATAAAGCGTTCTTCCGAAACGGCCCAAAATCTTGTAATACAAGCAAAAAAACGAATTGAGGAAATTGCCAACAAAGAAGGACTTTCTGGAGTACCGTCTGGATTTACAAAACTCGATAAACTTACTTCGGGCTGGCAACCCAGCGATTTAATTATTATAGCTGCTCGTCCAGGTATGGGTAAAACCGCATTAACGCTCTCTATGGCCCGAAATATGGCAGTGGAGCACAATACTCCTGTTGCTTTTTTCTCTTTGGAAATGTCGTCCGTTCAACTTATAACTCGTTTAATTAGCTCAGAAACGCAATTGAGTTCCGAAAAATTACGTACCGGAAATCTCGAGAAACACGAGTGGGAACAATTAAATGTAAAAGTTAAAGGCCTCGAAAAAGCCCCACTCTTTATTGACGATACTCCTTCGCTTTCAATTTTCGATTTACGCGCCAAGGCAAGAAGACTTTCTTCGCAACACGGTATTAAGCTAATAATAGTAGATTATTTGCAATTAATGACCGCAGGTGGAAGCCAAAAAGGAGGCAATAGGGAACAGGAAATTTCTACCATTTCACGAAACCTAAAAGCCCTGGCCAAAGAATTGAGTGTTCCCGTAATTGCACTATCCCAGCTTTCTCGTGCAGTGGAAACCCGTGGTGGCAGTAAAAGACCGCTGCTTTCAGATCTTCGTGAATCTGGAGCAATTGAACAGGATGCAGATATCGTATCATTTATTTACCGTCCGGAATATTATAAAATTGATGAGTGGGATGATGAAGAACACACCCCAACCGCAGGCCAGGCCGAACTTATAATAGCAAAGCACCGTAACGGTGGTTTAGATGAAATACGGCTTAAATTTATTGGAAACCTCGGTAAATTTGATAATTTGGAGCACTTTGATCATCCTACCGAAATTCACTCCAGAATGAACGACGCTGCAAACGACGATACGTTTAGAACCAAAAACCTCCCTTCTGCAAACGAAGCCTTCGGAAGTTCAATGAATGAAGATTTTTTGACAGATGACGACAATGATGTGCCGTTTTAATATTGTATAAGTACTTTGGCTTGGAAATTGTCGTTATATTCGCACAATGGCACGTATTATTATAATTGTATTTCTATTCCTTTTTTCAATAAAAGCTTCAGCTTCTTATATCCTAATTCCCATGGATGCCGAGAGCCAAAAGGAGCATTTAAAGGCCTATGGAATTACTTATTGGGTTTTGGAAAAAAATCAAAAAGTAAAATGGCTGCTGAATTATAGAGGCGGTTCCTTTTTAATGCCCGATTCTGCCGAAATTCAGAAGGAATGCCAGGTTCGCGGGGTTTCTTTTGAAGTAATTTCCAACAGCAAAACCGAACAAATTCTTACAGAAATAAGCAGTCCGTCAAAAAATATGGACGCTGTAGTTTTAGAAAAGGCACCAAAAATTGCAGTCTATTCCCCTAAGGGTAATTTGCCTTGGGACGATGCAGTAACCATGGTTTTAACCTATGCCGAGATTCCATATACCGTAATTTATGACGAAGAGGTGTTAAACGATCAATTAATTCTCTACGATTGGCTTCATTTACACCACGAAGACTTTACCGGGCAATACGGAAAATTTTACCGTGCCTATCGTGCCGCACCTTGGTATATAGAAGAAAAAGCCAAGGCCGAAGCACTTGCCGCAAAATTGGGCTTCAATAAAGTTTCGGAAGCAAAATTGGCAGTGGCAAAAAAAATTCGCGACTATGTAATCGGGGGTGGTTTTATGTTTGCCATGTGTAGCGCTACCGATAGTTTTGACATTGCACTTTCTGCCGAAGGAGTAGATATTTGTGAGCCTATGTTTGATGGCGACCCCAGCGAACCCAATTACCAAAGCAAAATAGATTACAATAAAACCTTTGCATTTAAGGATTATATTTTGGAACGGAGCCCAATGGTTTACGAATTTTCAAGTATAGATATGACCGAAAAAAGACGAATAATCAAGGAGTCGGACTATTTTTCACTAATGGATTATTCGGCAAAATGGGACCCCATACCTACAATGCTCTGCCAAAACCACACATCTTTGGTTAAAGGATTTATGGGACAAACTACTTCGTTTGATGCCAACCTCATTAAAAGTAATGTTTTGGTGATGGGCGAAAATAAAACTAATGGCGAAGCACGCTATATTCACGGAATAAAAGGAAAAGGATTTTTTACCTTCTACGGCGGTCACGATCCCGAAGACTATCAGCACAGGGTAGGGGATGCGAAAACCGAATTAGCGCTCCATCCAAAATCACCGGGATACAGACTTATTTTAAACAATGTTTTATTTCCGGCAGCGAAGAAGAAAAAGCAGAAAACGTAGGTTTTTTAAATTCCAAATCACAATTTCTATTTTTGTCTCCCTGCGCGCAGTCGAAGGGTAAAATTCCAAATAGTTATTTATTAATTAAGTTTTCATAGTAATCTTTTGGGGGGAGAACGGTAATTTCTACCCTTCTATTTAATTGTTTATTTTCATCAGAATCATTCGGAAATCGGGGAGTGCTTTCACCGAAAGCTTTAACCTCAAAATCGTATCCTTCATAATTATTAAAAATTTTCAGCAATCGTTCCTTTACAGAAATGCTTCTATTTTTAGATAGGGTTAAATTTGAAATTTCATCGCCATCGCTGTCGGTGTGGCCTTCAATTAATATGGTTGCTTTATCAACTTTTTTAATGATTTTTGCCAAGGAATCTAGACTTTCTTTGGCGGTTTCCTTTAGGTTGTATTTTGCCACATCAAAGAGAACGTCGGCGTTTATGGTAAGTTTTATAACGCTGTTTATAGCTCCAATGGCGTCTATATCGGCGCCGGCGCTAATGCTTCTGCAGAGTTCTTTTAAATCTGTAATTCGAAGAAAATAAAACACAGTTTCATTGTCAATTCCTGCATCACTAAGTTCTATAGACGATTTTCCCCCAGCTATTTTTCCTGCATACACCCATTCTTTGCCGTTTTGTGAAATTTCTATTTTAGCAGCTTCTCGAGACGGGCCAACTTCAAATATATAAAGGTCGTCGCCGGGAAGGTTCATAAACCCGTTATCGGTAAATGCCACGGTTAAAGTGCCGCCACAACCCAAGGAAATAAAATTTGGGGTTTGGTAATTTCGGTAATTTGGTTCGTGCAGGCATTGTGTGCTATCTCTGTATTTTTTTATTGGCGGCGGGTTTCCTACTTTAAATTGAACCAACTTATCTGCAAATGAAATTTCCCCCAACGGAAGATAAATAGAGTTGTAGCGATCAATTTTATAACGTTTTCCGGTTTGGTTTTGGGCAAATAGATGTTTGCCCGGTAAAAGAAAAAGAAAACAAAGCAGCAAATTGAAACGCAACATTAGGGCTATTTTTAACGAAGATACTGAAACTTCTTAATTATGAATTAAGCGCATAAAAAAACCGCCTCATTTCTGAAGCGGTTTTTAGGCGAAATAATATAAGTTATTGTCTTATTTTACTTGTTTAACGATTGCGGCAAAAGCCTCTGGGTGGTTCATAGCCAAATCTGCCAAAACCTTACGGTTAAGTTCGATTCCACTGTTTTTTAAACTTCCCATAAACTGTGAATAAGACATTCCATGCTGTCTTGCCCCCGCGTTGATACGGGTAATCCATAAGGATCTGAAATTTCTCTTTTTTGCACGACGGTCACGATATGAATAAAGCATTGCTTTGTCCACAGCGTTTTTTGCAACTGTCCATACGTTTTTACGTCTTCCAAAGTAACCTTTGGCTTGTTTAAGAACCTTTTTACGGCGGGCTCTCTTCGCAACTGAATTTACTGATCTTGGCATAATTTTAATTGTTTTTGTAGCAGGCGGTCGATAATCGACACTTGTTTTCAAACTTCTTAAATCAACAATCGTAAATCGTTAATTTAAAATCATTTTGGCACTACTCCAGGGTTTAAATAATTGTTTTAACCGGTTAGGCATTATTACTTCAGTCGAAGCATTTGCTTAACATTGCTTTCGTCGGCCTTGTCTACCAACCCATCATGGGTTAATGCAAGTTTGCGTTTTTTGCTTTTCTTTGTTAAGATGTGGCTTTTAAACGCATGCTTTCTTTTGATTTTACCGGTACCTGTAAGCTTAAAACGCTTTTTGGCACTGGATTTTGTTTTTTGTTTCGGCATGTTTCTTTCTTTTTATATATTATTTCGCTTTATTGTGAACTTACATTTCTGTTGTAAAATGAAGTTTTATTTCTTTTTAGGGGCAATGAACATAATCATTCGTTTCCCTTCTAATTTTGGCATTTGCTCTACCTTTCCGAATTCTTCCAAATCTCGGGCAAGACGCAAAAGCAAAATTTCACCTTGGTCTTTGTAGATTATGGAACGGCCTTTAAAGAAAACGTATGCTTTTAATTTTGAGCCTTCCTGTAAAAATTTCTCGCCGTGTTTCTTTTTAAACTCGTAATCGTGGTCGTCTGTATTCGGACCAAAGCGGATTTCCTTAATGGTTACTTTAGTGGCTTTCGCCTTTAAAGCTTTTTCACGCTTCTTCTGTTCGTAAACAAATTTTTTGTAATCTATTACTTTACAAACGGGAGGGTTTGCATTTGGTGAAATTTCTACAAGATCCAACTCTTGTTCCTGCGCAATTTCACGTGCTTTTTTTAAAGGATAAATTCCTATTTCAACATTGTCTCCTACAAGACGGACTTCTTCTGCACGAATCTTTCCGTTGATTCTGTGTTGATCTTCTTTAATTACCCTTGCAGGTCCTCTACTTCTTTTTCTTCGTATTGCTATGGCTTACTAATTTTAGTTAAACATTAAATTCTTTCGATTCTTCTTTTACTGCTTGTTGAATCAACCTTGAGAAAGCTTCGGGAGTCATAGTTCCTAGATCGCCTTCGCCGTGTTTACGTACAGAAACCGTTCCATCTTTTTCCTCCTGCTCTCCAACAATCAACATATATGGGATTTTGTTCATTTCAGCCTCCCTGATTTTCTTGCCAATTGTTTCGTTTCTATTATCAACAAGGGCGCGAATTTCGTCATTTTCAAGCAAATTTAAAACTTTTTGGGAGTATTTTTCATATTTTTCACTTAATGATAAGATAGTTACCTGTTCAGGCATTAACCAAAGCGGAAAATTTCCGCCCGTATGTTCTAATAAAATTGCTACAAAACGCTCCATACTACCAAAGGGGGCACGATGGATCATAACGGGGCGGTGGGTTTCGTTATCACTGCCTTTGTATTCCAGTTCAAATCGTTCCGGAAGGTTATAATCTACCTGTATGGTGCCTAGCTGCCAGCTTCTGCCAAGTGCATCCTTCACCATAAAGTCTAATTTTGGGCCGTAGAATGCAGCTTCGCCATACTCTATTTTATAATCTAATTCTTTAGCTTCGGCAGCACTTATAATGGCCTTTTCGGCTTTTTCCCAATTTTCGATACTACCTATGTATTTTTCAGGATTTTCTGGATCGCGTAATGAAACTTGGGTATAGAAGTTTTCAAAACCTAAAGACCCAAACACATATAATACTAAGTCTATTACCTTTTTAAACTCTGTGTCTAGTTGGTCAGGGGTGCAAAAAATATGCGCGTCGTCCTGGGTAAATCCGCGAACACGCGTTAAGCCGTGAAGTTCGCCACTTTGTTCATAACGATAAACGGTGCCAAATTCGGCAAATCGCTTTGGTAAATCTTTGTAAGACCACGGTTTGCTGTTGTAAATTTCGCAGTGGTGCGGACAGTTCATGGGTTTTAACAGAAACTCTTCGCCTTCGTTGGGGGTGTGTATAGGTTGAAAGCTATCGGCGCCATATTTTGCGTAATGCCCGGAGGTTACGTAAAGTTCCTTTTGGCCAATATGTGGGCTAATTACCATTTCGTAACCCGCTTTTTTCTGAGCTTTCTTTAAGAAATTTTCAAGTCTTTCACGAAGTGCAGCACCTTTGGGAAGCCACAGTGGAAGACCTTGACCCACTTTTTGCGAAAAAGTAAAAAGCTCAAGTTCTTTTCCAAGTTTTCTGTGATCGCGTTGTTTGGCCTTTTCTAGAAGTTCTAGGTATTCGATTAAATCTTTTTGTTTTGGAAAACTAATACCGTAAATACGGGTTAGTTGTTTGTTATTTTCATCGCCCCTCCAATAGGCCCCTGCGATGCTCATAAGTTTTATCGCCTTTACAATGCCGGTGTTTGGTATGTGTCCGCCGCGACACAAATCTGTAAAAGTATCGTGATCGCAAAAGGTAATGGTCCCGTCTTCTAAATTTTCAATAAGCTCAACTTTGTACTCGTTATTTTGCTTTTTGTAAAACTCCAGTGCGTCTTCTTTTGAAGCTTCGCGGATTGAAAACTCGTGCTTTCCTCGCGCAATGGCAATCATTTTATCTTCAACATCCTTGAGGTCCTTTTCCGAAATGGTCTTGTCGCCAAAATCAACATCGTAATAAAAACCATTTTCTATAGCAGGGCCAATCGTTAATTTAACACCGGGATATAGCTGCTCAAGTGCTTGCGCAAGAATATGTGCCGAAGAATGCCAGAAAGCTTTTTTACCTTCTTCATTGTTCCATGTATAAAGTATAAGGTTGCCATCTTCGGTTAAGGGGGTAGCTGTTTCAACTGTTTTATCATTAAAGGATGCCGAAATAACGTTTCGTGCAAACCCTTCACTAATGTTTTTAGCTACGTCCATTGGCGTAACTCCGGCATCAAAATGCTTTACACTTCCGTCTGGTAAGGTAATGGCTATCATATACTGAAAAATTTTAGGGTGCAAAGATACTATTAGTTTTGGCGCCTTGCAATAATCACTTTATAGATTGTTACTTCTTTTTGTTGAATTTTTTCTTGATGTGTGATTAAGGATGAATTGCTCAATATAGTATATATTGGGCGCGTAAAGACGTTGAAGGTTTATATACGCAGCGTATTATTCGTGCGAAATGAAATTATAGAGATTCATAGTATATATATTAAGGTATAAATGAAGTGAAATATTATTTTGAAGCTAAGTTATAGCGGTTCAATAGCTTAATAAAATTGCAATAAAATAATTCAAAAAAACCTTTAAATAATGTTGCGGGAACAGAAAAGGGTTTTATATTTGCACCCGCTTAGCAGGACAGATAGCTGTTCAAAAAGAGTTAAGCCGGACGCTCTGAAATTTTTTTGAAATATTTTTTTAAAAAGTATTGCGGGATTAAAAAAGAGTTGTATATTTGCACCCGCTTAGCGAATGAGTGACTACAGAACACGAGTTTGCGAGGCGAGAAGAATAGAAAAAAAGTTCATTGAGATATTGAAATTGACAGCGTAGATCGGCATCCGAAAGGGTGTCGGTCAACAAAGAAACTAAACTAAGTGAGATTTTCTGGGATTTTTTTGAGAGTCGAGCTCTTACTGATGTATGGTCGCAATATTATTGAAGATTATACGATGAAGAGTTTGATCCTGGCTCAGGATGAACGCTAGCGGCAGGCCTAACACATGCAAGTCGAGGGGTATATGGTGCTTGCACCATAGAGACCGGCGCACGGGTGAGTAACGCGTATGGAATCTGCCTTGTACAGGGGAATAGCCCAGGGAAACTTGGATTAATGCCCCATAGCATTATAGAGCGGCATTGCTTTATAATTAAAGATTTATCGGTACAAGATGATCATGCGTCCCATTAGCTAGTTGGTGTGGTAACGGCACACCAAGGCTACGATGGGTAGGGGCCCTGAGAGGGGGATCCCCCACACTGGTACTGAGACACGGACCAGACTCCTACGGGAGGCAGCAGTGAGGAATATTGGACAATGGGCGAGAGCCTGATCCAGCCATGCCGCGTGCAGGAAGACTGCCCTATGGGTTGTAAACTGCTTTTTTACGGGAAGAAACACCGCTACGTGTAGCGGCTTGACGGTACCGTACGAATAAGGACCGGCTAACTCCGTGCCAGCAGCCGCGGTAATACGGAGGGTCCGAGCGTTATCCGGAATCATTGGGTTTAAAGGGTCCGTAGGCGGGCGATTAAGTCAGTGGTGAAATTCTGCAGCTCAACTGTAGACCTGCCATTGATACTGGTCGTCTTGAATCGTTGTGAAGTGGCTAGAATATGTGGTGTAGCGGTGAAATGCTTAGATATCACATAGAATACCGATTGCGAAGGCAGGTCACTAACAACGCATTGACGCTGATGGACGAAAGCGTGGGGAGCGAACAGGATTAGATACCCTGGTAGTCCACGCCGTAAACGATGGATACTAGCTGTCCGGCGCACATTGGTGCGCTGGGTGGCCAAGCGAAAGTGATAAGTATCCCACCTGGGGAGTACGTTCGCAAGAATGAAACTCAAAGGAATTGACGGGGGCCCGCACAAGCGGTGGAGCATGTGGTTTAATTCGATGATACGCGAGGAACCTTACCAGGGCTTAAATGTAGTCTGACAGGGGTGGAAACACCCTTTTCTTCGGACAGATTACAAGGTGCTGCATGGTTGTCGTCAGCTCGTGCCGTGAGGTGTCAGGTTAAGTCCTATAACGAGCGCAACCCCTGTTGTTAGTTGCCAGCGAGTCAAGTCGGGAACTCTAACAAGACTGCCGGTGCAAACCGTGAGGAAGGTGGGGATGACGTCAAATCATCACGGCCCTTACGTCCTGGGCCACACACGTGCTACAATGGCAGGTACAATGGGCAGCCACGCCGCAAGGCGGAGCGAATCCACAAAACCTGTCTCAGTTCGGATCGGGGTCTGCAACTCGACCCCGTGAAGCTGGAATCGCTAGTAATCGGATATCAGCCATGATCCGGTGAATACGTTCCCGGGCCTTGTACACACCGCCCGTCAAGCCATGGAAGCTGGAAGCACCTGAAGTCCGTCACCGCAAGGAGCGGCCTAGGGTGAAGCTGGTAACTAGGGCTAAGTCGTAACAAGGTAGCCGTACCGGAAGGTGCGGCTGGAACACCTCCTTTCTAGAGAAAGACGACCGAAATTCAACAAAGAGAGGCTCTTATATGAAAAGAACAAGGGAGTCTTGCTTGGTTTAGCTGTCAATTTTATAATTTTTTGAGAGAAAAGAAGAAAGAACAAAGAACAAAGAGGGATGCCGCAAGGATGTCTTTTCTCTTTCCTCTTTAATCTTTACTCTTAGGTACAGTCTCATAGCTCAGCTGGTTAGAGCGCTACACTGATAATGTAGAGGTCGGCAGTTCGAGTCTGCCTGAGACTACGAATAGAAATATTAGATTGGAGATTGGCGATTGCCGATCTTTTGGTCTGCAAAAGTTCATTTAAATAAAAATAGAGATTTTAAGAAGTTGAGTGAGTTCAACAATCGTTAATCGTAAATCAACAATCTGAAATCGATTACGGGGGATTAGCTCAGCTGGCTAGAGCGCCTGCCTTGCACGCAGGAGGTCATCGGTTCGACTCCGATATTCTCCACCACGGACAACAACCGTTGTTTTTCATTAGCTGCCCGTTATCCGGGCTTGAAGAATACGGGGATCCAGACAGTTCATTGACATATTGGAAATAAAGAATACGAGAAAAGTAATAATAAAGAGGTATACTTAGGGTATACCGAATTTTTGAATAACTCATTAAAGAGCAAAAAAGTACAATAAGCAAAATAAGAGCGTATGGGGAATGCCTAGGCTCTCAGAGGCGAAGAAGGACGTGATAAGCTGCGAAAAGCTGCGGGGATTGGCACATACAAGTTGATCCGCAGATATCCGAATGGGGCAACCCACTATGTTGAAGACATAGTATCCGCAAGGAGGCGAACCCGGGGAACTGAAACATCTAAGTACCCGGAGGAAGAGAAAACAATAGTGATTCCGATAGTAGCGGCGAGCGAAATCGGATTAGCCCAAACCGTACAGTTTACGGACTGTGCGGGGTTGTAGGACCACGACATTTGGTGCTTTACGAATAAGAACACGTTGGAAAGCGTGGCCATAGACGGTGATAGCCCGGTATTAGTAAGGACAGTTACCGATAGTGGTATCCTGAGTAGTGCGGGGCACGTGAAACCCTGTATGAATCCGGCGGGACCATCCGCCAAGGCTAAATACTCCTGAGAGACCGATAGTGAACCAGTACCGTGAGGGAAAGGTGAAAAGAACCGTGAACAACGGAGTGAAACAGATCCTGAAACCATACGCTTACAAGCGGTCGGAGCCAATTTATTGGTGACGGCGTGCCTTTTGCATAATGAGCCTACGAGTTACTGTTGCCAGCAAGGTTAAAGTTTTAAGAACTGGAGCCGCAGCGAAAGCGAGTCTGAATAGGGCGCCATAGTTGGTAGTAGTAGACGCGAAACCGTGTGATCTACCCTTGGGCAGGTTGAAGTTTGGGTAACACCAAATGGAGGACCGAACCCGTTGACGTTGAAAAGTCTTGGGATGACCTGAGGGTAGGGGTGAAAGGCCAATCAAACTCGGAAATAGCTCGTACTCCCCGAAATGCATTTAGGTGCAGCGTTGATTTATAGTTTTATAGAGGTAGAGCTACTGATTGGATGCGGGGGCTTCACCGCCTACCAATTCCTGACAAACTCCGAATGCTATAAAATGTTGATCAGCAGTGAGGGCATGGGTGCTAAGGTCCATGTCCGAGAGGGAAAGAACCCAGACCATCAGCTAAGGTCCCCAAATGTATGTTAAGTTGAAAAAACGAGGTTGGACTGCACAGACAGCTAGGATGTTGGCTTGGAAGCAGCCATTCATTTAAAGAGTGCGTAACAGCTCACTAGTCGAGCGGTCCGGCATGGATAATAATCGGGCATAAACATACTACCGAAGCTATGGACTTATATTTATATAAGTGGTAGGGGAGCATTCTGTCTGCGTTGAAGGTGTACCGTGAGGTATGCTGGAGCGTACAGAAAAGAAAATGTAGGCATAAGTAACGATAATGCGGGCGAGAAACCCGCACTCCGAAAGACCAAGGTTTCCTCAGCTATGCTAATCAGCTGAGGGTTAGTCGGGGCCTAACGCGAACCCGAAAGGGGTAGTGGATGGACAACAGGTTAATATTCCTGTACCTGCTCACGCTAAAAGTGACGGAGGCGTAAATTTGGTGCGAACTGACGGAATAGTTCGTTGAAGCCAGTGGCAACACGGCGATAGTACACTGAGACTTCGGTCAAGGTGATAATCCAGAGTAGCGACTTCCAAGAAAAGCGAGTGAAGCAGCCCGTACCCTAAACCGACACAGGTGGTTGGGATGAGAATTCTAAGGAGCTCGAGTGATTCATGGCTAAGGAACTAGGCAAAATAGACGCGTAACTTCGGGAGAAGCGTCGCCCCTCTCAAGGGGGGCCGCAGTGAAAGAGTCCAGGCGACTGTTTATCAAAAACACAGAGCTTTGCTAAATCGAAAGATGATGTATAAGGCTTGACACCTGCCCGGTGCTGGAAGGTTAAGAGGAGATGTTAGCTTCGGCGAAGCATTGAATTGAAGCCCCAGTAAACGGCGGCCGTAACTATAACGGTCCTAAGGTAGCGAAATTCCTTGTCGGGTAAGTTCCGACCTGCACGAATGGTGTAACGATCTGGACACTGTCTCAGCCATGAGCTCGGTGAAATTGTAGTATCGGTGAAGATGCCGATTACCCGCTGTGGGACGAAAAGACCCCGTGCACCTTTACTATAGCTTAGTATTGGTTTTGGACAAGTAATGTGTAGGATAGGTGGGAGACTTTGAAGCTGCGTCGCCAGGCGTGGTGGAGTCATTGTTGAAATACCACCCTTTGCTTGTCTAGAGTCTAACCCTTCACAAAAGGGGACAGTGCTTGGTGGGTAGTTTGACTGGGGTGGTCGCCTCCAAAAGAGTAACGGAGGCTTCTAAAGGTTCCCTCAATACGGTTGGCAATCGTGTGTAGAGTGCAATGGCATAAGGGAGCTTGACTGAGAGACCTACAAGTCGATCAGGTACGAAAGTAGAGCATAGTGATCCGGTGGTTCCGCATGGAAGGGCCATCGCTCAAAGGATAAAAGGTACGCCGGGGATAACAGGCTGATCTCCCCCAAGAGCTCACATCGACGGGGGGGTTTGGCACCTCGATGTCGGCTCGTCACATCCTGGGGCTGGAGAAGGTCCCAAGGGTTGGGCTGTTCGCCCATTAAAGTGGCACGCGAGCTGGGTTCAGAACGTCGTGAGACAGTTCGGTCTCTATCTACAGTGGGCGCAAGAAATTTGAGTGGATCTGACTCTAGTACGAGAGGACCGAGTTGGACCGACCGCTGGTGCACCAGTTGTCCCGCCAGGGGCACCGCTGGGTAGCTACGTCGGGAAGGGATAAGCGCTGAAAGCATATAAGCGCGAAACCCACCACAAGATGAGATTTCTTTAAAGGGCCGTGGGAGACTACCACGTTGATAGGCCGTAGGTGTAAGGGCAGTAATGTCCCAGCCGAGCGGTACTAATAGCCCATAAGCTTATGTACAAAGCCCCCCAACCCCCAAAGGGGGAGCCATCACTCCGGTGGTGGCAGGGGCGGCACACTCTTTTTTAAAGTAAAATTCACTTTTCTTCTATTGTTTGTTTTCCGATATGTCACGATATACACCCTCGCGCCCATACGGGCGCCAAGTGGTTCCCCCTTCGGGGGCTAGGGGGCTGATTTAAGGTGGTTATAGCGACGGGGCTCACCTCTTACCATTCCGAACAGAGTAGTTAAGCCCGTTTGCGCCGATGGTACTGCTATCCAGTGGGAGAGTAGGTCGCCGCCTTCCTTTAAAGACCCAATCATTTATTTGATTGGGTCTTTTTTTTTGCATTGAACCCGTGCACCTGCGCTCCCACTGCCGTGGGTGGGTTGGGAGTCGTTACATAAAGCGTAACTCTTGGTGTCTGTTCGAGCGCAGTCGAGAACTTTGAGCTCCTAACTTCCTATCAGGTCGTGATCCTGCTCGATCAGATAGCTTGATTAATTTTTTAATTCTTTTTGAAAACATCTTTTTTATTCCGGAAGTATCTTCAAAATTTGTTGGTACCTATTTGTAGAAAATGGCGCTCATAATTGTATTGATACCTTTAAAAAGGAGGAAGATAGCTCCCGCTCCAGCTATTACTCCGAAGAAAAGAAATACAAATAGCATAAAGGTTTCTTTATTTAAAAATGATAAAGTGATTAAATAAGGGCTCAAAAACAACAAGGGTAGCGCAAATGCTAAAAACTTTAAACCCTTTTTTAGTAAATCGAAATTTGTGTGTGTTTTACTCATTTTTAAAATTATTTATAACGTTTCGAACATTTTTATATTTTTCCAAAAGCCTTTGTGCTTCATTTTCTGAAATGCGTA
This sequence comes from Aequorivita marisscotiae, assembly GCF_029814825.1. NCBI lineage: Bacteria > Pseudomonadati > Bacteroidota > Flavobacteriia > Flavobacteriales > Flavobacteriaceae > Aequorivita > Aequorivita marisscotiae. The sequence continues at coordinate 31,092 of NZ_CP122379.1, read as the reverse complement.
ATTCGCTCATAATCATTCTCACTCCACGATCTACCAGCTTATTGTTACTTAGCTGCATATCAATCATTTTGTTTCCCTTCACTTTGCCTAATTGAACCATTGCTGCTGTAGAAACCATATTTAAAACTAACTTTTGAGCTGTGCCAGCTTTCATTCGTGAACTTCCAGTTACAAACTCAGCACCTACTACTACAACCACTGGATATTGTGCTGTATTGGCTAATGGGCTACCAGCGTTACAGGTTATACACCCGGTAGAAATATTGTTTTCGTGACACTTTTTTAAGGCGCCAATAACATAAGGTGTTGTACCGGAAGCAGCGATACCAATTACAAAATCCTTATCGGTAATGTTTTCTTTCTGAAGGTCTTTCCAACCATGTCTTTCCGAATCTTCGGCAAATTCTACAGCTTTGCGAATGGCCGAATCGCCCCCTGCTATTAAACCTATAACCAATTCGTGAGGTACACCGAAGGTTGGTGGGCATTCACTGGCGTCCAAAATACCTAATCGACCGCTGGTGCCTGCACCGATGTAAAATAACCTTCCGCCGTTCTTTAATTTATTAACTACTTCGTTAGTGAGCGATTCAATTTGGGGAAGTGCATTTTCTACAGCATAGGCAACGGTTTTATCCTCGTTGTTTATATTTTGAAGCAGTTCAGAGACACTCATTTTTTCCAAATGGTTGTATTTTGAATCCTGCTCAGTGGTTTTTGTAAAATCCATTTTTTATTATTCATTGTATAATGTATCCCGAAGCGTCGTTGTTGCTAAGGTATAATATTTTACTGTACTGTATAATTAAGCGTAGAAACTTCAGAAATTCTAAAATATCCCAAAGGATAGTTATCCGGATTAGTTTCGTTTACAATATTGCCTCGAACGGTTGCAGGCTGTGTTTCAAAAGGGCCACCGCCTTGGTCGCTGGTTTGTTGTAAAAGAATAAACATAAAGTTGTAATATGCTTGACTTACACCGTAAATATTAAATTGTACTTGGTCCTCTGGCGCTAAATCGTCAACCAAAAAATATCCAAAAATCGTATTTCCGTCAAAAAATTCATCATTATAAACGTCTAAAACATCACCTTTTTCAGATAGCCCTTCAAAAAAGTAGAAATTTCTTTGGTCAGCCGGATCTGTAAAAAATACTTTTAGTTCAATATCTTCTCCCGTAAATCCGCCATCATTTCGCTGTTCCACAAATTCTAATGGTGAAACATTATACAGTACTTCAGTTGCGCTATATGTTTCGCCTTGGTGTACAATTTCCAAGGTGTATTCTTTTTCAGCTTCTATCGGAAAAGTGGCAGAATACCTCCCATTGTTAAAATATTCAAGATTTATAATAAATCCTTCTTCCGTAATAATCTTTACCTCCGCATCTGCAATTTCTGTGTTTTCATTTCCGAAAAACGGTTTTGTTGTCGTTAATCTCACAGTTGCTTGAACTTGTTCTTCATCAATATTTTTATTACAATTTGCTTCTATAACTAATCTGGGAGGAGCTTCATTAAGTTCAACTTCAATAACGTCTTCACAGGAAGAAAAAATTCCGAAGAAAATTATAAAAATAAATAGCTTCTTCATATTCTTAAAATTTAAAATTATAAGTTACCGATGGAATTATTCCGAAAATTGAAAGTCGAACCGCTTCATTTTGGCGAATATCAGTATTCTCCCTAAAACTTATAGACGCTGCATTTTTTCTGTTATATACATTATAGATGCTGAAAACCCATTCGCCTTTCCAACGCTTAGTGCTTTCGGGTTTTGGGGTCCACGTGGCAGACAAATCTAGACGATTAAATGTTGAGAGGCGACTTTTATTTCGGGCTTCGTAAACCGGTACTACCACCCCGTTGTAGCTATATTGTCCTTCGGGATATGTTGTTGGGATACCCGTTTGGAAAATAAAATTGGTGCCGAAAGACCATTTATTTGTTAATTCATATTGTCCAGTGATAGAAATATCGTGCGTTTTATCCCAAGCGCTATTGTACCATTCGCCATTATTTATACCAGTTTCAATCGCCGATCTTCCCGGTGTACGCTGCTCACTTTTAGAAAGAGTGTAGGCAATCCAACCCTGTAATTTGCCAGTATTTTTTTTAAAAAGCACTTCAAGACCATATGCCCGTGCTTCGCCATTGAGCAAAATTTGCTCTATAGCATTGTTGGCAATTAAATCTGCATCATCTACATAATCCAAACGGTTTTGTACCTTTTTGTAAAAGGTTTCTACTTCTAAGGAATAGTTTTTAAAATTTCTAAAATACCCCAATGCTACTTGATCTGCCAGTTGCGGCTCAATATATTTTCCACTGGGGGCATAAATATCAAAAGGGGTAGGCGAAGTGGTATTACTGATTAAGTGAATATACTGCGCCATACGGTTGTAGCTGGCCTTAATGGAAGCGTTATCGTTCAACAAATAGGAAATAGCGAAGCGAGGCTCTAAATTGGCGAAGGATTTTATGGTTTCACTTCTACTGAATGAAACGGTGTCTATGGGTTTGGCTTTTTGATAAATATCAAGATTTTCGTTATATATTATCGGATTGTTATCTTGGTACAGAAACAGTTCATCCTGCCCCAACCGGTTAAAGTTTGACAATCGAAGCCCCGCTTGGACCGAAATTTTATCAGACAGATTAATTTCAGCATCAACATAGGCCGCATTTTCCCAAGCATATTTATCTGTTAGTTTAAAAGGGTTGATTCCGGAATCTTCCGTGGTTGGCGTTACATCGCCCGGATTAAATTTGTAGTAAATACTGTTGACGCCATAGCGTAAATCTACGTTGTTTGATATATAATGCGTAAAATCATACTTTACATTGAAATTTCGAATACCACTGTAAAAATCAAATTCTACAAATTTCAGCTCTAAACCGTAGTAATAATCCGAATAAATTAGGGATAGATTTGAAAACAATTTACTTGAAAAGAGATGGTTCCAACGAAGATTTAATGTTGTGTTGCCAAAACTATTCGCGAAACTGTCTGAGATTTCAAAAACATCTCTTCCAAAATAACCCGATAAAAATAAACGGTTATTTTCGTTGAGATTGTAACTTAACTTTGTATTTAAATCATAAAAATAAGCAATATTATCATTGTTGAATAAAGGAAGAAATAAGTGCGCATAACTACTTCGGCCGCCTATTAAAAATGATGCAGTGTCTTTTTTAATGGGACCTTCCAAAAGTAAACGGCTTGCCACCAGCCCAATACCACCGCTGGCGTGATAGTTTTTTTTGTTGCCGTCTTTTTGATAAATATCTAAAACCGAAGAAATCCGACCGCCATATCTTGCGGGAATTCCTCCTTTGTAAAGGGTTAAATCCTTGATGGCATCCGGATTAAATACCGAAAAAAAACCAAATAAATGCGAAGAATTATAGAGGGTTGCTTCGTCTAGTAAAATTAAATTTTGGTCTGCCGCACCGCCACGAACGTTAAATCCGCTAGCGCCTTCGCCGGCACTAGTAACACCCGGAAGTAGCGTAATTGCTTTAATAACATCAACTTCGCCTAATACCACGGGGATTTTTTTAATGGTTGTTGTTGAAAGCGTATTTTTACTCATTTGAGAGCTTCGCACGTTGAGTCTTTCGGCATTTGCCTCAATAACTACTTCGTCTAAACTTTGGGAATCTGTGGTAAGCGCTAAATCTTTTTTGATGTTTTCGGTAAGTGAAACGTCAACAATTTGGGTTTCAAAACCAATGCTGCTGTAATAAATTTTGTAGTTGCCTTTTGGAAGTGTAATTGAATAATACCCATATTGATTGGTTGCCGTTCCCGCTTGTATGGAAGGGATAATTACGTTTACCCCAAACAGTGTTTCGCCTGATTCGGCTTCCAAAATAGTGCCGCTGATGGTAAATTTTTCTTGTGCGAAAGCAGCTATACTTACGAACAAAAGCAACAAAGTGAATATTTTTTTCAAAGGCTTTATTTTATTAGTAAAAAAAACCTTCGGCGAGGCCGAAGGTTTTTAGAATAAATTGGATTTTATTTTAATCCGGTAAGTATTGTATTAAATGTTTTGCTGGGTCGCATGGTTTCAAAAACCAGTTTTTCAGTTGGTTCGTAATACCCCCCAATGGCTACTTTATCACCTTGAGCTGCGATTAATTCCTCGTTTATCTTGGCCTCGTTTTCCATTAATTTTTGTGCAACGGGAGTAAAGATGGTCTTTAAATCTTCGTCTTTACTTTGCTTTGAAAGTGCGTCTGCCCAATACATAGCTAAATAAAAATGACTTCCACGGTTATCTATTTCATTTACATTTCGTGAAGGCGATTTGCTGTTTTCGAGATATTTTTCGGTGGCTTCATCTAAGGCATCTGCTAAAACAATTGCCTTAGGGTTATTGTATTTTGTGCCCAAATGTTCCAAAGAAACTGCTAAAGCCAGAAACTCGCCCAAAGAGTCCCAGCGTAAATGGTTTTGTTCTAAAAATTGTTCAACGTGTTTTGGAGCAGAACCTCCTGCGCCAGTTTCAAATAAACCTCCACCATTCATTAAGGGAACTATTGAAAGCATTTTTGCACTGGTACCTAATTCCAAAATAGGAAAAAGATCCGTTAAATAGTCGCGTAAAACGTTACCGGTAACCGAAATAGTATTTTGTCCGGCTTTTACGCGTTCTAATGTATATTCAGTAGCTTTTTCAGGGGAAAGAATTTTTATTGTTAACCCAGCAGTATCGTGTTCGGGTAAATACTTGTTTGTTTTTTTGATGAGTTCGGCATCGTGGGCACGGTTTTCGTCCAACCAGAAAATTGCGGGATAGCCGGTTGCTTGGGCGCGATTTACCGCTAACTTAACCCAATCTTGTATAGGTAGATCTTTTACTTGGCACATTCTCCAAATATCACCCTTTTCAACGGTGTGTTTAATTATCACCTTTCCGGAATTGTCTATAACCTGAACTATTCCATCTGCTGGAATTTCAAAAGTTTTGTCGTGGCTTCCGTATTCTTCGGCTTTTTGCGCCATTAAACCTACATTTGGTACGGTGCCCATAGTGGTAGGATCAAAAGCTCCGTGTTTTTTGCAGAATTCAATAGTGGTTTCAAAAACTCCTGCGTAACTACTATCTGGAATTACAGCTTTGGTATCGTGGCTTTTTCCGTCAGGACCCCACATTTGCCCAGAATTGCGAATCATTGCAGGCATTGATGCATCTACTATTACGTCGCTTGGAACGTGCAAATTAGTAATACCTTTATCGCTATTAACCATTGCCAAATCTGCATTTTCGGACATTATTTTTTGAATGTCTTGAAGAATGGCATCGCGTTCATTTTTACTTAATTCGGAGAGTTTGTTTTCCAAATCGCCCAAGCCATTGTTAGCGTCAACGCCCAATTTTTTGAATGTATCTGCGTATTTTTTAAACAAATCTTCAAAATATACTTTTACAGCGTAACCAAAAATTATTGGGTCGCTCACTTTCATCATCGTTGCTTTTAAATGTATTGAAAACAATACTTTCTTTTCTGTGGCATCCTTTACCTGATCTTCCAAAAAGGAAACCAATGCTTTTTTGCTCATTACCGTTGCATCGATAATTTCGCCCTTTAAAACTTTGAGATTTTCCTTTAAAGTTATTTTATTTCCGTCCTTTTCAACCAAAACAATCTGTAACTCGTCGTCTGCGCTGAGAGTAAGCGACTTTTCATTGTGGAAAAAATCGCCGTCTTGCATAGTTGCCACGTGGCTTTTACTGTCGCTGCTCCACGCGCCCATACTGTGCGGGTGTTTTTTAGCGTAATTTTTTACCGCTTTTGGTGCTCGGCGATCGCTATTGCCTTCGCGAAGTACTGGATTTACGGCACTTCCTTTTACTTTGTCGTATTTTAATTTTATTTCTTTTTCTTCAGTGGTTTTAGGATCCTCTGGGTAATTTGGAATTTTAAATCCTTTTTTTTGAAGTTCGGCGATAGCTTCATTTAACTGTGGAATGGAAGCACTTATATTCGGAAGTTTAATAATGTTGGCTTCGGGCGTTTTTGCCAATTCGCCCAGCTCGGCCAAATCGTCCGATACGCGTTGGTCTTCCGTTAGGAATTCTGGAAAAACTGCTAAAATTCTTGCTGCAAGCGAAATGTCGCGACTTTCTAACTTTATGTTTGCAGTAGAAGTAAAAGCTTCAACAATGGGCAAAAATGAGTGGGTGGCCAAAGCCGGCGCTTCGTCGGTTTTGGTATATATAATTTTTGAAGAATTTGTCATTGAAAATTATTTTTGGAAATATTAAATTTTAAGAGTGCAAATATAACCATTTGGAGGCGTTTTTAAAAGAGAAGTAGCTCCTTAATTACTCCTCGGTTTTACACTGATAGGGGGTATTTTCTAAAACAAGAAAAGCCATATCACTGTATAAATACATTGTGATATGGCTCCTTGTAAAGTAAATCGTTACCATCAATCCGTCTAAGCGGAATCAAGACAAGTTTATTATTTACTTGCAGATGTGATTTACTTACACGAGTTCACATTTTTTTAGTTTCGCATAGCTGTAAAACAGGTGCGGCTATTAAAAAAGCGACTCATAAACTTTTTTGATCTCAATACTAATAATCTAAAGATCGTGAGTACCTCAAACAATCAAAAAAAGTTTGTAAAGTGTGTTTCTCTTTATTTTTTCAAAATTTAGAGGCTAACATTCGCAAAGAGCGTTAGCTTCGTGTACAATTATGAAAAAACAATGTAAAAGAACGTTACTTTAGGTTATCAAATAAGCCGTTTGGCATATATTGATATGGCTAATATAGAACAGAAAACCGAATGTGCAAGAATTTGTAACCTATTAAAAATCCACAGTTTACAAACACGGTTTGTTAACAATTGTTCATAAAAAAAGCCTTGCAATTGCAAGGCTTTTGAGAGTTTTCAACAAAGAATAAACTATGAACGTTTTTCTTTGATACGGGCTTTCTTCCCGGTAAGTCCTCTAAAGTAAAAGATACGAGCTCTACGCACACTACCTTTTTTGTTGACTTCAATTTTTTGAAGCGCTGGCATATTAAGTGGGAAAATACGTTCCACACCAATTGTACCACTCATTTTACGGATTGTAAAAGTTTTAGTAGAACCTGTTCCTTTAACCTGGATTACAACTCCTCTAAAAAACTGTGTTCTGGTTTTTTCGCCTTCACGAATTTCGTAGTAAACGGTAATTGTATCACCCGCTCCGAATTCAGGAAAATCCTTTTTTGTAACAAATTCGTCTTCTACAAATTTTATTAATGCTTCCATTTTAATAACTTGATAAGGTTTAAATTAAAACAACATTCGCGGTTTTCGCCAGAGGTTGAATTAAGTGGGTGCAAAAGTAAGCAATTTAAGTTAGTAGGCAAGAAAATTTATTGATTGTTATAGGTCTAAGGCATAAATTTAATTTTGGGACAGTATCCATGCTGCAATATCGTGTAACACTTTAGGCGAAATAGTTTGCTCAATTTGTCCGTATTCCTGCAACATTCCAGTTTGGCATTCCTGAAATAGATGGTTTAAATTTGGGTACGTTTTTAAAGTGAAGTTTTTTGTTGTGTCCTTTGCCATTATTGCTCTTAAAGCTTCAAGGTTTTCGGTGGCTGGTACTTGCAAATCTTTTTCGCCGTTTAATGCCAGTAGCGGAACATTTAGATTTTCCAGTGAATTCTTCGGGTCGTATTTTATAAAATTACTGAGCCAAGGACTGGAGTAGGAGCCTACGATTAGATTTTTATAGTATGCTTCAGTCATTCCGTGCTCTGACGCAAAAGTTGGATTCGTTTCGAAATATTCGGTGGTGTACTTTTCTAAATTAGTCTTTAAGGAATCGGTTTCAGAAGTAGTTATAGTATTCATTATACCAGAATCAAATTCCAATTCTTTTGAAATAAAGTTTTCATTAGATCCCATGGCTCTAAGTTGCATTTCTTTTTGACGAAGCATTAATTCCCTTCCGGGAATCATTACGCCTGCCAAGGTAACTACAAAAGCAATATTATTGCCAGCTGAAGCTACGAGTGGTGCAATAACGCCGCCTTCGCTGTGGCCAATTAACCCAATTTTTTGGGTGTTAATTTCTTTTCTATTTTTTAAAAATTCTATTGCGGCTACTACGTCTCTTGCAAAATCTACGGAAGTAGATCTCGAAAAATCACCAGTAGATTCGCCAACGCCTCTATCGTCATAGCGTAATACAGCAATGCCTCTATTTGTTAAATAATCTGCTAACACCCAAAAGGGCTTGTGATTAAAAATTTCTTCATTTCTGTCTTGTGGGCCACTGCCGGTGATTAAAATTACGGCAGGAAAATTGGTTCCTTCTGCGGGGTAGGTTAACGTTCCTGCCAATTTTACATTATCCTGGGTATTTGTAAACGCTACTTCTTCTATGGTATATAAAAATGGTGCTTCTGGGGTTTGGGGACGGTTTAATTTTTGTTGTGCAAAACTGCTCGTGCAAAGTATTATTAAAACAATTAAAGAAGCCATTTTCTTAAATTGAATATATGAATAGGCAATTGGCACAATTGTTATAATTGCGGTAATTATTATAAACAGTGTTACCGCTATTGGTTCGTTAAAAACAGCGCATGCAAATATTATAAGTAACCCTCCAGCTACCCAAAACTTACCAGCAAACTTGTGGGTGTTTTTCCAAATAGTGTCGTTTTCCAACGTCCAAGGGGTTCTAATGCCTACAAAGTAATTGGGTCTGATAGTTTTAAAATAATTTCCAAGTAAAACAAAAAATGCGCCTATAAGCATTAGGATAAATGTAGGATGTCCCAGCGATTGTTCGTTTACGGCATAAATTATATATACAAAGAGAACAGTGATAAAAAGGGCGGTTATTAAGCGAATACTGTAATATTTATTCCCCATGGAATTCACCCGTTTCTTAGGATCAATTTTAGGGATAAAAAGAAATAATAAATACAGTACGAAAGGTAAAATCCCTAAAAAAAGTAATTCCATTTTACTGCCATATCTATTAATTGTACCGTCTAATCCCCACTGTAAGGGCACTTGTGATGGTAAGTTTTGCCAAACAATGGCAAGATACACAGCCGGTAATAATGAAAGTAGGAGGAGGGGCAATTCTTTTTTAAAATTGAATTTCATAATTTCTATTTTTTTAGGGTTAGTAGCCACGTAAAAACGTCGTCAAGAATTGTTGTGTTTATAGAATAATGAATAAACTGTCCCTTTTTTTCGCCCGATATTAAGTCTGCACGTTGTAAAATATCTAAATGATGCGAAATACTTGGTTTTGAAATTTTAAAGTTTTCGGCAATTTCTCCCGCCGTTAAGTCGTCTTTTTTTAGCAATTCCAGTATTTCCCTTCGGGTTTCGTCGTTAAGGGCTTTAAAAATATCTTTCACTATTGTTTAGTTATTTAGACAAATATCTAAATACTTTTTTCAATTTCCAAATAAATCCAAATAAAAAGAGGCCATTAAAAGCCTCTTTTCAGTATATAATAGTTGTAGTTTAGTTTTATTGCGTTTGGGCAATCCAAGCATTTATTTTATTATCTAATAATTGCAACGGGATGCAACCTGTTTCTAAAACTTGGTTGTGGAATTCGCCGATTTGGAATTTGTCGCCCAATTCCTTTTCGGCTTTATGACGAAGTTCCAAAATCTTTAATTGCCCAATTTTATAGGCCAAGGCCTGTCCGGGATTTGCCATATAGCGTTCAATTTCTGAAATAATTCCCGCTTCTGGCTCTGCTTCGTTCTCTAGACAATATTGAATAGCTTCCTCACGCGTCCAACCTTTTGCGTGCATTCCTGTATCTACCACCAAGCGTACAGCTCTGTGCATTTCGGCACCCAGCATCCCGAAATATTGATACGGATCTGTATAGAGTCCAAGTTCTTTTCCGAGCGATTCGCTATAAAGCGCCCAACCTTCGCCATAACCACTATAAAAAAGGGTTTTGCGGAACATGGGCAACTCGTCATTTTCCTGTGTTAGCGAAATTTGGTAATGGTGCCCCGGAATAGCTTCGTGCAAAAAGAGCGATTCGTCACTGTAAATATTGTATGCTGAAGCATTCGGAATTGGCACATAAAACCTTCCTGCCCGTGATCCGTCCAAACTGCCTGGATTGTATTCGGCACTTGCAGAATTTTCACGGAATTTTTCGGTCTGTTTTACTTCAAAAGCAGTTTTCGGTTTTTTGTCGAAAAGCAGCTCCAGTTTTGGTTTCATCGTATCGTAAATAGCATAAAAATGGTCTATAATTTGCTGTGGCTCTTTGTACGGCATCAATTCTTTATTAGTACGAACAAAATTGAAAAACGCTTTCAAATCGCCTTTAAAACCAATTTGTTGCTTCACTTTCTCCATTTCCGACGCAATACGCGCCACTTCACTTAAACCTAATTGGTGGATTTCATCAGCGGTCATTTCGGTGGTTGTATATTTTTTAATTTGGTGCCTGTAATATGCCTCGCCATTGGGAGTATCTGCAATTCCGGTAGTAGATCGGCCGGCATTTAAATATTCTTCAGCCATAAAATCGTGAAGGTTTTGGTACGCTGGAATTATTTTTTCTGAAATCATTTTTGAATAGGCTTTCGAAAGTTCCTGCTGTTGTATTTCAGAAAAAGTGTCGGGAAGATTTTTTATAGGTGAATAAAATAGATTCTTTTTTAAATCTGGCTCAGTCATCGCCTTTAGCTGTGGAATTATTTTTACAATTAACGATTTTGGAAGTACATAACCTGCCGCCATGCCCTCTTTCATTTTCACTTTTGCGGTATTTAACCAAACAACGAATCCATCTACGCGTTTTAACCAATTGGTATAATCTTTAACCGTTGAAAAAGGTTGGGCGCTGCCGCCGCTAGCCAATTGGCCCATTACTAAATTTACCGACCACATTTGGTCTATGGGAAAATATATTCCATTTTTGAATGTTAGCGTTTCTAAGTTACTATTGCATTCCCACAATAGCACGTCTTTACTCATTTTTTCGGTTTCGTTTAAATCTTCGTCATTAAACTTTGAAACCTCTTCTTTGTAGTTTGTATAATAATTTTTTAATTCAGAAATATATTCGTCTGAAAGGATATTTGGAAAACTATCGTTGTAGCGCGTATCTCCAGAAAATGTAGCACTCAGTGGGTTGAGCTTTAAGCCATCTTCGTAATAATTATCCAATAGGGTGTTGAAATCTTCGCTCACGTTACTGTTTGTCTTTGAATCCTCCTTTTCTTTTGTTTCATTTTTACAAGCAGTGAAAAGGACGACTGTTAGTAGTATTGTTGCAATTTGTTTGATATTCATTTTATTTTGAATTTTTGGTTGCTATTTTCAACAATCTGAAATTTTTTAATCTATTTTAATTAGTTTTCCTGAATTGACAACATTATTTTCATTTCGCATTAAATTAAAATAAATAGTGTCTTTGCTACATTCAATCAATCGATAAAATGGTTTGCTAAATGTATAGGTAGATTTATTCAAATCATCTTTATAAGTTATATGAGAAGGAAGATCATTTAGAAAACATTCGTTATCAGAAATCCATTCTACAATAGAAGTCATAGTTTGGTCACCATAATTTGCTTCAATTGTATCAGCTTTGACTTTGTATTGAAAGGAAAAAAACTCCTCATCAAATTCCACTTTATATGTTCCGTCTTTTAATAGACAATAATCTTCGGAGCAACTGGAAATAAAACAGATGAGAATAAATGTATAGATAATTTTAGTCATATTGTTTATTCTAAAATAAAAGCTTCTGACATTATTTTTTTGCCAAAAACTCTTTCGCCGTTAAAACGGGAATTTTTGAATTCTTAAAGTCTTTTTTATTGCGAGTGATAATAACATCTATATGATTTTCCAATGCCGAATAATATTGCAAGCCGTCTTCGAAATCGAAGAAATTATCATCGCTGAGAGCTAATTGCGTTATTTTTTCGTCCAAGCTTAATATTTCAACTAGAATTTTAAATTTCCGTAATATTTCTCGTGCTTCTTTCGCGGATTTCAATTTGGTAAGAATGTAATTAGTGTTTGCAAACGTTAAAGCGGAAATCGTTAAATGTAACTCTTTATTATCCGCTCGTGAAAACAAATCTGCAGCTTCATCATAGAAGTCTTTTCGTCGCGATAATAAGTCTATAACAATATTGGTATCGATTAAAATTTTGCTCATTTGTATTTCTCGATTAAATACTCTGTGTAAGAATCTTTGGCATCAAAATCTTCATCGAGGGTTATAACACCACTTAAACTCTCTACTAATGGAGTAATGTTGGCACCGTTCGTTTTGCGCTTTGTGAGTGTAGTTAAATACGATTCAATTAATTTCGACAGACTAATATTGTTCGATTTAGCGTATATTTTCGCGTTTTCAATAATAGTTCCGTTAAGACTTAATGTGAGTTTTTTGTCCATGGTGAAATATTTTACGTACAAAAATAATGAATTTTCACGTAATGTTAGAGAGAACTCATTTTTTTTCAGCTAACTCACGCGTTAAGAGGTTATTCCAGCAAATCCGGCCGTCGCTCCTTTGTGCGTTTATACGCCTGATCTTCGCGCCATTCTTCAATTTTACCGGTATTGCCGCTCGTTAAGATTTCGGGTACGGTCCAGCCTTTATATTCGGCTGGGCGGGTGTATATTGGTGGCGCTAATAAATTATCTTGAAATGAATCTGTCAACGCGCTGGTTTCATTGCCCAAAACCCCCGGAACCAATCGTATAATAGCATCACAAACAATGGCAGCAGCTAGCTCGCCGCCACTTAATACAAAATCGCCCACCGAAATTTCTCGGGTTATAAAATGATCGCGCACACGTTGGTCCACTCCTTTATAATGCCCACAGAGGATAATTATATTTTCTTTCAACGAAAGTTCGTTGGCCGTGTGCTGATTAAACGTTTTGCCATCGGGCGTCATATAGATTATTTCGTCGTAATCTCTTTCGGCTTTTAATTCTGAAAGACATTTATCAATGGGTTCAATCATCATCACCATTCCTGCGCCCCCGCCAAATTGATAATCGTCAATTTGCCTATAGGCATTGGATGACCAATCGCGAAGGTTATGCGTGTGTACTTCCACGATTCCTTTTTCAATGGCGCGTTTTAGGATTGAAACTTCAAAAGGGCTTTGGAGCAATTCGGGCACTACGGTTATTATGTCAATTCGCATTATGGTAGTTCTTTTTTCGGTGCGCATCAGTCAAGGAAACCTAATGGCTGCAATGATATGTTGCAATATATTTTAAAGTGTAAAAATACGGTAATTGAGTGGTATTATACTTCCCAAGTATAATGATTTACGCCATCGTCATTTTTCTAGCCCAGTTTTTTATAAAGTTTTTGGGCGGGATTGTCGGCATCAGTTTCTAGGGTAATTCCTTTGCTGCCTTCTTTGATAGCGAATTGTTTTGCGCGTTCCATCAACGCCTCGCCAACGCCTTGTTTTCTAGCTTCTGAAGTTACAAATAAGTCGTTCAAAATATAAACCCGTTGCAAGGAAACCGACGAAAAACTGGGGTAAAGCTGCGTAAATCCCAAACCTTTATCAGCTGCATCTAAACACAAAAATATTGTAGAATCTTGCTTTGCGAATCTTTCTTTTAAAAATGCGCTGGCCGCATCAATATTCGGAGTTTGTTTGTAAAAAACACGATACGCATTAAATAGTGGAGCCAGTTGTTCAAGATTTTTGATTGTTGCCGCAATTACCTTCATATTAAAATAATTTATAATTAACCGTTTTTTATTTGCCGTGCTTTTTTTCGTTTTTCGCGCTCTTTTTTGCGAAGTTCACTTTTTTCTTCCCGAGTTAAATTTTTCTTTTTTAAAGCATCCTTAAATTCTATTTCGCCATCAATATTGCCCGTAAAGGCTTTAATCCACGCATTGCCGAAAATATTTATAACTGTAGGCCAAACGCCAGCTTCCACTTTTGTAAGATCGCCTTCAAAAGGAACTTTAGTTGCGAGCGTATCTGTGCCTTGGTTTTTTAGAATGAATTTGAAAAAACCTGCAAAGCCTTCCCATAAAACTTCAAGGAAACCATCTTCTTTTCCAATTAATTTAGTGTTTGTTAAAAGCGGCTTTACGTAGCCAATCATGTGGCCGTCCGCAATGGCAATTTCACTAAAAAGCGAAAAGGTGCCTTTGTTAAAATCGAGACCTGCGTAATAATTTGTGAAATCGTTTAGCGCCGAAGCATCTGCATTTTCTAGTGAAAAGGAAACGTCCATGTCGGGTATTTTTTTTATCAAATTCATATTTGCTTCTAACGAAACTTTCCCGTTCCCGATTGAAACTCCCGTAGCGCGAATCTTAGACGGAAGAATTCGTTCTCTTTCAACCACGTTTCTGAGGTTGTCTGCGGTGAGCTCCAGTTTGTCTATTCGCAAATCTATGTTCGGATCTGCCGAAAGTTGTACAAATGCCACTTTACCGTCGTGTACTTTTAAATGGTTTATGTCTATTGGTACAATATCGGTTAGCGCCTTGGTCCAATCATCTACATCTGCATCGCCACTTTTTGCTTTTTGGTCTTCAAAAACGTAGATAACTTCAGGGCTGGTCATTATTATTTCGCTGACAATTTTGCCTTTAAAGAGCGATTTCCATTCGATGGAGATATCGCTTTTCGGAAAACTTAAAAATGGGATTTGCGATTCTGCCGTGCCTTTGTTTAAATACATTCCGTTGATTACGTAAGCGCCGCGATAAAGCGAAATATCAACATCATCCACCTGTCCGTAATAGCCGGGAATGTTTGCTAAAACTTTGTTTATATTATTTTTTACGAGGGTAGGAAGGTAGATTCGGAAGGCAATTAGCAGCGCCAAAATTATAATTGGTACGATATAGCGCTTCTTTTTTAAACCGCGTTTCTTTTCAGTTACAGACATTTCTAAAAACTAAATAATTTTACCAAATGTGATTGAAAGAATGCAGATTTTCAGTTAATGAAGTCATAAAAAAAATTCCCGCGCAGGCAGGAATCTCTTTTTTTTAAACTCATTGAAATAGTTTTATAAACTACAATTGCCGTCGATGATATCTTGTTTTGTGGGGTTGTAGGCGTTGTATATTGCGATGTAGCTATTATTACTGCCATTTATAAAGAGGTTTTGTAAGTCACAAAAATCTGTAAGTTCATTATTGCCTCTTATATCTAAATTACGACATCTTTCTAAATTGTTTAAGCCAACCAAATTTGGTAGGCTTTCATTATTAAATATTTGAAAACTTTCAGCAGTTTCTAAATTCCTTAATCCTTGAATATTTATTAGAGAATTATTGTTCTGTACGGTAAGTTCATGAGAAATATTGATGGTTGATTCTAAACCATGAAGATTTTCTAAAAAGGGATTTTCTATTATCTTTAATGTAGTAGTCACTCGTTTATTTTGCAAGCCTTCAATACTTGTAAGCGAAGAATTCGCTGCTATTTCCAAGTGATATATTTCAGTATTTAAATTTTCAATGCCGTTCAAGTTTAAAAGCGAATTATTATATGTAATACGGAAATAATTATATTCTCCGGTTGCAGTTGTTAAATTACTGAGCCCATCAATATTTGCTAGCGAATTACAATTTATAATAGTTAAATCACCGCCAAATGAAGTCAAGTTGCTTAGCCAATCAAGATTGGATATTTGAGGACAAGAAACTAGGACTAATCCATCTCCTATGGAAGTAAGTTGATATAATCCAGAAAGATCATATAATCTTGGATTAAGAGATAACACCAGTTCTTGAACCGAGGTTAAACGGTTAAATCCTTCGATTTTTTCTAAAGTATCATTAACTACAATGATAAGTTTGCCATATAAATAGTGAATATTTAAACCTAATGTAGAGATCAATGATGGATTATTGGTAATCCCTAAATCACCATTTATCGATCTTAAACTTTGGAGGGGAGATAAGTCGATTATATCTGTTGTTGTTCCTTCTTCAGGATCACCAATATGCAATGTTCCAATTATTGCCGCATAATTATTTGCTCCAAAATCGTTTACTTCTTGCTGTGATCTTAAAATTAGATCCCCTTCATAAACATTCTCCTCCATTAAATCATTCAAAGTAATTGTAATCGAAGCATTTTCAGACACAGCGCCATTGGCTACTTGCACTGTCCCAGTAATTGTAGGATTTGATTCAAAATCAAAAAGGGTTTCATCAGCAACTTTTAGTTCGCCAGAACTTGCATCGATAGAAAAGGCGCCCGAAGGTGTTTGTTCGGTTATTGAAAAAGTAACCGAGCCGTCATTCGTGCTTCCTTGAACACTTCCAATTACCTGCCCGTTTATTGGGTTTTCATCCATTGTTATGGAAAAATCACTGGTTGAAACGGTTATTTCAGTTTCTTGGGGCGCTGGATCATCGCTGTCTTTTGAGCAGGAAATGAAGGTGAGAAAAACAGTGGCTATTATTATTCTGAAAGTTAAAAGTCTATTCATTATTTCGTTTTTAAAGCCTACAATTGCCGTCTATGATGTCTTGTTTTGTTGGGTTGTAGGCATTATCACTTACCGAATAATTTCCCCTAAGTCCATTATTAATGAGTAGTGTTTGCAAACCGCAAAAATCTGAAAGGTATTGATTGTAATTTATGGATAAATTTCTGTCAACATTTCTCAAACTTGATAATCCATTTAAGTTTGTTAGTGAGTTATTTTCTCTTATATTCAAACTGTTTGTTGCAATCTCAAGATTTTGTAGGCCGTCTATATTTTCTAGTCTGTTATTTGACTCTATAGTAAGGGATCTTACCAGGGTGAGGTTATTTAGTTCATCTAGGTTTTGAATTTTAGTATCCTTTATTGAAAAGGATTGTGAAACAATGGTTATACTATTCAATCCTTCTAAATTGTTTAATGAGAGATTTCCATTAATGTAGAGATAACTGGCAATTTCAATTCCGTTTAAAGCAGAGATACTTTCAAGAGACTGGTTATCGTTAATTAAAATGCTTTCTGGAAATTGACTTACATTTTGCAGACTATTAATGTTTAAAATTAAATCATTATTGAAAATGGATAGATGATCTCCTAAATTGGTGAGGTTTTCTAAGCCGTTAATACTATTTAATGAACTGTTATCTCCAATATTTAAACCTCCCGTTGCGCTTGTTAGACTATTTAAGCCTTGTATGTTTGTTAAAAGTGGATTATCTACAATAGAAACCGTAAAAGCTTCAGTAATATTTGTAAGTCCATCAACATTTTGGAGTGAGTTATTTTCATTAATACTAATATCCCTAGCTCTTTCAAAAAATTCTAAACCATCTAAGTTAATTAAGTTGGGATTATCCATAATAACGATGTTATTATTAAAATCACGAACATTCAATAAACTTTCAATATGCTTTAAAGATTCATTTTCAAGAATTACAAGTTGTCCTACAATCGTGGTAACATTTTCCAAACCTTGCAAATTTTCAAGATTAGGATTGGCACCTACAATTAAATTATTTCCAATTGAAACTATTGAATTTAAAGGTGTAAGATCATTTATATCTGAAACTCCGCCATCTAAGAATACTCCAATATCTAAAGTTCCAGTAATATGAGTATATTGATTTGCTCCAAAAGCATTTACCTCTGCCTGAGTTTTTAAATTAATTAGCCCTTCAAAAACCCTATCCTCGTTTATATCATTCAAATTTATGGTCACGAAAGCATTTTTAGATATAGATCCATTCGCTACTTTTACAATACCCGTGATTGTTGGATTGGTTTCAAAATCAAAAAGCGATTTATTTACAACTTTTAGTTCGCCGGTTGCATTATCAACGGAAAATGCTCCAGAAGGATTTTGTTCTGAGATTGAAAATGTAACGTTCCCTTCATTTGTTGATGCAGTAATAGTGCCTATAGTTGCTCCAGTATCTGGATTTTCATCCATTGTTTTGGAAAAATTGGCAGCTAAGACGCTTATTGGAATTTCTTGTGATGAATCGCTCTCATCTTTAGAGCATGAAATAACTGTAAGTAAAAAAAGAGCAATTATTATTTTGTATTGATAAACTAAATTCATTGTTTTTTAATTTAAATTATAAACTGCAGTTTCCATCTATAATATCTTGTTTAGTGGGGTTGAAAAAATTACCATAGACATTATATGACCCTAGATTACCATTGGTTAGAAAATTTCTTAATTCACATAAATCTTCAAGACGGTAGTTGCCAAGAATTTTCATTTCATTAGTAACATTGGTTAGTCCACTTAGACCCGTTAGTGTTTTTAGGTTCAAATTGCCCCCAATAGATAAATCGTTGTTTATATTTTGCAGATTATTAAGCCCTTCTAAATTTAATAGAGAATCGTTGCCTTCAATTGTAAGGTAATTTAAACTCACAACATTTGAAAGGCTGCTTAGGTTTGTTATTAGCTCGTTGTCTTGAATGGAAACATGTTCTGTGGGAGTGATATTTCGCACTCCATTAATATTGAGTAATGAATCGTTATTATTAATAAGAAGATGTGTAACCGTAGCAGTCACATTTTCTAACCCATCCAAATCTTCAAGGGAAGGGTTTTCTTGAATTGACAAAAAACCAATACCCATATTCGTCAAATTTGAAAGCCCATCAATATTAGTGATTTTGGTATTATAGCTCATACTAATTGGTTGCCCAATTGACTCCAAATTACTTAGCCAGTCTAGGTTTAAAATTTCTGGGTTATCATTCAATATAATCTTGTCAGCAACGGTTCTAATTTGATTGAATCCATTAAATGTTTTTAATTTCAAATTTGTTTGAAGTGATAGTCCGCCAAAAATTTCAGTAATATTTTGTAGGCCTTCAATCCGTTCTAAAGAAAGGTTTTCTACAAAGGCAATATCACCACCAATACTAGATATATTTTCAAGTCCGGCTGTAGAAACCAATTCTCCATTAAAAACAATATATAAGTTGCCATCTATGTTTTCAAGTCCCGATAAAGGTGTTAAATCTGTAATGTTACTATAATTAGATTGAGTCTCTCCAATAGTAAGCGTTCCAGTAATATGCTTGGTTCTATGAGCTCCAAAAGCTATTACTTCCTGTTGTGTTTTTAATTGGATATCTCCTTCATAAACAGGGTTTTCAGTCAAATCGGTTAAGAAAATTGTTGCCAACGCAATCTCAGAAACAGGTTCACTCGTTACTTTTACAATTCCCGTAATGGTGGGATTTGTTTCAAAATCAAAAAGAGATTCATCAGCAACTTTTAGTTCGCCAGAACTTGCATCAATAGAAAAGGCGCCCGAAGGTGTTTGTTCTGTAATTGAAAATGTAACCGAGCCGTCATTCGTGCTTCCTTGAACGCTTCCAATAACTTGCCCATTTGTTGGGTTTTCATCTATTGTTATGGAAAAATCACTAGTGGTAACGGTTATTTCAGTTTCTTGGGGCACTGGGTCATCGCTGTCTTTTGAGCAGGAAATGAAGGTGAAAGTTGAAAGAATAAAAAGAATGTAGAAATAATTTCTGAAAAAGTATATCATTATTAAAATTATGTTAAAAAGTGAGATTTCAAATATAAAAAAAATCCCGTGTGCAAACGACGGGATTTTTCCTATTAATCAATAAAATGAATTTTCTAGTAGTAAGTAAATCTTCTAACCTGCGCAATATATTTCGCCAAGCGAATTACTTGGTGGCTGTAGCCATATTCATTGTCGTACCAAACGTAAAGCACTACGTTGTTACCGTCTTCCGTAACAATGGTGGCATTGCTATCAAAAATTGCGGGAGAGCAAGAACCAACGATATCGCTAGAAACCAATTCGTTGTTTATTGAATATTGAATTTGCTCAACTAAATCACCTTCCAATGCATATTGTTTCATCGTTGCGTTAAGATCATCTTTTGAAGTTGATTTTCCAACCTCTAGATTTAAAACAACCAATGACCCGTTTGGAACAGGAACACGAATAGCGTTGGAGGTAAGTTTGCCGGCTAATTCAGGTAACGCCTTTGCAACCGCACTTCCAGCACCAGTTTCTGTTATTACCATATTTAATGCTGCAGCACGACCGCGACGGTATTTGCTGTGCATATTATCAACCAAATTTTGGTCGTTTGTATAGGCGTGAATGGTTTCCAAATGCCCACGAACTACGCCGAAAGAATCTTCAATTGCCTTTAAAATAGGAGTGATGGCATTAGTTGTACAAGAAGCTGCCGAAAATATATCAACCGTATTTGGGTCGTATTCATTCTGGTTTACACCGTGAACAATATTTGGCACGCCTTTTCCCGGGGCAGTGAGCAATACCTTTGCAGCGCCTTTCGCTTTTAAATGGCGGCCTAATTCTTTATCGTCGCGGAATGCACCCGTATTGTCAATAATTAAAGCATCTTCAATACCGTATTGTGTGTAGTCAATATCCTCTGGATTATTGGCGTTAATAATATGAACGGTGGTGCCATTAATTATTAAGGCGTTGTTTTCAAGATCTGTGCGCACAGTTCCGGGGAAATCGCCATGAACCGAATCAAATTGCAATAATGAAGCACGCTTGTCTAAAACCGTTTGGTCCATCTTGCCGCGAACTACAATAGCGCGAAGTCGAAGTTGGTTGCCTTGCCCTGTTCGTGTCATAAGCTCGCGAGCGAGCAAACGGCCAATACGTCCAAAACCGTAAAGTACTACGTCTTTTGGCACCACTGTTTTGGCTTCTTTGGCATTTTTCAATTTATCTGAAACAAAAGCCAACGCATTCGAATATTTATCGTCTTCTAGATGAAACTCGTAAGTAAGTTTCCCAATGTCTAACTTTGCTGGAGGGAGATCTAATGTTTTAATCGCCTGCGCAATTTCAACAGAATCAAAAATTGAAATTGGCTTTTTTACAAATTCACCTGCATATTCGTGCAGGTTTAAAATTTCACTCACATTGCGGTCTATAAGTTGGTTGCGGAAAAGTACCAGTTCAATGGACTTATCGTACCAAAGGTCGCTAATGATTTTAATAAATTCTACTGAAGCTTTTCGGCGGTCAGTTTGAAAAGACAGTTCTTTTTCATAAACGTCATCAAAACTCATAAGGATACATTTTTTAAGTCCGCGTCTTCAGTTTGGTTGTGTAGTTTGAAGTACGTGGAGCGTGTTAAAATTTTGTGCAAAACTACTTATTTTCATCGGCTTGAGGAAATAAAAAGTCATAATAAAAACACCGCTGAAATTTTGGAATTTCAGCGGTGATAAATTTTTTAAAAAATAGTTCTATCTAAAAATAAACGAATTGATGTTTCCGGCATTATCCATAAAAGTCATCTTTATCGGGGTACGATAATCGCGCTGACTCATAATTCGTTTTGCATCTTCAATATTGTGAATGGGTTCATCATTTATAGCTGTAATAATAATCCCTTCCAATTTATAGCGCGCAATTTCTGGTGATAAGGCTCGCGTTACCTCCACGCCATTTTTAAGACCGCGCGCTTTTAATTCTTCGGTTGAAATATTTTTTACTTCTACCCCCAAATCATCAATCGAAAAAGTTTCCAGTTTAATAAGTTTTACAGGAAATTTCTTAATTTCTCCGTCGCGCATTACGGTTACTTCTACAATATCCTTGGGGCGTTTAGATCCTAAATAGCCCGAAAGGTCGGCAAATTTTCTAACCTTGTAACCGTCCAATTGCTTTATAATATCGCCTTTTTTTATACCAGCTTTATCGGCACCGCTTCCTTTTTCAATGCCGCCTACAAATACCCCTTGGGTTTCGTTAAGTCCAAATTTTTCAATTATTTGCGGACTAATATTGCCAACTTGTATTCCTAATATTCCACGCTGTACATCGCCGTATTCTAAGATGTCTTCAATTACTTTTCGGGCATTATTTGATGGAACCGCAAACGAATACCCCACATAACTTCCAGTTTCTGAGGTAATAGCTGTGTTTATGCCAATTAATTCGCCTCGCGTATTTACCAGTGCACCACCGCTGTTTCCACGGTTTACAGCGGCATCAGTTTGGATGAAGGATTGCGTATTACCGTCAAACTGATTTAAATCGCGTGCCTTGGCACTAATAATTCCGGCGGTAACCGTTGAGGTTAAGTTAAACGGATTTCCCACCGCGAGTACCCATTCGCCAATTTTTACATTGTTCGAGTCGCCAAAGGGTATGTAGGGAAAGTCGTTTTCGTCTTCAATCTTTATCAGCGCTATGTCTGTATTTGGGTCCGTTCCAATCAATTCGGCCTTAAATGTTTTGTTGTTGTTTAAGGTAACTTCAAGATTTGTAGCATTGGCAATAACGTGATTGTTGGTTACTATATAACCATCCGGCGAAATAATTACTCCGCTACCACTGCCAACCATAGCGCGTGGTTGGCCACCGCCTTGCAAATACTCGAATATATTGGTGGGTTGTCTGCTAACAGTAGTGTTTTTTACGTGAACCACAGCGTGTACTGTTTTTTCTGCAGCTTCGGTAAAATCGGTTGTCATTTCTGCCGCCGAACCAGCATAATTGGTAGGAATAAATTTAGTTTGTGAAGGTGTTTCAATGGCAATAAGCTCCTTTTCTTCAAAGTATTTATAGCCTCCAAGCGTAATGGCGCCAGCAAATAGCGCAACAAGAAATAAACGGATTGTTTGCTTCATTGTATAAAATTTTTAATTAATACTAACTTTATTTTATATGAAAACTTTGTTTTCAAGTTTTTCATTTTTTAATGTTTCAGCATTTTCAATCGCGGAAGATGGATCTGAAAATCTGTTTTCTGAAGAAATATTTACGAATACCTCTACAAATTTAACCAAGATAGTCCGAAAATAGTATGCCAAGTTTTTGGTTTTAACTTGCATTTAACGTCTAAATATCAACGATACACCTCATGGCTTTTTATATCTTTGCGCACTATGGAATTTACTTTCTACAAATATCAGGGCACAGGCAACGATTTTGTGATTCTCGATAATCGCGAAGAATTTTTCCCGAAGAAAGATTCGCAGCTTGTGGCCAAAATTTGCGACCGCCGTTTTGGCGTAGGTGCAGATGGCTTGCTTCTGTTGGAAAACCATCCTACTGCAGATTTTAAAATGGTTTATTACAATAGTGACGGAAACCTAAGTACAATGTGCGGTAACGGTGGAAGGTGTATTGTTCACTTTGCCAATTATCTGGAAATTATTTCCGGACGCACCACTTTTGAAGCCGTTGACGGGATGCACGAGGCTACCATTAATAATGAAGGGGTTTCATTAAAAATGAATGATGTAGAAACTTTTGAAGTTACAGACGCTTATACTTTTTTGAATACGGGCTCACCGCATCACGTTGAAATGGTTTCAGATTTGCAAAACTTTGATGTTTTTGGGGAAGGTAGAAATATTCGAAATAAAATTTACGGAACAGATGGTGCAAATGTAAACTTTGTTGAAAAGCAAAACGCTTCCACTTTTTCAGTCCGTACCTACGAGCGGGGAGTGGAAAATGAAACTCTTTCGTGCGGAACAGGTGTAACTGCTGTGGCACTGGCAATGTTTGAAACGGAGAATACTTCAGAAAATAAATTAACGCTAAATACCCCCGGCGGGCAACTGCAAGTGCGCTTTAATAAAATAGATTCGCATTATACAGATATATATTTAGAAGGACCTGCAACCATGGTTTTTAAAGGAATTTGGCAATGGAAACGTTAAGAGGAGAAAATATTTTTTTACGCGCTTTGGAACTTTCAGATCTGGATTTTCTTTATACTCTAGAAAACGACGAATCGCTTTGGGAAGTTAGCAATACCACAACGCCCTACTCTAAGTATATTTTGCAACAATATTTAGAAAATAGCCATCGCTCTATTTACGATGTGCAGCAATTGCGACTCGTAATTTGTAAAAATAATGATTCTGCTCAAGTAGGTTTTATAGATTTGTTTGACTTTGATCCAAAACACAGCAGAGTAGGGGTAGGTATTGTAATATTTTCTGAAGCCCATAAACGAAAGGGCTTTGCGGCAGAAGCATTGCAGCTTACCTGCAATTACGTTTTTGAACATTTAAAGGTGCATCAGATTTTTGCGGGAATTACGGAAGAAAATGAAGGCAGTATAAATCTATTTGAAAAGGCAGGTTTTATAAAAGCCGGTCTAAAAAGGGACTGGGTATTTGCAAACGGAAGATATAAAAGTGAATATTTTTATCAATTAATCAACAATTCGTAGTACTGCGATCACACTTTAAAAAATGTATATAAAAAAAATATTAATAGCCATCTTTTTCCTCGGAGCCGTTGTAATGGGCTTCTTTGCGTGGTATATTTACGACACAGCATTTACTGGAAATACCGCTTTTAACAACAAGGAAGCGCATGTTTATATTCCTACCAATGCTACAATAATTGATGTGGTTGAAGAAATTGAACCGCTCTTAAAGGATGCCGAATCGTTTAGAACTATTGCAGACCAAAAGCAATATACTTCAAATATTAAACCGGGTCATTTTATAATTAGGAAGGGAATGACCAATAATGATATAGTAAACACGCTCCGAAGTAGAAATATTCCTATCAATGTAAAATTCAACAATCAGGAACGGTTGGAAGATTTGGCCGGCCATATTGCAAACCAAATTGAAGCCGATAGCCTATCGCTCTTGCAGGCAATGACCGATCCCGAGTTTTTAAAAGAAGTGGGAATGACTAAAGAAACGGGCCTATCTATGTATATCCCAAATACCTACGAATTTTATTGGAATAGCTCTGCGAAAACTTTTCGCGATAGAATGAAAACCGAATACGAAAGATTTTGGAACGAAGCTAGAATTAAAAAGGCTAAAAACTTAAATCTTACGAAAGAACAAGTTATGGCGTTAGCATCTATTGTACAAAAAGAAACAGCAAAGGTAGATGAACGGCCAAGGGTGGCAGGGGTTTACCTTAACAGGCTGCGAGTGGGTATGTTGCTTCAGGCAGACCCCACGGTTATCTATGCGATTAAACGCGAAAGTGGTGATTATAACCAAATTATAAAACGAGTACTTTATAAAGATTTGGAATTAGATTCGCCTTATAACACGTACAAATATGCAGGCATACCACCAGGACCCATTACAATGCCCGATATTTCTTCAATAGACGCCGTATTAAACCCCGAAAAGCACGACTATTACTATTTTGTTGCCGATGTAACCAACTTTGGTTATCACAAGTTTGCCAAAAGCTTAGCACAGCACAATGTTAACAAGGCAGAATATGTGCGTTGGGTAAATAATCAGGGATTAATGAGGTAATAAATGGTTTTTAAATCTTGTTAAAACCAATTACTAGGCAGGTTAAATTTTGTTAATCCTGCTAATGTTTTTATCATTTTTCTTATCTTTTAATTTATAAGATATTGACCGTCAAGTGTAAATGCGATAGTCAATCGTTCTTTGGCATAGTTTTTTCATATAGCGCGGCGAATATACGTTTGCCAAAAATGTGTGTTTGTTTTTTTAAAGATTTTATTTCGTCTCGCACAAAGCGATGACGCGATAATTATAATTTAAAACTAAGTAAAACATGACAAAACGTTTTATGAAATTGTCTGCGCTGCTGGCTGTTGCAGCATTTGTTGCAATGGCATTCTCTTCAAAAAGAGTAGATTACAGCAGTTCTATATTCGCTACAGATATTGTAGGGAACGTAGCCCATGTTCCTTACGAATACGAAGTGAATTTGAATTCTCAAGATAGTGTTCCTTTTCTTGGGAAGTCGTTCCAGGGTTTCTGTCATGACCTCGGCTTTAGCGAAAGCAGTGGAAATTACAGAGCCGTGAACAGATTGGGTTATTTGGGCAAATACCAGTTTGGCCGTTCTACCCTTCACTGGGTAGGAATTACCAATACGTCCCTATTTTTAAACAGCCCTTTGTTACAGGAAAAAGCGTTTAAAGCGTTAATTTCTAAAAACAAATGGGTGCTTAGGGATTATATTGATGAATATAACGGCAAAATTATTAATGGTGTTAAAATATCCGAATCGGGCCTTTTGGCTGCGGCACATTTGGGAGGAGCCGGAAATGTAAAAAAATTTCTGGATAGCCAAGGAGAATACGTTTTTAGAGATGCGAATCATGTACCCATTACAAAATATATGAAACGCTTTGTAGATTACGATATCTCCCATATACTCCCTGACAACAACGCTAGAGCGACATTATAATTATTGAAGAAACCAGGTTGACAAGCCTGGTTTTTTATTTAATATTATTTTAACAGCCTACAAATCAGATTATTAAAAAAAAGTATTATCTTTGCCGGCTGAAACGACGATGTAATTTTACATCCGAATTTTAAACTTAATGAAAAAAAGAATATATCTAATTGCAGTATTACTTGTCGTTACTGTACTAGTAGGGACAGGTTTCATTTCAAAAGATAGCCACGATTTTTCTGCATTTAGCACGGAAGGATTAGAGTTATACTATCACGTTCCCACAGAAGCTGAACTCACTCCATTATTAGCACCTGTGATCCCACAATATAATTTATTTTTGGGTAAATCCTATTTAGGGTTTAAAGAAGCTCTTGGTTTTAAAGAATCAAGAGGAGATTACCAGATCGTTAACGATTATGGTTATATGGGAAAATATCAGTTTTCAAAAGCCACCCTTAGAATGATGGGGCTTAAAAATGCCGATAATTTTCTTTACGATACGCGCCAACAGGAAGCCGCCTTTATGGCCTATACTTCATTAAACAAGTGGATTTTGCGCAAAGATATTAAGCGCTCAGTTGGCAAAACCATGGCCGGGGTAAAAATTACCGAATCGGGAATTTTAGCTGCTGCCCATTTAGCGGGAGCAGGCAATGTAAAAAAATTCCTTAGAAGCGCAGGAACAAATCGTTTTGAAGATGCTAACGGTACTTCAATTCGTTATTATTTGCGCAAGTTTTCCGGCTACGATACTTCGCATATTGTGGCGAATAAAAAGCCGAGAATTATATAGTTAATATCCTTGAATTATAAATAAGGTGGGTCTTTTATGAAGGTCCACCTTTATTTTTTTCCATGAATTCACAGTTGCGGTTTTTATATATTCTGAAGCAAGAGTAATATCGCAAGCAACACAAATTTGTGTCTGCGGATTAAGATTTTCGGTGAGGCTTTGTAGCATTTGATTATTGCGGTAGGGCGTTTCAATAAAGAGCTGCGATTGATCAAGCTCTTTTGAAATTTTTTCCAGACGTTTTAATTCCCTTTTACGTTCACTTTTATCAATGGGTAAATATCCGTTAAATGCAAAATTCTGACCGTTAAACCCACTGGCCATCATTGCCAAAAGTATGGAAGATGGTCCCACTAAAGGAACCACCTTAATGCCAAGTTCGTGGGCATAATGTACGGCACGCGCGCCAGGGTCTGCAATTCCCGGACAGCCGGCATCGCTAATTACACCAACATCAAAACCCTCTAAACACGGATTGAGCATCGCAGGAATTTCCTCAGGTTGGGTAAATTTATTTATTTCCTGAAACTTTAGGTTGGGTTGTTTTTTTTCAGGTACAATTGTTTTTATAAAGCGCCGGGTATTTTTTTCGTGTTCAACAATGTAATGGTCTATTTTTTCGATTGCCTTTTTTACTGAAATGGGAAGTACTGCCAGGGGCTGAACATCGCCCATCGGGCAGGGAATAAGGTATAAATTTCCTTTTTTTGAATGCATTATTGAATAATTAGTTTTTTTACGGTTGTTTGTTCCTTGGCTGAAATAATTTTGGCAAAATAAATTCCCGTCTCTAAATTTGAAATCGAAATTACTTTTTCACTACTTAAAATATTTTCTTCCGAAAGAACTAAACGCCCTTCAATATTAAAAAGTGAAATAGTTTTGAGAACGCCATCCTTTAAATGAAAAGAAACATTTTCTGAAGCGGGATTTGGAAGCATATGCAAACTATTTTCCATTAAAAAGGCTTCAGTATTGGCAATTTCGCCTCCTTTAACTTTATAAATGGAGCCGCCAAGATCTATTATATAAAGTTCGTTATTAACATCTTCACCAAAAGAAACCCAACTTCCAGTAAAAGTGCCGTGTTCTACTAAAGTTCCGGCATTGTCCACAGTTCCAATAAGCCCACTACAAAAGTCTGCGAAAAAGTAAAGTCCAGAAATATCTGTATAAATGGAGCCTCTGTAAACATATCCTCCCGAAATGGAACAATTGCCGCTACTATGGGTATATTCTGCTAATGGAAAGGTTAATTCAGACTGTGGCGGGCAATTTTGTGTGTTAAAGGGCTGGGTGCCTTCATAGCATCTCCATCCGTAATTTATGCCTGCTTCGGTAACATTAACTCTGTTTATTTCTTCGCGGCTTGTTTGGCCTACATCTGCAATCCATAGATTATTCGCGACAAAATCAAACGAAAATCGCCACGGATTACGTAAACCGTATGCCCAAATTTCATCAAGCGCATCCGGATTTCCCACAAACGGATTGCTCGCTGGAATTCCGTAGTTGTTACCGCCGCTGGGATTATCAATATCAATGCGCAGGATTTTTCCTAAAAGAGAACCTAAATTCTGTCCTCGGTTGTCAGGATCGCCACTACTGCCGCCATCTCCGGAAGCAATATACAAATACCCATCAGGTCCGAAAGCCAAATTACCGCCGTTGTGGTTTGGAGCCGGCTGGGAATAGTCAAGAATTGGTAATTCTGAAGCTGGATCTGCCAAATCGGGATTTGTGCTATCTACCGTAAATCTTGAAATTTGTGTGTTGCCGCTTATATCGGTGTAATTCACATAAAAATAACCGTTATTAGCATATTCTGGATGAAAAGCCATGCCAAGCAAGCCACGCTCGCTATTTGTTGATATTTGGGCCGAAATGTTTAAAAATGGTGTGCTATTTATGGTGCCATCGCCCTGAATTACTTTTATCTGCCCACCTTTTTCAACAACAAATAAACGG
This sequence comes from Aequorivita marisscotiae, assembly GCF_029814825.1. NCBI lineage: Bacteria > Pseudomonadati > Bacteroidota > Flavobacteriia > Flavobacteriales > Flavobacteriaceae > Aequorivita > Aequorivita marisscotiae. Next base: position 2,172 of record NZ_CP122379.1, on the reverse strand, counting down.
TCGTCGTTGGCATGCTGTAAGCTCAAAGGTTGATTAAAGTTGTCTTTAAACAATTCTATGCTTACATCTTGAGAAAAAACCGATGCTGAAATTATAAAAAAGAGTAGGGAGAGTAGTGTGTTTTTCATAGCTAATTTTTTTAGTGATGTATTAAATATAAGAAAATCAGCCGTAAATAGTATTAAAACCTTTGGGCAATTTGCGTGCAAGCTTCATCGAGCATTTTATACACATTTTCAAATCCGGAATCTCCGCCAAAATATGGGTCGGGAACATCTACATTTTCGTCGGGGAAGATTTCATCGAGAATCAATTTTACCTTTTGGCGATGCGCGTCGGTTTTAGCAAGGGCCAAAACATCATCTTTATTGCTGTTGTCCATAACGTAAATTAAATCGAATTCATCAAAATCCTTTACATTAAATTGTCTTCCGCGTTGTTGGGTAATATCAATATTGTATTTTTTTCCTACCGCAATACTTCTTTTATCTGGCGTATCGCCCACGTGCCAATGTCCTGTTCCGGCAGAATCTACGTGTACTTTTGAAGTGTCTATCTTCGACTTTAAAATTCCCTCGGCCAAGGGCGATCGGCAAATATTGCCAAGACAGACCATAAGGATTTTGTGTTTTTTCAAAACTGAATTGTAGTTTAGAAGTTAGTATAATTTAAAAATTTATAGAAAAAATTGAATCGTAAACCTGAGTGCACGCTCATCGGAGGAGCGGAGCAATTCAACTATAATTAAAGTGTCAATTTTTTACTTAAATCTTCTACGTATTTTCGAAATTGCTTATCGGTACTTGAGAGGTTATCAACCGTTTTACAAGCGTGTAGAACCGTAGCGTGATCACGTTGCCCAATTTGCGAACCAATGGAGGCAAGGGAGGCTTTTGTAAATTTCTTCGCAAAAAACATGGCCAATTGTCGGGCTTGTACAATGTGTCTTTTTCGTGTTTTTGATTGCAGTGTATCTACATCCATTTGGAAATAATCACTCACTACTTTTTGAATGTAGTCTATAGAAACTTCGCGTTTGGTGTGTTTTACATAGTTATCTACTATTTTTCGGGCGAGTTCTATTGTAATTTCCTTTTTGTTAAAGGAGGAGTGGGCAATCAACGAAATTATGGCGCCTTCCAGTTCGCGAATATTGGTCTTTATATTATTGGCCAAAAACTCTATAATATCATCGGGCATTTCTACCCCGTCGCGATACAGTTTGTTTTTTATAATGGCAACCCGGGTATCGTAATCTGGGTGGTTTAATTCGGCTGAAAGTCCCCATTTAAAACGCGAGAGCAGACGTTGCTCTATGTCAATCATATCAACGGGAGCTTTGTCGCTGGTTAATATAACTTGCTTGCCATTTTGGTGTAAGTGATTGAAAATATGAAAGAAAACATCCTGTGTGCCTGCTTTTCCAGAAAGCAATTGTATATCGTCCACAATCAACACATCTATAATTTGATAGAAGTGAATAAAATCGTTACGGTTGTTCTTTTTAACCGATTCAATATATTGTTGCGTAAACTTTTCAGCAGAAATATAGAGTACGGTTTTTTCGGGATATTTATCTTTTATATCTACTCCAATCGCGTGCCCCAAATGGGTTTTTCCTAATCCAACGCCTCCAAAAATAAGTAAAGGGTTAAATGAAGTTCCGCCAGGTTTGTTGGCAACAGCCAGTCCGGCCGAGCGGGCCAAACGGTTAGATTCGCCTTCCAGAAAACTTTCAAAATTATAATTTGGATTGAGTTGCGATTCGATTTTTACATTGCGAATACCGGGAATAACAAATGGATTTTTAAGCTCTGGGCTTTTGTTCTTTACCGGTACATCTATTTCTTGCGATTGTAGGTTACTTCGGTTGGCACTCGGTATTTTTTCAGTAAAGGGTTGTTTGTTGCCATAGGTGTTTTCCATTCTAATAATGTACACCAATTTGGCAGTGGAACCTAATTCTTTAGTAAGTGCTACTTTTAAGATTTTAACATAGTGTTCTTCAAGCCATTCGTAAAAAAACTTGCTTGGCACTTGAATGCTCAGGGCATTGTCCGTTAGCTTAACCGCTTTAATTGGCTCGAACCAAGTTTTAAAAGCCTGCGAAGTGATGTTATCTTCGATAAAAGCCAAACAATTGTTCCAAACCGATTCCGCAGTTTTGCTCAT